>OZ244155.1:0-1939457 GCA_965216345.1 Candidatus Nitrosopumilus sp.
GGATTTGAATGGTCAGATGTTATGGATACTGCAGTCAGTGTAGGTGCCATTTGATCAATGGTAACACTAGTGTTATCGTCAGTACTGGTAACTGGAGTGCCGGTATTTGTTGCCAAGTCAGAATAAGCTATAGTGAACATTACAAGGCCATCAGCATCTGCACCTGTGATTGTTTTTGTGGCACTCCAAGAAGTGTTGCTTCCAACAGCAACTGCAGATGCAGCAACTCCACCAAAGGTTACAGTTGGTGGCAGTATACCTTCAGAGGAGGTAAAGCTTAGCGTGACAGTATCATCAGTTGTGGCCAAAGAACTATCATTTGAATTGTTAGATGTTATGGATACTGCAGTCAGTGTAGGTGCCATTTGATCAATGGTAACACCGGTACCATCAGTAACACCAGTAACCGTAATGCCGTCATTTGTTGCCAAGTCAGAATAGTCTATGGCAAACATTACAGTGCTGCCATCAACATCTGCACCTGTGATTGTTTTTGTGGCACTCCAAGAAGTGTTGCTTCCAGTAACTGTAGATGCTGTAACTCCACCAAAGGTTACAGTTGGTGGCAGTATAGGTTCTGAAGAGGTAAAGCTTAGTGTGACAGTATCATCAGTTGTGGCCAAGGATGGATTTGAATGGTCAGATGTTATGGATACTGCAGTCAGTGTAGGTGCCATTTGATCAATGGTAACACTAGTGTTATCGTCAGTACTGGTAACTGGAGTGCCGGTATTTGTTGCCAAGTCAGAATAAGCTATAGTGAACATTACAAGGCCATCAGCATCTGCACCTGTGATTGTTTTTGTGGCACTCCAAGAAGTGTTGCTTCCAACAGCAACTGCAGATGCAGCAACTCCACCAAAGGTTACAGTTGGTGGCAGTATACCTTCAGAGGAGGTAAAGCTTAGCGTGACAGTATCATCAGTTGTGGCCAAAGAACTATCATTTGAATTGTTAGATGTTATGGATACTGCAGTCAGTGTAGGTGCCATTTGATCAATGGTAACACCGGTACCATCAGTAACACCAGTAACCGTAATGCCGTCATTTGTTGCCAAGTCAGAATAGTCTATGGCAAACATTACAGTGCTGCCATCAACATCTGCACCTGTGATTGTTTTTGTGGCACTCCAAGAAGTGTTGCTTCCAGTAACTGTAGATGCTGTAACTCCACCAAAGGTTACAGTTGGTGGCAGTATAGGTTCTGAAGAGGTAAAGCTTAGTGTGACAGTATCATCAGTTGTGGCCAAGGATGGATTTGAATGGTCAGATGTTATGGATACTGCAGTCAGTGTAGGTGCCATTTGATCAATGGTAACACTAGTGTTATCGTCAGTACTGGTAACTGGAGTGCCGGTATTTGTTGCCAAGTCAGAATAAGCTATAGTGAACATTACAAGGCCATCAGCATCTGCACCTGTGATTGTTTTTGTGGCACTCCAAGAAGTGTTGCTTCCAACAGCAACTGCAGATGCAGCAACTCCACCAAAGGTTACAGTTGGTGGCAGTATACCTTCAGAGGAGGTAAAGCTTAGCGTGACAGTATCATCAGTTGTGGCCAAAGAACTATCATTTGAATTGTTAGATGTTATGGATACTGCAGTCAGTGTAGGTGCCATTTGATCAATGGTAACACCGGTACCATCAGTAACACCAGTAACCGTAATGCCGTCATTTGTTGCCAAGTCAGAATAGTCTATGGCAAACATTACAGTGCTGCCATCAACATCTGCACCTGTGATTGTTTTTGTGGCACTCCAAGAAGTGTTGCTTCCAGTAACTGTAGATGCTGTAACTCCACCAAAGGTTACAGTTGGTGGCAGTATAGGTTCTGAAGAGGTAAAGCTTAGTGTGACAGTATCATCAGTTGTGGCCAAGGATGGATTTGAATGGTCAGATGTTATGGATACTGCAGTCAGTGTAGGTGCCATTTGATCAATGGTAACACTAGTGTTATCGTCAGTACTGGTAACTGGAGTGCCGGTATTTGTTGCCAAGTCAGAATAAGCTATAGTGAACATTACAAGGCCATCAGCATCTGCACCTGTGATTGTTTTTGTGGCACTCCAAGAAGTGTTGCTTCCAACAGCAACTGCAGATGCAGCAACTCCACCAAAGGTTACAGTTGGTGGCAGTATACCTTCAGAGGAGGTAAAGCTTAGCGTGACAGTATCATCAGTTGTGGCCAAAGAACTATCATTTGAATTGTTAGATGTTATGGATACTGCAGTCAGTGTAGGTGCCATTTGATCAATGGTAACACCGGTACCATCAGTAACACCAGTAACCGTAATGCCGTCATTTGTTGCCAAGTCAGAATAGTCTATGGCAAACATTACAGTGCTGCCATCAACATCTGCACCTGTGATTGTTTTTGTGGCACTCCAAGAAGTGTTGCTTCCAGTAACTGTAGATGCTGTAACTCCACCAAAGGTTACAGTTGGTGGCAGTATAGGTTCTGAAGAGGTAAAGCTTAGTGTGACAGTATCATCAGTTGTGGCCAAGGATGGATTTGAATGGTCAGATGTTATGGATACTGCAGTCAGTGTAGGTGCCATTTGATCAATGGTAACACTAGTGTTATCGTCAGTACTGGTAACTGGAGTGCCGGTATTTGTTGCCAAGTCAGAATAAGCTATAGTGAACATTACAAGGCCATCAGCATCTGCACCTGTGATTGTTTTTGTGGCACTCCAAGAAGTGTTGCTTCCAACAGCAACTGCAGATGCAGCAACTCCACCAAAGGTTACAGTTGGTGGCAGTATACCTTCAGAGGAGGTAAAGCTTAGCGTGACAGTATCATCAGTTGTGGCCAAAGAACTATCATTTGAATTGTTAGATGTTATGGATACTGCAGTCAGTGTAGGTGCCATTTGATCAATGGTAACACCGGTACCATCAGTAACACCAGTAACCGTAATGCCGTCATTTGTTGCCAAGTCAGAATAGTCTATGGCAAACATTACAGTGCTGCCATCAACATCTGCACCTGTGATTGTTTTTGTGGCACTCCAAGAAGTGTTGCTTCCAGTAACTGTAGATGCTGTAACTCCACCAAAGGTTACAGTTGGTGGCAGTATAGGTTCTGAAGAGGTAAAGCTTAGTGTGACAGTATCATCAGTTGTGGCCAAGGATGGATTTGAATGGTCAGATGTTATGGATACTGCAGTCAGTGTAGGTGCCATTTGATCAATGGTAACACTAGTGTTATCGTCAGTACTGGTAACTGGAGTGCCGGTATTTGTTGCCAAGTCAGAATAAGCTATAGTGAACATTACAAGGCCATCAGCATCTGCACCTGTGATTGTTTTTGTGGCACTCCAAGAAGTGTTGCTTCCAACAGCAACTGCAGATGCAGCAACTCCACCAAAGGTTACAGTTGGTGGCAGTATACCTTCAGAGGAGGTAAAGCTTAGCGTGACAGTATCATCAGTTGTGGCCAAAGAACTATCATTTGAATTGTTAGATGTTATGGATACTGCAGTCAGTGTAGGTGCCATTTGATCAATGGTAACACCGGTACCATCAGTAACACCAGTAACCGTAATGCCGTCATTTGTTGCCAAGTCAGAATAGTCTATGGCAAACATTACAGTGCTGCCATCAACATCTGCACCTGTGATTGTTTTTGTGGCACTCCAAGAAGTGTTGCTTCCAGTAACTGTAGATGCTGTAACTCCACCAAAGGTTACAGTTGGTGGCAGTATAGGTTCTGAAGAGGTAAAGCTTAGTGTGACAGTATCATCAGTTGTGGCCAAGGATGGATTTGAATGGTCAGATGTTATGGATACTGCAGTCAGTGTAGGTGCCATTTGATCAATGGTAACACTAGTGTTATCGTCAGTACTGGTAACTGGAGTGCCGGTATTTGTTGCCAAGTCAGAATAAGCTATAGTGAACATTACAAGGCCATCAGCATCTGCACCTGTGATTGTTTTTGTGGCACTCCAAGAAGTGTTGCTTCCAACAGCAACTGCAGATGCAGCAACTCCACCAAAGGTTACAGTTGGTGGCAGTATACCTTCAGAGGAGGTAAAGCTTAGCGTGACAGTATCATCAGTTGTGGCCAAAGAACTATCATTTGAATTGTTAGATGTTATGGATACTGCAGTCAGTGTAGGTGCCATTTGATCAATGGTAACACCGGTACCATCAGTAACACCAGTAACCGTAATGCCGTCATTTGTTGCCAAGTCAGAATAGTCTATGGCAAACATTACAGTGCTGCCATCAACATCTGCACCTGTGATTGTTTTTGTGGCACTCCAAGAAGTGTTGCTTCCAGTAACTGTAGATGCTGTAACTCCACCAAAGGTTACAGTTGGTGGCAGTATAGGTTCTGAAGAGGTAAAGCTTAGTGTGACAGTATCATCAGTTGTGGCCAAGGATGGATTTGAATGGTCAGATGTTATGGATACTGCAGTCAGTGTAGGTGCCATTTGATCAATGGTAACACTAGTGTTATCGTCAGTACTGGTAACTGGAGTGCCGGTATTTGTTGCCAAGTCAGAATAAGCTATAGTGAACATTACAAGGCCATCAGCATCTGCACCTGTGATTGTTTTTGTGGCACTCCAAGAAGTGTTGCTTCCAACAGCAACTGCAGATGCAGCAACTCCACCAAAGGTTACAGTTGGTGGCAGTATACCTTCAGAGGAGGTAAAGCTTAGCGTGACAGTATCATCAGTTGTGGCCAAAGAACTATCATTTGAATTGTTAGATGTTATGGATACTGCAGTCAGTGTAGGTGCCATTTGATCAATGGTAACACCGGTACCATCAGTAACACCAGTAACCGTAATGCCGTCATTTGTTGCCAAGTCAGAATAGTCTATGGCAAACATTACAGTGCTGCCATCAACATCTGCACCTGTGATTGTTTTTGTGGCACTCCAAGAAGTGTTGCTTCCAGTAACTGTAGATGCTGTAACTCCACCAAAGGTTACAGTTGGTGGCAGTATAGGTTCTGAAGAGGTAAAGCTTAGTGTGACAGTATCATCAGTTGTGGCCAAGGATGGATTTGAATGGTCAGATGTTATGGATACTGCAGTCAGTGTAGGTGCCATTTGATCAATGGTAACACTAGTGTTATCGTCAGTACTGGTAACTGGAGTGCCGGTATTTGTTGCCAAGTCAGAATAAGCTATAGTGAACATTACAAGGCCATCAGCATCTGCACCTGTGATTGTTTTTGTGGCACTCCAAGAAGTGTTGCTTCCAACAGCAACTGCAGATGCAGCAACTCCACCAAAGGTTACAGTTGGTGGCAGTATACCTTCAGAGGAGGTAAAGCTTAGCGTGACAGTATCATCAGTTGTGGCCAAAGAACTATCATTTGAATTGTTAGATGTTATGGATACTGCAGTCAGTGTAGGTGCCATTTGATCAATGGTAACACCGGTACCATCAGTAACACCAGTAACCGTAATGCCGTCATTTGTTGCCAAGTCAGAATAGTCTATGGCAAACATTACAGTGCTGCCATCAACATCTGCACCTGTGATTGTTTTTGTGGCACTCCAAGAAGTGTTGCTTCCAGTAACTGTAGATGCTGTAACTCCACCAAAGGTTACAGTTGGTGGCAGTATAGGTTCTGAAGAGGTAAAGCTTAGTGTGACAGTATCATCAGTTGTGGCCAAGGATGGATTTGAATGGTCAGATGTTATGGATACTGCAGTCAGTGTAGGTGCCATTTGATCAATGGTAACACTAGTGTTATCGTCAGTACTGGTAACTGGAGTGCCGGTATTTGTTGCCAAGTCAGAATAAGCTATAGTGAACATTACAAGGCCATCAGCATCTGCACCTGTGATTGTTTTTGTGGCACTCCAAGAAGTGTTGCTTCCAACAGCAACTGCAGATGCAGCAACTCCACCAAAGGTTACAGTTGGTGGCAGTATACCTTCAGAGGAGGTAAAGCTTAGCGTGACAGTATCATCAGTTGTGGCCAAAGAACTATCATTTGAATTGTTAGATGTTATGGATACTGCAGTCAGTGTAGGTGCCATTTGATCAATGGTAACACCGGTACCATCAGTAACACCAGTAACCGTAATGCCGTCATTTGTTGCCAAGTCAGAATAGTCTATGGCAAACATTACAGTGCTGCCATCAACATCTGCACCTGTGATTGTTTTTGTGGCACTCCAAGAAGTGTTGCTTCCAGTAACTGTAGATGCTGTAACTCCACCAAAGGTTACAGTTGGTGGCAGTATAGGTTCTGAAGAGGTAAAGCTTAGTGTGACAGTATCATCAGTTGTGGCCAAGGATGGATTTGAATGGTCAGATGTTATGGATACTGCAGTCAGTGTAGGTGCCATTTGATCAATGGTAACACTAGTGTTATCGTCAGTACTGGTAACTGGAGTGCCGGTATTTGTTGCCAAGTCAGAATAAGCTATAGTGAACATTACAAGGCCATCAGCATCTGCACCTGTGATTGTTTTTGTGGCACTCCAAGAAGTGTTGCTTCCAACAGCAACTGCAGATGCAGCAACTCCACCAAAGGTTACAGTTGGTGGCAGTATACCTTCAGAGGAGGTAAAGCTTAGCGTGACAGTATCATCAGTTGTGGCCAAAGAACTATCATTTGAATTGTTAGATGTTATGGATACTGCAGTCAGTGTAGGTGCCATTTGATCAATGGTAACACCGGTACCATCAGTAACACCAGTAACCGTAATGCCGTCATTTGTTGCCAAGTCAGAATAGTCTATGGCAAACATTACAGTGCTGCCATCAACATCTGCACCTGTGATTGTTTTTGTGGCACTCCAAGAAGTGTTGCTTCCAGTAACTGTAGATGCTGTAACTCCACCAAAGGTTACAGTTGGTGGCAGTATAGGTTCTGAAGAGGTAAAGCTTAGTGTGACAGTATCATCAGTTGTGGCCAAGGATGGATTTGAATGGTCAGATGTTATGGATACTGCAGTCAGTGTAGGTGCCATTTGATCAATGGTAACACTAGTGTTATCGTCAGTACTGGTAACTGGAGTGCCGGTATTTGTTGCCAAGTCAGAATAAGCTATAGTGAACATTACAAGGCCATCAGCATCTGCACCTGTGATTGTTTTTGTGGCACTCCAAGAAGTGTTGCTTCCAACAGCAACTGCAGATGCAGCAACTCCACCAAAGGTTACAGTTGGTGGCAGTATACCTTCAGAGGAGGTAAAGCTTAGCGTGACAGTATCATCAGTTGTGGCCAAAGAACTATCATTTGAATTGTTAGATGTTATGGATACTGCAGTCAGTGTAGGTGCCATTTGATCAATGGTAACACCGGTACCATCAGTAACACCAGTAACCGTAATGCCGTCATTTGTTGCCAAGTCAGAATAGTCTATGGCAAACATTACAGTGCTGCCATCAACATCTGCACCTGTGATTGTTTTTGTGGCACTCCAAGAAGTGTTGCTTCCAGTAACTGTAGATGCTGTAACTCCACCAAAGGTTACAGTTGGTGGCAGTATAGGTTCTGAAGAGGTAAAGCTTAGTGTGACAGTATCATCAGTTGTGGCCAAGGATGGATTTGAATGGTCAGATGTTATGGATACTGCAGTCAGTGTAGGTGCCATTTGATCAATGGTAACACTAGTGTTATCGTCAGTACTGGTAACTGGAGTGCCGGTATTTGTTGCCAAGTCAGAATAAGCTATAGTGAACATTACAAGGCCATCAGCATCTGCACCTGTGATTGTTTTTGTGGCACTCCAAGAAGTGTTGCTTCCAACAGCAACTGCAGATGCAGCAACTCCACCAAAGGTTACAGTTGGTGGCAGTATACCTTCAGAGGAGGTAAAGCTTAGCGTGACAGTATCATCAGTTGTGGCCAAAGAACTATCATTTGAATTGTTAGATGTTATGGATACTGCAGTCAGTGTAGGTGCCATTTGATCAATGGTAACACCGGTACCATCAGTAACACCAGTAACCGTAATGCCGTCATTTGTTGCCAAGTCAGAATAGTCTATGGCAAACATTACAGTGCTGCCATCAACATCTGCACCTGTGATTGTTTTTGTGGCACTCCAAGAAGTGTTGCTTCCAGTAACTGTAGATGCTGTAACTCCACCAAAGGTTACAGTTGGTGGCAGTATAGGTTCTGAAGAGGTAAAGCTTAGTGTGACAGTATCATCAGTTGTGGCCAAGGATGGATTTGAATGGTCAGATGTTATGGATACTGCAGTCAGTGTAGGTGCCATTTGATCAATGGTAACACTAGTGTTATCGTCAGTACTGGTAACTGGAGTGCCGGTATTTGTTGCCAAGTCAGAATAAGCTATAGTGAACATTACAAGGCCATCAGCATCTGCACCTGTGATTGTTTTTGTGGCACTCCAAGAAGTGTTGCTTCCAACAGCAACTGCAGATGCAGCAACTCCACCAAAGGTTACAGTTGGTGGCAGTATACCTTCAGAGGAGGTAAAGCTTAGCGTGACAGTATCATCAGTTGTGGCCAAAGAACTATCATTTGAATTGTTAGATGTTATGGATACTGCAGTCAGTGTAGGTGCCATTTGATCAATGGTAACACCGGTACCATCAGTAACACCAGTAACCGTAATGCCGTCATTTGTTGCCAAGTCAGAATAGTCTATGGCAAACATTACAGTGCTGCCATCAACATCTGCACCTGTGATTGTTTTTGTGGCACTCCAAGAAGTGTTGCTTCCAGTAACTGTAGATGCTGTAACTCCACCAAAGGTTACAGTTGGTGGCAGTATAGGTTCTGAAGAGGTAAAGCTTAGTGTGACAGTATCATCAGTTGTGGCCAAGGATGGATTTGAATGGTCAGATGTTATGGATACTGCAGTCAGTGTAGGTGCCATTTGATCAATGGTAACACTAGTGTTATCGTCAGTACTGGTAACTGGAGTGCCGGTATTTGTTGCCAAGTCAGAATAAGCTATAGTGAACATTACAAGGCCATCAGCATCTGCACCTGTGATTGTTTTTGTGGCACTCCAAGAAGTGTTGCTTCCAACAGCAACTGCAGATGCAGCAACTCCACCAAAGGTTACAGTTGGTGGCAGTATACCTTCAGAGGAGGTAAAGCTTAGCGTGACAGTATCATCAGTTGTGGCCAAAGAACTATCATTTGAATTGTTAGATGTTATGGATACTGCAGTCAGTGTAGGTGCCATTTGATCAATGGTAACACCGGTACCATCAGTAACACCAGTAACCGTAATGCCGTCATTTGTTGCCAAGTCAGAATAGTCTATGGCAAACATTACAGTGCTGCCATCAACATCTGCACCTGTGATTGTTTTTGTGGCACTCCAAGAAGTGTTGCTTCCAGTAACTGTAGATGCTGTAACTCCACCAAAGGTTACAGTTGGTGGCAGTATAGGTTCTGAAGAGGTAAAGCTTAGTGTGACAGTATCATCAGTTGTGGCCAAGGATGGATTTGAATGGTCAGATGTTATGGATACTGCAGTCAGTGTAGGTGCCATTTGATCAATGGTAACACTAGTGTTATCGTCAGTACTGGTAACTGGAGTGCCGGTATTTGTTGCCAAGTCAGAATAAGCTATAGTGAACATTACAAGGCCATCAGCATCTGCACCTGTGATTGTTTTTGTGGCACTCCAAGAAGTGTTGCTTCCAACAGCAACTGCAGATGCAGCAACTCCACCAAAGGTTACAGTTGGTGGCAGTATACCTTCAGAGGAGGTAAAGCTTAGCGTGACAGTATCATCAGTTGTGGCCAAAGAACTATCATTTGAATTGTTAGATGTTATGGATACTGCAGTCAGTGTAGGTGCCATTTGATCAATGGTAACACCGGTACCATCAGTAACACCAGTAACCGTAATGCCGTCATTTGTTGCCAAGTCAGAATAGTCTATGGCAAACATTACAGTGCTGCCATCAACATCTGCACCTGTGATTGTTTTTGTGGCACTCCAAGAAGTGTTGCTTCCAGTAACTGTAGATGCTGTAACTCCACCAAAGGTTACAGTTGGTGGCAGTATAGGTTCTGAAGAGGTAAAGCTTAGTGTGACAGTATCATCAGTTGTGGCCAAGGATGGATTTGAATGGTCAGATGTTATGGATACTGCAGTCAGTGTAGGTGCCATTTGATCAATGGTAACACTAGTGTTATCGTCAGTACTGGTAACTGGAGTGCCGGTATTTGTTGCCAAGTCAGAATAAGCTATAGTGAACATTACAAGGCCATCAGCATCTGCACCTGTGATTGTTTTTGTGGCACTCCAAGAAGTGTTGCTTCCAACAGCAACTGCAGATGCAGCAACTCCACCAAAGGTTACAGTTGGTGGCAGTATACCTTCAGAGGAGGTAAAGCTTAGCGTGACAGTATCATCAGTTGTGGCCAAAGAACTATCATTTGAATTGTTAGATGTTATGGATACTGCAGTCAGTGTAGGTGCCATTTGATCAATGGTAACACCGGTACCATCAGTAACACCAGTAACCGTAATGCCGTCATTTGTTGCCAAGTCAGAATAGTCTATGGCAAACATTACAGTGCTGCCATCAACATCTGCACCTGTGATTGTTTTTGTGGCACTCCAAGAAGTGTTGCTTCCAGTAACTGTAGATGCTGTAACTCCACCAAAGGTTACAGTTGGTGGCAGTATAGGTTCTGAAGAGGTAAAGCTTAGTGTGACAGTATCATCAGTTGTGGCCAAGGATGGATTTGAATGGTCAGATGTTATGGATACTGCAGTCAGTGTAGGTGCCATTTGATCAATGGTAACACTAGTGTTATCGTCAGTACTGGTAACTGGAGTGCCGGTATTTGTTGCCAAGTCAGAATAAGCTATAGTGAACATTACAAGGCCATCAGCATCTGCACCTGTGATTGTTTTTGTGGCACTCCAAGAAGTGTTGCTTCCAACAGCAACTGCAGATGCAGCAACTCCACCAAAGGTTACAGTTGGTGGCAGTATACCTTCAGAGGAGGTAAAGCTTAGCGTGACAGTATCATCAGTTGTGGCCAAAGAACTATCATTTGAATTGTTAGATGTTATGGATACTGCAGTCAGTGTAGGTGCCATTTGATCAATGGTAACACCGGTACCATCAGTAACACCAGTAACCGTAATGCCGTCATTTGTTGCCAAGTCAGAATAGTCTATGGCAAACATTACAGTGCTGCCATCAACATCTGCACCTGTGATTGTTTTTGTGGCACTCCAAGAAGTGTTGCTTCCAGTAACTGTAGATGCTGTAACTCCACCAAAGGTTACAGTTGGTGGCAGTATAGGTTCTGAAGAGGTAAAGCTTAGTGTGACAGTATCATCAGTTGTGGCCAAGGATGGATTTGAATGGTCAGATGTTATGGATACTGCAGTCAGTGTAGGTGCCATTTGATCAATGGTAACACTAGTGTTATCGTCAGTACTGGTAACTGGAGTGCCGGTATTTGTTGCCAAGTCAGAATAAGCTATAGTGAACATTACAAGGCCATCAGCATCTGCACCTGTGATTGTTTTTGTGGCACTCCAAGAAGTGTTGCTTCCAACAGCAACTGCAGATGCAGCAACTCCACCAAAGGTTACAGTTGGTGGCAGTATACCTTCAGAGGAGGTAAAGCTTAGCGTGACAGTATCATCAGTTGTGGCCAAAGAACTATCATTTGAATTGTTAGATGTTATGGATACTGCAGTCAGTGTAGGTGCCATTTGATCAATGGTAACACCGGTACCATCAGTAACACCAGTAACCGTAATGCCGTCATTTGTTGCCAAGTCAGAATAGTCTATGGCAAACATTACAGTGCTGCCATCAACATCTGCACCTGTGATTGTTTTTGTGGCACTCCAAGAAGTGTTGCTTCCAGTAACTGTAGATGCTGTAACTCCACCAAAGGTTACAGTTGGTGGCAGTATAGGTTCTGAAGAGGTAAAGCTTAGTGTGACAGTATCATCAGTTGTGGCCAAGGATGGATTTGAATGGTCAGATGTTATGGATACTGCAGTCAGTGTAGGTGCCATTTGATCAATGGTAACACTAGTGTTATCGTCAGTACTGGTAACTGGAGTGCCGGTATTTGTTGCCAAGTCAGAATAAGCTATAGTGAACATTACAAGGCCATCAGCATCTGCACCTGTGATTGTTTTTGTGGCACTCCAAGAAGTGTTGCTTCCAACAGCAACTGCAGATGCAGCAACTCCACCAAAGGTTACAGTTGGTGGCAGTATACCTTCAGAGGAGGTAAAGCTTAGCGTGACAGTATCATCAGTTGTGGCCAAAGAACTATCATTTGAATTGTTAGATGTTATGGATACTGCAGTCAGTGTAGGTGCCATTTGATCAATGGTAACACCGGTACCATCAGTAACACCAGTAACCGTAATGCCGTCATTTGTTGCCAAGTCAGAATAGTCTATGGCAAACATTACAGTGCTGCCATCAACATCTGCACCTGTGATTGTTTTTGTGGCACTCCAAGAAGTGTTGCTTCCAGTAACTGTAGATGCTGTAACTCCACCAAAGGTTACAGTTGGTGGCAGTATAGGTTCTGAAGAGGTAAAGCTTAGTGTGACAGTATCATCAGTTGTGGCCAAGGATGGATTTGAATGGTCAGATGTTATGGATACTGCAGTCAGTGTAGGTGCCATTTGATCAATGGTAACACTAGTGTTATCGTCAGTACTGGTAACTGGAGTGCCGGTATTTGTTGCCAAGTCAGAATAAGCTATAGTGAACATTACAAGGCCATCAGCATCTGCACCTGTGATTGTTTTTGTGGCACTCCAAGAAGTGTTGCTTCCAACAGCAACTGCAGATGCAGCAACTCCACCAAAGGTTACAGTTGGTGGCAGTATACCTTCAGAGGAGGTAAAGCTTAGCGTGACAGTATCATCAGTTGTGGCCAAAGAACTATCATTTGAATTGTTAGATGTTATGGATACTGCAGTCAGTGTAGGTGCCATTTGATCAATGGTAACACCGGTACCATCAGTAACACCAGTAACCGTAATGCCGTCATTTGTTGCCAAGTCAGAATAGTCTATGGCAAACATTACAGTGCTGCCATCAACATCTGCACCTGTGATTGTTTTTGTGGCACTCCAAGAAGTGTTGCTTCCAGTAACTGTAGATGCTGTAACTCCACCAAAGGTTACAGTTGGTGGCAGTATAGGTTCTGAAGAGGTAAAGCTTAGTGTGACAGTATCATCAGTTGTGGCCAAGGATGGATTTGAATGGTCAGATGTTATGGATACTGCAGTCAGTGTAGGTGCCATTTGATCAATGGTAACACTAGTGTTATCGTCAGTACTGGTAACTGGAGTGCCGGTATTTGTTGCCAAGTCAGAATAAGCTATAGTGAACATTACAAGGCCATCAGCATCTGCACCTGTGATTGTTTTTGTGGCACTCCAAGAAGTGTTGCTTCCAACAGCAACTGCAGATGCAGCAACTCCACCAAAGGTTACAGTTGGTGGCAGTATACCTTCAGAGGAGGTAAAGCTTAGCGTGACAGTATCATCAGTTGTGGCCAAAGAACTATCATTTGAATTGTTAGATGTTATGGATACTGCAGTCAGTGTAGGTGCCATTTGATCAATGGTAACACCGGTACCATCAGTAACACCAGTAACCGTAATGCCGTCATTTGTTGCCAAGTCAGAATAGTCTATGGCAAACATTACAGTGCTGCCATCAACATCTGCACCTGTGATTGTTTTTGTGGCACTCCAAGAAGTGTTGCTTCCAGTAACTGTAGATGCTGTAACTCCACCAAAGGTTACAGTTGGTGGCAGTATAGGTTCTGAAGAGGTAAAGCTTAGTGTGACAGTATCATCAGTTGTGGCCAAGGATGGATTTGAATGGTCAGATGTTATGGATACTGCAGTCAGTGTAGGTGCCATTTGATCAATGGTAACACTAGTGTTATCGTCAGTACTGGTAACTGGAGTGCCGGTATTTGTTGCCAAGTCAGAATAAGCTATAGTGAACATTACAAGGCCATCAGCATCTGCACCTGTGATTGTTTTTGTGGCACTCCAAGAAGTGTTGCTTCCAACAGCAACTGCAGATGCAGCAACTCCACCAAAGGTTACAGTTGGTGGCAGTATACCTTCAGAGGAGGTAAAGCTTAGCGTGACAGTATCATCAGTTGTGGCCAAAGAACTATCATTTGAATTGTTAGATGTTATGGATACTGCAGTCAGTGTAGGTGCCATTTGATCAATGGTAACACCGGTACCATCAGTAACACCAGTAACCGTAATGCCGTCATTTGTTGCCAAGTCAGAATAGTCTATGGCAAACATTACAGTGCTGCCATCAACATCTGAATCTGTGATTGTTTTTGTGGCACTCCAAGAAGTGTTGCTTCCAGTAACTGTAGATGCTGTAACTCCACCAAAGGTTACAGTTGGTGGCAGTATAGGTTCTGAAGAGGTAAAGCTTAGTGTGACAGTATCATCAGTTGTGGCCAAGGATGGATTTGAATGGTCAGATGTTATGGATACTGCAGTCAGTGTAGGTGCCATTTGATCAATGGTAACACTAGTGTTATCGTCAGTACTGGTAACTGGAGTGCCGGTATTTGTTGCCAAGTCAGAATAAGCTATAGTGAACATTACAAGGCCATCAGCATCTGCACCTGTGATTGTTTTTGTGGCACTCCAAGAAGTGTTGCTTCCAACAGCAACTGCAGATGCAGCAACTCCACCAAAGGTTACAGTTGGTGGCAGTATACCTTCAGAGGAGGTAAAGCTTAGCGTGACAGTATCATCAGTTGTGGCCAAAGAACTATCATTTGAATTGTCAGATGTTATGGATACTGCAGTCAGTGTAGGTGCCATTTGATCAATGGTAACACCGGTACCATCAGTAACACCAGTAACCGTAATGCCGTCATTTGTTGCCAAGTCAGAATAGTCTATGGCAAACATTACAGTGCTGCCATCAACATCTGAATCTGTGATTGTTTTTGTGGCACTCCAAGAAGTGTTGCTTCCAGTAACTGTAGATGCTGTAACTCCACCAAAGGTTACAGTTGGTGGCAGTATAGGTTCTGAAGAGGTAAAGCTTAGTGTGACAGTATCATCAGTTGTGGCCAAGGATGGATTTGAATGGTCAGATGTTATGGATACTGCAGTCAGTGTAGGTGCCATTTGATCAATGGTAACACTAGTGTTATCGTCAGTACTGGTAACTGGAGTGCCGGTATTTGTTGCCAAGTCAGAATAAGCTATAGTGAACATTACAAGGCCATCAGCATCTGCACCTGTGATTGTTTTTGTGGCACTCCAAGAAGTGTTGCTTCCAACAGCAACTGCAGATGCAGCAACTCCACCAAAGGTTACAGTTGGTGGCAGTATACCTTCAGAGGAGGTAAAGCTTAGCGTGACAGTATCATCAGTTGTGGCCAAAGAACTATCATTTGAATTGTTAGATGTTATGGATACTGCAGTCAGTGTAGGTGCCATTTGATCAATGGTAACACCGGTACCATCAGTAACACCAGTAACCGTAATGCCGTCATTTGTTGCCAAGTCAGAATAGTCTATGGCAAACATTACAGTGCTGCCATCAACATCTGAATCTGTGATTGTTTTTGTGGCACTCCAAGAAGTGTTGCTTCCAGTAACTGTAGATGCTGTAACTCCACCAAAGGTTACAGTTGGTGGCAGTATAGGTTCTGAAGAGGTAAAGCTTAGTGTGACAGTATCATCAGTTGTGGCCAAGGATGGATTTGAATTGTCAGATGTTATGGATACTGCAGTCAGTGTAGGTGCCATTTGATCAATGGTAACACTAGTGTTATCGTCAGTACTGGTAACTGGAGTGCCGGTATTTGTTGCCAAGTCAGAATAAGCTATAGTGAACATTACAAGGCCATCAGCATCTGCACCTGTGATTGTTTTTGTGGCACTCCAAGAAGTGTTGCTTCCAGTAACTGTAGATGCTGTAACTCCACCAAAGGTTACAGTTGGTGGCAGTATAGGTTCTGAAGAGGTAAAGCTTAGTGTGACAGTATTGCCAGTTGTGGCCAAGGATGGATTTGAATGGTCAGATGTTATGGATACTGCAGTCAGTGTAGGTGCCGTTTGATCAATGGTAACACTAGTGTTATCGTCAGTACTGATAACCGTAATGCCGGTATTTGTTGCCAAGTTAGAATAAGATATGCTAAATGCTACAAGGCCATCAGCATCTCCGGATGTGATTGTTTTTGTGGCACTCCAAGAGGTACCACTTCCAGTAACTGTATCAGCAGTACCTCCATTAATGGTTACAGTAGGTTTTTTTATATTCTCAGAAGCCGTAAAGCTTAGTGTGACAGTATCATCAGTTGTAGCCAAAGATGGATCTGCATTATCAGATACTATGGATACTAGAGATAGTGTTGGCATTATTATATTTGGATTGTATGGGTATACTGTGTCAGGGTCAGCACTATCAACTACCCATAGCTTGCCGTGCAGTGATGTGATTCCAGCTGGGATGGTGCTGGAGCTGTCCAGAGTAATGTCAGCGCCTGAAGCTGGTGTGCCGTTTGCTGCGTTGTATGCGTAGACTTTGTAATCTCCACGATCAACTACATAGAATTTGCCGTATAATGCTGTGATTCCAAATGGGCTACTGTTGGCTGAAGACAAACTAAAGTCCAAGGATGCAGCTCGTGAGCCGTCTGCTGTGTTGTATGCGTAGACTGTGCTATCATGATCAACTACATAGAATTTGTCGTATAGTGCCGTGATTCCAGATGGATTGGTGTTGGCTGAAGGCAAACCAAAGTCAAAAGATGTAGCAGCTCGGGTTCCGTCTGCGTTGTATGCGTAGACTTTGTCATCTATTCTATCAGCTACCCAGAATTTGTTGTTGTATGATGTGATTCCAAATGCATCACCATTGTTACCAACCAGATTAAAGTCAGAAGCTGTATCTGGTGTACCGTCTGCGTTGTATGCGTAGACTTTTTTATTATTACGATCAAGTACCCAGAATTTGCCGTTTAGTGCCGTGATTCCAGATGGGGCGCTGCTGTCTTCATCAATACGAAAGCTAAAAGCCAAAGGAGCTTGTACGTCATCATACACGTAGACTTTTTCATCTCTATTATCAACTACCCATAGATTGCCGTTTAGTGTCGTGATTCCAGTTGGAGCTCCGTTGTCTGAATCCAGAGCAAACTCAAAAGATGAATCTTGTGTTCCATCTGGATTATACACATAGACCTTGTCATTATCTTTATCAACTACCCATAGCTTGCCGTGCAATGCTGTGATTCCGTTTGGATTGCCGTTGTCATTGGGCAGACCAATCTCAGAGGATGAGACTAGGGTGCCGTCTGGATTGTACACGAATACTTTGTTAGCTGTATTGTCAACTATCCATAGATTGCCGTTTAGTGCTGTGATTCCTTTTGGATTGCCGTTGGCTGAATCCAGAGTAAAATCCGAAGATGATGCTCGTGAGCCGTCAGTGTTGTATGCGAATACACTGTCAAGTCCTCTATCAAGTACCCATAACTTGCCGTCATATGCTGCAATGCCTTGTGGGAAACTGCTAGCTAGAACAAAGTCATCATCAGCTGATCTAGTGCCGTCTGCGTTGTATGCGAAGACTTTATCATCACCACTATCAACTACGTATATCTTGCCGTTTAATTCTGTAATTCCAGTTGCATCTGCGTTGCTTGCACCTAAATTAAAGTTAGAAGATAAAGTCTGTGCAAATGCAACAGGATTTGTTTCTGCCATGCCCAAAGCTAGGGATATACCCAAGAAGACTACAAAGACTGTCAGTAATGCTGATGCCGTAATAGTATTTCTCTCCCCCCCCCCCCGCTGGGCCAAACCAAAGGCTGCAAAGACTGTCAGTAATGCTGATGCCGTAGATGCACCTCGTTGATGTGATATTCTTCATAAACATCAAATTCTTGTTCTGGATAAGGTATGATTGTTTTTTCTTTATCAATTCGTATAGTACCATCAAAATTATGGTTTGATGCCTTCTCTGGCTTTTGTTGATCTATACTAGATGACATGATTTTACCTGCTGTACTTGATCTGGAAATGCAAGACAATAGCGTTCTATGATTTCTTCTTGGGTTGATGGTTCATATGGTGGTACTACAATGATACCGGCTAGTATTCTTTCCCTGATGTTGTCTGCTGCTTCATCTACTAGTGGTCCGCCATAATTAGGTAACCAATGTTGAATATGGCGTACTGCCCATTTTACTTTACTTGCTTTGTTTTCTGAATGCATTTCTTCTATTATATCTGCTTCAATTTCTGCAATACGCTGTGCTGTACTATTATAGTTCCTTCTTCGAGAATAACCTTCTTTGTTAATGTAATGCTCACCATAAACATCATGTTCTGGTTTTGGATAAGGTCTGGTTATTTTTTCTTTGTTAATACGTGTCTCATAAGCATAAATATGGTTTAACATTTCATCTGACTTTTGCTGTTCTATGCTAGTTAACATTTTTATCTCTATCATATACAATGGGTACAATCGTATTATAGAGTTATGTTGCGGGGTTCTGTAACATCTTTGAGTAGTAATATGAAATATAGATATTCTTCTTCGAATTGAAATTTACGCTTATTGGTGATTCTTACTCAATGGGGCGTTTTGAATTATGGCCTTCCATTTGTTCTTGCCGTCTATCTCAATCACTGAGGCTTGGGCCTGCTGGTGTCTTGCCTTTCAAGACTCCATACTTTTTAGTGAAATCATAGTAAACCCTCATTCCGTCTAAAATACCTGTATCCATCTTCTTTAGACATCTGAATACTTCTCTCTAACATTCCCTGATTTCACCGTTCAGTCTCTCCATCTTGTTGTTATTATCAAATTTTAGACTGAAATTCAATCTAGCACCCGAAGATTATACAGAACCTTCATCAAGAAGCATTTCTTTTCCAAGCATGTAATTTCTTTTCAAAGTTTGAAAATATGCTAGACCATCTGCAGTTAATACAAAATCAAATAGTTTTGGATAATCATCAATATTTAGAGGATATAGAGAGTTTTTCTGGATCTAACACAGAGAGACTCTGGAAAATCACTATAAAAGAAGACAAAAAATGACCCAGTCACATAGAGATGGAATTTATATCAGAATAATTTACAATATTTCATAATGGCAAAAGGTAGAATGAGATACTGGAAAATTACATCTGAGGAACTGGCAGGCTATGCATATGATGAGAAAAATTTGCTAAACTGGGAAATCAAATGTATTAGAGAACCAGAAGAGGAGGCTCACTTTATCGGTGTTTTCATGTATAGAAATGGAACAGCATATGATTATGAATCAGTAAAAGGAATATGTTATTTTTACAACAATATAGATAGAAAAGAATTACCAGAAATTACCAAATTCCTTCAAGAAAAATACAATGGTAAAGAAATGGAAAAAGGAGACAGAATCATCCTAAAAGGATCTAAAGAAATCTATTCTGCTACAGATATTTCAAATTTGGCAAAAGGAATGGAGACCAAATTTAATGTAAAGGCAGTCATATCATTAGAGTTTGAAGGAATTACAGCTGATCAACTTAAAGAAGCAGGGCTTCCAGAAGCAAAACTATTACCAGTTCCCACATAATCATTATAGTTTAGAATTAAGGATAACAAATGTCCGACGAACTAAATGGAATCAATAAACATTTTGAAGAGTTAAGAAAAAGACTAGTTAGAATTGTCATAGTGATAGGAGGAATTTCGGCATTTCTCTTAATGTTTCATGCAGAACCAATTCAAATAAACCAAATCACATTGTATTATCCAACACTTGAACCAGTTCACAACATGGCAGCACAGATTACAAATCATATGAGAGTCAACCTAGTTCCCGAAGGAGTTCAATTAATTCAAACTGCCCCAGGACAAGCATTCTTTGCTCAAATATACGTTGCAGCATTGGTGGGAGTTGTCGTAGGAATGCCAGTAATCATTAAAGAATTGGTAGGATTCATCAAGCCAGCATTAAAAGAAAATGAAATCAACATAAGTAGAAGTATCTCATTACCGGCATTAGGATTATTTGTGGCAGGTTGTGTGTTTTCTTATAATTTTGTAATACCATACATGTTAGATTTTTTGTACAGATATGGAGAAAGTGCAGGGCTGGTTACTTTTCTTAATGTCATGGAATTTGTAACATTTGTATTACAATTTTTGCTAGCATTTGGTTTTTCATTTCAGCTTCCTCTAGCAATGTATGCAATAGCAGCATCAGGAATGGCAGATGCCGATTTTTGGAGAAAAAATATCCGATATGCAATAGTGATTATTGTAATTTTTGGAGCCGTCATCACCCCAGATGGAACAGGAGTGACAATGGCATTTGTTGCAGGCCCAATGATTGCACTGTATGTGGCAGGCATGATATTCATTGAACGTAAAGATCGAAAAAAGTTGAACACTTAAATCTGAAATCAAGAAACATTTTGTGATATGCTGGGAAGTACGGAAATCATCATATTAGTAATAGTGATCGGCGTATTGATTTTTGGTGCAAAAAAGATTCCAGAACTGGCTAAAACATTTGGTAAAGCCAAAGGAGAGTTTGAAAAAGGAAAGATTGAAGCAGATAAAGATCTCAAAGAATTCAAAGAGGAATTAGACAGCAGCAGCAACAGCAACAGTTCTAAAGATAAGCAAGTAAAATCAGACTAGTTTTCAGCAATTTTTATAAAATCATTCAGCATCTCATCATAATCTTCCTTAAAATTATTTTTGCCAAACATGGCAGATATTCTCATTTTTCCTTTAAACTTTAAATCCACATCCACCAAAATCTTTGTTGCATTTTCAAGTTCAATGAATTCCTGTTTGATTTTACTTCCTTTTGCATCACCGCCAATTACAAAAATTTCATGTAAAATTGGTTTTTGAGTAACATGTTTTGCCATAATCAGCAACTCAACATCACCTAAAACCAAGTGCTCCTCAACTACAGATATATTTTCACGCATTGAGCGAATACGAACAGATGGAAAATGTTTTGGGATTATTCTTTGATAGTTTTCAAAACTTGAGAAAATTTCAAAAACAGCATCCCGATTATTATTATTAACAATTTTTTCTAAAGAAAATTTTGGCAATGGTAGTTTAGAGGGTACCCCATCGAGGGTATAAATTGTGCTCTATGTCAAACTGGTCTAAACATTTTCCAACACCATGATTTACAATATCATCAATGGTTTTTGGTTTAGTATAAAATTCAGTTACAGGAGGTAAAATCACAATACCCAATCTAGCAAGTTTCAACATATTCTCCAAATGGATTGCAGAAAGGGGAGTCTCTCTAACCATCAATACTAATTTTCTGGATTCTTTGATTGTAACTCCGGCCGCTCTGGCAACAAGCGTATCATCATAGCCGTTTGCAATTGCAGACAATGTTTTCATGCTGCAAGGCGCCACAATCATTCCATCAATTCTATGAGTGCCACTAGAAACACTAGATGCCATATTTTTTTCATCAGAAATATTTGTTGCAAGAGACTTTGTATATTCAGGAGTAAATTCAGTTTCCATGGAAATGCATTTTTCACCCCATTCAGAAATTATCAAGTGAGTTTCAATGTTTAGTTTTTTGAGGGTTTCAAGCATTCTAATTCCATAAATTGTCCCGGTACTTCCAGTGATTCCAATTACAAGCTTCAACAGTTAATCATTGGAATGTACAGTGTTTTATGTGTTAGACAGATATGGGTCATTGTCACTATATGCTTTTAGAATCATCATTTTCTGTATCAGTTAATTCCTGATTTGCCTTTCTTCGTTTAAGCCACATGATAATACCTCCGGCAACCATGACAGGAAGAAGAAGCATTCCAAGCATTTGAAGTTCAAAATTGTAAAGCATGATTCGAATCACATAGTAATTGAAAAAAATCTATTTAATCAAACCGATCTGAATAATCAAAAATTAGCTATATTAGATCCTAATATCTAGCCATAATATGATTAAAAATTCTGAGATAAAGAAAATAGTCAATGGTTACTCTGATGTAAAAATTGGCGTTCTTGGTAGTCACTCAGCACTGGAAATAATGGATGGTGCAAAAGATGAGGATTTTCAAACCAGAGTCTTTTGTCAAAAAGGACGTGAAGGACCATATCAAAGGTTTAGTCGTATTGCAGATGAAATTACAGTTTTAGACAAATTCAAAGATATGGCATCTGCCAAATATCAAAAAGAATTGCGAGATTCAAGCACAATCATAGTTCCGCACAGATCACTTACAGTATATCTTGGATACAAAGCAATTGAGAATTCATTCAAAGTGCCAATTTTTGGAAATAGGAGATTATTCCAAGCAGAAGAAAGAACTGCCAGAAAAGGGCAATACTATCTATTAGAAAAAGCCAGAATAAAATATCCAAAGTTATTCAAGGATCCTAAGCAAATCAACAAGCCATGTATTGTTAAAGTTCAAGAGAAAAAGAGGCCATTAGAAAGAGCATTCTTTACAGTTTCATCATACAAAGATTATGTAAAAAAATCTGAGGAAAAAATCAAACAGGGAATAATTGCCAGAAAAGATCTTGAAAAAGCAAGCATCGAGGAACTAGCAATTGGCACATACATGAATTTTAATTTCTTCCACACGCCAATTTCAAATCAAGTTGATTTTATTGGAATTGAGCGAAGATTGCAAACTAATATTCACGATTACAATGCACTTCCAGCAAAAGAGCAATTAGAAATGGATATTGATTTACAAAATATCGAGGTAGGACACACTCCTGCAAGCATTAGAGAATCATTACTTGAAAAAGTACTCAAAATGGGGGACAAATTTGTAGCCGCAGTAAAAAAAGAATATGCACCTGGAATCATAGGACCATTCTCATTACAAAGTGTAATTACCAGAGATTTGGAATTAGTAGTGTATGACGTGTCACTAAGAGTTCCAGGAAATCCAATTGTGGCCACCACCAGTCCATATACAAAATATCAGTACGGACAAACATTCGGGGTTGGACGAAGAATCGCAATGGAAATTAAACGGGCACAAGAAGAAGACCGTTTAGATGAAATTGTCACATAAAGAACATGTCTAAAATTCTCAGAACAATCCAAAAATTATCACCAAATGGAAAATGGCGTTCTATTCAAATATCATTAAAGTCAAGGAAGGATCATGGGCAGAACGTGTAGAGGTATTTGTGAGATGCATAAAGCAGAGTCAGTCTCAAATAAAATCAGATATGAAATTGGCCAAAAAAGATGTACATATTGTGGGGTTTTTTTCACCTCAGAAGATATCAGATGTATTTGTTGCAAGGCAGTTTTGAGAACAAAGCCAAGATCTAGAAAAGCCAAATGAGAAAATATTTTAAGGAAAATGAAAAGGCGCAAACCCCTAACTGCAGAACTCTGAGAGATTCCCTCTCGTGGTCAAACGTCTAAACGCCTGATGGCCTTTCTTTGTTCTGCGGGGCAGCGCTATCTAATCGCCAGATTTTATAACTAACGACATCATACAGTATAAGACAAATAACTATTTAAGATTTAGTATGATTTATTTCAATAAACACTCGAATATATTGTAAATTGTAATTTATGTATATCAACTATAATTCCCAATAAAATGCAAAGAATTACTACCGGTAAAAACAGGATTTCTAAAATCAATTAATGAAAAATATGCCAACCAGTTCAAATTTATAAAAATATATTTTCAAGAAAATTCATCAAATAGTGTTAGTTGGTTAGATTGGAAATATACTGAATACCATTCGATCTAATTTTGAATGATTAAAGCGGTTTGACATTCAAAATGGATTGCTGATACCAATTAACAATACAATTCTTTAGTGGCCTGACAAATCATCCAATATGAGAAAAAGTATTTTCATAAAGGAAATAATCACAATACTCAAAGAACCCAAACTATGCCCCACATGTCAAAAAGAAGATAGATTGGAAAAAGATGTGATCAGAGAAGAAAGATCAAGTGGAAAAACAATACTATGCTCCAGATGTGAGGCATTAATAGTAATTACAAATCACAATCTCAAGCAAGTTGAATTATCATCAATTAGAGATGATATGATAATGCTGAAAGAGCCATATTTGATAAGAAAAGTCGTTTATTGACTTTAAGATTTCCTTGCAGTCGACTTTTTTGTTGTCGGTTTTTTAACAGTGAATTTTTTGTTTGATAATCTTTTTCTAGTTTGGTTTTCTGCACTGTCGGGAGCTAAACGTGTTGATAGTAACCCTTTCTTATCTTCAAGAAGCATTGCAATTATACGAGGTCTAATGCACCTAGCAACTTCCCACTCACGTAAATCTGCATTCTTGGCTTCCTCTTTAATTATCAATCCTGCCAGCCCATCACTCCAAATATGCCGTTTCGTATCATAAACTTTAATTATTTTTCCGTGTTTAGTTATTTTGATTGCCCCATGACACCTTTGAACTATCTGTTCTGCTACACGTTGGTAGATTTTTTCAAAATTTGTCATCACTATAATGAAATTCCATCATGTGAAAAAGGTTCTGATTTTGAGATTGAATCATAATATATTCTAGAGATCACAAGAAACAATGCTGATGATTAATCAACCTCTAAGCTAAAACTGATAGATGATGAGTATTGCCGAATTATGAAGCAAATTTTAATTAATCATGTTTGCTGTTCACGAACATTTACGGTCATAGATAATCATTATTTCTCACTTGTGTAATATATGCAAAATTTTGAAGTGTCTTGACTATTTGAGATATCAGCCATTATCATAATTTGTTCATCTACAAAATGAATTTTATCTTCAGAGGATGTCAGGACAGTTATAGGATCAGCAAATGCCACACCCATTCCAGATACAATAACAAGTAAAGAAAGTAATAAAAATTTCATAACCAGTATTAGTGGGATGCATATTTAATCTATCCATGGGTGAAGAACTACCAGAAAATTTTCCAGAATTTTCAATAATGTACAGGACATTAACAAATCAAGTTTTAAAATTAGAAAAAGAGAAAGATTTACTTCAAGGGAAAGAAAAAGAAGAGATCCAATTAAAGATTCAAAATTACAAGACAGAAATTTCAAAAATCAAAAAGAAATTTCCAGATAATTTTTTTGAAGAGCTAAACTAACTATTCATGTGTGCATGATCATGACCACAATCACAAGAATGGCCATCTCCCTTGAGAGGTATTAACTGCTGCACCATTTCATCACGAATTTTCAGCAAGTCCCCTACTTGTTATTTCATGGATTCAGAATCCCAAAGTCCTTGATGTAATTCTCGAACACATCAATTATCTCAAGATCAACATTAAGTAGATTATCCATTAATTGTTCTTGCTCATACATAATACACAATCAGCATACTAGAAGAAAAACTATTCTGATTAATAGTAATTCTATTCAGCTTCCATACTTTCTTTTAGAAGATTTTTTCTAACTAGAATTGGAATATTGTAAAATATACCTAATGCCATGGCATCTGAAGCGCGATAATTTCTCAATACAAGGTCTTTCTTGCCTGTAAAGTACAGATTTGCACGCAGTACAGATCCACTTTCATAAATTTTGACTTTAACTAGAACCAGTTCATTTTGCTCACAAATTTCTTCAATCATCTTGTAAATTGATGGGGCGGCCTCACCTTCAGTTTCACCAAAACTTGAGATGTGTTTTGCAACTTCTCCAGAAAATGCCCTCATGTGAAATTCTTTGCCATTATCAGCTTTTAAAACAACCATTCCCTCAATAGCATAAGGGTCAACAAACCCAACATAATTAATTTTTACAGAGTCATAATCAGGCTCTGGTGCTTGATCAATTTCCATGGTATTACGCATAACTTTCTCTTTAATGCTTATAAAGATAGCAAATTATCGAGATCAAATTCAAAAACAAGAACAAGTAAATTATTTTTCAACGATCAATAGTTACGCATAACCCCAAATTATTTAAAATCCCCAGCTAAGGTAAGCTTATTGTCAACTAATCCGGAACGCGCAGTATCATATGTTCTAAGTAAATACGTAACAAACTACATGGACAAAGATGTACTAATTCTGGGATTAAACACACAAACTAGGGAAGCTGCAAGAATGCTGCGTCACTATGAAACAGATGACATTATTGTTACAGATGAAAATGATTTTCCTGTTGGAATTGTTACAGATGAGGACATCCTAAGTAAAGTTAGCGATGTTACAGTTTACGCAGAAGCGACCACACTAAAAGAGATTATGAGTACGCCACTTATCACAATTAATGAAAAATCAACGTTACAAGATGCATTGCATAAAATGCGAGATAACAACATTAGAAAACTTCCCGTACTGTCAAAGAAAAATCAAGTGATGGGCATGATTTTGCAAACAACGATTGCAAATGTCATACGAGACGCAACAGCTACTGCGCCTCGTCTACTTAGTCCACCTGTAAAAGCAATTTTAGGTAATCTGGGTTTTGTATTACAATTTGCCGGAGTATTATTGCTGGTACCAGCGATTGTTTCAACATTGTTAGAAGACCCGTTGACTGCCACAGGGATTTATCTTACAACAGTACTCTTACTGGTTACAGGATTCTTTTTGAATTCTTATGGGGAAAAATCAAGTTTGAATCTTCAGCAAGCATCAATTTTGGTGTTTTCGAGCCTGTTTTTGCTATCATTGTTTGGAACCATTCCGTATCTGTACGTATTTCCAAGCGATGAAACTAGTGTAGAGGTATTCAGTAATGCGTTCTTTTCCAGTGCTGCAGGATTTACCACAGGGGGAATTTCTTTGTTTGATGAACCAGAAAAACTTACACAAAGTTTCACATTTTTCAGAAGTTACACCCAACTTGTAGGAGGAATGAGTTTCATTTACTTGGTAATTACCGCATTTTATCCAGAATCAAAATTACAATCAATGAGAGGTTTTATTTCAGGAAGGACACTTCACATGAAAGAACTGTTCTTAACCATTACAGTCATCTTTTCAATTTATATTGTAATTGTAGCATCATTGCTACACATATTCAATGAGGGGAACATTATTGATAATTTTTCATTAGCTATGAGTACGCTTGCAACGGGAGGATTCTTGCCCACATCTACAATTCTTGACGGATTGCTATGGCAAGAACATGTCATCTTAATGGGTGCAATGATACTAGGAGCACTACCATTTACATTCCATTATGCATTTGTAAGAAAAAAATTCCTATCTCCAAAACTTGGAAAAGAAGTTTTGGCATACTTTGCAATTTTAGCAAGTGCAACTGTGTTGTTTATTGGAATTAGCGGTCTAGATCCATTGTTAAGTGCATTTTATTCAGTATCAGCTAGTACAACTGCAGGACTGCAGCAAGAAAGCCTTGCAGGATTAAACGGTGGAGCACACGCAATTCTGATAACCTTGATGTTCATTGGTGGCTGTGGATTTTCAACTGCAGGAGGTTTGAAGATATTCAGACTGTTCCACCTCAGAGATGTCAGGGCATTACTTAGTAAAGCGAAAAGAGCAAAACTCTCAAGTCAAGCAAAAAAAGAAGTCATATCAACTCTTATCATATTGGCATTGTTTCCAGTAATTTCAGCAATTACAGGATTGCATCTTGCAGAAATAGAAGATGTTCCATTCCGAGTTGCATTTTTTGAAGCAGCCGGTGTAATCACCACAGGAGGGTTATCTGCAGGAGTGATTGACTTTGATACGGATCCTGCAACAAAAGTTGTTTTAGGATTTTTGATGATCTTTGGAAGGTTGGAAATAATTGCAATTATATACATTTTTGTTCCCAAATTAAGCTAAAATGGAATTGTTTTCATAGAAAAAGATCATGGCTGTGGAAAACAAAAATAGTACCAATCAAGGGAAGAAACTAATCATACTGGGATTTGTAACTATTGGAATTTTATTCTTGATGTATGGCAGATATCAGGATTCTGAACTATTAACTCCAAGTGCAATTGATCCCATACAAAGAATCGCTCATGGGTTTTATGTGATTTTACTAGTATCCTTTGGAGCTATTGCTTTTGGAATGTATCGGTACCATAGAGAAAAAGTAGAAAATAAAGGAAAAGATCTTTCCTCAATAATTGCTTTAACCACGTGGAATTCTAAATCTCGAAAAATCTTCGTTACAGTATTTGTAGGGTATGGAATATTTTTTTCGCTAGTTTCAGGAACATTGGTGTATCAACCAGAAGTTACTTTTTCATATCATTATGGAGCTACAATACCATCAGGTTTTGTTGCACCGTGCTGTGATGAACCAGGATATATGCCACAAATAGTCATTTACCTAACAGAGCACATAGGGCTGAACATAATTCCAATTAATCTTGTATTGCAAATTATTGTGTCATATCTAGTAGGATTAAACGCATCAATTGCAGTTAACGCATATACAATTTCCAAAAAAGGAAGAGGTGCAAGTTCAATTGGAGCTATAGCAGGGTTATTCATAGCATGTCCAACTTGTGCAGGGACATTTTTGTCAGTGTTCATCGGAGCAGCAAGTGGAATAGCACTATCAATTGCATTGACACAGTTACAAACATTTTTCATTGCAATTTCAATACCAATATTACTTGTAACGCCATACATCATGGCAAAAAAACTACGTAATGCAGACGGAAGCTGTAAAATTAATCCCTAAAACTTTTTGACTTCGGGAATTTTGTGATTTCCAATATCATATCCATCACGCCTTAAAAATTTCAAAGTTAGCTTGTAAATGATTTCATCATGATCAACTTTATCTAAAATTTCAGCCCATAGAACTTTGCCATTATCCTCAATGAATTTTTTAAAATCAGGATTCATGGATTCTGCAATATCCCTACATTGATCAAAGGTTTTGCCATTTTTATAGGCACGAACACGCCTATCACAACTATCCATAATCAAAAGTAATCAAAATCGTAAATAAACCTAATCAGATAACTTCAAACAAATACTAGAATAAAGACTACAAAGCATGGCAATAAAATCAACTAAAGAATACATTGATTTTTTCATAAATCTAAACATGGGAGAAAATGTCCCACTGTTGAGTTTTGTAAATAACGAAAGAAGGGTACTCAAGCAGAAATTAGAATACAAAAGTTTAGAAAAAGAGCCAATAAAAAAAGGAATTAAAATATTAAAAGAACTAGTAAAAGAGATTAACGAGATTGGGGAAAAAGCAGTACTAGAGAAATATCACAAATAAATTCTAGGAGAAATTATGGACAAAAATTCAGATATAATTAAAACCGAAATTATTAGAATACTAAACGAAAATGGAAGAATAAGAGGTACAGAACTAGCTAAAAGAGTAATAGAAAAAGTAGGCAATGAAAAAATAGTCTATAGAGAAATCAGCGCACTAGTTGAAGCAGGTGAAATAGATAAAAAAGTTCACAGTAGATCTCACATCGAATATGAGCTAATTAATCTCTCAGAATCAGTAAACAACCAACTAAAAAATTTGCACAAAGAAATAGAAATAATTTTTGAGGAAATTAGCAGTTTTGAAATCACGATAAAAGAAGAGAAATTCTCATATCATGAAAGGTTAAGGTCCATTATTCATCAGATACACATAGTTCAATCAACTGACGGGATAATGAAATTATTGTCATATTATCCTGCTTTTAAGAAAGATAAAATGTATTCGCAAATAATTAGAAAGATAAATGATTGCTGGGAATCAATAATGACCAATATTACGCATCAAGAGGAAGATAATTTCCTAAATGAAGTTCTTGCAAATTTAAGAATATCACATATTGACACAAAGAACGTAAACTAGTCTACAATCTTAACAAGATAGATTGGCCTATCTGCCTTGTCTTCATAAATAAATTGAGAAAGTTGAATATTCTTAATTTTTTTCTCACTAAAAAAATGAGTGTATGCACGATTGTCAGCGGTCAGTAACTCACAATCATTATCTTTACAAAATGTTGCTAACGTCTCATCATAATCTCTTTGCTTCAAATCAACCCCAACTACGAATATTTTATCATAATTTTCTAGATATTTTTTTGCATCTTCATTTACTAACCACTTACAATTTTGATCAATCAATACATTTTTCATTCTATTTCTCTAATTCCTGGTGTTTTACATATCCTTTGGATTTAAAACGGGCATGATTTTTCTATTTTCAAGTCTCGTAATAAAATGACAAATCAGTCCCATGAAATTGATTTTAAAATAAATCGTCTATTTCATTTGCCGATGATAGAGTAATTTTATATCCAAGTTTTTCCTCAAGTTTTAATTTTTTCTCACCAATCGTCAGCGATTTTGGCAGCTTGGATATTTCGACTTTGGACAATGAATATTAATTTAAAAATAGATAAAATAGAAGTTTTGTAAAATTATTGGATAAAAAATAAAGAAAGAAAATTATTTCTTTCTACGGTCTATGTAATTTTCTAAATGTATCTGGCTGTAGCACCTACTACATTGGATTCTGACGGTCTTGGATGTCGCCATTTGATAGCCACATTTAGGACATGTTACTATTTTTTCATTCTTTACGATCCTCTAGCATATGCTGGGTCCTCTCAAAGAATCCCTTTCTCTAGTGAGAATCTCATTATGATCCATGAATCTCCAATATGAATAATTATCTTAAGCGGATTAGGATTACGTACGTCATAAATTTTGAATACCGTCAAATACTTATTTTCAATAATATTACAAAATACATTGGATGTAAAAGAAGAAGATACATCAGAAGAATCTAAAAAAAATCACATGTCATATTACAAATCACTATCAAAAGTCATCCTAGATATTCAAAATGAAAAAGAACAGGAAGGGGAACCAGCAGTTAAAAGTCATCTAAACAATAGAATTGATGCAATGGAGAAAGATAAAAAGCGAATAAGAGACATGTTCCCAGACACCACAGAAGAGGAATGGAATGGTCACACCAACTGAGAAAAATCACAACAAGCATCTAGATATGCTTCATGACTATAAAATTCACCTTGTAAAGTATATTGAAATTTTAGAAAAGATGGACAAACAATCAGAATTTGCAAAAGAATGGAACCAATCCACAATAAAGGAACGAAAGCAGGAAATCCAAGTTATTGACAAAATTTTAAAAAATTTAATACGATTTTAAATATGATTATTTTTTTGAGATAAATCAAATAGAGAATTACAAAAATCATCAACGTGCCCAGAAGATACCCCATCAAACCAAGCTAGTTCTTTATCAATGCTAAAACCCTCAAAAACATATTTTAAATTTGATTTGACATACTGTATTTCATCCTGCACTAATTTAGCAATCTGCTTTTGTGTTTTATCAGATAATTCATAATTACATGTCATCAAATCTATTTGAACAAAATAATTGCCATGTAGGGGATTTATTTTTGCCTTGATAAAAGGTCGATTTCCTTGTCGACAATCTCGATAAAACTTTTCATATTCAAACATCTTAGAGTCACCAAAATATTTGGAGAAGGTCATAATATTAAAAATCTAAAATTACTAAAAACCTAGAGGTCAATAGTGATTTTTTTGATTTTAGTAATTAATCTGATTTTGGTGCTAATTGGCATTTCAGGCTCCATGGTGAAATATACAATATTTCGTTTAGTGTAAATTACCATCTGAGATACCCTTTCCCTTTCAACATGAACATATCTAACTTTACCAAGAGATCTATCAAATTCTTTTCTCATAGAGCGTCTTTGTGCAACTTGTTGGCAAAAATGCTCTTCTTCTTTTTGATTTTTTAAGTTAGTTTTTCCTGCTTTCATAATAGCTTCACGAATATTGCCCTTTGGATCAATAATTGCTGCAAATCTCATCTTTGGATCTAATTCGAGGATTTTTTGAACTACATCAAGTAAATCGACTTTTTTTGCGGTCATTTCTATTTTAAAAAAAGATGTGCTAAATATAAGCTATCAAATATTTCAATAAAACCAATTTACAAGACAAAATTAAGTTTATTCAACACCATCTCGATCATATAAAAGAGTCAATTGAAAATATGATTTATTCATAAAAATACAGATAAGAGATTAAAGAACCATCACACCATATAAAAATAAAAGGGTTATTTTTTAATAGTTTTTAAAGTCACAGTTTTTTTCTTTTTTACACCAGGTTTTTTTGAAACTGATTTTAATTTTTTGTTTTTTTCTGCAATTTGCTTTTTCAGTTTTTGTTGTTTTTCTTTGAGTTTTTAATTTTTAATTTTAGTTTGAGAGTCTATTTTTTCACGTTGCTTTTTAAGAGTGTCATGTGCTTTTTCTTCTTTTTTAAGTTGTTTTGCCATGTCAGTTTGAGATTTTAATTGGGATTTTTCATCCTCTGTCTTTTTCATCATTAGTTCTTTTTCTGCTGCAATGATATTGATTAGTTCAAGTCGCCCTTCTTTTGCATTTATGAGATGATCTAGTTCTTGTGTTTTTATTAATTTTTGAGTTTGTCAGATTCTGCAAACTTTGTTTCTTCTTCTTTTACTTGTTCAAAATCAGATATTTTTGCACCATCAACTCAAATGACAAAATTTCCATCAATCAAATCAGTTGAAAGTATCAATTCCAAATCATAGTTTGTAGAAACCAGATTCGCCTATTATGTGGCATGGATCACACTAGTTATTTTAAAGCCTTTTTGAGTTCTTTATCAAAATCATCAATCTTTTCATACTTGCCGCCTTTAAAATATATCTCTATATCTTTAGAATTTCGGGAATACCAAATGTAAAGCACAATAAATGTAAGAAAAATACCAATTATAGGTATGAGTAATAAAAACATGCTAAGGCTAGGTACTAGGAACAATCTACGTGCTTTAATCAATTATCATATCAACCCCATATCTTTTTGTCTCACGTTTATTATGTATCCTTTCATATTTTAAGTTGCGTGGCTTGGTTCCAAGTCATGTTCCGCAACAAGGACACCCGAGACCGCCGATACCAACGAAAGATTCTGGCACGTCACTTTCAGTGAAGGTGTCACCCATGATGTTGTAGAACAAAAAAACTCAATCCCTGATAAAAATCACAACAATGGCGCTACATACTATGATAATGAAACGTATGCGCACATCTTGTCAGATCTAGTTGTAGGGTCAAATAATAAAGGAAAGGAACCTGATGGCGTAATTTCGATAAATCTTACAGATGTCCTTGAAAAAAAATTGAGACATGTATTTAGATAAAAAAGTCCGTATCCACATCAGCCCTTGATTACCTATCACAGATAGTCCAAAGGATTCGAATACGGCAATAACTGTATAACTATAATATATTATATTATTGATTTATACATTTATACTCCAAAGCAATTAGTCATGTTATGCCTAAATCATACTTTCAACTATACATAATTTTGCCAAACTTGTAAAATCGATGCCATTAGTAGAACCATCCTTTTCACTTTGCCAGAAATACGGAGAATCAGGACTTGCAGTACCGGTAGGGATATTCACATCATAACTGGTTTGAGCAAATGCATCAGAAGATAGTGGAATCATAACTAGAATGCCAAAAGCTAAAAAAAGAAACAAAATATTCATACAATTTTTAATTCAAAATTAATTAAAAGGGCTTACTCTGTTCATCAGGACGCATATTTTTGTCGTTTATTAATCAGAAATAATCAGATACAGTATGAAAATGTCTATTGGAATAATTATCGTAGGCATCATTATGTTTGGAACAGGCCTGATAATGTTTTATTCTATCGAATTAGGAGAGTCAAATCAATCACTAAGATTCATCAAAAATGTAGGCACATTTGGAGGGATCAGTGGAATGGGAGTGGCACTTGCAGGAATTTTGCTATATTTGATTAGCAAAAATGAACCAGCAATCAAAGAACCCGCTGACGTCTAATCCTGAGATAGGAATCCAGGCATTCATCCAATAGAATTCGTTTGTGAAATCAAATTATAATAACTCCTACAAATCACAATAACAAATGACTGAAAAAATTTGGTTGGGTGGAATATATCTCAAAGATGAAGGAGGATATGAAATAATTTTAAAATCACTAGCTCATTACAAAAATAGGTTAAAAACACTCAATGACAGCCCAGAGTTAAAAGATTCATCAGGAATGTTTGGATCTGTTTTAAATCAACAAGCAAGAAAAACAGTTCCAAAAATCAATAAAGTCATCGAAAAAATTCACACCAGTCTACAAAGCACCCAAGTCATGTTTGAGTTAAAAGATGAAAAAGAATTTTTAGAAAAAGCTCTATCTTGCTATGAATCAGATATTCATAAAGCTGAAGATATAGGACATGAATATTATATCAAATTAATTGGCGATATGGTTCAGGGAAGAAAAGATCTGGAAACTATCAAAACAGCGCTAGTGAAAATAAATAATTTTTCAGAATAAATTTACAATCCTTGCAGATACCAATCAAAATAAGGCATCAATGCCTTGCATTGTTTCTTTTTATCCTGCTCATCTGCAGAACCTTGAATTTTCTGGATTTTCCCTTGCAGATATTCTGAAATTAGCTCACTTTTGAAATGAGGCTTGATTTGGTTTAAAATATCAAAAATCTTTTCAGGTTTTGCAGACTCAAAATCATCCAAGACTATTTTTATTTCTGCTTCTAAAGACATGTCATTATACAGGCATCATTCCCATTATTATTTTATAGAGTTTAGCAAATCCTCATCATCCCATGTTAAGCGAAACTTGCCAGTAACTCTAAACATGTGAAGTTTGCCACCTTCTTTAAAAAGAAGCTTGTAAGACTTGTGCGAAGTGCCTTCAATTTCAAGACTAACGTCACTTTTGATGGTTTGAAAAATTATCGGATTGTTTGAAATTTGGTTCCATTCATCATCCTCAAAATCCATGTAAAATTTTGTATATAGTAATCCCATTTGAATCTCATATAACAAGCCCGAATAAATAACTAGATGAAATCCTATTTATCCAATGAACCTTGAGGCATCATTATTCCCAAATTACTAACCAGTGTCGGGAAAACAATATCAAAATCTTTGTCTTTTCGAATCAATTCAAAAACATGATTAATCAGTTGCTGTATGGTCAAGTGCTCATCACGATATAGTGTCTTTTTCGGATTTTTTGCAGAATCCAGCAAGGTGAATCCGCCATCTGTGCGAATTAGGTTTTGCAGTAGTGAATTTGCCAATGAAATCTTCTCACCCACATCTTTGTGAGAATAGTCACTGTCTAATTTTTTGATTTTCAATTTTAAATCATGATATGAGGAATTGGTATTTCTCTCAATGCGATGATATAGTTTTTCTTCATAGTTTTCAGTGGGAGAATAGAACTTCATATTTCTACTAGTAGTTGCAAAAATTATTTCTTTATCCAATAAAGAATCTCGAGTTTTTTCAAAAGTTGTTTTTGCCATAAATTCTGGAACAATTAATTTTATCAATCCATTATGATGCAAATCAGGATTATCTTGTATGATCTGAAATACAATGCGTTCTCGCTCAGATGATTCAGAGTTGGGCTCAGATTGACTTTTCATATCTAGGTCGACCTATATTATACAGGTCATCTATTAATGGGTATTGGATTATGCATATCGGAATTATATAGTCTGAGGTTCCTATGGAAGAAAATTTTGGCATCATGGAGAATTTTGGCTGGTCATAACTCATTACTTGAAAATACTCTGAATGTAATCAATTGCAAGTCAATGAAATAGTTTTGAAGTTAGAAGAAAGTTTAGAAAATGACTGTGAGAATTATAGACGAACAAAATATATCATTGAAAGACTAGAGACTGAAAAAGAATTACCAAAATCAGATTGTTTGTACATCAATAGAATTATGTAATCAGATACCAAAAGAGGTTGCTGCAGAAACAGTCTTTGAGAATGTATCCCTAGAAGATTTGATAGAATGCAATAGTTGTGGAATTCAAATAAATTTAAAAGAGAAATCAATTAAAAGAAATGATTTTTGGTTTCATGACCAAGTGTTTTGAAAAAATTCCAACTCTAAAATCAGACATTATTCAAAAAACAGAACGTGTTTCAACACCAAAACAACCCGTGAAAATTACTCCAAGAAAAAAACAGCATATCCTCAGATGATGTTTGCAGGAGGGATGTATTCTTCTTCAACAAGCTCTTTTTTAAAGTATTTTGTCCAGTAATTTTTTACCGTAAAGATTCAAAATTAGTTTAGATGTCCAAGAGATAAGCTCTTCTAAAAATACTAGGCTAGCAAATAATTCTCAGAGGGTCCGCATTTGCAATTTCATTGATTGTGACATACATGTGAAATTCATCACCTTCAATTTTGACTGAGAAATTATCAATTACAGAACAATATTTTTTGTTATTTTCAGAATCTTCCAAATCACTAGTTGCAAGTAGACCATGAGATATCAGTTGTGAGATATTTTGGGAAATAATTCCAGGTTCAATGTTAGTTCTAGATACAATTTCCCATAGAGTTAAGGGATAGTCAAATGCAATATCTAAAATTTGTTTTTTTACATCATCTTCAAAGGACGTAAGAATGGTATTTTTCAATGATTTATCTTTAATTTCAAGGACATGCCCTGACTTTGATTCAATACTGCAAATGGATTCCAAAGTTTTTTTAATTAATGGGGTTCCAATATCTCCCAAAACTTGACTAGTGATTGATTGGAATTTTTCAAAATCCCTGACAGAAGATAACAAAGTCATATGGTATTGTTCAAAAACAGCATCTTTGATTTTTGTAATTTCTACATCTCCAACAAAGTCAGTGAACTTTTTTTCAAAGGAAGTAGCAAGGAGAGTCTCCATCGAGGTCATGGATAAATGGCCTTCTCCCCTATTGGGCGTTTTGGCAAACGTGACAAGTTTACCTGAAGTCGAATTTGGCTTATTTTTGTAGAAACGCTAAACTCAGCCTTTGAGATTATTTTGTCATACAGTCGTACACGTTTTGAAGATTTCGTGTATCCTACTGGTAAAATAAAACCATCTTGCAACAACTCATTGAACTTTCGATAAACTGAAGATTGAGAAGCTCCACACTGATTTAACAACTCATCTTTTGAAATAGGACTGTCTATTAGCAAAAGAATTTGGCGTTTCACCGAATCAGAATAGATTCCAATTATTTTTTCAGCCAGGTTGTGTTCATAAAGTTCAATCCATAGTGCAAAATCATGATCTTTTAGTATTGACAATGCAGCCTTTGCACTAGACTCTGGAATCTTGTTCTCACAAGCAAGCATCGTACGTTGTCCTGGCTCTAGATGATTATTTGCATTTCTTATTGTATCCATGCATAATAGTTGGGAGAACTGGTTTGGCATCACCAAACAATACGTCAAAATGATACTTAAGAAATACTACTTTTTCTTTTTTCTGAGAAAAACAATTTTCTTTAAATATTCAAAGAAAATCAGGCACAAAAAGAGGGGATTATCCCCTTCCCATTGCAGTGTATTTTCCTTTTTTTCCTCGAATGAAGAGCATTCCAGCTATTCCTCCAAAAATTCCTGCTGAAAGAATTGATGCCCCAAGTACCCCATCTGCAGCAAAGACAGGAGTGCCAGAACCTAACGCGTCATCCCTTGTTGCAATTTCAACTTTATTTTTTGAAGTTTCCATTCCTTGGTATATGCCCTTATCTGAAACATCATACTGTGCAAAAGCAGGTTGTACAAATGTAACTGCTAGTCCAGCAATAAACATCCCAGAAAGGAGTGTGAGTTTTTGCATGAAGGAGTATTATTCACATGATATAAAAAAACAAAAGCGTTTTCTCAAAGAAAATAATTTTTTATTCTTGCTTTATAGAATAAACCCACTAACAATACATGTCGGCAAAATATTTTTCAATAATTGCAATGATAGTAATGATTGCCTTTGTCATACCAGGCACATACAGTCCAACTAGATGCTGCAATCCCTAAAGGATCTGAAGAATTTGTCCATCTACACATTTACAAGAGTTGTATCGTTTCAATATTCTGAAGACAGCAAACTATCAGGGGATTATTTGGAGAATCTCAGCAAAAAATTACATTTAACATTGATTCTCAAAACGGGAAAATTCTGATGGATAAGATAAACCCTGAATTTCAAGGAAAATCATTTCTCAAAGTAACTGGCATTTCAGGAAAGAGTATTCAGTTATAGTTGCACCACAAAAAGAATCAGCATCAATTGAATATAAAATTGTGCCACATCCAACCATGCAAGGTCATTTTGTTTCAGAATCTGTACTTGGTTCACAATGGAGAGGATTTGAAATTGATGGAAAAATTCCAAGAGATGGAACTAAGTTCATTTGATGTAAACTCTCCAATGTCTGCATTTATCAAAATGCCTCAAATGGTAAGTGCGTTTCAGAATCAGATGCGATGAAACTATTGGATTTGGAATTGCTTGATGCCTCAGGCCTATTGAAATTGCCACTTTCAAAATGGGAATCAATGTTTGATCCTACTGCAAAAATGAGTGAAACTGCAAGATTTGGATTCTTAGGCACGATAATTGCAAACTATTCGATGGGAATTTGCACAGTACGCCTGATTCTGCCAAGACAGAGACTACAGAATCATTTGCGATTGATGGGGAAAAATACACCATACGCTCAATTGAATCCCAAGATGATGGAACCATAGTGATTGAGGGATATGTCAAAGAGAGTTCCCTTGAAAGTACCGAGGTATCTCCTGTAACTGACTATGTATCATCAGTAGGTGAAAAAGATGATCCACAGGCTCCCATGATGTATACAGTCTCTGTAGTAGGTGTGGCAATAGCTGCCTGACTTTTTTATCTGGAATGACAAAAAAAGTAAAAAAACATCCAGTGAACAAACTGGAATTGACCCCAAGGATTTGTATGCCACTGCAATAGGAAGTTCTGCTGGCAGTTACCAGACAAACAAAGGCACATCACACCTCTCAGATGATTCACAGAGAAATCATCCATCGGGGTTGAATACAAATTTGTAAAGACAGATCACCTAACACACCGTAGAGTTTGATGAGTGATCAACAAATTTCATGAATATTTTAAAATAAAAAAAGAAATCAGTTACACTAGTTTTTTAGTGTAAAAGGAGTTATCCAAGATTGGATAATGTTTTTGTTTAGTTCAGCAAAGGCATTAACGTTGTCGTTAAATGTTTTGAAATTTTGTACAGTTGCATCAATTGCAGTTTTTACAAATTGATTATTTACTGTACTTGCCTGAACAATTTGCTTGTTTGCATCAATGATTGCAGTTTTTGCAGCACCTGGAACTTCAGTGTGTAGCCCAGATTTTTTTGCAAATTCTTGTTGCATTGAAACTGTGGCGGTAATTGTTTTCTGGCATGTTTTCATACATTCGTCTTGCAATTCTGTAACAGATTGAAAATATTGTGGTGTTAGTTTTGAAATATTTTCAAAGTATTTCTGTACATTTTGCTTGTACATTGCAAATGCATCGCTTGATTGAGATTGTGTACTCATATGATTTTGTCGTATAAGTGGTATATATAGTATTGGTAGTGAATGGTAATGAATGTCAATTAATGGTAAATAATGAGTTATTTAGGCACAAGGTAACATTGGAAAATATTTGCTCAGATGAACAAACATGGATTTTGTTTGTGCAGATGAACAAACATTTTGTGATTTAGATTATAGAAACAAAGGAAAGAATTTAAATAAATAAAAATTAAATTTATACAAAAAATAGATTTAGACTTTATCGATAAATTCGCCAATACCTGGTGGGTCTGGTGCCAATCCTTTTCTCTTTCTAATTTCAGCAACGGCCGAACCCAGCATTAATTTTGGAACTTCAGTCCATTCTTTAAAGGAAGTGTTCCATGTTGCACGTCCTGCAGTCTGTCCCCTCATTGCCTCAGACAGTGTAAATGTCTCAGAAGCTGGAATCTCACCAATTACAATACTTGATGCGCCTTTTTGTGACATGTCAAGTACTTTGCCACGTTTACCAGAAAGTATTGTTGCAACGTTTCCAACCAAATCAGTTGGGACACGAACTTCAATGGCCAAGGTTGGCTCTAAAACGGCAGTACCTGCAGTGAGTAGTGCGCCCATACATGCACGTCTTGATGCTGGACCTAACTGGGACAAGCCTCTGTGTGCCGTGTCTTCGTGAGGAACAAAGTGAGTAAAGATAAACTTGCAATTCCTCATCTGCTCCTTACATAGAGGGCCCTCTTTCATTACTTCCTCAAATCCAGAGTTAAGAGAGTCAGTTGACTCTTGAACAAACTGGACACCTTTAGTTCCGTTAATCAAAACATTGCCACGTGCATCAAATTTCATAACTCTCTTTATTGTATCAGTATCCCATCCATTCTCTTTTAGTAAATCAGAAACTACTTTCTTGTCTTTGAGGTCACTGATCTCACCGGTTCTCAACATGTTTGCAATTGCCGGCTCCAACGGCTCGACTTTCATGAAAATCTTGTTGTGTCTGTTTGGAGATTTTGCCATGACTGGCTCACATCCACCTTTGACAGTTTCCCTATAGTTAATCAAAGGCTCTGAAGTTATAATTTCACATTTTGCATCTTGAATCCTATGCACTGCAACATCTAGGTGCAGCACACCCATTCCGGCAACAATAGTCTCGCCACTTTCCTCGTCAATTTTTACAACGAGGTTTGGATCCTCAATGGTCAGTTGTTTTAGAATATCTACAAGTTTTGGTAAATCTTTAGGATGTTTTGGCTCAATTGCAATTTGAACTACAGGTTCTGAAACATATTTGACTCCTTCAAACATTGGAATTCCCTTAACTGATGATAATGTATTGCCTGCCCTGCACTCGGTCAATCCCAGCAAGGCCGGAATGTTTCCGGCTCCCAGTTCACCGACTTGTTCTCTTTGGTTACCCATAAAGAAATTGACAGATTGTACACGTCCCTCTCTTTTTTCATCTATGATGTGGAGTGTTTGACCGTCTTTGATAGTGCCAGAAAATAATCGCCCAATTGCCACAGGACCTGCAGCAGGATCTAAAACCATGTTTACAACCATCATAATTGTCGGACCATCATCAGACCCTGCAAGTAGTGCCTTGCCAACATCGGATTCCAAATCACCCTTCCAGATTTGCGGAATTCTATACTTGATTGCATCTTGTGGTGCCGGATGATGTTTTACAACCATTCCAAGCACTGCATCAGCTAGCGGTGCTTTCTCTACAAGGTCTGAAACCTTTTCACTAGTATATGCATCAATTACATCCTTGAATGTAATTCCACGCTCTTTCATTAAATCAACATTGATTGCCCATCTATCTTTTGCAGAGCCAAATGTCACACTGGCATCCTGAATAGACACTTTCCATTTTTCTTTGTATTCAGGTTCTGCATATGTGTCAATTAGTTGATTGAAAGTTGAGACAACATCTGCTAATTGAGCTTGCATTTTTTCAGGAGTCAATCTTAATTCTTTAATGAGTCTGTCTACTTTGTTGATAAACAAAACAGGCCTGACTCTTTCCTCTAGTGCCATTCGAGTTACGGTTTCAGTTTGAGTCATGATGCCTTCTACTGCATCACAGACAACTACTGCACCATCAATTGCCCTAAGGCTTCGAATAACCCTTCCACTAAAATCTACGTGTCCAGGCGTATCAATCATGTTAATGACGTATTCTTGATCTTTTTGAGAAAAGAGCAAAGTGACGTTTGCCTGGTAAATTGTAATTCCTCTTTCTTGCTCTTCCTTATCAAAGTCCATTGCAAGTGCTTTTCCAGCAGCCGAGGGCGCAATAATTCCAGAATATGCCAAAAGGCTATCACTCATGGTAGTCTTTCCATGGTCAACGTGGGCAATGACACCAAAGTTACGAATATTGGCCTTGTTCTTGATGATTTTCATCACCTCAGCAGTTGACTTGAATTTTGCCATATTCGAAAAACTTGGGATTCAGGTATTAAACCTTAGCCTTCCAGAAGATCACAGCATTGGAAACAGCATGAATCTTTTTTCAAAGAGGAAAAAATTCCCATTGAATTATTTTTTACCGCATTAATCTGGTTGGGATATTTATTACGAGAATTTAGAAAACAGGTATGGAAATTTCTGTAGGACATACACCTGATTCTGATGACGCATTCATGTTTTATGGAATGTTCACAGGCAAAGTTCCATCTCCAGAGTTTAAGGTTAATCACGTAATTGAAGATATTGAGAAACTAAATCGCAAAGCAACAGATCCGGAACTTGATGTAACTGCAGTTTCAGTCCATGCATGTGCTTTCATTCCAGGCTATACAATATTGAGAAGCGGCGGAAGTTTTGGAATTAATTATGGCCCAATAGTTACTGCCAAAAAACAAATGACAATCGATGAGATAAAAAAATGTAAAATCGCAATTCCTGGAAAAATGACTTCGGCATTTTTACTATTGCAACTAATGATTGGGAAATTTGATTATGTGGAGATGAATTTCAGCGATATTCCAAAAGCCGTAAAGTCAGGCAAAGTGGATGTGGGATTGGTAATTCATGAGACTCAATTGTCCTACGAGCAAGAAGGAAATGTCAAAATTTTGGATGTTGGTAAATGGTGGGATAAAACCACCAATGGTCTGCCGGTTCCACTCGGGATTAATGTGATGAAGACAGACCTAGGCATGGAAACAATAGTAAAGTTTGACAAGTATCTTCAAGCATCAATTGAGTTTGGAATCGAGAACTTTGATGATGCAATAGAGTATGCAATGCAGTATTCCAGAGGCAAGGAAAAAAGTCTGATTGAAAAATTCGTAAAAATGTACGTAAACAAAGTTACCGTAAACATGGGTGAATCAGGTGAGGAATCAATTAGAAGATTGTTTGGCATGGCAAAAGAGAAAGGACTAGTAGTCCCAGACTTTGAAATCAGTATTGCCAACAAGTAATTATAGAACAAAAAAAATTCAGCAACTATGGGAGACGGGATAGGCGGAGCAGTGTTGAATATTCTTACAAACAATGCTTTTGAGTTACTAGTCAGCCATACAAGAAAAGACAATCAAGAGCAATATGGAAAAGTTGAGAAAGTCATTATGAGTAAGATTGATGATCCCAAGCAACCACAATACGAAGAAAAGACAAAAGAGGATCTAGAACGGGCATTAAAGGGAAAATTTGTTTCATGTAATGTTCAGTATAGGGATGAAAAGACAGATGCGCTGGTGTGCAATGTCTTTGTTCAAAGACCGCCAGAAGGATTTTAAAAAAAATAATTTGTAAAATATTGAATCAGTCAATGGCAGAAGCATCAGTTTGGCCATCACGAATTTTAATTAATTTATCAATTTTGTAGCTCAATACTATGCCATCACCTTTTTCTCCAGTATTTGCAGATTTTTGAATTATCTCGATGATTTTTGCTTCATCCTTGTCTGCACATAAAAGTTCAATTTTTGATTTGGGGATGTAATTGCTTATGCTGGATCTCATTCCTGTATGAGTAGGGTGGATTCCAGAAATTTGAACTTGGTATGCAGAAAAAGTAGAGATGCCGAATTCAGCTAGGGATTTTTTTACAGCATAGAAAGTAGAATTTCTCACTATGGCCTCAATCTTATACATAGTTCAGAGAAGAAAAATAATAAAATAAAAACATTTTGATAAATGGTTCTGTTGCGTTATAGAGACCTATGATTAAACAGAATTTTCCTTGTGTAGTGAGGCGTTTTGAATATTGCATTTGCAGAAAAAAACTCTAGGCACCATAGTCAGCATCCGATAACCTTGCAGAATATGATAAATTTATGAGAATATAAAAAAATCATTCAAATCAAATTCCAATTACTCTAAATATGATTAAAACAAATCAATGTCAAAATGGTCCTAGTAGATAAAAGAATCCTGTCTGGAGGAATGGTAATGATCATTGTAGGAATCATACTTGCCATATCATATGCAGAGCAACCATTAGGCCAGGCAGGCATGACCGAAGAGGAGATAGTTGATCTGATGATAGCAGAAGATGAAAATCAGGCCTATCAGCTATTGTCAGGAATTTTAGTTGGAATCGGATTTTTGCTGGTTTTGATTAGTTTTGGCACACGAAGGAAAAAAGACAGTGTTAAAAGAGCAGAGAAAAAGCCTGCAGAATAGCACAATCAGCGATACAAGCCGAATTTCTTTTTGCAGTTGCCACAAAATTTTTGCTTAGTTTTCTTACTTTCTGTACCTAAATCAGTTCCGCATCGATCGCATTTGGTTTTAATCATTATTCAGATCCAGTTCACACTTGTACATAGCAACATACCTTTGAATGTTGTCTATATTATCCAATACGATTTGTGAAAATCAAACAGTATAGGAGATATTATTAATCAAAAATAAGAAATCAACCATATTGATTCAAGATGAAATCTATTGTCAATTGTGCTGATTTGTTTTGATCTATATTGATCTGTCGCCTGTTAATTTGGGTTCTGTAAAGTTATCAAGGAATGAACCCTAGGATCATATGGCGCTAAGGTTCCTTTACTTTGTCTAATCTTAGCTAGTTTTTGATACTCCTATAATTTTAGAAATTATTTGTGCCGTTTCACCCCTACACGCTCATTTGACCGTAGGGTTGCTCCAGGAGACTGAATTGTCTTTTATATCGTTAGGGTCAAATGACACCAACCAGTGGCAATTAATCCAAAATGAAGGTATCTCGTTGAGACGGTAGAACCAGTCTATTTTTGGGGGAGGGTCTGTGCTTGCTATTGCCTGCTGTCTGTCGTGTCTCTGTGCCATCCCTTGTTACGTTTGTATGGTATGCGTAGACTTTTTTATCTTCAATAAGATTAGTTATCCAGAGTTTGCCGTCCAAGGCTGCGATTCCCTCCATATCTCTGGAGAAATCCAAATCAAAGTTAGGATCCATTTGGTTTTTTAATACTTTTAGCTGCCTTGCTATTTCATCAATAGTATTGTGAATATCTTGACGTATCATTGCTGGTTCTGATGCTTTCATTTGATTTTTTAAAAATTCTAGCTGCCTTGCTATTTCATCAACAGTGTTGTGGGCATCTTGAGATGTTGTTGTTGCTGGTTCTGGTTCAATCGGAGTTGGGGATTAAGATGTTATAACAACTACTGGTTCAAAGTAGAATATGCCGTCATTTTGTACCTGTACTATGAAATCTGTATGATATATTGGATCAGCTTTACCTATTTCTTTTACATTAGCAAATACATATTGTTCACTGGTAAACGGACCGGCCATTATTATGACAAGTACACCGTTACTATCAGAGCGCTTTGCAAATGTGAAATCTGAACAGCTATCATCATCAGGGTCAGCAACATCGCATTTTGATGTGGAATATTCATAGTATGTTGATGCATCCAATCCGCCAATGCTAAACTTGATTCCTCCAGTGTTGGTTACACCAAGATTATTTTCGTCTATTTCTTGACTAGCTGAAGGTGGTAGTGTTTTATCAACAGTGACGCTAGAGCCAGCAGTAATACCAGTAACCGGGATACCGTCATTGGAAGCTAAATCAGAAAAAGATATAGCAAACATTACAATGCCATTAGGATCTGCAGATGTGATTGTTCTTGTAGCACTCCAAATAGTATCACCACTTTCAGTAAGTGTAGTAGGTGCAGCTTCATTAATGGTTACATCTGGTATTTCTATAGGTTCAGAAGAGATAAAGATTAATGTGACAATATCACCAGTTTTAGCCAAAGACGTATTTGTATTATTAGATTCTATGGATACGGGAGCTAGTGTTGGAGCTGTTGTATCAATAGTAACACTGGTACCATCAGTAGTACCAGTAACCTGAGCACCAGGATTTGAAGCTAAACCAGAATAATTTATGGTAAACGTTACAGCATTGCCATCAGTATCTGCAGATGTAATTGTTTTTCTAGCAACCCAAAAAGTCTTATCACTTCCAGTAACTGCAGTAGATACAGCTCCATTAATGGTTACAACAGGTTCCAGTATATCCTCAGATGAGGTAAAGCTTAGTGTGACAGTATTGCCAGATATAGCCAAAGTTGTATCATTTGCATTATCAGATTCTATGGATACTAAAGTCAGTGTTGGTGCTGTCGTATCAACACGATCACCATCAGAATTCAAAACATGGACAGTGTGAGAGGCAAATACGGGAGACCTGTTTTCAGCATCATCCTCACAATACCAATCCACTTGATAAGTTCCTGGAACAGATGTATCTACAGCTGGACTAAAAATAGCAGGAAAGTTACCAGGGCCTGTGTGCAATCCAGTTTCTGGATCTGGATAATCAGCACAAAAAGAAATCATATTGCCAGTAGGATAATTATCATCAAGCTCTATGTCAACTGTTTCAAAATCAAAACCAAAAACAAATGTGTTCTCAGGTGGAAAATCATCAACATAAGCAATTACTAACACTAGTTGTTTTGCAGCAGATGTGTTTCCAGCCGTATCAGTACAGGTTAGTTCCACTTCATATGTGCCCAAAGTGCTCAAGTCAATATCTGCCGGATCATACGTTGAGGCAAAAGAACCAGTTGGGTGAAATTTGTGAGAGTATGATTCATGAAGATCATAACAGGAAGGTGGCTTGTATGTACCATTTTGAAAAGCATCAACTTTGTATGGCGGAACATGGATGTTGCCTCTACCTTCAAAAATTGGAGGTCGTGTATCAGAATAAGTGGGAAATGATCTGGCAAATTTAGAATCTACTGTCTGGTCAAAAACTATGGAATGTCCTGCCATATCAGTACAGGTGTATCTTATAACAAATGTATCATTAGGATATCCATTTAATGGTCCTGTATATTCAATACTAGTCGCATTATGTACAAGGTTTACATTTAATTTATCCCCCACACCAGAAATACGATCAGGGTAATCATAACATAGTATGTATGCGTCAATTACGGTATCAAATAGATATCCTTCTGTATGTATCTCGACGTAAGGTTGGGCAAGAATAAATTCCGGGGCTCTGTTATCTGATGGAGTTTGTGCTAGTGCAATGTTAATTTCTGCCATGCCAGCCAGAGTTACGCCCAAAACAACAAAAATTGCCAGTATTGCAACAGATGTGACATATTTCATATAAACGCTAATTATGACATGTATTTATAAAACATTCACATTATCTGCATCTGTAAAATTTCAGCTTACTCGAGTTGTGACAGTTATCCTGCATGTGTTGAATCCCAGACTAGTGATATATCTAACAGAATGACACGTAGGGTTGTTGTTGTTGGAGGAATTGATTCTCTTTTGGAATACAACATGCGTAGACTGTCATCTCAAGTATCAGATACCCATAGCTTATCATCCAGGAATGCGATTCCCTGCGGAGATGAGTTGTTTCTGTCAAGGTCAAAGTCTAAAGCTGCATCTGGTGTGCAGCTTGATTGTAGATATGGACTTTCTCCAGATGAGGATATATGCAAATTAGTTGCAACAGATGAGGAAGAGAAACGGGTTTCCTTTAGAATACGGCAGCAGCATGTGTCCTCATCCATCCATAACTGAGGCAAACAACTACTACAACTACAACTACAACTACAACTACAACTACTACAACCACAAAAAAAAGCCGGTGGACTATCTAGTTGCGAATCCACATCATGGTATTCTCATCGAGGAACTGCGTCCGAGACTCGCCGGGAGTTATCAGAAATGTTACTGCATCATCCAAGTCATCAAAGGGCTTGGCAGCTGCTGCTCCGTACAAATCACCATACATTGAATCACGCAGGGACTCCATGTTACCATTATGCCACCTCACTTTGGCTGCAAACGCATCACATGCCCTGTGATCCACACTGTCACATGCACTGGAATTATCAGGTGCCGGTCCAACCACGTAATACCACTCATCAGGCGTGTCTGCACTCCACGTGTATCCAAACTGGTCAGTCCAAATGTTGCCTAGCTTGTCAGTTCGTACCAGTTCCAGTATTACTGCATCAGACTGGGATGTTTTCTTGCTTGAGAACTTGTGGGTTGGAGGCTCGTTTATGGACTCTCCAGTTACCTGCAGGCCCTCATTCATGTAGTGTGTGATTACCTTTCTCTTGGCATCAACTGCCTCTATCATGAATGGCTCGTCATACATTGCCTCTCGGAATAGTACCCCGTCAATTAAAAGCTGGGTGCACTGGATTTGGTCCTTTTGGATTATGCCATTGTTATTATCATTATTATCACCACTACCACCACCACATGAAACACCAGACACTGCAAATGTGGCATTCTCGCCTATCACATTCTCATCATTGTCATACTCTACAGAGTCTATCGTGTATGTAGAGTCTAATGTGTAATCCCTGCCCAGATTTACAGTAATGGATGCTTCTGACTCTGAGGCTGGTGCTCCCACCTCATTCACACCAAAGCCTATGACAAAGCTCTTCATTCCGTTTTGTGCATATGCCTTTAGTGCAAAGTCATGTGCAGTTCCCGTCTGAATTATCTTTCTGTCATAATCGACATGGTACTCTGTTACGTCAGTGCAGACCCCGTCCATGGAATAGCCACAGTCCACAATTTGGGTGAATGTCTGCCCTGATATTCCAAATGTGGGTCTGGTTTTAAAGTCATCATCATTAGAGTTTTTTAGAGTTGTATCTGAAGGTGATGCTGCTGGTTCTAAAGTTGTTGGAGTTGTTGCATCTGTATCTGCTGTTGTATCTGGAGTTGTTGTAGTTGTTATTGATTTAGTTGGAGTTGCTGTATCTGGAGTTGCAGTTGCAGTTGCAGTTGCTGTTGCTGTTGCTGTTGTAGTTGGTTCAGTTGCAGTTGCAGTTGCAGTTGCAGTTGCAGTTGTTGGTTCAGTTGCAGTTGCAGTTGCAGTTGCAGTTGTTGGTTCAGTTGCAGTTATTATTGCAGTTATTATTGCTGCTGTGTCTGTTTGTTTTATTACATCTGAATCAGATTCTGTTGCAATAAAGTTCTTGAGTAATCGGTCTGAGGGTGTTGGTTTTGTAGTGATTGTTGATGGTGAACCGGTTTTAGAGTCACCATCATCACCGTTGTTGTTGCTGTTATTATTATTATTATTACTATTACTATTACCTCCAGAGTTTCCAGGTTGTGGAATGACACCAGACATGTCCGGCTCGTGCACTATCTCGCCATTTACCACCTGCACTATAAAGTCCGTAGAATACAATGCATCCTCAGTGTTTGGTATTTTTACACTGACTGATACATGTCTCTGATCGGCAAAATTATTATCATCATCGACAATGTCTATGACGACTCTGCCGCTGCCCTTGCTGTACCCTCGGGCAATATCATCAACGCAGTCATTGCCGTCAGGAACATCGCAATGTGATGTGGACCATTCATGGTATGTTCTCTCTGCAAACACTCCGTTAATTTTAACTCTGATTCCATCGCCCTTTACAGCAAGATCATACTGCACTGTCTGACTGATAGTGACGCCGGTACCGCTGCCGGTAACAGCAGTAACTGGAATGCCGACATTGTCTGCCAGGTCAGTAAAGGCTATCTCAAATGTTACGGCACCAAGGCTGTCTTCAGGTGTGATGACTGTTGTAGCATGCCAAAAAGTATTGTCAGATCCAATGACTGTAGCAGTAACTGCACCTCCATTGATGGTTACAACAGGTGTTCCTATAGGTTCAGAGGAGATAAAATTTAGTGTGACAGTATCACCAGGTATGGCCAAAGTCTTATCAACTGAATTACTAGATGTCAGTAATACCGTATCCAGTGTTGGTTTTATCGTATCTGTAATAGTAGTAGTGGATGTTTGACTGACAGTAACGCCGGTACCATCAGTGGTAACAGCAACTGGAATGCCGACATTGGTAGCCAAATCAGAATAAGATATGCTAAATATTACAGCACCATCACCATCTGCAGCTGTGATTGTTTTTGTGGCACTCCAAGTATCACCACTTCCAGTAACTGTAGATACAGTAACTCCATTAATAATTACATCTGGTGTTTGTATATCCTCAGAGGAGGTAAAACGTAGTGTGACAGTATCGCCAGCGGTAGCCGAGCCTGCATTAATTGAATTATTAGATGCTATGGTTACTGTATTTAGTTTTGGTTTTGTCGTATCCGTAGGAGGTGTTGGTTTTGGCGTATCCGTAAGAGGTGTTGGTTTTGGCGTATCCGTAAGAGGTGTTGGTTTTGGCGTATCCGTAAGAGGTGTTGTTGTGTCTGCCTCTCCAGGTGAGCCGTCTTCATTTAGATATGTAATGTTGACTAGCTTTGGAGATGAACTGCCAATAACGCCAGAAGAATCAAAAGGAGTGGCGCTAATTGTTATAGTCTCTGAACCCTTGTCAGTGTAGTATGGTATACCAAAAGTCACACTACGAGTGTCTGATGAGGGCACCAAAGTCAGCGTATCTACAAGTTGGAATCCACCTGAGTCAAATTGCTTCCAGACTATAGTATAGTTTGGATCACCTGCCTGTAAATCAGTATTAAGAGTTATTGTTTCACCAGAATCTGCATCTATATTACCAAACGGAGATATGCTGACCCTAACTGGTTCAGCAGGTGGAGTGACAACACCAGGTGATGATGTTGTTGTATCTGGTTCAAAATATGATATGGCATTGTTTTGTATTTGTACTATGAAATTTGTATGGTATATCACATTAGCCTGGTTTGGTTTTTTTACCTCAACTGATACATACTGCTGATTGGTGAATGGACCGTCAATTTTTACAAAAAGTGAGCCGTTACTATCAGAATCGATTTGAGATGTGGAATCTGAGCAGTTATCAAAGTCAGGAACATCACATCTTGATGTGGAATACACATAGGATGTTGATGCATCCAATCCACCAATGGTAAATTTAATTCCGTCTGCTACGTTGTATGCGTAGACTCTGCCATGTCCAGGATCAGTTATCCATATCTTGCCATCTAGGAATGTAATTCCAGTTGGAATGTCATTGTCTTCATCAAGGTCAAATTCAGATGAATCATCTCTAGAGCCGTCTGCTGTGTTGTATACGTAGACCTGATTATCAGTATCATCAACTATCCACAACTTGTCGTTTAATGCCGCGATTTTAGTTGGAGTATCGTTGTCTGCATCAAGGTCAAATTCAGATGAATCATCTCTAGAGCCGTCTGCTGTGTTGTATACGTAGACCTGATTATCAGTACTATCAACTATCCATAGCTTTTCATTTATAGCTGCAATTCCAGTTGGAGTGTCGTTGTCTGCATCCAGACCAAATTCAGAAACTGCATCTCGATTTCCGTCTGAATCATTGGAGCCATTAGGATCGTATTCAAAGACCTTGTTAATTGTTCTGTCAATTATCCAGAACTTGTCATCGTATGCCGTGATTCCATTTGGATAAAAGTTGGCTGCATCCAGACCAAATTCAGATGAATCATCTCTAGAGCCGTCTGCTGCGTTATAAACATAAACATAATCATCTCCATAATCAGCTACCCAAAATTTGTTGTTATATGATGTGATTCCATTTGGATGCAAGTTGTCTGAATGTAGATTAAAGTCAGAATTAGCATCATCCCTTGTTATACCTACATTAGTTATACCAAGATCACTTTCCTGTATTTCTGTTTCTAGAGTTGGTGATCCTGTTTGATAAACAGTAACGCCGGTGTTACCAGCAGTAAGAACAGTGACTGGAGTACCGGCATTTGTTGCCAGGTCAGAAAAAGATATGCTAAAGGCTACTGTACCAGCAGGATCTGCAGATGTGATTATTCTTGTGGCACTCCAAGAGGTATTGCTGCCAGTAGCTGCTGCAGGTGCAACAGTTGTAGCAGCCGTATTAATGGTTACAGTTGGTGTTCCTATAGGTTCATCAGAGGTAAAGCTTAGTGTGACAGTATTGCCAGTTGTAGCCCTAGACGTATCTGCATTATTAGATGTTATTGATACGGCAGTTAGTGTAGGAGGTGTTGTATCTGCAGGTAGTGGAACAGTAATAGTAACACTGGTGCTATCAGTAGTATCAGTTATCGGGATACCGGCATTTGTTGCCAGGTCAGAAAAAGATATAGTGAAATCTACAACACCAATAGTATCTGCAGATGTGATTATTCTTGTGGCACTCCAAGAGGTATTGCTTCCAGTAAGTGTGGCAGACATACCATTAATGGTTACAGTTGGTGGCAGTATATTCTCAGAGGAGGTAAAGCTTAGCGTGACAGTATCATCAGTTGTGGCCAAGGATGGATGTGCATTATCAGATGTTATGGATACTGTATCCAGTGTTGGTGCTGTTTTATCTGATGTAACTGGTTCATCAGATACATCTGGTTCAAAGTAGAATATGTCGCTATTTTGTATTTGTACTATGAAATCTGTATGATATATTGGAACAACTCCGCCTATTTCGTTTACACTAGCTGATACATATTGCTGATTTGCAAACGGACCGCCAATTCTTATGACAAGTTCACCGTTAATATCAGAATCCGTTTGAAATGTGGAATCTGAACAGTTATCAAAGTTAGGAATATTGGTACCTGTCATTACATCGCACTTTGATGTGGAATATTCATAGGATGTTGATGCATGTAATCCGCCAATGCCAAATTCGATTCCTTCTGCGTTGTAGACGTAGACTTTGTAATTTACCACGTCAACTATCCATAGCTTGCCGTCCAGTGCTGTGATTCCAGTTGGATCTGTGTTGGCTGCATCCAAAGCAAAGTCCAAAGCTGCATCTCGTGTGCCGTCAGAGTTATAGACGTAGACTTTGTCATCTAAAAAATCAGATACCCACAGCTTGCCGTCCAGTGCTGTGATTCCAGATGGTTGTGTGTTGTCTGCATGTAGAACAAAATTAGAATCACTTGTTCCGTCTGCTGGGTCGTAGACAAATACTTTGTTATTGTCATCATCAGGTACCCACAGCTTGCCGTCCAGTGCTGTGATTCCAGTTGGAGATACGTTGGCTGCATCCAAAGCAAAGTCAGAATCACTTGTTCCGTCTGCTGCGTTGTATGCGTAGACTCTGCCCTCGAACCAGTCAACTGCCCATAGCTTGCCGTTTAGGTATGTGATTCCAGTTGGATCTGTGTTGAATGCATGTAAAGCAAAGTCAGAATCACTTGTTCCGTCTGCTGCGTTGTATGTATAGACTTTGCCATCTATCCAGTCAACTACCCATATCTTGCCGTCATGTGCTGTGATTCCAGTTGAATCTATGTTGGCTGCATCCAAAGTAATGGCAGAATCTGCATCACTTGTTACGCCTGCGTCGTATGCGTAGACCTTGTCATCTGCATCATCAGCTACATAGAACCTGCCATCCAGTGCTGTGATTCCAGATGGGCTATTGTTCTCTGAATCCAAATCAAAGTCCAAAGCTACATCTCGTGTGCCGTCTGCTGAATTGTATGCGTGGACCTTGTCATCTGAACTACCAGTTACATAGAGTTTGCCGTGCAGTGCCGTAATTCCAGATGGGCTATTGCTCTCTGAATCCAAATCAAAGTCCGAATCTACAATCCGTGATTTGGCTATTGCGTTGTATGCATAGACCTTTTTATCTGAACTATCATCAGTTACCCACAGCTTGTTGTCCAGTGCTGCGATTCCAGTTGGGGATATGTTGGTGCTAGTCAGATCAAAGTCAGAAGATGAAACTCGTGATCCGTCTGCTGAATTGTATGCGTAGATTTTTGTATCTGCATCATCAAGTACATAGAACTTGTCATTGAATATTGTCATTCCAGTTGGGGAACCGTTGGATGCATCCAAAGAAAAGTCCGAACCTGAAACTCGTGATCCGTCTGCTGAATTGTATGCAAATACCTTCGCAGCTGAACCATCAGCTATCCACAGCTTGCCATCCAAGGCTGCGATTGCCCACGAAATTGTGTTGCCCGAATCCATATCAAAGTCAAAATCTGCATCTCGTGTTACGCCAGCAGTTGCAGTTACGCCAGCAATTGCAGTTACACCAAGATCACTTTTTGATAGTTCTATTTCCTGATTGACTGGCAGTGGTGGTGGAATAGCAAAGTCTGCTGCCACCTCAGCCTTACTTTTGAACAAACCAATGTACCCTTCATATATATCATCATTGGAAAACTTGTCATGAGTTTCTATTATAATGGTAGTAAACTCGTTGTAATCAAGTGTTAAATCGGCATGTGTCACATTAAAATTCAGATTTTTACCAGATACATCCCGCTCATCAGTGTATACTGTTTCAGAACCTTGAATGATGAATAATTTTGCCTGGTATTGTTCAATAAATGAATTAGATGAACCACCACCATCATCTACCTTACCACCTAAATCAGCAGAGATCCTGGTGGTGATGCCGTCGTTCTTTAATGTTGTAGTAAATTCCTTGGCGATTGTGCCTGAGACTGCGGGGTGTTGAAGGAAAGATAAAGTCTCATCAACAGTATCAGAAACCACTACTCTCTGATCAAGAGATGAACTATTACCTGCATCATCTTCACAGGTATATGTTACAATGTGGGTGCCAGGAACACTAGTGTCGATATCAGAACCTGATCGTGTAACTGTAGGTTTGACAGTGAACAAACCTGAAATAGGATCCGGATTGTCACGGCAATATGCATATGATGGATTCAGAGGACCCAAAGTGTCATTTAAATTTAAAATTACCCCTGTATCATTTAGATCAAAAACTGCACCCCCCACGTCACTTTTGATGGCAAGTATACTAGGTGGCGTACTGTCTCCGGAAGGCAGGACATCTACTAGTTGTTTTGCAGTAGACGTGTTTCCGGCAGTATCAGTACAGGTTAGTTCCACTTCATATGTGCCCAAAGTGTCAAAGTCAATATCTGTCACATCATATGTCGAGGCAAAAGATCCGTCTGGACCAAATGTGGCAGAGTACGGGTTGTACAGCTTGCCAGGATTGTTATCCGGGTTGCCAGATAACGGTTCTGGCAAGCCAGGATCCTTACAGGCAGGTGGCGTGTATGTGCCATCTTGATGGGCAATGCCTTTGTATGGCGGAACATTGCTGCGATGTTCACTTTCAAAAACTGGGGGTCGTGTATCAGTGGTAGGACTGGTTAATGGTAATGCAGAATGAGAAACTACTGTCTGGTCAAAAGATATGGAATTTTCTGCTGCATCAGTACAGGTGTATCTTATAACAAATGTATCATCAGGATGTATATTCCAATGCAGTTCAAAATCATATCCATATTTGATGCTACTCGCATTATGTGCAAGTGTTACCTTTGATTTATCTCCCGTACCAAAAGTACGATCAGGGTAATCATAACACAGTACGTAATCCTTGATTACCTGATGAAAGTAAATGTCACCTGAATTTGTGTGTATCTGGACATTGGGTTGGGCAAGAATAAATTCCGGGGCCCTATTGTCTGGAAGAGCAGTGTTGCCTGATTGCGCATATGCAATACTGGTAATAGTGGTAATTGAGGCGGCAGCCATTGCAACAAGCAATGCTATCACAATGTAATTTTTTGCATTAAATATCACTGAGAAACGTTTTTTTTTTTTGTAAATAAGTGTTGTTTTTTCACGGGTTCTATAAAGTTATGGGGATATAAATACACAGTCAAGTGAAATAGATACATGACACAATGTCGAGGTTAGATTGTTGTTTGTAATTCTGTATCAAGTGAGAAACTTTTTTGTTTTAAAATGAATGATTCTTTGAATCTGATTCTTGCTTGATCGCTAAATGTATCATGGTTATGAAATAATTCAAATGGACCACTAGGAGCTGTAAAGTATTTTTCAAAATATCTAGTTTTGATTGTGTATGGGGAAATATCAAACTTGAATGAACCTTCGGCAATAAAATATTTCAAAGTTACATCTTCACTATTTTGTAATTTTTTAAAAAGCCATTCCATTAATGGTTTTTCTGCATTGTGATTTTTTCTTTCTGAATTTGTCAAATGTAATGACTGCTCATCTATCGGAGGTTTACTTGGATTTTTTATTCTATTACATGAAATACATAATAATTGAAAATAAATTACTTCATTATCTGCCATTGTATGGTTGCCATCATTGTTAATTTTGTCCAATACAAGACCTGTAAACTTTCTTCTTTCATATTCATTTGTTTTTCTATTATATACAATCCAAATTGAATCTTTTGAAAAACCACAGCCCTTACAATATTCACCATCCGTTAATCAGTGTTTTTTGACATATCAAGATCCAGAAAAAATCATAAATCGAATCTTGATCAAGAATACACCAAGAATCTTATCGAACTTTTAGGAATCTATCTTTTTTCAATGCTGGTTTAGAAGTTATGATGTGCCTTGTGTCATAAAAGGAAAAGATGTAAAAAAATCACGAGATAAGAAAAAAACTATCAAGAATAAAAAAAGAGTTTGAAGAATTACGAAGTAGTTGGTTATCTAAAGCATTATCACTTGAAGAAGGATGGTTGAAAACTTCGCAATTGTTTGATTCGTTGGTTCATGAGTTTTCAAAGTTCGATAATAATGGAAAGTGTGATGAAAAAGCAAAGCCAACTAAGGAATCTTGGAATAATACAAGAATAAAAATGGCGCAATCATTTGAAGAACTATACCCATACACTAATGAAAATATGTTAAAAATGATGGATAAATCAGATGAAGTTTTAATCAGTTTGAAGAAGAAAGTAAATGAAAATCCAATAAGTGATGATTTACTTAAAATCCTAACTAGAAAATAAAATTATTTTGTTTCTTTAGAAGTCGTTAGCAAATCTAAGCGAAGTTTCAATTCTTCTACGTCTTGTTTGAGATTGTTATTTTCTTTATCTTTCCGTTTTAATTCAAATTTTTCGCCTTCTAACTTTATAATTTCTGCCTTTTGTTTTTCTGAATCATCAATAATCAGATCGTCTTCAAATTGCTGATAAAGTGCTAGTTTTTCCTCATCTGTTATCCTGTTATATTGATCAAGGTATCCTTTTTGTCCAGCTATCTTCTTTGCAAAGTTTGAATCATGCCTTGATAGTTTAGTAATACCATAAGCCCTGAATGAATGAGTGTTAATCATGTAATCCCCACTTGATTCGTATTTCATATTCAATCCTGTCTTTTCTAAAGTTCTTCTAAGAACCTGAGCTACACTTGTTTCAGCTTTTATTCCAAATACCAAATCTTCATCATTTATTTTTCTAAGCATTGGTCTAAGTAATCTACTTGCTTCTTTTGAGAAAAATGTAGTTCTACCTTTTTTTAATTTTGCAATGGTCGCGGGAATCTTAACTATGATGTTTTCCTTATCGGCAATCAAATGTTTTTTTCTTAATTGTGTTAATTCGCCTATTCTCATTAAACTTGATAATTGACACATGAATTGGACTTTGTGTTTATACCTCATGGTTTTTAGAATTGTTTGAATGTCTACTAATGCTAAACCATGGCGTTCTTCTTGAATTGAGGTTCTAAACTCTAATTTCTCATTGATGTCTTGCCGATGTATTTTAACCCCCCCCCCCCTATGATAGAAATATTTCTTGATTCGTGAAAATAGAATCCTCATCGAACTTGGCGCTAGTTTGCCATTCCAGTTTATCCATGATTGTAATACATCAAAAACAGCATCTAATTCATAGTCTTTTAATTTTGAAACAAAATCCGCCTTTACCGTATTTCTCCATACAGAAATTCTCAAAATTGTTAATTGTCATGTTATAACTTCGTAATGTCTTTGAATCTTTTGAGGTCATTTTTTCCATGAAAGTAAGGCGCGAACGTTCAAGTTTCTGCACTTTCATACGTTTTCATAAACTTAAGAGTATAAAATCAGCACTTTTGTGGTATGATTCAAGCTGAAATCAGCATATACCCGATGGCCACTAGAACTACTAGTGCTAGTTTTTACATTGCAAAGGCAATAGAGTCAATTCAAAAAATGGAAAATCTAAGATATGAAATCAACGCAATGGGAACAATTCTAGAATCAGATAATATGGATGTGATAAACTCAGCTACCAAGCAAATGATTGAGACAGTTCATAATCTGGGGATTGCCAGAGTCGAGGTAATAATCAAAATTGATTCAAGAAGAGACAAACATGTCAAGATGGAAGAAAAATTGGATTCAATTAAAAAACAAATGAGTTAGAATTTTTTTAAGATATCAAAATGGGTGTTTCTCTGTGCAGGGACACGACCAATTTCCTTAACCATTGTTGCAAGCTCCTCAACTGATGATGAAGTCGCTTTTCCTGCTGCTTTGTAAATTTCTTCAGAGAAAGCAGTTCCAACCAGATCATTTCCACCATGAGACAATGCAACTTGTGCAAGTTTTTTCCCATATGCAACCCAATAAACTGAAATGTTGTTTAGAACATTGGCAAGCATCAATCTAGATAATGCAACAATTTTCAAATCATATACTGATGAGCATTCATTATTTACCAAATGTTCTTCTTCTAGCTCGGTATTATCTAGACTAAATTTTAGCGGGATTAGAGTTAGAAAACCATTAGTTTTCTTTTGTAGTTCACGAACTTTGATTAGATGATCAACAATATGTTCGGGTTTTTCTATATGACCATAAAGCATGGTAACATTGCTTTTGATATCCATTGTATGTGCCTCCTCAATTACATCAAGCCATTGTTGTCCCGTACATTTTCCTCGAACTATTTTTTCTCTAATGCCAGGATGAAATAATTCTGCGCCTCCACCAGGCATCGAATCAAGTCCAACATCTTTGAGGCGAGACAAAATTTCTTTAGTGGAATTTTTTGTTAGTTTTGATAAATAGTAAATCTCAGCTGCAGTTAATGCTTTGATGTTAAGTTGAGGATGACTCTTTTTTATTGCCCTCATCATATCTTCATAATATTCCAAAGGAAGTTTTGGATGAAAGCCGCCAACAATATGAACCTCAGTTGCACCCATCTGCTCTGCAATACCAACTCTTTGTGTAATTTCTTGAGGAGTTAGGGTGTATGCATCATCTGCCCCATCTTTGCGATAAAATGCACACATTTGACAGCTGGCAGCGCAGACATTGGTATAGTTCATGTAGTAAGAAGCAGCAAAAGTTACAGTGTCATTAACTAGCTTTTTTCTAGAGTTATCAGCCACTGCTCCAAGTAAATGCAAATTATCATAATTCATCAGATCTAGTCCATCTTTGTAAGAAAGTTCTTCTCCAGCAAGAGCACGATCTAAGGCTTGCGAATCTCCAACTAGTTCTTCAAGCATGTTGGATTGCCATCTCATCACGATATATTCCTTAGTCTCAAGACTTGAGTCAATAAAATCCTACTTGTAACATAACAATGTCAAACATTCGTGCCTAGTTATCCAAAATAAACACGGATTGATTCTGAATTGGGCCATATTCTATCATAGATCAAAGGTCTATGGATTGCATGTGAACCAAAACGATTCTTGCAACAATGCCTTCAATCCAGTATCAACATCAATTCAATATCAATCAAGTATCAATATCATTCCAGCATCAACATCAATCAGGTATCGACCGTGAGAAAGTATTCAAGGGATTAAAAAAGACAGATACTGATATTTTAGACGGTATGAGAGTTTACTATAATTTTACAAAGAAACACGATGCATTGAAAGATAGAACCCCAGCTCAAGCCTAAATGATAGAGGTTGACGGTAAAATAAATGGAAAACTATTATTCAAAACGCCTCACTTGGTAAGAATACTCAATAAGAACGAAATTCATTTTGAAGAAAATTCATATTTCATTCTACATCCCCATAACCCAACAGAACCCTTTTTTGTATTCCCCAAACAGTGCATCAGTTGAAAATGTATCGTAATGATTATCCATTGGAACCGTTACGGAATGACAGATTAGTTTTTCACATAACGACAAATTACAGGCATGCCTAGATTTCATTGTTACATTGAAATATTTTCCAAGGCCGTGAACCATTGGAAATTATAATTGTGCCCCGTCTTTGTTTTTGAAATATCTTTGAGTGTTAAATCGATTGCATTTCTTATTGTTCCGGTGTACATTGGTTCAGCAGGCATAGAGGCAACACGATAATCTTTTCTAAATGCAGGCGATTCAGAAGTTAGACGTTCACCGTCTTTCTGTCGTTTATCCAAATATCCATCAAAAGATTCAGTGGCTTCCGGAGTTAGAAAAAATGGCATACTCATCCCTTGTACCTGCATAGCATATGATCTGTTTACAATCTTCAATATTGGTAATGTGCTTTAATTTCAATTCTGGAATAACTCCAACACGTGCACTAGAAAAAGCCAAAAAAAGCCAAAAAAAGAATCAATGCCATAGTTCTCTTTTTGTTGCTTGTTGTCAACATAGTGACAATCATCTCTTAAGTGTATGCACCGTAACCCCCCGCCTTGGTTTTTGCTGGAAACATTTTACGCAATTTTCTAGTATTCAAAGTAACATCATTCATCACATAGAACAGCTCAACAGGCAAAATTATGTTGGGAATACAGTTAGCTGACTTGCCAGAATTTTTCAAATACATCAAATAATCTTCTAGATTTCTTTGTATTGCCTTTGAATCTGCCTTTAACAGATCGTCATATTCTGTTAGATTGTTCCACTCTAGAAATTTTTCCAAGTGATACAGATATGCTTTCTTAGTTGCAGATGAATCAATCCCTGAAAGAAATAGTGACATGCAACGGTTCTGTTTTTGTTTTGTCATAATATTCAGGCACCATAACTAGAAATAAGTAGCCAGTTATACTGGAGGTATTATGGTACTTCCCCTAGTGGATGAGCACAAACCCAAATGTTATTTGTGTCATGAAGGTTTTGAGAACATAGAAGGATTACGAGAACATCAAAATTCAGCACATGGTGACTTTTTTGAAGATAATGTAAAACAAGATAAACGAGAGCCAGCACCAGGCGATGTCACTGTATTTTAGATTTTTTCTCGTTAATTGATTTTAATAATTCCTGAGCAATATCTTTTGAGATACTTGCCAAATCATAATGTTTGTCAATAGATAATGCTTTTTTGAAATGATCAATTGCATCTCGAAGATCACCCATCTCCCCTAATGAAAGCCCCTTGTATGCTAGAGCCATCGCACATTTTTTATCAATTTTTAAAGCAATATCATAACAGATTATTGCACCTGAATATTTTTCATCAGAGTGTAATGCAGCCCCTTTGTTTAGTAATGCACCCATATTCTTAGGAGAAATATCAAGTGCTTTATCAAAAGAGCGAATAGCAAGTTTCAGTTTTCCCATATTTTGCAGAGTCACGCCCTTGTCAACTAAAATGTTAGAATTGTCAGGCTCTTCTTTTAATGCCAAATCATATAATTTTAAAGCATCAGAAAAATTCCCATCCTCAACACAATCAAAAGCTTGTGCCAGCATCTTCTCTATTTTGTTACTCACTGTATTTGATGATATTTTGTTACTCACTGTATTTGATAATATTTTGTTGATAATAAACTGATTTTTTGTCTCATCAACTATCAGTTGTGGGCATAGTGTCTGATTAGACATTCATTATGTAAGAAGGATTTGGTATTAAATCAGCGATCATTATACAATAACCAATTATCCAGTTTTGAGAAGAGTGATTTTCATAAATGAGTGGATAGTTTCAGTATGATTTAGGATGCAAATTTATCGCGAGGTTCAATTTCAAGGGATTTGTTGAAACATTCCATAGATTCTTCGTATCGTCCCAGACTTCGAAGAGCAACTCCTTTGTAATTCCAAAGGTCAGGATTATTTCGATTCAGAAGAAGAGCTTGCTCAAAAAAGCCCAAAGCATCATCATATTTTCCATCATCCATCAAAACTTGTCCTTTCTTGACAAGTTCTTCAGTTTTATCCATGAATCAATAAAGACATCATTTCTATTAAATCTGAAAAAAGGTAAAATCCAAAATGAATCAAATCAAACAAATTTACACGTATTTTATGAAAATTTAAATAAATTTTTCACCATAATACAGCATGGATATAGATGAGACAGATGAAAGAATTCTCAAGAATTTACTAGTAGATGCAAGACAATCTGCAAGACAGCTTGCCCTCAAACTTGGATTATCAACAGTTACGGTATTATCTAGAATTAAAAAATTAGAAAAAACAAAAATCATTCACGGATATACTGCAATTATTGACCATGAAAAAATAGGATACTCACTAACTGCAATTATTGAGATTGTGGCCAAAAATGACAAAGTTGTAGATGTTGAAGAGGAAATATCAAAATTTGAAAATGTTTGTGGGGTATATGATATTACAGGTTCAACAGACACCATAATTATTGCAAAATTCAAAGAAAGGAAAGAATTAAGCAAGTTTGTAAAGGGTCTGGCAACCATTCCAAATGTGGAAAATACAATAACTCATGTGGTTCTAAATACTGCAAAAGAAGATTTTCGATTATCATAGGTAATAAAAAATGAACAAGTATAGTATTTTTGTAATTTCAATTATTATTTTTACAAGTGTTCAAACTGTATATGCACAAAATGATAGTTTCAACATGGAATTAAAAGTAACAGATGAAGAAAAAACAATATTATTTTCAGGTTTTGCAATTGCAGTGATATCACTATTCTTGTTTCTTTCAAGAGACATTATTCTTAGAAGAAAAACATCATATGACAAGGAAGAGTTAGACTCAAAAAAAGACAAGACGTTTGAAAAATACCATTCAGACTGGGGAGATGATTATGAAGAGTTGGGTCAGAGAAGGAATACTAGAGATGATAAAGAATTTCGAGAGGCACTCAACAATGATGAACTACCAAATTACTATGAAATCATCGGAGTAAGCAAAGATTCAACTCCAGAGGAAATTAAAAGTAAATTCAGAGAGCTTGCAAAAAAAACTCATCCAGATAAAACCAAAGAGAACTCTGAAGAAGAAATGGCAGAACTCAATAAAGCATATGAGGTGTTATCAGACAAAGAACGTAGAGAAAAATACGACAAATATTTTAAAGCAGATTAAACAGAGTCTAGTTTTACAATAATCATACCAAGTTCAATAGAATTTGGAGTCTGGACACTATTTGTAAGATTAGTAAAAATTTCAACAGGTATTGATTTGCCATCAGACTCGATAAAAGTGGTAATTTTTAATTCACCAAATTCAGTGTTTGGTCCAAGCATCTTCTTTGTCAATAAAGGAACAACAGACAGATCATCTACAACACATTTCATTTTGTATGCAAATTTATCTGAAAAATATACACCTCCACGAGTTGTAGGTTCGTTTACAGGTATTGGTGAATTGGTTATTGATGTGCTTGAGATTGGATAAGTTCCATCATTGACATAAAGTGTAAATTTTGGGGAATTTTTTTCATTAAATTCCATTAATTGTTCCAATAGTTCTTTGTTAAATGACATTCAAAAAATACCAAGCCATAATTCTATTGAATCTTTCTAACCACAGTCATCAAAAAAATAGAGAATCAAATCAAGGAGATCATCTTTAAAAACGTGAGTTCAGATCGATTGGTATTGCAACAATTTGCAAATATACATTCGATGAGAAACGAAATTCTCAGCCTTATGGTGGAACAAGGATTAGAGGATGACTGTTATGTTGAGATGTTAGATTATACTATTGACTTGTTTGAAAGCCAAGGACTTGGAACAGAATATTATGGATATCACAATATCAACCACGAATTAGAAGTAACATATGTTTCACTTTTAGCTATAAATCAAAAAAGAATTCAATTCACTGATGAAGACATAAAATACCTATACGTTGCAGCATTATTTCACGATTTTGATCCTCAAAAAAATGTCGACAAGCCTCATGAAGAAAGTGTTTTGAAATTCATTTCTATGGATAAAAAACTTCGTCAGTTAATCAACGAGGCAAAAATAGATTTAGAAATAATCAAAGTTTTGATTTTAAGAACAACTTATCCTTGGAGTGGAAAAATAAGAGAGAATGGAGAAATTCAAATCAAAGAATATTTTAACAATTCAGAATTAACGAGGAATAATTTACCATACCAAGAACACATCATGGAAATAGGATGGTATCTTTCAGTAATAGACAGAATTAGTGGTTACGCATTAGGAGATTTTGCAAAAGCAATGGAGATGGCAAAAATGAATGCGCATGCATTGGCATGGAGGCCGTCATTAATTGTTAGAAGTGCAGTTGCATATTTTGAAGAAATATTAAACAAAGAAACAGACATGGCCAAAGGAATTCTCAAAGGGTTGCCAAAAGAGATGAGGAAAAATTTCTTTGACACAGTATTGTCATTTATGAAAATTAGACAACAAGAAATCACAATTCAAGCAAATTATTCGTATGAAAATCTAAAGATAGTTCCAACAATAGAATCAATGACAACAAGAGGAGATCCAAATTTTTCAAAATCATTATATCAAATCTTTTTGGAATTACCATCTCCACTTCAATTTGAAAAAGATAATTTTGAAAAATCAATCAAAGACCCACAAGTGATTATTAACACATTGAGATTAAATGATAAAGATGGAGAAATCATAGGATTCTCTAAAGGTGGACCGCTAGAAAACTACAAGCTTCGAGAAGAAATTAGAGATGAAAATTATGGTTTAGGAAATACAGTATTTTTAGAACCAATTGCTCTGAAAATGGGGTATTGGGGACTACGAGGGGGTAGTGAGATGCGCCACATGTTCATCATGCAGGCACATTCAATGAAATTCAAATTCTTGACCAGTTTTGCATTACGAGATGTAATTAGAGCTAGAATTGACAAAGAGCAAGCAGAGTTTGTAACGCTATTTGATCCAGAAAGATGGGATTACTATAGAATCAAAATTTAGAGAATATTTGAATAATTGCAGTTAAAGTTAGAAATTTCAATGCAGAGAGGCTTTTGTGACTAAAAAATGCCACAAAAAATTGTAGTGGGTAAGGGCATAGGACGGTTAGCAATACTAGTGATTACTGCAAGTATTACACCAGCATTTGCATCAGCAGAGTAAAAAAGAACTTTAATTACAAATCCAAGATTAGAAAATGCCTTTGGAGCACCACTTGTAGATAAAATTAATGTCAATCAACAAATCCAAATTACAGCAGGCATTACAAATCGCCAAATAAAATCACAAAATTTTGTATACATTGTTCAAATTAAAAACAGTGCAGATATGGTTGTGTCATGTGGATGGTTTAGCAGTCAATTAACACCAGATCAAAAACTCAATCCATCATTGTCATGGACACCAAATAGTTCAGGAGAATACATTGCAGAAATTTTTATTTGGGAAGGTTTCAAAGATCACATCGCAATAGCAGAACATACAAAAACATCAACTAGTGTTGTCTAAAATTTAAAAATAATTTTTCCAAAAAAATTCATCACATATTTAAAAAATTCAAATAATTCGTTCCTAAAATGATCAAGGTACTACCAGATACAAAAAAAACGAATCTGCAACACAATAAATAGGATCGGAGATTTGTCTAATAGTGAAAAAAATTCGACAAGTTCTCGCTAATATAACCTTGAGCCTAAGTGTATTATGACAATAGGATATTGTGTAAAGTGTCGAGACAAACGAGAAATCGGCGGCCCTAAACCATACACCATGAAAAATGGTAAACCTGCAATCAAGGGTACTTGCCCTACATGTAGCACAGCCATTTTCAGAATTGGTAGCGGATAAACTTCTCACTAGAGAAATTTAATACTGCCATTCATCAGTTAGGCCATTCCATAGCGAACGCATTGGGGATGGATCTTTTTCTATTTCTTGAGTAATTCTATTTTTTAGCACAAAGAAAAAATTCTCTAAAGCATCAATTCCACCATCAGCGTACAATTCTTGACCAATCTCAGTAATTCGCTTATGCTTATCAGATACCACAGTAGAATCAGGATTCTGAAGACAAAAAGTCATCAAATCAATTAGTTCTTCTTCCAGCATGAAATCCATTGATAAATTATTGAAAAATAAAGGGAGATTTAGGTATTAAGATAAAAAGAAAAAAGATTATTTTAGACGCCTGTAAATCTCTTTGAATTCACGCGATAGGCTGTATGATAAATTCAACAAGTGAACAAGTTGATTCATCGAAGTCTTATCATGACCTAACTGTCGCAGTAAAGTCAATGCTTTTTGTGGGGAATTTGCAGACAGTGGCACTTGTCCCGTCCAAGTTTTGAAAGCATCATCAACATCCAAACTGAAATTTAAAACAAATTCTTTCCAATTTGGCATTAAATGAACTGCCTTTTCACTAAGAAGAACTAGAGATAATTCTCGAAACTCATTTTTTCTATCAATATATAACATGTCAAGAGCTTGTTGGATTTTTTCTGGATGGTATTCTTCTGAATTTAGCATGTACATTCCGGCAATACTCATGATATAATATTCTCATAATCAAAGATAAGTGCGACAGCTGATTCTCAAAAAAAATGTTGAAAAAAACCTTTAAAAACAAACAAATGTTCAAAAATAAAAAATAAAAAAAGGTTTTTGATTTTATTGGAATGGGTCAATAAATGGACAGTTAACAATATGGTCACTATCCATTGGACGTGCAATACCAATGTCAATCAAACCAGCTTCCCTGTATGCATTGATATCATCAATGGTCTCTAATACTTGTGCAGATTCTGGATTATCCCAGCCAATCACAGAGATTCTCCACATTGGAGAATAGTTTAGATCACCAGGAGCTCCTGTTGCAATACCAGGTTGAAATCCTAATGGACCAGTGCCTGTTAAACCATTTTTGAACTGATACAAGTCTACTGCTGCTGAATTCGCAATCAAGCTTGCAGATGTTGGTGAACTTACGACACCCATCATTTCAGCAGGACCACTTGGAGTAGCATCTGTTACAATGTAATAGATTGTTCTACCATCTGGACCCCATCCACGATGAGCTATGAAAGTTACATTCATCTCTTCTGTATCGATATCAAGAACTTGACCACCACCATAAGGAGTAACATCAGTCAATGTTTTGTCTTCCTTAACCATCATCTGACCTTCAGGCCAAATAATTTGTGGCATATTCAAAACTACATCAATTTCAATTAATGCAATTTCATTATTCTCAGCGGCTTCCATAACCATTGCTTCTGAATCAAGCACTCTAGCAGATGCACCTTCATTCCACATTACGTGAATGTGTGAGGTCAATGCACTGTACACATCTGCTTGTGCAGGTGTACTAGTAAAAATTTGACCTTGATATCCATGGATACCATCGCCTTCAATGCCGTTGGTAAACAAGTATACTTTTGAGAGTGCGTCTTCAGGAGCATTCTTTAACAAAGGAGCAAGTTCAACTTGCCATCCTTGTTTTGCAGTAATTGTATCTGCATGTGTAGGATCACTAGAGTCAGTGATGATATAGTAGACATCTTCACCGTTGTAGTAACCTTGATGCAGAGGAATTGTTGCTGGAACATTTGCTCTTGATAATCTAAGTACAGAGCCCAAGTCAGCTTCAGTCAAATCTTCAGATTCTTCCATCATGGTTTCTTCCATGTGTTTTTCTTCATGGGTTTCTTCCATAGATTCTTCAACTGGAGCTACAGGCGCAACTCTTTCTCCTGATTCCCATGCGGCTTTACCACCTGGAATTTCAGAACAAAATTGTACTCCACAGATACCAGTACTAGATCCATATTTTGAGGATCCAACACCTGAGCCTTTTGCGGCATCAGCATCTGAGAAATAATCGGTTGTCATACCTGCTGTAAACAAGGGTAAAATTGCAAGAAGTGCAATGTATCTTAGACTCTTGTTCATATAAATAATACAGAATTTCGCCTTTAAAGAATTTATCCAAATCAGACATTTTAGCTAGCAAGTTCTGAAAATCTGTTTCCCACATAATCCCAATTAACAACATTCCACCAAGCTTGGACATAATCAGGTCTTTTGTTTTGGTATTTCAAATAGTAGGCATGCTCCCAAACATCCAAACCAAGCAAAGGAAATTTTTGTAGGGTCCAAGGACTAGTTTGATTTTCAGTTGTGATGATTTCAATTTTATGATATGTTGCATTAAAAACCAACCAACACCAGCCACTTCCTTGAATAGAAATTGCCTTATCAGAAAAAACTTTTTTAAAATTTTCAAAATTATCAAAATAAACATCAATTTGATCCTCTAATTGTCCTCTAGGTTGTCCATCACCTTTAGAAATCATAGTTTCCCAAAATAATCTGTGATTCTCAAAACCACCACCAAAAAAATTGATTGCACTTCGTCCAGATTCTGGGATGGATTTTAAATCAGACAAAATAGATGAAATGTATTGTGGGTGTGATGCACTACCAACATCTACAAGAGATTTGTTCAGGCCATCCACATATGCTTGATGATGTTTTATATGATGAATTCTCATAGTTTCTTCATCAATGAATGGTTCTAGTTCATCATATCCATAAGGCAGTCTCGGAAGTTCATATCTAACCATAAATCAATTCAATATAATCCACATATATTATGCAAGTGGAAAGAATGATAAATCTTGAGTAAATGTTAACAGTATGAGAAAATTAGGAATCATAGATTTAGAAATTTTGCATTTAGCAATAAATGAAAATGGAACATTTAATGAAAATAATCTTGAGAATTCAGAATTAAAAAGATTGGGAGTTGGAAAAATATTAGATTCGCTTGCGACATTAAAAGATAGAAAAATGATTTCACTAAATAGTGACGGATCATTTTCAATTACGGGATTGGCAAAAGAGATTCTTTGGAGCAAAAATATCCCAACATGGGCAAAGATATTACGATTATTGCAAATAAAATCATGCAATATAGAACAGATTGAGAATATTTTAAAAATATCAAGAAATGAACTTGTAGAAGATGTAGAAAAATTAAGAAAAAATCAATTTGTGTTAATGTCACCACAAAGAATAGAAGAAAAAGTTATCAAAATGTATGAAATTCTTCCTGAAGGGATTGTAGAAATTGACAAAACAGAGACAGATGGATTTGACAGTACCACATTTGGAGAGATAAGACCAGAAATTGAAATTCTCAGCATTGTAGATCAAGTGATAAAAGAAATTCAAGATTCACAGATAGAGCAAATAAAAAAAGACTCCATGATTGAAAAATTATCTCAAGTAAAAAACAAATTAGAAATTTAATTATTTTGAGCGAATTTTATCTTGTATTTGAGCAAGAATAAGTTCTGCCTTGTCTTTGTTTTCATAGTTTTCTTTTGATTCATCCATGATTTCATCAATTTCATAACTTTTATCGACCAAGATGTTGGCAACATGATCATCAAGAGTTCCTTGTCCAATCAGATAGTACGCAAATACGGTATTTTTCTGACCTATTCTGTGAAGTCTATCTTCTGCTTGTCGGTGAATTGCAGGACTCCAATCAAGCTCTGCAAATATGACATATTTTGCACGAGTCAAATTAATTCCCACATTACCTGCACGAATTCCTGCAATCATTAATTTCGATTCACCCCTTTGAAATTTATCAATCTGCTCTTGACGATGAGAGTCAGTTTGTCCACCAATAATCGATACAGGTGAAAACTCTTGCAAACTATCATGAAGTAATTTGTGTATAACTTTATGATGACAAAACACTACAACACTTTCTTCAATTTCCATAATATTTTTTACAAAATTAATTACGTGAGGAAGTTTTGCAATGCCTGCAATTTGTCGTTCACTTTGAATTGCCCTATGATAAGACGCAGATTTGGAAAATTCAGTTTCAGCATCTTTTTGTTCGGCTTCGACTTTTTTCCAAATTTTATCTAATTCTTCAAGATAGTATTCAGTATCAGCAGCGATAACTTCCTTGTATCTAACTTTGTCTTTGAGTTCTTTTAGAACGTCGGATTTCTTTCGTCTAAGCATTACATGTTTTTGCAGTTCATTTCTAAGAGAAGCCCGTTTATTTTCAAGAACTATTGCTTTGCCTTTATCATTAACATAGCAAAAGTATTCACAAAATTCCTTAAAGCTTCCCAGCAAACCAGGTTTTATGATATCAATAATAGGCCAAATCTCAGACCCACGATTATAGATAGGAGTTCCAGAAAGACCAATTCGATAAAGGATTGATGAGTGGGCGGCTAATTTTTTTACGGCTTTATACTTTTGAGTTGTTTTTGATCTTAAATTATGGACCTCATCGCAAACTATTGTCTTGAGCCCCAATTTTGCTAAATCATCATTTCGTTTGAAAAGTAATTCATAATTAATTATGTAAATATCAGTTTTTGGCAATTCATGTGATTTTCCAGTTCGGATGATGGTGACGCTGGGAGATTCAGATTCAATAATACGTCCATTCCTACTTTTCTTTTTGAGGAATTTTTGAATTTCACGTTCCCAATTGTTTAACGTAACTAGGGGTGCAATAACAAGCAGCGGAAATGTTTGTTTTTCTGTAGCAGCGTAGGAAAGTGTTTGTACAGTTTTTCCAAGACCCATCTCATCAGCTAGTAAGGCATTTCCTGAAGATTTGAGTAAAAAGTCCAATCCTTCTTTTTGGAAATTTAATAATTTGCCTCTAAACTGTTCTCCGGTTTTTGCTCGTTTCAATTTCAGTTTGATTGGAGGAAGTGCGGGTTTTGGAGCATATGTCTTTATAATTTTTCTTTGCCAGACAGATTTTGATAAAATTTCAAGGGGGTATCTGTCCATGATGAGTTTAAGTTGTTTGACAGTTTCAGTACTATCAGGAATAATTATTTCATTGATATTTTCCCCATACCATGCCTCTGAAACAAGCCTAGAGATCATACTAACTGCTCGATCACCGGTGACTTTCCAGCTCCAAATTTTAGAGTATTTGTCGAGAACATATTCTAATGTGCCAATGTTTTCTAGGGATGTTTCCATAATTTGTCGACAGAAAGTTTTTTTGCCTTATGAATCTTCATATTTTTCTCGATCATTAAAAAAGGAATCAAAAAACTACAAGAGTTAAAATATGATAGTAGTTTTTACATTTAGGGTAAATTATATGCGTAGATCTTAGGCATAAATTGAAAAAACAGAACATTATATCACTAATCAATCTATAAAAACAAAAAACATGAAAAAAGACATTTAACAAAATAATGTGAGAGATGTAATAAATTATGAATTAATAATCAACATAATTTCACAGTAAAAAACCATCAATGAAATCAGTATTTATGGCATAGTTCTAAAAAATATAAAAAAATAAAATAAAAAACTACAAGAGAAAATTAACAGATTTGCAAACACAACATACGTTTAAAATTCATTAGATATCAGATGAATTGTGGAATTCATTCAAAATGAGGAACCAGACCTCAAAAAACCAATCATCATTGCAGCCATGCAAGACATGGGAAATGTAGGAAGTATTGTAGTGAATTTCATCAATGAATCACTTGGAACAAAAACATTCAGAACTGCAAAGACTCTATTTCCAACATACATTGTAGATAGAGGCGGATACATTGATCTTCCAGATGAAAAATGGGAGTACAAATACACAGAAGATTTGATAGTTTTTGGAGGAGGTAAAGGGCAACCACAAAGCAATAGTGAACTAAATTCTTTGTGTCAAGATGTAATAGATACTGCAAAAAAATATTCTGCAAAATTTATCTACACATTAGGCGGATTTCACACAAATCGAATTTTCAATAACGAGCCAAAAACGTACATCACTACAACATCAAGAGAGTTAACAAAACAGATGGAGGGCCTAGATGTTGAAACTACTCCACAAAAATCAATCATTACAGGATTTAATGGACTCATACTTGGATTTGCAAAGAAAAACGAAATTCAAGGAATTGGAATGTATGGAGAATTAAATGAGCCTGAAATTCCTCAATATAGATCAGCCATCAGCATAATCAAAACTTTAGAAAAACTGACATATAGAAAATTAGGAGATACAAGCCAATTAGAAATTATGGCTCAAGAAATAGAAAGAAAATTTAAAAATTAAATTTAGTGAGATTTCCCAACTTCGTGAGATTCAGTGTTCTCATCATGACAATCACAACTACAAAGATGAGTTTTGTGATTATTCATACAATCAATGCATTCAAAATGCTTTCTTGTTTCACATGCTGCACAAATCATCTTAGTATTGCTAAACAATAGAAGGATTTTAATTTTTCACTTGTAAAGGGCCTCAATACTTGACTTCACTTTGTTCAAACAGACTATCTGTCAAATCAACATATGCTTGTGGATCAATTTCTTTGGCAAATCCTTTGTCGATATTAATTAGATATATTGAATGAAGATGGGCATTTAAGATATCATCATACGATATTGGAGGGTTTTTGTAATAGCGATCACACAAGTCTTTGATTTTCTGCACATCCTCTTTTTTTCGTGCATTTGGAGGCAATAGAAAAATTTTTGATATTGGAAGCAATCCGACGACAGGAGTTGCTAAAGAAAATTTTGAGCAATGCTGACTATATCGAGATATCTTGCTCATAATTCTTGCAGAAAAATAATCTACTGTATCCATTGCATGTTCAGGGGGAGTAAAACCGGTTTCAATTTCTATGATAGTATTTCCTCCACCTTTTTTTGCAAAAATATCACATACTAGAATTTGAGAAATATCTTTTTCAACCTCTACAAAGTAGCCTCTTGAGATAAGGCTACTGGCACAAATCAATTCTAAAATTGAATGGTTGATTTTAACTAGATTTTTTTTATACATATCAATTAGTTGTTGTCTAACATAATTCAGCTTAGACACATCATTTTCTTTCAGATTTTTTGAGAGTTTTTCAGTCATCTCAAAAACATCATTACTGAATTTTTTCAAATCCATGATTTAAGATTGGGTGATTTTTGTGGTTTAAGAATTAATAGGGATTGGGAAATTGACAAAATCTCAAGGCCCAAAAGAAACAAAATTACTCAATTAAAATTGAAAAATAGCGAATTTTTATTCATACTTTGTCTTAACTGCATAAATCAAAACGATTGTTTGTGTATAGAAGTAAGATCCTAGTCACAGGATTATTCGCATTTTTGATATTATTCTCATTTATCCCAACTTCCCAGGCAGAATTATTTGAATTAATAGTTGAAGTAGACATGGAAAAAGGCATAGTATACTCTGGAGACAAGGTTACTGTAACTGGCAGGGTTGTAGACCATGCATACAAACCAATTGCAGGAGGAGAAATACTCATACGAATAGGGTCAGACACAATGAAACGATTCACAAAACCAGATGGGGGATTTATAGGAGTGTTTGATGAAATCCAGAGAATACCTGGAACCTATATCGTAAACGTAGTTGCATCATCAGAGGGTAAAACAGGGTTAGTCAGTACCCAATTTCAAGTGAAAGGAGACACAACCCCAGGCTCATTACTACAAGAGAAATTAGCATCAAATGAAGCAAGAGGGTATATCGGTGCAGAAGAAAGTGACTTTGAGAAAAATCCAATCGGACAAATTCTATTCAAATATTATCAAGGATTGTTAAAAGAATTAATCAAAGAAAAAAGAGAAGCTGGAGAACCAAATGCAGATGAAATTTTTATCGAAGAGCAAAGAACAATTGCAGAAAATTTAAAAAATCAAGCAATTAGTGAGTTTAATCCTGGAGCAGGGGTGTACAATGGAACTAAATTAGATTATTACATTAGTGGCTTGGATCCAAAAATCAGAGAGTTAGTCTCAAACCAGATGAATTTTACAAAAAATAACTTTTTTGAAGCCCAAAATATCAAAAATGAAATTCTTGAAAACGGAGGCACATTTGAAGAGGCAAGAAAAGCATATCTAGATAGAATTGCAATATCAAAAGAAACTCTTGAACAGTTCAATGAAGAGCAACTAGATAAAAAAACAGATAAAAGTTCTAGTGAAAATAATGTCAACGGAACACAATCAGAAAACCAATAAACGATTGATAAATTATACACGCTCATCATATTCAAAATTACATATTAAAAATTAATGAAAATGGATATTCCATTACCATGCCCTTCATGTGGCGAAAAAATGTATTCTGTCTCTTATGAGACATCATTTTCAATTCTTAAAAAAAGAAGCTGGCAGGCATGTAAAGAATGTAGTAGTTTTGAGAGAGATTCAGAAGATTTTAAAAAAACCATTTGCTGCGTATGACAGATTTTTTGGTCTAAACAATTTTTAATCCAAATTAAAGAACAAAAAGAAATTGAAAGTATTTCATAAACCTGCATGTATTACATGTAAGAAGATAATTTCAGAAATTGAGCGTATGAATATAGACATTGAAAAAAGAGATTTTTTCAAAGACCCATTTTCAGAAGTAGAATTGAAAAAAATAATCAAAATGTCAGGTAAAAAACCCGTAGAACTACTTAGAAAAAGAGACAAAATGTACAAAAAATTAGATTTGGAAAATAATAAGAAAACAAATATTCAAATAATTAAATTAATGGTAAAATATCCAGGTCTTATTTTACGTCCCATTATAGTCACAAAAAACAAAACATATGTAGGAAAAATAGATGTAAAGAAATTGAAATAATTAATCAGGGTTTTCTTTTTGAAATATTCGAATTGCTTCCAAATGAGAACAATTTGCCTTTAATCCCTTTCCGTGATGAAATTTATAGAAATTTTTGAAACCAAGACATTCACAAGTATCAGAGGTTACAAAATAAGACTTTTCAGGATCAGATGAAGATTTAATCTGAAATAAATCTTCTTCAATTTTTATCACACATCCACTTTCAACAAGTTTTTTGGCTTTTCTAATGGTATTAGCACTCATATGAAACCTACAAATCTCAAAGTTTTATTTGTTATTTTTCATATTATCATATAATGTTTAAATTGTATGATCGCACATAACATGTCAGACGAAAAATTTACTTTTCTGCCTTAGTGAAACCTAGAATTCATTTCACTCTCGTCTATTTTAGAAATTAAATTATGTTTTGAACTCGACCTATTTTTCCAGAATCTAGTTCAACTTTGATTCCGTGAGGATGTAAACTGCTAAAAGTAAGAATTCGTTTAACCCTCCCATCAGTGAGATTTCCTGAACGTTGATCTTGTTTTTGTACTATCTGTACCAACATTCCAATAGAAATTTCATCTCTTGACGGAACACCATCCATATTGTTTAGCAACAATGAAAGATTCTAAATCTTTCTTTTATAAAATAAAAGAGTTTTGAAAATTACTCAAAACGGTATTCTAATTTTGTTTGTGGTTTTGGAAGCATTCTCTGCAGTAAACAGGTCTGTCTTCTTTTGGTTTGAATGGTACTTGACAATCATTTCCACAGTCACCACATTTTGTGTCGAACATTTCTCGTGGTCTGTTATCTCGATTGCCAAATCTAGAACCACCTCTATCACCCCCAAATCCGCCAGATCTTCCACCAAATCTGCCACCACCTTCTCTTGGTGCAGGTTTGTGATTTTGGAAGCATTCTCTGCAGTAAACAGGTCTGTCTTCTTTTGGTTTGAATGGTACTTGACATTCATTTCCACAGTCACCACATGTTGTGGTGTGCATTTCTCTTTCTCTATCAAAGGACATGTCTTTTCTGAATAGTGGTATTTTAATGGAGTAATAAACTATGGGGAAAAAGGTTCTGTATAATCAGCGGGTGTCAGTCATCAATTAAGGTCTGCAAGTTTTGTGATTCAGAAAACATTGTAAAAGATGTACTGAAGAAAGACAAAAACTCTGCTCTTATCTTGTACGAAAAGTCGTTTACCCCCTCCTCCTGCCCAATAGAGCAAAACGACTAAGAGATCACGCCAATCTCTCATTTGGTGGAAATACGGGTTTGGTGTGTGGGCCAAGTCAAGCTATGCTAAGCTGTGGCGACATATAGAAAGTCAAAGAGTATGTGTAATGAAAAAGTTGGATGAATCCAAGGTAAGATGAATCATATTACAAAAGCAAAAGGGGGTGAGACCACTTTCAGGAATGGGGCAGGATAGACAATCCTGTCCAGATCCGGGTATCTGTATCTGGCCCAGAGCTTTTTGACCCAGCGTGTGGAGATGTTCATGGTCTCTGCATGGGAAGACAGGTGGACAGCATTCCCGGACGCAGGGGGAGCATTCTGCAGTGCTGACTGCCAGAACGAAGGACCACCTCGGCGCAGTACGCCTGCACGGAATCATCAGGGAGAATACCGGAATAAATATCTCCCCTACAATAAGATACATCAGATATTGAGAGACGAGGATCTTGCATCAAAGCATCCAAAGAAGAGTAAAAGGCGCAAATGGATACGGCTTTGAGCGCACCTATTCGAACTCCATGTGGCACACAGACTACAAGCACCTCGATGACGGCAGATGGTTCTTGTACTATGAGGAGGACGCATCACGTTTTGTCACCGGATACGGCATGTTTGAGCACGCCACTACTGAAAACGCGCTTGTCGTGCTTGAGGAGGCCATAAAAAACCACGGCAAGCCGGATGCTCTGCCTTGTATATTTTGTAATCATGATGACTGCCTGGAGAATGTGCAGATTTGCAGATTATGACTCTATCAAGATTTATTGTAATCTGATTTTGTACTGTGTGTGTGTTTTTTCTTTTTGTCTGAATAGTGCGATTTTCTTTTGGCACAATCTTTCGGTCTTGGAATTAGCTGTTCTGTTCCATCTGTAATTACAATTAATTCAGGAAAGAATTGTTACAGCATCCAGATAAGTGTGTGGTCCTAATTGAATTGATTGCTGCCATTTAACCACTTTAATTTGGAGAAAATTCAGATCACGTAAATTTAACAGGGCAAACTCTAGGTCACATATTCTCAAGTGTCGTATTGTACTAGGAGATTTTGATCAATGTCTTTATGCCATAACAGAATAGTCATCAGGGCAGTCTAATAGTATTAAATCCATAATCTTTGCAGTTATCATAATGGTGTTTAATCTCTACTTCCCATCCATTACCAATGTTCAGCAGGTCCAGTGATTTTTTTAAACCGTTAATTTTGTAAATATGATCTTTATTCCGTTTAATTAAATCGCTTTTGAATTCTTCTTCTGCAAGAGAGTCACTCTTGCGAGAGTTACATTCCCGGCATGCAAGAACTAGATTCCAAGGATTATCATCGAACATATACGACCATGGAATAAAATGATCAACGTCGATACGTCCAGGTTCCAGTCTGTTGCAACAGTAAAAGCAGTGATCAGTATGTTTCAGATAGATATTTCTGAATGCTGTCAACGAACGTCTCTTTGCTTCATCTTTTTCTATTTTTGATGCCAACAAGGGTAATGAAGTGTTGGCTCTTTCAAGAAATTTTGTCCATTCCAGTGTTACCACCTTTGAGAGCATGGCATCGTATTTTTGAAAAAACTCAAAGGCTTGGGGTTTTAGAACGATCTTTTGCTCAACATCGTCATACGTGTAAAATATTTTTCTTTCTTCAGCTGTTCTGCCGTTCATTATCTTTTGAAATTTTGAAACCACTACACCCTTCTTTGATCTGGCAGATCCAAATACAGTCTTTAGTATTTTTTCTTCTGCTTTTTGAATATGATCTTGATTTAATTTATCAAAGTTGCCAACCGTTTTTTTGTCAAAAACAGATTCGATTGCCTGCACAACCATTGGAGTACGTTTTGTATGAAAATCTTGCTTCATCTTGAACTTGCAGATCTGATGCCAGTAATACTTTAGAAATTTGCTTGAAAGATATCCGTACGGGATATCATAAGTTCTGGGGATCTTTGCATCGCTCTCACGGCAGTAATCTAGCAATGCCCTTGCAAGTGCAAACTTGTATGTGTTATCTTTTCTAGTACTGGTCATTATTTTCATAAATGTCCGTTTCAGATCGTCCTCGAATGTGGCTGGTTGGTAGCTGACATTTCGTGCAGGGATTTCCCCCTCTACACTCATCTCCAAGTCCCCTATTGGTTGGTCTGGCGTCTTTGCAAGTCTTACAATGCTAAAATGTTTGCTTTTGTTCCAATCCACAACAATGTCTTTCTTTCTAAACTTGGCTATTTCCAGTGCAGTAAATGTGATAAAGTCATTGGAGGTTCTTTCTGGACCCCACACGCTAGAACCAAGTTTTAACTTTCTTGCAACAAATTCATCCAGATCTTTCTTGCTATGCCACACCGGTTTCTCATAATATTTTTTCTGGGACTCATCCCCCTCGTATCTTCTGCCCTGTGCCTCTAGCATCTTAATCGTCTTACCATTTTGTGACAGGGCAATCAGGATGAATTTTGATATCTGCTCACGTGGAATAGAAGAATTTGTAAAAGACACAAGACATACAACAATTACATACTTAAAAAATATTGTGTGCTGGGAAATGAATTACAACGTAATTTCCAATAGCATTCGAATTCCTTGATCTGTGCACATATAGTTATAATAATCAAAAAGAACAGCGATAGAAATGAAAAATAGAAGATTTGATCCAAAATTAAATTAGAGTTCTACAAAAAATGACCTTGTTGAAGATTTTTACAAGCCTGTACTTTTGGATTGTGAAAAATATCAAATACGGATAAATTATTTTTCATCGACATCATTTGCATATGTTGCAAATGAAATATTATAATTTATAGAAAATAATGGACGTATTCAATTAATTACAAACCTCGCCAAATTTCACGATATGGACATCAAGAAACGTACGGAAAACCAGAACGAGTGGAAAAAATATGCAGAATACGGTCCACGATGGCAGGTGGAGATATTCTTCTCGGCGTTCAAGAGGGTGTTTGGAAGTTCGGTAAGGGCAAAAACGATGGATAATATTATTCAAGAGATGGCGTTGAAGATCCAGCGCTACAACCAGTTCATAGACATAACTCAGAGGGTGATCTCAATGGTATGATGAAAGTATAGGCGAGATGCCCCTACACGATCAGGTCAGAACTATGGCAGGTTGTGAAACAAACTAGGAAAAACATCTATTGTTATAAACTAATTCTCTACCTTCAGATTATTGAGCATGAAAAAATACATCGCCACACGAATGGTTACGATGTTCGGGGTTTTGATGATTACTTTGCTGGTTACAATTGTATTGGTAGGCTCCAATATGGATACAATTCTCAAACAAGGGATTGTATTTCAGGTGAGATCTGAAATAACAGAAAATCCATCCATTGTCGAAAGTTTCTCATCGGTTGCTGATTTTGAAAAGTTTGTTCAGAATCAAATTGAGCAAAGAATACAGGTTCTAGGGCTTGATGAGCCTTGGTATTCGCCCCATAGAATTGGAGTTACCATGTACAAGATACTGTTGCTTGATTTTGGACATGCAACATTTCTAACTAGTGATGAAGGATCTTCGGATGTAAAAGACATACTATTTGAGAAACTTCCCAGAACAGTATTATTATTTACAACTGCAACCATAATCATTTCAATTATAGGAATATTTCTCGGAGCATTATCTAGTAGTAAAATAGGATCAATAACTGATAGAATAACTTCAAGTTTTGCAATAATTAGTTCTAGTTTTCCCGTATGGTGGATTGGGATGTTAATGATATTTCTATTTGCATTTACATGGCAAATATTTCCTGCAAGGGCAACACCAGACATTCCATCATCAGATCCCGCATACATTGTTTCTTTACTATACCACATGACATTGCCATTAATTACAATAGTAATGATTGGTTTTGGTTCATGGGCATACCTAGTAAGAAATTTCATGGTTGGAATTATGCAAGAAGATTTCATCATGGCAAAAAAGACAATTGGAATTAGTCAAAAGAAAATAATCTATACCCATGCATTAAAAAATGCCGCACCACCGATTGTTACAATTCTGGCATTAAGTTTGTCAGGATCTCTGGGGGGTGCAATTATCACAGAAGCTGTTTTTGATTGGCCGGGAATGGGAAGATTGTATTTTGAGGCAATCACAGTAATGGATTTACCAGTGATAATTGGTGCAACATATCTACTTACAGTATTTTTCCTAGTCAGCATATTCATAGCAGATTTGCTTTATGGCTATTTTGATCCAAGAGTACGGACTGGGCAATGAGCAACATCACCCCTCAGGAAATAAAACAAGAATTTCTCAAAAGTAAAATGGGAATGATGGGAATCATAATCCTATCAATTCTGATTACAATATCAGTTATTACAATAATTAGCATCCCAATAGATACGTTTCAAGAATGGAATAATCCAGGCAATTGGATTTCAAATCCCAAAGTAGCAATTCCAGTTTGGGTAAACATATTCATGACTGAGAAAATTCCCGAACATGAAATTTTAAAAAATCCCAACATAGAAAATATTTCAAAGGATGGGATAAATCTCACATCCCATCAATTTGGATTAAATTTTGATTATGATTATTTTCCAAATGATTTCATCTATGAATTTTTCTCAGAGTATTCAGGTTCACCATTATTACAAATGTCAGTGATAAGACCAGATGGAATTAAATTAGATTTACTAACATCATCATTACCATATTCTAATGAAAAAACAACACATGCTGAAAGAATTTTTTCTACAGATGAATCAATAAAGAAAAACTTGGCTCTGCAATCAGACAAATTTGAATTTAAATTTGAAAGATTGTCTGCCGAAGATATTATTTTTTCTAAAATTCATACAAATGAACCTCTAAAAGGAAATTACATTTTCTCTATCGACATGTATGGAATAGATTCAGAAAATCAAATTCAAGAATCAAAATTAATCATTGGAGGTAAAGCGTTTGGGATAATGGGAACTGATGAATTACGTCGAGATTTAGCTATTGGATTACTCTGGGGAACACCACTTGCATTGTTCATCGGCCTAGTGGTATCAATTGCATCAGTAGTGATGGGGTTGCTTTATGGAGTATACGCAGGATACAAAGGCAAAAAAACAGATGAGACGATGATGAGATTCAATGATGTAATCTACGCATTGCCAGCATTGCCATTTCTAATTATTTTATCTGTAACAATTAGCAATAGCATATTTGTCATGGTTGGGTTTTTGATGATTTTTGGGTGGGTGGGCATTGCAAAAGTTGCAAGAAGCATGTCACTCCAAATCAAAACTCGAGGCTATGTAGATGCTGCAAACATGATGGGCCAGAAAGATTCCAAAATTATACTCAAACACATAGTTCCGCAACTATTGCCATATGCTTTTGCAAGCATTGCAATTTCAGTTCCTGCAGCAATTACCACAGAAGCTGGTCTAAGTTTTCTAGGTTTAGGCGATCCGTCATTTCCCACCTGGGGTCAAATTTTGCACGATGCAAATACATTTGGTGCAGCAGCCAGAGGGATGTGGTGGTGGATTATGCCTCCAGGAGTAATGATAGCAATTACAGGGTTGGCTTTTGTCTTTATTGGAAATGCATTAGATGCAATTGTTAATCCAAAATTAAAACGATAACAAACTAGAGATTAAATTTTCGAATTAATTCAATAGCACTGTCATTCAATTTTATTGAATAGCATGCGGAATTTTCATCATTAATTGCTGCCAGATTATTAGCAAATACTTTTTTGCTGTGACCACCTTCAGATGCTTTGTCTGATTCATCAAAACAGATCGACATTTGTTTCATGTTTTGATTGTTTTTTAAAAGAAATGCAATGAACTTTTGATAATTATCAGGATTAACCCAGTCTATGTTTTTTTCACTACTTATTCCAATCCATATCTCAATAGAATTTTGATATAGAACTTTTTTTCTTAATTCTTCTAATGCCATCTATCATCATCTAAAAGTCTGCTCTTTGCATTTTGGAACCACATCGTGGACAAGATCCACCTTTGTGTTTGTTGCTACAAACAAGGCAAACATATCTGACACCACTGGATCCCCCTTGAGAACTCGTACCAAAGAATCCACCACCAGTTCCAGAATCACCCCCATAATTTCCCATACGACTCATTTGTCTTCTTCGCATAATCATAGGTAATAAAATGAAAATTGCCATTACAAGTCCAATACTGATATACCATGGAACACCAAGATATCCAAGGCCTATTTGTAATCCAATACTGAATACTAAAGAAGCGCCTAGAAAAAGATAATATTTTTTGAGTTGAGGATTCAATTCAATAAAAGTATCTTTAAAACGGTTAAAAACATTGCTTGTTGTCCTTTAATTTCCAGCACATGCTCCGATGAAGAGGTAGCGTAGAAAATTATTAAACAAAATTACACAAACACAGCCTAAAAATAACTGAGAAAATAAGTTCAGTAAATGTATCAGATGAGACAATCAGATTAAAAGAGAAGCGAAAAGAAAAAACAGATTTATTGAATTATGTATATAATATTAAAAAATAACAACAAAATATTACCGATCAAACACACCTAAAAATAAGATATGCTTATAATAGAAAGTACTAAGGTTGCCCATATGTTATTAGAAAGTAAGAACATATTCCATCAAATACTAGATTATTGTAAACTTGAGAATAATAAATGTGAAATAAGAATAGGAGAAAATGAGAATGCCTAAACAATCATCAATGTTTTCAATGTCAACACCCCCAGGAAGATTAAATCCAAGATCTGTATTAGATTCATTTGTGTTAAGCTTGCAGCCAATAATAAAGAAAAAAACAGTCAAAATACAAGGAGTAAAGTATAAACAAACTATACGAGAAATCAGATCAAACATAGAATCATTTAGCCTTAAGGAAGTTACAATAAAACAACAAGAAGAATTATTGAAAGAGATAGAAATGCCTACGTGGTTTAACAAAAAAGAATATTTGGATAATGTTTGGAATGGATATCAAGAATATTTAGCAGAACACGCAAAACTAAAAAATAATATCGATAAGTTACTGAAACAAAAAGAAGTATACACAAAATCAAACCTAGGACTTGTCAGAGATATCTTGGATGAATTATACGATAATATTTCAGACACATCTCAAGAATGGTATACAAAAGACATGGCAGAATTTCTAGAATCAGATTTACCATATGAGCTTTATGATATGTATAATCAATCTTTTGTTTGTAGATTAAATCTACTGGATACAATACGTAGTAAATGGACAGCACTACAAACTAATTTGTATTTACATAGAAGTGATGATATGAGATTTACACGTGATGTGAATAGATTCAAATCAACAATGAAGTCAATAGTACAAAGTCGCTTAAATTTATCAAACTCAGAATCATTGATAAGACTCTATGTAAAAATCAACAATGCATCAAACATGAATGAATTATCTACAATAATACCATTAACTATTAAAAAATCAGATAAAGAGAAATTTAGCAAATATTTTTCAATCTTTGAAAAAGATCTAAAAACATTTCAAGATATTTTGTCACAGATATTACCTACAGACAAGCCATCAAATATGTCATATCCAGAATCAAAAGCATTAAGTGAATTTGAAATGATGTAGGACAATTTATGCTGAAATATGCCTAGTTTTGGCTTCACCACGTAGTTATGCCTGCATATGTTTTGATTCATCAGTAGTTCTTGCAGAAGCATTACAAAATTCAGATGCAAGAACAAGATTAGGAAAGATAGATGAATATCAAAGAAGTTTAAGATTAGACATATTTTTACCAACAACAGTAAAGGACGAATGCAATGCCAGAATACAAGTAGTCATATCATTTGTAGCCAATTTAATAAGAGATTTTGAAAGATTTTTGAGAAAAAAGAAACGAAGTGATAGAACACAAAAGGTGATAACTATCATAGATACAAAATATGTTGAACAATTCATAATGCAAGAATTAAAAAAATTTAAACGAAATTCAAGCGAAAGTGAAATTTTACGTAGAATAGAAGCAATGATTGTATCCTATTTATTAGAAAAAATCAACGCAGGAAAAACTGCGTATTCTAAACTTATGATAGACATGATGGTTGAAATCGTAAAATATGGAAATTTGATCAGAGATCGATTTAATTTAATAATGAAAAAAACACTAGTTATTACTGAGAATATAGATCAAGTATTACTTGAAAAATTAAAAAAAGAACCAGTTTTTGAAAAAACAGTTAGGAAAAAACCAAACGATCTTCAAATAATTTGTGAAGTGCAAGCACATCAAAAAAAGACAAAAAAATGGTCAATACTGGTAACATTGGATTTCAACGACATGTTACAAAATGCACAGAAAATTGAAGAAATTGCAGGAATAAAATGCACAGATCCATTGTACTTACCACAAATAATACAAACTGTGAAATCACAAAAAATTAAATGAGTAAAAGAGATCCCAAAAATGCATATTCGATGTTCTTTACAAGTTATTTTAAATAACAAAAAATGAAAATTATAAAGAACGATTGCCGACCGGCGTTGTCCAAATCTTAGTTTTTCAGGTTCTGTGTAATCTTTGTGATATAGAATTAATGCGGTTCTTCTTCATATTAAGTGTCGAGACCCGGGGGATTAATTGGGTGTTTTATTCCAACATTCTAAATTGGGTTCTGCCAACTTGTAGTGATTGGCTTCTATCACGTTGGTTGGTTCTGTGAGTTCTTTTGCGGCAATACACCTACAATTCTATATCAAAGCATAAGTTGTCGTAAAGAAAATCAGGACTGTAGATACTGAAAAGATATTTCTGTTGTGTAAACATCATATCTTAACTCACATGTGGTAAATCCTGGTTGTCATACACACAGTTGTTTACACTTTCCTTGTCATATGATCCATCCATCCATAACTGAGGCAAACAACTACAACTACTACTACAACCACAAAAAAAGCCGGTGGACTATCTAGTTGCGAATCCACATCATGGCATTCTCATCGAGGAACTGCGTCCGAGACTCGCCGGGAGTTATCAGAAATGTTACTGCATCATCCAGGTCATCAAAGGGCTTGGCAGCTGCTGCCCCGTACACATCACCATACATTGAATCACGCAGGGACTCCATGTTACCATTATGCCACCTCACTTTGGCTGCAAACGCATCACATGCCCTGTGATCCACACTGTCACATGCGCTGGAATTATCAGGGACCGGTCCAACCACGTAATACCACTCATCAGGCATGTCTGCACTCCACGTGTATCCAAACTGGTCAGTCCAAATGTTGCCTAGCTTGTCAGTTCGTACCAGTTCCAGTATTACTGCATCAGACTGGGATGTTTTCTTGCTTGAGAACTTGTGGGTTGGCGGCTCGTTTATGGACTCTCCAGTTACCTGCAGGCCCTCATTCATGTAGTGTGTGATTACCTTTCTCTTGGCATCAACTGCCTCTATCATGAATGGCTCGTCATACATTGCCTCTCGGAATAGTACCCCGTCAATTAAGAGCTGGGTGCACTGGATTTGGTCCTTTTGGATTATGCCATTGTTATTATCATTATTATTATTACCACCACTACCACCACCACATGAAACACCAGACACTGCAAATGTGGCATTCTCGCCTATCACATTCTCATCATTGTCATACTCTACAGAGTCTATCGTGTATGTAGAGTCTAATGTGTAATCCCTGCCCAGATTTACAGTAATGGATGCTTCTGACTCTGATGCTGGTGCTCCCACCTCATTCACACCAAAGCCTATGACAAAGCTCTTCATTCCGTTTTGTGCATATGCCTTTAGTGCAAAGTCATGTGCAGTTCCCGTCTGAATTATCTTTCTGTTGTAATCTACATGGTACTCTGTTACATCAGTGCAGACCCCGTCCATGGAATAGCCACAGTCCACAATTTGGGTGAATGTCTGCCCTGATATTCCAAATGTGGGTCTGGTTTTAAAGTCATCATCATCATCATTAGAGTTTTTTAGAGTTGTATCTGAAGGTGATGCTGCTGGTTCTAAAGTTGTTGGAGTTGTTGTATCTGTATCTGCTGTTGTATCTGGAGTTGTTGTAGTTGTTATTGATTTAGTTGGAGTTGCTGTATCTGGAGTTGCAGTTGCAGTTGCTGTTGTTGGTTCAGTTGCAGTTGCAGTTGCAGTTGTTGGTTCAGTTGCAGTTGTTGGTTCAGCTGCAGTTATTATTGCAGTTATTATTGCTGCTGTATCTGTTTGTTTTATTACATCTGAATCAGATTCTGCTGCAATAAAGTTCTTGAGTAATCGGTCTGAGGGTGTTGGTTTTGTAGTGATTGTTGATGGTGAACCGGTTTTAGAGTCACCATCATCACTGTTATTATTATTATTATTATTATTACTATTACCTCCAGAGTTTCCAGATTGTGGAATGACACCAGACATGTCCGGCTCGTGCACTATCTCGCCATTTACCACCTGCACTATAAAGTCCGTAGAATACAATGCATCCTCAGTGTTTGGTATTTTTACACTGACTGATACATGTCTCTGATCGGCAAAATTATTATCATCATCGACAATGTCTATGACGACTCTGCCGCTGTCCTTGCTGTACCCTCGGGCAATACCATCAACGCAGTCATTGCCGTCAGGAACATCGCAATGTGATGTGGACCATTCATGGTATGTTCTCTCTGCAAACACTCCGTTAATTTTAACTCTGATTCCATCGCCCTTTACAGCAAGATCATACTGCACTGTCTGACTGATAGTGACGCCGGTACCATCAGTGGTAGCAGTAACTGAAGTGCCGACATTGTCTGCCAGGTCAGTAAAGGCTATCTCAAATGTTACGGTACCAGGGCTGTCTTCAGGTGTGATGACTGTTGTGGCGACCCAAAAAGTATTGTCAGTTCCAAGAACTGTAGCAGTAACTGTATCTCCATTAATGGTTACAGTTGGTGGCAGTATAGGTTCATCAGAGGTAAAGCTTAGTGTGACAGTATCACCAGGTATGGCCAAAGTCTCAACTGAATTACTAGATGTCAGTAATACCGTACGCAGTGTTGGTTTTGTCGTATCTGTAATAGTAGTAGTAGTGGATGTTTGACTGACAGTAACGTCGGTATCATCAGTGGTAGCAGCAATTGGAATACCGACATTGGTAGCCAGATCAGTAAAGGCTATCTCAAATGTTACAGGACCGTCATTATCTGCAGGTACGATTGTTTTTGTAGCACTCCAATCAGTGTTGCTTCCAGTAACTGTAGTAGCTGCTGCACCTCCATCAAAGGTTACAGTTGGTGTCTGTATAGGTTCAGAAGAGGTAAAGCTTAGTGTGATGATATCATCAGTTGTAGCAGAAGATGGATTTGAATTATTAGATTCTATAATTACTACAGTCAGTGTCGGTGCTCTTTGATCAACTGTAACACCGGTGCCACCGGCAGTAACACTGGTAACCTGAGTACCTACATTGGAGGCCAAGTCAGAATAAAATATAGTGAATGCTACAATGCCATCAGCATCTCCAGATACGATTGTTTTTGTGGCACGCCAAGTATCACCCATTCCAGCAACTGCATCAGCAGTAACTCCACCAAAGGTTACAGTGGGTCTCTGTATATCTTCAGAAGCAGTAAACATTAGTGTGACAGCATCGCTAGTTGTAGCCAAGGACGTATCCTCTGAATTATCAGATGATATGGATATCATACCCAGTGTTGGTGGTGTTTGATCAATGGTGACACCAGTGCCAACGGTAACACCAGTAACCTGAGTGCCGGCATTAGTATCTAAATCAGAATAATCTATGGTAAACGTTACAGCGCTGCCATCAGCATCTGCAGGTGTGATTGTTTTTGTGGCACTCCAATCAGTGTTGCTTCCAGTAACTGTAGTAGCTGCTGCACCTCCACCAAAGGTTACAGTTGGTGTCACTATATTCTCAGAAGAGGTAAAACGTAGTGTGACAATACTGCCAGTTTTAGCCAAAGACGGATTATTTACATTATCAGATGCTATGGTTACTGCAGTCAGTGTAGGATTTGCCGGTACTGGAATAACTGGTTCAGTTGGAATAACACTAGATACAACTGGTTCAAAGTGGGATATGGTGTTACCTTGTACCTGCACTGTGAAATCTGTACGATATATTGGATCAGCTTTGCCTATTTCTTTTACCTCAGCATATACATATTGTAGATTGGTAAATGGACCTGCCATTATTATGACAAGTTCGCCGTTACTATCAGTGCGCTTTGCAAATGTGAAATCTGAGCAGGTTTCATCATCAGGGTCAGCAACATCACATTTTGATGTAGTGTATTGATAGTATGTTGATGCATCCAATCCGCCAATGCTAAACTTGATTCCTCCAGTGTTGGTTACACCAAGATTCTCTTCTTGTATTTCTTGACTAGTTGAAGGTGGTGTTGGTGTCACTGTTTGATCAATGGTGACACTGGTGCCACCAGTAGTACCAGTAACCTGAGCACCGTCATTTGAAGATAAATCAGTATAATCTATGGTAAACGTTACAGTGCTGCCATTAGTATCTGTAGATGTAATTATTTTTGTAGCACTCCAAGTATCACCACTTCCAGTAACTGTAGCAGATGCACCATCTCCACTAATGGTTACAGTTGGTTCCAGTATAGGTTCATCAGAGGTAAAGCTTAGCGTGACAGTATTACCAGCTGTAGCCAAAGTTGTATCATTTGCATTATTAGATACTATGGATACTGCAGTTAGTGTTGGTGCTGTTGTATCTGGAGTTGGTGGTTCTGGAGTTGGTGGTTCTGGAATAACTGGTTCAGTTGGAATAACACTAGATACAACTGATTCAAAGTTGGTTATGTCGTTACCTTGTACCTGCACTGTGAAACTTGTACGATATATTGGATCAGCTTTGCCTATTTCTTTTACCTCAGCATATACATATTGTAGATTGGTAAATGGACCTGCCATTATTATGACAAGTTCGCCGTTACTATTAGTGCGCTTTGCAAATGCAAAATCTGAGCAGGTTTCATCATCAGGATCAGCAACATCACATTTTGATGTAGTGTATTGATAGTATGTTGATGCATCCAATCCGCCAATGCTAAACTTGATTCCTCCAGTGTTGGTTACACCAAGATTCTCTTCTTGTATTTCTGAGATTGGAATTGATGATGATGATGATGATCCTGTTTGATCAATAGTAACACTAGAGTTATCAGTAGTAGTGCCAGTAACCGTACTACCAGGATTTAAAGCCAAATCAGCATAATTTATGGTAAACGTTACAACAGTGCCATCAGAATCTTCAGGTACGATTGTTTTTGTGGCACTCCAAGTATCACCACTTCCAGTAACTATAGCAGATGCACCATCTCCACTAATGGTTACATCCGGTGTCTCTATAGGTTCAGAGGAGGTAAAGCTTAGTGTGACAACATCACCAGTTGTAGCCAAGGACGTATTTGCATTATTAGATGCTATGGATACTGTAGTTAGTGTTGGTGCCATTTGATCAATGGTAACACTAGAGCCATCAGTAGTGCCAGTAAACTTAGTGCCGGCATTTGTTGCCAAGTCAGTATAGTCTATGGTAAACGCTACAACAGTGCCATCAATATCTGCAGCTGTGATTGTTTTTTCAGCTCTCCAAATAGTATTATCATTTCCAACAAGTGTAGCAATAATTTCATCACCATTAATGGTTACAGTTGGTGGCAGTATATCCTCAGATGAGGTAAAACGCAATATGACAATATCATCAGTTGTAACCAAAAATGAATCTGGTAATTTATTAGATGCTATGGATACTGTATCCAGTGTTGGTGCCATTTGATCAACAGTGACAGCAGATTCATCGGTAGTGACAATAACTGGATCACCGACATTGTTAGTCAAATCAGTGAAAGATATCTCAAATAGTACAGTACCATCAGTATCTGCAGCTGTGATTGTTTTTGTAACAGTCCAATCAGTATTATCATTTCCAGCAACTGCAGTATATGCAGCATCATTAATGGTTACATCTGGTATTTCTATAGGTTCAGAGGAGGTAAAGCTTAGTGTGATGATATCATCAGTTGTAGCCCTAGACGAATCATTTGAATTATCAGATGCTATGGATACTGCACTCAGTGTTGGATTTGTAGTTGGTGGTTCTGGAGTAACATCAGATACGTCTGACTCAAAGTATGATATTGTATCACCATCTCGTACCTGCACTATGAAATCTGTATAATATATTATATCATCAGAGTTTGGTATTTTGGCACTGGCTGATACATATTGCTGATTGGTAAACGGACCGTCAACCTTTATGCGATATTGGCCATCACCATCAGAATACCCTCGAGATGTGAAATCTGAGCAGTTATCAAGGTCAGGAACACTGGTACCTGCCTCTGCCGTTACATCGCACTTTGATGTGGAATATTCATAGTATGTGTTAGCAGCTAGTCCGACAATTCTAAATTTGATTCCTCCGGTATTGGTTACACCAAGATCACCTTGTACTAGTTCCTGATTAGTTGGAGGCAGTGTTGGTGCTGTTGTATCAACAATAACACTAGTGTCATCAGTAGTGACAGTAACTGGAGTACCGACATTGTTAGTCAAATCAGTGAAAGATATCTCAAATTCTACAGTGCCATCAGCATCTTCAGGTGTGATGGTTCTTTTAACAAACCAAAAATCATCATCACTTCCAAGAACTGTAGCAGCAATTGTATCTCCATTAATGTTTACAACAGGTTCCTGTATAGGTTCAGAGGAGATAAAACTTAGTGTGATGGTATCACCAGGTATGGCCTGAGATGTATCATCTGAATTATCAGACTTTATGGTTACTGTATCTAGTATCGGGGATATAGTATCAATGGTAACTGTAGTGTCATCAGTGGTATCAACGACCGGAGCACCGACATTAGGAGTACTAGCTAAATCAGAGAAATCAATGGTAAAGGCTACAACACCTTGAGTATCTCCAGATGCAACTGTCTTTGTGGCACTCCAAGATGTATTGCTTCCAACCTCTGCTACAACAGCTGTAATGACATCTGTATTAATGGTCACAACAGGTGTGGTTATACCTTCAGAAGCGATAAAACGTAGTGTGATGGTATCATCAATTGTAGCCCTAGACGTATTTGAATTACTAGATTCTATGATTACTGTATCCAATTCAGGAGCTATACTATCTGGGAGTGGTGTTACCGGACCTGTTTGCTCAATAACAACTCCGGTATTACCAGCACTAAGAGCAATAACTGGAGTACCGGCATTTGAGGCCAGGTCAGCAAAGGATATGCCAAATGATACTGCACCATCAATATCTGCAGATGTAATCATCTTTGTGGCACTCCAAGTATTACCACTTGCAGTAACTGTATCGGCTGCACCTCCACGGATATTTACAGTTGGTTGCAGTATGGGTTCTGAAGAGGTAAAACTCAGTGTGATGGTATCACCGGCAGTAGCAGTAGATGTATCTGAATTACTAGATATCATCGATACCATAGATAGTGTTGGGGCTGTTCTATCAATTGTAACTGCAGTGTTATCCCCAGTAGCTATAACCTGAGTAGTACCGTCATTTGCTGCCAGGTCAGCATAGTTTATGGTGAATGTTACGGGGCCTTCAGTATCTCCAGATGCAACTATCTTTGTGGCACTCCAAGATGTATTGCTTCCAGCCTCTGCAGGTGCAACAGTTGCAGCATTATTATTAATAGTTACAGTTGGTTCCTGTATACCTTCAGAAGCGATAAAGCTTAGTGTGATGGTATCATCAGTTGTAGCCCTAGACGTATCTGTATTATCAGATATTATGGATACTGTACCACCAAGTGTAGGTGCTATAGTATCAATGGTAACAGCAGCATCATCAGTGGTATCAACGACCTGAGCACCGACATTAGGAGTACTAGCTAAATCAGAGAAATCAATGGTAAAGGCTACAACACCTTGAGTATCTCCAGATGCAACTGTCTTTGTGGCACTCCAAGAAGTATTGCTTCCAGCCTCTGCAGGTGCAACAGTTGCAGCATTACTATTAATAGTTACAGTTGGTGTGGTTATACCTTCAGAAGCAGTAAAACGTAATGTAATGATATCACCAGTTGTAGCCCTAGACGTATCAGTATTATCAGATGCGATGGTTACTGTACCCAGTCTTGGTTTTGTAGTGTCCGGTGGTGGTACTTGTCCTGAAATGGTAACAATACTATCATCAGTAGTACCAAGACTCAAAGGAGGATTAGAGATCAGAGAATCACCATTTAAGGCCAGGTCATTATAGTCGATATTAAATGATACAATGCCATTAGGGTCTGTTGGTCCGACATCCTTTGTGGCACTCCAAACGGTAGTAGTACTATCGTCAGTAACTGTTGCAATATCTCCATTAATTGTTACAACTAGTACATCTATAGGTTCAGAGGAGGTAAAACTCAGTGTGATGGTATCACCAAGTACGGCAGTAGTTGTATCATTGGCATTATCAGATGTGATGGTTACTGGATCCAGTGTTGGGATAGTTGCATCAATGGTAACACCTGTACTATCAGTGGTACCAGTAATCCGATCACCGTTATTTGTTGCCAGATCAGAATAAGCAATATCAAATGATACCAGACCATCAGTATCTGCAGATACGATTGTTTTTGTGGCACTCCAAACGGTATTACCACTATTAGCATCGGCAGTAACTGCACTAGCAGCTGCAATAATTTCATTAAACTTTACAGTCGGGGTCCTTATTGGTTCAGAGGAGGTAAAGTGTAGTGTGATGGTATCACCAGGTTTGGCCAAAGAATCACTAGTTGTATTATCAGACGTGATAGATACCATATCTAATGTCGGTTTTACCTTGTCAATTGTAACTGTTGTACCATCAGTGGTATCATCAAAGGTAACACCGGCATTCTCTGATAAATCAGTATAATCTATGGTAAATGCCACGACACTGCCATGTGTATCTGTACCTACGATTCTTTTTGTGGCACTCCAAACAGTATTACCACTGTCAGCATCTGCAACAGGTGGTGTACTGCTAGCTGCTCCATTGATGGTTACAACTGGTACCAGTATTGGTTCAGAGGAGGTAAAGTTTACTGAGATGGTATTGCCAACTCTGGCCAAAGAGGAGTCATTGGCATTGTTGGACTCTATGGATACTAGAGATAATGTTGGATTTGTTGTGTCCGGTCCTGAAATAATAATGGCAGAGCCTGCAGTAAGAGCAGTAACAGTATCACCGGCATTGGTAGCCAGGTCAGAATAAGATATGGCAAATGATACTGGTCCGACAGCAGCAGCAGCAGTATCTGCTGCCGTAACTATCTTTGCAGCACTCCAAGTATCACCACTTCCTGTAACTGTAACTGCCGTATCATCTCCATTAATGCTTACCACAGGTTGCAGTATGTCCTCATCAGAGGTAAGGTGTACTGTGATGGTATCACCAACTCTGGCCATAGATGGATCAAAAGAATAATCAGACTCCATGGTTACTGTGTTCAGGGTAGGAGCTGTTGTGTCAATTGTAACTGCAGTGTTATCCCCAATAGTAGCTATAACCTGAGTACCGTCATTTGCTGCCAGGTCAGTATAGTCTATGGTAAATGTTACGGGGCCATCAGGATCAGCAGGTACGACAGTCTTTGTGGCACTCCAAATGGTATTATCACTATTAGCATCAGCAGTAACAGTATCTGCAGCAGTACCAGCAGCAGCACCAACACCAATGCTCACAACTGGTACCAGTATAGGTTCATCAGAGGTAAAGTGTACTGTGATGGTATCACCAGTTGTAGCCCTAGTTGAATCATTAGAGTTATCAGATGATATAGTTACTGCAGTTAATGTCGGGTCTGTAGTATCTGGCGGCGTACCTGTTTGATAAACAGTAATCACTGTACCATCAGTGGTACCAGTAGCTGTATCACCGGCATTTGGTAAAGTAACTGCCAGATCAGCAAAATCAATGGTGAATGTTACAAGGCCGGCAGAGTCAGTGGATGCAACTGTCTTTGTGGCACTCCAGCTGGTATTACCACTTCCTGTAACGGTATCTGCTGCAACTCCATTAATGGTTACAACAGGTGTGGCGATACCTTCAGAGGCAATAAAGTGTAGTGTGATGGTATCACCATCTGTAGCCCTAGAGGTATCTGAATTATCAGATGCGATGGTTACTAGAGGTAGTGTCGGCTTTGTGATGTCCGGTCCTGGAATGGTAACAGCAGAGCCGCTACCACTGCCAATAGTACTGGTAATTATGGTGCCGGCATTAGTTGCCAGATCAGAATAATTGATGGTAAATGTTACGGGGCCGGCAAGATCTGCTGATGTGATTGTTTTTGTGGCACTCCAAATGGTATTGCTGTTATTAGCATCAGTTATTGCAGTTGCAGTAACTGCATCCCCACCAATGCTTACAGCCGGTTGCTGTATACCTTCAGAGGAAGTAAAAGATAGGGTAACAATATCACCAGGTATGGCCACAGTCATATCATCTGCATTATCAGATATGATAGATACGGCAGTTAGTGTTGGTACCATCTTATCAATGGTAACACTGGCACGACCAATAGTGGTGGTATTAACTGTATCACCGGCATTTGGAGGAATAGCCAGGTCAGCAAAATCAATGCTAAATGTTACTGGGCCATCAGTGTCTGCAGATACGACATACTTTGTGGCACTCCAGATAGTAGTGGCATTAACATCAGCTGGAACGGTATCGGCTGTAACGGTATCTGCTGTAACTCCATTAATGGTCACATCAGGTGGTGTGGCGATACCTTCTGAGGCCCTAAAGCTTAGTATGATGTGATCACCGGCAGTAGCCCAAGAGGGGTCATTTGAATTATCAGATGCGATGGTTACTGAATCCAGTGTAGGAGCTGTTATGTCTGGCTCTCCAAGTGTTTTATCCATATTTAGATATGTAATGTGGACTAGCTTTGTAGATGGATTGCCAATGTTACCAAAGGAATCAAAAGGTGTGGCGCTAATTGTTATAGTTTCTAAACCCGTGTCAGTGTAGTATGGTATGTTAAAGGTTACACTACGAGTGTCTAATGAGGGTACCAAAGTCAGCGTATCTACAAATGCTGACTGATCCGAGTTGAACTGCTTCCATTCTATGGTAGAGTTGGAATCACCTACCTGTATAACAGCATCAAGCTGTATGGTATCACCAGATTTTGCATCGATATTACCAAATGGCGATACACTGACCCGGACTGGTTCATAAGATACAGCTGGCTCAAAGTAGGAGATGGCGCCATCTTGTGTCTGTACGATAAAATCAGTGTGGTATATTGCAGTAGCTTGGTTTGGTACTTTGACCTCAACGAACACAAACTGCTGGTTGGTAAATGGCCCATCAACGTTTATGGAAAGTGCGCCGGTACTATCAGAACTGGTTTGAGATGTAATGGAATCAGAACAGCTATCAAAGTCAGCAGTGTTGGTATCTGGTGCTGTTACATCACACTTTGTTGTGGTGTATTCATATGATGTATTTGCGTATAGTCCTTTAATGTCAAATTGAATTCTTTCTGCTATGTCGTATGCATATACCTGGTTATCCTCACTGTCAACTACCCAGAGTTTGCCATCCAGATATGTGATTCCATTTGGTTGCGTGTTATCTGAATCCAGATCAAAGTCCAAAGTTGAATCCCTGGTGGTGCCGTCTGTGTTATACACGAATACTTTGTTGGCTATAGAATCAACTACCCACAGCTTGCCATCAAAGGCTGTGACTCCACCTGGATTGAAGTTGCCTGCAGCATTTGCAACATCCAAAGCAATGTCAGAAGCTGCATCCGGTGTGCCGTCTGTGTTGTATGCGTAGACTATGTACGTGGTACTGTCAGCTACCCATATCTTGCCGTCTAGGGCCGTGATTCCCCGTGGATTTATGTTGGCTGAACTCAAACTAAAGTCAAAATCAAATGTTCCATCTGAATCGTAGACGTAGACATGATCACTAATATTATCAACTATCCAGAATTTGCCGTCATGTACCGTGATTCCATGTGGTAATACGTTGGCTGAACTCAAACTAAAGTCAAAAGCTGAAACCCTAGAGCCGTCTGCTGCGTTGTATGCAAATACCTTGTCATTTGTAGCAGTAGCATCAACTACCAAGAGTTTGTCATCAAGTGCCGTGATTCCCTGCGGAGTTGTGTTGGCTGCAACCAAATCAAAGTCCGATGCTGCATCCCGGGTTACACCTACATTGGATATTACATCAAGATCATCTTGCAGTAACTCTATTTTCTGGTTAGCTGGCAGTGCTATAGTACTAATGGTAACTGTGGTGTTATCAGTGGTAGTATCAACTTGGATGCCGGCATTGGTAGCCAGATCAGAGAAATCAATGGTAAATGTTACGGCACCATCAGTATCAGCAGATGTGATGGTTCGAGTGGCACTCCAACTGGCATTATTACCTGGAGCATCAGCAGTAACTGTATCTGCTGCTGTAACTCCATTAATGGTTACAACAGGTGTGGATATATCCTCAGAGGCAGTAAAGCTTAGTGTGATGATGTTGCCATGTATGGCAGTAGTTGTATCAGCTGTGTTATCAGATGTGATAGATACTATAGATAATGTTGGCGGTGTATCATCTACTGCTGCAACAACTACTGTTGACTCAAAGTAGGATATGGCACCGTTTTGTGTCTGCACGATAAAATCAGTGTGAGATAATTTGGCTGCTGGTCCGCCTCCTTTTTTGTTTACCTCAGAGTATACGTATTGCTGCTGGTCCTCAAATGGCCCATCAACGTTTATGGCAAGTGTGCCGGTACTATCAGAGTCCTTTTCAGATGTAACAGAGTCAGAGCAGCTATCAAAGTCAGCGGCATTTGTACCTGGTGCTGTTACATCACACTTTGTTGTGGTGTATTTGTATGATGTATTTGCGTATAGTCCATCAATGCCAAATTCAATTCCCTTTGCATAGTTGTACACGTAGACTTTGTCATCATTTACATCAACTACCCAGAGTTTACCGTTTATGGATGTGATTCCATTTGGAATCAAGTTGTCTGCATCCAGATCAAAGTCCAAAGATGAATCCCGTGTGCCGTCTGGATTATACACGTAGACTTTGTCATCTACATTATCAGTTACCCAGAGTTTGCCGTTTATGGATGTGATTCCATTTGGATCTAGGTTATCCGCATCCAAAACAAAATTAGAATCAGAGTCAATGGTTCCGTCTGTGTCGTAGACGTATATCTTGCCATCACCAAAAGAAGTATCAGTTACCCAGAGTTTGCCGTTGTATGCTGTGATTCCAGTTGGTTGTATGTTGTTGTTAGCCGCATCCAAATTAAAGTCCAAAGTAGCATCCCTAGTGGTGCCGTCTGTGTTGTACACGTAGACCTTGTTATCTGTACTATCAACTACATAGAATTTGCCGTCTAGTGCAGTGATTCCATTTGAATTTGCGTTGTTTGTATCCAAAGTAATGTCAGAAGCTGCATCTCTGGTACCGCCTGCTGAATTGTATGCGTAGATTTTACTATCTGTCCAGTCAACTACCCAGAGTTTGCCGTTTATGGATGTGATTCCAGATGAGGAATCGTTGTTTGTATCCAGACCAAAGTCACTAGTTTCATCCCTAACTACAATTACTGCGCTGTATGCGTATACCTTGTGATCTATATCATCAGATACATAAAACATGCCATCTGATGCAGTGATTCCCCGCGGATTTGAGTTGGCAGAACCCAGATCAAAGTCACTAGATGAATCCCTGGTGCCGTCTGTGTCATATGCGTATACCTGGTCATCCGTACTATCAGTTACCCAGAGCTTGCCGTGCAGTGATGTGATTCCCTGCGGAGATGAGTTTTCTGCATCCAGATCAAAGTTCAAAGTTTCAACATGTGATCTACCTGTGTTGTATACGTAGACTTTATTATCATCATTATCCACTACCCAGAGGTCGCCCTCATGTGCTGCGATTCCAGTTGGGTGATCATTGGCGTGATTCAGATTAATGTCAGAACTGGCATTATCCCGGGTTCCGTCTGAATTGTATACGTAGATTTTTGTATCTGCATCATCAACTACATAGAACTTGCCATCAAGTTCAGTCATTCCAGATGGATTTCCGTTGTTTGATGCCAGCTCAAAGTCCGATGATGTAACCCGGGAACCGTCCTCTGCTGCCGGGTCGTAGACGTATACATCATCAGAGAGGTCAGATACGTATATCTTGTTATCTGCTACTGCGATTCCCCGCGGATTTGTGTTCTGTGAATCCAGATCAAAGTCCGAGGTATCAACCCGGGTTATCTCAATGGCACCTACTGCTGATGCTGTGCCATTAGCAGATGCTGTTACGCCAAGATCAGATCGTGTTAGCTCTATCTCTTGGTCAGATGGCAGCGTTACCTGGTTGATAGAGACATTTGTGTTGCCAGTATCAACACCAGTAACGGTATCGCCGGCATTTGAGGAAAAGTCAGAATAGTCTATGGTGAATGTTACGGTGCCAGCATTATCTGCAGGTCTGATGGTTCTCTCAGCATTCCAGATCATACCATCTCCTGAAATACCGGCACGGTCTCCGTTGATGGTTACATCAACAGATGAGAATGGTATAGGTTCATCAGAGATAAAAGATAACCTGACAACATTGCCCGGTATTGCCAGGGTGCTATCATCTGTGTTATCAGATGTGATAGATACTGAATTTAGTGTGGGTGCCACACTGTCAGGAGGAGGGAATGTTGCCTGTACATCAGCTGCTGGTATGACCCAAGAGAGGTACCCATGAAGAACGGCGTGCCCAATAGATTCTATTCTGACAGTAACGTCCTTTGTGTAATCAAGCATCAGATCAGAGTGTGCCACATTAAAATTCAGCGCACCATCAACTGAATCCTGCTCATCAAAGTATACCAGCTGAGAATCCTGATAGAGGAATAATTTTACATTTGCAGTAGATAAGGGTGGAAATGTGCTAAAAGTAGCAAAGACATCAGTTGTGCCGTCATTATTTAGAGATGTATCATTATCCTCGAAATGGAGGGAAGAAAATTCAGTTAAACTCGGATCAATTACAGGAGGAAAGTTTGTTCTGACATTGTCTTTGCCTTTGACGGCAACGACATTCAAGTTGTTAAGGGCCAAGTCCTCAGAAGAGTAGGTCTCTATTATTAAGAAAATACCTTTTTCGTAATCTAGGGATATATCTGCATGTGCCACACTAAAGGTCGGAGTAATACCAGTTACTTGCTGTACATCAGAGTATGCTATTGTAGCAGTATCATGTTGCGTGATGAACAGTTTTGCAGTGTATGTGTCGTTTGAATCAAATGGGGAGGTGTCAGTAAAGGTGACAGAGACATCAGTTGTTGTGCCATCATCATTTAGCACTGCATCATAATCCTCAGACCAGGTGTGTGACATTGTACGTACAGAGTCACTGGGGACAGGTGCGTTGTATGAGTAGATTATGTCATCTATACTGTCAACTACCCACATCTTGCCGTGCAGTGTCGTGATTCCCTGCGGAGATGAGTTCTCTGCACTCAGATTAAAGTCCAAAGATGCAACCTTGGTGCCGTCTGCTGCGTTGTAGACTTGTATAACCGGAGTGGCACTTATCCACAGCTTGCCGTTTAGTGCCGTGATTCCAGATGGGGTGCCGACGTTGCTGGGTAAATCCAGATCAAAGTCAAAAGTTGAAGCTCGGGTGCCGTCTGCGTTGTATGCGAATACTTTGGTATCATCACTTACCCAGAACTTGCTGTTTAAAGATGTGATTCCGCTTGGAGCGGTGTTGCCTGAAGCCAGATCAAACTCAGAATCTGTATTCCGGATTCCGTTTGAGTTGTGCGCGTAGACGTATGCATCTCCCTCATCAACTATATAGAATTTATCATTTAGTGTTGTGATTCCGTTTGGAGAGTCGTTGGCATTAGCCAGATTAAAGCCAGAATCTCCATCTCGTGTTCCGTCTGCTGCATTGTATTCAAAGACGAAGGTATCAGATCCATCAACTACCCAGAGTTTGCCATCTAGGGTTGCTGTTATTCCAAATGGAAGTATGTTATCTGCATCCAGATCAATGGTGTTATCTGCATCCAGATCAATGTTGGGATTGACATCCTTTGTTCCATCTGCGTTGTACGCGTATACCTTGTCACCTGTCCTGTCAACTACCCAGAGTTTACCGTTTAAAGATGTGATTCCATCTGAGTTGATGTTGTCTGCATGTTGAGCAAAGTTCGAATCTGCATCACTAGTGCCATCTGCGTTATACACATAGACCGTATCATCAGTATCAGATATATAGAACTTGCCGTTTAACGTTGTGATTCCAATGGGGGCATCATTGCCTGATCCCAGATTAAACTGAGAACCTGTATTCCGGGTTCCGTCTGAGTTGTATGCGAAGACTCTGGTACCTGAAAGATCAACTACATAGAACTTGTCATTATATGCCGTGATTCCCCGTGAATTGGTGTTGCTTGTATGTAAACTAACGTCAGAACCTGAAATCCTGGTGCCGTCTGCGCCGTTGTGTGCGTATAGTTTTTTATCTGAAAGATCAACTACATAGAGTTTGCCGTTTAGTGCCGTGATTCCGCCTGGGTTGCCGTTGTCAGTATCTAAATCAAAGTCAAAAGATGAACCAGCTCGTGTGCCGTCTGCGTTGTATGCGTAGACTTTGGTATCTCCATCATCAACTATCCAGAACTTGCTGTTAAAAGATGTGATTCCACTTGGACCGCTGTTGACGTTAATCAGATCAAAGTCAAAGGCCAGAGGAGCCGGTACGTTGTCATACACGTAGACTTTTTCATCTCCATTATCAACTACCCATATCTTGCCGTTTAGTGTCGTGATTCCAGTTGCAGAGTCGTTGGCTGAATCCAGAGCAAACTCAAAAGATGAATCTTGTGTTCCATCTGGATTATACACATAGACTATGTTATCTGCTCTATCAACTACCCATAGCTTGCCGTGCAGTGCTGTGATTCCTTTTGAATCTCCGTTGTCACTGGGCAGACCAATCTCAGAGGATGAGACTAGGGTGCCGTCTGGATTGTACACGTAGACCTTGTTATCTGTAATATCAACTACCCATAGATTGCCGTTTAGTGCTGTGATTCCGTTTGAATTTGCGTTGGCTGCATCCAGATTAAAATCCGAAGATGATGCTCGTGAGTCGTTGGGATTGTATCCATATATCTTGTTATCATTATTATCAACTACCAATAGCTTGCCGTTTAATGTCGTGATTCCAGCGGGATTGCCGTTGTTTAAACCCAGATTAACGTCAGAAGATCCAGCTCGTGTGCCGTCTGCGTTGTATGCAAAGATTTTGGTTTCACCACTATCAACTACGTATATCTTGCCGTTTAATTCTGTAATTCCAGTTGCATCTACGTTGCTTGAACCTAAATTAAAGTTAGAAGATAAAGTCTGTGCAAATGCTGCGGGGAGGGTAATCTCTGCCATGCCAGCCCCGGCTCCCAGAGCCAAACCCAAGAAGACTGCAAAGACTGTCAGTAGTGCAGTTGTTGTTCTCGTAATGGATTTGGATTTAGTAATGGTAGAAGTGGATTTAGATTTAGATGTAATGTTAGTGGATGTAACAACAACAGATGATGCAACATGTTCCATGGATTTACCACCCCCCCCCCCAGAGGAGCCACAAAGTCCGCTAGTAATAGCAATAGCAGAAGAAGCAGATAATGCGAAATATTTCATATAAACCAAATTCATAATCGATATTTATTAAGTATTCGATTCTGTGGTTTTCGCTGTATGGTGGAGAACCGTCACACCATACAAAACGCCTCACTTTGTAGTAGTAATAATAATAGTAAAAAAAATAAGAATAATAATAGTACCTGTAGGAATGAAAAATTTATTTTGGCTCTGATCTAATGTCGTCCTTCTTTTGTTTTGAGCAAGTAGGAATGAATACTGTAGGAATGAATACTGTAGGAATGAATACTGTAGGAATGAAAAAGTCATCTTGGAGAGAGAAAAAAGATCCATGTTTTATTATTATAATCATTATTATTATTATCGCCATAATCATAATCATCATCATCATATCCCCCAAGCCTCTTTTCAAAAAGAATATTTTTTTTTTGATTGAAATCCCAGAGCAAAAAAAATGTCCGTTCCATTCATCTGTCTATCTATTTTTATCTGTCTCTCTATCTCTCTCTATCTCTCTATCTCTCTATCTCTATCTGTCTCTCTATCTCTATCTCTCTATATATCTCTCATCACCCAAAAAAAACTCCTGCAGAACAGCAGCAGCAGGGGGCTGGACCTGATTTAGAATCAAAAGTGAAAATAAAACAAAAGGCTTGATAGAGTATGTGTATGTGTGTGCTCGTCTTCAAAAAACAGACAGGCCCATAGCTTTCCTGCAAAAATTATAACGAGCTCTTTTGTTTTGTATTTTGTTTTTTTTTTTGTATTTTGTTCTGGCAATAACAATAACAACAACAACTCATTGATCAGATTAGAAAAATGAGCGCCGTTGTAATAGTGGACTTTATTTGTTTTTTGTTCTGGCAATAACAATAACAATAACAATAACAATAACAATAACAATAACAATAACAATAACAATAACAATAACAACAACAACAACAACTCTATGGCTTGCCATCCCTCAAACTGCCGCCGTCATCTTTTGAAATACCTATTGACATAGTTTCCATCAAGAAGAGGATGATATGTTTGTCGCAGCAGATGCAGCAGGCAGGCAGGCAACAGTAGTAGTAGATGCAAATGCATCAGTGACTTGCCTGAAGAAGAGCATTGAAACATATCGCCAACGGTTTTGGCTTTAATGGTTTTGGTTTTTGCTTTGGTTTCAGATTTGATTTTTGCTTTGGTTTCAGATTTGGTTTTTGCTTTGGTTTCAGATTTGGTTTTTGCTTTGGTTTCAGATTTGATTTTTGCTTTGGTTTCAGATTTGATTTTTGCTTTGGTTTCAGATTTGGTTTATCTTTAGCTTTGGTTTAGCCTTGGATTAGTTTTAGCTTTGATTCAGCTTTAATTCAGCTTTAGTTTCAGATTCAGATTTGATTTCAGTTCCAGCCTCAGTTCCAGCTTTACTCGTAATTCCAAATCTGATTCTAACTGAATTTGGGCATCCCACGGATTCAGAACAAACCCAATCATACAGAGAGAAAGATAAAGACTGCGCACAGAGAGAGCGCCATGATTGAATAGCATGATTCAGAAATGCAAAGCAGCCGATTGATAGCCGGTGCTAAAAAATATTAAGAATAGATCATAGATGGCAGGCAGATTGTCAATAGTCGTCGTTCTGCAACTGTCAAATCCGGAATTGGGATTCAGATCAAAAAACAAAACTTTACACATCAGACATGTTCACTTGCAAGGCGACATGGACAACAACTTGCCGACCTTCTAAAACAGTTATAAAATTTATTCAGTTTTCTTTAGGCTGATTATGAGAGTTTTTAAAAAATTATTCAATTGAAAGTGGAATAGAATTTCCATTACTATCCCACGCAAAAATAGAATCATCTTCATACGGGGATTTTACAATCATCGAAACCAATCCAAAGAAATTATGTAAATCCGTAACAGAAGGCTCTGCTGAACCACTAGGGTGAGAATGTACAATTCCCACATAACTCATATCAAAAGGTAGGAACGAATGTGGAAAACCTGCAAAAGTAGGCCCGGTTTCACTAAAGGGCGGAATTACCAACCCATCTATTTTTATTTCACCATTCTTTGATTTCCCTTTTAAAATTAAAATTCCTTCATTCGGATGTTTCATTTGACAAAAAGACAATATGCTATCAAGTACATCTTTTTTCAGCAATACTTTACGTTCAAATATTTTCTTTTTGAATAGCATAAGAGAACTGAAATTTAGAAGTAATTTAATTTTAAGATGTTGAAATAGTGTATTTAGTATTAGAGAATTGTCGTAGTTTTTCTTCAATTTCAGCAATCAATTTAGGAATTTTGGAATCAATTTCATCAATTTCGCCTTGAAAAGTTTCAGATTTGAGTTCAGAATCATCCTTTAATGAAGTAGTTTTTTTAAAATCTGTTTCCAATGAAATCAAATCACTAGGAATTAGAGAATCAACATCATTTTGTAGTGCCTTATACTTTTCATGATATTCTGAAACTTGTTTGGTAAATCCATCTAATGCCTCTTCTGTTTCAGTTATTTGTAAAGATGTTTTTTCTTCATCTTTTACAGATATGGATCCAGATGAGACAGCCTTTCGTACATTTTCAAGTATTGTGATTATTGGATCTTTATTGTTTGGAGATAATGCATCAAAAGGTTCGGAGACTAAAGTTGACAAAATAATTTTTTGATCTTTATCCAAGGATGACGCATATTCATATCGACTCAAAGGACGAGATATTTTTGTAAATTGAGTATTAATTTGATTTTTGATTTTTGATTTTTGATCAATAAATTCATCTAAAGTATTTTTTAAACTAAGATATTTTTTATAGGTTTCAGAAGATTTTGTCTCATCAATGGTTTTTTGAAGAGTCAATATTTTTTCAATAAACAAAGCCAAGTCGTTATTAATTTCAGTGATTTTTTTAGACTTTTCATTGCGTAAATCAGACATTTCTTTGATTTGATTCATCGCCTCATGCATTTCATTTGAAAGTAATTCAGTAGAATCAAAATTTTGCAATAGTTTACTAATTTCTGAATGATTATAATTCATCACCGCAAGATTTTCTTTTAATTGTACGGCATATTTTTTGGCAAAAATATGGATTACTCTAGTTTGCCGTCCCAAGACATCACCTACTTTTTTAAGAATGAGATTCAATACAGAATTTAGCTTTTTGGCATCCTCAAAAGACGATATTTTTGGTAATGAAACAACATCTTTTTTGATCATATCAATGACTTGTTTTTTTCCCCTAACCACAATAATTGAAAGGTGTTTGTCAATATCATCAATATTGAGATTGTCTTTTTCAAGAACATTTCCAATTTTTATTAAATCATCAATTAAAGGCGCTGTTTTGTTTCGGAGATCATTAATTTCAGCCAAAGTTTGAGTTTTTCTCAAAGTAATAAGATCAGATATTATTTTAGGCACATCAACAAGTGAAATTTCTTTATTTTGAGGAATTTCTTCAACAGAGTTTTTTTCTTCTTTCTTTTTACCCCATCCAAAGACCATTTGATATTATTCTCTTCGGGGGATTAAAAATGGTTGTACAACTAAAATTTAAAATTCAGCAATATCCCGAAGAAGACATGGTAAAGAAGACATTTCATACTGGTACAGTCAAGAAAACAATCAAAATTAAAGCATCTAAAGATAAAGTTTGGAGAAAAATTAGCAATATCGCAGGATTGCCCACATGGGTAGTAGATGTTAAAAAAACAATCTACCTATCTAAAAAGAAAAAAGATGTAGGTGCTGTGAGATCAATTACATTTGAAGACGGCAATAAAATAGAAGAACATGTAGTGGCATGGAAAGAAGGAGAATATTTCACATACATTGCAACTGAAGGATTACCCCTAAGGGCATATGTAGCAACAATTTCAATGGTAGCAAAATCTAAAAATTTTGTAGAATTGACATGGCAATCATATCTCAACAGTGAAAAAATGTCTGAAAAAGAATTCTTAGATTTCGTTGTATTTTTGGCAGCATTTTATAAGGCATCACTAGAGAATCTCAAAATATCTCTTGAAAAATAATACTAGTTTGTCTTCAAATCAAAATGTAAATACGATAAATCAGGAAAAAAATCATGAGTGATATGAGATTCATCATAATTGGAATTATCCTAATTTTTGGAGGATTTCTCATCTTAGGAGGATTTGGTCATAATTATCAAGCAGCCACTGTAGAATCAAGTGAATTTGGAACATGCTATGAGTATTCAGATGATGCCCCACCAGTAGAAACCAATTGTTCATTTAAGATATTTGATCAGGCAGTATTCTTTGGACTAGTTATTGGATTTATCGCTGCAGGAGTTATTTCTCTAATAAAAAGCACAAGAGGCAACTGGGATAACAAAGTCAAACCAGAAGACATGGTCGGTCCAGGAAATAATCAAAATAGTAATTCAGACATAGATTGATATTATTTTTTTAGATTTTAATTTTGCATAATCTTCAGGATCATCCTCTTCCAATCTCTGATAGCATATTTCTTCATATGGCATTTTTCTCTCAATTTTCCATTGCAAAATTTACATTTAAGCTTGAAGAATGATTTGTACTTGTTCAGGCCACATTGAAAAGGAGATTCTAATATTCAGATTCTATGAGATTTTTCATAGAATTAAGCATCGTGTCAAGTTCTGCCATTCGTTTGTCAAACTGCTTATCAGTTATTTCATCAGGTTTGTTTAAAGTTATTACAACTTCAGAAACATCACCATTAGATACAACTCGCATTGGAACATCCCATGAAGATTCCTCATCAATGTATTGATGATCTAAAATTCCAAGAGGTTTATTCTCATTAAATTTCAACATAGATTTTCCATGAGGTCCAGTAAACGACCACCATCCAGATTCATTGATTTTTGCATCAGGCATCATTTTTGGAGGCATCTTCAAAATTGCATCAAATGCATCCCCAGTTTTCTTTTCTACAGTAACTGTAATAGTTCGAGATCTGCCCATAACAGAGAAATCAAATAATGATTAAAAAGGATATAGTAGGAATCATAGGCACAATTGCCACTAGCCTATTTATTCAAAAATTCTTTGATTTTCTTAAGATTAGCAACATTTGATTCATGGAACATTACCATTGATTCAGATAACGAATTGGGCAATACAGATTTAAGATTATCAACTAATTCATCACCGCTGGAAATCATATTATCAATTAATTTATCAATTTCATTTTTCTCATCAACCATTACAATGGATAGATTTCAATCTTAATTATCTTTTTTTATCAAAGTGGCAGTAGAACGGACATTTTTTAGTTTTTGAATATTCCAAGATACAATCTCACGAATCTTTTCAAAATTTTCTGCTTGTAATTTTACCATCATATCATGAGTGCCAATGGTTTCAAATACATCTACCACTTGTTCAAGTTCCCTAAGCTGCCCTATTACCTCAGTTTCAGCACCAAGTTCACAATTCAACATCACATATGCATCTGTCATGAACTAAACAATAATCTATGATTATTTAAAGATGGAGAATTTCAGGTAAAGATTACCAAGTTACATGAACCAAATCTTTAAGATTTCTCCTCGGCTTTGGAAATTTAGTTTGCTCTGGATATCCAATGCATAAAACAGACGAGGGTACAAGATCAGTTCCTATAACACCCATTACTTTTTGTTCATCAAACATTCCAATCCAAATTGAACTTAATCCCAAAGCCTGAGCTGCGAGCTGAGAATATCCCGCTGCAAGAGTAGCATCCTGAATAGCAAATTTTTTAAGAATGTCATCGGAAAAATCAAACTTTACTCTGGACGGATTTTTGCAGAAAACAAGAACCGCAGGGGCATTAACGTATGGTTGTTTGTTACATGCTTCAACTAGGAGTTTTTTCTTTTCAGGACTTTTCACATAAAATATTTCAAATCCTTGGAAATTACCAGCCGTTGGGGCAGTATCAGCAGCTGCAATTATTTTATCAATTTTTGTAGTTTCAACAGGCCTGTCTGAAAATTTTCTTGTTGAACGTCTCTTTGCCATGACAGCAAACAAATCAGTATCAACAACTTCTGTAGGTCCAGATTTTAAGATAAAATCAAGTAAACTATTTCGAACATTGTCATCTGCGACATCAGGTGTTTCTTGAGGTTCATATCCTAATGGGTAAATTTTCTCTCCACTATTTTCTGAATCCATAAAAAGATTAGAAAAATATCCTATTAAAGAATTAGAAAAAGATCAAAGAGAGACATTACTTATTCTGCTTCAAACTTGTCGCATCCAGAAGTACATGGTTTATTCATTACACCCTCACATACATCTAGTTCATTGTGCATTATTCGATGATGTCCACAAACTTTACATTTTTCTCGAAAATGAGAGATCAGTTCAGCAGTAGAAAGGTTAGAATCTTTAATTTTAGATTCAACTTCTAGAGTCATAATTATTTTGATTAATCAAGTTAGTTTAAACATTTTGAACTAGAGATATAATGCATCTAAAGTGGATTCCAAGTAATGAAAATAGTGAAACAGATCAATAAAATGAGTCATCGTAAATTCTATCTAATATTTGGAACATCATGTATTGTTGCATTTTACTTTTTATTCACAAATTGCTATCAATTGTACGGAGAACATTGTTTTTACGTTCCATAAAATAATTAGGCGCCGAGAGAGGGATTCGAACCCCCGCACGCTTGCGCGTAGCCGTTTTCGAGACGACCGCCGTACTACTTGGCTATCTCGGCATCTTTTCTCAGAGCATCTCCATAATAAAGCAAATCAGAAAAGAAGAATAAGATCAAACATTATCTATATCAAATAATTCATCTTTGAATTTCTTTTTGATTTGATCCTTGGCACCATTCCATTCTTCATCACTGACACTATCTGTAAAAATTGAATTGAATCCATCAAATAGACTATTATTCAAAACAGAGATAATTTCTTGTTTTTCTGATTCAGAAAATGGAAAGTATGAGACAATTGCTACAACGGCACCATCAAAAGTGTAACGTATTTCAAAAATTTTGTCAGTCAGATGAGAGGGGAAATTAAGAGACAACAAGCATTATTGGATTATTTGCATATTAAAATGGATTTCAAATTAACACTGTAAAATTATCGATCATTTTTGAAGGATAAACACAAAATACCTCAAGTAACAACGAATTCCATGGGATTAAACCTAAAGGATTTGGTAGTCAGAGATAAAACTACACTCGAAGCTTTTTCCAACAAAGTTGTTGCCATAGATGCATACAATGCAATTTACCAGTTTTTAGCAAGCATCAGAGGGCCAGACGGATTACAGTTAACTGATTCTGAAGGAAGAATTACCAGTCATTTGAGCGGACTGTTGTATAGAAATGTGAATTTTCTATCATTAGGAATTCAGCCAGTGTATGTTTTTGATGGAAAGCCACCATCTCTAAAAACTGCAGAAATTGAGCGTAGAAAACAAATCAAAAGGGACGCTACGGTAAAATATGAAAAAGCAGTTGCAGAAGGAAACATGGAAGATGCAAGGAAATTTGCACAGCAAACAACTAGTATGCGAGATGGGATGGTAAAAGAATCAAAAGAATTTCTCACACATTTTGGCATTCCATACATTGAAGCACCTTCTGAAGGAGAAGCAACTGCAGCCCATCTAACAAACACAGGGCAAGCATATGCCTCTGCAAGTCAAGATTATGATTCCATATTATGCGGTGCAAAAAGGCTAGTAAGAAATTTTACAAGCAGTGGAAGACGTAAAATTCCAAATAGAAATACATACATCGACGTACTTCCAGAAATTATTGAAACACAAAAGACTCTAGATGCAATTGGAATGACCAGGGAAGAATTAATCGATGTTGGAATTTTGATCGGTACTGATTTTAATCCAAACGGTTTTGAAAGAATTGGTCCAAAGACCGCAATGAAACTAATTAAACAGCATTCAAGATTAGAAGACATTCCACAGATTCAAGAGCAATTAGAAGAAATAGATTTCCAGCAAATAAGAAAAATATTCCTAAATCCTAAAGTAGCAGATGTTGATAAAATTATATTTAATGAAGTAAATTATGAAGGAATAACAAATTATCTAGTCAAAGAAAGAGGTTTTTCAGAGGACAGAATTCAATCCACATTAAGCAGATTGAAAAAAGCACTGGAGAAAAAGAGTCAAAACCTAGATCAGTGGTTTTAGATCATAAATTTATCTTGTGTATTTCAGAGTTTGACTAATTTTGTGGTCAAACAATACTACAAAGTTCTAAAAAAATTCAAATCTGAAAAAGACTATGGTGTCAAAATCAGACCACAATATGCCACATGTCTATCCATGCTTAAAGTGGGTCAAAGAATCAACTAAAAAGACTTTGCAAAGGAATTTGGGCACAAATTTACGAATAAAGACACCCAAAAAGTCAGAGAAGAGGCAGTTTATCACGCATTCATGCTAGGTAAAAAAATAGGAATTTTGCGAGTAATGAAAGTGACAGAATTAGGATATTCAATTTCATATGAGGATTTCATCAAACAAAAAACAGTAGCATATTTTATGAAACAGCACAGAGGCAGTAGACTCAAAAACATTGTTTCAAAAAGCCATCAAGGAACAAGAGGAACACATGCTCACAGATTATGGAAATTCAATAACTGGATTAACGGTAAAAAAGTAAAGTTTACAAAAATTTTCCCAACAGGTAAAGACAATTTCAAACAAAAAATAGAAAAAGTGAAACTAAAAGGAGTGGAGGATTTATTCCACCACTACATACAACCACTAAGCCAAGAAAGAGAGTTTGTAAAAATAATCAAAGACTATTTGCTTGATTCAGAAAACGCAGACCAAAGTGACAAATCAATGAAAGTAGTTGTAAATTCTATAAAATCATATTTTGAAAAAAATAACACATCAATTAATTTCAAATACAATGTAAAAGTTGGACACACCACCTCAGAGGACAGAGAAGGCTCTGCCAGTCTAAACCTAGATGAATTAATGCAGTTATTCACAGTAGGGAATCCAACCATAGTACAAAAAACAGCACTGTTTTGTAAATTCCACCGAGGACTAGATACCTCAAGGAAAGCCAACTAGGAATCCTTTCCAAATAGTATCAAGAGTTTTAGGATGCCAGATCACTGCAGGGGTGAAAACTAAAGCAGACAGACCCACTAAAAATACAATTAATTTGGTAAAACCAGAAAAATTAGTGATAGTTTGAACATCAAATACACCTAAGGTAGTCAGATATGCAAGGAATCCAATTGCACCTCCAATTAAGAATCCGTCTTTAAAGGTCATTAAACACAACCCGATTTTGGGATTAAGTAGTTTCTTTGGTTTAGCTTACTCAGTACTACTAACTCACTTACTCAGTACTACTAACTCACTTACTCAGTACTACTAACTCACTTACTCAGTACTACTAACTCACTTACTCAGTACTACTAACTCACTTACTCAGTACTACTAACTCACTTACTCAGTACTACTAACTCACTTACTCAGTACTACTAACTCACTTACTCAGTACTACTAACTCACTTACTCAGTACTACTAACTCACTTACTCAGTACTACTAACTCACTTACTCAGTACTACTAACTCACTTACTCAGTACTACTAACTCACTTACTCAGTACTACTAACTCACTTACTCAGTACTACTAACTCACTTACTCGGTTACTAACGTCTATTTACCATAAAATAACGTGAAATTTCAGAATTGTAACACAAGTTCGTGCCTAAATCATTAATAATTATTAGCAAAAAGAGATGTTGAAAAGTATATTTTAAAAATTAAATCCAGAATAGAGCCATTATCTAAAATATGTTTCCAGATACATCATTTCCAGAAACTATGTGACCATATTGAGTAGTGGTACTACTTAGTAGTACCCCCACTACCTCCCCCCTCTACATCAGGCAGGGATTATTCATGAGTAGTGGTACTACTTAAGTAGTGGTACTACTTAATAGAAACATGCTATTTGATGAGAGACCAAAAGACAACCTAGAGGATCTTTTTGGTAGAGAAGAAGAGATGGAACAATTCAAAAATGTAATCGAATTAAAAAGACCTCTGGTTGTAATATCAGGTCTAAGAAGAATGGGGAAAACTTCTCTTCTAAAAACCATGATCAATCAGAATGTAAAATACAGTATTTTCATAGATTTACGAAATTTGGCATCAAAGAAAACAGCTAACAGAGCAGATGTGATTCATTTGATTCAGAGCAGTCTTCAACAATTTTTAGATGATAATAAAACAATAGCAGATCAAATTATTTCAGCATTAGGAACAGTTGGAGGGGGAAGTATTGCAGGAGTCAGCATACAGTTAGAACCAAAATCAGAAAAAGAATTAGATTTGATAGGACTGTTTACAAAAATAGATAGATGGGCAAGTCAAAATGATGAACTAATTTTACTTGCAATCGATGAAGCCCAAGAATTTCGAAAAGCTCACCAATTCAATATGGAAGGATTATTAGCATCAATATTTGATAATTGTAAAAATATTACTACAGTACTTACAGGTTCAGAAATAGGGTTACTCTATGATTTCATTGGAATAGAAAATCCTCAAGCACCACTTTATGGAAGGTCATATGAAGAAATCAAAGTAACACACCTATCAAAAGAAAAAAGTAAAGAATTTCTCCTCAAAGGATTTAATCAATATAAAATTGAAAGAGAAAAAACAGTGCTAGGTACAGATGCCATTGATTTAGCAGTAGAACAACTAGGGGGAGTTTTGGGATGGCTAAGTAGGTTTGGAATGAAATGTGTACAAAGAGGAAAAATAACAATAGAAAATCTAGAAGAAATTCAAGAAACAGGATCAAAACTTGCAAAACAAGAATACGACAATTTTATCTCAACAAGAAATGCAGTGGAAAGATATACCATCATAATGAAAACAATAGCAATTAAACCATCAGGTTGGGATTCAATTAAAACACAACTAGAGTTGGAAACAAAAAAGAAAATATACAATAAGAATATTTCAGATTTGTTAAGCACATTGCAAAAGGCAGGGTTTGTTGTTAAGAAGGCAGATGAATATTCTATAGAAGATCCACTATTAAGAAAAGCACTAGAAAAATAAATTAGTAATAATTATATTTATAATCACTCTGTTGATTTCTTTTTTTGTGGCAACTGAGTTTGGGGTTGAATAAGATTTTGATCACGTAATTCTTTATATTTTGGATCATTGTAGATTGTAAGAACTGAATCATGGACTGCAAATTTTCAAAATGCAAACCTAGAAGATTCAAATTTGAAATATTCAAAATTTGAAAGGACAAATTTTCAAAATACCAATCTTAAAGATAGTGAATTTCAAAATGCGTTGGTTGAAAAAGCAAATTTTGTAAATGCGAATTTGCATGATTCAAATTTTAATGGAACATATATTCTTAAAAGCAATATGACGGGTGCAGATATGAGTTTTACCTATATGAGAGAAACAGATATCACTAATGCAAATCTCAAAGGGACATATTTTTTCTCAATATCAGAATCCCCCATATCAATTCAAGAAGCTAATAATAGAGATGCCATACCAACTTTAGAAAGGTACAAACTGATGAAAAAATTAATGAAAGAAATGATTCAAGACGCATACAGAGAATTGTTGAATGAATAAAGTTTCAAAATACAATCTAGAATTAAAGCAAAATCATTAGAGCCTAAATAAAAGACTCCTTGTAGTAACGAATTATTTCATTTGAAAGTCAAACTATGAAAAATTAAATGTGTTTTTTCAACCCTACCCAGTGGTTTTAAGAAAATTCAATTTAATAACTAGTCAATCTAATTTTAAAAAATGCCTCAAACAGAAGCAAGAAAGACACTCAAAGATGCACCAATCATGTGGAGAAGAATTAATTCCATAGGCGTGATTTTAGATTGTAATTCCACATATGCTGCAAATCTAGGATATGCCAAATCAGAAATAATCGGCAAGCCAATCTTTGAACATGTCCCAAAAGACGCCTGGGAGGACATGAATAATTCGCTAAAAATATGGTTTGAGACAGGCAAGGTTACAGATAGAAAAATTACGTTCAAAAAGCAAAACGGTGAAACATTTTCAGGGTTATTGCAGGCAACCAGTCTATACGATGAAAATAAAAATTTGCTTGGAAGTAATACTGTAATTTTTGATTTGGCACAAATGTCAGATGAGAAAATAAAAGAATATGAAGAATTTTTCAAAGAATCAAATGTCAAACTAGATGAAATCAAAGAGAAAGAATATGATCAGTTTGATGAAAATTCAAAATCAGAATATGATGGATTAAAAGAAATGTTTGAAATGTTATCTAAAATTAAATTAAATGATTTAAAAAAATAATCATTTAGAATTTTCTTTGATTGATTTTTGCAATTCATCAAAAACCTGTTGAACTTCAGTTACTGCAGTACCATCTTCTAATGTACTGATATCACCGATTTTTTCATTGTTCCCAATTGCTTTTAGTAATCTTCGCATTATTTTTCCACTACGAGTTTTTGGCAATTTAGAAACAAAGTAGATTTGTTTAGGAGTTGCAATTGCACCAATGTCAGTTCTAATCTTATCAGATAACTCTTTTTCTAAAATACCAAAATCATTTAAAACATTTTGTTTTAAAACAACAAATGCAATAATCACCTCACCTTTAACATCATCAGGGATACCACACACTGCAGATTCTGCAACACTAGGATGGGACACAATACAACTTTCAAGTTCTGCAGTTCCAATTCTATGACCTGCAACTTTTAGAACATCATCTGCACGACCTAATAACCAGATATAACCATCATCATCTTTTATCGCATAGTCTCCAGGATAGTAATAATTTTCATATTTTGACCAGTAAACGGTTTTGTATTTTTCATCATCACCCCACAACGTCAAAAGCATTCCAGGCCAAGGATTTTTGATTACAAGATATCCTTTGGTATTTGCAGGCACATCATCTCCATTCTCATCAACTACTGCAATATTTACGCCTGGAATTGGCAAGGTTCCAGAGCCGGGTTTGAGAGGAATAGTTTCCAATCCAGGAAGTGGAGAAATCAGCATTCCTCCAGTTTCCGTCTGCCACCATGTATCAATAATAGGACATTTCTCTTTTCCTATAGTCTTGAAATACCATTTCCAAACTTCAGGGTTTATTGGCTCCCCAACGGTTCCAAGCAATCTTAATGATGAAAGATCAGATGAATTTGGAATATCATCACCAAATTTCATAAACATTCTCAGAGCAGTAGGAGTGGTGTAAAAAATTGTAACTTTGTACTTTTGTAAAATATTCCATATTCGTGAAATGTCTGGAAAATCAGGAGCTCCTTCATACATTACTTGTGTTGCACCATGAAGTAGAGGAGCATACACCACATAGCTATGGCCAGTTACCCAACCAATGTCAGCAGTACAAAAAAATATATCTGAATCTTTAATATCAAAAGCCCATTTGAATGTAGAATACAAATGTGTCAAGTATCCTCCTGTTCCATGTAAAACACCTTTTGGTTTTCCAGTAGTTCCAGAAGTATACAAAATGTATAGAGGATGATCACTGGGTAATTCTTCAGCAGGGCAAGAATCAGAAACACCATTCATTAATTCAGTCCAGAGTTTATCTTTAGAGGACATTGAAATTTTATTTTTAGTTCTCTCAAGTACAACCACATGTTCAACAAAATCCAATTCAATTATTGCATCATCAATTACATCTTTTAGAGGAACAATTTTTCCCCGTCTATATCCACCATCAGCAGTAATGATAACTTTGGAGTTTGAATCAGTTACTCTATCTTTAATTGATGCTGCACTAAATCCAGAAAATATCACAGTATGGGTAGCGCCAATTCTAGCACATGCCAGCATTGCAATTGGCAGTTCTGGAACCATTGGCAGATAAATTGTAACTCTGTCTCCTTTTTTGACACCCAGTAATTTTAACACATTGGCAAATTTTTGAACTTGGGTAAACATTTCGCCATATGTGACATTTCTAGATTCGCCATTTTCACCCTCCCATAGAATTGCAGATTTATCAGATTTTGAGGATTGGTGTACATCTAGAGCATTATACGAGGCGTTAATCGTGCCTCCAACAAACCATTTAGCAAAGGGAGGATTCCAATCAAGAGTTGTCTCCCAGGTAGAAAACCAGGACAAGTTCCTTGCCTGATCACCCCAAAAAGTCACAAAATCAGCATCGGCTCTTTTTCGTAAAGTGTCATCATTATTTCCAAGTCCAATATGAAAAGTCTCAGACATCAAAAAGTGTATGAAGTTAGATCTTTCTAAGTGTTAAAAAAATAATATAAAAAAATTATTGTGCTTCCATTCTAGCAAGCCAATCATCATCATTGTCGTCTTTTGAAGTATCTGCTGTCACCTGTTGGGGTGGTTCTGGGAATGCAAATGTCACTTCAGTTTCAGTTGGAGGTTCGGGCATAGGGGTGCCATGTGCTTCAATTGGTTCTGAAGGTATTATTGCTGATTGGGTTGGTACTTCTGGAAGTATGGTCTGAACTATTTGTTGTGGTTCAGATGTCTCCAGATATGAAACGGCTGATTCTTGGATGTCTGGTGTTGAAGGAGCGGTTATCTCATGCACTTCCAATTCAAGATCTGCAATTCTACTCTTTACATTTGTAATTTCTGCTGTTTCGTGAGTTACATGCTCAATTACCTCAGTTGTGCATAATTTCACGATCTCAAATGTTGCATCAGAGATTTCATTGCTCTTGTATTGTACTTTTGCATCAAACGATAACATTTTTGCAGACTTCATTTGTTCATCTAACTCGGACAATCTTACTTCAAGTATGGCTTTGATTTCATGTTCTGTTTCATCTAATGATGCAAGTTTTGACTTGTATTTTTCATGAATGATTTCTGCATCTGCTTTCATGTCATCATTTTCTGAAACTATGTCAATCAATGCTTTCAATCGACGTAGAGTTAATTGTTTTTCACGAATGAGTCTTTGTGAGTCAAGTCTCCATTTTGGAATAAATATAACTACTTCTCCTTGAACTACTAGTTGCTCATATTGGATTTGCTGTAATCCTTGAGAACCGCAGTCAATTCCGACGGATTGAATACTTCCGTCGATATCAGTTATTGTTCCTACGACTTTACCCATGAATGTTCCGTACATGTCTTTGACGTTTTTACCGATAATTTCGATATCGTCGTTTGTCATGTGTGCTAGTTTAGAGATTTGTATAACCGGCAAAGTGTAAGTAATGTTTTTCGTTTTAGTAAGATTAAATTCACCAACTCAATATCGCCTAGATTTTAGTAATTTTAAAATCTAGAGACAAAATAACAGGCTCATGATTCAAAAAGAAGAGCTTGAACAAATTTTGAATTTTGTCGCAAGTAGGTGGATTGAAATCACAAAGGAGCCAAACAACAAGGCAATGGAGACTTTGCCAAATGATTTCTGGATGAATTCCATTGGAGGAAAAACTGCAAAAAAAGGATTTTGGGTTACAACATTATTCTATACTGAAAATGAGGAAGATGCAGAATCATTCAAACAAGTACTACTAAGATGGCAAACAAAAGGTCAAGACAAAAATAAAGACAAAGGGCCCGATCTAATTCAAATTGGAAAAAAGAAATAGACTATTAATAATTGTGAAACAGCACAATCATATTGTCTGAATTCTCAATTAAAGAAAAAAAGATCCTATCAAGTCATTTTTCAAACACAGAAGGCAATGTATTTGCAATAATTACTCCACGACAAGTTGATCGGGGCGCACTAATGTCAAGATATAGTAGAACTGACAAAAGTATGCGACGAATTTTTCTTGATGAATTTTTACAAAATAAAAACAGGGGAGAGGAATTCTACAACAGAGTACTTTTAGAATACGGAGATGATTCTGTTGCAGAATTAGGCGAAGCGCAAATCGCAATTGAAGGATTATCAAACATTGCAGTAAAAAAAATTGAAGACAGACGAATTGGATTATCATATTTGGAAAAATCATCAAGATATGTAGCATGGAATAAAAAAGAAAATGGAAAATACCGATTTTACAGAGATGATGAAATTATGAAATCTCGTTTTGCTGACATGTATGAAGAGAGTTGTAATTTTTCATTTGATGTCTATTCAAAAAATATAGAACCAATGATAAATTATGTCAGAGAAAAATATTCAATTGAAAAATATAGTTTTAAAGATTCAAAGGATGGAAAAGAAAAATTATTTTCTAAATTAAAAAATGAATCAGACATAAAATCTGCAAACATGGTTTATCGAGGTTCAACTAAAGCTAAAGCTTTGGACATACTTAGAGGGTTGTTGCCAGCATCAACTTTGACAAATGTCGGAATTACAGGAAACGGAAGAGCATTTGAATATCTTTTAACAGTTTTAGGCTCATCTGAACTAAAAGAAGAGCAAGATTTGGCCACAAAAATCAAAAAAGAGCTCGACACTACAATCAAATCATTTGTCAGACGAGCAGATGACAAATATGGCAATGCATTCCAAAAATACCTTAAAGATATTAAAAATAAATCAAAATCAATCACTGCAAAAGAAATAAAATCAAACCCAAAGAAAGGAGCATTTACAAAACTTGTAGAATATGAATCAGAGAAAAATTCTATTGATAAAATCATCACCAGCATAATGTACGAGCAGTCACCTAGTACATCATATCAAAATATTCTACAACAAGTGAAAAAATTATCTAGAGATAAAAAAATAAAAATCATTAATGAATTTGTAAATATTCGTACAACTAGACGCCATAGACCCTCAAGAGCTTTTGAAAATATCTATTATACATTTGATTTGTGCAATAATTTTGGAATGTTCAGAGACTTTCATAGACATAGGGCACTGACGCTTGAAAGACAGCTATTGACAACAGACCACGGATATAACATGCCAAATGAAATTAAAATTTTAGGAATTGAAAAAGATTTCAAAGATTGCATGAATAAAACAAAAGAAACATTTGACAAAATCAGAACAAAATATCCAGAACAAGGACAATATGTAGTAAACTTTGGATACAACTATCCATATTTTATGAAAATGAATCTAAGAGAAGCATGTCATTTAATTGAATTAAGGACTGTTCCACAGGGACATATGGATTACAGAAGAGTCGCACAACAAATGTTCAAGCAAATTAACAAAGTTCATCCTAATCTCTGTAAAATTATAAAGTATGTAGACATGAAAGAGTATGATTTAGAGAGATTTGAATCTGAAAAAAGAACAGAAGAGAAGAGAGAAAAATTAAAGAAATAGTCAAATATCCTAATTAGTAAATAAGACCATGGCCGAAAAGATTGAGAAAAGCACTGAAGAATGGAAAGAGCAGTTAACTCCAGATCAGTATGAAATTTGCATTAATCATGGAACAGAGCCACCATTTACTGGAAAATACAACAGCACAAAATTGAAAGGGGCCTTCAAATGCACATGCTGTGGTGAAGAACTATTCTCATCTGATGCAAAATTTGATTCAGGCTCAGGATGGCCTAGTTTTTGGCAACCAATTTCTGAAGAAAAAATAGAATATATTTCAGATACAGCATACGGAATGGCTCGTACAGAAGTCAATTGTAACAAATGTGGCGCACACTTAGGCCATGTATTTGATGATGGTCCAAAGCCTACAAATCAGAGATATTGTATCAATTCAATTTCATTGCAACATGAAAAAGATGAAGATATGCAATAGTCATAAATTATGAAAGGCATGCCAACTATTTACAATTAGATTGCAAAGTCTTTTGAGAATTCTAAAAACAATTAACACAAGCTTGAGTCTGTAAATTTTAAATGATCCATACATGGATTACATATGTAAAAAATGTGGAACGTTTTGTAGGAGTTCTAGAGGAATCGGTAAAAATTACAAACTTTGCGACAGATGTGATAAAATAAGACAAAGATAGAGTAAAAAAGAATCCACAACATTGATTCAATGGGGTCAAGTTCATTATTCTTACAGGGAATTTGTAATGACTACACATGTTGAATTATTAGAACAACATAATGAGAAATTTGAAAGGGAGGTTTTTTCTTGATTCATAGACAACAGACTAATCCATAAAAATACAGGATTTGCACACTGCTGCTGCTGCTCTTTTCTAAAAAAACTTGACAGAATGGAATTGCAAAAAGAATCCATTCAAAATAAAATATCTCTTTTAGAAATACACATGGCAAGTGGCAAGAAAGTGGAAAATTTTGATAAGATAATCCTATTTGATTTAATCTGTTTGATGATTCAAGCAACATCATCATATTTTGATATATTCAAATCATATCTGAAACAAACCCTTGATCTAGACAAACTCGGAATAAAAATGACCAATCCAACATATGATCAAATGGTCAATCATCTAGGAGATTATAAAAATAATGAAATGCCAGTATTCCATAAAGCAGGTCTCAGAGCATTCTTCAATGTGGATTTGAGAAACGCCTTAGCATCAGACACATCGTGGCTTGATAGCAATACTGAATTTACGTATGAAGAAGAAGAAGAAGAAGAAACTGAAATTTCTCCAAGTATCGGTGAATTGTATAATAAATTGGCAAGCATCAACTCTGTTGTGGCAAGATTTACTGAAAATCATATGAAAAATTTAGATGGTGAAAATTATGAGAATCTCAAGCGTGTAAATCCACATCCCCCCCCCCCACAGAAAAAAGATTAGATTCCAAACATCTTTCAGCCTCAAAATTGATCAAAAACACAGAAAATTTGACTAAGAATATTTATGAAAGCAAAAAGGTGACCCATTCCATGATGCCATCAGAAAACATAACAAATCATGGTAAAGTATACACAATTAATTGTGATAAAATCAAGAAAAATAGCATGAACTGTAACAGTATAACAAAAAGGAAAGAAACAGTTTGAAAATCATATTATGTGGTTTTGGAGTCGTAGGTCAAAGCTTAGTAAAATTATTTGAATCTAGATCAGAGGATATCTATGTAAAATATGGATTAAAGCCAAGAATTGTAGGAGTCTTTGACAGTAAAGGAAGTGCAGTTGACCCATCAGGATTAAATTTTAATAAACTTATCGAGATAAAGAAAAAATTTGGAACTGTAAAAAATTATGCAGATACTAAAAACTCAATGTCAGGAATCGAGATGTTAAAAAACGTAGAAGCTGATGTTCTAATTGAAACTACAGCCAGCAGCTACAAAGATGCAGAACCAGGAATGACACACATTACAACTGCAATGAAGAGAGGCATGCATGTAATTTCAGTAAACAAAGGCCCACTAGCTTTGGCATTTCCATCCCTGTTAGAGCTTGCCACATATAATCAAGTCATGTTCAAATTCAGCGGTACAGTGGGTGGAGGGACTCCAATTCTAGATTATGCTAAAAATAGCCTAAGTGGAGAAAGAATTACATCTTTTGCAGGAATCCTAAACGGAACTACAAACTACATTTTAACTAATATGGGTACAGGAATATCTTATGATGAAGCACTAAAAGATGCAAAAGATAAAGGGTACGTTGAAGCCGATGAATCATTAGATTTAGACGGACTAGATGCTGCAGCAAAATTAGTTATTTTAGCAAACTGGATTATGGGAATGAAAGTTACCCTTCCAGATATCAACTGTACAGGCATAAGAAAAGTCACAATAGATGACATCAAAAAAGCTGCCAAAAATAATTGTGCAATAAAACTAATCGCATCATGTGACAAAGAACTAGTAGTAGGTCCAAAAGAGGTATCAAATGAGGATCCATTATGTGTAAATGGAACACTAAACGCAATTGCTTTCACATCAGAACATTCAGGCACTCAAACAATTATCGGTAAAGGTGCAGGCGGCATGGAAACAGCTAGTTCCATTCTTAGAGACTTGTTAGACATCAGACAAGAGATTGCCAGAGATTGAAATCTAACTTAATTTCTAAAAGTGAAACTAGTGCACTGCTAAAAACAGTTTCAGAGAAATGGGGAATGGAATTTCCTAAAATTAAAAATATCAAGGTCCATCAAATTTTAGATGACGCACAAATCATTACAGGGGATGGATTAAAAATTCTAAAAGTCGATGAAGATTATCTTCCATTTTTATCTGAAATTGAAATGTTAGAGAAATTTCCATCAGTTACTGTAGACATGGGGGCAGTAAAATTCATGTGTAAGGGGGCAAACTTGATGAGACCAGGAATTAAAAAATTCACAGAGTTTGAAAAAAATCAGATAGTGTGTATCGTTGAGGAATCTCAACATAAATTTTTGGCAGTTGGAAAATCACTAGTGAGTAGTTCAGAACTAGAAACAATAGAAAAAGGCGAGATCATAAAAAACATGCACTATATCTCAGACAGATTCTGGGAAACGTGGAAAACCATTTACGATTAAAATCAATTTTTAAAATAAAGAATTTTTTTTATTTAATATCTTCTGTAAACTCTTCAGTACCATCTTTGGTGATAACAAGGATATCCAATCCATCACCACTGGCAGAATCCCTAAGAGCTGCTGAACGAACTGCACGTTTTGCCAAATCTACGGCTTGATCTCTACTCATATTTGGTTTGAATTGAGGATCCAAGACACCCAATGCCATTTCTGCACCAGTTCCTACTGCAGCATAATCATCAGGAAGTACTGAACCTAACGGGTCCAGAGTGTACATTATTGGTTTGTCAACTACACCACCAACAATTACTTGAGTTAACAATGGAAAGTATCTTCGCTCATACATCATATTTGACATCATTTTGGCTACGGTGTTTGGTGGAACATCTCTTTTGAGTTCCATTTTTCTAATTTTAGCTAAAGCGGAAATTTGTAAAGACAAGATTTGCATATCTGCTACAAGACCAGCACAAGTTGCGCCAACTTTGTTAGTAATAGAGAATGTTTTCTTTGTGGATTTACTTACCAAAAAGTTTCCAAATGCGATCCTTTTCTCACTAGCAAGAACAATACCACCATCAAAAGTAATTCCAACAGCAGTTGCTCCCGGCATATACATTGACATAATTCAAATAATTTTGCCGTATAATAAAGGGCTTTCTACATTTAACGTGTAATTTATGAGCAACATAATTATACTAAAAATTCAAGATAGTCTCATGACCTCTGCTGAAATTCGAGAGAAGGTTCTAAACGATGTCGTCTTTATCGGCTTAAGATCTGCAGTAGGTGTGATCTTTATACTTCATGGAATCTCAAAATTTAGCCCAGGCTTTGCAGAAAATCTACCAAACATGGGGTTGCCAGCAGAATTACAAATTCCAATTGCAATGGCAGAATTAATTCCAGGAATTTTGCTAATTATTGGAGTGCTTAGTAGATTATCTGCATCAATGATTTCAATTATCATGCTAGGAGCAATATTCCTAATCAAAGGTGCATCAAGCATTACAGGAAAAGGAGGAGTTGAATTTGATTTAATTTTACTTGCATCAGCACTTGTAATTATGATAGTAGGTCCTGGAAAAATATCACTGGCTCAAATTATCAAAAAATTACCTAGATGTCTCCACTAGGCATTTCCAAAATTATCCATTATCATACACATGCATTTTGTAGTTTTCTTTAACAAATCAATTCTTGCAAATTCATTGGGGGAATGAATTCTAGAAAACATGTAAGTGCTACCTATGGAAATACATGGAGCTTTTAGAATTTCAACAAAAGAATACATTGGACCAGTTCCAGCATTTGAAACATTTAGAATTGATTTACCAAAAGATTTGTCTGCGGCATTTTTAACTTGAGATACAAAGGGATGAGAAGAATCAGTCCTAGCTGCTGCCTCGCCATGGTAAATTTTAAGGGATATGTCTGAAAATCCTTTTGATTTTAAATGATTTTTTAATCGCAATACCTGTTTTTTCGGATCCATTTTAGGAATCAATCTAAAATCTATTTTCACTAAAGCACTGCCAGGAAGAACAGTTTTTGCACCCTCACCAGTATAACCAGAAATAAAACCAGCAATATTACAAGTTGCGCCACCTACCAAGGCCTTTTTTGCATCCAATCCACTCTTATTTCCTACAAATGACTTGATGCCAAATTCTTTTTTGAATACATTTTCATCAAACGGTTCGTTTTGAATTATTCTTAAATCATTTTTTGATAATGATGATACTTCTTTGTACCAGTCTTTGATGAGAATTTTACCATCAGAATTTCTCAGCGTATTTACAGCCTCAATTAATCGCCATGCAGGATTTTTAATTAATACTGCCAAACTTGAATGTACATCCATGATTGATTCTTTTACAGACAATTCAACAAAGAGCAATCCTTTCATTCCAAGTCCAATGACTGGCCTGTCTTTTGCATCAACGTATCCAAATTCCCAAATTACACCATCACAAGAAAATTTCTTGCTGTATTTTTTCAGATATTCTTCAATATGAGCACTGCCAGTTTCTTCTTCACCTTCAATTACAAATTTTATGTTACACGGCACATCCCCGGTTGTTTTCAAACACGCTTCAACTGCTTTAATGCGAGTGATCAACTCACCTTTATCATCAGTAGCACCTCTTCCAAAAATTTTGTTTCCTTTTCTAGTGCCATTAAACGGAGGATCATCCCACAAATCAAAAGGTTCTGCGGGTTGAACATCATAATGATTGTAAAACATTAGTGTTTTTGTAGGATTTCGTTTTGATTTTATTTCACCATAAACTATTGGTGCAACGCCTTTTTTTAATTGCAAAATTTCAGATGATATTCCAGATTTTTTCAACATTTTTTGAACAAGTTTTGCACACTCTTCAATACCCTCATTTTTTGCAGATACACTAGGTTGTTGAATTAATGTCTGTAAATCTGAAACAAGTTCAGCCATATGAGTATCAACATATTTTGTTGGAGTCATTCTAGTCACACAATCCTATCAAATGGTTTCATCACTGCAGGGAGTTCATCTAAAAGATCCATAGAAGTCATATGCAATCCCAATCTTTTTTGAGCAGCATTGCCTGCCAATCCATTAATGAATGCGGCAGCTGCCGCAGATTCCAAAGAATTTCGATTCCGGGATAGCAATCCTGCAACTAGTCCAGATAAGACATCACCTGTGCCGCCAACTGTCATGGCAGGAGTTTTCATCTCATTAAGATAAGTTGTAGAGCCATCAGATACTATATCCGTAGCACCCTTTAGTAAAACAGTAATTCCAAATTCTTTTGCTTTAGTTTCTACAAGTTTGATTCGTTCATTTTCAGAGTCTGATGGAGAGTCACCAAATAATCGTTTGAACTCACCAGCATGTGGGGTTACTACCACATTTTTGTTTGCTAAAAGAGGTAAAACATCTGGAATTAATGCACTAGCATCTAAGGATAACCTCACATCTCGATTTAACAAAGATTTTACAAAATGTAACAAAGAGTTTTTTTCCTGTATTGCCAAACCCATTCCAATTGTAGCTGAATGTAAATTACGAGGTAATGCGCCAATCAATTTGTTGACTGCTCCCAAAGTAAATTTCTGATCAACTAAAGGAATCACTATCAAATTTGGAGAAATTGCACGAGTTGGCGTAACGTTGACTTTTGGAACAGAGGTGTAAACAAGATCAGTTCCAGATTTTAATGCAGCAAGTGAAGACAGTATTGGGGCACCATGGTAAATGTAGCTTCCACCAACAACTAGAACAATTCCATTGTCACCTTTTCTTGATTTTGATTGTCTGGCAGGGATGAATTTTTTAACCATTGATAAAGTTAGATCTTTTCTCACCATACAGCATACACTAGAAAATGGATGCATAAATCTTGTTTTAAAGTATCAAAAAATAACTAGAGTGATTTTTTGGTTATCTTTTTTGCCGATTTTATGCTTGTTTTGGCACTAGATTTACTACTAGTTTTTTTGGCAATTTTTGAAACTTTCTTCTTTGTAGTTTCAGAAACTTTAGACTTGCCTTCAGATTTTCGAGTTTCTCTACCAAAAAAGGCCTTTCTTGCAAAGCAGAGATAAGTCGTGTGACCAATACCTTGGAAAGAATGTCTAGTTTTTCCCTCTCTAGCCTCAATGGTTCTAATAATATGTTCAGTAGATTCAATGTCAGTAAATTCATTTTCAACTAGTGCCATCGTCAATTTTTCTAATTGATTCATAGTAGGACAGATAGCAAATAGACTTCCACTTCCTTTTAGCATCTGCCTAACTTGAGGAATCACTGTCCAGGGATCGCCCAAATCAATGAATGCCACATCCATATTTTCCAAAGGCATTTTTTTAGCAGTCTTTAAATCCAAATTATGTAGAGTCACATATTTTGAAACCCCTGCTTTTTTGATATTTTTTTCAGCTATCTTCATAAAATTTTCATCAACATCAAATGTGTATACATGGCCGCGAGGTTTTACAATACTAGCTACAAACGAAGTCAGTGAACCACTGCCGGTTCCAATTTCTAAAATTTTTTGCCCATCACCAATTCCAGCTCTTGCAACAATGTATCCAATATCTTTAGGATAGACAATTTGTGTTCCATGTTGAATTTTCATCACATAGTCATACATTGTAGGTTCCAAAAGATAGACGTACTTGTCCTTGTTTGTCATCAATCTAGAACCATACTCTTTGCCAATTGCATCTGCATGTTTGAGGATTCCAATGTGAGTGTGAAAGGATTCTTTTTTAGAAATTTTAGCTAACCATTTTTTGGAATTATTATAAAAGAACAGTACAGGGGAATTGTTCTTAATTTTAGCCACATGTTTTGCCCAAAATTTTTAGATAAGAATCTACTGGTTAATTCAAAATGTTATTTACTTTGAAAATCAAGGAATCGTGCTGATGATTATATCAAAGGGTTCTCTCTGATTTCCTCAAAATTGATGAACATTGCCGAATTATGAAGCTGTTTGTTGCTCATGTATGAGCAATAATTGAAAGAAAGATAACGCTAAAGCAAAAACATGTATAATTTCATCTGATCGAACGTTTAGAAATTTAACCTAAAAGTAATCATTTTTGATTCCGATTTTTTAACAAAAACATCTTCTCATTAGATTCAATGAGTCAGAGACATCTCGCGGTGTTAGCTGGAAGAGCCCAATGCTCACATAAACTAGTTAATGCATTTCAGAGTCTCCAAGTAAAGGAGACTGACTTTTTTTTCCAAGGCCGGAATACGACTAAATTCAAAAAGCAATTTGATCATCAGTGCATATAGTATTTTAATACCAAACTAAACACCATAGCAAGTTGGCAGAAATTCAATTATCGGGATCAGGTGGATGGATTAATGCAGATCTAACGGACGAACAAATCACCAAATCAAAACTGGTTCCAAATATGGACAAATATTTTTTGGCGCCACTTGGAAAATTAGAAACAGCGAAAATGTCAAAACATTTTTGCAAACAATGTGATTCAGAATTTGAGGGCCCCACTCAAATACAAATTGAAGAGCAACCAAACGAAAAAGTGGCAGACGGGTTAACTTTGATAGAAAGAGGCCAATACACTTGTCACAAATGTAACTCAATAATTGGAGAATACAGGGTTTTTCAGAAAAAAGACTGATTAAAGAAATTCTCCAAATCATTCTAAACTAATTGTTTTGATCAGCCTGAATAATGCGTATTAATTAAATACAGCAATTTTTTACAAACAACATGTCAAATCAAAAATGCGTATCATGTGGAATCGGTTTCTTCTCTCCAACAGGGGCAGACAAATGTTCCAAATGTGCAGGATCAGAATCCCAAGGACATGAAGGTCATGATTCCTGTGGTTGTGGACACAGCCATTAATCCTTTTTTTCTATAACATGGATATACCAAATGGAGGATAATTAGATAATGACAAAAACATCTCAAGAAATGAAGCAGTTAGTTGAAGAGTTTATCAAAGTTACCAATATTAAATATGAAGATCAGACTGAAAAGGTAAAGGAAAAAAGCGACATTGTAGACTGGCAGTTTCATGTAGGGACAAATGTCATAGTCAGCAAAAACACAAACAGGACAGATAGAATTCATGTGAATGTAAACATGAGATTTCCACCTCAAGATTCAGGATTACTGGTAATGAAAAATCAATCATTTTCTAAAGCAATAATGGAGATTAGTGAGATTTGTACAACATGTAATGTGGGTCATCAGTGGATTAAAGACGGTGAAAACATTGCAGGTTTGGCAATATTTTCTCATGTAGATGAACAAAGTTTGGATAGAGTCTCATTTCACAACACATGGGATAACGTAGCTAGAGTCTCAGGACATGTTCAGAAAATTCTTCGTTCTAATTTTAGTGGATTTTCAGCACAAAACAATACGACTGATGCGACAATTGACAAGTCAATGTACGGTTAAAATCAAACCGAAATGAACATACACTAGTAAAATAGACAAAAAATGAAATGATTTCTTTTGATCATAGAGTTCTTAGTGAATATCGAGTAAAAATATCAAAAATTGAAACCCTTGCAAAATTAATTTTGACTCATCAAGCCCCCAAAGGAGAAGAAGCAAAAGGAGCATCAGAATTTTTGAATGTCCTAATTAACGAGACAGACAAATTCTATGAAAATAACAGCACCATATTATCAAACAACGGAAAGAGGCCACACGCACGTTCTCGTCTAGTAGAAACTAAAGAATGGAATGAGAATGTGGAAAAATTTTATGAAAAAAATCCTCGTAGACGACCAAGAAAATAATCATCAGACAGGCATTCCATGGCAGATTATGACGAAGGTGGTCGACTAGTAATTTGCAGAGCCAAACAGCTAGAACAAATTCCTGAAATCTGTTACAATTGTAATGGGATGATCAGCAAATGATTATGACTCATATCGATGGAGGCAGTTGGATATGCCTGGACTGTAACAGTCTAAACTTGTATGAACCATCTATGAAATTGACAAAAAATATGCCTTTTTCCATGTTAAATTTGGGACGAGATGAAATTATTTTTATTCCTGAGTGGGATTTTGAATGATTGAATTTTGAACTTTAAATATTTCAGTGCAATAATTGTGATTGTTAGGAAACCTTAATGCCTATCAGAGTAAATTAGAACAGATTGAATTGTTTTAGATGTGATGGAAAAGGCGAGTTTAAGAATGAATTTGGTCTAATGGAAAAATGTGAGTCATGTCAAGGAAAGGATATGACTTTTGAAAAAATAGATAAAGATTCAGAAGAGTGAGATATTTTCCAATGCTCAAGTTCAAAATTCTAAAATAAAATTCATGACAGATGAGAAAAAAATGAAAATTATGTGTAAATGGTGTAACGTTTCTAAAACTTGTCACATTGTTAGTCAAGAAATTACAGATCACCAAGGAACCTATGGAATAGATAGTGTCATGATGGCCAAAGTTAAAATCCACAAGCATTACAAAGGAAAAAATTATTGTAAGGGTTCAGATAGAACCGTTACTGTGCCTCTAGATAAAACACTAAAAGGTAATGAAAAAAATTAGATTCTAAATTCTTTTGAGAGTAAACAATATGCTAAAGTCCACTATTCTTGCAGAAAATTCATGAACCTCTTGGATTATTTAATAAAACAAAATGATCAAATCTCAATGTCAATGCCTGAATGTGAAAATATCAATACTGGCAGACAATAAGAGGAATAAGAATGTTGAAGCTTCACTTTCAAAACTAGACGATAGAGGAGTTTTCACCATTGTGAAAGTTGAGAATGCTCAAAGAAAAATTGGAAAAGAGACCATTACTGAGGTGAATATTGAAACAGATGAAGAATTTGATGGAGTGAAAAACTTCTACATCTCAAGAAAGATGATTGTGACAAAATTTTATGATAATGAAAAACCGACTCAGAGAACTCAAGATATTCAAAGAGGGGAAAAATACAGAGTGAAAATCACCACACAGAAATTTGGCAATGGTAAAGAAGATTACGATATTGCAAAGGCATGATTTTGTGAAAATTCAAGATAGGCTCAGTAATCAAAATAAAACACTTTGATAAAAAGCGACAGTGAAAACCGTAATTGCTACGCTAAAGGCAAAAATTCCATACACAAAATATTTTATAATTTTATTCATGATTAAAAAATACGATTTTAAGTATTATAATTATGGTTTCTTTATTTCAACAAGTAAATTCATGATTGCGTCAGATGTAACAATTCCAATTACTTTATCAATGTCATTAGGATCAATGATAGGAATCATGTCAAATGGATGAGAGTTCATTTTTTGAATTACGGTAAACAAATAGTCATCAGGTAATGTTGTATGAAATTTTGTATACATCACATCTCCAATTGTAGTTATATCACGTGTTTTTTTATGAGACTTGTCTATCTCTTTTTTTGATACGATTCCTACCAGATTATCCTCTTTATCAAAAACAAGAAATGGTTTTTTTGTATCATTATTATTAGAAAATTCCTTGATTGTGACATCAGGTGTTGTTTTTGAAAATGCTGTATTTACTACAGCTATAGCAGGAGTATCAGATACCACTCTTCTAAAATAAATTGGAACAAGGCCCAGTTCAGAAGTTCCAACCTTAAATGGAGTTATCTTCTTTAATTTTCTTTGAAGATCCACACTTGAAATTATCATAGTGATAAGAGTACCAAGAACCAAAAGTGAAAACAGTTTGTTATCCATAATGTCTGCTTGAAGTAAAGATAACATTAAGGCCAAATCAACAGCACCTTTAGACATTACACCATATGCAACAGTGCTTGCAGGTCTCATTTTGGCTATACGTACGGCAATATACGAACTCAAATTTCACACCAGTCATTATTGCAATGAAAACTGCAATTATCCACCAATCTAGTTCCAAAAATGCTATGCTAAAATGCAATCCTATTCCAGCAAAGAAGATAGGAATGAAAATACCATATCCAATCACACGGATATTTTTAGAAATTTCATGATACTCATCTTTAGTCATTCTGGAAACTGCAATTCCTAAAAGAAGTGCACCTATGGCACCATGAACACCGCTAATTTCAGCAAAATATGCAACAAGTAAAATCACTCCAATGACATGGCAAAATATGCTTCTTTGACACGTAGATGGTTTTTGATTAATCTAAAAAATTGTGGTAGCCCATATACTGAAACAAGTGCGGCTATACCAAAGAAAATTATCATTTTTACAAACAGCCAGAGCATTTCAGAAATTTCGGGGATGTTGGAACTTGCATCTAGTTGGATAAACACACTGACAAAAATAATTGCAATAAATTCTACAATTGCAGTTACTGTAAAAATTTCAAGGCCAATAGTAGATTTTAGTTTTCCAAGATCACTTAGTACTTTAGCTGTCACACCTAGACTTGATGCTGCAATTACACTTGCAATTGCAAAGGATTGTATGAAATCCATGTCAATTGCCAATCCAAAAATCCCTGCAACCAAAAATGGAATTAAAAATGCAACTGCAGATCCTGCAAATATTTTACCCTTCATTACTTTGAATAATCCAGCAATATCGATTTCTTCAAGACCAATTAGAAAAAATAAAAAACACACCAATGGATACAAAAAGTTCTATTGCTTCAATGGGCTGAACTATAGCTAAAACTGCAAGACCTACAATGATTCCTGCAATGACATTGCCAAGAATGGTAGGCTGACCAATTCTATGAAGTAATTCACCTCCAAGCTTTGATGCAATTACAAGTACGGCTATAAATAAAATTGCTTCAAAAGACATTCTTAATCAAAAGATTGATTTTCTATTAGGTAAACTAAACAAAATAGATTTTGTTGTAATGGGCTCACATGGCAGAACCGGATTTAACAAGTTACTGTTTAGTGAATCTAATAGAGCATCTCAACAAACAAGTAGACCTGTATTGTTAGTAAAATAATTGAAAAAATAATTTTTAATTTAGATTATTTTGAAAAGCCAAAAATTGGATGTATTTTTTTTAATTTAACAATAGGAAGGTATGGAAATCCATGTCGAAAAATATCTGTAAATTCAACAGGTATTCCCTTATGTCCAGAATATTTCATAAATGGTTTATCGGGCTCTTTGTCCAACTCTACATAATAAAAACAGTAAACAGTTTCATCCAATTCAATTATTGACATGTAACCTATTATCCATTTTTTTCCTCGTGGAAAACACAATAAAGTTACTTTTGGATTATCAGGCCATTCAGGATCATATGTAAGCCTAGCTAGATTCCCCAAATCCAAGACTTGGGAGGTTTTGAATTTATCAGATATTTTTTTGTAAGATTTTATTGGAAATGGAAGAGAATCCAAGTGAATTATTGGAGCATGGTGAGAAGTTGATTGAATAGAGTTTACAACTCTTGCAGTTTCTTTACCTCCTTTAGGATCATATTCAACATACCTACCATTTTCATAATCAGTATAAAATGCAAGAATTGAATTTGATAATACCAATCTACTAGACAATATCATCTTACCATGTAATTTGTGAGCATATACTCTCAATGGGTGCTCCCTGAATGCACACACAAAGCGTGTAAAATCTAAAAAACTTTCAGATTCAACAAAATGAATTTGTACCATACCTAATTGACTTGTATTTTAAATTAATTTAGTTTGTGGAGAATCGTGCACCGGTAAGATTTGACTGTGAAATTGTGATAATTTGTCTCTGTTTTGTGATCATTGTACATTTAGGAACATTTATGGCTTAATTACTGTCCACTGACAGTAATTGGTTTGCACGCCAAGATATTCTACAGGGCTTCGGCTCAGCAGAGTATCCCTAGGAAGAGACTAGTTTTCTTCCTAGGACATTACATTCTATCAGGAGCTTGAATTCCTAAAAGAACTAGAGCCTTTTCTAAAACAATTTTGAATGAATTTACCAAGCATAGACGAGAATTCTCCAATTCAGCATCCCCCAAATCAAGAACTTTGGATTTTTCATAAAATGAATTGAATGAAACTGCCAAATCATAGCAATATCTTGCAATTACTTTGGGAGAGAGATTGTTTGCAGCATCTCTGACTTGTAAATTAAAGAGGCCGATATTTTTAATCAAGTCTAATTCTGATTTTTCTTTCAACAAGGTAAAATTAACATCAATGGAAGGAGTACGATCAGATTTCTCCAAAATTCTTGATGCTCTTGCATGAGTGTATTGGATATATGGCGAGGTGTCACCTTCCAAGCTAAGAGATTTTGTCAAATCAAATGTAATTATTTTATCCAAATCTTGCTTTATCATTTCATATCGTATGGTACCAACTGAAACTAAATGAGCGATGGTTTCAATTTCAGAGCCATCCATTTCAGGATGTCTTTTTTTAGTTTCTTCTCGGGTTTTCTCTTTGAGAATATCATAAACAGAATCAGCTGAAACATACAGTCCTTTTCTGCCTGACATCTGAGCTTGTTTTCCATCAGTTTCTAATCCTAAAGTTTTTGCAGTATCTGAACTCAAAGTTACAGACTCATATCCCAGATGATTGTACGCATCAGGGACAGATTTGAATTTGCCCATCAGAGTAGTGATAATTTTTTGCAATCTAGCTTGGCGTGAATCAATTACAGTGACGACTTTTTCACCAGTAAAATCTTTAGAGATTTTATCAGTTTTTTTCAGAGTAGTTTGCCACAAAACTCGAGAAGTAGGTTGTTCTTTTTCGTATTTTTCATAGTTGAACGGATCCTCAAGTAGACCAAGCTTCCAAGCAGCATATGGGATGTCTTTTGCAATGTATGTGGCAGTTCCATTACTGCGAACTATTACCTTATCTTCTTCTTTGCCATCCCCACGAATTACCCAGCAGCCTCCATTCTTTCCTTCATTTTCAAATTCAACTAGTTTCATATCTTTGAGTTTCTCAAAGATTTCACCCCATAAGCCTGAACGAATAATCTGAGATTCAAAGTTTAGACAATCATAAGTAACACCAAAATTCCAACAAGTTTCTAGTTGTCCTGCCAAAACGCGTCGAGTAATCACATCACCAAACTTTGCAGTTTCAGAACCTCCATCTTCAAGTTCCCTGAGAACATTTTTCCGGATTTCTTGTAAACTGGAATCTGCCTCATATTTTTCAGTAGTTTTGACATAGACATCATCACCACAATAATGATCAAACTTTTTTCCATCAGGTGGCTCTTCTGCATATCCAAAGTGTTTGAACCCAACTATGATATCAGCCACCTGTAAACCTGAATCATCAATGTAGTTTAGCACATTTACTTTGTAACCAGCTTTTTCTAAAATTCTTGATATGGTGTCTCCGATGATGATGTTTCTGATATGCCCAATATGGAGTGCCTTGTTGGGATTGACACTAGTGTGTTCAACTACTATACTAGCACCATTGCCAAGTTCAACATCACCGCATGTATCAAGGCAGGATTCAGATAAAATCAACTGGCTTAGTTTGTCCCAGTTTGCAAAGAAATTAAGATATCCAGAAGGATGAGATTCTGATTTTAAAACAAGTGTACTGGTGCATGAAGAATATTTGTCAGAAAGCATTTCAGCAATTTCCTTGGGGCTTTTTTTTAGTTGTTTTGCAAGCAAAAACGAAACATTTGAACTTACATCACCAAATCCAGGTTTTGCAGGTTCAACTGAAAAGCCTACACCAGATATGGATAGATCAGATAATATTTTGTTTAGGTTATTTTCAATTTCATCAAGGATGGATTTGAAAGTCATCTCTATATCTCAGATAGTGTAGGTGCTAATTTATCTAGTGCCTCAAGAACCCCATCGCCGGCATGTGCAGTTACCACCATAGTCGCCTGAGACTTTACATGATCAGATGCATTGCCTAACGCAATACTTGTTTTTGCTACTTTGAATAATGGAATATCAGTTGCACTATCCCCAATTGCAATCACATCATCACGAGAAATAGATAGTTTCTCCATAATTTTTGTAAATCCAGTTCCCTTGTCAATTCCCGGGGAATTAATGTGATATGCATATTGACTGTCAGATAATTCAACTAAAATGTTTTGTTCAGCAAGTAACTTTTTTGCCAATTCCAAATCAAATGTCCTCTCCAAAACAACTTCAGTCATTCTTGGAAAAACATGTTTTTCTTGTACATTGTCAATATTGTTTTTAATTATTTTAAATGCTTTTTTACATTCATCCAGATTGCCAAGTAAAATATGATCATCAGAATCCATCGTAATACAACCACCATTCTCACCTACTGTAATTTTTGTAGTTCCACCAAAAACAGATAGTAGATATCCTTCAACTGAGGATCTTCCAGTTACAAAAATTACATCATGACCCATGCTAGTTAATCGGCGTAATGCTTCAAGGGCATCAAGATGTATTCTGCCCCCACCATTTTCAGTGATAGTTCCATCAATATCAACTGCAAACGTTCTCTTTTTCATAAGAATCATTTTTTGAACCGAATAATATTTGCTACGAAGTACAAGTTATACGGTTTTATTTGAAAAGAAAGTCTAAAGGAGTGAACAGTATTGGGAATTCCTGAAAAAATTAAATCCATTCAAGATGAAATGGCAAAGACCCAGATCAACAAAGCTACAGAACATCACATAGGATTACTCAAGGCAAAGATTGCCAAACTCAAAAGAGAGCAAGAATCAGAAGTAGCCAAAAAATCAGGCATGAAGCAGGACGGGTTTGATGTCAGGCGGAGTGGGGATGCCACAGTTGTTTTCATCGGATTGCCAAGTGTCGGAAAATCCACATTACTGAACAAAATGACTAGTGCAAAATCCACAGTCGGAGCATTTCAGTTTACAACTTTGACTGTAGTTCCAGGAATGATGGAGTATAGAGGTGCCAATATTCAGGTATTAGACCTTCCCGGAATTATCAAAGGAGCATCATCAGGTAAAGGATTAGGAAAGAGAATTTTATCTGTTGCAAGAACGGCAGATCTTGTTTTACTAATGTTAGATGTCTTTCAGCCATATCATGAAGATGTATTAATTAATGAATTAGGAAACATAGGAATTAGATTAAATCAATTACCTCCAAACATTACAATTGAGAAAGCAGCAATGGGGGGAATTGCAGTCGCACAACAAGTAAAGTTAACAAAAATTACAGAAAAACATCTCAAAGATATTTTACATCTTTATGGATTGGTTAGTGCACGTGTTGTAGTTAGAGAAGACATTACATCAGAGCAATTAGCAGACCACATTGCAGGAAACATTAGTTATTCTAAAGCATTAACCATTCTAAATAAAATTGATCTAGTCGATAAAGCGTTTCTAAAAGATTTGGAAACCAAAATCAAATCAGATGTGATAGAAGTATCTGCAAATTCGGATGTTAACATTGAATTGCTTAAAGAAAAAATTTATGAGAAATTAAAATTCATTAGAATTTACTTGAGACCAAAAGGGGGTGAAACTGATTTTGTAGATCCACTTATTGCAAGAGAGGGAGACACAGTAGAGGACATTTGTAATAAATTGCATCGAAGATTAAAACGGGAATTCAGATACGGGCTAGTTTGGGGAAAGAGTGTAAAGTTTGGAGGACAGCGTGTTGGTTTGACTCACATAATGATTGATGAAGATGTGTTAACTATCATCAAAAGACGTGGCGTATAATTAAAAATAGATCTAAAAAATTTGCAGTAGAAATTTTTATTAAAAAAATGAAAACAAACTGTAAAAAATAATTTTATAAAAAACAATCAATATTGTGACCAAAACACCATACAAATCAAAAAATTTCAGAAAAATGATTGATCTTGAGGCTGGAAAAATACTTTGGAAAAGAGAAAATTAAAAATTTACGATCAAAATAAAAAAAATTCAAATAAAATTACTTGACAATTTGTAATCAAATTGTGTAAATTTCTTTAGTTTAACCACTGAAAAACGATGAAATTGCGGAATTCTGTATGGCTACAAAAAGAAAAGCTGCAACTAAACGTAGATCAACTAAAATGTCTACTGCAGCAGCTCCAAAGAGAAAAGCAGCTCCAAAGAGAAAAGCAGCTCCAAAGAGAAAAGCAGCTCCAAAGAGAAAAGCAGCTCCAAAGAGAAAAGCAGCTCCAAAGAGAAAAGCAGCTCCAAAGAGAAAAGCAGCTCCAAAGAGAAAAGCAGCTCCAAAGAGAAAAGCAGCTCCAAAGAGAAAAGCAGCTCCAAAGAGACGATAATCTCGTCTATAAATTAACAATCGTCAGAAAGACGACGAATTGTTTTCATTTTTCAGATTCTAAAACAGTGTTAACTATAAAACAATAAATGAAAATTTCAATTCAGGATCAATATGGCATTAATTTTTCAAAACAATACATAACATGTCTTCAAGTGATGCAGAAAAAATGGCAAAAAAGATAAAAGAAGAAAAAAATCTTCTAAATAAAGTTAATAATAAAATAAAGAAAAAGAAATCATTTACAAATCTTGATTCTGAAAATAAATTGTTAAAATAATTATTTTAAATTAAAAATTAAATTTCTCAATAAAGATAACTCATTAACTTAATTTGTTCTTCAGTAGAGATTGTATTTTTGTTTGTTAATATTTCTAGCAAGTCTTTGAAGAGAGCTTTTTGTTCTGTTGACATTCCACCAGATGGTCCTTTTTCTCCAGGTGGACCAGGTGGACCTCTTGGACCGGCAGGACCTACAGGACCTTGACCCCCTACAGGACCTTGTTCACCATTTGAACCGATTGGACCAGTTGGACCACGTTCACCTTGGGGACCTTGAATTCCTTGTGGACCTTGTGGACCTTTTTCTCCAGGTGGACCAGTTGTTCCACGTTCACCTTGAGAACCTTGTGGACCTTGTGGACCTTTTTCTCCAGGTGGACCTAATGGACCAGTTTGACCTTTTTCTCCGACAGGACCGATAGAACCTTTGTCACCTTTTTCTCCTTGCGGACCAGGAACTCCAGTTAATCCTTTAGAACCTGCCGGACCTTGTGGACCTTGTGGACCTTTTTCTCCAATTGGGCCTTCAACACCTTTGTTTCCTTTTTCCCCCATCTGACCAGGTGGACCTTGTTGACCTTTGTCACCTAAGGGACCAGTCGGACCAGTTAATCCTTTATCGCCATGTGGACCAGGTGGACCTAATGGTCCTTTGTCACCACCAGGACCAATAGAACCTTTGTCACCTATAGGGCCAGGACCACCTTGAATTCCTTTTTCTCCCTGTACACCAGATAATCCAGTTGGACCTTTTTCTCCAGGTACTCCAGTCGGACCAGTTAATCCTTTATCGCCAGCTACACCTTGAGGACCATCATCTCCGCTGTCACCAGGGACCCCTCTTAATCCAAATTGTCCTTTTTCTCCAATTAATCCAGTGGGGCCTTTTTCTCCCTTGTCACCAAGTGGACCTTTTAATCCAGATGGGCCTTTTTCTCCAATTGGTCCGGTTGGACCTTTTTCTCCCCTGTCACCAAGTGGACCAGTAATTCCTTTGTCACCCTTATCTCCTTTATCACCAGTAATTCCTTTATCGCCAGTTAATCCTTTATCTCCTGAAATTCCTTTGTCACCCTGAGTGCCTTTGTCACCAGTTGATCCTTTGTCACCAGATTGTCCTTTTGGACCCTCAGGACCTTTAATGCCAATTGGGCCTTGTCGTCCGGGTGGACCAGAGGGTCCTTTGTCACCAGAAGGACCGGATGGACCAGAGGGTCCTTTGTCACCAGAAGGACCGGCTGCTCCAACAACATTTGTTTTGGATGAACGGGTAGGTTTTTGATTATCAATATTTGTTTTTATTTCAGGTTTTGCTTCAGGTTTTGTTTTAGTTTGTGATGATGAACTAGCTAAAGGAACATCAAATACAGTATATAATGAAGAAAATAAATCAGTAACAACAATCCAAACTCTATCAAGATTAGCAATAGATGACGGAAGTGGATTTGCAGGAGAACCTAAAGTTTCAGAAAATAACCCATCCTTTACCCTTAGATGGAAATTTCCTCGCCATAAAGTTGAAAATTGTTTTGAACGAATATCATCATCTGATGGTTTGCTATCAGTAACTGCAATTTGAGCTTCATAGACACCAGATTGTTTGAAAGGTGCCTGTCCTTGAATCTCTAATCGTGGCTGAGATGACACAATCGTTTGTGTGTATTTCAAGTATTTCTATATTTAGATCGCTAAAATCTATTTCAAATTCAGGATAGAGTGTGATAGGCTCAATTAAGGTTGGTATTTATCTAGATAAAACAGTATTTTGAGCTGTGAAGAAACCTTTCGGGAGAAAATCAAAGGATGTTAAAGAAACAAAACTGGATAAAACAATCCCACAAGAAAGAAGTTTAGTAGATATAGATTATAATCGTAAAAAATTATTCAAAAAAGGAATCAATTTGATGGCAGATGAAAAATTAGAGGATGCCATAGAGATCTTTGAGCAAGCATTACGAATCGATCCAGATAATGTTGAGACCTTAATGAAAATTGGATATGCCAGATTTCACCTAGATGAACATGCAGATGCATTGAAAGTGTATGATAAGATTTTAGAGATTGATGTTACAAATCCAGAAGCTTGGAATCTTAAGGGACTGGTACATTATGAGCAAAAAAATTATACTAAAGCGCTAGATGCAGCTCAGAAAGCGATAGAATCAGATCCAACATATGGAATGGCATGGTATAACAAATCATGTTTCCTATCATTACTAAACCAAGTTCCTGAATCATTAGAAGCCTTGAAACATTCTATAGAAATTGATGTAAAAAATGCCAGAAGATCAATTAGAGATAAAGATTTCAAAAATGTTAGAATTGAAGAGGGATTCAAACGAATTGAAGAAGTAGTGGTTTTAGAATCAGTTAGACAAGGATATCACACAATAGGTGCAATTGTGTGGACTACATTCCTAGACAGAGTCGATGCTGAAACAGCCTTGAGAAAATTGTTAGAGAAAGGACTCATCGTACAAAATGAAAAACGTGATGGGTTAAGTAAAATACCAATTTATGATCTTGCAGATAACATTGCAGAAAAACTTGGCAAAGAAAAGAAAGGGTTGTTTGGAATTACCAAAAAAACATTGCCTCGACCAATTAAAAATCTAAAGCAACTCAGTGAAGCAATTCAATCAGTCAAAGAAGCAATAGAAAATGAAGATGCAGAAAAGACCATAGAAATCTTTGATGAATTCATAGACCCAACAAAATCAGGCGAACAGATGATAGAGAATTTCTTTGATGAGCATAGAGAGATAAGATTATGGAAAATCAGATTAAAAGACAGAGGGGCAGACTATCTCACAGATAACAAAGAGAAAATGATTGTACTTTTTGACAACATTGGGGGAACTGTGACAAAAAAACTAAGAAGCGAAATAGCTTAATTATTCAGCAGATAAATCCCAGTAACTAGCATCTTCCTGTTTTTCAGTAGGTTTTTCAAGATTTTTCCATTCTTTGAAAGAACGAACGTATAATTTTGCATTGGATAATCCAGCAGATTTTAGTGCATAATATGCCAATCCAGAAAGAGTTCCAACACTGCCACAATAGGTAATGATTTCAGAATCACCTGTGACTCTACGATTATCCAATAGTCGTTTCATATCATCTTTTGAGCGTAAAATTTTATCATGTGAGGCCAAAGTACGATAAGGCAAGCTGATGGCACCAGGAATATGTTGTTCAAGATAATTCAGTCTTTCTCTATTATCAATTAAAATAACATCATCTCTAGTTTTAGCAGTTTCCAAATAATCAGAAGTTGCCAAAATTTCAGGATGTAATTTCATAGAGTGTTCTTTGGTTTGAACTTTAGGTGTGACAGAATCATTTTCTAGACCAAGAGATTTCCAATGACTATATGTTGATTCAAGTAATGTGACATCAGAATGTCCCAAATATTCCAAAGTCCATGCAACTCTGGATGCTAAAGCACCAAATGTATCATCATAAACGACTACAGGAGTTTCATCATCAATACCCATAGAGTTTACAAGTTTCAAAACACGTTCTGGACTATCATCAGATAAAAGATTGGCCAAAGGTAAATTTACAGCAGATGGAATATGATCTTGCTTGTAATCATCTTCTCTTCTAACATCAATTACTCTAACACTTTTGTCTCGGATTTCAGAACGTAAAGAATCCACATCAGTTGTAATGTTAGCGGAGTTTGTCAAGCAGCACATTCACCCTTTCCAGTCTTTGTATGATAACTGGCATCATTTCCATAATCCAAGTAAAAGTCAGGATCATCTTCAATTGTTGGAGGGATGACTAGTGGTTCTAGTATTTTTTTAATATCACCAAGTGATTTAATTTCAGAATTTTCATTTCCATTTACAACTCTATGAATCCAAGATTTCAAAGTGTCATCAGAATTTTTATTTGCTTTAAAAATTTCAATTACTTTGAGGATTACAGGGATTACTCTTTTTGCAGGAACTCTAAGAAGTGTTTGTCCCAGCATAGTATCACCATCAGAGCGACCGCCAATAGACATCTGATAATTGGCATACATGTCTTTTCCAACACGTCCACCACCTCCAAAGAACCCAACAGTTGCAATACCGTGCTGTCCACAAGAATTTGGACATCCACTTATCTTGATTGAAGAATCGCCAAGATCCTCATCTTCATCTAGTTTTAGTTCAAGGAATTTTCTTTGGATTTCTTTTGCCAATCTATGGGAATTAGTTAATGCAAGATTACAAGACGTGGTTCCAGAACAGCCAATTGGAGCAGTCATGGTCAATGCTCCGGATTTTGCCAAGCCTACTTCAAGTAGTCTTGAATACAAACGTGGCAAATCATCTTCATGTACGTATCGTAATGCAATATTTTGTGAAAACCCAGATCTGCCCATACCTTCTGAAGAAAAGTTACGAATGATGCCAGCTAAACCATCAAGCTGGCTTGCAGTAATATCACCGGCTTCAAGAGTGAGAAATACAGAGTGATAATTTTCTTGAGTTTGTTTTACAGTGTTTGTTTTTAGCCATCTAGCATATCCGTCAGGGATCACATCACCCCCATTCTCATTAGAAATTCGAATAGGTCGTTTAATTTCATTTGGAGTAGTATCAGCTTCTAGCTGAGTAATGATTGATTGGGTAGCTCTAACTACAGCTCTTTCTTTAAACACGAGGTTTTGGAATTTGTCCCAACCCATGTCATTTACCAAATATCTCATTCTGTTTCTTGCCAAATTCTTTCTATCGCCAAGTCTATCAAATATTCTCATAACAGCAATTGAAGTGTAAAGTAAATCTTCTTCAGGAGTAAAATCTTCTAATTGATGTCCTACAAAGGATCTGTTTCCCAGCCCACCACCAAGGAAAATTTTGAAACCTCTTTGAGAAGTTCCATCGATTTTTCTAATTTGTGGAATCAACCCCACATCTACCATTCTAACCATTCCGTGTTTCTCACAACATGTAAAATTAAATTTGAATTTACGTGGAAGATTTTGAGCCATTGGATTTCTCAAAAAGAATTTTGCAGTTGCAAGGGCATAAGGAGTTGCATCAAATTCCTCATCAGGACAAACTCCAGATAGAGGACTGCACATTACATTTCTAACAGAATTTCCACATGCCTCTCTAGAAGTTAGACCAACTTCTGCCAGACCTCTAAATATTTCAGAGACATCTTCGAGGACTACCCAGTGCAATTGAATATTTTCACGAGTTGAAAAATGTGCACTGCCTATAGAGTATTGTTCACTTAGTTGGGATATTTTTTCAATTTGATCAGGATAAATTTCTCCGGCAGGAAGTTTTATTCTCACCATTGCATAATCGCCAGTCATTCTAGTGCCGTATGCACCATGTTGAAGTCTAAATCGCCTAAAGCTATCTTTGTCATATTTCCCTTGACGGAATAGTTTCACAGTTTTAGCAAAATTATCAGCCTCCTCAATTCTAGCCCAATTTATTTTAGATTTTACAGAATCAGGTGACGCTTGTTTAAGATCAGATATGGTCAATACAAAGAAATTTCTTTTAGTTTGGATATAAATTTTTGATATTTGGAGTTTTTAGGAGAAATAATTTCTTTAAAGTACAAAATTTTCCTATTTCTATGCAGGGATAAAATAATGAAAATCATTAGTATTGCCTAACGAACCAAGTCTCGAAAATAGTTCTAGATTTATAAAATGACAATGAACGAAAAACTATTGAAAAAACACCTAGCTATGCATTAGAATCTATTTCTGAATTAGTTAGGCCATTTTATTTATTCTATATTTTAAAAAATCTAAAGAATGTATATCGTATATAGTATCAAATGTCTGCGAGATAAAGGGTATGATTTAGATATAAAAAAAGAGGATGAAAAAGAGATTAGGGGTCTATTGTATGACATTCAAGATCAAAGAACAAGCCTAAATGAACTAGTCATAGAAAAGATCATTTTTTATATAATGAAAAGAATCATGATACATAAACCAAGATGATGAAAGAATCACAAATGAAATCATTGAAAAATATTCGGGATTGTTAGATGATTTAGGTTCTGAGAAAAAAGATGATCTCTAGTCATTTTCTACAATAATTTAATTCAAAAATATCTTATTTTGCAAGTATGCGATAGCTAAAAAGGTATATGATAATAGACCAAATAGTATTGCCTAATTTTTTAAAATAACATGTGGGAAAGTATTAATTATTCACAGAATGCATCACCAGCATGCAAGAAGCAACGATTGCTGAACAAACAGAAAAAATATTTACCGACGTGCGTGAAGTTGAAATTACACGTGCAATTGCAAATGAGTTTCACGATGTATTAATTGACAGAGCAGAATCAGACGTTATTATTATTGGTGCAGGTCCTGCAGGATTAACTGCAAGCAGAGAATTGTCAAACATGGGTTACAAAGTTTTAGTTATTGAACAAAACAACTACCTCGGAGGAGGTTATTGGTTAGGAGGATACATGATGAATCCAGTTACAGTTAGAGAACCTGCTCAAAAGATATGGGATGAATTAGGAATACCATACAAAAAAGTTGCAGATGGATTATACTTGACACCAGGACCACATGCAGTATCAAAATTAATTGCTGCAGCATGTGATGCAGGAGTAAAATTTCTTCAACTAACAAAATTCGATGATCTAATATTGAAAAATGGCAGAGTTGCAGGAATCGTAGTCAACTGGATGCCAGTATCGGCATTACCACGTAACATTACTTGTGTTGATCCAATTGCACTTGAAGCAAAAATAATCATTGATGCATCAGGTCATGATTCAGTTGCTGTAAAAAGACTGGTAGATAGAGGATTGACAAAATGGAAAGGAATGGAGCCAATGCATGTCAACGATGGCGAAGAACACGTAGTTCACAAAACAGGTGAAGTGTACCCAGGATTGATTGCAGCAGGAATGTCAGTAACTGAAACACATGGATTGGCAAGAATGGGACCAACCTTTGGCTCAATGCTATACTCTGGAAAAAGAGCAGCTGAAATTACAGCACAGAAAATCAAAGAGTTAGAAAGATAAGGAATTAGAATAGTCTCTCTTTTAGTGAAAATTTCAAAAATTATTCTTTATGACGAACCTACGGTCCCAGAAATTCAAATAGAAAAGATAAAGGAATTTATCAAAAATACATTTCAAATTGAAATTGAATTAAGAGAGAATTTTTTCAAATCAGCAGATGACAAGATATTTGAAAAAATATCTGCTACTCGAATTTTTGATTTAAAAAAGCAATTCAAAAAACACAGCCCCAGCCCAAAAGACATTCAAATTGAAAAAGAAAACAAAGACATGACTGAAAAAGATACAATGGTACTGTATGACGGATTTGAATTACAAAACATCATTACAGAGTTCATTCCAGTTACTGAAAATACATTACATGTAATTTTTACAAACAAGCTTACAGCCACATTTGATAATGATGATTTTAGATATCACGCAAGAGCAATAATTAGTTCAAATCCAACAATAATTTCAACAACAGGAATCATAGAGGCGCCAGCAAAACCAAAACAATACTATCTAGATCTAATGACTAATTTTTCTGAAGATAGAATTAATGAAGTTAGGAGAAAATACAAAGGAGAATTTTTAGAATATCATGATTCAAGATTAAACAAGATTGTTGAAGGGTATCTGTTACAAACTGTAATGTATCATGAGACAGGAGATGCATTTTGTGACAAAAAAGAATGTAGATTATTTAACGCACATTGGCAAAAAGATTTGTTTTACTCACAAATTGAAAATAAAAGAATGTGTGAAAAGCATTTTGAGATCATAAAGAAAATTAGAAATTAAAAGGGATATTCACTTAAATTATTGAAAAAAAGACCATTAACATCATGATGGCAGGAGGAGATGCAGGTTCAGCAGTTCTTGAAACAAGAGATGATAAAGCCAAAATATCAGATAAAACTAAAACAAAATTTGATGTAATAATTATTGGTGCAGGTCCTTCAGGATACACAGCAGGAATTTATTGCTCCAGAGCAGGATACAGCACTTTAATTTTATCAGGATTACTTCCAGGAGGACAATTAGCTAACACAACAGAAGTTGAAAACTATCCTGGATTTGAAAATGGGATTATGGGCCCAGATTTAATGATAGACATGAGAAAACAATCTCAAAAAATGGGCACCACAATTGTGGATGATGTAGCAGTAGATGTAGATTTTAGACGCAAGCCTTTCAAAGTTCTAACAGCATCAGAAGAATTTGAAGGTCGTGCAGTAATTATAGCAACAGGTGCAAATCCAAGAAAGCTTGGAATAGAAGGAGAAGAAGCATTTGCAGGCAAAGGAGTATCATACTGTGCAACTTGTGACGGACCATTCTTTAGAAATCAAGAAATAGTTGTTTCGGGCGGTGGAGATTCTGCAATTGAAGAAGCAACATTTCTTACAAAATTTGCAACAAATGTTCATCTTGTACACAGACGAGGAGAATTGCGTGCAAGTAAGATCATGCAAGAAAGAGCGTTTAACAATGAAAAAATAAAATTTCATCTTGATTCATCTGTGACCAATATCAAAGGAGATCAAAAAATGAGACAAGTAATTTTAAAAAATTTAAAAACAAATGAAGAGAGCACACTTGACGCAGAAGCTTTGTTTGTGGCAATTGGACATGTACCAAATACACAACTATTCAAAGGTCAAATCAATTTAGATAATGAGGGGTATATTGTATTAAAAAATAAAACACATACCAACATGGAAGGAATTTTTGCAGCAGGGGATGTACATGATAGAAACTACAGACAGGCAGTTACAGCAGCAGCTTTTGGATGTATGGCAGCAATTGATGTGGATAAATATCTCACAGAAAGTGCAGACAAGTAATAATGAAAAATGCTCAATGCAAAAAATGCCTAAACAAATTTCATGAAAAAGACATCTACACAATTCAACAATTTCAATACAGAAAACAACCTTCCTACGAATGGTCAGTAAAATATTTTGAAAAGATAGGAATTACAGAATGGGATTCATTCTGTGAAGAATGTATGTCACATTACTCAAAAGAATCAGAAAAAAAATGGAGTGAACCAAAAATCTAAACTCTTTATTGTCAGATAGAAAACAAAAAAGAATGAGTCAAGGCCCAGAAAATCTGAAAAAATTAGCCAGAGAACACAGCGATATACTGGCAAAATTAGGAATGGAGTTAGGAGAAATTCAATTTAGTTATAGAGTAGATGAGAAAACAACCAAAGAATACTGGCTGCAAAGAATGCAAGATTTTAAAAAATATAATGAAAAAGGGTTAGAATATTACAATCAAGTACACGCAATGATGAATCTGGCGAACAAAGAGAAAGCACAAGTTTTTCTTTTACGTGTTAGTAAGTTCAGACAATCAAGTATCAAACTATCAGAAACCATGGAAAAAATTAAAGAAAATCCTTCAATAATAGACTCTAAAGATAAACAACAAAGTGCATGGAGCAAGGAAATTAAAAACCAAATTACAGAACAAAGTAACGAATGTTTGCGATACGAAATGGATATGAATTCTTCATTTAGAGAATTTTATGATAAACATTTGAAAAAAATTCTTGAATAAATATTAATATGCTAATTTGGACATGTGTTTTGCATTTTTAAGAGAATTATCAAATTCTTCCTCAGACATTACATTTTGAGTAGCATACACACTTTTGAATTTTCTTCCATCATCTGCAAAAATTCCCACCACACACGCATCTCCATCAATATGGTATTTTTTCATGCATGCATATACTGCTGCAGAAGAAGGACTGATCAAAAGTTTATCTTTTTTAAATACTTCTTTGACAACTGAAAATGCTTCATCATTATCAGCATACACCCAATCATCTACAACATTTTCTCGTTTTAAGAACAAGTCAGGTTTTGCAGACTCTACAAAATTTCTCCACCCTTGAATCAGATGATTTTGTTGTGGTTGACATCCAATAATCTTAACATTTGGATTTTTTTCTTTTAGAAAAGCACCTATTCCGGTAATTGTTCCACCGGTACCAACACCAGTAAAGAAATGAGTAATTTTTCCCTCAGTCTGTTTCCAAATTTCAGGCCCAGTTCCGACATAATGCCCCCTGAAATTCGCTTCATTTGTATATTGATTTGGAGAATAATATGTGTCAGGCCTAGAGGATGCAATGGATGTAGCAAGTGCAATGCTCTGATCAGTTCCAGCACCCACCTTAGGGCACAAATCATCACTAGTTTCAAACACTTTGGCCCCTAGTTTTCTAATGATATCTTTGGTTTCATTACTTGCTTTTTCCGGAATAACAATCTCAACTTTGTAACCCAATACATTTGCAATACCAGTTAATGCGATTCCAGTATTGCCAGAAGTTGGTTCAATGATTATGCTTTTTCCTTTTGTTAAAATCCCTCTTTCTTCACCATCTTTTATCATCCAGTATGCAGCCCGATCTTTAACAGAACCAAACGGATTGTGGCCTTCTAATTTTGCAAAATATCCTACTTTATCACGAGATAGAGAATCCAAAGATACCAAGGGAGTGTTACCTACGCGATTCAACACATCTGTATTAGTGACAGCAGTCATAATTGGGAGAGGAGGGTTATTTCACCTTTTTAATTTTGAATGTAATGGTTTCACCATCTTTTGTCATGTCTAATAATTCATGACCACTTTTTGTAACCCATCTAGAAATATCGTCTTCTGCTGCCGGATCATCAGCAGATACAATCATAATTTCACCTACTTGCATTCTTTCAATTTCAATTTTTGTTCTAAACACAGGTTCAGGACAAAACAATCCAGTTGCATCCAATTTTTTCTCAGTAGATTCAGACATGGTAACTAATTCAGAAAGGGCGATTTGTCATATTAAAAGCTATTCGGGTTTAGCTTGTCCTACTTTGATGTAAAATTGAAATTTCAAAAGATCATCTAAAAAGATCTTCTTGCTCAGGACGAATTAATTCACCTATTGAATGGTCTTCGAGATTAAACGAATAGTCACGAATAATTGTAATTGGGCATTTCAAAGATTTTCCCATAACTAATTCTGATGCTGCAGATAACTCATCAGCAATTGCAATAGCAGTGACTTTTAAAATTTTATTAAAAGAATCAAGTTTTCCAGTATAATCCAGGACGGGATTTAATCCTGAAATACCAATTGCATGATTAGTTTGTCCCATTCTAAAAGGACGGCCAAACGTATCAGAAATTATTACTGCGATATTTTTGTCAGATTGTTCTAAAATTTTTTTCCTAATTACTTGTGCAGACATGTCAGAATTTACAGGCAACAATGTTGCATATCCTTCTGCAACATTACTTTCATCAATACCTGCATTTGCACAGATAAACCCACTATGAGTTTCAACTATCAAAATACCGTTACTCATACGAATGATTCGTTTTGATTCAGATAAAATCAATTCAATAATTTTAGGATCTTTTTGATATTGAGAGCCTATACCCTCAGCTAATAATGAAGGCATTACAGTCGACAAATCAACAAGTCGATCTTCTTGCTTGGAGATTATTTTTTGTGTGATAACTACAATATCCCCATCATTTAATTTTTCAGACTTTAAAATAATATCAGCAACATCATCAGATGGTGTGATTTCTTTTTCAATAGAAATAGGAATTATTTGCAAGTATAGTATCTGAATTAAAGGACTAAAAAATTGTTTATGTTAGAGGAATAGTTTTTAATTCTAATTTGAAGTGTTTGTTGATGATATCCAAAATTTTAGAAAGATCTTTTTCATCCAAAGTGGTAGTAGCCAAATCTTTAACTACATCTTGAGCACGATAAGCAATTCCCAAGCCACAGATGTCAAATAATTTAATATCATTTGCTCCATCTACAACACAAACAATATTTTCTTTTTTCTCACCCCATTCTTTAATTTTTATTTTTGCAGATGTTGATTTATCAGAATCAACGTTAATGGCAACACCGTCTAATTTTCCTTCTTTGAATATCAATTCGTTACAATACACATAGTCAAGATCTAATTCTTTTTGTAGTCTATGCATCATCAAAGTAAATCCGCCAGATACAGCCATGAGTTTCCACCCAGCAGATTTTAATGCTCTACATGCCTCTTTTGCACCAGTCATGATAGGTAACGCATCAGATACTTCCTGGCATGTTTTTTCATCAAGGCCCTTCAAAGCTGCAACTCTAGTTCGCAATCCTTCTTCCCAGTTAATTTTACCTTGAATTCCTTGTTTAGTGATTTCCCAGATTTCAGATTCTTTGTTGATCTTTTCTGCAAGTATTGGAAGATACTCTTCATCATACAAAACACCCTCAACGTCAAAAATTACCAACAATAGATTTCTGACTTGGAAAAAAATCGCTAATTATATTAAAGTTTAAACTGTTTTTAGATCTAAAAAACGCTAGTAATAAATCACCGAATATATCGTACTAATCATGGGCGAATTAGAACACAAATTTGATGTGAAAATTGAATCAACAGAGGATAAAGTAAAATTTCCTGACGAACTTAAAGCAAATTTAAAAGAATTAGGTTTGATGGATGATAAAGGAAAATTAAAACTCAAGGGAGTTAGTCCAAAAATGCTCAAAAAAATGAAACAGGAATTTGTGAAATGTCCAGTTTTGAAAGCAGACATTCAATTTGTTCAATGTTTCGTATGTCCAAATTTCCAAAGTAGAGTTATGGGAGAAGTGTTATGCAAAGGCAAGCCACTGAAATAACAAAGCAGTTTTAAAACCAAAATCATCACGAAAGGCTCATTAGTTAAATTAATTCAATGAACTCTAGTTTGGATAAAGAAGACGTAGGAATTACCGTTTCAAAAAAGGATGATTTCAATGAATGGTATACTCAAGTAGTTCTAAAGGCAAAACTAGCAGATTATGCGCCAGTAAAAGGATTAATCGTACTCAGGCCTGACGGATATTCGATTTGGGAATCATTAAGAAGCACATTTGATAAGAAATTTTTAAAAAATGGGATTAGGAATGGATTTTTGCCAATATTAATTCCAGAATCACTGTTAGGAAAAGAACAAAAGCATTTTGCAGGATTTAACCCAGAAGTATTTTGGGTAACACATTCAGGAACTAACGAGATTGGAGACAGGCTCGCATTAAGGCCAACATCTGAAACATTGGCATATACCATGTATTCAAAATGGATTCAAAGCTGGAGAGATTTACCTTTGAAAATCAATTTTTGGAATACCGCATTACGGGCAGAAATTAAAGCAACAAAGCCATTCCTCAGAACTTCAGAATTTTTGTGGCAAGAAGGACATACTGTCCATTCCACCCAAGAAGAAGCTGAAAAAGAAGTCATGAAAATTTTAGATATTTACAAAAATACAGTAGAAGAAGAGTTGGCAATTCCAGTAACAACAGGTAAAAAAAGTGAGAAAGAAAAATTTGTAGGAGCAGTGTACACTACAACCATGGAATCAATTATGCCAGATGGTAAAGCACTACAAATGGGAACATCACATTTCTTAGGTCAAAACTTTTCAAAACCATTTGAAGTTAAATTTGCAGATAAAGATAACGTAGAACACTTTGCATGGCAAACATCTTGGGGAGTTTCTTGGAGATTAATCGGTGCAATGATCATGGCTCATGGTGATGATAAAGGATTGGTTTTACCACCAAAAGTAGCTCCAATGCAAGTAGTGATTGTTCCAATTTATAGAAATGATGAAGGTAAGGATGCGGTTCTACCAAAAGCAAAAGAAATCAAAAAGGAATTAGAATCCAAAGAAATTAGAGTGCATGTGGATGACAGAGAAGGACTATCTCCAGGGTACAAATTTAATGATTGGGAATTAAAAGGGGTGCCATTAAGAATTGAAATTGGTCCCAAAGATATTGAAAAACAAAATGTCATTGTTGCAAAAAGATACAATCTAGAAAAAATTAGTTTGAGTTTTGATGAAATAGGAAAAATACCTGCAATATTAGATGAAATTCAAATAAAGATGCTAAAAAAAGCCAAGGATGAAGCTAGCAGTAACACTCTAGAGATTTCAGAATATTCAGATTTTAAATCAAAAATTGAGAAAGGAGGCTTCTTGAACTCACCTTGGTGCGGAAAATTAGAATGTGAAGAGAAAATTAAAGAGGAAACAGGAGCAGAAATCAGAGTCATTCCATTTGAAAGTGAAAATACAAATCAAAAATGCATCTATTGTCAAGAACAAAGCATGGCAGTTCCAGTCTTTGCAAGAGGATACTAGAGAAAAATACCCACAAACATAATAATAGAAAAAATATAATTTTTCAATATTGACATCCAATCCGGAATTACAGTCAGGGATTTCATTATTAGGACAATTTAGAGAAACACGCAGTAGAACATTGGAACTTGTAAAAACTTTAGAAAAAGATGATTTTGTTGTTCAAACTGCATTTTTCATGAGCCCGCCAAAATGGCATATAGGCCATGTAAGTTGGATTTATGAAACAATAATGAGCAAAATTGATAAAAATTACGAGTTTTACTCTAAAGAATTTTCAGAATATCTTAATTCCTACTACCAACAATTTGGAGTACCTCATGACAAAGGATTGCGGGGAGTCGTATCAAGACCTACAACTGATCAAATTTTTCAATATTTCAATACAATAAATCAAAGGGTAGAGAAATTTATTGAATCTCAAACTTTGAGTGAAGAAAACAGAAAATTAATTGAGACTGGATTTCATCATGAATGTCAGCATCAAGAGCTCCTAGTGTATGATTTACAGCATTTGCTTGCAGAGCAATACAGACCGGTGAAGAAAAATGAAAATATAAAGTCAACTGATGCTCTACAAAAATCCATTCAGATTAAAGGTGGCATATACACAATGGGAAATAACGGGGAAGGGTTTTGCTACGACATTGAATTACCACAACACAAAGTCTACCTTAATGATTACAAGATAAACGAATTTCCAGTAACAAACCAACAATATCTAGAGTTCATAGAAGATGGAGGGTATGAGACTTACAAATACTGGTTATCAGACGGATGGGAAAAAGTCCAAGCAAACAAATGGAAATCTCCAATGTATTGGGAGAAAATTAATGGCAAATGGCATGTAAGAGACTTTTTAGGAATTAGAGAAATTAATCCAAACGAGCCAGTATGTCATGTTAGCTACTATGAAGCAGATGCATATTGCAAGTGGGCAGGTAAAAGACTTCCAACAGAAGCAGAATGGGAAAAAGCTGCATGTTGGAACGAAGAAAAACAAGGAAAAACAACATTTCCATGGGGAAATGAAAAACCAACTGCCGACAAATGTAATTTATTGGAATCATATCATTGGGGGTGTTCAGAAATAGGATCATACCCAAATGGAGTTAGTCAGTCAGGATGTCAACAAATGATTGGGGACGTGTGGGAATGGACATCATCTGAATTTTCAGGATATCCAGGATTCAAGTCAGATTTTGAGGAATACAATGACAAGTGGTTTACAAATCAAAAAGTTTTGAGAGGCGGATCATTTGGAACGCCAAAAATGTCAATTAGGGGAAGCTACAGAAATTTCTTTAGATTGGATGAGAGATGGCTATTTTCAGGTTTCAGATGTGCCGAAAATATTTAGTTTTTAGATACCAGAGTTAATGAGAAATGAGTATTATCATCCAACCAAATATGATTAATTTTAAAGCCCGTACCTTCAAGAAGTGTTTTGATTTGTTCCAGAGTATATTTGTGGGAATGTTCAGTGTGAATCAGTTCATTTTTTTCCAAACTTAAAGATAAATTTGATTTTGAAATAATTACAGATTGGCCAACTAGAGATTTCAAATACATTTCAATTCTTTGATCATCTTTATTATATATTGAATAATGTGAAAAATTATCCAAATTAAAATCACCATCAAGCTCATCGTTTATTCGAGAAAGGACATTTAGATTGAATTTGGCAGTAATGCCTTGTGCATCATTGTATGCAGATTCTAAAATTTGTTTATCCTTCACTAAATCCAGGCCAATTAGAAACAGATCACCGGATTTCATTGTAGAATTTATTTTTTCTAAAAAAGCCTTACCGTCAGGAGGGGAAAAATTACCAAAGCTAGATCCTAAAAAGAGAATAAGATTTTTTTTATCATCATAATTTTTAAGAAATTCCAATCCACCATCATAAGTATCAATAATACCAGTAATGTGTAGATTGTCATAATCTTGTAAAAGTTGTTCAGAACTTTCAGTTAGAATCTCAGAAATATCTATGGGAAAATATTCAGTGGTTTCCTGTAATTTGGTAAAAATATCAAGAATTAATCTAGTTTTTACTGATGCACCACTGCCAAGTTCAACTAATCTAAAAGATTTATCAATAAATAGAGGTAATTCAGCCTGTAAATTCTTTAAAATGTCAATTTCCGTTCGGGTAGGATAGTATTCAGGAAGCGTGCAAATCTTTTCAAACAGATCAGAGCCTTTTTTATCATAAAAAAATTTAGGCGTAATAAATTTGGAATCTCTATTCAGACTAGAAGAAATTTCTTCGGCAAATGTTTTCTCAATTTTACTAGCATGTGGTTTAAAATATTGCAGTTTTGAATCTACAACATATTTTTTATAATCAAGACTTTTTTGTATTGTGTCATTCAAGTATTAACTCGGTATTTATTTAACATAAATGCTTTATCCCAAATTTTACGCATGAAAGATATTTCTTGATATACTTCTTTATTTAACAATATTCAGTGAGTGACATTCTAAGAGTAGAACATTTGAAGAAATATTTTACTAAAAAAGGAATATTTGGATCAGAATCAGTTACAGTCAGAGCTACAGATGACGTATCATTCTCATTAAAAAAAGGAGAAGTTTTTGTTTTAGCCGGGGAATCAGGATCTGGAAAATCAACAATTGCAAAATTAATTCTAAAGTCAATTCAATCAGATTCAGGAAAAATATTTTTTGAAGAACAAGAAATTGACAATCATAAAGAAAATTTATTAAAAATTAGAATGAATTGTCAAATGATACATCAAGATCCATATGATTCCATCAATCCAAGAATGAAGGTTGGAGACATCATATCAGAGCCATTGGAAATTCATAAAAATGGAAGCAAAGAGGACAGAAAGAAAAGAGTAATCGAGGTATTGCACGAAGTTAAACTGGAACCAGCTGAAGAAATTGCAAAACAATACCCCCACATGCTGTCTGGAGGACAAAGACAAAGAGTGGTACTAGCAAGGGCACTTGCACTAAAACCTAAAGTGATATTGGCAGATGAGCCAGTCTCCATGTTGGATGTATCAATTAGAGCAGAGATGCTGGAATTGATGCAAGGGTTGCAGAAAAAATACAATATTTCATTTATCTATATCACACATGACTTGGCTACTGCCAGGTATTTTGGTCAAAGAATAGGTATTTTGTACATGGGTAAAATTATAGAAATGGGACCAATCAGCCAAGTATTGGCAAAACCCAGTCATCCATACACTCAAGCATTAATTGATGCAATTTCAGAGCCGGATCCTGGCAATTTACACAAAGAGAGGAAAATTAGAATCAATGAACCAACAGACGTTGATACATATCAAGGATGTAGATTCAGAGCAAGATGCCCCTATGTCATTGAGAAATGCACAGAGGAGCCAAAATTAGAAAAAATTAATGACGGACATTATTCGGCATGCTTTGTAAAACGAAATTAGGAAGTTTTCATCGAAGGAATCCGCTTATCTTTGTAAATAACAACATTTGAAACCCCGTTCTTTGGGAATACGCCGTAAATTAATTTTGCTTTCTGTATGACAGAATCTTTTAGTGATACCATGATAAATTGACTTTCTTTAGATCTTTCTTCTAAAATTTTTGCCAATCTTTCAGAGTTGGGGGCATCAAGATGGGCATCAACTTCATCAAACAGGTAGAAAGGAGATGGTTTTAGTTTTTGTAAAGCAAGAACAAATACAATTGCAGCCAAAGTTTTCTCACCACCACTGATTGAAGTTGATTCTCTTTTTGGTTTATTTGGGAATTGAATCAAATAAGAAATTCCGGAATTAAATATATCATCCTCATTTTGTAATTCTAACCAAGCATTGCCATTAGTCATTTTACTGAAAATTAAATGAATTTCTTTATCAACTTTGTCAAATGCATCCAAGAAAGTTTGTCGTTTGTCTTTTTCAATATCTTCAATAAATTTAACAATAGAATTACGTTCAGCTTCAAGAGAATTCTTCCTAGTAGACATTGAACGGTATCCATAAGATACGTCAAGGTATGTTTCAGGAGCTTTTGCATTTAATGCACTAAGAGAAGATAACTCTCCAGTTAACCCTTGCACAATGGATTCAACATCAAATGTTTCCATGTCTTTATCAAATCCAAATGCAGATAGTATGTGTTGTAACTTGGATTCATTTTCAACCAAATCATGAAGGTCACGAGCAAGGGAATCAGTTTGACGCCCTATAGTGTTGATTTGATTTGTCAACTCTTTATCCTGTTCAGATAAGACCTTCAATTTATCATCAAATTCTTTCAGATGGCCGATTGAAGAACCGGATGTAGAAATTAGTTCTTGCTCTTTTTCACGTAATGATATAAGAATTTGATTCTTTGATTCTTTTTGTTGATCCAGTTCACGTATTTTTATTTCAATCTCAACATATTCAAGATTAAGAGAATTTGTTTCATCATCAAGACGGTTTGATTGGGATTTTTCTCTATTGTATTGAGTTTGAAGTGTTGTTTGTTGTGAAGATTTATCACGAAATTCATTCATAATTGTCGTATACATCTTTTCAATGTCAGACTTTTGAATATTAATTCTAGATAATTCACTAGCAATTCTATCCTGTTCCCCACTGGCATAATTTTCCTCGACAATAGTTATTCTTTCTTGTAACGAAACAACATGTGATTCAGTAGCATTTATTTCAGACTCAATGGTATTATTCCTAGAAGTTAATTCTGAAATTCTTTTAACAAGTTGTTCCCGCATATTCAATGCAGAAGTAATTCTGGATTTTAAATTAGAATAATTTTCAGTTGTAGAAGTAAGAGAATTTTCGGATATCGAAAGACGTTCATCATATGATTGAATTGAACCTTCTGTTTTTTTTAATGCGCGTTTTTTGTTTAACATGTATTTTTTGATTATACCAATAGATTGGAATAATCCATCAATATCACTACTCATGGAAATGAGTTTTGTTAGTTTTGATATTTTTGAATTAATATCAATTACAACGGTTCCACCTTTTTCTTCAAAAAATTCACCATCAAGGGTTACGGATTTGTATCCCTTTTGAGAGACATTGTAAGCAGATTCGCGAGTCTCAGTAAGCACAATATTTCCAAATAGGAACGTTTTGAGTGAAGAATAGGCAGGATCACATGTAACGTAGTTTGAAAGAATGCCTATAACCCCGGATTCCTTAGGCAGAGAAAGTTTGAATTGTGGAATTGCATCCAATGGAATAATTTTAAGTTTAGGAAGTTTTTTGCTTCTTGCAACTTCAGCAATGCCAAGTAAAGTTGCAAAGTCTTTTACAACAATTGCTTTAATCCAATCAGAACTAACTGCTAAAACAGAACGTTCGTATTGCTTATCCCAAGAAATCATTTCATAAACCAAACCTTCAATGCCAAGTTTATCCGCATCCTCTTTTAATTTAGCAACAGTGTAATCCTCATGCATGAATCCTTTTACAGTTTTGATTTTTGATTCATACTGATTTGCAGCTTTGCTGGATTTTTCCAATATCAATCCCAACTCATCCATATCATTATGTATCTTTGACTTTCGTAAATGTAATTTTTCAATTCTAGATTTTAATTCAGTGATAGTGGCATTGTGATTATTTAGCATGGATTCTAATTGTGATTGGCATCCAGTAAGTGTAACAATATCATGCTCCAATCCAGAAAGTTTTACAGCATTAGCATCAATTTTAATTTTAGATTCGTCCTTTTCGTGTAAAATTTTAGAAAGTTTTAATTTTGCATCATTGAGTTGGTTTGTAAGTAGCTTGATTTTGTTGTCAATTTCAGATTTTTTAGATGCAGCTTTAGATTGTTCTGTTAAAATTTTATTTCTTTGGGAGTCAATTATTTGCAAGTCATCATTAATTTTATTTTTCTTCAAGTTAGTTTCTTCAATTGAAATTTTTATTTTTTGCAATTGTGTGTCAATATCAGTTTGTGCTTGATTTATCTCACCAATTTCAGTTTGTATTTCAGGCAGTCTTAAATTAATTTGTTCCAATCTTTTCTTAGATGCAGAAATTGCACTGTTGTCAATTTCATACTGTTCCATAGCAGAACTAATCTCTACATCAAGAGAAGCTTTTGCTTGACTGTAATCATGTGCTTTTGCCATTAATTGGGTTTTTTCAGTTTCCAAAACACCTATTTCTGTTCTTAAAATATTTCGTTGAGCATCAAATGCTGCAAGTTCAGCATTTAATCCGTTCAAAGTAGACTCTTTGGATGATTTTTGACTAGAAATCACCTTCATTTTGTTGGCTGCAGCTATTGCTTTGTATCGATTCAGTTCACGTTCTAAAAGATCATGACGTAATTTTTGATTTCTTTCTTCTTCAAGTTCGTCAATTCTTTTTTTAATTTCACCCATTTTTGCAAGGGCTATCTCCAACCGTCTATCTGCCTCATCGAGTTGTTTTATAGATTCTACTTTTTTATCATCAAAGTAGGATAGTCCAATTAAATCCTCAATAGTTTTTCTTTTCTCTTCTGAAGTAAATTCAGAAATTCTAGTTACAGTTCCTTGCTGTACAGCATTAAGTTGTCCCAAACCAGCATTTGCCATATCAAGCAAATCAAGAATACTGCTTCGGTTTGTTTTCTTTTTGTTAAGATAGTATGTATTTTCACCATTAGCATCCATCTCTCTTGTAATTTCAACAGCATCAGAATCAATTGGAATTTTTCTATCAGTGTTGTCAAAGTGAACACTCGATCTTGCCATTTTAGGTCCATGTCTAGCACCTTCAATATCATGAATTAAAGATCGCAGTTTATCAACTCTCATAACTTTGGGTTTGTTTTCACCCATTGCAAAAATAATAGCATCCAAGATGTTACTTTTTCCAGAACCGTTTGGCCCAGATATTGAAACAAGTCCAGGTTCAAACAAAACGGTAGTATTTTTAAATCCAAATGATTTGAAACCAAAGATCTCTACTTTTTTAACATGAACCAATGATAATAATTTCTCATCACGTAGGATAATCGATGATTAACAAGTTTAGTTGACAGAATTGATTAATTTTTCTTGTTGTGTTATGATATTTTTCGTAGCGGTAATAATGCAATAATAATTTAAAAAAAATGATCGTATCATTACGCCTAGTATAATTACTAAATAGTAGTTGATCATTTTTCGTATGACTTTCTAGCTTTAAAAATAAACAATGAAAAAAAACTCATAAAGTTAAGGTTGGAGAAATTATCTAGACAGAAAACAGACCCACCAAACAAGGCCAACAACGACTGGCCAGACAAGGCATATCAAAAGTCAAAGTTAGAAAGAAGCAAAAGTGTGGCTAAAATCCCTCTGAAATACTTTGATTTGTTTTGTAAAGATCAAGGCATGGATAGACTACAGACCCAGACGTCGAATTTGGCCACATATCAAAGATGATTGAACAATTCAAGGCCGGCGGGGTATAATCCAAAGCCGGGCCCAAAAGTTCTAGTCAAACCAGATATTGATTCTATCTGCAAAACTCGTGATCTGTTTGTTGCGTTCACGGATGAAGACAGAAAAGACACGGTATTATCTGTCAACATAAAGAAAGGAACATAAACAACATTCAAGAAAAAAACCATGTTCCACAAGTTTAGTTTTCGACTTGGGAAAAAAGATATTCTTACTTACAAAATTCATATCATGAGAAATTAGAGCATGAAAGAAAAAGTAAAAGCATTAGGGAAAGATAAAGAGAGAGAAGATTGAAATCTGTAGTAGACATAAACGAATTGTTCTCAAGGTGCATGGCAGGTACGGCTGATGAGCGACTGACTGCAACTACAGTTTCCACATATCTCACATCGCCGTTTGCAATTTATTGCAACAAGTTTGCACCTAAAGATGAAAAAGATGAGTTGACAGAATACCAAAAAATGCTTTTTGTGCGAGGAAACGAGCACGAGACGCAGACAATACGCAGCAGATATCCTGAGATGACTACAATCCCATTTGAATCACCAGAGGAAGGCTTTAGACTTGCCATCGAATCAATGGTGTCTGGCACTGCTGCCCTACATGGAATGCCGATTTACTATCTGCCTAAAGGTCTCTACGGAGTTGCAGACATACTTGAAAAGTCAGACACAGACAGTTCCGTATTTGGAGATTATCATTATACTGTAAAAGAAGTAAAACTTGCAAAGAACATCCAAGAAAAGCACTTGTTACAAGGAGCGTTTTACAATTATCTCTTGGGACAAATACAAGGAATCACACCAAAAACATTTGTCATGATAAACGGTGAAGGTGAGGAAACATTGCACGAATACACAGACTATGAGTCATTGCTCTTTGATTCAATCAAAGGTACAAGAAAAATTATGCAAGGTGATCACGTATCTCCAACTCATGGAAGTTGCGGGTTCCCATGGGAAAGTTACTGCAACAAAATGGCAATTGAAACAAATGACATATCGCTTTTGGTAGGAGTCTCTCTTAAAACAAAAAGCAGGCTAGCTTACCATGGATTCAAGACAGTGGACGATCTTGTTGATACAAGTATTAAGAGCCTTACGAGGATAAAGGGGATTGGAACAAAGACTGCAGCAAAGTATGTCACCACAGCAAAAGCAATCAAGACAAAGTCACACATCATAATTAACAAAGATGCGATAGATTTCCCAGAAAGAAAAGTTGAAATCTTCCTTGATCTTGAGGGAATAGATCCTACAATGGCTAATGAGGAAACTATCCTGATTGATTATCTTATCGGGATATTAGTAAGGACTGGCACTGAGGAAAAATACATCTCATTTACTGCAAAGGACACAAGCCACGAAAAGGAAATGCTGCTGGAGTTTCTCGAGTTTATGAAAAAACAAAAAGACTATGTGATTTACCATTACCACCACTATGAAAAAACACACTTGACTAAGATGATGGAAAAATACGAGATTGATGAGAAATACAAAAAAATGGTCTTTGATCATATGATTGATATCCATAAAGTGGCCACGAATTCTACAGTCTTTCCTACGTATGGGAACGGGCTAAAACAGATAGCACCGTATCTTGGATTCAAATGGAGGCACAAGGACGTGAGTGCCACAGAATCAATTTCCATTTATCTTGATCATGTTAAAGATCCAAAAGAAAACAAGGATAGATTCCAGAAAGTAATAGACTACAACGAAGATGATTGCATTGCAACAAGAGTAATCAAAGATTGGCTTGTGTCTATTTGATCTACCTCAAAACTTCTGTTTTTGAGCCAAAAAGATGCAATTTTTGTTCATTGCAGATAGCGTGCACCCTATCTCGTTTCATTGTCCATCTAGGATCAACTGTTCCACAGATCTTTTGCTTGTAGGATTAAACTTTGAACGAACTTTATCCAGACATACAGAAGGCGCATGGGTTCGGTGACGGGAGATCTTTGACCTTGGATATTGCCTCTGCGAACTGTTCTGCTGCAAACTCTTCGGAAAAGTATCCTCACCCACCATTCTTGTTTGGGTGCTGATTTGTTATGGTTCCTGCCAGAAATGTTTGCGGTTTTTATCATAGGACTGGGCAGTGTTATATCTGCACGCAGGCAAGTTTGTCTTCCAATTCTTGAATCTGTTGTACCAGATCATTGTACAGATTCGTGTTGTGATCCAATGCCTGTTGCGAAACATCGTCACCGTACGCATTCTTTAATTCCTGACGCTGCACTGACACCTGCTCAAGCTCCTCATCAAGCAGATCTATCTCGGATTGAATCTCTATTCCAGCCACAGTTGCAATCTCCGGTCTTTCCACATACTGTATGTCAAGATTTCTGTCGTCGTACACCCGTACCGAATCCACGTCAAACAGATCCCCTGAGTACATCAGATGAGTTTTATCATTTATGTGCCTGAGTCCAAGATAAGGTGCTGTTGCGTTATCGAGACCTGTACAGGTTGTAAAGTTATCGAGTTGTAACTGTCGAAGGATTTCCTATTTTCCTGACTTCCTACGATTATCATTCTTACAAAGTAACTGACAGTTTTCCTCTGTTGTTTTTCCACCCTCGTGTCATGGGGTTATATGATCTGCTTCCATTTCTGATAATTCAAAATATTCATTACATTTTACACATTTACCATGGAGCTTTGAAAGGCAAGACCCCAGCTCAAACTTCAATGATTGAAGTTGATGGTAAAACAAACGGAAAACTATTATTCAAAACGCCTCACTAAACAAGGATTCAGAATGAATCTCAACATCCAAAGATGTTACAGAACCGAGAATAACAAAGTGGCAACAACTAAAATTTTCAAATTGAATGGTGAATCAGGACTATCAAAAAATTCAATCTCAACAAATATGAAACTAGTAGAAAAAATAGATTTTCAGATTCTAATAAATTTTAATAACTAGTCGCCTGCAACAAATTTTTCACATGCATCTTTTGCTAAAACATCAGATGTTTGTTCTATTGGATGCTTCATTAAATATGCACTAGCAGGTTTGATTGGTCCACCTACACCTCTATCAAGAGCGATTCTTGCCAATCGAATTGCATCAATTACAATACCTGCAGAATTTGCTTTATCGTCAACTTCTAAACGAACCTCCATATTGTATGGAATGTTTGCCCATTGTCTTCCTTCAATTCTCATAAACATTAGTTTAGTATTGCCTAAGAAAGGAATGAAATCTGAAGGACCAACATAGATTTGATCATCATCCAATCTTTCTTTAAGTTGACTTTGAACACTCTCAGTTTTAGAAATTCTCTTTGATACTAGGCGGTCTTGTTCCTTCATGTTTAAGAAATCGGTGTTGCCTCCAACATTGATTTGATACGTTTTTTCAATTTTTGTTCCTCTATCACTACAAAGTTTAGCCAAAGTTCTGTGTACAATAGTAGCACCAACTTGTCCTTTGATATCATCACCAATACAGGGAACATTTGCATCTTCAAACTTTTTAGCCCATTTTTGATCTGATGCAATAAAAGATGGAATGCAATTTACAAATGCAGTGTGTGTATCCAAACAAATTTGAGCCCAAAATTCAGTTACCTTATCAGAACCCACAGGCAAATAAGATACAATGATTTCAACGCCTTTTTCCTTAATGACTTTTTTTACATCTTCTGCAATTTCTTCAGTGGTTTTCGTGCTAACAATAGGTTTTATTCTATTTTCAACCCAAACTCCAACTCCATCCAAAATAGGACTTTCATATACCAATGCATCATTTTTTGGCAAATCATCTTTAGCAATCCAATCAACCATGTTTGGATATTCATAAATAGCCTCATGCAAAAGTTTACCAACTTTATTTTCACCAACATCAAATCCACAAACAAAATCAATGTCATGAATTCCATATCCTGCTAATTTATCGTGAATAATTCCAGTTACTTCTTGGGAAGGATTTTTTCTGTAATATTCAATTCCTTGAATCAAGCCTGAAAAACAATTACCAATGCCAACCAAACCAACTTTAATTCGATCACTCATTTAAAATCCATTATAACAGGGGAGGTTTAAAGTTTCCCTAGCGAATTAAAAAAAATCTCACAATTAAAGGCAGGATTTTATATTCGACATCAACAAGCAAAATAATCATGATAGAACCAGGTCGTCCTGTAAAAGATATCAAAATTAATTCAAATACATCTTTGGAAAAAATTTTTGATGAATTATCACAATCAGGGGGATTTGAATCAGTGAATCTGTCTAGCGGTTTGGAGATATTATCTGAAATGATTTCAGATAAACAATGTTTAAGATTTGTGTCATTTGTCGGAGCAATAATATCAACTGGCCTAAGAGGAATCATCAAGGATATGATCAAAAACAAATGGTTTGATGTGGCAATTACAACATGCGGCGCTTTAGATCATGACATCGCTAGACACTTTTCACATTACAAAGAGGGCACATTTACAATGGATGACATGGAATTGGCAAACCAAAATATCCACAGATTAGGGAACGTTCTAGTTCCAATGGATAGTTACGGGCCACTAATTGAAGAAAAAATGCAAGAATTTCTAGAAGAAGAATATCAGAACGGAAACAAAGAGATGAGTACTGCAGAAATATGTAAAATGATTGGAAAACATTTGGGGGAAGATTCATTTCTTTATTGGGCATACAAAAATGATATCGATGTGGTAGTTCCAGGGATAATGGATGGATCTGTAGGAAGTCAAATTTGGTTATTTACACAAAAACATGCTGATTTTAAATTAAACATGGTTGGCGATGCAAACCTGTTATCAGGATTGATTTTCAAAGCTGAAAAATCAGGGGCATTCATGATTGGTGGAGGAATTTCCAAACATCATACATTGTGGTGGAATCAATACAGGGAAGGATTAGATTATGCATTTTACATAACCACCGCACAGGAATTCGATGGAAGTCTGAGCGGTGCATTGGTGAGAGAAGCAATTTCATGGGGAAAAGTAACACAAATAGCAAAACAATCCACACTTCATGCAGAAGTTACAACAATATTGCCATTCATTTATGCAGCATTAATTTCAAAATTACAAAAATAGAATTAGACAAAAGCTATTATTTGATCAATATACAAAATATTCATTGAATCCCAAAATCAGAATTAGAGAAATTAAAAAAATGAATTTAGAAGAGGGTTATCTTATTGACGGATTTCCCTCAGTTGGATTCAGCAGTGCAATTGCAACAGAATCAATGATTCATACATCACAGTTTGAACTAGGAGGAGTTGTTGATTCAGAAAGTTTCCCCCCAATCAGCATCATTAAAGATGGAAAACCAAATTTTCCAACAAGAATTTTTGTTAATGAGGATCTAAAGGTGGGAATATTTTTGTCATATCTGACTCTAGACCAATCATTGCATAAAGTTACAGCAAAAACAATGTTGTCGTGGGCTAGGAAACAAAAAATTAAATTGATTGTCAGTAGTGTTGCAATAAAATCACCTGATGGGGATGAAGAGATGATAGGGATTGGGAGTACGGATGCTGCAAGAAATAAAATAAAAGAAGCAGGTCTAAAGGTATTAGATCATGGAACGGTTCCAGGGATTCCAGGAGTATTACTTAATGAGAGCAGTTTATCAAACCAAGATGTGATTGTAATAATTTTTCATACAAACGGAAAAGGGCCTGATTTTAAATCAAGCGCCAGATTATGCATAGCAATGTCAAAATTAATCCCAAGAGCATCTTGCGACATCCCATCATTACAAAAAGAAGCTGAAAAAGCAGAGATTATAATTAAGGAAACACAAGAAGAATCAAAACATCTCAAAGATTCCATGTATAGATAGAATGTTTCAATCAAATTTATTTCGTAACTAAATAATATCAAAAAACAATGACACAGATTATTGAATTTGCAATCATGGTAATTGTGGTTTCAGCATCAGGAGTGATGGCACCAGGCCCATTGTTTGCAGCAAATGTTTCATACGGATTACGTGAAGGAGTAAAATCAGGCATTAAAATGGCAATAGGCCACACCATTGTAGAGTTTCCATTAGTGATTTTGTTAGGAATTGGGGTATTTTCTTTAGAAATATTTCCAGAATTTAGAATTGCAATTTCAATTGTCGGAGCAATTACACTTTTTATTTTTGCAATAATTCAAATCAAAAAAGTATTACAAAATAATGAAAACGTAACAACAAAACCAAAACACAGTCCGTTAATTACAGGAATTGCATTTAGTGCATTAAATCCATTTTTCATAATATGGTGGTTAACAGTAGGATTCAAATTGATTTCAGATGCAATGCTAATTTGGGCATTTTCAGGCATACTAGTAGTATTTTTCCTACACATCTGGATGGATTTTGCATGGTTGGGTGGAATTTCATTTGTAGCAATGAAAAGTTCACAAATTATTTCTAATAGAAATTATAAAATAATAATGCTCGGATTGAGTTTATTGTTAGTATATTTTGGGATTACATTTTTAGTAGACATAATTCCTTAGCCGCAATCTAAAATTTCTATTTGTGAATTACACTCATCATTGTAAAAATCAATTTTTTCAAGAATATTTTCACATAATTCTGGATCCAAGGACTTTTCATATGAAAAAATTTCATTTAAGAGTAGATGATGTTTGACATTACAAGAATCATCTGACAATCCAATTATCACCATAACAAATAGCACACTAAATAAAATTAATAATAAAGTTTTTAGATTAATTTTTTGAAATATCAATTTCCATTATAGAAACATTACGTAGTTTTCCATCTTGTGATGTTAAAGAATCAGAAGAAATTCTCACATCGCTGATCACATACCCTACAGAATCCATTCTCTTTACAATCATTTGAGAAACATCAACAGCTTGAGTGATTCGTCTACCTCTTGCTTTGATAGTTACAACAGATCTAGTTGAAAGTTGAGTTAAAGTTGCAGAAACATAAGTCATAATTGGTTTAGTGCCAACAAAAATTACATCACGTTCTTCTTGGGCTTTTGGAAAATCAGAAGTTTCACTTGAACTTGGTTCTAATGTTGGTTCAGGTTCTAATGTTGGTTCAGGTTCTAATGTTGGTTCAGGTTCTAATGTTGGTTCAGGTTCTAATGTTGGTTCAGGTTCTAATGTTGGTTCAGGTTCTAATGTTGGTTCAGGTTCTAATGTTGGTTCTGATTCTAATGTTGGTTCAGGTTCTAATGTTGGTTCAGGTTCTAATGTTGGTTCAGATTCTAATGTTGGTTCAGGTTCTAATGTTGGTTCAGGTTCTAATGTTGGTTCAGGTGTTGGTTCGGGTGTTGGTTCGGGTGTTGGTTCGGGTGTTGGTTCAGGTTCGGGTGTTGGTTCGGGTGTTGGTTCGGGTGTTGGTTCGGTTTGGTTTGGTTCAGGTGTTGGTTCAGGTTCTAATGTTGGTTCTGATTCTGGTGTTGGTTCAGGTTCTAATGTTGGTTCTGATTCTGGTGTTGGTTCAGGTTTAATTCTAGAACCAAATTCTGATAAAATGTCTTCTGCGTCTTTTGGTTTATTATTGTTGCTCAATTTTAAATTCCCGTTATAATGAATTTCTCTCCGGCTTTTATTTAATTTTTCAGGTATTTCCTTTCAAATAGTCTTCAAATAATTTTTCAAGATCGTCATCACTGTCACATTTCCTGATTTGTTCGACTAAATCTGCTTCTTCAATCTCATAACAATTCATGACATCTTGAGAATCTTTGAATACCAGCATGGCTTTATCTTTGAAAATACAATGATAGAGCTTTTCTTTTTCCATTTTTTCAGGGTTAAACTTGATACCATTTTCATCCACAGATACAGGATATTTCATAAAAATAGTATACCTCATCAATATTTAGATGAATACACAATATAGTAATAATCAAAACCAATTAGAAAAATATTGGAAACGAGAATAGTGTTCCACATAGATTTTGATTATTTTTATGCCCAGTGTGAAGAGAGCAGATCCCCAGAATTAAAATCAAAGCCAGTATGTGTCTGTGTATTTTCAGATAGAGGGGCAGACAGCGGTGCAATCGCAACTGCAAATTATACTGCGAGAAAATATGGCGTTAAATCTGGAATTCCAATTGCATTTGCAAAAAAAAGACTTGAAGAAAGAAAAGATGCAGTTTTCTTACCAGTGGATTTTGATTTGTATTCAGAAATTTCAGAAAAAACAATGGAGATCATGAAAGAGCATGCAGATATTTTTGAATATGTGGGACGAGATGAAGCATATCTTGATGTAACAGAAAGAGTCGAAGGTGATTTTGAAAAAGCAAATCATTTAGCTCAGCAAATTAAAAATTCCATAAGAGATAAAATTAAACTAACTTGTTCAATAGGAATTTCACCAAATAAATTAATTTCAAAAATTGCATCAGACTTTCAAAAACCAGATGGCCTAACTACAGTGTCACCAGAAAAAATTGAACCATTCTTAGATCAATTAAAAATCAGAGTAATTCCAGGCATTGGTAAAAAAACAGAGGAGCGATTTTTAGAAATGGGTTTGAAAACAGTTGAAGATTTAAAAAAAATGGATATTTTCACTTTAAACAAAGAATTTGGTAGAAAAACTGGCACATACATCTACAATGCAGCAAGAGGCATAGATAATGAACCGGTCAAAGAGAGGGAAGCTAGAATACAATTTAGTAAAATTACAACATTAAAAAAAGATTCAAAAGATTATCAATTTTTATCAGAAAACATCATAGAACTTTGTAAAGAAGTACATAAAGTAGCTAAAAAAAATAATCAAATGTTTAAATCAATCGGAATACATTTTGTGCAATCAGATTTATCAAATAAATCAAAATCAAGAATGTTAAGAAACCCCACTACAAGTATTGAAGAATTACAAAAAAATGCAGACCAATTACTAAAAGAGGCTCTAGAGAATCAAACCCTCACAATAAGAAGGCTAGGAGTAAAAATATCAGAACTTTCAGAAATTCAAGGACAAAGTGACATTACGTCATATTTTTAGAAATAAAACTATTTTCAGAGTTTTTCAGGCGTCTTGATTCAACAAGAATCACAACCAAAATGAATGCAAATAGCCACGGCAAGAACATTATCTCACCGGCTATCTTATGATATTCTTCCCACGCAACAGGATCAGTTGTAACTTTTAACGCATACCAAGACAAAGAAAAAATTCGTATTAGATTAACGATTATTGTTCCAATAATTCCTAAAATAAAATAAATGATTTTTCTAGTTCGAAGGATGTTTAGCTTTAACATGAATGCCCCAATTACTAGTGAAAAAATGATGATACTATGAACACCAGCTGATGGCCAAAACACTTGAAGGGCCATCGAACCATGATCACCACGCAAAAACATTACATTGTCTCTAGCAACTGCAGTGCCAAGATCAAGTGCAGTAATTATCCACACATTAGCCTGTACAAAATATGGGACAACGTATTGCAATGGACCAAGTGTATCATATGGGAAAAATGCATCAAGTGAAAGGATTATCGCAGTACCTGTAAGAAATATCGGGCCAGCAGGAGCAATTCTAATCCAACGTTTTCCAAAGAAAATAGTCAAAGCTGCAACAATAAAAACTGCCATAACAACAAAGTCCCACATCCAAGTCCAAGAGAAAATTAATTGTACATCAAATGATTCTGCAGACTCTATAATGTATTCTCTCAAACCATACTCTAAAGAAATAAGATATGCGATAGTTACAAGAGCCATAGGAATTACAGCAAGTAGTTTTCTTTTTGAAATTACAATTCTTAATCCAATTAATTCAGCAACAACAAAGATCAAGGCAAAAAAATATCCACCTCTTCCCTCATTCCAGCTCCAAGCTATAGAGTCAGGAAATGCAATCATGGCAAATAGAATTGGACTAGAAATTATGGAAATTCCAAAAATTAAATTCCAATTCTGCATTGTGTTAAATCCTAAAAAGGCAAATAAATATCTCGACTTTGTAAATTTTTAACATTGACTGATCATGATAGTAATTCAGGGCAGCAGCTAGTCTTCAGCATCTTCAATTTCATCATCTTCTGGATCTCTCCTACCAGGCCTGATTGGAATGAAGAAGGATGTCATAGTAATTCTTGAATAGACTGCAAAATATATTCCAAGGTTGCAATAATTTGCCTAATTGGTGATTTCTAATGCATCACACATTTGAATCAAATTTGCATTCGGTTTTGAGGGATTTTATAGTTGTAAAATAAGTGACAGCCAGAATTCCAACGGCAATTATTCTAATTGGAACTTCATAGTTGGTAAGAAACGCAGTGGCAGTAGCCCCAACTGAACCAAATGTAGAGATCACAGCAAATCCTATCGGACCACAGCTACATGCACCAGCTGCGACCCCAATAATAGAACCAAACACGCCACCACCCATTTTTTGTTTGGATTTTTTGAGAATATTGATACGAAATATGTTCATTGGTAGCACTAGTGCAGATAATGCAGATATTATTACAATAAGAACAAATCCAAATTCAGTTCCAGATGGAATATGGCCAACAAGATAAGGCTCCAAGAAAACATATTCAGATAAAATCAACAGTCCAACCAACATTACTGAAAAAATAGCAAATGATAATAGAAGGTATTTTGGATTTGAAAATACCAGATTAATTCCAGTTATCATCTAAACCATTTTGTCCAGTACTTGTTTGAACACAGAAAATGGTTGTGCACCTCCAAGTTGTTCTTGTCCATCAGGGCCCACTACGAAGAATCCAGGAGTTCCCCTCACACCATGATCTCTTGCTTGTTGTGTATTGTACTGTACACGTTTTGAATATTTTCCAGAATCAAGACAACTATCAAACAACTCCATATCAAGTCCCAAACTAAATGCAAATGCCTTTAGTCGTTCAGAATTTGCCCATCCACTATCAATTTTAGAATCTTGTAAAGTGTAAAGCATATCGTGGTATTCCCAATACATTTTTTGATCTTCAGCACAGTAAGATGCCTGAGCTGCTTTTGGAGAATCATGTCCTAAAAATGCCAAATCAACAAACACTAGATTTGCTTTTCCAGCTTCAATGTATTCTTTATAGATTGCAGGTTTTGTATTATGAAACCAATTAAAACACTGATGACATTGATAATCACCGAATTCAACAATGGTTACAGGTGCTAAAGGATCACCTAAAATCGGAGAGCCCATAGCAGTGGAAATTGTCCCATGCATTCTTTCCACATCCAGATTAACAGTTTCAGCAGGAGATGTTGAAAATGATGCTGTTGCCACACCAGCAACAATTGCAATAACAATGGCGCCTATGATTACACCTTTTTTGTTCATAATTAAAATCAGATAAGGTTGGTTAAAAAAACTTATTCCAAATTGCGTGAAGATTTTCGCTTAAAGAGATTTACAAATTTTGCAATAACAGTATCAATAGGACAAATTTCACAGGTCACACTAGAAGAATGTCTTTCAAGATGTTTTTCAAATTTTTCTCTAGATTCAAAAACCAGATCACATTTTTCACAATAGACCTTTGACACATTAGATTTTGAAGGATCAGTCACAAGCATTTTGTGTAATTAGTGCTTATAAAGATCCTGTTGAAAATCAGTATATGCTAGAAATTCAGATGTAATGAATTCTCATATGAACATTTAATTCAACTTGGTATTGAGTTACAAATCCACAATGAGTACATGAAAACATCTCATGTTCAGACTTGGCCGTGTTGTTTTCTATGACTTTTCCAGAGATAGATGTAATATTTATCACATCATTATTTGAAATTACAGCAAAGTTTTTTCCTTCATCTATTGAATCCAGATATTCCTTTATTGCAGAAATCACTGCAACAGTGTCAATAATTTCATCATCATCTAAGGAGGATAAAGTGAATTGGTGATGTTTTAAAGTGGGTATTGCAGCTACCTGATCTGCCACATAAACAAGCAAGTCATTTTTAATAGAAACCACATCCTTACAGTCAATTGTGAGCATGAAATATCATGATTAAATCAATATTTTAGTTTAACAAATGTTTGAAAATGATTATTATGGTTTAATAGTGTGAGAAAAACGACATGGGGGATTCAGAAACATATGGAGTTGAAAAGGGACACGGTGAAGAAGTAGTTTCATGGTTAAATGAGCAAGCAAAATCACAATCAATGAAACTTGAAGCCAGATTATATGGGTATAATGTAACAACTGAGAATTTTGGAGAATTTGAGATGTTTTCATGGATGGGCAATGTTCAGAGTGCAAGAAAAATGATCATCAAAGCAAGTAAAAGATTCAAAGTCAAGGTTATCGAGGGAGGATACAAACCCAAAGAAAAAATAATTAAAATGAAGAAATTTGATTTTGCCAAAGTCAAAAAGGGGGATAAAACAATTGGCCAATTAGAATTTGTAGCTTCCAGATTTGGAAACAAGCATTGGGAGATTCAAAATGAAGAACGACATTAATGTGAAAACAGCATTGGATTACATATGAAAAAAATAGGAATCATCGGATTGGGAATGCTTGGGAATGCAGTGGCATCTCATTTGCTAGATTCAGGATTTCAAATTACAGCATATAACAGAACAAAAGAAAAAACATTGGATTTGCAAAGAAAGGGAGCTATAATTGCAGAGTCACCTAAAGAAGTAGCAAAAAACTCAGAATTAGTAATAACAATAGTGAAAGATGCAAATGCGGTAAAACAAGTCTCCTTTGAAAAAAATGGCATCACAGATGGAAGTCATGAAAAATTAATCGTTGCAGACATGAGTACGATTGATCCTATAGAATCTAAAAAAATATCAAAGGAATTTCAGGAAGAACATGGTATAATTAAATTAGATATTCCAGTAATGGGAGGTCCAAACGTAGCAATTAGCGGCGATTTAGTTATGATGGTATCAGGAAACAAAGAAAGTTTTGATAACTGTAAAGATGTTTTTAATATTATTGCAAACAAAATATTTTTTCTAGGAGAAAGCGGAATCGCACATTCTGTGAAATTAGCTATGAACCTACAAATCACCATGTTGGCATTGGCGCTATCTGAAGGAATCACCCTAGTAAAAAAATCAAATGTAGATCCTAAAATATTTCTAGAAATCCTAAACTCTACTTATTTTAAAACTGGAATGAGTGAAAACAAAGCATACAAAATGATAGAGGGTAAATATGATGCCACATTCACATTGTCAAATTTAAAAAAAGATATCACCACCATAACAAATGCGGCAAAATCTCTTGGAATTGAACTACCCATGATTACTAAAGCAGAAGAAGTGTATGGAAATGCAATCAAAGAAGGATTAGGCGACATAGACTATACAGGAATTATCGAACATATTAAAAAAATTAATGAATGAAAACCGAAAAATACGAATATGATTCAACAAAAATTCTATAAGTTATGAAAACAATACAAAAGTATGCGATTAAATGAAAAAGTTGCAATTGTTACCGGAGCATCAAGTGACATAGGAAAAGGAATTACAAAACGATTCGCAAAAGAAGGAGCCAAAGTAATCCTAATTGCAAGGGATTTAGAACATCTAGAGGCCACCAGAAAAGAGATAGAAAATGAGGAATTAACAGCATCAGTGTCATGTGACCTGACTGATGAGTCTCAAGTGTTACAAACAGTAAATCAAATTATGGATACGTATGGCAAAATCGATATTCTAGTTAACAATGCAGGGGCAATTAATGATCCAGTGCATTTTCATGAAATGCAAGATATAGAAATCAAAAAATTAATTGACATAAATTTACTTGGAGTATTCCACATGACAAAAGCAGTATTAGCAAAAATGTCAGATGTTAAAAGTGGAGCAATAGTTAACATCGGTTCAATTTCAAGTGAAAGAGCAATACCGCGAGTACATTTAGCAGTATACTCTTCAACTAAAGCTGCAATATCCATGTTTACAAAATCAATTGCAGTTGAATATGCAAGAAAAAACATCAGATGTAACTGTGTTAACCCGGGCATAATTAATTCAGGAATGATAAAACCATATCTGGATGATCCCCAAGCAAGAAGAGTATTAGAAGAAAGATTACCTCTAGCACGAGTTGGAGAACCAGTAGATGTTGCCAATGCGGCACTGTACCTGGCATCAGATGAGGCCAATTGGGTTACAGGGACCATCTTGAATGTGGATGGCGGCAAAACAGCTTCTGAAGGATAAACCAGATTATTAAAATCACATCAAGGCGTAGAAATTTTATTCTTTTTAGAGCAAGCTCGATAGCCAAGTCCCGTTACCAACATAGCAATTCCAGTAATTGCAGACCACATGAAAAACGATCCAAGATCAGACTCATCCACAATTATCAATGAATCAATAAACATCTAAAGTTTGGGTTAAGGGGGAATTCCCTAAAGTATGAAACATCTAAATAGATTTGATACTGACGGAATTTATGCCTGAATTTACATGTCCTGATTGTGGAAAACGCCTATTTCATGAAAATGAAACTACTCTAAAGATCGAGGAGACAATTCATTCCAAATTCTGTAGAAAAACTGAAGGAGAAACCCATAGCTTCATGCATAGAGATCTAGCACATATGGAAACATTTGATACAGAAAGAGAAAACGACTCTACAGGCACCCCAGTATTAAAGAAATAACAAAATATCTTACCTCAAAATTATATCCAAGGGATTAATCATTCAAATTAATTGCCTGAAGAGTACAATTATGATTTAGTTATTGTCGGCGGAGGGCCGGCAGGATCCTCAGCAGCATATGCTGCAGCAAAGAATGGAATCAAAGTAGCTTTACTTGAAAAAGAAAATTCAATTGCAGAAACAGTTAGAACCAGCGGGGTAACATGGATTCAAAATATCAAAGAATTCGGAATCCCAGATGATTGCTACAATCCAATTAAAAATTTCTCATTTTGTTCACCTAACAATAAAGTTACAATTAACGATACCGTTCCAAGAGCAGCAGTTTTGGATGTAAGAAAAACATACAGATGGTTAGCAAATGAAGCAGAAAAGGCAGGGGCAGATATTTTTGTAAAAACAAATATCAAAAATGCTATCAAAAATGAAAAAGGGGACATTGTAGGAGTGAGCGGGATTGGGCCTAACGGAGAGACAATGTTTCATTCCAAAGTGGTTATTGACGCAAGTGGTTTTCCATCAACAGTTTGTAAAGCAATGGGATTTGCACCGCAATGGGAAAGATTCGGAGCAGGTGCAGAATATGAAGTTAAAGTAGAAAATGCAGATTCAGACACATGGTGGTTAATGGTAGGGCAAGAATATTCACCTGCAGGCTATGCATGGATTTTTCCTTTAGGAAATAACATTGTTAGAATTGGCGTAGGAGTTGGAAAACCAGAATCCAATGTAGACCCAACACAAAGACTCGAAGAAATAATGGAGAAAAAACTAGGTCCAATAAAAAAACTAGGAGCCATAACAAAGATAGAATTTCATTACGGACTAATTCCAAATGAGGGGTTATCTAGAAATACAGTTTTTAACAATTTGATACTAGTTGGGGATTCTGCAGGTCAAGCAAACCCGCTAGTGCTAGAAGGGATAAGATATGCCATAAAATTTGGAAGAGTTGCAGGAAAAGTAGCCTCAGTGGCAATAAAATCAGGCAATACAGACAAAGAATCACTGTACCCTTACGAAGATAACTGGAGAAAAGAAATTGAATCCAAAATTAATTCAGCAGGTAAAGTTCAAAGCAGATGGATTGGACTTGCAGATGAAGAATGGGATAAAGAGCTAGACATCATAAAAGAATTGAAACCAGAAGAGTTCATCGACTTTATCAAGGCAGATTTTGGGTTAGCAAACATGATCAAACTAGCAACACGCCATCCAAAACTTGCAGTTAGACAACTCTTCAATTTGGTAAAAGGTAAAAAATAGTTATTTTACATTGAAAAAGTCAGTTACTATCACATCATGATATTGTAATTGGGTGACATAGACACCAGATTCAAATGGACGATTGACAACCTCTGTAAATAAGCCTGAAGAATTATCTTTTAATGCAATCTCCTCAATCAATGCACCTCTTTGATCATAGACATCAACAAACAAATCCTCTCTAAAGGCAAGAGATTTTTGGACTGCGCCAGATACAATCAATTTATCATTGTCATAAATTGCCTCAACTACAGCAACACGAGATCGTATTGGAAGATATCTTTCAATAATTAGTTTTAATTCATCTAGATTGTAACCAACATTTTCTTCATTTTTATCTTTGATTGCAAATTCAATCTGATTTATCACAGCAGCAAATCTAGTGTTTTCAGTAAACACATCACCGCCAAATTTTTCTGCAAATGTTTCTAATTCCTCAAATTCACGTGCCAAGTCAACCATACTAAAGTCTACATCACTGTATTTGTAATCAAATTCTTCCTCAACATGTACAATTTGAGATGCTTTAGAATCCTTATACTGCAACATTACAACATACAGACCAGGATCAGTAGGAGCTATCCACTGTGTGAAAAAATTACCTTGTTTTGTATCTGTAAATTTAAGGCTACTGTGGGTGGTTCCATCCATGTTGAATACTGTAACATACAGATTTTCACGCCTATCAAAAGCAGATTTGTCAGTTGCACCATCAATTACCCAAATGTCTTTTTCAGCATCAAATGAAATATCATAGATGATATCATCATCATTTAACACCAAATGCTCACTAAGATAGTCACCAATTTCTAAAATCTTTGATTCGGCATCAACGAAATTTGCCAATGCAATAAATTTATCAGCATCAGCCATTTTTTGATCATATTCATCGATATGGTCGGAGAATCCGGCATTATAAAAAGTCGATACCATGTTTGAAAAAGTATCTAATTTTTTATGAAAATCAATACGTTTGATTTCATCTACAGTGTATCCATTATCAGAACCGAAAGGATCATCGGCATATGCTTGAGATACTAAACGCCATTCATCAAACAAATCACGAACCAATTCATCAGCTTGATCAAGATCATTTTTAACAACCAAGTCACGCACATTGTCAATTTTTTCATTAAAGGTTTCAGTGAATTCAATGTAATTTGGAAGGAATCGATTTTTAGTCAAGCTCAATTCAACCAAGTTTTCAATAGATTTTGCACGTTGTAAAATATCACTTGCTCGAATTTTGTATGCATCCTTATTGTATGAATCCAAATCACTTTGAATTTTAGGGGAAATATCACTAACCCAACTCAGTAAAACTTCAATTCGATCAATTCTTGTAATTGACGGATTGCCAGATTCCATTTGTTTAGCAGTATCTAAAATTTTCAGTGCATTATCAATGAGGAATAGATTTGCATAATCAGCTTGAAGTTCTGCCTTTTCTTTCATTGTTTTATATTGGAATTCTAAAACCACCAAAGGATTTCTTTTCTCTCGAAGTTCAATCATAGATTGATCAAATTCAGAAATAATTTGTAAGAGATTATCAACAGAATCAACATTTTCAACTCGTTCTAAAAGTAATTCCCAGTCATTGATTAATGCGGAATTGATACCGCTAGTCTTGGAAATTTCAACACTTTTGCTAATTCTCGATGAAATGTCTATGATTTGGGCCATTTGATGGATTTTAGATTCAGATTCCAAAATATCATCAACTGAACTAGCCAGTGTCAAATCACGTTCTAATGCATTCCAATCAGACTGAATCAGATTTGCAAGATCACTATTTTCTGCAGAATCAGATGAAATAAATCGGTCAACATGGTCAAGTTCTCTTAAAAGTATGGCTGCCTGGTGTAATTCTGTAACATGTATAGATGAAGCAAGTAATTCATCTATGGACTCTTTACTCATTAGAGAAGGCTTGAGAGATTCCCAATCATTTTGAACTAATCGGTATAGATCATTTTGTTTTCTAGAAATAACATCAAGATATCTAGATTTTGAAAGAATGTCAATAAGCTCGGTAATTTCATCAGAATATACAGGAGCTGTTCCCCTTGCAAAAATAAATCCAATTTCACTTTTTACAGGCTTGCTCATAATTGTGTCAGATTTTTTCATTAAATTCAAAAGTGTAGATTCTAATTCATCAAAAGTCGGAGTTCTCTTAGTTATTTTTTCAGGATTTACATTTTTCACATCTACAAACGCATCAGTTAACAAATCAATTGCTTTTGTTTTGTCTCCTATCTCATAATAAAATATTGCAGCAAAGATTGTTTCATCGATGGATTTTGCTACTTTAAAAGAAATTTCATCGTCGTTCAATAACTTTTGAACGGAATTTAATGATGACGATACTGCAGGTCTAATCAAAGGATCAATTTCGATTATCAGATCATCGACAAAAAATTCACTCCATAAACTCACATAATCAGATTCTAGTTGAATCAAATCATCAGATGTCTTATTTGAAACAGGGGAAGGTATCTCAAATAATTTTCCTATTGCAGAGCCTTGTAAAGACAATAGGTTCTGAGCTGAAGAGAGCATGTCGCCATCAGTTGCTTGAGAGAAAAAATCAGATGTAACACTAAAAGTAGTAGATTTTGAATAATCACCGTAAAATAATTTTATCTCATATTCTCCCGGAATACCGCAAATTCTACCTTTTAGGGGAATAACATCAGTGATAAAATCACCATTAGGCAAAGGTGTTAATTGTTGAATTTGACACAGATCGCCCTGAGGATTTAAAATCTGCATTATTAAAAAAGAGTCATCCAACAAACTTGCAATTTGCCCATAAACAAACATGGGTTCCCCATGATTATAATCTCCAAAATTTTCAAGAATCGTGATTCTGTCAGGAGTTTGTGCCGATGCATATACAGGCATCAAAAGGAGAACAAACAGGCTCAATACTATTGGAATTCTACCCATAGAATCCAAATTGAAACTCCTAGTACTTAAAATTTGAGTAGCTATAATATGATGAATAGTTTTAACAAATCATGCCACGGCAATTACTGCAAAATAATTGGCAGACTTGATTTTTGGTAAAGCAGCGGCGGGGGGTCAATCGGGGGAGATATACAAATTGAATAAAATTGCACTAGAGTGATTGTTGAACAGTTATAACAAATCATGTCATCAGGTTTCAAACATTGAGAACATTTAGCATTCTCAGATAATTTACCACCACACATCTTCTGCAGGATTCATCAGGCAAGTCCAATCAAACTAAACATTTAAAGATCAAATGCAAGGGCCACAAAAAAATTGTTCATTCTAATAATCAGTGACGCGAAGATTATAATTGAAATAAAGTAATAAAAAAACATGGACAAGGTCAGAAAAACTTTTGATGTGTGGGCTCAAAACGGAAGAGCGGAACTAATGGAGATGGAGCATAAAACTAATGTTTTAAAATTTTTGAAAACTGTACAATTTGATAAACCATTTACATTTCTAGACGTTGGATGTGGTAACGGATGGGTAATAAGAAGAATATCTAAAGAAAAAAATTGCAAAAAAGCCATAGGCATCGATAAAAGTAAAAAAATGATCATTCAATCCAGAAAAAAGATAGATAGTAAAAAGGAAGAATTTATCCACACAGACATCGAGTCAATGGATTACAAAGGAAGATTTGATTTTATTTTTTCTATGGAGTCACTATATTATGCAGATTCAATCATAGATGCACTTGAAAAAATATACAAATTGTTAAAACCAAGAGGACAATTTTTCTGCGGCACTGATTTTTATTCAGACAACAAGGCAACTGCCAGATGGTCTGGAATCATGAAAATTCAGATGCACTTGCATTCAAAGAAAGAGTGGGGAGAATTTTTCAAAAATACAGGTTTTGATGTTAAAACAAAACAAATCAAAGATTTGAAAAATAAGAAAAAATGGAAAAGAGAATACGGCACATTATTCATCACAGGCACAAAACATACTAGGTAATATTCAAATGACATAACCAATCAGCATATTCATGTGAGCTGGAGCACGACACGCTGCTACGGCAGAGGAAACTCCTCCCTCCAAACAGGAGATGTGATCTGGAGATAGATAATCAGAGATGGTTGGCAACGGAGCAGAAAATAATCCAATATGGCGCACAATGATGGCAAAACCTGAGGTTTCCATAAAAGGAATGAAAAAGACGACCCACATGGAGCAAAGCCAAACAGAACTTAAAGTTCCTGTACTAGGTTCAGGTAGGCTGCAAAGCGAAATATCGTGAAAACAAAAGGAGGGTTACTCCCAGCACACATAATTTTTCAAATCATATTAAAAATTAGCATGTAGAATTTAAAACAGAATGGATTTTAATTTAAGAGTGTGTTACATTAGCCGGATTAAAAATACACAAATCAATTGTTTACTAAAACATCATAGTAGAATATTTCCAATTAAGGGAACATGGAATCATAAAAGATTGTGATCAACTCATAGAGTTGACTTGTTCTTTACAAATATCTGCACCACATCTGCATGAGCCGTCACAGAGACATGCGCCTTGCATTGCACAGTCACATTCAGAGCCCATTTCATCAGATGCAGCACAACCACATGCGGCCTCATCTTGAGAAGACGGTGTTGTTTGTGGTGGAGGACTTTGCGATAAAGTCTCATCATAAACACTTCGAGATTGCTGATAATCAGTATCATCTTTTAGATGAGCCTCGCCCCTATTAGTCTGGTATCCACCAGAAGAGGCACTAGTTTGTTGTCCAACTAGTCGGTTTGGATCAATTCCTTGTTGCCCTTGAGTTTCATTTTTGAGTGATCTGCTACTAATAAAGAAAAATGCAATTCCTGCAACTGCAGCGATTCCAGCCATACCATAAATAATCATAACAGGAAAATCACCAGTTGAAGTAGTCATAAAATCCTCAGGAGGGGTAGGAGTAACACCGATAATTTCAACACCATCCAAGCTATCTAAAGCACCAAATCCAATTGCAGACAAGTTGGCTTGGTCAGCGGATTGAACACTTCTAACATTGTATGTTTTATCAGCAATAACTTCTGCTTCAAAGACTCTTTCGACTTGTCTTCCCTCTCTAAGACTGCTTTCACCCATAGTCCATGAGGACACAACAAATCCAGAAATTTCATCATCTAAACCAAAAGTTCCGGCATCCACATTAATTCCAGTCGGATCAAACAAAAAGTGCCAATTAGTTAATGGCTGCTCTAAAATAAAATCAGCATCAATGAGATGTTTGCCTAAAACATTTTCTGCTTCAGTATTAACAAAATAAAGGTAAACTTTAGGTTCTTGTTCTTTCAATATGTTAAGTGGGATATTAATTTCATGACCATCAATGACAATTTCCTTATCAGTTGTCAGTCCCCTCCAACCTAAATCCACCAAGGTTCTTTGTGTATCTTTTGTAATTACATAATCACCCAAAGTACCTTCTAAAATTACACGATAGTCAATTGATGTAGTAGTATTTCTTGCTTTAAGATGAAAATTATAAGATACATTCAAGTCAGTAATTTGTGCTTGACTGCCATCATTGGCAATACCACGATTAAGTTCATTGACAAGAGTTTCAACTCCAGGATTAGAAGAATCGGCAGTTCCAGAAATAGTCCATTCTTTTCCTTGTAATTCATCAAAAAGATTTCCGCCATCAGGATATTCAATGAAGACGGTTTTTAGATAAGTTATCTTAAATGGAGATGATTCAACGTTAGGATTGATTCTAGCATCCAACTGCGCTGCCCAAACCGGCGTACTGGTACCAACAACAATAAGAGTTGCAAGCAAAACAGACAACATTACAGCCCGAGACACGAGTAAAATCCATGAAATTACTGTAATAAACTTATCCTAAATAATTAGATCGGTGAATTTTGAAAAAGTAATATTGAGTAACAATAGCAGATAAATCAGTTTTAGAGGTATGATATGATTACAGTCTTGGCAGGCGGAACAGGCTCCGTGAAATTAGTTCGAGGACTCGTTGCACAAGAATCCAAAGTTAACGTAATTAGCAATGTCGGAGATAATTATTGGCTATACGGATTATACGTTTGTCCAGATATTGACACCATAGTGTACGGATTGGCAGATTTGCTTGATCAAGAAAGAGGATGGGGAATGAAAAAAGATACATTCAACTTTTTACGCCAAATGGAGGTTTTCGGAGAGGAGACATGGTTCAGGGTTGGAGACAGAGATGCTGCAACACATTTGATTAGAACAAACATGTTAAAAAATGGAAAAAACCTCAGTGACATTACAAAATGGATGTGTGAGAAATTTGCAGTGACTGCCAACATCATACCAGTTACAGACAACAGCATTGAAACGAGAATTACAACAGACAAAGGAGAATTACATTTGCAAGAATATCACGTCAAACACAGAGGGAAAGATCCAATTGTGGGAATTCAATACATTGGTGCAGACAAAGCTCGTCCAAATCCTGAAGCAATAAATGCAATTCATGATGCAGAGATGGTAATTTTAGCACCAGGGAATCCACTAACATCAATAGGCCCAATGCTTCAGATTAAGGGAATTAGAAAGGAATTATCAAAAATAAAGAAAAAAGTTGTGGCAGTCAGTCCATTGATTGGGGATAATGCAATCAGTGGACCTGCAGCAAAATACATGCAGGCCGCAGGAATAGAATCAAACGCCTATGGATTAGCAAAAATGTATTCAGACGTATGTGCAAACATGATCGTAGATCCAAAGGACAGAATGCTAGTAAAGAAAATCCAAAGCTTGGATATGAAAGTTTTTGAAACAAAAATTACTATGAAAAATAAAATTGCTGAAGACGCATTAGCGAATTTCATTTTAAAACAAGTGCACGTGTAACTTGAAAATAGCTGCAATTATTCCAGTAAAGACTTTCTCAAAAGCAAAAACACGTTTAGATTTATCCCCAAAACAAGTTGAAGAATTGTGCATGGTGATGCTAGAGGAAGTTTTGCACATTTTATCAATATCGCCTCAAATTGAAAGGACAATAATGGTTACAAAGGAAGAAAAGGCAATCGAAATTGGGGAAAAATTCAACACCGTAACAATCATTGACGAAAAAGAAGAAAGCGTCAATAGCGCAGTTGCCTTGGCAGACAGATATCTTTTAGAAAATAATTTTGATGCATCAATTGTATTGCCTCAAGATATCCCATTTATCAAAACTCAGGATATCGATTTTATGTTAAAGTACAAGATGCATCCGAATTTTGCAATCATTGTCCCTTCCAGAAGATTTGATGGAACAAATGCATTGGCTAGAATGCCGGTAGATTTGATGGAGACTCATTATGACGAAGATAGTTACAAAATACACATGAATACAGCAAAAACACACACCCTAAATGTTGCCATGGTTTTTGTAAAAAGGATAATGTGGGATGTGGATAACAATGAAGATCTTAGATTTCTATTGGAGCAGAATGAAAAACCAGAAATTTCAAAAAAAATTGAAAAAATATTAAGATTAAATTAGAACATCAAATGATATCATAAAAAAATTGTCAATTACTCACAAGATCACCAGTTCTATTACATTAGCGAAGCTTGAATACAAATTTGTACACTATTTCATCTCAAGTCGTTTCCATCGATTCCAAGTGGCTGTTACGTTCGGGTGCTAAAGTGTTACGTTAGGGAGCTGCAACTCCAAAAAACATTATAATATGATCATGACTATCATACATCATGAAAAAGAAAAGAACAATGGAACATATCATAGAAAGGTATGAACGTGGTTGTATCACAGCTTACAAAAATGGCAGTCAATCAAAAAAATGGGTTAAAGCAGTGATTGGATATGTTCCTGAATAGGATACTGTTAAAAATACGTGGCCTAGAGTTTGCCCTGTTAAATTTGCGTGGCCTAAATTTTCTCTAAAATTTTCAAAATCTAAAGTCGTAATTCCAAGTCAGTGTTAAATTTGCGTGGCCTAGTTTTTGCTATTTTATCAGTAGATCCAAATATCGTAAAATTATACAAGAAATCATTTTTTTCGCAACATAATAAAAGGTTTAATCATGAATATGACTCAACAAAGATATGAAAAATAATGCATAAATTTATGTCAGAACGAACCATTTTAAGATCCAAAGATATTCTTAAGAAGAAAAACAATGATGATGAACTAAATGATGCTTTTCTATATGTCATAGGAGATTATGTACTTGGCACTGTAATTAAAGAAAAATGCATTCCACAACAAAGTTAACTTTGTGAATTTTTGCATAATGCTGCAACTACAGCAGTTGAGGAACGTCTGGAGAGAAAGCCTGATCACAATACATCTGAAATTTGTATAGATATTCTAATGAACAGTAAATCGCAGCTAGACACCGTATGTTTTATCTCTAGATTTGATCCTAATCGTCTGGAGAGTCCATAATGCATACTGCCTGCAATTACAGAATCAATATTTGTAAAGATGACAAGGCGCAAGATCTTACAAGGATACAAGCTTGCAAAACCGGTCAAAATAATCCCACAGGTAAGAAACATTATATGATAGAATTCCTTTAGTTACAGGTTCACAAGCAGAGTATCAAAAAGCAATGAACATGATGTATAACCAGATAGAAAATTTTAGGTGCTAATTTTGATAAGACCATATCTTATTGAAATTCGATTAATGGGGGAAACAAAAAACCTCACTAAAAAATTAATTTATGATCTTTTTTACAAATTTAGAGTTAGAAATCAAGTAAAACATAGGACCTGTTCCACACATTTCACTATTTGTCCCATTTGGATGTAGCGCCCTCAGAGAAATAATTCATACGATGGAAGAAGTAGGTTCTGAATACTTGGAACTAAAATATGGAATTGATGGATTTGATGGCGATGTCCAAATTTTTGACTCAAAATCAACGAAAAGCTTAAAGATCACGGATCTCACGCCAGGCTTGATGAATAAAAAATATGATAAAGTCACAAAAGACAGCAGAGACAAGAAACGCTGCAAAAGCAAGAATGCCGACGGCAAGAAATAGGAGTGTCCATCAGAATACTACAAAGAATATGAGATAAGAGGAAGGGGCGAAGGCCACGTAACAAAGTTACGGATAAAGACCCTCGTTGCCCCTCCTCCTGTTTGAGATCTATTCGCCTGTCACATCCAGTGAAATACGAATGATTCCATACATGGCATGTCTTGCAGATCGAGAGTTTCGCTGCCATTCATACCGTCAACATGTCTCATACCTACAGACACATCAAGGATCACTACGCATGTACGGATTAAAAACCGTTCCATCAAAATCATGTCTGCATCATGCGGTCACCATAATGGCAGATTACAAGTGGCTGCACGAGATAATAGAAAAGCAGGCAGGATCTCATGCGCACGGATCGCTGCTAGGCGACGCCACACCATCAGCCAGCATAGTGGAATCGGTGTTCTCGTCATTCAAGTGCAGGTTTACTGCAGTTGTTCGCGCAAAGAAACCGGCAACGCAAAGACTGCAGCTGTTCCTCAGGTGCATCTGCTACAACCTGCTGTCATAGTGAAACGACACAAGAAACACGTGTTGTGTGTCTAGCGTGTGCTGTACGGCCCTGCAACGTTTTGGCATAAGATGCACCGCATCACAATCCTGCCACAGAAGAATTCCACCACATACAGGAAATCAAAAGAAATAAAGTGCAGATAAAGTGACACCAAGCAGGCCTGAAAAACTAAGATTTAGACAACGCCGGATTTGATTATTTACACAATAAAGATCCATAAAAAATAAAATCCATAATAATACCGTAATGAATTATGACTTGAAAAAATGAAACATGTAATAATTATCGGAACAGCATTTGTTTTGTTAATTCCATCTGTTGTGATTTCTCCCATGGACCAGAAGAGATTCAAAATATTTTGCTTTTAAAGTTAGATTCAATTTAGTCGTCATAATTTTCACCTTTTAGAATACAAAGTATACAACCAAGCTTACCTGAAGAATCATCTGAAGAGTATGCGATAAAATCAATTGAGTGTATCAATCAAAAAAGAACACAGAATGGAAAAGGTCTGATATCTCATGATTCTAGAGTTTATCAATTAGCAATAAAAATAAAAATCCATCAAATTACTCATAAAAATAAGACAGTTCTCATAATACTTAAGATCATGAAATATTCTTCAAGAGTATGACTGATGAAGGAATTATAGCGAAATTAGACGGACAGATTAAAGACAAGATTCAGCAAGCAGGATCATGGATATATTCAGTCGATGGAAAGATAATAATCAAAATCACATCTGCATTAAGTTCCCTTGCAATTGTAGAGCCGATTGGTTTTCTCATTCCGCTCATAATTGATGCATCAGATATCGTAATCAGAAAAAAATTTCTAAAACACTTACCCGATTTAGCTTCCAGAATATCTGCTATAGATAATCTGAATCATAGATTTGCAGAAAGTGAGCAAGTTCAAAAATTACTCAAAGATACCATGAAGGAAATAATTCATGAAACAAATGAAGGAAAAATTGAATATCTGAAGCAATTTTTAGTAAAATCATATTCTGATGAAAATTCAGATACAGAACGAGTTACAAATTTCTTTAAAATTTTGTTAAATATGGAGCCCATTCATATGAAATTGCTTAGTGTACTAAGAAATCCTAGAGACATAATGGTAGAAGTATCCAAACAACGAATACAAAATCCGAGACCAGAAGAGAAAAGACCTTACGGTAAATCAGATTCAGCAACATTTTGGAAAGAAGATGGCATAGATGATCTCAATGAATTTTATCTACATAGCGATCCTCTAGTATACATAAATGGGCATAAAGATCTTGTAACCTGGAATATTATTGCAAACCAATTTCGTCATTTTTGGCTATACTTTGATTCTACCACATTCAATTCCAACCTTGATAATGATATTAGAATAATGCAACGACAAATAACTCCTTTTGGTAAAGAATTTTTGAAATATATTTACGATGATTCTAAAGGAAAGGAAAAATCACTTTAATGTCAAACTGCTCCGCGGATACGGCCTCATGCCGATATTGTACATTTACTCCAAAAAGAAGCATTTCATGAAATTCTCGATTGTTCTGAATTATTGTGGGATTTGAGAGAGATTTTACGTGTGATAAAGGAGTCATACTCTGATTTCTCCAGACATTAATTTTGGTAATAAAGAATCACGAATAAATGTTAATGATTTTAATTCATATGTATTAGAAAGTAATTTTAAAAACATTGGATTTACAAGGTTATAAAATATTTCTAATATTTGAGGATCTGGATTAATAATTTTCATATTTAAGAAAGTATTCGTATTTATGTTTGGTATTGCAGGGATCTGTGAAGTTGTCGAGGGGTAATCTAAACTGAATTTTCCTTATGTAATGAGGCATTTTGAATGAGTGTAATCCATTTGTTCTTGCCATCAACCTCAATCATAGCTTGTTCTGCTGGTGTCTTGCCTTTCAAAGCACCATGCTTTTTGGTGAAATTGTAATATGCTTTCATTCCATCAATTAATGGAGTATCAATTTTCTTTAATCCCCTGAATGCCTTTCCACGATCTCTTATCTTACCGTTTAATCGTTCCATCTTATTGTTGTTGTCTCTGTCTCTTTTTCCTGCAATGTGAATATGCCTGATGTGATTTGTCTTTTTACCAAATATTTTCTTTGAGGATTTCACATAAGCTGGTAAACCATCAGTGATAAAATGTGTAGGTGATTTATCAATTTTCATTTGGTCTTTTCTAGTAATGTATTTGCATTATGCTGGAATTTAGTTTCTGCTATATCACTAGCTAGCCAATAACGAGTATCATCGTCCATTGAAGCAAATAGATATTTTTATTCGCCATACTAGAACAAGGAACGTATAAGATAAAATAAAAATCTAAAAAAATCTCTAGACCTGAATTTGTTTAAATTATTTTGTCTAGTATTTTTTTAGGTAATTTTGAATCTAACACATCCTGAATGTTACGTGTTGCATTTTTTACATTTATCGAATACAGATCAATGCCTGTAAAATGCCTCTTAAGACAGACAGATACTATTCCTGCTGTTCCACGTCCTGCAAATGGATCAAGTACATAGTCATTTTTTTCTGTTGCAAACTTTACAATCTTAGATATCAGATCTTCTGGAAACATGGCAAAATGTTCGTTACCATGATGAGCCTTTGTTGATATTTCCCACACATTGCCAGGATTCTTCCCTTTTGGATTGCATACTGCAAATATTGGATAGTGTCTATGACCGCCTATCCTTTTACGTGTCGCATGACGTTTGAATTTTCTATAACAAGTTGGACAGTGTTTATCTGGATCATATCCGTACGCCCATGATATCTCATCAGTTGATGGCAAATCTTCAAAAGGAGTATCAGATTTTGCATTATGAATAATACCTGTAATTTTTTTTATTGCTTTCATATTTTTTCCCATTGATTGCATCTGTATTTCGTAGTTTGCAGGAGTTGGAGTTGAACCCGATGTTACCTCATTGCCTTGTACTCTAATAGAATCCATGTTAAGATAGGGAATTTTAGATTTTGATAAAAATAATACAAGCTCATAGGACTGTGCAAGACTTGTCTTTGAGCTTGTAGACATTGCATTTCTCTTGTGCCAAATAATGTCTTCCTGTAAATGATAGCCTATTTCAACAAGTTTTAATGCCAATCTGTGAGGAATCATTAACTTGGCATGGTTTCGTCTAGTATCACCTATGATAATAAAGAGACTCCCGTCCTCTGTGAGTAATTTTTTACATGATTTAAAAACAGATACAAGGTTATCCAGATAATCTTCGGGTGACTTTTCCTGCCCAACTTCATCATGTTTTTCTCCATATTTCCTATGTTTGTAATATGGAGGAGATGTAACGATTAATTTGTATTTATTTTTCTCTTCGGAGTTTTGAGCAATTTTCTCAAGTGTGGCATATGCATCTCCTGGCATGATCGAGAAAATGGTCATGGTGTAAACCTCGAACATACATACAGACAGTCTGCAATATCCTGTACAGATGATCCAGATAACGAACCCCCCCCCCCGAATAGTTTATCTTATCTACAAGACCAGTAAGTAAAGTCAAATTATTTGAATTGACCTTAAATTCATCCAGATTTAATTTGAAATCTGTATCATTCTTGTACAAGTTCTGCATTATTAAAACATGGTTTGTCTTATATTTTAATAAAAAATCTCTTTGTCTGATTCCAACATTCAACGCCAACCAAATGTCATCCCATGATTTAAGAAAAACCTTTTGAAAAAGTGCGGTTAGTGGTTTATTTGTTTTTGTAAATCTCTTTGGAACATCATTTCCATAAATGGTTTGAATTGTTACTTTGACACCACATTTATTAAAATTAATTTTTAGATTATCTGAATCTTTTGTAATCTCAAGATTTTTAGGTTCATAATTAGATATAAGAGATTTACTTTCTGCATAAAATCCTTTCTTATCATGTTCTATTTTTGCAGTTGTACCACTATTGCTATAAAAGAATCCCATCAGCATTTCCAAATTTTTTATTCCAGAGTTTTTGAGTAATTCTGGCAGTGTGTATTCTTTGTTAGTTTTATTGTCAACAAATATTCCAATGTCTTGGTCAATACAGTCACATATCAAAAAAAATTTCTCTAGTGCCTCTTTTCTAGCTGATGTCCCACCACTATCTACTCTGTTTTTGAGTTCCAATATGATTAAAGAATCTCCAACTATATTTATCAAATCAAATTTTTTATGTAGTTTGGAAGATGTCTTTCCTACTAACATTTTATCTGACTTGATTAACTGATCTAAAGAATCTGATAGAAATTTGCCCTGTTCTGCACTGTCTCCTGCAAGTGCTTTGAGTGCCTTTTCCAATAATGTGCCTCTGCCTCCCTTTGATGCCCAAAAATAAGATGTTATTTCCAACAAGGCATCATAATGATAAGGAGATGGTTTATCAGAATTTTTACCAATGTATTCAGATGTAAATGGATCTATAGTGGAATTAGAATTGCATGAAATTTTAACAATCTTAGATACCAAATTTTTGTATCCTTTATGCAAAACCTGTTCTAATGATGTCAAATTGCTATTTTCCTGTAAAATGAGCATATTTCTAAGTTGTAAGTCAACCATCCTTAAAAAACTGAAAAATAGACTAATTATAACTGTAAGTATAAGACATCGATCTCAATCTGAAGAAGATCCATGTTTACCACTCGACAACTTCACAGAATCTGTGCGAGTAATAGACACGCCAAAGATAATGTATAGATCATAGGCAGTTTTTTACGTATCTTTTACCCTCTTTGCACTAGACGTCTTGAAGTCTGCAGGCTTATGCTTCGTACCCTCCAAATTTCTTTGTCTGCTTTGCACATATAGTTAGTTTCATGGTATGTAATAACGTGAAAATTCTCACAAATGTAATTATCAACAGAATCTAAACTTATTCCTCGTAGTCACCTGATTCATATCTTCTATTGATATTGACAACTATCTCAATCAAGCTTTCATCTGTAATTTTTGGAAATCTAGAATATTCTTTTTTTGATGAAATAAATTTTGGTACTGTCAAGTTTCCTTCTATTATTAGTATTATTATCTTGCCCTTCTTTTTTGCATATTGAATTTCCCGTTTTATTGCTTTTGAATCTTTTTGAGAATTTATTGTCCATATTACTATCAAAGCCTTACACTGATTAATTGACGGCAATATCTTAGCACCCCACAATTCGATTCCTGGACGAGTATCTTCCTCTGCAACAAATCCTTTAAATCCGCTTTTTTCAAGATAAAATTTTAGCTTTTTTGCTATTGAGGTATCTTGTGGGTCTTTATGGCTTATGAAAAACTCATCATCAGAATCTCGTTTTGTAGTTATTATCAAGTTCTGATCATGACGTTCAAAAGTTTGTTCTTTCATTTTAGACGATCTGTCAAATTTGAATTTAACAAAAATAAGATATATGTTTGTGCCCTTTTTTAATTCGAGGCCAAACTTAACATCAATTGTAACGACCCGTGCATTTTTTGGTTCTAAATAGATGAGTTTGTCATTTGTGAATTTAGATGGCTTGAGCCCGTCTTCTGATGTAAATTGACACGATATCTCATGTATTTTGATCGTATTTTGTGAATTGTTTCTAAATTCTGCGAAAATTGTTCCTGTATCTAGAAATGCAGCGAGTAATTTTGGTGATGATTTCCAACTTTCCAGTACTAAATCATTGTTTTTCGTTTTCATGGCGCAGAAAGGGGATAATAGTCTGCCTTTCCCATACGCAGTGTACATGTACATTCTTTTTTGATAGGTGCAGTAAGCTTTGATGTTTCAAACGACGTTGTATCTAAAATGAATGTGTTTGCCTCAGAGTTTATCAAGTTAAAAATTAAGTCTTTGAACAACAGCATTGCATAAGATGCCGCCATTGTTGTAAATGTGATGACTGATGGAGAATCATCGGTCATTCCTTGTATGTATTCTTCTTTTTGTCTTTTCTCTAGTTCTTTTGCACTTAATGATTCGGCCAGAATTTGCTCTGACTTGATTATACCAATGCAGTACAGACATGGAATTGACGGGCTAGATAAGCTTACCCGTACGGTACCTCCAATAATTTTATCATACTTTGAGTCTATTCCAACTCCTATGTCAATAACCGGAATAAAATATTGGTGGGCTAATTCATTCAATACACTCCTTGGTGCATGCCTGTCTGTGCAGCTAAAAATTATATCGCAATTTTTGAAGTGCTCCAAAGTTTTTTGTGACAGGATGTTTTCTGAGATAGTCTTGATGTGAATATCGTTTTGAATTTTTTTGAGATGCTTTCTGATAATGTCCACCTTGTAATCTTGTTTTGTATCCCTATAACTTCCATAGATCCTAGTGAGATTACTTGGATCAAATTTATCATGATCTGCTACAATGAAGTTTTTTATTCCCTCCCGCACCAGCTGCTCGGCCACGGCAGAACCTGTACCGCCGACACCAACTATGCCTATTTTTAGCTGAGAAAGCAACTGCTGTCCTTTTAACCCAAATGCCTTAATCTGTCTGTCAAAAATTTTTTCGTTAATTTTGAGCTTATTGTTTATGCTGCCAGTACCACGTATGTTTAGGTGTCTGTCCACTAGTCGTATCTCTTCAATATTTACTGGTTTGTCCTTGTTTGGCAACCAGGATCTTCCAATCACGTTGTCTGGTCCAAATAACATACTCCCCATTGGTTTGTCAAGACAATTGTAGACTGTCTGCGATGATAATCTTTCCCCATAGTCATCTGAAGATGAATACCAAAGCTCATTCTTTGAGAAGGGATGTGAATGACATTGAATTACAGTTGCGTTATTGGCTTCGGCTATACTAATTACTTTGTTAAAAAACATTGGAGATATTTCTAATCGATGCGGTGAACGGATGATGTAATCGCTTTCTCTGGGTATGATAACCTCACGTACGGTAAAATGAATTCCATACTTGTTTTCAAAATATCCTGCCACAAGAAATGCGGCAGCTTCATCTTCATCAACAAGAACATAACTTTGTATTTTGTCAAATTGTCTAGAAGTCATCCTGATTGAATTCATATGTCACTCATCTCTACTTAATCGATCATTCACAACATCCAAATATGTTATTAGACTATCTTTTCCTGGATTCCATAATTGTACATGCCAACTGAATCTAAGCCAATTTATCCCTAGTTTATCCTCAGTTGTATCTGCCGCCTGTGCTGTCTTGCCGCTCTTCAAACTAATGGGAGGGTTTACCCAAAACATATCCATTTTAGCGTTAGGATATGTCGGATGTGTGATTACTAGTAGATCGGTTTTATTCCGATCCCATATTTGAGCTGGAATCTTATAATCTTTGAAAACTATATGTATTTCAGAATCGACATGAATGTCAATTATGTGGCCTTTTCTTTTCAGAATCTTGATGTGCTCCTGTAATAATGGTGGAATCTGCATGAAATCTCACCCAAATGTTGCCGGGTTGACAATACGAAATCTCATACCATTTTTCAATTCTACCTTTTCATCATCAGCAATAATTTTGTCATCTCCTCCAGCTACAGGATCTGGGTTTCCTACCACTAATACAAGTAAATGTGTTGATGGTCCTCCGCCTAATATCTTGATTTCTTTTCCTATCATTACCGGCTCTGGCACTTTGAACTTTCTTTGACCGATAATGATTACGATGTCTCTTTGTTTTAGATCATATTTTTCGTCATCCATTTCTACTTAGTACGCAGGCAAACAACCTTTATATATGTTTATAAAAAAACTCTCCAATAGGGTGATGTAAATTAACTTTACAAGTGAGGTATGAATGTTAGCATTACAGGGGTTTCTTAAACAACTTAACTGGACAGAGTATGAATCAAAGCTGTATTGTGCAATAGTGGAAAACGGACCTATGAAAGCAAATGATTTGGCAATAAAAGCAGGCATTCCTGTAGGACGAATTTATGAGATCATCAAAAGGCTTCGAGATAAAGGTTGGCTAAAACGCACTCAAAGCAGGCCAGCAATTTATGATGCACAAAATCCTAGGACTGTTTTACAATTTGCAATAGACCAACTCGAGGCAGAGATGAAAGATCCATTAGAAAAAGCTGAAGAAGCTTGGGAGATGAGGCAAGGTCGAATAGGTGATGCAGATGACAAGTCCTGGACAGTATCAGGAATTTATGGAATAACACTTGAATTTAGAGATTTATGTAAAGGAATAAAAAAGGCGCTGAAAATTATAGATTCTTCTTTACAATGGCTATCTGCGAAGGATTTTGATATGTTCAAAAACTTGATCAATAGTGATGTGAAAATTTCAATTGCCAGTACTGACTTGTACAAAGATAAACTAATCAAGCTTGCAAATATTGGTGTAAACGCATTTATCTTTACAAATACCGATGTATCTTTCTCTGTTTTTGATGAAGAGATTGTCATGATGAAATTTGTTAGTCCAGACAATGGAACAGTTGTTAAAGATAAAAACCTTGGAAAAATGTTTAATATGAAATTTGACGAGTTAATTATAGATGGCGCAATGCTAGAGGTAGATCAAATTGCTGATTAGAACTACCCTGTTACTCCTGCTTACATTTGCCAATGATGGTGAACCTATTGAGGGTCGAACGCGCTTTCAAAAAATGATTTTTTTACTTCTTAAAAGAGCAGAATTCTTTACAAACAGATATGACTTTGCACCACATGACTACGGACCTTATTCACAAGAGATTCAAAGCGATATTGATTATTTAATTAAAGAGGGTTATGTAACTGAAGAACGCAAGACCAGAGAAGAGGGCAAAATAAAGTATGCATATTCCATAACAAAAAATGGCACAGCTTTTGTTAACCGTATTTTATCTAACGAACAACTAAACAAATTTCAGTTTTCCAAGATATTGGAGTTATCTGATGAAGTAAAAGAGGAGATAAACCACAAAGATCTTTTCTTATTGCTATCTGAAATTTATGATAAATATCCAGAGTATGCCAAACACAGCAAATTTCGATACTAGAATGACGTCAAAGTTTTTGTAATTTTCAAAAACACTAGAAACATTTATAGCTTATTTCACAAATCTTACAACTCAATTAAAAACTGGGTAATGTGATTTAAAAAATTTAGAATTGCAGGATTGTATGAGGAACCAAGATCCGGACGCCTGACAAAAATAATAAATCATAAAAGTACAGAATTTTTTGCAGGTGTTAAAAATGGTATTTTCTCAAAGCATTTTGTCCACCAAATAAAAAAAGACACTGACGTATCACATACTGAATCCTGAATACGTGACATGCTGTACCGCCACAATCTTGCTTCAAGAGTATGACTAGCGGACATAATTTTCATATACTACAAACAGAACCAGATCACCTAGTCTGTTGCATAATCCCCCTGTTAGTTTAGAACATGTACAGATCTTGCATGTTTTCCACTACACCACTCTTGCCCCCATGTCCACCATCTTGTTGTACGCGGCCACCTTGATCCTGATTTCCTGCACCATGTTCTTCCATTTTAGTGAGTACAGGTGCTCACCGAACATCCGCTTGAATGCCGAGAAGACGATCTCCACCAGCCACCTTTTGCCATACTCGACTTTCTTTTTCCATTCTTCCCGCAGGCGCTTTTTCTCATCATTTGACATCTTCCACACGCGGCTATCTGCAGTTCGTCAAGCTGTTCCCTGACTGCCATCCCAACGCATCGCCGGTACCTTTCCCACGTCCGCTTGAGTTTACCCTGAGCTTGATGTGCGACTCTACGCCGCGTTCTCTGCATGCAGTCACGTTGCCTCTAGATGCGTAGGCCGCAATCCCCATACAGACAACAGCCCACATCGGCCGGCCTTACGCCAGAATCCTGCACCTGACCTGTCCGTGTTACAACCTCTAGGACCTCATCAAGCAGCGGAACAAGCATCGGCAAATCCCCTGTTCCTGTCGTCCTGTTACCTGCATTTGCACCTGCGTTACCTCCCCAGCGGAACAAGCATCGGCAAATCCCCTGTTCCTGTCGTCGGCGACCTGGCCTACCAGTATCTTCTTTGTGTCCACACATCTACCATCACGTAGAGCTTGACAAACCCTCTTCGGATCTTCCACTTGTGTCTGATCCACTCCCTCCTCCTGTTATGTTGCTTCAGGCCAGTAGAGTCTACTGCGAAGCGGACCGGCATCGTTTTGCTGCTGCCACCCATAACGGTAAACACACAGCCATTCCTTGACCTCCAATGCCTGAAACCTTCTGTATATGGTTGTGTAGCCCAGGGAGAATCCCCGTCATCGAGTGTCTCAATCAACATTCCCTGCAGGCACCTGTACGACAGTCCCGTTATCGATTTTACTACCGCTAGGGCCGCAAACAGCGACTCGGCGTACTGGAACGGCGCACCGCACCTTGTTCTTGTTTGCACCAGCCACCTCCTCATATCTTTGCGGATCGTCCCAGATGATCAGTGCTTGACCACGCTTGATGTACTTCCTGTTGTCAGTCATCTACAACTGTGTATGATCTACTGATCTTTAGCTTTTTCGGTCTCTAGAGAGATATAGATATTCACGGTAATATGCTAGGAAGAATTATGCAACAAACTAAGATCACTATCTTGTACAAAAAGTCGTTCACCCCCTGTCCAACAGGGCAAAACGACTGAGAGATCGTACTAGTCTCTCACTTAGTGGAAACACAGGCGTGTGGGTCAAGTCAAGTTATGCCAAGCTGTGGCGACATATAGGAAGTCGAAGAATACGTGTAATGAAAAAGTTAGACGAATCCAAGGTAAAATGGATCATATTACAAAAACAGAATGGGGAGACTACTTCCAGTATTGCAAAGACTATGAACATCTCCACACGTTGGGTCAAAAAGCTCTGGGCCAGATACAGATACACGAATTCGGACAGGATCATTTATCCTGCGCCCATGGGAAGGCCGGAGGATGGTATCCCCGGACGCAGGGAGCATTCTGCAGTACTAACTGCTAGGACGGAGGACCATCTTGGCGCAGTACGCCTGCACGGAATCATCATGGATAGTACCGGAATAAATATCCCTTACAACAAGATACATCAGATATTGAGAGACGAGGACCTTGCATCAGAGCATCCAAAAAAGAGCAAGAGGCGCAAATGGATACGCTTTGAGCGCACCTATTCGAACTCCATGTGGCACACAGACTACAAGCTCCTCGATGATGGTAGATGGTTCTTGTGCTATGAGGATGACGCATCACGTTTTGTCACCGGGTATGGCATGTTTGAGCACGCCACTACAGAAAACGCGCTGGCAGTACTTGAGAAGGCCATAAAAAACCACGGTAAACCTGCATCTATAATGACTGATCGCGGATCCCAGTTTTACGCCAATGCCTCTGAAGCAAAGAAAAAGGGAGCATCGGTCTTTGAGAAAAAACTAGTCGAGCTTGGAATAAAGCAAATCCTGGCAGGTGTCAGACATCCGCAGACAAACGGTAAACTGGAGAGACTGCACGGTGAGATTCAGCGCAAGCTGCCAGAGTTTGAGGCAATCATGATGCGTAAGAGTGATCCCGTGGATCTGTTTATGGAGTGGTACAACCACAGGAGACCGCATATGTCTCTTGGTGTAGATGGAGAGAATGAGACTCCAGCTCATGCGTTCATACGCAAGATGCCGCCTAGAGGAGAAACCGTGGTCGACAAGCAAACAGGGGAGGAATATCATGTCAAATAAGGTGGAAGGGGGAACTACTTTTTGTATTCCACAACAAACTAAGATCACCAATATACTTATAAATAATGGTTTAAAAAGTCTTAAATATTATGTTTAAAAGTTTTGAGGAAAAAAATGGTTAAAACAACAAATCCAAAAGACAAATGTCCCAGATGCGGTAAAGGAACTCTAGTAACAGATAGCAGTACAGGGGAAAATTTTTGCAGCAAATGTGGTTTTGTAATTACGGACAAAGTAGAAGAGTCAGGGCCGGAATGGAGGTCATTTTCAAATGAAGGTGAAAACAAAAGCAGGGCAGGGGTTCCAACGTCACTTGCCATGCACGACATGGGTTTGGCCACAGTGATCAATCCACAAAACAGGGATGCCACAGGCAAGCCATTAACTGCATCAATGAAAAGCACCATTGAAAGACTAAGAACCTGGGACAGTAGAAGTCAAGTTCACGAGCCGGTGGATAGAAACTTTAGACAAGCATTTAGTGAGTTGGACAGATTAAAAGACAAGCTGGCAGTAGGGGATCCAGTTATTGAAAAAGCAGCTTACATTTACAGAAAAGCGTTAGAGAAAGGACTGGTCAGAGGACGCTCCATCTCAGCATTGATTGCATCAGCACTGTATGCTGCATGTAGGGATACAGAAACACCTAGAACTCTAAAAGACATTAGTCAAGCAAGCAACATCAAACGCAAGGATATTGCAAGATGCTATAGATTATTACTAAGAGAGTTGAATTTAAAAATGCCAGTGGTAAATCCAGTAAAATGTATCTCAAGAATTGCAAGCAAGGCAGGATTATCTGAAAAAACAAAAAGAAAAGCGACCGAAATTTTACAAACTGCCGAAAAGCAAAAAATTTCAGCAGGCAAAGATCCAATGGGGTTAGCAGCAGCCGCACTGTATGTAGCATGTGTTACAAATGGAGAAAACAAAACTCAGCGAGACGTGGCAGAAGCTGCAGGAGTAACAGAAGTTACAATTAGAAATAGGTACAAAGGGTTGAAGGGGGCATTAAACCTCTAATGCGGGTTCTTTTTTAGAATAAAATCTATCTACAAACAAAACAGCAATTGAGAATAATCCTGCAACTAATAATAAAAGTTCCAATGAAGACATTAATGAGTGTGAAAATGCATCTTTAATTGGAATTGCATTTATCTGGGAAATGAAATTTGCATATGAAAATACAAAGTAATTGGTAGCCCAATGAATCAAAAGGGAGGCAACAAACCCATACCTAAGATACACCCAGCCTAGAATGATTCCGCCTGCAGCGGCCTGGGCAAATTTTCCGCCACTCCAAGAATCACTAAATGCAATGTGTGCAAACCCGAAAAGAATTCCTACAGAAAAAATCAAAAAAAGAGCTTTTTTCGGATCAGCAAGATCCAAAGTGTCAGGCCTCCACAGACATCTAACAAAATATCGCACAGAGGATTTTGTCGAATAAAGAGCAAACAGTGGAACGCCTATCAGAACCAGACGAAATCCAAATTCCTCAACCAAAGGGGCCAGACTGACATAAAAAAACTGGATAAGATCATTATCGGCAGGAGGAGATACAATGTCAAGGCCCACTCCTTCCTGAATGAAATTTATCAAAGCTGAGACCAAAATTAAAATTGAAAACCATTTTGTAATTCCAATCATATAGTTTACTCGCGTATCATATCTCCCAAACGAAATTATTGGAGACAGAGTCTTGAGAAAGTCATGCTTGGGTCCCAAAACGGCAATTACAAAAAGAACAAGATAAAAAATCCATAAAATAACAAAAGCGTCACCTATGCTGACATCGTATGAAGTTTGGTATAGATCAGTGCCGTTAAAAAGATCAAGATGAGTCAAGGGGTATTCAAAATTAATATCACCACCAATATCGGTTTCAAAAAAAACGTAAATTCCAATAGGAAATGAAACTAATAGTAAACCAAAAATTACTGAAAGAAGTGCAGTGTATGGAATGCCAACAGACTGGAGTAATTTGTTTTGATTTTGCAATTTGTTCTAGTGTAGTTCTATAGTATCTTCTGCAAATCCCAAGTTAACCAAAGTGTCTTTGATTGTATCTCTATGATCACCCTGTAAAAAGATATAGCCTTCTTTTGCAGTTCCGCCACAAGCGTATTTGTTTTTGAGTTCTTTTGCGACAGTTTCCAAATTATTTAGTTTGGGATCCAGTCCTTCAATCATGGTACCTTTTTTCTTAAAACGTCGAGTTTCCAATCTAATAATAATTTTAGTACTATCCTTGGCAAGTTCACCACAAGCACACAAATCTTCTGGAAGACCACAAATATTACAAATTACCGCCATTCGTTCAAGATAAATTCAGTTATTCGCACTATTAAGCCTTGTTTGAATATCAACTGAAAATGAAAAACAAACTGATTTTAGACAGAAAATTAAAGAAAAACAGTGGCAGAAGAACTAACAAAAAAAGCCGCAGAAATGCTTCTTCAGGGGGCGACATTGCTAAGTGAGCCTTGCCCATATTGTACAACAGGAGTCAGGGTGATGAAAGAGGGGCAGGCACTATGCATTAGTTGTGGTCGCAAACCAGGAAAAAAAGAGATCCCAAAACCAGCACAATCAAGTAGTTCATCACCAATGGAGAAAATATTTGAAAGCAAATTAGAGTTGCTATCAAAGGAATTAGAGCAAGAAAAAGATCATGAAAAACAGCAAAACATCCTAAAAACGATCAATTCACTATTAGAAACCATAGAAAAAACAAAGGGGAAACAATAAAGGATTATTGTCAATCAATTCAAGATTTTATTATTTTTTATGATAATGCTATTGAAGATTTACAAATCTTGTATGAAGAAACATATGAAATAAAAGAAAAATTATTAATTTTGAATAAAATTACTGAATTTCAAAGATCAAAGTTATTACTATATTCTCATACACAAACTATTCAAAAATTCCTAAAAAATAATAAATTAAGATTATTGGGGGGTAATTGATTGTGAGCAACATGAACAAAAGAACTAGAGATAAATTCTATCCAATTATTGCTAAAAGAGAATGGTGATTACTGTAGATGTTGTAGAAAACTTCCTCATAAAGTACAATTAATTATTGATCATAGAGATAATAATGATAATAATTCAAATAACTCTCACACAAATTTACAATTGCTTTGTAGGTCGTCTTGCAATTATATTAAAAACCCAAGAAAAGAACCACTCGACATGTGTATGTGTGAATACGAATGATGAAAATAATGAATCCTGTATAAGCATTAACAGAAAGAAAGAACCATTATTCAAAGAATTTGTTTTGCATGAAATTGAATGTGAAGATTCTGTATTGTTAAAAGAATTAGTTAATGCTGCTGCTAAAGTTGGCATATCTCCAGTTACAGCAAAACGTTATTTAGATAAATTAACTGCAGGAAAAGAACCAGAAATACGGTATGTAGATTATAGAGGTGAAACGTCAGTGTCATATTTAGTCAATATCACGATTTTGTAAATTCCAAAAGCAGGCGTATACGTCTACAATTAATGAACCAAGAATGATTTGAGATTTATAATTGAATTAAAGCTTTAAAAATTACAAAGTTTCTAAACAAAATTCCATCCCAATTAGTGCCTACAATCGGATGCATATGCAAAAAAAAATTGAAAATTTCTGTAAAAAGATTTGTGAATATACATAATTAGTCTCAAATTAGTGCAAAATTATATAAACAAAAGCATTGTAATAATACTAAATGGATATTACTTCAATAAAGCTTCTCAAATCATTAGTTGAAGGGCAAAAGGAAATAAACGAATTACTGAGCCTATTAGGAATAAAGAAAAGACGGTTAGCATACATAACGAAAAATCTTGTGGAAAAAGATTACATAGAAAAAGAAAATGCAATAATCAGATTAAAAGAAACACCAAAAGCTACACTGTTCAGAGACATTACACAGGTTGTAGATGTTGAGAAATTACTTTGTGATTCAAATGAAATAATACTTTCTAACATAGATAAAAATATTACAGTAGATCAATTAATAAAAAAATCAGGATTATCAAAGGCAACAACCTATAGATCTATTTCAGATTTACAATCCATTGGATCAATCCTAAAAGATGAAGATGTGATAAACATTGACGAATCAAAAGAGCAACTAGCTTTATTTACAAAATTATTGAAAACTGAGAGAGAAAGAAAATATGAAGATGAAAATACAGAAATCATTTATAATGATAATAATTCAACAATATTACGAAAAGCCCCAAGTGGGAAGGTTGCAAAAGGTGCAACAACTGGATTTACATTATTTTCAGATTATGATATAGAATATCAAACTACATATGATTATTTTTGTGAACAAAAAGATGATTTAGAAATACAAGATGTGCTATTGCATGCAGTTTATTCTGCAAACTATTCAAAAAATAAAATGGAATTACTGATTGCAATGATTTTTTATGCAAAACATAAGGATAAGATGGACATTCTACAATTACGAAAAAAGGCAACACGGTTAGGAATATCAGAAATTTGGTTGGATATTGAAGCTTACATACGTAAAAAAGAATTGAAAAACACAAATTTATTTTTACCATGGGATGAATTTTTATCTAAAGCAAAATTATACGACATACCAATTGAAAAATACACATTACCAAAACCAAGTAATTTATTGTTTAGAGAAATTAGTGATGAGTTGAAAGAAACAAGAACAATATACCTATTTGGGGGGGAAAATATGAGAATAAAATCATTAAAAGATAGTACAAAAGATTGTGACATAGTGGTAGAAAACAAAGATGATTTTGAACATTTATCTCAAATTCTTACCAAGATGAAATATGAAAGAAGGTTAAAAACAAATTATTCTGATGAAGATAGAAGAGTAAAACCAGATGATATTTTTGAACATGATAAAAAAAGTAGGGTTGATCTATTCACATCTACAATAATGCAAGACCTATCATTATCCTCAACTATGAAAGAAAGAGCAGACATTAGGGATTATGGAAAATTAAAAGTAGGATTGCTAAGAAATGAGGATGTATTTCTACTCAAAGCAATAGCAAATAGAGAAGGAGACATACAAGATATGGCTGCATTGGTCACAGGTAGCCCAAATACACCTCATGAATTACAACATGGTTCTTTTGATTGGGAATTAGTTTGGGAAGAAATTTTAAGACAAGAACACATTAACCACACAAAGGATTTTACAACAACTATTTTTGATCAAATAACGTACCTTGCAGAACAAACAGGTATTGTTGCTCCATTTCTAGAAAAACTAAGAAGACATGTCATAGATACAATGATCAAAAGATTGGTACGTGGTGGCAGTATGTCAATAAAAGAAATAATTGAATTGCTAAATGGAGGAGACATTACTGAACCAATGATTCGAAATAGAGCTGATGCATTAGAAAAAAGTGAAATAATTCAGAAATATTCTGTTGGAAGAACAGCGTATATCAAATTATTAAAAAATAATGAATATTCTGAAAAAGAACTGGAGAATAATACTCATCGCTTTAAAATCTATCTTGATTGGCGTTTTTATGTTAGACAAAAACAATCAGATCAAAGTATTCAAGAATTTGTAAAAGAACTACAAGATCTAGGATTTCAGACAATTGGGGAAATTGATGAAATAATCAGAAATTCTACTGAAATATTAAAACAATATGAAAATGAACAGTTTTCAAAACGTCATTTTAATGCGGTTGGTGCAACAAGAATTTGTATTGGATTAAACTATCCAGATCTTGGTAAGAAACGTTCATCAAAGTATTTTCTAAGTGAATTTGAAAAGTATAACAACATAGCAAGAGGCAAGTTTATTCCTGAACATCCAATTAAAATGGTGAGAAAATGAGTGGTGAGAGCAATATAGAAAATATGGAACAAGAAAATATTCCCTTAACAAGAGTGAAAGAGGATTTAGATGACCAAAATATTACAGCATTCTTAGGGTCCTCCTCCAAATAGCGGAAAAACAGTTATTGCAACATTATGCTTTGTTTCCCAACACCAAACAACCAGGCAGCAACAACGCTCTTTGAGTGCTCAAAGCCAGTTCTGATTCTATTGCATTGCAATCATCTTGTTGTTGTACAGGCAAACTTTCATTCTCAGCTCATGGGCCATGTTCTACTTCATGGAATTGAACCTAAATCGACCAGATTTGGTAAAAAATATGATTTAAGGTCAAATTTTGGTCATAGAATAAAGTTTTTATGTTAAAATCCGTGATGACGAATTGTAATGGCAGATAAGAAATCAGCACCACTTCCAGCATCAAGTGGAGGGCTCATGAGATTCTTTGAAGATGAGACAAAAGGATACAAGATAGATCCAAAAATAGTAGTATCAGTCCCAATTAGCTTAATCGTAGTCTCATGGCTAATCGATTTATTTCTAGCCCCGTGAATAAACAATGGAAAAAGATCCAGACAATATTTCAAATATACACAGTAGGTTTTCCCTTACTCTAGTCAATCCAGGATCACATTATTTTTCATTAGTTGTTTCAATGATTGTAGCATCAGTTACAGTTCTTGCAATATATTTTGGATATTTAGCAGAGCCAGGTTTTGAACAAAATTGGTACAGACTGCCTTTGGTGTTGGGAGTTTTAGCTCTGTCACAATTGTTAGACACCAGATTTTCAAAGAAAAAAGAATATACAAAGTCACTTCATTCATCGCTTTTTGGAAATATGCTTTGGACAGTTACACTATTGATGGGAATTCTATCAAGCATAGTATTATCAAAAGATATAGAACCATTTTTCATAATATTTGGATTATTACTTTTTGCCAGTTTTAGAATAGGAATTTACACCACCACTCTTGGAGCAAGTCTCAAAAAAGCTTGGGCCATTTGTCTAATCCAACCACTGGCAATGTATCTCGTATTAATCCCACAAGATTTGTGGATTTCAACACTTGCCGAACACATTGGGTTATGGTATGGAATATCATTTATGATCATTGCAAGTGTATGGTCAGTTGTTACAGACAGAGCAGGAAGACCAGCAATGGAGAGTACTCACAAGACAATTCAGGCATATCTAGCATCTCAAGGAAACGACTTTGAAGATGCAGAGACATTGATGGAACAGCGCTCAAATGAAACCAAAGTAGATACATCACAAATCAAATTCATCACATATGATGGAAATAAAGAATTCCGAATTGTACTACCAGAAATCCATCCAGGACCATATCATCCAGTAGGAGGAAGTAACATCCCCTACCTAATTTACAAGAATTTATCATCATCTGCAATGGTCATGCATAGCATATCAAATCATGCTTTAAATCTCCCATCAAGAAACGAAGTTGAAAAATATTTAAAAAATTTAGAAAATAGCATAGTCAAAGAAAAAGGAGTAAGATGTACAGAGCCAGTAACTGTTCAAATAAACAAATCCAGAGTCACAGGACTACTTTTTGGAAATAATCCACTATTGTTTTTATCCCTATCACCACACGGCATGGAAGATATTCCAAGCTATATGAAAACAGAGATTGAACAGTATGCAAATAATAGAAATTATTCACAAACAATGATTGTTGATTGTCATAATGCAATGGGAGAAGAAATTTCAAATGAGGATGGGGAAGACATGCTAAAGGCAGCAAAATCTTGCCTAGACACATTAATTTCAAAAGATAATTTCCCAATTGAATTGGGGTATGCCAATACAGATGAAATGGATGTGTGGACTGAAGATTTAGGAATGGGGGGATTGGGGATTATTTGTCTTAAGATTAACGGGAAAAGATATTTTCTAGGATGGGCAGATGCAAATAACATGGAAAACGGAGTAAGAGAAAAGATCATAGATATTTTTGCAAAACGAGATTATCAGTTATTAGAAATCTGTACATCTGACACTCATTATGCACCAGTTAAAGCCAGAAACAGAAATGGGTACTATCAGTTAGGATTGATTACAAATGCAGAAAAACTTGCAAAATGGTTCTTTACAATTGCAAAAACAGCAGAAAACAGCATCACTACAGCCAAATTTGAAATTTTAGAAAACAAGGCAGATGTAAAAGTAATGGGTCAAGGCATCTATGAAGACTATTCCAAAGCACTGGATAATTCATTAAAAATTACCAAAGGATTCGTGATAGGCGGAGTAATATTTTTTGTGACTAGTCTGTTCCTATAGTATTCATTTGATCAATATTTCCATAAAATTCATCAATAAATGAAGAAAATTGAAAAATTGGAACTATTGGGACATTCTCAATGAAATCAATTTTATCCTGATATAATGTTACAATGACAGGCACGGCAGTTGCACCAGGAGTTTTTGCCACATATTGTTTTGTTCGCGCTATTTGTTTTTTAACTGCAGTTGATAATGCAGATGAGCTGTAACGCTTCCAATGTTTACAATCAATTAGAATGGCAATACCAAGTCTAATGCCAACAACGTCAATTTCCATTCTAGGCTTTGTCAGCATCATATTTTTCATCACTGCAAAGTGCTTTTCAGATAAAATCTCCGCAGTCAAGCCTTCAAAATCACGCCACCCCAACGCAATTGAAATTTCATCTATAGGATAGCCATTTTCAAGTAAAGATACTGCAATTTTTAATTTATCACCGTCTTCAAAATAATAGGAATTTTCTTCTTTTGAACCAACATTATTTCTAACAAATTCTTCTAAAATTATTTGTGAATCAGCAGAATTTATTTTTGTGACTGCAGAGAAATCTTCAACGGACACACCGCCTGGAATTATTCCCTGCAGTCCAATTAGCATTTTAGGATGAATTTTCAATTGTAATTTTTGATTCATAATTGAAATATAGGTTTTAGGAGCTATTAACATCAGGGTATTATGATACAGGTTTTAGTAGATGGTTTTAAAATAATGAGTATGAGAAAAATGCTAGTTGTCATACTAGCTATGGCGTTAACATCAATACTGTATGATGAATCATTTGCAGAAAAAAATACATTTTTTGATTCAGTGAAATTCATTCAATATCTAGATGAAAACACAGCATTAGAAGAAGTAAAAAACGGCAATCTTGACATATACTATTACACAATACCCCCAGACAGACTAGAAAGTAAGCAAGATAGAGAAGGACTACGGGTGTTTGATTCCACAGGTGGGTCATATAGCATCCTGATGAATCCAGCAGAAGCAGAAAAATTCAATCCTTTCTCTAGCAAGGACATCAGATTTGCTTTAAATTATTTAGTAGATAGGAAATTAATCGTAAATGAACTAATGGGCGGATACGGGTCTCCAACTATCTCACACTATGGACCATCACAACCAGAATATCTTACAGTTGTAGAACAGTTAGAGACGTATAATTTCAAATACAACCCTACGCTTGCAAATCAGATCATTTCAAAGACACTGGAAGAAAAAGGAGCAATCAAAATTAATGGTAAATGGCAAATAAATGAAAACCCAATTGAAATCATAATTTTTATCAGAAGTGATGATCCGGTTAGAAAATCCATTGGCGAAATATTGTCAGTAGAATTAGAAAAAGCAGGGTTTGCAGTCAAGAAAGAATTCGGAGACTTGAATAAAGCATTTGTAATAATTTACGGTTCAAATCCTTCAGATGTAAAATGGAACCTGTACACAGAAGGATGGAATCGGTCAGCATTTGTAAAATATGATTCAGTAGGACTGGGGCAAATGTATTCTCCATGGTATTCATACATGCCAGGATTCAATGATCCAACATACTGGAATTATGAAAATGATAAACTAGATTCACTGACTCAAAAAATATACACCGGGGATTTTGAAACATCAGACCAAAGAACGGAATTAATCCAAGAGGCAGTAATGGAGGGAATTGATGAATCAGTGCGAATTTTTTTAGCGAGTAAGATAGATCAATATGTAGTGAATGAGAAAATAAGCGGTGTCGTAAATGATTTTGGGGCAGGGATTCCAAGTAGATTTACGCCAATCAACGCAAAAAGCAGCAATGACGAATTAGTGATTGGAGTTAAGCAAATCTATCAAGGAGCATGGAATCCAGTCATGGGGTTTACAGATAGTTATAGCAGGCATGTTTGGGACATAGTCTCAGACCCTGCAACATTCAAACATCCATTCACAGGGGAGACATTTCCAGTAAGAGCAACATGGAAAGTAGAAACAGGCGGTCCAAATAACAAGACAGACATCCCTGATGAAGCAAAAATTTGGAATCCCACATTACAAAAATGGGAAAAAAATGTAAATTCACAGGCAACCAGCAAAGTAACATTTGATTTTAAATTCAGTAATTGGCACAATGGAGAAAAAATGGATATGAATGATATTTTACATTCATTGTATTTCACTATAGAGTGGGGAACCCAAACAGACGGAAACGATAAAACATTTGATACAGAATTTACTCCAAGAGCTTCTCAAAGCATACAGACAATCAAAGGAATACATCAAGTTGATGAGGATACAATCGAAGTGTATGTAGATTATTGGCATTTTGATGAAGGAGAGATAGCAGAATGGGCAGCATTGTGGAGTACCATGCCATGGGAAATCACAGAAGCGATGGAAAAAGCAGTAATCGATGGAAAAGTGTCTTTTTCACGATCTGGGGCTACAAGTAAAAACGTAAACTGGCTATCATTAATCATTCCAAATGACTCAAACATAATCAAAGATTATTTGAAAGAATTCAAAAAAACAGAGTACATTCCCCAATCATTAAAAGAAAACAACATGAGTTCAGAATATTATCAAAAACGATATCAATCATCAATAGATTGGATTCAAGACAAACAGCATGCGGTGATTAGCAATGGTCCATTTTATTTGGAATCATATTCGCCAGAATCAAGAACTATCAGAGTATCTGCATTTGATGATGATTCCTATCCATTTAAAAAAGGAGAGTGGTCCAAATTTGAAAATACTAAATTTCCATTAATTGAAAAAATAGATATCAAAAAAATCATACAGAGAGGAGAAGAAATTACCATAAGTATTGAGACCAAAAATTCAGATTCAATATTGTATTTTTTGGCAGACAATCAAGGTAAAAATATTATTTCAGACACACAAAAAATTCAAAAAGATAAAGCAATTATCAAAATAACCTCAAAAGATTCCAATAATTTAGGCATAGGGGCAAACAATATCAAAATATTTGCAATATCAGATTCTGTATTAAAACCAGATTTCTATGAAACAAATTACATTGTAACAGATAGCAGTACAGATTTGCCAACAGCAAGTAACGAGAAAGTAGAGTTTTCTGAAAATGAATCAGATTACAGATTATTGGTAATACCGATAGCTGCAATCATTGGGATTACAATATACATAAAGAAAAGAAATCAGTTCAAGCCATAGTCTTTTAGAATTGGTTCTATTTGAGATTCATTTTCAAGTTTTGAATATTCCTCTATAAGATTTTGATTAAGTTCGTAAAAAGTATGGCCCCATTTGAATTTGTCAAGTAGTTCTAGTGCTTGCTCCTCATAGCCTAAAATGAATAAAGACGCAGCCAATGCCTCAGCAGTGGTTAATTTATTTAATTTTGAATAATTTACAGGGTTGCCAGCAAGTAGTGGCGGAAGTTTCCTTTTGATACCAGCAAAATTTTTAGAAAATGCCTGATCTGCAAGATTCCAGGAGCAATCAATTCCAATAATAGAGTGGATTACAGACTTGTCTTTTGGAAGTAATGTTTTTTCTGAAAATGGGTCTAGTACCAATCCTTTTGAACCAATTTTTTTAATATTTTGAGCGAGACCGAACTTTACCATTTTGGCAGCTGTGCATTTTTTTGGATCATCCTGATAAAACATCAAAACTTGTAATTTCACGTCAACGATGAATAATGCTTGAAGTATTTTGAATTTACTCCAGGGTCTTGTATGTAACCTTGTAGTAAAAACGTGAAACTTGATCATCTTTGATAACTTCAACATTCCAATTTGCATCAGGTAAGAATGCGATTGAAGATTCAGGCAATATGCTGAATTTTTCCAATCTTACATCAGGGCCACTGTATCGCACATTAAGACTGATGCCATCAACTTCTACAACATCATAAATTTGGCCTTGTTTTCGAGTAGATTCTCCAACTAGACAATCAGCATCAGGGCCAATAATACAAGTTCCAGTCACGGTAGAAACTTTAAGATCAACACTGGATTCATCCCCCCTATTAGGAGTAATCAGAGAGCCGGAAAGTACTCTAGGTGCAACAGTTACATCATCAATAGTTTTTTCTTCAGTGAGAATAGGGATTATTTTTTCAGGAATTCTGTTTGCTTTTTCAATTATAGTATTTAGTTTAAGGGGTTGAGGTCTGTCAACCACAACAAATTGAATTGATTTTTGCTCAAAATCAGCGTCAACTGTTACTTTGTATGTTCCAACTGCAGATGGCAAATCAGGAATAACAAACTGGTGTGTGAAAGAACCAGAAGAGCTTGGACGGATAGTAGTGATAGGACCGGCATGGCCTCCACAGATAAATGAGCCACAAGTAATCTCAGAATCAGTCATCTTACCAACACTCACATCAAATGCTTCAAGATAGATTAGCTTGTTTGGTTTTCCACTAACTATTACTATATCTCCAGGATAATATTCAGATTTATCAGTGGATGTCAAAAGAGCAATGTCTTCATCAAGGCCAAAAATAAAATCATTTGCTACGCTAAATGAAACACTGTCTGAAATACCATTGTATAATGCTTTGACAGTGTAAGGGCCTTCACTAAATGTTGTTGCAGGCATTTCAAATAAACTTGAAAAGCCGCCACCTACGGTTGGATAAACTGTGGATTCATGAATCTGTTTGAATGGAAAAGTCCCATCCAACACTTTAATTGTTACACGTTGAGAAACTTGTAGGCCTTCATCGCCTTGTTCACGCTGAATGACAGTTCCAATCACTTTTAATTTTTCACCAGCTTTGTACAAGGACTTTTCAGTTGAAACAAAAAGAGGAGTCGTCGATATGGAATCATTTTCAGGATCTGCAGATACTTTAAAGTAAACATTTTGTTTGAAGCTATCTAGAGATACAGTCATTTTGTATATTCCAAAATTAGATTTGGATGCAGATCTATCAGCAGAATCAAGATTAGAGTGCTGGAATGTTTCAGCAATAGGAGTAATCCATGACCATGAAAAGCGCTGGTCATCAACAATGGTGCCAGAGGTCGTCACAGTGCCATCAGGTCGGGTTATGGATATGTCAACTCCCTGAATAGCAGTTGGGGGGACAATGCCAGTAAGATATATCGTCTCACCCAAGCCATAAACTTCTTTGTCAAGTGAGATAATGGCACCGTCAGCCAAATCAAGAGTATCAATAATTGTAAAAGTTTTCTCAGCAGTATGTCCAGAATATTGCGATTTAATTACATAGTTTCCCTTGGAAAAAATACTTTGAGATAAATCAATTTGAACCATGTAATTGCCAGAAGTTCCAGGTATTGCAGTAAAATCATATGTGACAGAATTACCATCATTGGCATTACGTTGAGCAGCCAATGTGACGATTTCTAAAGGAGTGCCATCTTCATGAAAAATATCAATATTAACAGCTGGACCGGTTGTTAGGTAGCTAGAATTTGCAGAAGGATTTCTGATGAATCCACTTACAATCACAGTGTCACCAACCTCATAGATTTCTTTGTCAGATAGTAGTGTAAGCGGATCATTGGAGGCGACAAACTCACCAGGATTTGTAACGGCGTGAATTACAACATAAGCAGAACCAATATCTTTAGAAACACTAATTCTATAATCACCTAGTCTGTTTAGACTATCTGGAATTGTGAAATAATAATTGAAAAACCCATCACCGGCAACTTGCACGCCATCTAGAATTTTAAATCCAGCATCACTTACTCCCAAAGATGAACCAGTTGAGGATTGCTTGGTTTGTAATATCTCCAAATCCAAGGTACTAATCCAAACGTCATTGACCCTACCAGTGATTTTGACTTTATCACCAATATCATAAGCTACTTTGTCAGTCCAAAGAGAAATTGATACATCTTCTTTTACATCTTTTACAACTTCAAAACTTGCTGATGCAGATTTGTCAAAATATTCAGCAAGAATATCATAAGTTCCATAGGCAGGATCAACATTACCAATGAAAATACTAGTTGTAAATTCACCATCAGTAGGGAAAAGATTACCATTTGCGATTAATTTATCTCCAGAGTCAGTGACAGTAAATTTCATTCCCTCAAATGGAATTATATCAGTAGCAAATCCAGTTATTGAAACAGTTTGTCCTGGAATATATTGTGACTTGTCAGTGACGATACTTATTGGTTCATCTTGCTTAGTTTCTTGTTCAGCAATTTCATACCCTACTGAAAAACTAGTCTTTGCAGTAGCACCGCCATAACTTACAGTTACATCATAAAGGCCTTCATTAATTCCAAGTACCTGATGTAAACTAAGGGTCGTACGATAATTCAAATTTAAATCAGAATACAGGGGAATAATCGTATCAAAATTAGGACCAGATATATTTACAAAAATTTGAGTAGGTAGGAAATAAGGCTGAACAGTAAGAATTTCTTTAGAAATACTGCCTTCAATTGTTGCAACTTCACCAAAAAGATAAGAAGACTTTGTTGAGGAAACAGTTACAGTAATTTCATCAGCAGTTTGTGTTTGTATTAGTTTCCCGTTTGATGAACCAGCAGTAGAAGTTACAAATTTCCAATCAGCATCACCATCAGAATCATATCCATCGTAAATTCTCTGCCAAGAAGTAAAATCATTTTTGGTATCAGTGATAAACGGAGTTTTATCAACCACTACATCATTTTCATCTAAAAGTTCTACAGATTCGTTTGCATCAGTAAACCAAACACTCTGGTATGAATAGGTTAGAAATTGACCAGATTCAATCACAGTGCCAGATGATATGAACATTGTTTTTTTAAGAACAGTGGTGGATGCAACTTTCCAGCCCCCAATATCAATATCAGAATCAGTTGGATTGTACAATTCAACCCATTCAGTAACAGAAGAGGAATCATTGCCAGGAGGATTAATGTCAACTTCATTGATTACTACATTTTCAGTAGTTTGAGCATATGCCGGAGCTAGAATTCCTGCAAAAAAGAGTATAGAAAAGACTAGTGGCAGAGTACGATTCATAGTTGATTCCTAGTTTGATTAGCTAAAGGACTCATTTTAGAAGGGGATTGAGGAAAAGTTGAGCTAATAGTTAAAGTCAGATATCTTAAAACCATCAACAATTAACTCGATTTTTCAGTATTAAGGCATGCGTAGGAATTAGTCTTAAGAACAGTCACATTTTGGACACTTTTTTTCAATGATTTTAGAACCACATTCCATACAAATGTCGTTTCCAATAGCATTTTTGATCGACTGTCGACTCTTTTGTACATACAATTTCATTCCAAAATATAGCAGCACCCCAATTAATGCAGAATAATGAAATGGAACATACTGAGTAATTCCAAGTACAATTAAGAAGAGTCCCACAATCAAAACAATATCACGTCTGTCAAATTTCAATAAATTCAAAAAGTAAAATAATTCATAAAAACATACCGGAGCTCAGACTCTATTAGTTTACTTTATTCAAAGTCATTTCTCTAACTCTTCCTCATTGCTCGGCAACTACATTATGAATCGATTTGACAATAAGATAATGATATGGGACCGGCGAAATTTGAATTCGCGACCTCTGCGTCCCAAACGCAGAATCATACCAAGCTAGACCACGATCCCAGTAAATCACAGAAATTGCCCAATTTAAGCTTCACAGATAATCATTTTAAAGGCAGTCAAGGAATCAAAACCGTGCAAATTGAAAAGTATGTAAAAGCAGGGAAAATTGCTGCCAAAGTAAGAGAAATAGTCAGGAAAAAAGACTGGATAGGTAAAACAGTCTTTGATATTTGTGAAGAAGTAGAAGGAGAAATTAAAAAAAGAGGAGCAAAGTGTGCATTTCCAGTCAATGCCAGTATTAATGAAATTGCAGCTCATTATACTGCAGAACCAAATGATCCCATTACAATCAAAGATACAGATTTAGTAAAAATTGATCTTGGGGTTCAGATTGACGGATACATCGCAGATACCGCAGTTACTGTTTGTTATGATGTTCAATTTGACGAATTGGTTCAAGCTGCAGAAGAATCTTTAGGAAATGCAATGTCTATGATAAAAACTGGTGTCAAAGCAAGTGACATTGGAAGAACTATTGAAACAACTATTAAAAAAATGGGATTCAAACCAATTGCAAATCTCAGTGGCCATTCATTGGATCAATATACAATTCATGCAGGAAAATCAATTCCAAATATTTGGTCAATTGGAGGGTTTTCACTATCAGAAAATACAGCTTATGCGTGTGAACCATTTGTAACAACAGAGCAAGGAGGGGGATTTGTCAGAAATGGAAATATAAAAAATATTTTTGCATTAACTTCACGAAAGAAAACAAAAAATGATGAAGCAGACAGATTACTTGATTTCATATGGGATAACTGTAACATGTTACCATTTGCATTACGATGGATTGTAAAAGAATGGGAAGAAAAGAAAGCAAGGGAACTATTAGACTTTCTGGTAAAGAAAAAAGCAGTTCAAGCATATCCAGTACTAATTGAAGTTAACGAACAAAGAGTAGCACAGGCAGAGCACACATTCATTCCCAATGAAAACGGGGTCACTGTAACAACCAGAGACGAATAAAAACAAGGAGAACTTGTGAGTGAAGAAGTAAGACCATGCCCAAAATGTGGCGGATTTATGTTTAAAGAGCAGGGAGAAACAACATCATGGTTTTGTCCTTCCTGTAACTTGAAATACAAAACAGAGTAATGTAAAAATTATTATTCTATAGTTTCGCCAAATATTTTCTCAATTCGAGTCAAGCCATCACACGAATTACATTTTGAGAGTTCGGAAAACAAAGTATCCCCATCAGAGAATTTTCGTTTCCTCAAAGTTCTACATTTTGTACATTGTTCTACAGTATATTCAGTAGTGATTTTTTTCTTTGAGAAAATCATTATGGGATTCCAGAGGTATTGCCAACCCCAATAATCACTATAGATTGTCCAGATAGAGAATTTTCATGAATCATTTCGTTGACTTGGGTACGAACATCTTCTGCAGTATCAGCAATGTCTTTGGTCATCAAGGTTATTGCCTCCTTTACAGATTGTTTTACAACAATAGAGAATATTGGAATGTTCTTAGTAGTGGCAATTACTTCAATTTGAAATCGCTCAGTACCAATACCACCAATAGCTGCACCAAAACCCTGAGCTATTGATGCAGAGTCCTCACCCTCCATTTTCAGTGCAGCATCAATCATTATTATCACATCAATTTTATTTTCAGAGATAATTTTTTCCAGTCCATCAGCAGGTCTTCCCACAGTCGAACCAGGACCTTTAGCTTTTAAAAGAAACAATGCCCTATCTTCAAAATCAATTTTTGCAAGAGAAGTTTGGAAAGAAATAATTTCTTTTTCATGATTTAACATCATTTTTCCAACAATCATAGGACCAATCCCATCACCAACAGGCTGGCCTGTTTTAAATGCAGGAATCGCTTCTTTCATCGCTTCTGCCTGCTCCATTATGAAAGGAAGAATCATTTGCAAAGGCAAAATTAAAGGATAGTTATTTTGTTTTTTAGCAGTCAAAAACATGTGATTAACTATTTTGTAAATCAGCTGTAAAGACGAAGCAATTTCAAGCAGGGTTTGGACTTTAGATAATTCAATATCAGTCATTTCAGAGCAGAGGGATTTGACATGTTCGCGTGTATAATCGTCTCTAGACCTTACAGTGTGACGTACTTTATCAACAATTCCATTAGGATCCATATCTACAGGCATTATCGTAAAATAATCTAAGAATCTATCAATTTTTTTTGTAGGATCATTTTTTGCTTTTAGATTATTTTTTACATAATTAATCAACTCAGATCTGGATTCATCTCTAAAACTTTCTAATTTTTTAATTCCTTTTTTAATTTCTCGAGAGGTAACAAATAGCTGGATTTGTTGTCCATAAAATACAAAAAGAATTATTGGAAGAATCCAAACCAGCATCATAAGAGGATTTGAATCATCACTCATAGAAAACAGCTGATCAAAATCAATATTTGTGAAATTCACTAGAATCACAATCCCTTAGAACCAAATTAAAGCATTCGTTCCATCCTCAAAAACCAAAGCAAGCATCAAGAAGGAAAAAGTGTCTTACAGATGAAATGATGGCGAGTGCTTTTATTATAGTTCAAACACAAAAAAAACCAAATATGCCACAAACAAAACCCATGATAAGTGTAGAAAACGTCGTAGCTTCTGCAGACGTAATGCAAAAGATGGATTTGAATGAGATTACTAGAACATTTCCAGATGTAGAGTATCACCCAGATCAATTTCCAGGATTAGTCTTTAGATTAAAGACTCCAAAAACAGCAACTTTGATTTTCACTTCAGGTAAAATGGTGTGTACGGGTTCAAAATCAGAAGAATTGGCCAGAAAAGCTGTAAAAATAGTAGTGCAAACACTTCGAAAAGGAGGAATTAAAGTCAAAAAAGATGCAGCAGTAACAATCCAAAATATTGTTGCATCTATCAACTTGGGTGGAAAAATCCACTTAGAACAAGCTGCAAGGACATTGCCTCGAAGCATGTATGAACCTGAACAGTTCCCAGGACTAATTCACAGAATGGTAGATCCAAAAACAGTGATTTTGTTATTCTCATCAGGAAAACTTGTCTGTACAGGAGCTAAGCATGAAGAAGATGTGTATCGTTCTGTAAACAATTTACACTCATTATTAGAAGAAAAAAAATTAATGATTTATGATTAACATCACAAATCAAAAAAAATATTTTCATTAATAATTATTAAACAAGAACCTTTAAGCAAAGTAAAATTCCCATAGGATTCAGTGAAGATTTCTTTTGGAAATACCAAGCACTGACTAACTGGCAAACCATCCAGTATGATTCATGGGGACTTTCTGCAACTGTAGAGCCACATGAGGACTGTGGGATATGGGAGGCAAAGGGATGCCTTAACTCAAAGACTCATCATAAAATGGGGTATGGAAAAAAAGTGTACCTCAAACAGTACCAGCGTTCATGTTTTCGGGCAAAGTGCAAGGTATGTTTTGTAAAATGGATTGGCAGGCAGGCAAACAGATCTACTCATAGAATTGAGGCATATCAAAAACAAAACAAAGGAGAAAAACCAATCCATATCTTCTTTAGTGTTCCACGATATCTTTATGGCAAATCATATGGTGAGATGAAGCAGGAACTAAGAAAAATACTGAAACGTGCAGGAATAGTTGGCGGTGCAGTCGTGTTTCATCCATTTAGGTTCAAGAATCGCAAGTGGTACTGGTCTCCACACTTTCACATGGTGGGATTTGGTTCATATAGAAACATTACAAATGCGTTTGGACATAACGGTTGGTATGTAGGGAATGCGGGAGTTAGAAAATCAGTCTTTCATACGTTTCATTACTTGTTGTCTCATGCAGGAATCAGAGCAAAGAATCATGTTTTGACATGGCTAGGTGATCTATCATATTGCAAATTGGATTTGAATTTAGAGCCAGAATCTGCTGGATGTCCAATTTGTAGCCAGAGATTGGTTCCGATTTGGTATGAGTGGAATTAGCAAGGCTGATATTTCCATAAGAAAACCTGGACCAACACTTAGATTGATTCCAAATTGAAATATTTATGACCAAAAAGCTCCGACACGCAACAGGAATAAGATTATGAGCCAAGCTCCGCTAACGCAACAGAACTTGGGTATAGATGAAGATAATAATCATGAATTAAAAAAATTAATGACCACTTTTGCAGGTCATTAATTATTATTAAACAAGAAATGATTCAAAAATAATATTATTTGATGGGACTTCCTAAAGGAACATCTTCTGCAACAGTTAACCAAAAGGGTTTATCATCAACATCAGCAGCCAACAGCATTGCATTGGATTCAACCCCAGCCATTTTTTTAGGTTCAAGATTTGCAATAACAATCACAGTTTTCCCCACAATATCTTCAGGTTGGTAATATTGTGCGCCACCAATTATTACATCTCGTTGATCGTCATTGCCCAAATCAATTCTACCTTTAATGATTTTGGATTTCCCTTCAATAGGTTCGGTTCCAATAATTTTTGCGACTCTAATATCCAACTTTGCAAAATCATCATAAGATATAGTAGACATGTTTGAATCTAATTCTTCCCGTTAAAATAAATTTCGAATGTCATTGTAATTCTTTTTTATCAATTCCACTAGTTTCAATCTCATATCTTAAAGCTACAGGAATTTCCATATACTTTTTGTTAACTAGTGCAGTAATTTGATCATCGGGGACATTAACTTTTTGTAATAATTTTCCCCGTTGATGCGCATACGCATTTTTCCAAAAACCAGCACCATCCAAAGTTTCAATTTTTGGCATGTATTTTGTCAGTTTCATTTTCTTTTAAATTTTAAGTGACTGTGACCGAAGAATGGCAAACGCCATTGGAACTGGAGTTAATGTTCCGGATTTTAGGCATGTTACCGATCACAGTCTATTCCAAATATGGTGGGATCTAATATATTTTAGCCGGATATTAAGCAGAACCTTAATGGGTTTTTAGTGCCTAGTAAAATTAAAAAAACCATCAGGCTCAGATAGAAACATCATCATCATTTTAACGCAAAATTTGCATCATTCTAAACATCTAAAATATCAGTACGAATCTTTGATTTTACAGTTTGATAGAATTGCGGAGTTATTTTTCCTATTTTTCTATCGATATCAGTTTTTAATTCCGTAAAATAGTATTGACATAAGACTTGGCTAGGCTTAGGAAAAAATCCTTCTTGAATATCTGAATTTTTGATTTTAATTGCAAATGTATCATCATAAAGAGCTGAAGTTATAGGAAGACAAACGAAAATATCCCTAGAAGAAGTCTTTGAAAATTTTGAAATCACTAACACAGGTCTTTTTTTAAATTCTTGATTAGGAAAAGCCACATGTGTTAAAATAATTTCTTGAGGCTCAAAAAGTGTCCCAGAAATCATCTTCTTTATTATCCCAAATTTTTTCCATTATGATTTGTGAGTGGTTTTTATTTTCTGCATTGAAACCTTTTGTTTTGTATTGTTGTATTTCTAACCATAATTTTTTATTGTTATTTCTTAATTTATCAATTGTCTTGTATTGATCATACAAAACAACACCAATTGCCTTGTGTGCTTCCTCAGGGGATTTATTCTCAATTCCAATGAGTTCAGAGATCATTGGTTTTTGTGTACTTGATTTTATTTTTATCGACATGGTCATTTATTATAAATCTCCATAATCATTAGAATTTTTAGGGTATTTCTGCCATGCGTTTAACTGAGTGTATGTTGCAGCATATCTTAATTCTTTTAACGATGTATACAATGTAGGTAAATCTCGTACATTATACGCATCAATTACTTCTTCCATCCATTTACTTAGTGATGATTTTAATTCATCTTTTGCAGGATCGGGCATTTTGTATTCTTTTATCGTGTCATTCATTTGGCTAAAAATAGCTTCTAAAATTTCACTAGTGAATACTTCATCTTTTAATTCCATTGTCCAACTAAAATTCGTTAAATTTTTTGCGATGTTAAAGCAGTTCCCATACTGTCCTTCTTTAACCAAATTTAGCATATCTTCTAATCCTTCTTTATATGCAATAGTAGGATCTTTCATATTTTCTTAGGGGTAACTCAATATTAATAATATTGACCAATTAAAAAAATAACATTATGTTCAGATAAAATGATCTATCATTTACCAAGATTATGCATGCCTAGATTGCACACAGATTTTCTTAATGTGTGAAATCGAATATTAGTAAATGGGGTTTGTGCCATCATGTTACGCATTAACAATGTTAGATTCTACAAATAAATAATTTTAGGTATAATGAATTTTTTTAGAGAACGATTTGTGCCTCATTAAGGCGGCACATAAGCAGAATTTAATATATTTAATGCAGAACAAATGATTGCAACACATGGCTACAATCCAAGTAAAAGTGGAAATCAATGCAACAATTGACAAAGTGTGGGATATAGTTTCAGATATAGATAATGAGCCAAAATTTTGGAGAGGAACAAAAAAAGTCAGGAATATTTCAAAAGAAGGAAATACCATCAACCGAGAAGTTACAATTGCATTCAGAGATCAAAAATGCTTACAAGAAATAAAAATTTATCCCAAAGAGAAAATTAAAACAAAATTCACAAAGGGAATCATCGACGGTGAAAAAATAGTATCCCTTACAGCTAAAGATGAAAAAACAATACTTTCAACATACTGGGATATCAGACTGACAGGTATGATGGGGATGTTTACAGGGATGATTAAAAAGCACATCAAAAGTGGAACAGAGCAAGCTATGCAAAGCATCAAAGAAGAAATCGAGAGATAGAATTCATGGATTTAATTTTAGATATTTTCAATTACACATTAACTGTAATTTTAATCGGAGTTTGCGGAGCTTGGATATTTCTACTCAAATCAATGATTGACTCTTTTAGATTAACGCCATACCTGGATAAATTTAAAAATACTTCAAAAACAAACCCCAAAGTCTCAATAATTTTACCAGCTAGAAATGAAGAAGAGTTCATAGGAAAATGTCTAGATTCCCTAATCAAACAAGACTATCAAAACTATGAAATTATAGCAATTGATGATTCATCAGAAGATTCAACGTGGAAAATAATTTCAGAGTATGCAAAAAAACATTCCAATATAATTCCAGTTTCTGCAAGACCAAAACCAGATGGATGGATGGGAAAGAATTGGGCATGTATGGAAGGATATGATAAAGCAACAGGGGAATTGTTACTATTCACAGATGCAGATACAAAGCATGCTGAAAACATCATAACACTAGCAGTGTCACACTTGAATTCATTTGATTTAGATGCATTATCTGCAATACCAAAAATGCTCACATTTGATTTTTGGACAAACATTACACTTCCAATGATTTCAACGTTTTTGCACACTAGGTTTTCAGCATTAAATGTAAACAACCCAAATAAAAAAACAGGTTATTTTTTTGGGAGTTTTTTCATTTTGAAAAAAACTACATATCAAGAAATTGGAATGCATGAGGGAGTAAAACAAGAGATTATTGAAGATGGAGCATTAGGGAAAAAAGTAAAGGAAGCAGGGTATAAAATGAAAATGGTACGTGCAGAACACCTAGTTGATGCGATATGGGCCAGAGACAAGAGCACATTGTGGAATGCCCTAAAGAGGCTAATGATACCACTTTATCTTCAAAGTGGAAGAATTGCAATAGGGATATTTTTTGCGATAGTATTTTTATTATTTGTCCCATTTCCAATATTTGCAATGTCAGCAGCAGTGTCAGCGGAGACAACATCGGCAAGAATACTTTGTATCGTATCAGCAATTGCGTCAAGTCTAATTTACGTGGGTGCAGTCATTGAAGTAAAAGCTGGATTAAAGTTGAGATTGCAATATGCAGTATTTGCACCACTAGGAAGTTTCGTCGTAGTACTGGGATTTTTAAGCGGATTGCTACAGGCAAAAAGAAAATCATCAGTTACATGGAGAGGACGAAGTTATTCTATGAAAGATCATAGTCAAAGTTCAATCAGTGTATAGCAAGCCTTTTAGATAGAAAATAGAGAATAAAAAATCTCGTGGACAAATCAGGAGTATTGGTAGGAGGGTCTATAGGAGCTGCAATGGTAATTGCCATTGTCGCAGTATTGTTTATTGCACCACCAGAATCATTAAAGCCAGAAATTAATGATGCAGTTAAAGAAACAGCGCCATCATTTTCCAAGAATTTATCACTAATTGAAATTTTTGAAAAAGCAGAGCCAGGAGTGGTCAGGGTTAATGTACAAAAAGTGCAAGATGAAGAAACAAGTGGCGGCGTAGGATCAGGTTTTGTTTTTGATAAAAAAGGGCACATCATCACAAATGCACATGTGGTAAAAGATGCAAACAAAGTAATTGTTACATTTCTAGACGGCAGATCATACAATGCAGGCATTATTGGGTCAGACGAATATACAGACATTGCAATTGTCAAAGTCAATGCAGATTTATCTCTATTACATCCATTATCAATTGGAGATTCATCCAATCTCAAAGTGGGAGAGCAGATAGCAGCAATCGGCAATCCCTTTGGACTTTCAGGATCCATGACATCAGGAATTATTAGTCAGTTAGGCAGACTGCTCCCATCAGAATCAAATTATCAAATTCCAGATGTAATTCAAACAGATGCGGCAATCAACCCAGGTAATTCTGGAGGACCATTACTCAATATGCGCGGAGAAATAGTCGGAATCAACACAGCAATACAATCAGGAACAGGGGAATTTACAGGTGTAGGATTTTCAATTCCATCACAAACAATTGCAAAAATTGTTCCAACAATAATTAAAAATGGAGAATACAAACACCCATGGATTGGAATTGCAGGTAGAGACATTGATCCAGATATGGCAAATGTGTTGAATCTAAAGGACGCAATTGGATTTCTAGTAATTACAGTTGTTGAAGACAGTCCAGCATTTGATGCAGGAATGATTGGTTCAGATAAAACTATCGAGGTTGACGGAGTAAACTATCCGATGGGAGGAGACATTATTTTAGCAGTGGATGAAATCGAAGTTAGAAAAATTGATGATATTTTGATACACCTACAAAGAGCAAAATCAGTAGGGGATGAAATGGTTTTAAAAGTACTAAGAGATGGCAGGAGTACAAATGTCACAATTACACTAGAAGAAAGACCAAATTAAAAATAATTCAATACAAGCATAAATACTTCTTAACAAGAAATTCTTCTGTTGAATAATCTTGTTTTTGATTCAGAGAGCTTAAACAATATTTTAGAGAATAAACCAGTTTCTCGTCAAGATATCATCGACATTTATCAAAATGCAATAAAAAATCCAAATGATTTATTCCAAGTTTCACAAAATCTAAGGAAAAAATTTAAAAAAGAATCTGTAACATTTTCCAAAAAAGCATTTTTCAACATTGTTAATCTTTGTAAAGATACATGTTCCTATTGCACATACAAGTCTGAGCCTGGAGAAGCAAAACTTTCTTTAATGTCAAAACAACAAATATCAGAATTATTAACACTTGCAAAAAAATACAGATGTGTTGAGGCGCTATTTGTTACAGGTGAGCAACCAGAACAAAGGTATCAAGAAGCTCGAGACTGGTTAAAAGAAAATGGATTCAAATCAACTGCAGAATATCTAATCCATTCTTCAGAACTGGCATTGAAAATGGGGCTATTTCCACATACAAATGCCGGAAATCTAAATTATGAAGAAATGAAAGAGTTGAAAAAAACAAATGTGTCAATGGGAATAATGTTAGAAAATGTTAGTGAAAGACTAACTGAGAAAGGAATGCCCCATCATTTAGCAGCAAGTAAAAGACCAAAAACAAGATTAGAAATTTTGGAAAATTCTGGAAAACTAGGCATTCCAATGACTACAGGCATTCTGGTAGGTATTGGAGAAACGATTGATGAAATAATTGATTCATTATTTGCAATAAAACAACTTGACGACAAACATGGAAATATTCAAGAAGTAATCTTACAAAACTTTCAACCAAAACCAGATACAAGAATGAAAGATGAACCATCTGCTGATGAAAAATATTTCAAACTAGTTGTGGCATTATCAAGAATCATCATGCCACAAATGAATATACAAATTCCACCAAATTTATCTCCAAAATCATATCAAAGTTTCTTATCAGTTGGAATAAATGATTGGGGAGGAATATCTCCACTTACACCAGATTTCGTAAATCCAGAATTTTCTTGGCCTGAAATTGACCAAGTAGATGAAAATTCAAAGAAAGCAGGTTTTGATTTAAAATGCAGATTCCCAATATACCCAGAATATTTTTCTTTTATTAGTAAAGAGTTAAGAGATAAGATGGCAGTCATTGAAAATGAGGAAGGATTCGTAAAAGGGGAATATTGGAGATGATAACCAACATAGATTCACTTTTTAGAAATGCAGATCCTATTGTTGCCGAAATACTAAACAATGCATTATCTGAAAAAGAAATATCTGCAAAAGACGGATTAGTGTTATTCAATGCTCAAGGGATAGACTTTCATTTGGTAGGTCTAGTTGCAGACGAACTAAGAAAGAGAAGGGTGGGAGATATTGTATCATATGTAGTAAATAGAAATATCAATTTTACAAATGTCTGTATCAAACAATGTGGATTTTGTGCATTTAGTAGAGATTTTAGAGAAGAGGAAGGATATTTCCTTCCAAATAAAGAGATTGTACGTAGAGCAAAAGAAGCATATCAATTAGGAGCAACAGAGGTATGCATTCAAGCAGGACTGCCACCAGATATGGAAGGAGGTTTGTATGAGAGTATCTGCAAAGATATCAAAAAAGAGATTCCAGATATCCACATTCATGGATTTTCCCCTGAAGAAATTCTATACGGAGCAGCATGTTCGAATGTCTCAATTGAAGAATTTTTGAAAAGAATGAAAGAAGCAGGAGTAAATACACTTCCTGGAACATCTGCAGAAATTCTAGACCAAGAATTAAGAGATAAAATATCCCCAGGTAGAATTAGTGTAAAAGATTGGGAGGCAGTAATCAAGAGTGCACATAAAATTGGAATCAATACAACTTCAACTATGATGTTTGGACATGTAGAAACACTTGAAGACAGGGTAAAACACATTGTAAAATTAAGAGATATTCAAAAAGAGACAGGCGGATTTACAGAATTTGTCCCATTAAATTTCATCCATACTGAAGCACCAATGTACAAACATGAATTACATAAAGGCATAAGACAAGGAGGCAGTGGAAATGATGTTTTACTTACTCATGCAGTTTCAAGAATAATGCTGAATAATTCAATTGATAATATTCAAATGTCATGGGTAAAAGAAGGACAAAAAATGTCACAGTTGTTGCTTATGTGGGGGGCAAATGATTTTGGAGGAACTTTGATCAACGAGAGCATTTCAACATCTGCAGGTTCAGAATATGGTCAGTTGTTAAAACCAAAAGAAATCAGAAGAATGGTAAAAGAGATTGGAAGAATTCCTGCTGAAAGAAATACACATTATGGAATTCTAAAAAAGTTTGATGGAAAAGACAAAGTAGAAGACAAGCTAGATAGTGTCACAGATACTCAATTTGGATCATATGTGGAATTGATTAAAATAAATAAATTTAATTACAAAAATCCCAGGAAACAATAATTTGTCAGCCTTAGAAAAGGCACTAAGTTATTCAAAAAAAATAGGAATTGATGAATGTGACATTATTAGAGTTAAGAAAAAAATTACAACTGTAAGAATTACAGACTCGGAAATTGCAGAAATTAAACAAAATTTTAATGAGGATTTTGGAATTAGATTAATTCACAATAAAAAAATCACGTCAATGAAGACAACCAATGAAGATAAAATAGAAGAAGCGATTGACAAGTCATTTAAAATATCATCAAATCTTCGATCAAGGGAATTTTGGGCAGGACTACCATACAAAGTAGAACATACAGTGTTGAAAGGAACATTTGATGAAAAATTAGAAAAGATTTCAGGCTCTAAATGTATGGATATCGCACAAGATATGATTAATTCAGCAAATAACGATAAAGTGAATACTATTACAGGATCACTCAATATCATATCTGAAAATTTTGAATTGCTGAATTCAAACGGATTAAATTTTACTGAAAAAGCAACATACATTTCAGGAATCATTAATGCAGAATCAGAATACGGAGAAATACCAGTTTCAGGTATTGGGCATGCAAGTGGAAGAACATTGTCAAATTTTTCTTCAAAACAAATAGGAAATGATGCTAAAACAATGTGCATTGAATCTATAAATCCACAAAAAATCGATTCAGACATATATTCTATAATTTTTGAGCCATATTCAGTTGGAGAATTATTAGCATTTGTAATAGCATCAAATTTTAATTTTAAAACATTTTCAGAAAAAAAAGTTGTTTTTCAAATAGTTTTGAAAAAGAAATAGCAATTGAGCAATTCAACTTAGTAGATGATCCATGCATTCCAGAAGGAATGGGTACAAAATCAGTAGACGACGAAGGGATAAAAACAGTAAAAAGAAATTTAGTGGAAAAAGGTATTTTTAAAAATACTTTTTCAAATCTTTTTGACAGTTACAAAGAAGGAGTTAAATCGACAGGTAATGCATCACGACCAGATTCTCCAATGGGTCGAAGTTCCGAGCCCATTCCAATGTCGGCCCCACACAATCTTACAGTTACACCAGGAGAGTATTCTCAAGAAGAGATGATCAAAGAAACCAAACATGGGATATTGGTAGGAAGATTATGGTATACGTATGCAGTGAATCCAATCAGAGGAGATTTTTCATGTACTGCAAGAAGTGGAATTAGAATTATTAAAAACGGAAAAATAATAGGCCCAGGAAAATCAGTAAGAATAATCCACAACCTTCCAACAATGATGAAAAACATTTCAGCTATTGGAAATAATCAAAGAAATGTCATCCAATGGGCATCGCTTCCATCCATCACACCATCATTAAAGGCCGAAAATATTTCAGCAAATGCCATTTAATCCCAAATTTAGGCACAAATTACTTGAAGAAAGTGATTATCAGATAAGCCACATATCCCACGGCCAAACAAATTCCAGTAATTCTACCAATGATTCCAGTCTTCAAAGCAACGAGTAATGAGAGACTAAAAGCAATCATAATCGCATAATCAACATAAACATCAGCACCAACCATCACCCCACCAAGAGCAGCACCAACTCCCATGATCATTAAAATATTGTAGATGTTACTTCCAATAATATTTCCAACACCAATGTCAGTATGACCTTTCCTAATTGCAATTACAGAAGTGATTAATTCCGGAAGAGAAGTCCCAATTGCAATCACAGTCAACCCAATTATCTTTTCAGACAATCCAAATTCTTTTGCCAAAATTACAGCATTATCAACTGTCAGTATTGCACCAACATATAAAAGAACAACGCCAATGCCAATTAATCCTACAGATTTTAGATAAAAATTATTTGTACCTTGCTGAATTTCTTCCTTATTTTCTGCCCTTTGTTTTATTGCATTTTTGTATGTATAATAACCAAATATACCCAAACCAACAAGCAGTAAAATTCCATCATATTGAGAAAGTTCACCGTCAATAGATAGTATGACTAACAAAAAAGAAACACCCAGCATAATTGGAATTTCTTTTCGCAATGTAGATTTACTTACTGTAAGAGGAACAAGTATTGCAGCAATGCCAATCACCATACCAACATTTGCAATGTTACTTCCAACAATATTTCCAAGAATAATTGCACTATGTTCTCCAACCGCTCTAACACTTGCTGCAAGTTCAGGAGTCGAAGTACCATATGCAACAATAGTCATTCCAATTACAAAATTACTAATACGGAATTTTCGTGCAATTGTAACACCTCCACTTACTAGCCAATTACCACCAAAGCACAACATGGCTATACCAACTATAGTTAGTATCGCATTAATTGCAATTTCCACAAATTGATTTTAGCAAATGGTCGTTTAAATCAGATGATGTGCGATAATTTCACAAATCAAACAATTCAAGTTAATTTCAAAAAAGGAGATTTGGGCACGATCAGGTGTAAAAAAACCAGCTAGGAAGATCAATAAAGCTAAAGTTAAAGACTAATAAGGTAACGTACCGTACTATACGGTATAATGCGAGCAAGACTGACATATGTGCCACTAGAAGTGGCAGATCAATTCAAGGATTTCATCATATATAGGGATGAGCAAGTTCTAGATGCGGTAAAAGCAAGAACACGAGATTACAGCACGTTATCTCTATTGAAGTTGCTATACCAATTAAGAGGAAACCCCATGACATTCTCTAATCTGTATTCAAAATCAAAAATAAGAATGAAAAAATCATTTCTAAATTATTTGCACCTATGTGTAGATTATGAATTCATCAGTAAAGAAGCAGTGGGAGTAAATGTGATCTATACAATCACAGACAAGGGACGGATTATGTTGAATCTCTTTATGCAAAAGAACAATTACGCAACTTGATTCCATTTCTTTTATTTTTACATGCAACCACACATTGACAAAAGTAATTAGTCAGGACAAATCGACATAAGCAGTGCAAAAAGAATTTCCAGAAGCTGAAGTTTTTGAAATCAAAAAAATAGAATTAAAAAGTCCAATAATTTTTGCAGGATTTGTAGGAGCTGGTCTAGTAGGTCCTGTTGCAATCAACCACATCATTACAGAATTAGACATGGAAGAAATAGCAGTAATGAGATCAAAATACTTGCCACCATCAACAGTGTTCATGAAAGGTAGACTACGCCATCCATTTCGATTTTATGCAAACAAGGAAGGAACAATCTGTACAATAATTTGTGAGGTAACATTGAGAATGGATAGATTATTCTCACTAGTGTCATCCATTTTAGATTGGGCAGCTCAAAAAGGATCTAAAGAAATTGTAATTTTAGATGGAGTTGCAAGTACAGAACATGATGATAAGGCATACTGTGCAGCAGAAGAGGATTTGGTAAGAACAATGGCAGATAAAGACATCAGTATGATTCCCCAAGGATTCATCACAGGGATACCAGGAGGCATACTAAACGAGTGCCTAGTAAGAGAAATTCAAGGAATAGCCCTATTGGCAAAGGCAAACAAAGAAGCACCAGACTCTGCAGCAGCTGTAACTCTAATTGAGGCATTAAATCGATTTTATGATATGAAAATAGACACAGTAGAACTTCGAAAAGAAAAAGACAAAATTCATTCAGAATTTAGTGAATTATCTCAAAAATATGCAGAGCACAGAGAAGAAACATCTGGCATGTACATGTGATCAAAGTAATGGGCAAATTCTTTTATTCACAGCAAAAGTGCAACAAACTATGACTCTAACCTACAAAAAAGCAGGGGTAGATATTTCTAAAATTAAACAAAGTCAAAAAGCCATTGGAAAATTAATTTCATCAACTCACAAACTACAGAAAAAAGCAAAAATGACACATGGGTTTGGACATTATGCAGGAATTGTAGAAATTCCAGGTGGGAAACTATTAGCTACACATACGGATGGTGTTGGAACCAAAGTTGTAATTGCAAACATGATGAAAAAATACAACACCATTGGGATTGATTGTGTCGCAATGAATGTTAACGATATAATTTGTATTGGAGCAACGCCAATCTCATTTGTAGACTATATTGCAGCAAATAAAAACGATGTAACAATATTCAAAAAAATCGTAGAGGGATTGGTGACAGGAGCTAAAAAATCAGCAATGCCGATTGTAGGAGGAGAAACAGCTATAATGCCAGACGTAATTGAAGGCAGTGGATTTGCATTTGATTTAGCAGGAATGGCAGTAGGATTACTAGAAAAAAAAGAGATGGTTTTAGGAAATAAAATCAAAGCAGGAGATGTAATTATCGGAGTAAACAGCTCAGGGATTCATTCAAACGGATACTCGCTTGCAAGAAAAGCACTATTAACAAAATATTCTGTCAAAGACAAAGTCAAAGGTGTGGGAGTGATAGGGGATGCATTACTAAAACCAACTGAAATCTATACTAAACCAGTTCTTGAGATCAATCAAAAATGCAAAGTCAACGGATTTGCACACATAACTGGAGGTGCATTTACCAAGTTGTTACGTCTCAAAAATATAGGCTATGAGATAGATTCACTACCAAAAATCCCACCAATTATGGGACTAGTTGGAGAACAAGGAGTAAAACCAGAAGAAATGTACAAGACGTTTAACATGGGGGTAGGATTCTGCGTGGTTGCACCAAAAGATCAGGCAGTAAGAATAAAATCAATATTCAAAAAATATAAAATTCAAAGTCAAGAAATAGGACAGACCGTTTCCAAGAAAGGTGTTTTTGTAAATTCAATAAAAATTGCTTAATTTAACAACAACAAAATAATTTTTAAGACAATATCATCTTATATGACAGATTTCTCAGCATTTATCAGGAAAAGATGGCAGAAGCACAATTCATTGAAACAATTATCGGGGTAGGAATACTTTTGTTTGCAGCCAAATTAATGGCAGAACTTTTCCTCAGATTAAAACTTCCAATTGTTTTAGGAGAATTATTAGCTGGAATGATCGTAGGACCATTTGCCTTAGGGGCATTCTTTGTAGTCGACGGAAGACAATTACTTCACATCAACGATGAAATCAAAATACTTGGAGAAATGGGTGCAATTGTAATTTTATTTATGGCAGGGTTAGAAATGACACCAAAAGAATTCCTCAAAGGGGGAAAGGCATCATTTACAGTGGGAACATTAGGAGTAGTAATTCCATTCTTTGCAGGTCTTGCAATATTCCAATTATTCGGATTTCAAGCATTAGAATCGATGCTAATTGCAACTGCACTTACGGCAACAAGCATTGCAATTTCAATTCAAGTGTTAAGTGAGTTTGGTAAAATTAAAACTCCAGAAGCTAGACTAATCATAGGGGCAGCAGTAGTAGATGACATTTTAGCAATTGCAGTGTTATCAGTTGTATCATCAATTGCAGGATCAGACGGTGGAGTTGACAATATCGACATTACAGAAATTACAATTACAATTTTGAAAGTATTAGGATTCTTTGCAATAATGCTAGTTGTTGCAGTAGTCGTAATTCCAAAAATAATCACACCAAGATTATGGAAAGCAAAAGGCAGTGTGGAGGGCATAGCAACTGCGTCGTTTTTTGGGGCAGCAGCACTTGCAGGTTCTATAGGACTATCCCCGATTGTAGGTGCATTTGCAGTAGGAATGGCATTGTCAACTACCAAAGTGTTTGAAAAAATTGAAAATTATATTGGAAAGATAGGGTTAATTTTTGCGCCATTATTCTTTGCAATAATAGGTGCACAGGTAGATTTTCGATCAGTCAATGTGGAGATTTTAATGCTAAGCGGAGTGATAATAGTAGTTGCAATTGTAACAAAGCTGTTTGGTTGTGGATTACCTGCAATGCTGTTTTTGAAAAGTAAACAACAAGGAATGAGAGTAGGAATTGGAATGATTTCAAGGGGAGAAGTAGGATTAATTGTTGCAGGAGTAGGAGTAACAGCAGGAATCCTTACATCTGAAGTATACTCTACAATAGTAATTATGGTTGCAGTTACTACAATCATAACTCCAATATGGTTAAAGATGGAATATAGAAAAGAGCAGAAAAGAGGCGGAGACACATCTCCAAAAACCATAGAAACAAAACCAGAATAACTCATTAACAAGTCTTAAATGATGTGGAAAATTCTTCATCTCAACTCATGTCAGATACAAATAATGATTCATTTAGAACAGAAATGATTGCAGAAATTAAAAGAATGCAATTAGAATTAAACAAATTAAAAACTATTAAAAAAAATATTGTAAAAAAATCATCAAATAGAAAACCAGCTAAAAAGAGTACAATAAAGAAAAAGGTCGTAAAGAGAAAACCAGCTAAAAAGACAACTAAAAGAAAGACAGATAGGCGTAGATAAGTAGCAATTATCTCAAATTATTTAACGAATTTATGTCCTGATCAATATGAATATTCATGAACAAGCTTGACCCTGTTTTATCTAAAGCATGTAATGAGATAACTCAGAACCTTCTAACCATTCAAGAACCAAGTAAAAAACAGGTAAAAGAAGAAATTATAAAAATTTGTACAAAATATGCACTAGAAAGAATTCCTAAAAATTATGAAATATTATCAATGGTAAAAGAAGCAGATTTTGATAAATTAAAAAAAGTACTGATAAGAAAGCCTGCAAAAACAGCATCGGGAGTATCAGTAGTTGCATTAATGCCCAAACCATATGCATGCCCACATGGAAGATGTACATATTGTCCAGGAGGAATTGAATTTAATTCTCCAAACAGTTACACAGGAAAGGAGCCATCATCACTTAATGCAATAGAAAATGAATTTGAACCTAAATTACAAATCACTTCAAAAATTGAAAAACTGGTTGCATTTGGACATGATCCATCTAAAATGGAAGTTGTGATTGTAGGAGGGACATTTCTATTTATGCCAAAAGATTATCAAAAAGACTTCATAAAATCATGCTATGATGCATTGAATGGAACAGATTCAAAAAATTTGGAAGAGGCAAAAACAAACAATGAGCATGCGTCAATAAGAAACGTGGGATTTACAATTGAAACAAAACCAGATTACTGTAAAAAAGAACATGTGGATTTAATGTTAAGTTATGGAATTACAAGAGTGGAGATTGGAGTCCAATCATTGCAAGAACGCGTTTACAAAATAGTCAACAGAGGTCACAATTATAATGACGTAGTAGAATCATTTCAAATTTCAAAAGATGCAGGATACAAACTGGTTGCGCATATGATGCCCGGATTACCAACAGTGAAACCAGAAGAAGACATTGCAGATTTTAAAAAATTGTTTTCAGATTCACAATTACGTCCAGACATGTTGAAAATTTATCCATCACTAGTTATTGAAAATACACCACTGTATGAAGAATACAAGCAAGGAAAATACACCCCGTATTCAGATGAAGATATGATCAAAGTATTAACAGAAGCAAAGCGAAACGTACCAAAATGGGTTAGAATCATGAGAGTTCAGAGAGAAATCACACCTGCAGAGATAGTTGCAGGACCAAAATCGGGAAATCTAAGGCAAATCGTACATCAAAATCTAGCCAAACAAGGACTTTCGTGCAAATGCATCAGATGTAGGGAAGTGGGGCTAACAGATAAAAAATCAAACGGTGAAGAGGTAAAATTAGACAGAATCAATTATGACTCATCTGGAGGAAAAGAAGTTTTCTTATCCTATGAAGACAATAATGAATCAATTTATGGATTTTTAAGATTAAGAAAACCAAGTGTTGATGCACACAGAGATGAAATCAATGAAGACACATGCATAGTAAGAGAAATTCACGTGTATGGAAAATCATTAAAGCTGGGAGAAAAAGAAGAAGATGAAATTCAACACACAGGGCTGGGTAAAAATTTGATGAAAGAAGCTGAAAAGATATCAAAAGAAGAATTTGATGCTAAAAAACTTTTAGTAATTAGCGCAGTAGGGACAAGAGAATATTATCAAAAATTAGGGTATTCGTTATATGGGCCATACATGTCCAAGACATTAAACTAGTGAAAAGAAATGACAGAACAAGAAATTATCGGAAAAGGAACTTGGATAGATAAATTAGCTTCTGAGTTACTTGAACGTGAAGAATCTCTAGGGAGAAGTACAGAATTACTTAGAGTAGAGAGCGGTTTAGGAGCATCAGGAGTCCCACATATCGGAAGTTTAGGTGATGCAGTTAGAGCATATGGGGTAAAACTTGCTTTAGAAAATTTAGGATACAAATCAGAATTAATTGCATATTCAGATGATCTAGATGGGTTAAGAAAAATTCCAGAAGGAATGCAAGAGTTTGGCTTAGAAGAACACATTGCAAAACCAGTATCATTAATTCCAGATCCTTATGGATGTCATGACTCATACGGAATGCACATGAGTGGCATTCTGCTAGAAGGGTTAGAAAGGGTTGGAATAAAATATGAATTTAGAAGAGCTGTTGATACTTACAAACAAGGATTGCTAAAAAAGCAAATCCACACAATTTTACAAAACAGTGCAAAGATAGGAGATAAAATTTCAGAATTAGTTGGACAAAAAAAATATCAAAAATATTTACCATATTTTCCAGTTTGTGCAAATTGTAATCGCCTCTATACAGCAGAAGCAGTAGAATACATCACAGATGAAAAGAAAGTAAAATACACTTGTCATGATACAGAAATAGGCTCAAAAATGGTCAAAGGGTGTGGCCATATTGGAGAAGCAGACATTACAAAAGATTTAGGCAAACTTGCTTGGAAAGTAGAATTTGCAGCAAGATGGACAGCATTTGATATCAGATTTGAAGCATATGGCAAAGACATTATGGATTCAGTTAAAGTAAATGATTGGGTATCAGATGAAATTTTAGGATTCCCCCATCCACACCATGTAAAGTATGAGATGTTTTTAGATAAAGGAGGGAAAAAAATCTCAAAATCATTAGGAAATGTAATCACTGCACAAAAATGGCTAGAGTTTGGCAGTCCAAAATCAATTCTATTATTGCTTTACAAAAGAATTACAGGTGCAAGAGAACTAGGATTTGACGACATACCATCATTGATGAGTGAATACAATGAACTAGAAGACATTTACTTTGGGCGAATCAAAGTAGAGAACCAAGCAAAACTGATAAAATCAAAAGGACTGTATGAATATGTAAATCTCCTAAATCCTCCAAAGCAATCAAGCACCCATGTGAACTATAGATTATTAATTGAATTAGCAAAGATATTCAAAGAAAATAGAAGTGAAAGAGTGATGAAAAAATTACTAGATTATGGAGTAATTAAAAATCCAGAACCAGAAATAGAGAAACTCATAGAACTAGCAGGAAACTATTCAAATGAATTTGACGAACAGGAAAAAGTACAAATAGATTTAGATGAAACTGCAAAAAAGGTATTAAAATTACTTGTAGATGCGCTTGGAGGAGAGGAAGAACCAAAAGACATTCAAAATACAATATATCAAATTGCAAAATCAAATGATGTGCAACCAAAAGATTTCTTTAAAATATTATATCAAATCATACTTGGAACCTCTAGAGGGCCAAAAATAGGACCATTCATTTCAGACATAGGTAGAAAACAAGTAGCAAAAACACTCTCAGAGTATGTTTAATCATGGTTCACGGGGAACACAATAACTCAAAAAATAACGGCGGATTTGCATTAATTATCTTCGGCGCATTATTGTTATTTCTTGCTCCAAATATCTACCAAGATATGCGTGAATTAGGCACAATATCATTATTTGGAGGATTAATTGTTGGCAGTCTCGGATTTTATCTCAGATTTTTCAGAGGACGGGTAAAACAAGCATAAGAAAGGTTCATCTTTTGGAAAAAGGCAGGTACAGATAATGGGGTTTTTCGGTAAAAAGAAAATAGAAGAGCAAACATCAAATGAAGAATCAACTCTAAAAACAGAACTAGAATTTGAAGCAGAGGAAATTCAAAAAGAGATAACAGAAAAACAATCAGAATTAGATGGAGTCACTCAAAGGATTACAACAGTGAAAGGGGAATATGACACAACTGTGGGAAATTTAATGCTAGTAAAAAAAGAACTCAATCAAAAAAAGATGGAACTGGATATCATTCAACGTCAATATAGAGAAATTAAAGAGAGAAATAAAAAATCAGAATTAATTAAAGATTCAAAATCAGTTAAAGAATTCACCAAAACTGAAGGAGACCATTCAAGAATAAAAGAAGAGTTGGATGGATTTACAAAAAAACATGATGAGATTAAAGAACAAATAGAAAAAGAACAGGCAACATTACATAACATCAAAAAACAACGAGTTGAAGTTGAAAAAGAATTAGATGAAGCAAATTCTAGATTATACAATGCCAAAGAAGAATTAGAGAAAAAAGACACGTTTGAGGATACAAGTATTCTAACCCCATCAGAGAAACAATTCATCGGAGTAGATGAAACAAATCAAAAAAGTTCTGCAGGCATTATTGAGGCTGCAAGTGCAGTAGTAGGCTCACTAAAATCAAAACTTAATACAACACAAAAAGAATTAGATGAAATTCAGACATTGTTAGAAAAAGAAAGAGAAGAGCATAAGAAAACTAGAAAAGAATTAGAAAGTCTAAAACAAAATACACAATCACTAAATGAATCATAAATCAGAAAAATGTTTTTGCCATTTTAATTTTATTTCTTTTTCTGAGATACCCATATCATATAGAGGTGAAATCACAGCAGATACAGCAGACACATCAATCAATACAATTGCGTTTATTGGACTACGGATTCCTTTTTTTCTATAGTAATTCAAAACTTCTTGATACAAAGTTCCATCATCAATAATTCTAGCCTTACCCTGGAACAAGTATCCTTTACGAATAAGAGGATCAATTACATTAATTTCCACATTGGGATTGCCTTTTAGATTCTTCAGAGTGTCAGGTGAACGGATATCTGCAAATGCTAATGTTTCACCAGTCCATCCAATGATAGTTCCTTTAGGAGAAATGTTTGGTTTTCCATCAGGTGTAACAGTTGCCACATATCCTAGTTTTTGTAAATTCAGAAAATCCTTGATTTCTTTAGTAATCATGAATATTATTTTAAAATTGAATGTATTTAGTTTTCACAACTATCGCATAAATTCTGCCATCTCTATTGAGAAGAAGAAAAATGCTATTCCACCACCAATAATTCCAATCCAGGCAGCAACCTGTTTAATTTTAGACATTTGAAGAAAATTATTTAAACTCATTATTGAATCTAATTACTGAATTTAGACAATTATAATTAGACAGATAGGGTATCATCAACGTGGCAAATATCAAAGATATTGGAAAATTCTTTTTGTTCATAGTTGGAGGATTAGTTGCCATAATAGTTGGGTCTTATATGATTAGAGGGACAATGCACATGTGGGATAATCCAGAGGAAAATAAAACAAAGAATGAAAAAAAAGACTAAAGTAATACCCATTAATGAAGATTAGAAATGTTGCAAGATTCATCGATTAGAAAATCATTAGATCTATACATTAAAAGAAGAATTCAAGTGATTCCTACAGAGATTAGACAAACATTTCCCGCAATCAAGCAGATTTGGAAATGTGAAGATGAAGCAGATTTTCTATACGGATACTATGTTGGGAAAATTGAAGAGGGAGCACTACATTATCTACTCAAAGCAACACGAGCATCAGCTGGTGGATATGTGGATACTTTTGAAATACGAGGAATAATCGAAACACATAAGAAAAATTTGCAAGACACGATAAAAATAGCAATCAATTAGTGAAGTAAAAATAGAACCCCAGTTTAGTGAGTTCATGGTAGGACCAAAAGATGGAGGATTCGGATTTGATCAATCAAAAAAATATACCACTGTTGAAAATCTGGAGGAAATTTGCGTGCAATGTCAAGCAGGACAGCATAAAAAATGTCTCAAAAAATCAAAAGAACAAGAAATTTGTGAATGCGAACACTGTATGATATATGGTTAAACAAATTAAAAAATTAGCATTCCAAATATAAAAATTAAATAGCAGATAATTTATTTTCTAATTCCTAAATTTCATTTTGATATGAATCAGAAACAGTTTTTGCAAATGCTTTATGTGCCGAAATAATAATAATCAGAGATTCATAGTCGTCATACATTTTAGCGTTTATTTGGGATTTTACTATTAAAATTTATTCTAATTAAAAATTATGTAATCTAGAATGGTCTTGAGAATGGAGGAGTATGTTGACTAGACATGGGGCGGTAGCTTCTTCCCCATAAGCTGGGGGCAGAAGTGTGTAGGATGTTAAAAAGTCAGTAATTGTTTGAGACTTTAGTTCAGGCCTAGCAGATAAGAAGTCATTTATCCAAGTTTGTGTCACATTCCAAGATCTCAAAAGTTCGGTATAATTTTCATCAAGATAGTCACGCAATAGTTTTTCTGCAAAGTATCCATACAATTCACGAGGAGGGCCATCTCTTAAACCAACTAGAGCTGGAATGCTAAGTTGAGTCCAATCATAGGTTCGTTCCTGTAGCTTGTCAAGTTCTGTTCGGATTACAGATGCAGTATTCATCACAGATGGAACACCAGACTTTGCAAATGAACTATTTTCAAAGGTGCCTTTTTTCATCATTGGATCAAAAATGATATTTCCATCTTCACCTACATAAAAGTAAACCAAATCCTCATTATGCCACAATTGTATCTTAACATGGATTTCACCTATTCTATAGGCATCATCAGGTTCATTGATAACAAAAGTAAATGTTTCTTCAAGTGGTCGTGTGTTATCAAATTCTGGATGATGTTGATACATAGTATAGTTTCTCATTGGAATCGTTTTGCCATCAATAAGATCACGAGCGTATTCCAAATTATCTGATGTTACACTAACAAAACTAGAGACTTTGGCTGAAAAGTACATTTGTCCACAATCATTTTCAGAGCATTGCTCATTGAAATTCACATAGATTCCAGTTTCCTCATCAGGTATCACAAACGCATAGTTATAGACGACATCAAACGGAACACCAACTTGTGCTGTTCTAGGAAAAGTTACCTCGTATGTTGGCCATTTGTAGTAGTATGTGTATCTTGGTCACTCATAAATTGCATTTGGGTTTATTTCCTTGTTGACAAGAACTAAATCTTTTTCTAGAATTGACATTAATTCTGCATCATAATTAATCGAATCATCATCCTATGTTTTCTGATTTTCATCAACAGATGTTGATTCAGAATCAATATAGTTTGATTCAAATTCTGCAACACTTACAACATCAACTTTAACAAATCCTTTACTCTTTAGTTTTTGTACAGAATTCTCATTTACACAAGCTGGAGTATTTCGTGGAGACTCTATGAGAACTTTGGAATCCCTACACTGTATTTCTTGTATAGGTATTCCATTACTGAATTGTTGATACGGTGTATCTATTTCGGCAAATGCAGGAATTGTACCTAACCCGACTGCTAGAACTACTAGTCCTAACATTGTTTTTGCAGTCATTGAATTTTATCAAGTTTGTAATTATCAAGTATAGACTAGGATTATACAGATAACAGGCAAATCCCTACCATTCATAATAAAAAAGAAAAAAAGGTGTGTTTTGTAAACACTAGTTATAGGTTGTAGTTGCAGTGATTGTTTGTGTTGCAGAGCCCCGATATGTTTTATCGATTAGCTCAACTAGAACCTGAAAATGTACATCGCCTGTATCATCAGTGGAGGCAACATCTACAGTTGCCACATCAGCATCAGCAGTTGACATTGCAGTTCTAGCATCATATGCATCAGAGATAGCAGTAGAATACCATGGTCATCCATCTGTTAGCTCCATTTAATCATCAAAATCAGCCATGATGCTTTAGTAACGAGTATAGATACTACATCATTTAAAATGCCAGTATTTACAGAAAAAACTCGGGCATAGTCAGTACCCGATTAGCCTTACAGGATCAAGATAAATTTATGCAGCAGGATCAGATGGTGCGACAGCAGCAGCATCAGCAGCTAGAATTTTATCAATTTCATTTATTGCAAGCTTGTCTCGTCCAATGAGATCAAATTTTTGTAAGAGTGTTTCAAACTTTGTTTCCTCTTGAACTTGCTCATTGACAAACCATTCTAGAAATACATATGTTGAATGATCTTTTTCTTTTTGGGCAATCTCGACCATATCATGGATTGCTTTTGTAACAGATTGCTCGCTTTTCAATGCAGTTTTTATTAATCCTTCAAGTGAAGCATAGGTACTTGCAGGTGCTTTGATTGCAGGAATTGTTGCAATTGCTCCTAATGCATTAAGATAATGAACAACTTTGAGCATGTGGGTTCTTTCTTCATCTGATTGGACATAGAAATAATTTGCAGCCCCTTGATATCCAGTAACCTCACACCATGATGCCATTGCAAGATAATTGTTTGATGCAGATGCTTCAAGTATAATTTGATCATTTAGAGCTTTTTTCATTTTAGTGGAAATTTTCATAATAACAAGTAAGAATTGAGTAAATTTAAAGGATCAGGAATAAAATTTTGTTATTAAAAAGAACAATGCAAATCCAATTAAAAACATAATTCCGACAACACTTGTAATTTTCATTATTATTGAAGGATGATCTGATGTAGGAAGGAATTTTCCAGTGACCAATCTGAAATTAAAAATGGCAATTATTGGTGCAACAGCAAAAGACAAAACAGTAGCAAAATCTACTAATGCTTTTAAATTATCACCGAATTGAAATATCACAATTAATGAGCCTGTAGCGATTATCAACAAAAGAAATATGTATAAAATTCTAGATTTTATGCCTTCAATATTTTCGTGTTTTGTAAAAAGTAGTTCAACAGTTCTTTTCAAAGATCTAGAATAACCATCAAACACGGCAATAATAGTTCCAAACATTATTGCAAATGCTGAAGCAGAAATTATGACATAACTCCAATCGCCAATGGTATGAGTATACAAAGTAACCACCTGATGTGCAAAATGAGCATTATTGTTTGGAAGTTCTTCACCAGAACCAAAAAAGATGTAAGACCCCAAAGTTACAAACATTAGCGCAAGAATACCGGTAACTAAATATGCAAATTTAAATTCAAAAATAGTTTCTTTTAATCTGGGTTTGTAATTTGATTGTTTAATTCGTTCCAGTGTCCACAGACTATTCCAACTAGAAATTTCCAGAGGGGCAGGCATCCATCCCATTAATGCCAACAAAAAGAAAATTCCAGATACAGTTAGCAAATCTCTAGTTACAAATCCTTCAACATGCTCTATTGGACCATTATACAATACAAGAACAAAAGCAACTGTAGTGGACACTAACATTACTATTGCAACAATTTTGATCAGACTATCAAGAACACTGTATTTTCCAATTATCAATATGGTAACACAGACAGCAAATAGAATAACTACAGTCCATTCTACAAGAAAATCAACTCCAAAGAGATTTTCAAAAAATCCTGCAGTGACAAACCCAACAGCACCTGTTACAAAAAACATGGATGTTATGGTGAGTATGAAATACAACCACAATGCAGGTTTGCCAAGTTTCTTGTAACCATCAATGATACTTGTTTGTGTAGAGTTTGCATAGCGGGAACCGTATTCAAAGAAAGGGTATTTTAGAATCACGGCCAAAATTACAAACCCTATAATAAATAAACCAAAATCAGCACCAGCTCTTGTGGATTGAATTAGATGTGAAACTCCAATTGCAGTACTGGCAAATAATATTCCAGGACCGGCAGTTTTTAAAAAATTAGACAGTCGTTCATTCATTAGATTCAAAATTTAGAGAAGATGGACATTCCACATGTCATCAACCCAAACCCCAATTATTTTAACATTTGATTTCCATGAAGAAATTACCTCAACACCTTTTTTGATTTGAGTGATATGTTCTTGATCAGATACAGGATTTCCAGCGCAATCATAATGACCAGAAATTACAATTAATTCAGATTTATGGGCATTGATTGAAATGTCAATTTTACGTTTAATGGAATCAAGATCTAAATTTTCTGCAATTGTTTTATCAATTCCAGGTTCTGTAATTGCATCAACAAAATTAACAGAGAAATTTTCTTTAATCCAGTTTATCAAAGGTATCTGAACTCTTCCATCCATACATGCAACAGATGTCGCAAATTTTCCCTCAGCCATGGTTAAATCAAACTAATCGGACTTAATAATTATTTTCGATATAGAAAACACTCAGATGTATGATCGTTTACCATTCCCGTAGCTTGCATAAGCGCATAGCAAATTGTAGGTCCGACAAAATTAAACCCACGTTTTTTTAGATCTTTGCTTAATTTTTCTGAAATTTCTGTAGATGCAGGTAATTCAGAATGTTTTTTGAATTTATTTTTAATAGTTTTACAATTAACAAATTCCCACAAATACTTGTCAAAAGTTCCAAATTCATTCTGAATCTTTAAGAATTGTTTTGCGTTATTAATTGCAGAATTAATTTTTAGTTTATTACGAATTATTGATTCATTTTGTAATAGTTTTTTGATGTGTTTTTGAGTATATTTTGAGACTTTTTGAGCATCAAAATCAGAAAAAGCCTTTCTGTATCCCTCCCTGCGTTTAAGAATAGTAGTCCAAGACAGACCAGCTTGGGCGCCTTCCAATATCAGAAATTCAAATAACTTTTGATCATTATGTTGAGGAACCCCCCATTCTTCATCATGGTATGTAGTATTGGGCTCATCTTTAGCCCAAAGACATCTTTTTTTCATAGTTTGATTTATGAGATGATTCAAAATAACAGTTGCCAAAGAGACACAATATGAAATTAAATCCGCAATTATTGCAAATCAATAGAAATTTTCTAATTTGTTTTGTAATCTCAGCATCACTATCAGCTATTGCATCTCAACTATTAGGGGAACAAGAAAATTATCTCAATACAACAATTACCATAATCATAGGATATGTAATTTATTTTGGAATTTTTTCAATATTATTTTATTTTGATAACAAGGATAGATACAAGGCAATGAAATCAAATTTAATTAAAAAAGAACTACTAGCAATGATTTCATCTTTTGGCGTAGGGGAGATAATTTATCTTGGAATAAGATGGCCTACATTGTATTATTTTCTTGAAATTGGAATAGATCCATACTTGGCATCATTAGCTTCAGAAATTATTGCAACAGCATGTTATATGGCATCAGTTACAATATTTCTTAGAAAAACAAAAACATTCTAGTAGATGAGTTGCGCAATTACAAACAAAAAAAATCCAACCTTTCATTCCGTTTGATTTCCAATTCTTCTGTAATGTCATGGAATCACAACAAGCTCGTCTTTTTATCTTATCTTGAAATTAACAATTCCATACTGCAATCTCATTATTCCATCATATCTGCATAGTTTGTTCCTAAACACATCACTACTAGTTCTAAATTTCTTGATTTGAGCAATGACATGCTCAACTTTGATTCTGATTTTAGATTGAGATCTGTTCCATTCCTTTTGAGATGATGCGCTCAGCTCTCTGTTCTTCTTTTTCTTGCATGGTATAATGCTGATTTGGTCTGGAAAGCCTTTGAATTCCCAAATACCCAAGATCATAAAATTGTAACAGCTCCTCAGACAGTACCGGATGTTTTGCCTTGTATATTTTGTAATCATGATGACTGCCTGGAGAATGTGCAGATTTGTGTATTATGACTCTATCAAGATTTACTGTAATCTGATTTTGTACTGTGTGTGTTTTCTTTTTGCCTGAATAGTGCGATTTTCTTTTGGCACGATCTTTCGGTCTTGGGATTGGCTGTTCTGTTCCATCTGTAATTACAATTAATTCAGGAAAGAACTGTTGTTGTAACTCTTGCACGGTTTTGAGCTTTTTGGCATCTGCATATTTTTTGGCAGGAATCGGAATTGATTGTTTTATTGCAGGCTCTAAATATCTGATGTCCCTCATTACGTTTGATTTATCCAGATCAAAAATCATTCCCAACATGTCATGTGTTGTGTACATTCGATAGTACATCATAAACATTAGAATTCTGTCTTTGAGGGATAATAGATCAAATTTGTGTAGTCCTGCACCAACTCTTGCAGTCTTTTCTTTTTTGATAGACGTGTGTCTCTTTTGTGGCTTTGTACTGTTTTTTGATTTCTTTTGACAGGGAATCAAACTGTGGAACAGTTATTCCCGTTACGGATAGGAACTGTTTTGGTCTTTTTGTTAGTTTTGTGTAGTTGAACATGAATCGAGAATAATTTTTCCTAGCTTTGGATCTTGTTGTAAGAAAACATTGAGATGATGATGATCAAATTAAATCAATTGCGCAACTGATCTGTTGTATGCATAGACTATCAAAGTCAGCATCAGCTATTCCAGAATTTGTTGTTTAGTGTTGTGATTCCACTTGAAGCTGAGTTGAGTGGGTCCAGTCAAGCCCAAAGCTGCATCTTTGTTCCGTCTGAATTGTATGCGTAAACTTTATCCTCTGGATCATATGAACCATCCAAAATTTGGTTCTGTAAAGTTATGTGGATATGAATCTGGTTCCGAATATTTGTTCAATGGGATGTTTTGTATAATGGTTTTCCATTTGTTCTTGCCGTCAATTTCAATCATTGGTGCTTGAGCTGCTGGTGGTGTCTTGCCTTTCAAAGATTTGTGTTTCTTTGTGAAATTGTAATACCCGTAGATAAAGAAAATCCATATGCATTCGTGGATGAATCGACAGACTTTGTATTGACAGATAAATGGATATATTATTGCACTTGTGGATAAAACAGTTCATCTAAAACAATTGTTCATGAATGATCAAATTAAATCAATTGCGCAACTGATCTATTTTATTCAATTCTTTTAATGAACAGACTACTGTGCAACCATATTTTGTGTCTAATTTTAGTTCTTTAGCCAAACTGCCAAATGCTTTTTCAGTTACCACAACATCACAATATGCAATTCCTCCGGCTAAATGATTAATGTCAGCAATATTATTTGGTTTCACTTTTCTTTTATACCACTCATCTCGTCCATATGTTAAACGAAAAGATATGTTAGTAGAAGGCATATCTTCTAGAAATTTTTCCATGGATTCTTTATCTTTTAGGACAACTTTCTTTATTATTTCCTCAGAAGCAGTTTCTAAAAGTAAAGCAAGGTAAGAACTTACAATATAAAAAATATACTGTCCGATAGCTTGGTTATAGCGTTCCTCTTTATCCAGTTTTAGTTTTTCTAGTCTATTCTTATCCATAATTGCCGCATCCTCATCAACAATGTGTTTATTTTCTTGAAAAAATCTTGTCATCATCTTACCATCTTCTTTTTTTGTTCAGGCTGTAGTGATACTACATTGTGATGTTCTGTACCATCGGCATGAGTTACTGTACTTGATATGATGGCTTTACAAAATCCTGTTCAAATGTTTGGATCATGGATTGGGCAGCTCGTTTATCTACAAGAGTCGTAGCGTTGTAATCAAGATAAGGCATGGTTAATCTTGTAACTTTAGATATTTTAAATTTAAGTATAGTATAATCTGTTGTATAATTCCGTATCTTTTCTAGTTATTTTGCCAGTTGTGTTACTAAATCAGTAGATGTAATAATTCCAATAATTTTACCATTTTCAGTAACTGCAAGCTTTCTAATTTTTTTACTAGCCATTCTTTTAGCAGCTGCAGATATTGACTCATCGTGGTTTATTGTGATTAGTGGAGTGGACATTATTTTGTCTGCAAAAGTGTCAAATGATAAATTATTTGCAACAATTTTTGTTGCAAAATCCCTATCAGTTACAATTCCCACTGGATTTTCATTTTCTTTTACAATTATTGCACCAATTCCTCCCTGTTCCATCATCTTTGCAATTTGTAATGCAGTAGTGGACAGGTTTACTGTGATGAGGGCCCTAGTCATTATATCTTGAACAACAATTGAAGAATAATTGAAATCCTCCCTACTCATTGTTTTACTTAGAAATTATAATATTTAAGACCTTTATAAAAAATAAGATTCAGAACAGAATCACTTTAGATTTAATTCTAAAAAGGAGATAGTGTGAGCCCAAGCATCTTTGGATTCCTCAGGGGCATATTGCCCTCCAGAAGGATTTGCAAAGGCATGATCAACGTTCTCATAAATGTAAATTTGGTTTTCCACATTCAATTCATTTAATGCAGATTCAAATGCCATTACAGTCTCACCAGTAATTCCTTTATCCAACTCAGCAAAAATTCCAAGTACAGGCCAGCTAATGGAGGATAGCGTTTCAGGATCAGTTACAAGAGAGCCATAGTAAATTACAGTTGCATCCATCTCACCATTATCCAATGCAAGATTCAAGGATTGTCCGCCACCAAAACACCAACCAATAGAACCGACATTATCTACAGAGTAATCATCATTCAATAAAGAAACTGCGGAATTCATGTTTTGTTTTCCATATTCTAAATCATATGACGTGATTAGCTGTCTTGCTTGATCAGATGTGGTAGCTACCTCACCAGCATATAGATCAACAGCTAAAACAACATATCCGTGGGATGCAAGCTTGTCTGCCATCTCTTTGATGTGATCATTTAATCCCCACCATTCATGAATCATGACAACTCCAGGATAATTTCCATCAATGGCAGGTTTTGCCAAATACCCAGATACATCCTCAAAATAAGTTACAGTTTCAGATGTAGTTGAATATTTACCAGCTGTGAAAATTTCAGAATTGGTATCTTCATTTTTGTAATCAGCTAAAATATGAATTGCCCAACCTCTTGTGATTAATTTTTCCACACTAGCAGGATTAACACACGCAGGCGATCCATTTGATTGTTTTAGTACAAGGACTTTTCCTTCAGTACATGTAACATTTGAAGGAAGGGTTCCTTGAGACATTTGCTTGAGAGGAGAAAGAAAATAAGATATGGATGCAAGAGTTGTAGATTCAAAAGTAGATTCAATCTCAAAACATGGTTTATCCCCACACACTTGATCTGACAGTATCACCCACCACCCAGATTTTCCTTCATCTTTAGCGGCATCAACAAAAGAAAAACTGGTCACAAATAAAACAAAAAGTGTAAATCCAAATAGGAAAAATTTAGAATTAGATACCATGTAAACAGATCATCATACTAGTTTTTATATCATTTTCTAAATCTTTGAAAGAATCTTTTTCTTTTTCTCTAGGAATTCTTTGTTTGTAATTATTCCTGCCTTTTGTAAATCTCCGAGTTTTTTCAACAAATCAAGATCTTTATTTGAAGTAGATTTTAGATTTTTTCCTGCTTGAATTCCAGACTTAATACTAGATTTTGTCTTCTTTTTTAATTGGGAGCTAAAGATACTTCCTTTTGAAGCAATTTTTTCACTTATTTCATATCCTTTTTTCTTTGCATGTTTAATTATCTCTTCAGATTTTTGCCTAGTAACATCATCAACCAATTTGTGTTTTTTTGCCATCGAGCCCAATTCTCGTGTTTTTCTACGGGCAAGACGAGATTGTAATTTAAGATCTTTAATAATTTCATTTTTTGTCTTTCGTTTAAATCGTCTTGTGTATTCTTCAATTACCAATACAGGGAATGGGCTATACTCGACATCAAGATAATATTTGATTATAGTGTCATCAGGTAATGTTTTTAGATATTCTTTAATTGATTTTTCAGATTTTAATTCCATAGTCAGAGTTCAGGGCTTGCTCATAAAAAGATTCAAGTATCAAAAATTAGTAAAGAATAATTTGAAAATCACACGTATTGGGGAAAGGCGGACCCGATCGGATTCGAACCGACGACCTATTGCTCCGCAAGCAATCGCACTATCCAAGCTATGCAACGAGTCCAAAAAGTTTGGGAGATTTACGCTTAATTTGGATTGCTATTAGTTTGGTTCTGCAAAAATGTATTGAACATCATCTGATTCATGAAAAGTCCAAGCGGCAGGTAATGAAATACTTTGAATTGATTTTAGATTATTTTTTTCAATTAATGTTCCCCATCCAGCCTCATTTTTAGGATCTGGTGCATATTTTTGAGATAAAGTTCCTGCAAATACCCAACCAGAATTCTGTTTTAGATTAGATATTGAATTGATCTTATCAAACACGCCAGTTGCAAGAAAAGTCCCACCCATTTGAGCCAATCCCCCAATGAAAAAAATAGGCCGTGAAAGATTCAAAGAAGAATAATCAAAAATAATTGCGTCATCACAGCAAGGATGAAAGTCCAGTGTTGAAGTTAAGAGATTTTGTAAATCAACAAGCATATTATCAATTTCAATACTGTGTGATTCCAAATCAAGGATTTTTGCACAATATGCAATTCGTCCATCACCTGAACCAATATCAATTACTTCAGAATATCCCAATTCCTTTGCAAACATTGCTCCAATATACCCAGACATGATCCATGTAGGAGAGAAGGGAGCTTTGCTTGAACCGTGTCGAATACTGTTTAGCCAGTATTTGTTGATATCACCCTCATACACAATACAATCAACAGAACCAATCTTTTTCTCAAAAGAATTGTAATAAATTGGATTCTTTGTTGCAAATTCATGTAACAAATCTAAATGAGATTCTTCAATCAGAAACAAATCTGATTTTGATTTTGGAATTAATTCCTGAATTTGGCTATTCCCGTCATAGATTTTAACAAATTCTTTTTTTAATTCAACCAAATTTTTTGCAATATTAGCAATCATGAGAAATTCCTCTCCCGTATTGTTCAACAAATTCTTTGGTACTCATAGTTTGACGTAATTTTTCAAACAATTTGGCATCTAATTCAATCTGTTCTTTTGATTTTTCACCAGAATTTTCAGATTGTAAATTTTTTGTCATATCTTGAATTGATGAGGACAGTTTTGCTAAAATCATGGGATGGATTATAGAATCAAATTTTTCAGAAATCATCTTTTCAGCTAATCGAACTTTTGATAATAAAGGATCAGATTCAGAACCAGCCTGTTGTTTAAGCATAGTAGCCATAGAGGAGACATTCATAACTTGATAGTATGTCTCTACAATTTCATGTATACTCATATCAGTTTTTAAAGTTACAGTATCAAGAATATTTTGGAGATTTTGTGATTCAGAATAAAACATTTGAGAAATAGCAGCAGATGACGTCATATGAAAAATTAAAGTCCAAATTTTTAAAAACGTTAGGATTATGCTTCTTTTTCTGCAGGTTTGGTGTAAACGTAATTCATTATCAAACCAGCAATAATGCCGCCCAAGATTGGTGCTGCCCAGTATAACCAATGGAATTCCCAGAATCCAGAAATCAAAGCAGGGCCAAATGTTCTTGCAGGATTTACTGATGCGCCAGTTAATGGGACTGCAACTAGATGAATAAGGAACACCATGCCACCGATAGCTAATCCTTGAATTCCAGGAGTTGCTTTTTTATGAACTGCAACCATAAAGATTACAGTTACTAGGAAGAATGTCAAAATTGCCTCAATTGCAAATCCAGAACCAATACTATTGTTGATTAAATCACTTGGTCCACCTTGAGTTGCAAAGTTAACTTTAGCACCAAGTTCAGGCAATATTGCTGCAAGTGTTGCAGCTGCTGCCACAGCACCGATTAATTGTGAAATAATATATCCAACCCCATCTACAATTCCAATTTTTCTTGTAATTATCATAGGAATGGTGACTGCTGGATTAATGTGAGCACCAGAAACATGTCCAAATGCATAAACCATCAAAGCAATGGCACCACCGTGTCCAAGAGAAATAAACAATACAGATTGTGTTGTTAATTCTTCACCAAATGCAGATACTGCTAAAATTACTGAAAGAGGACCAAAGAATACCAAGCCATAAGTTGCGATTGCTTCTGCAAGATATGCTCTTGGATTAACCATCAAGCTAAAGCCTCGTGAATATCCATATAAAACATTCGACCAGATTTTTTGATCACTTGATCTCAAAAAGCAATTAATTACAGATCAATTCTTTAGAAATACATGGTTTCTGAAGGCGATTCTGTTCCAAAATTTGCAGTAAATGATGCTAATGGAAACACGGTAAAATCAAGCGATTTTAAAGGCAAAAAACATGCCATCTATTTTTATCCAAAAGATTTCACCCCAGGATGCACAACAGAAGCTGACGAATTTTCCAAAGATTATAAAAAATTTCAAATGCAAGGAATTGAGATCATAGGGGTCAGTCCAGATGATGTAGAATCTCACAAAAAATTCTGCGATAAAATGGGAATCAAATATCCATTGTTAGCAGATGTTGATAAAGAAATTTCAAATGCATTTGGAGTTTGGGGTAAGAAGAAATTCATGGGTCGAGAATACATGGGAGTGATGAGAAGTACATTTCTTGTAAATGAGAAAGGGAAAATTTTCAAAATATATCCCAAAGTAAAACCAGCGGGACATTCTAAAAAAGTTCTTGAAGACTTTCTAAGTTTAAAATAAAAAGTAAAAAAGAAATTTTTGAAAGATTAGAAACCTTTTGGTAGTGTGCCTCTAGATGCTTTTGGTGCTTCAGGTTCAGATTTTGGTTCAAAACCTTTTGGTAAAGTACCTCTACTTGCCGTAGAACGAGATTTAGATTCTGCTTCAAGAAGTTCTTGAAATGCTTTTTCGTCATCTATTTTTTGTTGTTCTATTCTTTGCAAGTAATCTGCCTCATAGTCTGCCAATTTTTCTTGTTTAGATTTCCCATCATCTGCAACAGATGTAGACTGTTGTTGTGGTGGAGGTGCTTGCCCCATACCTTTTGGTAGTGTTGTACCTTTTGCAGGCTTTGGTGGTTCAGGTGTTGGAGTTTGTTGTGCTGATGCAGCAACGCCTTCAACTGTCATATTGATTCCACTAAAACTTCCAAATGTCTTATCAGGTGGATGGTATGCAAGTCTTGCTCTTGTTGCATAGTATTGGTTTGACACTGCGGTGTAACCAGTTACTATTGCTTTTTGATCATTCCAATTTTTGGTTGGAACTTTTCCTACAGGAGCAGTTAATCTGACAAAGTATCTGTTAGGAGCTGGAGTGTAGCCTGTGACTTTTGCTCTATAATCATGGAATGAGGTCATAGGCGCAGTCATGTATGCATTCTCTAATGCTGCTTGCACAGTTGCTGGAGGTTGTGATGGTGTAGTTTCAGTCGGTTTTGATGCTTCTGCAGGTTTCTCCCCCATTCCTTTAGGCAGTACACCTTTGGGTTTGGTAGTTGCTGCAGGTCTCTCAGCAGGTTTTGTTTCAGCTGGCTTTACTTTATCTGGCTTTGTTTCAGCTGGCTTTACTTTATCTGGCTTTGTTTCAGCTGGCTTTACTTTAGCTGGTTTTGATGCTAGCTGAGTAGAAAGTTGGTTTAGCTTTGCTTCTAATTCGGCAATCTTGTTTTCAAGATTTTTTTTTGTATTTGCCTTGCTTTTTGCTGCCATTCATTACAGTAAATATTACATTGTTTATTTATATTTTGATCATTGAAAATATTTATTCAAATTAATCAATAAAATCAAAGAATATATTGTAAAAATTACAGGACTTTTCAATTAATCAGGTTCCCAAAACTGTAGCATATACATACAATTGTTGCACCTCCATAACCTAACATGAATTCCATTATTAGGATCAGCAGCATATGTTCCGTCTTCCATTTTCATAACAGTTGGAAGATAGCTTAATTCATTATTTTCAAGCCACTCGTTTTGCTGACAGTTAGGACATTTGATTTTTGGAGCCATGTATAGTATTGAACATGATCAGAGATGAATATTACTATTAAAAATATAAGAATAAGGGCGTGATCCGTCCTTTATTTTTTGATCTATCTGAATAGCAAACAATATTACAAATAATATTTGGAAAAATATTATAAAAAAAGGGCCAATTTGTTAAATGGATGAATCTGAAAAAATAAGCATTAGACAAATTGAAGAAGCAATGAAGAAATTCATTAATGCGTGTGAAAATTGTAATCATAATAAAACAAGTCACCAAAAAGTAACAGTTCGAGATAAAGGAAGATCAAACTTAAAATCAATAGGAACATCAGATTCTAAATGTAATAAATCGGGTTGTGATTGTAGAGAATTCAAATCAAAATAATTGAGGATAAAAAATGGCATTAGGAAACGATATAACTATTTTAAAACTAATTTTAGAAAATGACCTAACATTAGATTATAAAGATATGACAATAACAAAATTAATAGAAAAAACCAATCTAAGTCAAGATAAAGTATTCAAATCAGTTCAGAAATTATCAACTTTGCGACATGGTAAGAGATCATCCTAGTGCGGTATAAAGGACGTTGTGAGATCTGAAAAATATAAAATAAAGGATGTTATTGAATTAGAAACCTTTTGGTAGTGTTGTACCTTGTGCAGGCTTTGGTGGTTCAGGTGTTGGAATTTGTTGTGCTGATGCAGCAACGTCTTCAACTGTCATATTGATTCCACTAAAACTTCCAAATGTCTTATCAGGTGGATGGTATGCAAGTCTTGCTCTTGTTGCATAGTATTGGTTTGACACTGCGGTGTAACCAGTTACTATTGCTTTTTGATCATTCCAATTTTTGGTTGGAACTTTTCCTACAGGAGCAGTTAATCTGACAAAGTATCTGTTAGGAGCTGGAGTGTAGCCTGTGACTTTTGCTCTATAATCATGGAATGAGGTCATAGGCGCAGTCATGTATGCATTCTCTAATGCTGCTTGCACAGTTGCTGGAGGTTGTGATGGTGTAGTTTCAGTCGGTTTTGATGCTTCTGCAGGTTTCTCCCCCATTCCTTTAGGCAGTACACCTTTGGGTTTGGTAGTTGCTGCAGGTCTCTCCCCTATTCCTTTAGGCAGTACACTTTTGGGTTTGGTAGTTGCTGCAGGTCTCTCAGCAGGTTTTGTTTCAGCTGGCTTTACTTTAGCTGGTTTTGATGCTAGCTGAGTAGAAAGTTGGTTTATCTTTGCTTCTAATTCGGCAATCTTGTTTTCAAGATCTGCTTTTGTTTGCTTTTTGGCAGCTGCCATAATTTTGATGGTCAATCTGGGGTTTATGTACATTTTGGTTGATTACACCAACTAATTTTGATCAAGTTTTATATGCTAATTTGTACATTTGATAACATGGATGACTTTGAAAAAGAATTTCCAGATTTTGATTGGAAGAATACTCCAGCCTACAAACATCCAGGGGGAAAAGATTGTCCATGTCCAAAACACGAATACATTAGAGAACAGATCAACTTTACAAAGCAAGTTAATGAAAAAGGTAAAGAGCCATCTAAAGTTACTTTGAAGTTTTGTCCAGATCATTACAGGGTATATCTAGACGAAGTGATTCCAGCAATGCCGTTAAAATATAGAATTCTAACAAAAATTGCACTAAAACTTGGTGCAATCCAAATTGAGCAACTAAAGTACATGGAATCAGAATTATGTTTTTATTGTAAATTCGGATCTGGTGGACACGATAGAAAAACAGAACTTCCACCAATGTGAAATCGAGTTAAGCTTATACTTGATCTGACTAGAGAATTATCGTGGGAATAGAAGACATTAGAGATTTCATTACCGAACTGGAAAAACAGAGAGAATTAAAGAGAATCAAAACAGAAGTTGATTCAGATTTAGAAATTGCAGAAATTATGAGACGTGAGATGTACTCTAATGGTCCAGCCCTACTTTTTGAAAATGTAAAGGGTTACGATATGCCAGTTTTAGGAAATGCATTCGGATCTATGAAACGATTAGAAATAGGATTAGAAATGACTGACTTTACTGAAATTGGCCAACGCATTGCAGACATGACAAAGATGGATATGCCATCAGGATTACTAAACAAAATTAAAAAACTTCCAGAACTTTCAAAAATGACCGCTTCATTTCCTAAAGCAGAAACCAGTGGACCAGTTACAGAGATTACATCAATGGATGCATCCTTTGATGATTTACCAATTTTAAAATCATGGCCTGATGATGCAGGTCGATTCATCACTTTGGGATTAGTTGCAACAAAACATCCAGAAACAGGAGTTAGAAATCTTGGAGTTTACAGAATTCAAATAATTGATAAAACTCATGCACTAATGCACTGGCAAAAACACAAGAGAGGAGCACATCACAGTGATATTTCAAAAGAAAAAGGTGAGAAAATCCCAACTGCAATAATCATCGGAGGAGAACCAGCAACAATATTTTCATCAATTGCACCAGTTCCAGAAGGACTGGACAAATACCTGTTCGCAGGAATTACAAGAAAAGAAGGAATCAAAACTGTAAAATGCAAAACGATAGACTTGGATGTTCCAGCTAATGCAGAGATAGTTTTAGAAGGATATGTGGATCCCGCAGACATTAGAGATGAGGGACCGTTTGGAGATCACACAGGTTACTATACACCAGTTGAACCGTATCCAACATTTACGCTAACAGGAATTATGCGAAGAAAAGATCCAATATACGTAACCACCGTTGTTGGAAAACCAATTCTAGAAGATGCATATATTGGCAAGGTAATTGAGCGTTCATTTTTACCACTCATTCAGATGTTTCATCCAGAAGTAGTAGACTTTAGTATGCCGCCGGCAGGTTGGTTCCAAGGATTTGCAATTATATCAATAAAGAAAAGATATCCAGGTCAAGCCAAAAAAGTAATGATGGGATTATGGGGCATGGGGCAGCTATCACTTACAAAGATGTTCGTGGTTGTAGATGAGGACATCAATGTACATGACATCAATGATGTGATTTGGGCAATCACTACAAGAGCAGATGCAGCAAGAGACACAGTGATTATCAGCAACACGCCAACAGACACACTAGATCCAGCATCACCACTAGTTAACTTGGGTTCAAAGATGGGAATTGATGCTACACAAAAAACAAGAGAAGAGGGATATCTAAGAGAAATTCAACAGCAAGTCAAAGTGGATGACAAGACAAAGGAACTTGTAGATTCTAAATGGTCCAGTTATGGATTATAATATAGAAATAGGATTATAGAAATTATCTCGCTCTTCTACCTGATAGCCAATTTGATGAATGGCATCAATGATTATCTTATCAGTAAGTTCTGTTGAACGCGCACCAGTGCACGAAACAACTTCTTCCCCAATTAGAGTACCGCCAAAGTCATCAGCACCATATTGTAAGGCAAGTTGAGCCATGCCAACCCCATTAGTTAGCCATGAGGATTGAATGTGAGGAATTAATCCATCAAGAACTAGCCTAGATATCGCAATCATTTTCAATAATTGAGTTCCACCAGTTCCATAGTTTACAATGCCTTCTTCTTGCATCAAGGTATTGTTTGGTTCAAAATTCCAGGGGATAAATGCCATAAACCCATTGGTTTTTTCCTGTAGTTTTACAATTTTGTAAAAATGTTCAACAATGTCATTGTTGTTTTCTACACTACCATACATCATAGTTGCAGAACCGGGAATACCAAGTGAATGGGCTTCATCCATAATTCTAATCCAAGCAGCACTAGAAATTTTCTTTGGACTAATAATTTCTTTAACTGAATCAGTTAAGATTTCAGCACCAGCACCAGGAATTGATTGCAAGCCAGCATCTTTTAATCTAGATAAAATTTCTTGTGTAGATGATTTTTCAACTCTAGCAATCATGTCAATTTCAGATGTAGATAATCCATGAACACCAACAGCTGGAAATTTCTCCCTAATCATTCTAAATGCATCTTCATAATACTCAATTTTCAAATTTGGATTATGACCACCTTGAATCAAAACCTGGCGAATTTTGAACATGTCATAAGAAGTCTTAACCCTAGTTTCAATTTCATCAAGAGTCAAAGTGTAAGAATCATCAGCTCCGGGTGATCTATAAAATGCACAAAATTTACAATCAGTAATACAGACATTGGTGTAATTCAAAATAATATTATTAACAAAAGAGGCCTTTTTGCCAAATTGTTTTCTTGTCAGATGACCGGCAGCAAAGCCCATCAAATGAACATCATCGGATTCTAATAATCTCAAACAATCTTCAGGACCTGGCCTTTTACCATTTAGGGAATTTTCTAAAATATCTTTGATATCGCTTTTTTGTATCTGCTCTGTAGTCTGACTCAATTAATCATCATCCCTTAGAATTTCTATTTAATCCTTGATAGAAATATTGAATGAAAAAAGAAATAAACAAAACGGGTGATTTGTGCGCAAAATTTGAGAAATAAGAGTTCAAAAATTCACGTTATTTTTAAGATACTGCATCCACAGGTCACCCTACCTTCAGTAAAATGGACAAATTTAATGAAAATTGTTAAATTTTGAATTAGGTCTACTCAAGAAATCAATGATGATCGGGCTTTTATCCTGTCATAGCGTATAGAAAATATACTCTTTCTCTATTTGATGGCTCAGAAAATACACGGATTAAGCAGAACGAAGAAAATAATGGGTTCTATATTTTAGGAGGAGTCATAGTACATGAGAGAGATTGGAAAAATGTAGAGACAAATTACAGAATTAAAACAAGATATTTTTCAAGATTTAGAACCAAATAGTTGGGAATTACACGCTCATGATATTTGGAATAGTAGAAAATTTTTCGCTAATCCAGATCTTCATTTGAATTTGAATAAAAAGAAAGAAATCTTCTCCAAATTAGTAGAACTCGTATGTAAATCACCAGAAATAACACTTATCAACATAATAGTACTAAAAGATGAACTTAAGGCTAAATACACATCACCAAAGGCTAAAGAATATTCATGGAAAATAATAGCAGAAAGATTTGATCATTTTCTGAGACAACAAAATGAAACAACTAACAATGGATTATTATTTGTAGATTCTGATCAAAAAATTCCAGAAAAAGAAATAAAGGCAATATTGTGGAATGCTGTAAGATATGGAACTAACGTACAAAGAATACGCCACGTAATTGAAGATCCAATTTTTACTAAGTCACACTTAAGAAATTTAATTCAGTTATCAGATATGACTGCATACATTATTCACAGAACGTATTCAGGACATGTAGAGTTTAAAGATTGGTTAGAAAAGTTAAAACCAAGTATGTATCAACCAGATGGAAACCTAACATCATTTGGGTTGAAAGAATTTCCATAATTAAAAATAGGAAATAGGTCCACACAGTTGCAGAGATCTACTTCCCTGAAATCGCACAGTTGCGAGTTCACCGTATGTTACCGTAATATAGTATTATATCTTATGATCATTTAGAGCAACCCAATAGTCAATCCAAATTAATTAGATCAAAAATTAATTTTTAATACGATTAGATCGCTTCAGTTTAGCCTCATAAAATCATAATAACGTGACCTTTGGTTCACGTTATTTTTAAGTAGGGCACAAAAATCAGATCAAGCCATGGTATCGGGAAATCAAATTAGACTTGATCGAATTTTAAGAAAAGGCAAAATGCTCTGCATTCCAATGGATCATGGTATTTCAAATGGACCTATTGAAGGCCTTGAAAATCCAATAGACATAATTTACAAATGTGAAGGACACGGACTCACAAGTGTAATCATCAACAAAGGTATTCTCAAAGCATTACCAAAACCAACCAAAATAGGAATTTTAGTTCATTTTTCAAGTAGCACATCATTATCACTAACACCAAATCGTAAAATGCTAACTGGAACTGTAAAGGAGGCAGCTGCAATGGGAGCTGACGGAGTTTCACTACACATCAACATCGGAGGCAAAGAAGAACCAGAGATGTTAGAACAATTAGGAATGACTGCAGATCAATGTCACAAATGGGGAATGCCACTTTTAGCAATGATGTATCCAAGAGGAGAAAATATCAAAAATCCACATGATCCAAAAGTTGTCGGACATGTTGCAAGAATTGGAGCAGAATGCGGTGCAGATATTGTAAAAACATTGTACACAGGGGATATAGATTCATTTGCTAAAATTGTAAAGAGCACACCAGTTCCAATTGTAATTGCAGGCGGACCAAAAGCTGAAACAGATTTAGATATTCTTCAAATGACAGAAGACGCAATGACTGCAGGAGCTAAAGGCGTAACATATGGAAGAAACATCTTTGCACACAAGACACCTGAAAAAATGGTAGAAGCATTAGCCGAAATAATTTTCAGAAAAGGAACCGCAAAGGAAGCAATGAAAAAAATTGAGTAAATCAAGAGAACTAATAATTTCACCCAAAGTGTCTCAAGCACAATTAGCTAAATTTTTGCCTCAATTACAAGAAGAAGGAGTCAAAATGGTATATCTTGATCCAAAAAAAATAGACAAGGTAAAAACCAAACTTCAAACTGTATTTCCATCAAGTGCAGCAAACTATGTGGTATTAGAAAAAGACGGACCAAAACCAAAAGGTAAAAAAATTGGAAGAAAATTTCAAATTTTATCAAATACAGATATCGACAATGTTCTCACCATGGCCAAAAAAGGATTAGACTTTGTGGTAGTAGAAGTCAAAGATTGGAAAATAATCCCACTAGAAAATATTATTGCAAAATTACATAAAATTCATACCAAAATCTTTGCAATTGCTAAAACGCCTGAAGAAGTAAGGAAGATGTTTTCAATTTTAGAAGTAGGTGTGGATGGAGTAATCTTTACTGCAACTTCAATTAATGAAGTTCGTGAAGTTATGGTATACTTGGGAACAAAGAGTTTTGATATGAAGCCAGCAAAAATTACAGAGATTAAAGAAGTGGGAGATGGCGAACGAGTTTGTGTAGATACTGCATCTATGCTTCACAAGGGAGAAGGAATGTTAATTGGTAGTAGATCAAACTTTTTGTTTCTAGTTCATAATGAATCAGTAGGATCATCATTTACATCACCAAGACCATTTAGAGTAAATGCAGGTGCAGTTCACTGTTATACATTATCTCCAGATGGAACAACCAATTATCTCTCAGAAGTAGAAACAGGTTCAGAAGTATTAATTCTTAATTCAAAAGGAAAAGCAAGAAGAGTCACTGTAGGAAGATCAAAAATTGAACGTAGACCAATGCTAATGATAAAAGCTACTGTAGGAGGAGAAACAGGAGGAATTATTGCACAAGATGCAGAAACAATTCGCTTTGTAAAATCAAATGGACAACTAGTTTCAGTTACTCACCTAAAGAAAGGAGATATCGTCATGGTTCATTCAAAACCTGCAACAGGCAGACACTTTGGAATGGAAGTTTCAGATGAATATATTTTAGAAAAATGAAATACAAAACATGTGTTTCCATTGCAGAGCAGACACCAGCAAAAACTAAAAAAATATTAAAAATTGCACTTTCAAAATCAGATTTTGCTGAAGTAAGATTAGATTTTCTAAAAATTGAACAAATTCCAGAAACACTGGAGATGATAAAAAAAGACCTTAATAGAATCGTGTGCACATTAAGACCAAAAAATGAAGGCGGAAAATTTCAAGGAAATGAAAAAGAAAGAATTGCAATTATAAAATTAATTGCAGAATATAATCCACATCTACTAGACATTGAATTTAATACATTAAAGAAAAACGCATCATTAACAAAGTATTTGAAATCAACAAAAACAAAATTACTTGTGTCATGGCACGATTTTAAAAAAACACCTAGTTCTGCAGAACTAAAAAAAAGAATATCTCAAATGAGTAAATTTTCATCAAACGTAAAAATAGTAAGTACAGCAAAAACAACTGACGATTCAACTAGAATGCTAGAACTGTATAGCAAAAAAGGGAAAAATAATCTGATTTCATTTGCAATGGGGGATTATGGTAGAATTTCAAGGATTTGGTGCCTGTATTTAGGCAGCCCATACACCTACGTATCACTTGGAAAAGCAATTGCCCCAGGACAATTCAGTGTAGATGAAGTAAAAAAAATTACGAATTTAAAAAAATAACAGTCCAGCAGTTGAGAGTTTAAATCAATCATAATACTCAAGGAAATAAGATGGGTAAATCATTTGCAGTAATCGGAGATCCTATTGATCATTCATTATCACCAAATATTCACAGCGCAGCATTTAGAGAATTGAATTTAGATTCATCATACATTGGATATAGAATCCCCAAGGGAGAATTAGAAGTAGGAATACAAGGATTAAAAAAAATTAAGATTGATGGATTCAACATTACAATTCCACATAAAATAGAGATGATGAAATATTTGGATAAAATGGATGAATCATGTAGTTTGATTGGAGCTGTCAATACAGTGTCAAACGAAGAAGGAATTCTAAAAGGATACAACACAGACATGGACGGATTTTTAGAACCATTTAAGAAAAAAGAATTAAACATAAAAGGAACCAAAGTTCTTTTAATTGGAGCAGGAGGAGCTGCAAGAGCAATTGTTGCAGGATTTGCTAAAGAAAAAGCAAAGAGCATAACCATTGCAAACAGAACATTAGAAAAAGCATCTAGTCTTTCAAGATTTTCAAAAACGATAGGGTTGGATGCAAATGCTATAAAAATTAAAGATGTCAAAGATGCAGGAAAAAATTATGACATCATTGTTAATGCCACATCAATAGGTCTCAAAAATGAACCCAGTGTTATTTCATTGGAGGGAGTTAATGAAAAAACAATCGTATATGATATTGTATATGCTCCAATGAATACAGATTTTATTAAAAAAGCAAAAGCAGAAAAAGCAATTATAATTTATGGTTATGAGATGCTTTTAGGTCAAGCAGTGAGAGCTTTTGAGATTTGGCACAGTATAGAAGCACCTTATAATGCCATGAAAAAAGCATTGTTAGGAGGATTTTGATGGCAAAAGCAAAGGCTACAGTCCACGGTGCAGTCTCATTGGTAAACGCAATTGCAAACCAAAAGGGAGCAACTTTAGGAATTTCATTAAAGGTAGAAGCGACAATAGAGACTAGTCCAGGAAAAGGAATTTCAATCCAGTCTGAAAACAAGAGCCTAAGCTCTCGTTTAATCAATAAAACCATAGAAAAAATTGTTTCAAAAAAAGATTTAGAGCAAAACAAGATTTCAATTACACTGGATTCTGAAATCCCTACAGGGTATGGTTTGAAAAGTTCTAGTGCTATTTCTTCAGCAATAGCTCTAGCATGTGCAAAAATATTTAAACCAAAATTAACTGATCAGCAAATTTTACTTGCAGGAGTTGATGCATCAATAGAGTCCAAAGTCAGCATAACTGGAGCATATGATGATGCATGTTCTTGCTACTATGGAGGATTTAATGTTACAGACAATGCAAAAAAGAAAAGAATTCAATTTGAAAAAGGTCCATCTAATTTAATTGCAGTTATATTTATTCCAAAAAATAGAAAAAGAGGAAATCTAAAAAAACTCAAAATTCTTTCATCCATATTTGAAAATGCATGGGAGTTATCTAGAAAAACAAATTATTGGGATGCAATGATAATAAATGGATTAGCTACGGCATCAATTTTGAATTCGGATCCCAAAATCATTACAGATTTAATTGAAAAAGGAGCACTAGGAGCATCAGTTTCGGGCAATGGACCATCAATTGCAGCAATTACAAAGAAAGAAAACGAATCTGCAATCAAAAAAGTTTTTTCAACACTAGAAGGAAGAATTATCATTTCAAGAATTAGCAATAAAAAGGCAGAAGCTCATGAAGTGTAAAATTGAAAAATCAAAAATTTCAGGTCAAATAGTTTGTCCTCCAAACAAGAGTTACACGCATAGAGCAATTTTTCTAGCATCACTTGCTGGAAAAAATAGCAGTGTAGAGAATGCATTGTTTTCAGCAGATACAAAAGCAACAATTGAAACATGTAGAAAATTTGGAGCAGAAATTGAAATTGTAGATTCATCAATAATTGTAAAAAATTCAATAAAAATAGGCACAAAAGTACCTGAAATCAATACTGAAAACTCAGGTACCACAATTAGAATAGCATCAAGTATTGCCAGTTTATTTTCTGAAGAAATTACATTAACTGGAGATTCAAGTTTACAAAAAAGACCCATGCAGCCTCTCTTAGATGCCTTATCAAGTATAGGTGCTCAGTGCAGTTCAACGGATGGTAAACCACCAATCAAAATTAAAGGAAAGATTATCGGAGGAGAAGTAAAAATTCCTGGAAATTTTTCCAGTTAATTTATTTCAGCATTATTAATTTGTGCACCATTAACAGAAAAAGGAATCAATTTGACAATAGAAGGAAACCTAGTATCAAAACCATACATAGATGCAACAATTGCCACAATGAGAAAGTTTGGAGTGACAGTGCAAACACTAATCCCATACAAAAGATACAACATTTCTCCACAAACCTATAAAGAAACTAGATTTGCAGTTCCAATAGATTTTTCAAGTCTTGCTCTTCTTCTTTCAGCAACAGTTCTAAACGGAAAAGACATTACAATAAATGGAAATATTGGAAATCTTCCTCAAGGAGATGAAGCATTTATTGATATTTTAGAGCAGTTAGGAGTCAAAGTTACAATTGATGAAGAACAAATTAAAATTAAATCACCTGAAAAATTAAACGGCGGAAAATTTGATTTAAGTAATTCGCCAGATCTTCTCCCACCACTTGCAATTTTGGCATTATGTTCATCTGCACCAATTGAAATATTCAATGTAAAACATGCAAGATTGAAAGAAACAGACAGAATTGCAATTATTTCAAGAGAATTAGTAAAACTTGGAATTAAAATTCAAGAAAAAGAAGATGGTATGATTTTAGAAGCGTCTGAAAATATCTCAGGGGCAGATTTGACATCAGAAGAAGATCACCTATTATTTATGGCATTTTGTATTGCAGGAATGTATGTTGGAGATTGTACAGCACAGATCCAGAATCAGTCAAAGTATCATATCCTAATTTCATAGAAGAGATGAACCGAATGGGCGCAAAAATCAAAATCAATTAAAATTATTTTTCAAAAAATCATCACGGGAGATAAAAGGCGCGACCCTGTATAGAGTGAAAAGCATTCTCCTCACCCACAACGCTTTTGCGCAGATAACATGTCTTTTTCGCAGGGCCGCGCAAATTATTCTTTATAATTTACACGATTTCGCATATATTATATATAATATTATGATATTTAAGAATATATTATAATTATTTCACATTATATTCAATAATATTGTAATTTTTAAACAGGTGTAATGTGTAATTCAAAAATTATCAAATATACAACATATTTCCAATAAATTTCAGAATGAGGAATTATAAACATCGATTAACTTTGATAGTATGTTGCCGGGAAGTTCTATTGGTCAGCATCTTGTTTTAACAAGTTTTGGTGAAAGTCATGGAAAATCAATTGGGGCAGTTTTAGATGGTTGTCCTGCAGGATTAGAAATTGATGAAAAAGACATTCAAAAAATGCTAGACCTCAGAAAGCCAGGACAAAATATAATTTCAACACAAAGAAAAGAAAAGGACATTGTTGAAATTATTTCAGGAGTTTTTAGAGGCCATACAACAGGTGCTCCAATTACAATGATAATTTGGAACAGTGATCAAAAATCAAAAGATTATGAGAATTTGAAAACAAAACTAAGACCAGGCCATTCAGATTATCCAGCCATGACAAAATATAATCATTATAATGATCATAGAGGCGGTGGAAGATTTTCTGGAAGACTTACTGCAACTCATGTTATGGGAGGTGCCATTGCAAGAAAACTACTCAAAGTAACATTAGGTGTTGAAACAAATTCATTTACATCACAAATTGGAAAAATAAAGATGGAAAGAAAATTTAACGAAAAAATGAGTAATTCAATTTATAAAAATGAAGTAAGATGTCCAGAAACTAAAACTGCAAAAATTATGAGGGAAAATATTCTAGATGCAAGAAAGAAAGGAGATTCACTTGGAGGAATAATCGAATCAGTTACTACTGACGTTCCAGTAGGATTAGGCGAACCAATTTTTAGTTCATTAGAATCAGATTTGAGTAAAGCAATTTTTTCAATTCCATCAGTGAAAGGAATAGAATTTGGATCTGGATTTCAAGGTTCAGAACTTTATGGTTCAGAAAATAATGATTTGTATACAGTAAAGAAAGGAAAAATAGTTACAAAAACAAACAGATCTGGTGGAATTTTAGGAGGTATTTCTAACGGAATGCCAATAACCATGAGAATTGCTTTCAAGCCAGCATCATCTATTGCTCAAAAACAAAAAACAATAGACATTAAAACAAAAAAAGAAACAATCCTTCAAGTCAAAGGTAGGCATGATCCATGTGTGGTACCCAGGGCCCCACCGGTAGTAGATTCACTTGTAGCATTAACAATAGCAGACCACGCACTCCTTTCGGGAGCAATCAAACCAGTCCTATAAGAAAATGTCAGATATCAACGATCTTCGAAACAAAATGGATGTGGTCACTCTAAAAATGATAGAGCTACTAAAAACTAGAACAGACATTGCAAAAGAAATAGGCGAAGTTAAAAAAAATATAGGGAAAGGTGTAACAGACGAAGCAAGGGAAAGCAACCTACGTGAAAAAGTAATTTCGTTGTGCACAGAGATTAAACTAGATGAAACAATCGCTATCAAATTTTTAAATTTTCTTTTAAATGAATCAATTAAGGTTCAATCCACCAATAACCAAACTCATCTTTCAATTTTCTTAAAAGCAAAATCACTTGAAGCCCAAGGGAAAAAAATAATCCATATGGAAGTTGGAGAGCCTGACTTTTTACCACCAAATATTGTAAAAGATGCATTAGCCAAAGTGTTCGATAAAGGATTTTTAAAATACGGTCAGGCAAAAGGAATGCCATCATTTAGAGAAGCACTTGCAAAATACGTATCAAAAAAATTCAATGTAAATATTCAACAAGACAACATTATTGTAAGTCCAGGTGCAAGATTTTCAATTTTCACTGCAATTACAACTCTCCTAAATCCAGGAGATGAAATGATTGTAATATCTCCCGCATGGCCAGCCTACAAAGAATGTGCACTAAATTCTGGAATTAAAGTCAGAACTATCAATACAACTTTTGAAGATGAATGGGAGCCATCATTAGAGCAGATCAAAAATGTAATTAATTCAAATACAAAAATGATTGTTTTAAACTACCCAAACAACCCAACAGGTAAGATTCTGGATGAAAAATTACAGGATGACATTGTTGAATTAGCAAGAAAAAATAATCTCTACATACTCAGTGATGAAATTTATTCACAATATGCAAATACCAGTTGGAAAAGCATTCTTAGTTATAATTATGAAAAAAGTATTGTCACTCAATCATTTTCAAAATCACATGCAATGACAGGATTTAGAATAGGATATGGGATTGCAAATTCAAAAATAATTGAAAAAATGGCAAAATTAGAGGCATTATGCCTTACTAATGTCTCAGAACCAATTCAATACATAGCCATGAAAGCCCTTGAAGCAGATATAACCAATAATACTAATACAGTGCAAAACAGACTAGTTGTGTTGGCACAGAAAGCAAATGAGATAGGATTAGATTTTATCGTACCAGATGGTGCAATGTACATTTTTGCAAGAATCAATCAAGAAGGTTTTGATGGAGTTGATTTTGCCAATAGTACACTAGAGAAAGGATTAGCAGTAGCTCCAGGAGAAGGATTTGGAGATTACAAGAATTTCATCAGACTTTCTGCATGTCAAAATGAAGAAACATTAAGTGAAGGAATGGACATACTGGGTAGCATAATGAGGGATAACCAATGAAGCAAGTTACAGTAATTGGTGCCGGGGGTCAAATGGGACAATGGTTTTTAAAATATTTTACAAGTAAAGGATTTGAAGTAACAGGATATGATTCAGAAAATAAAGTTTCAGGAAAAGACGTCATCATATCAGAATCACTAGTAGGCGGAATTTTAAAAGCAGATTATGTTGTTCTTTGCACACCTACAAGAAGAACACCTGAGATAATTCGATTAATTGCAAAAGAAATGAAACGAGGCACATATTTAATTGAAATTTCATCAGAAAAATCTAAAGTATCCTCATCATTATCAAAAATGCCAGCAAAAATTAATCCTATTTGTATTCATCCAATGTTTGGTCCAGGAATTAAATCAATAAAAGGTCAAAATATCATTTCAGTCCCAATTAAAGATGCCAAAAAAGAATTAACAGTTGCAAAAACATTATTTGAAGGAGCAAACTTTGTAACAATTGATGCAGTTGAACATGACAAAAAGATTGCAGTAATTTTAGGATTAACTCATTTAATGAATTTAGTTTTTGCAAACATCATTTCAAAAGATGAAAAGATAAATCTCACAGAAAAAATGTCAGGTACAACTTTTAGAGTTCAAAAAACACTAGCAGAAAGCATCATGACAGAATCTCCAGAATTAATTGAGACAATTATTGCAAACCCTGAGATTCGTAGAGTTGCAGAAGATCTTTGGAAAGATATTGGCAGACTATTAACATCTGTTCAAGAATCAAAAACAGAAGAAGTGGTAAATTACATCAAAGAATGCCAAGAAAGACTAGCAAAGCATACTGACATTGATGAGTCATACAAAAGACTAACAAAAATGGTAAAAGCAGTTGAAAAATAGTCGACATGCGCTATACAAAGATCGTCACATCTTTCATTAAAAATAATAACAAATTGTTGATTCTAAAACGAAGTGATAAAGTGAAATCCATGAAAGGGTTATGGGCAGGAATAAGTGGAATTATTGAAAACGATGAAGAACCCCTCACTAGAGCAAAAATTGAAATTTTTGAAGAAGTTGGAATTACAGAAAATGAAATCACACTAATCAAATCAAGTGAAGAGATGAGAATAAACTCACCTCAATACAAAAATCACAAATGGGAAATATTCCCATTTTTATTTGAAGTGAACAGCCCCGTAATCAAACTAAATTGGGAAAATTCAGATTTTAAATGGATAGACATTGAAGAATTAAAAAATTATGATACAGTACCTAGTCTTCAAAAAGTTTTATTCAACTTGTTGTAAATTTTTATTTTCTTTTTCATATTTTTTCTGTTGTGGTAACATCATATACACACATGCACCTCCGCACATGGTACAAGGTACGTTGTTGCCAGGATGTTGTCCTGTTCTACTATGAATTTTTGCAGCCTCTTCAGGATCAATGGACAATGCTAGCTGTTTCTCCCAATCCAATGTACGTCGAGCCTCAGTCATTTCCATATCCCATTTGATAACTTTGTCACGAATCTTTACAAGATCACCAGCATGAGCTGCAATTCTATATGCAATTAATCCAGCCTTTACTTCATCAGCATTTGGCAATGCTAAATGTTCAGAAGGAGTAAGGTAACATAAAAGATCAACACCTTCACTGGCAGAAACTGCCGCACCGATTGCGCTGGCAATATGATCATGTCCAGAGGCAACATCAGTAACCAATGGACCTAGAACATAATATGGAACATCACCAATAAGTGATTTTGCTAATCTAACATTTGCTGCAACTTCATTTAGTGGAACATGGCCCGGCCCTTCAACCATTACCTGAATATCTTGTTCATGTGCACGTTTTGTTAATCTAGATATGTTAATCATCTCTTGAACTTGCAATTCATCATGAGAGTCTAAAATTGAACCGGGTCTTAATGCGTCTCCAAGGCTAAATGTGACATCATATTTTTTGGCAATTTCCATCATGTAATCATAATGAGTGATGTAGGGGTTTTCTTTATCATGTTTTAACATCCAAGCAGCAGTTATCGTGCCACCTTTACTTACAACGCCACCATAGCGTTGAACTTTAAGAATTCTTTTTGCAATATCTTTTGTGATTCCACAATGGACAGTGGTATAGTCAACTCCATCTTTTGCATTATTTTCAAATGCTCTAATATAATCATCTTCAGTTAAATTCAGTGGATTCTTGTGAACTTCAACTCCATAATTGTAAGCTTCGTAAATAGGAACAGTTCCAAAAGTAATCTGTGCAACATCCATCAATGTACGGCGTATTTCTTTAACATCTCCACCATCACTGAGATCCATTATAGTATCTGCATGATATTTTATTGCAACTTTAGCTTTTTCTACCTCTTCCTCGATGTTTACATTTAATGTAGAAGTTCCAATGTTTACATTTACTTTAGTTTTTAGACCCTTGCCAATTCCAACATTGTGAATTTTTTGCGGTCTCACATTGTTGCTTGGGATAATTATAGAACCTTTAGCAATTTTAGGAATTAGCCAATCAAGTGAAACATCCTCATCTTTTGCGACCTGTTTCATTTCATCAGTAGCTACTCCACGTCGGGCAGAAGTCATTTGAGTTGCCATAACGTAATCTATGTTTTTGCCTGATTTAAACAATCGTGAAAAACACAAAAGTTCTGATCGCAGAAAATAATTTCTACCCACATTAAGAAACATAATCGGGCTTTTATGTGATAGTAGACATATAGATCACATGAGAACAATTAAAGAATGCAGACATGGTGACAGAGGATTCTACAGTATGAAAGATGAGTTTTGTCCTTTTGATTGTGTCACTCAAACATCAGCACAATAATTTAGATTAATTTTAGTTCAATTTCCAAAACTTGCTTTTCAGATTTAATTTTAGAAATTCTATCCGAAATAGGCACCATAATACGCTTAAAATCAGGAGAATTTGCAAAATTTTGTTTTATTTCATAGAGGCGTTGAGATAATTCAATTTCAGCATAAACTAAAGATATGTAATTTCTGAGTTTTAGATTTTCTGATTTTACAAATTCTAATTCAGATGAACTCATTATCTTGGAGGACTCCAACTCTCTTCCATAGCATCATCCATATATTTAGAAATAAGATACTGTTTTCCACATTTGAAACATTGCCAGAGAAATTTATTATCCTTGATAGTTTGATATTGCATAGGCAACAAACAAGTTGTACATTGTAACGTGTCAGGAGCAGTGTAATCAACCATAGGAATTTTTGTCATCAAAGAAAAGATAGTTGTTCAAGTATAAAATAGATATTACAAAGCAATCCACATAAAATGGAAATACAAATTAGTGCTTTAAAATAAGAAAATCTAATGAATCTACTTTCTATTGGAGGATCTGATCCATCATCAGGGGCTGGAATTCAAAGTGATGTGAAGTTATTTTCAGAATTCGGAGCATATGGATTAACAGTAATCACTGCAATTACAGGTCAAAATACAACAAGTTTTGGAATGATTGAACCAGTATCAAAAAGAATATTAAAAAATCAAATGGAATCAGTGTTAAGTGATTTTAAAATTGATGGCATAAAAATTGGAATGGTGTTTAATTCTGAAATAATTAAAACACTATATCAACAATTAAAAAAATTAAAAATACCAATTGTGGTAGATCCAGTTATCAAATCAACGACAGGCGGATCATTAATAGAAAATAAAGCAATCAAAGACTTTCAAAAATATATAATTCCACTTGCCACAGTTATCACTCCAAACAAATTTGAGGCTGAAATATTATCAAAATCAAAGATTAATTCAAAAAACACGATAGAAAAAATTGCAAAAAAGATTCAAAAAATGGGAGCAAAAAATGTGGTTATAACAGGAATTGATGGAGGGAACAACAAGATAACAGATTTTGTTCTAGAAAAAAATACAAAATACATGATTTCAGGAGACAGACTTTACAGTAAAAACCATGGAAGTGGATGCAATTATTCAGCCGCAATAATATTTTCAATTTCAAACAAGAAAACAATCCTGGAATCTGTAAAATTTGCAAAGGAATTCACCCAGAATTCAATTAAAAATGCAAAAAAAGTTGGAAAAGGAATCAAAATAACTGACATTCAAAACAAAGACAAGATGAATTCAGATCTATCTCAGTCAATTAACGAATTTGTGAAAATCAAAAATATATACAAAAACATCCCTGAATGTCAAACAAATTTTGTATACTCTAAACAAAAACCTAAATCTACAAAAGATATCTTAGGACTGTCAGGAAGAATTGTCAAAGCAGGAAAAGAAGTCATAGTTGCAGGCAATCTAACATACGGTGGATCAAAACATGTTGCCACAGCATTACTTGCAGTAAATAAAAGATTCCCAGAAATTCGTTCTGCAATAAATTTAAAATATGAAAATTCAACAATTTCAAAAATTAAAAAATCAAAGTTTTCAGTATCAAGTTATGATAGAATTCAAGAACCAAATGGCGTTAAAAATCGAGGATCGTCAGTAGGGTGGGGAATTAAAAACGCAATTAAAAATTTAAAATTGCCACCAGAAATAATTTATCACAAGGGAGATTTTGGAAAAGAACCCATGATCATAATTTTTGGGGACACGCCAAAAAGTATTTTGAAAAAATTATTAAAAATTATAGGATGAAATTCCAGTCTAAAATCATCCTTGAACATAAATACTCAAATCCCAAATAGCATTTGTGAAGGCAGTAATTTTAGCAGGAGGACTAGGTACCAGATTACTTCCATTGACAAAGAAGACTCCAAAACCAATGTTGCCATTAGGTAAAAAACCAATTTTAGAGCATCTTATCGATTGGAATAAAAAAAACAGAGTAAAATCAATTGTTTTGTGTGTAAGCCATCTTCGAAAAACAATTGAAGATTATTTTGAAGATGGAAAAAGATTTGGTGTGGACATAGAATATGCAATTTCAAACAAACCACTAGCTACAGCAGGTCAACTAAAAACAGCAGAAGAATTCATTGATGATACTTTTGTTTGTATGTATGGAGATTCAATATTCGATTTTAGTCTTAGAAATATGATAAAACAACACAAAGCAAAAAGAGCATTTGTCACTATGGGTCTAAATGAATACAAAACTAATCTAGCCTATGGAGTAGTTGACACTTCAAAAATAGGTAAAGTGTTAGGTTGGAATGAAAAACCAGAGATAAAGGCAAATGTAAACATGGGTTGTTATGTAATGGAGCCAAAGGTGTTTAATTTAATTCCAAAGAATAAACCATACGGAATGGATGACGTGATTAAAAAAGCCATGACTGGTAAAAAATTAATCAATGGTTTCATTACAAAAAAAGGATTTACAGATATTGGTAACAAAGAATCATACGAAAAAGCATGCCAAGAGCATGTTCAAAAACTAGGAAAGAAATTACAATGGAAATGAATGAGCCAACAATTAGAGAATTAAAAGAAGAAGATCTTTGGAACGGATTTTTAAAATCACTTGATTCATTAAAGCAGGCAAGCAGTATTGAAAAATCCAAAGCAAAAGAGATTTTTAAAAAAATTAATGCCAATCCAGATCACATCATAGCAGTTGCAGAGATTGATGGAAGAATTGTAGGCTCTACAACACTCCTCATAGAGCCAAAATTCATTCATGACGGAAGTCTGGTAGGCCATATCGAGGATGTTGTAGTGGATAAAAAACTTCAGGGGCAAAAAATAGGTGAAAAGATAATGAATTATCTTATTGAAATTGCAAAAAATCGTGGCTGTTACAAAACAATTCTAGGCTGTACAGATGATGTTAAACCATTTTATGAAAAACTAGGTTTCAAACAAGTGGGTAATGAATTAAGATTAGACAATATTTAGAAAAATTCTTTTTTCGGGCGTCTCTTTTTTTCTTTTGTCAAATAAGCACCAATGACAATTACAGGAATAGATGAGGCCATAAACAACAGAGGAGTGTATGTTACAACGTCAGTAATATAGACATCATCAATTTTATCAATTAAAGAATAAGAGACAAGCATTCCCAACAGCATGATTATTCCGCCTGCAGCTATTAGCCCACCTACAGGTTTTGAACCATAGTGCCTCGTCATAATGAAAGGAACCGCTGCCAATATTACAGCAGGTGCAACACCAATAGAAATGAATTGGAATATTTTTGGATCAGCATCAAATACAATTGAAAACGCTATCGCTTCAGGAACATTTGTCATGAAATTGTAAATAGAAATCATTTCTCCGGCAAACATTGCAAACAATCCAAGACTAGTTACTGCAAGCCATTTTTCTATTGCCATAATTCTAACAGATTTCAGTTGATAAATAAACCATTCAAAAAACTATACAATACCAACCAAGTTAGCCAATTCTTTCCTACTAGAAGCTCCAAGTTTTTCTGCAGCCTGTTCAGGGGATACATCATTTAAGAAAATTCCATATCCACGTTCTAATCCAGACCAAGATTTTGTAATAGGATAAACTTCAATGTGCCAATGAATCTGTCTACTGTTTTTCTTTTCTGGAGAAAGATGAAAAACTAAATTGTATGAAACATTCTTTACAGTTTTTGATAATCCGCCAAGCGTAGCTCTTAAAATCAATGATAAATCATTAATTTCTTTTTGAGTGATTTTGGAAAAACTAGTAGTGTGTTTTTTTGGAGATATCCAAAATTCATACGGATATGAAGGAGACCAAGGGCAAAATGCAATAAATCCTTCAGTTTGAAGAACCTGTCTAGGACCACTAATTTCTTCATTTACAGTCTGACACATCGGGCAAACCCCTTTTTCATTCAAAATTTTGTGAAATGCTTCAGCCTCAGTTTCAATAACAGGAGGAATAGTGGAGAAAGTCAAGAGATTAAGGTGCGGATGTGGATTTGCATTGCCAGCTAAATCTCCATGATCGCCATAAATTGAAACATATGTTACTCCTTTTTGAGTATAAAGCCATCGCAATCTGTCCTGAACTACTACTAGAACATTTGACCATTGGTCAGCATCTATGGTTGCAAAAGAATCTTTTTCATTCGGAGATGCAACAACAATGTAATGATATCCGTATGCGGGTTCACTGTAAAATGGTTTGTCACTGTAAGAATTTTCAGTCTCAATTGAGACGATAGGATTTTTGCTTTCAAAAACTCGTATAGCCCAATTCTTAACATAGTCATCATCATTGTCTTGAAGACGTTGTAACATTCCATCTTTTTCTACAAGAGACAAAATAGAAGGATTTGTCATAGATTCGTTGCCTAGTGCAAATGGAGATTTTTTAGGGTCAATTATTTTGTCGTCTTTTTTTGTGACAATCATGAAACGCTCAGAAACATAATCTTTACGCATGTCCCCCATAATGGTTAATTGAAGTAAAATGTCTGTTAAAACGTTTACTAAGACCCATACAAACCAATTTTCAAAATAATATTCCAATTAAATTTTGACAAAATTAAGAAAATCCTATGTTCATTAAAAAAATTGAAATTAAAAAATAGATAAAAAAATTATGGACAAATATTTTATTTTGATCGCATATTTTGTTGCAAGATTTAAAACAGAGCATCAGAGTTTGAATAAACAGGAAATATTTTGGATAATTCTGATATTCATATGATCTATGTTCTTTTAGACGGAGTAGGAGATCTTCCACATCCGGATTTAGACGGAAAGACACCATTAGAGGCTGCAAATACACCAACATTAGATAAAATTGCCAGCAATGGTGCAATTGGAGAAGTAATTTCAGTCGGAAAAGGAATTGCCCCAGAATCAGATATTGCAGTTTTCAATATGTTAGGATACAAATTCAAACATGCAGATTATGCAGGTCGAGGGGTAATTGAAGCCATAGGAATCGGTATCGACTTTAGAGATGGGGACTTGGCCCTCAGAGGGAATTATTCCACACTAAATGATGATAAAGTAATCATAGACAGACGAGCTGGAAGACATATTGAAAGAGAAGATGCAGACGGGATTGCAAAAGAGATTGAAGAAAAGATGAAATTGGTATCTCCGGATATTTCAGTGGTAGTGGCCCCAACAATAGGTCACAGAGTAACAGTAAGAATTAGAAAAGAATCTCAAAAATTATCATCGAAAATTACAAATACTGATCCGGCATATAGCAACATCGGAGGCATGGGGGTTGCAAAAGCTGTTGGAGATTTTTTAAAAATTGAAAAATGTTTACCGTTAGAAGATACAAACGACTCAAAATTTACTGCAAATTTAGTAAATGAATTTTCAGAAAAGTCAAATAGTATAATGAAGAACAGTCAAATAAATAAAAAAAGACAAGAAGAAAATAAAAAACAACTAAGCTGTATTTTACTCAGAGATGCAGGTAACAAATACCCAGATGTAATACCAATTAATGAAAAATACGGTATGAATTTTTCATGCATAGTAGACATGCCAGTGGAGCTTGGGATTTCAAAAGTGCTGAAGATGAAAGCCTTCGAGGCGGGGGGATTAACAGACTATGAAGAAAAAGCAAGAGTTGCTGCAAAAGCGATGGAAACTCAAAATTCAATCTATGTTCACCTCAAAGGACCAGATGAATTTGGTCATGACGGGGATGCAATTGGTAAAATGAAAAACATTGAAGAAATTGATCAGAGGTTCTTCAAAACTCTAGTTGAGAATATAGATTCAAGTAAGGTTGCAATAATAATTTCAGCAGACCACTCAACTCCATGCATTAACAAAGGCCATAGCGATGATCCGGTTCCAGTCATAGTTTCAGGGGATTTTATCAAAAGTGATGGAACAACTAGAATGACTGAAGAGCAAGCAAAGAAAGGAAGCATAGGGCTACTGCAAGGCGCAGAAGTGGTTGAAAAAGCTCTGGAATTAATTAAATCTCAAATCTAGTTAGTTTGTTTGCCTGTTGCATTTCAACTGAATTTTTTCTAATTTTATCAACATCTATTGAATAGTATACAGAAGGTGAGGAACCTAGTTTCTCCAGGGCCCTACCCAACATTCCAATGCCAATGCTCTCTTCATTTTCTTGTTGATGAGCAAACGCAACGGCTACTAGAAGAATACCTTGAACAAGTTCCTTTTCTCGTCCATAGCATTGATTCCATACCCCCTCAAATGCTTCATGGCATTCCCAGAATCTTTCATTGTTGAAATAAAATATCCCATCATCTACACCTTTCTCTTTATCAAGATGCTCCTCGACAACATGTCTTACATTATCAATTTCTCCAATAGGGGACAATCTTTCTACAAGTGGATCTAAATCTATTTTTTCTGCAGCTACATCAAATTCAATAAATTTACTGGCAACTCTAGCAAGTCTAACTGAGACATTCATGTTAGAGGTAAGATCTCGAGCTTTGTGTGCCAGTTCCCTACAATTCTGAGGCAAATATTTCTCATTTTTAAAATGTAACAAATAACGTTCCATGAGATAGTTCTGAGGGAATTTCTTAAATTTGTTCTGTAATTTCAATCAAGGGCTATATGAATAACAAATTTTTTCAGTCATAAAAAACAGGTTTTTCTGCAGATAATTTTAAATGAGAATTGGTAGACATTGCAAGATGTTTTTCTGACTGGATGCAGTGGTAATGAATGTTGTATGATTTAACAGATGCGGGGTATGTTTTCATACAGTTAAGAATCATTGTATTCTGTCACTGACTTGATGCATTTTGCAAATGGAACTTTGGCCTAAAACAGAGGCTTGGCTCTCTTTTTTAGCTGCAGTTGCAACCCGCAGTCATGCACTTTTGTTAACGGGCCGTATCTTAGCTTACACTGTTACAAATTAATCCAAGCTGCACGAATCTGTTTGCAGCTATCATAAGCTGTGTAACATTTGGTTATGACCTGCAATATCCAGCAGCTACAAACGTGTTATTGTGCGCAGCTAGGACCAAACATTATGATGAAAAAAAAGCCAGAGATGCATCTGCAGATTTCTAATCCATTATCTTTTGCAGCTCTTTCCAACCCCGCCATCTTTTGCAGCTATCTTGCCTGATGATCAATGCCTGCAAGATTCTGTTGAAAAAACAATCCAGATATCCCCCAACCGTTCATTTCAATCCTCCTGGCTCTTGTTGAATTTACACAGAACTACGCATTCTTAAAAATTCTTGCTTGTTAGAAATGCGTGAATTCTTGCAATTCCCAAGAAACGCCAAGTCACGCATTACCAAAAATTCCCTATTCGTTACATGATAATTACTTTATGTTTCTCATGCGTTACATTACAAACAGGTAACGCCTGAGAAAAAGATGGAACCGTTACGTAATAGAATGGTAATGGAATAAACCAGAATAAATCTGGAATTCTTCTATCCCAAACCCCTGACTATTTTTTTGAGGCAGGAATTCTGGTAATTAGTTCTACATCGGGATTATTTTGGAATGTGAACAGGGAACTGTTAGAATTTCATGCTGATATCTGGAAATTATGCTACAGAATAACATACTCTAACTGGTTACTGGTAACTTTGAGTGATGTGTAAACCCCGATACAGACGTGAACTTGGTTGGAAGATCTCATGTTTTTAATAGTACCGCCAAAAGCTACGCAGATAAAAGCAAAGCAATGATGGTAAAGCAGTTCAGAAATACTATGGTTCAGATTGCTCTAATAAATCCAAAAAAACTATCCGAAATATGAGTATAAACTTTTAAAAACAAACGTGATGAACCCTAAAATAATGAAAGTTATCAAAAAAAGAATTAAAGAAAACACGTATATAACAAATAATCTTCGTCAGGCTTGCACGATGAAGCACACCTCAGAAGCACACCTCAGAAGCACACCTCAGAAGCACACCTCAGAAGCACACCTCAGAAGCACACCTCAGAAGCACACCTCAGAAGCACACCTCAGAAGCACACCTCAGAAGCACACCTCAGAAGCACACCTCAGAAGCACACCTCAGAAGCACACCTCAGAAGCACACCTCAGAAGCACACCTCAGAAGCACACCTCAGAAGCACACCTCAGAAGCACACCTCAGAAGCACACCTCAGAAGCACACCTCAGAAGCACACCTCAGAAGCACACCTCAGAAGCACACCTCAGAAGCACACCTCAGAAGCACACCTCAGAAGCACACCTCAGAAGCACACCTCAGAAGCACACCTCAGAAGCACACCTCAGAAGCACACCTCAGAAGCACACCTCAGAAGCACACCTCAGAAGCACACCTCAGAAGCACACCTCAGAAGCACACCTCAGAAGCACACCTCAGAAGCACACCTCAGAAGCACACCTCAGAAGCACACCTCAGAAGCACACCTCAGAAGCACACCTCAAGGGGCAAACTCTAATTGGATCCTCAGGAAGCCTTGTTTGCCTCAATGGGAGTCAGTCTTGATGCAAAACAAAAGATGCCACTACATGAAGGATGGGTCTGGTACAGTCTCAACCATCCAAATCCCTCAAAAGAGATTCCAATTATACTGATTGTACGAGGCCCAAAAAACATTGCAGAGATAAAAAAACAGGTAAAGAATTTCCAAACATGTATAGTATTTTTTAAAGAGAAAAATGTCTTATTTTTCAAATCATTAGATGAAAGCCATATCACAACTTTAGAAAATAATTCAGAATATCAGCGCATTACATCTATTTTAAAATCAACAGATATAGAAAGCGCACAGGATGAGTTTGATTTACAGCTCGCAATCAAAACACTAATTGACAAAATTCCCAATGCAACAGGTGACTTTGTAAACAAGGGACTGTTTTCAACTCATTATCTGCGCAGTAGAATATTTGCAGATACACGACAAAATGTTGATCTCAATCTAGATAACATAAAAGAAAAGATAGGAAATACAGAGCAACTACTTCAGGCATTAGGATGGGATATTTCAAATTCATCGGGTCAATATTATGATAATACAGTTTCAATAATTATTACAAAGCAAGATAATTTTAGTATCCGAAAAAATGAAACTGATGTTGCTCCAAGCTATATTGCCGTTGCTGCATTGCGCAAGTCTCAATGGGTAATACTTACCAACGGCAAAAAATGGAGGCTCTATTCTGCCAAAATTTCTGCATCAAGCACAAACTATTTTGATATATTATTAGACCCTGCACAGGACAATATTACAAAATATCTCATCATATTGTTTGGTGCATCATCCTTTGAAAAAATAGACGGGAAAACAGATGTTGATATATTCTTTGAGGAAGGCAAAAACTATGCCAAGAAGATAGAGGAGAATCTTTCAGACAAGATAATGAGTCCTGATGGACTGTTCTTGGACATTGTAAAGGGTGTGCTTGAACATGATATGAAAAAGACTTTTACAGCTGATGAATTGGACTCTGCAAAGCAGACGTCTCTGAAAATAATGTACCGCATATGGTTTCTGGCATACGCTGAATCTCGAAATCTTTTGCCCACTAGAGATGCAAAATACAAACCAATATCGCTGCAATCAATTCGTAGTCATCTTGATGCCTTTGAGCAAAAACCTGATGATAGTGACTGTTGGAAGGCCCTGCTTGGTTTGTTTGATGGAATACGAAACGGAAGCAAAAGGCACAATCTTCCTCAATACAACGGGGATCTGTTCAGGAGAGATCCTGTAATTGATGATGTGTTCATTAGAAATGAGTTTATCGTAAAGGCACTTTACAGCCTTTTGGAGCATGATGGAGCAGCAATAGATTATGCTGATTTTAGTGTAAGACATCTGGGAAACATCTTTGAGACTCTAATGGAATTCAGCCCGCGTCAGACTGAAAAAGACATCATGTTACTTGAGGATTCAAAAGGAGTAAGGGAGATAAAAACAAAAAAAGATGCAACATACTCTTACAAGAAAAATGATTTGTATCTTGCATCCAAAGGTGGCATTGCATCACGAAAGACATCAGCAAGCTTTTACACTCCAGATGAGATTGTAAAATTTCTAATAAACCAAGGACTGACTCCAATATTTGAAGAACGTGAGAAATTAGTTGCAGATGATGTAAAGAGATACAAGAAAACTCAGAGTGATGAGGATTTACAAACATGTATGGATAGAATACTTGACATACAAGTATTGGACCCTTCAATGGGCAGTGGTCATTTTCTTGTAGAGGCATTAAACAAGATTACGCTATGGGCAACAGATATTCTAAAACAACACAAGGAGCATCCTCTAATATCTGAAATAGAAGATGAAAGGAAAATTATTTTAAATGAGCAAAAGACAAATGGAATCACAATAGATGAGAATCTTCTCACTCTTGATGTATTGCTAAAGCGCAAAATAATGAAGCGTTGTATATTTGGAGTTGATCTAAATCCAATGGCAGTGGATCTTGCAAAGCTTTCATTGTGGCTTGACTCCTTTGCAATAGGCGTTCCATTGACATACATGGATCATCACCTCAAAAATGGAGATTCTACAATTGGCTCGTTTTTAGACGAGTTAAAAGACAAGAAAAACGCCACGTTAGATGATTGGTCGCCTACTGCTGAATCAAACAAGATGATCTGCGATGTCATAACCAATTCAGATGTTACAGTAGAGCAGGTTCATGCAAGCGAAGATCTGTATCTTGAACACAAAAAATCCCTAGAGCCGCTTAAACGAATTTTAGACGCTTTGACTGCATCAAAGATAGATCCCAAAATACTGCCAAAAAAAGGCAAGTTGGAGTTTATTCATAAATTTGGACATTATTCAAGAACAGAAGATAAAGAGTTTGTAACGGCTCGTCACAGGGTAAACGAGCTTGCAGAACACCATCATTTCTTCCACTGGGAGATAGAGATGATGGATGCATTTACTGATCAAAGAAGGGGCTTTGATCTGATAATCGGAAACCCGCCGTGGGACAAGGTAAAGTCAAATGATGATGAATTTTTTCAGAGCATGAATCCCTTTTTTAAAATCCAGAAACACAAAACTGGAAAGAATAAAATCAAAGAAAAACTCCTCAAAGATTCCAATATTAAAAAAACATATGATGAATACACAAAAAACTACAAAGAAAAAAGTTTGTTTTACAATACATATGAGATGCAAAAATCTGGAGACAAAGATCTGTGGAAGCTTGTACTGGAAAGAACATTAGGTCTTGTTGCAGACAATGGCATATTTTCCATAGTAATTCCGTCAGGAATTCTTTCAGATAATAGTACAACAAACATGCGTAAGAAAATACTGGAAAAAGACATACGATCATTGTACGTATTTGAAAATAAAAATAAAATTTTTCCAATTCATAGTAGTATAAATTTGTATTGCTTAGCTTTCGTAATTCATCAGGGCCAGATGAGTTTCCTGTAGGATTTTATTTACATTGTATGGATTCACTTTATGATGGCAACAATGAAAAAGACAAGTTTGATATATTATCTAAAAAAATCATTCATAAATTATCTCCAACTGAATATGCCATTCCAGAGATCGTTGGGGAAAAATTCAATCTGTTAGAGAAAATTTCCCAAAAGAGCAGTTTGCAATCTGGATTAACAGATGGATGGGTAATTGAAATGTCTAGGGGATTTGATAAAGCTAATGATGCAGATTTATTGAAAGAAGACAGTAATGGTTGGCCTATTTTTGAGGGTAAAAATATGCATCAATACAATCACAAATGGGAAAAACCAGAATTTACATCCAATAAGCGTGATGGATTAGACAGGGAAAGTAAAAGACAAGTGTTTGCAGGCAGACATGTAGATGTTCATAATTCATGTAGGTTGGTATTTCGTAATATTACCAATAGTACAAATATGAGAACTGTAATATCTACAATAATCCCTCCACATACATTTCATACTTATGCATTACGTTCTATTGTTCTTGTACATAATGACAACATTACTTTAGATTCAGATTATAACAAAAAAATATCCTATCTGTGTGGCGTGTTAAATTCAATGACATTTGACTTTGCAGCCCGTGCAAGAATACAAATAAATTTAGCTCCAATCATAAAATCACTACCATCACCCAAACCAATTCATGAAAATTACATGGCAGAGCTTGCAGCAAAAATGGTTGTAGGAACCCCAGAGTTTGAAGGGTTTGCAGAATCATTACGAATTCCAAATGTAAAACAAACTCCTGCACAAAGAATTGAGGCAGCAGCGGAAATTGACGCACTAGTGGCACATTCCTATGGTTTGACATTAGACGAGTACAAAACAGTAATAGAGTCATTTCCAGCTTTTAAAAAAAATCCAACGTTATACGAGTCAGATGAAATAGTTTGGGACAGTAAAAGTCTAAAAGAATTCAATGGTGAGATGGCAGAGCTTGCTTTAGAGTATTATGAAAATATCACAGGAGAACAAAATGATTGAAAGAATCAAAAAAGACATCATAGACAACTCACAAGACATCACCATGCAAAAGATTCTCAACTCAGAGATTCCCCACGCAACACAATTAGACATCTCAACTGGATACTTTGACATCAATGGGTATGGAATGGTTCGCAGTGCACTGGATTCTGTTGCAAGAGACAAATCATTTTCAATGCGGTTGCTGTTGGGCAAGGAGGCAATATTCCCACAGGAAGGCTCTTTTGAAAAGTATGCAAAACAGTACGATGAATCAAATGCAGAGTCATCGATAAAGACAAATCTGGATGATGCCAAAATTACTCCAGAAACAAGAGACGATACTACGGCCCTAATCAAACTTTTGGGCCAAGAAAATATGCAGGTACGCCTCGGCCAAAGCAGGTTCAATCATTCCAAATGCTACATTTTGGGAGACAATGCAGTCATTATTGGCTCTAGCAACTTTACGGCAGGAGGAATGACTGGAAACTATGAGCTAAATGCCGGACTGTACCAGCCAGGAGTTGCAGAGCAGACAAGGGCATGGTTTGATAGAATGTGGGAGAATGGGCAGGATACAAAACAGCAGTTAATTGATGTTCTAAGACAGTCAAAGTTTGGCACGCCGCCTGAACCATATATGATTTACATGAAGATGCTCTTTGAGCGGTTCAGACCATTACTTGAAAAGGTAGACAGTAATGCAAAAGAAAGCAAGATTCTAACAAAATTCCAGCAAGATGCTGTTCACTCTGGATTGTTCATCGTATCTGAATTTGGCGGAGTCATAATTGCAGATGCAACGGGGCTTGGCAAGACCAACATGGGAATAGAGATGGTACGGCAAAAGGTGCTAAAAGAAGGCAAAAGAGTCCTGCTTGTTGCACCGTCGCAGGTTTTGCACAGCATGTGGAAGGAAAAACTAAAGGAAGTCGACATTAATGTTAGGGAAACGCTTACTATGGAATCCCTTGGCAGAGAGGACATCATAGAGAGACTTGGTAAATACAGAAACATTGATCTGGTACTAATTGATGAATCCCAAAACTTTAGATCAAAAAATGCAAACAGAAGAAAGAATCTGATGAAGTTAATGAGCATTGGAAAAAGAAAACAAGCAATACTACTAACTGCAACCCCGATTAACAATTCACTGATGGACTTGTACTATCAATTATCTATCATTACAGGTGGAGAAGACTCTTACTTTTACCGTCATATAGGAATACCAGATTTGCACAGACACATGAGGGATGCTGCAAATAAAGATCTTGCTCAAGGATTAGAAAAGATACAACAACTGCTAGATGTAGTGATGGTTCGCCGTACCAGATCATACATCAAGGACGTGTACAGCGACGACAAGATAGGCGGAAAGGCAATAAAGTTTCCAACTCATCAATACTCTTCAATAGAGTACAGCCTTAGTGACTTGTTTGGGAATATCTTTCAAAGGATACTAGATGATATTGATAGTCTGACAATGGCGCCATACGGAATTGAAAAATATGATACCAATCTATCTGAGAAAGAGAGAGACAAGTACAGAGCAGCAGGACATTTACAAGTCATATTACTGTTAAAGCGATTTGAGAGCAGTGTAGAGGCAGTAAGAATAAGCATCGAAAATAAGGTAAACCTCTACAGATACATCAAGAAGGTACTTGATGAGGGAAAAATTCTGCGAGTCAGAGACTTTAACAAGATAATTACAAAATGGAGTTCTGCTGAATCAAGTGAGAATCCAGATACTGATACAGATGAGGAAGATAAAATGAAATTTTTCCTCAAAGAGATTGAAGATATTCCAAAAGATGAAATTACCAAAAACTATGATGTGGAAACTTTAAAGAATGACATGCAAAGAGATCTAGAGATACTAGAAAATTTGCTAAACGAAGTCAAAAAAATAACAGTAGACACAAAGATTGACAGAGTTGTAGAGACAATATTAAAAGAGAGGGCATTGGAAAATGAGAGCAAGAAAATTCTGATATTTACAGAATATACTGCAACTGCCAGATACATTACAAAAAAACTGCAAGAAAAATTCCCAAATAATGTAATTGAATGTATTACGGGAAACACAAAACAAGATACACGAATTGGTTATATCAGACGATTTTCTCCTATCGCAAATTTGCTAGAAGATGAAAAGCTAGACACTCAAGAGATAGACATACTGGTATCAACTGAAGTATTAGCTGAAGGGCAGAATCTGCAAGATTGTAACTATGTAATCAATTACGATTTACCATGGAATCCCATGAGAATTGTTCAGAGAACAGGCAGGGTAGACAGGCTTACCAGCACATATGATGTGATTCATACAAGGGCATGTTATCCGGACAAGGAACTGGATAGCATTTTAAAATTGATGGGAAAATTGTTAAACAAGATACAGGTTGTAGATGCAGTGATTGGAGGAGACTCGGAGATACTGGGAGAAAATCCCACCCCAAAACAATTCAATGGCACTATGCAGCAGAGAATCAAGATACTTGCAGGCAAGGACGGCTCTGAGAAACTAATCTCACAAATGGAGCAAGAATCAGATGTAATGCCTGCATTATCGCCAATCAATGAGCTTGGACGGTTCATCAAGGAAAAGGGAATGGAGATGGTTCAAGAGATTCCAATAGGAAGACGTAGTGGCAAAAAAGGAGAAAGTCAAAAGACGGTTCTGGCATACCTGCAAGAAAAGCCAGAAAGACGGGTCTATTTTGTGAATTATGATTTTAAGACAGACAAGGCAGAGGTGCCTGATGATGATTCAGAGGCGATGCGTCTAGTATCATGCATACAAGATACTCCCATACATCTTCCAATGGATGGTACAGACAATCAGGAATCATTTGAGTTGTTGCTGGGAATAGATCAAAAGGCACGAAATGCAATCAAGGAAAAAAACGATACAGTGTCATCTTATGTCAAGCAGCTTAACAGCACGAAACGCCGGCAGCATCATGACAGAAACATTGATGCTATATCTAAGATAGTGATAGAGGCAATAGGAATTGGGGAAATTACCAAACATGATGGCAAGGAGGCAATAAACATTGCAAAATCAGAATTTGTACGGTCTTGGACAGATGATCTAGACTCGTTGCTTTTAGAATATCAGCGAAGCAAAGAGATATCAAGTCTGTTGAGTGGAATAAAAAAATTAGGTCAATGGATAGGAATCCAAGAAAAGACAGAACCTATCAAGGTCAAAGAAGAAGAGCAGAGACAAGAGCCCGACCTAAAGCTAGTCGGTGCAATGTTTATCACACCAGAAAAATTTGATGAATCCCTTGGCAAAAAAGGACTGGATAAATTCTAGATATTTTTATCCTCTAAATTTTTAGTCCGGGAATAGTTTCTTCGAAATAGTAATTCAAAGTTATATGACATTTTTGACATATCTAAATTGTTATCTAACTATTCAATTCTTTTACATGATGTTCAGTCACATGTGCAACTGTTCCTTGGGAATACAGTCTGCAAACCATCTTCAACATATCTCAAATGAATATGCCATACATTTCATTATGAGGTCATAGTTTTCCGGAACTATTCGGATTCTTTTTTCCTTGCCTTCTGAAAAGAACCATCTCTTGTTATGGATGATTCTGGGGTCTCTTATGGAAAATGTCCTGGGGTCTACTCTAAAACATATCTCTGAATCATTTTTGTTGGTCTTTATTGCACAAAATTGTTTTCGGGTATCCTTTCTGTGATGGTAGTACCATGATTTGAATGCAGCAGGATAACAGTCAAAATTAGATTCAATCATTGCAATTAATTCTGAGATGTTCATTCTGTTCTTCATTGATGTCCAGCCAATCTTGTATCTCCAGCTGTTTGCCTCATTTTCACAAAGAGTTTCTTTTACTCCATTCTCATCCGTAGTTGTCGGTGATTTTTTCTTTTGATTCTGATGTGCTGTTTTATCTGGGATCTTGGCAGGGTCATTCTCTCTTTTTACCAATCTGTACAATGACCAACTTGTAGACTCTAAGAAATTCTCCTTTGCCAAATTCCAGACATAGTCTGTAACTTTCTGAGTGTTTGCATTAGGATAATTTTTTTTATAAATCTCTCTTAATTTGGTGGTTGAAATTTCCGTATCTGGAAATCTTGAAAACAATTCCCTTAGGCATCCTCTAAGACTTGTATTTTGAGACAATATCAGATCAAATTCCTTTTGATACTCATTGCCGAAATCTTGCGCATGATGTCTTTCAGGCAGCTTTGTTTTCTGCATGTTACCAGTCCCAATTGGTTTTACTTGGTTGTCATATTTTGTATGACATACCTTGCAGAGAAATCTGAAATTATTCTCAATTGGAAAATATCTTTCCCTGATTATTTTTATCGTCTTTTGTAAATTGGGTATGACGTATCTTTTATCTTCTGTTTCATATTCATCTAAAACCATCTTGATTATGTCTTTTCTAGAACGACCATGTTTGTGAGCTGCATCTAGTTCATCTACTTTGCTTTTGCATTCTTGACAAATCAAACCTATCTTATTCTTTTCTTGTTTCGTGATGGTGACAACATCGTTTTTGATTTTTGGACCAATATAATCATTAAATTTTTTAAGAGAGCAAATTAACTGTGCCATGCCAAGCAGTCCGGATTAATAGTTTTAAAGTATTAACCCTCATGGCTTTGAAAGGCAGGACTCTGGATGAAAAGTGTAGAATACAATTAAAGGCAACGACAAGTGGAAAATAATTGTTGAAAATGCCAGTAAAAATTATTCGCAATAACAAGCGACAAATTGTATTTTTGTAAAAAATTCCAACTCAAATGTTATGAAACTTTTTCCGTCCAGTGTTGAAAAAAAGTATGATTCCTTATTTTCATCCAGTTTGTGAACAAAAGAAAGATCAGATGGGTTTTCACTTGCAACTACTTGATGTAAAAGGTTGAATAACTCTAGTCTTGTGTTTCTCTGCCAGTAAATGCTGCATCATACTCACCAGTGGAATCTATGGAGAAAGGCATATGGCTAATTGATTTCTTGTTGGGGTTTGAGAAAGTTTGATGCAGAACCATGATGAGTCACTTTGATTGCGCCATTTTTAATACCGTCCTTTATTCTGGCATGTTCTTTTCTAAGACTGTCCAAACTAATCCGAGTGCCCATGAAACATGTTTTGTATATTAATCACATTAACTTTCATATCAAGAAATCTAAAAGATTTGCAGTGTTTTTGATGCTGTTAAGAATATGGGATTTTGCAACCAAATTCACGTCTGTCTTGCGGCTAGAGATCATCCAAAGTTACCAGTATCATAATTTAATCGAAAATCGTTTTAATTTGTTTATTTTAGGTTATTTCGTGCCTACGCTCAAAGTTTGAAATTGGTCTGCGGTATTTCAACGCACATGCTCCAATAGCATATTCTCTAGAGATCTTAACGCTGAGAAATAATTACAACAAATCAAGCAATAAAGTGTAAGAAATAGAACGTTAGCTCTTCCAATAGTTGAATGTCTAACAAGCTAGGGGGAATTAGACCACATAATTTAGGTATAAAAGGGGCTAGGCACGAAACTAAACATTTGTAAAAATGGGGTCAAAACACTAAAAAATCACATCACGCCTAGAGGCGTCTATATATACTAAAAATTACATGTTTCGCTGATAATCGTGTAATATTCTACTTATAAAGAAATTGACCAATCTAACCATAAAATTTTGAAACCAACATCAAAGAAAGGTGCGTGCAGGGTCTTACCGTCCTACGATATTACATATCATTAGTCCAAAATGAAGGTCTCTTTTTGGGATGGTAATACCAATCTATTCTTGAGTGGATCTGCTCCTGATATTGATATTGCTTGTTGTCTATCGTGCTTTTGGGCTATGAGTAGTTTGATTAATGATGCCTTTTTGGCTTCATAGATCTTTCTTCTTTGACGGTACATATCTACTTCTGCTTGTTCCATTGACCATACCATTTTTACGTATGCGATAGCTAGCGGTTCGCCCAGTTGATACAATAGATTTCCTGGAGGAATTGGTACAGTCTCGGCATATGGGTAAAGGATAGTATCGACTTCTGCGTTTGCATCATCAATTATAATGTCTAACCTATCATCAAGATTTTCATCATTTGCTGTAATAGAAAATACTACTTTGATATCCTCTAGTGCAACATATTGGGTTATAGCACTGATCATGATAATATACTAAGCATATTCATGATTAAAGTATTCTTGTTTGATGATTTTAGTTACTATTATGATGGATTAGTTCCGTTTGGATTATAGATGTAGACCCTCTTATCACGATCATCAACTGTATAGAATTTGTCATCTAAAACTGTCATTCCAGTTGAATCAGTATTGAACTCATCTAGTGCAAAGTCATAATCTATAGCAGGTGTTCCATCTGGATTGTATCCGTAGACTAGATCTCGAAAAGCAATATACACTTTGCCGTCATAAGATGTTAGTGCATGTGCTTGGAAAAATCCTTTCACCAAAATTTGGAAAAAAGGTGTATCCAGAGTTCCGTCTGTGTTGTGGCTGCGAACATATAGGTCACGATCAAGTACCAACAGCTTACCGTCTAAAGTTGTCGCTCCATATACTCCAATACCGCCAATATCACGGGCGAGTATATTAGTACCAAACCACAAATCATCACCATAATCCATACCATTATCTCGTGTTCCGTCTGTGTTGTAGATAAAGAATCTGCTGGATTCATATATATGCAATTTACCATCTAGAGACATGATTCCAGTTGAATACTTGTGGACAGGGGATAAATCAAAGTCAGAAGCTGCATCACGTGTGCCGTCTGTATTATAGACGAATACTTTAGAAGTGTCATCAATAATGTTATTACGGTTATAGCTATTAACTACATACAATTTGCCGTCCAATGTTGTGATTCCTTGTGGATTATTGTTGAGTGGATCCAAATCAAAGTATTGTGGTACATCTGTTTCTTGATTAATTACAGTTGTTGATTCCATTGTTTCCATTTTACTTTTTAATTCCTCTAACTGCATTGCCAATAGTTCCATGTGAGTTGTCAATGCTTCTAACTGTGCTGTCAGTGCTTCAATAACGGCATTGTCATTTTGAGATATTGTTGGTTCAGGAGTTGGAGTTGGTTCAGGAGTTGGAGTTGGTTCAGGAGTTGGTTCAGGAGTTGGTTCAGGAGTTGGAGTTGGTTCAGGAGTAGCTTCTGGAACTGGAGTAGTAGCTGCTTCTTCTGCTTGTTTGGCTAGTAATTTATCAAGTCCAGCTTGTCTAATTTCAAGCTCATCTACCCAAAGTGAAACTCTTGACGGTGGTGCGTAATCAACTCCTCTTTGAGCTTCTGCTACTCTACACTCTCTTTTTTCAATTTTTTCTTCTATGGTATCTCTCGGCATGTCATCACATTCAGAGGGATAAAATGGCGGCTCTGTTGTTTCAGGAGTTGACTGTGCATTAGCTGATCCTAGACCAGATGCAATAACTAAACTAAACAAAATGGCAATAGAAAATAACAATTTCAATAAATTTAGGCTAATTTTACGCTTTAAATTAGTTTCGAAAATTGGTTTTGTCGAGTTATCTGGAGTTGAGATCTTAGGCTCACTTCCGAACGTTTAAAGGTGTATGTAACATATAGTAGCTAGACTAAATATGACAACAGAAGAAAAAATACTGCATATAATTGAAGGGCTTGACAACAAATTTGACAACAAATTTGACAACCTTCAGTCTGAAGTTACAAACATGAAGACAGAAGTTACAAACATGAAGACAGAAGTTACAGGCCTTAGAGAACAGGTTGGCATCAACTGCAAGAAACTTGACACACTACAAGCGGATGTAAGTTATATCAAAAACAGAATAGAGGGCAACAAGGTCTCTTTACCATAATTTTTTCGTTATAGAAATTTACAGATACAAACACTACAAAAGTTATTATTTTATTATATTTTATTTCTTAGCAATCCAAATACTACTAAAATTATTCCTGTGATTACTAGAAAATTAGATAATACCAATAATAGAGATATTATTCTACAAGCTTCTGACGCCGCTTTATTTCCTTCACCAAACTGAGCAAAAATTAGAAGACTTTTGCATTGTGCATCAACTTCACTTATTGTGAAGCTCGGATCGCCAATTGGAACAACAAAACCACCACTACCAATAATCATTACAAAAATTCCTAATATCACAAACTTCTTTTTTGATTTTTTAGGTTCTGCAGGTATGCTCAACAAAATTCAAGATTATTTACATCTTTTAAAGGTTTGATATATTGTGATCGCAGAAGCTACAGAAGCTACTGATATTCTCTACTTCTTTAGTATAATAGAGATATAGTTGTTGTATTGTAGTAAAGAAGTGGGGAAATTCGGTAGCTTCTGTAGCTTCTCACGCCTAGAGGATTTCTAGAGGGTATTTTGAGAAGTGTCTAATACTCTATCTTCAATTCGCTTCAAGATGCAATTTTCCCACTTTCTGATCGATTCTTTGTTTTCTCGAGTAACGTAGGTTTTGTAACCATCAATTGTCATCTTTTTGTTAAAGCCTGTTGGTGTTAGCGGCGTCTGACCATCTAAATGACAGAATCGGATATAGTCATCATATACCATTGTAGCGGTTGGTTTTGGAACCATGTCCTTGCCTTTCACTTCTTCCAGTAGGTTCAATGGCAAGATGTGTTTGATGATAAACTGCGTTGCTGAATCGCTGTTGTTTCGCCAGAGGTCTTCAACTTCTTTATTTGTCTGCGTATGAATTAACTTCCTGCCATTCTGTACCAGTTTTTTATGATAGCTGATCAAGGTATTCAGAATTCTACTCTTTTCATCTTCTGTTGTTAGTTCCTCTTTTAGTGCCTCATTCTGCTTGAAATTTTGTCTGAATGGTAACACCGTAAAACGCCTGAGTGTTGAATCGGCATAGTTTGGCAGGTTTGGCAGTTCATTGCAGGAGAAGATCATCATTGCTGTAATTGTTGCACTCCATCCGTCTATTCCCTTGTGTTCTACGTCAATTCTGTCATGTGTAACAATTGCTTTGAGTACGTCCATATGCTCCATTGTCTGCTCGGATAGATCTGGGAAAAGGTTCACCATTTTATTCTCAAGTCTGGCTGCTGCAAATCGGTCTTCTTGGATTTTCTGCATCTTGATATTACCTACATTGTCTTTGCCAAAGAGTTTCTCCAGTACAAGGAGAATTGTACTCTTTCCATTTTGGCCGTCTCCTGTTAATACTAAACATCTTTCTGGCTTGATGTGGCCTCTGGATAATCCACAAGCTGCATGCTCTAGGATAAACTCCCAGTAATCAGGAGATGACTCTTTGATTGTTTTAAGAAATAATTTAGATTCCCCTAACTCTGGTTTGTAATTGGTATCAATCTGAACCAAGCTCATCAAGTCTTCATGATCGTCATATTTTCTATCTGTCTCGATATTTACAAAGCAATTTTTACAATTTAGAATTAGCTTGTCTTTGTCAAAGTCTTCTCTGGCTGCGTTGTTATAGTCTGCAATAAATTTGACAACTTCAAGCCGAAATGCTGCACTTTCTTCAGGTAGGTGCCATGCAATTTGTTTCTTGACAAACTCAAAACCTCCTTTTATGTACACTCTGTTTTCTTGCTTTAGTAAATCCTTATCTCGGGTTCCTGTTATTCTGGCAAAACTCTGGAGATTCATCAAGGCATCAGCAACATCATTAGGTTTTACTGGCGGTGCAGCTTTTCCATCTTTTGTATTTTCTCGCTGGGTTTGTTTAATTGAATCAAACGGATTAGCAAGTTCTGTTTGTCTTTGACAACCCCTTACAAGTGATTTGATGTTTTCTTGTTTGGCTACTATTTCTTCTGTGATGGCACTATGTTCTTTGTGGATTTTAGCCTCATCCATTGAAGATTCATTGAACCAAGTGCAGCACTTGAGACAATACAGATACTGTGATTCATCAAATTCTATATCACTCATTTCTTTTAGCCTCTTTTTCCTTGAACTCTAGACGGTTTTTCAGTTTTCGATCTTTTTGGTAAGATAGATGCTTGGTCCTATACTCTGGATCATTTTGATATTTAGCTTTGACATGAGCTATTTTTCTGGCTCTGTAATCTGGATCATTTTGATATCTGGCTCGCTCGGCGATGCTGTTAAGAATATGGGATTTTACAACCAAATTCACGTCTGTCTTGCGGCTAGAGATCATCCAAAGTTACCAGTACCATTTCCTCCACAGTAAGCGGATATTTTTCCTCCCTGACTATGCGGAAAGCTCAGATATTCTGCCACATTCTCCTTTTCTTCTAATCAGAGTATAATCAAGGTGGCCCTAATATGTGCGGAAATCAGATATTCTGCCACATTCTCCTTTGAGATCCTTATCTTGAAATACCCAAGATACCGTTTCAGATGTGAAAAGTACATCAGAATACTGTTTACATAAAGCCAGCTGTTATGGTTTCCAGTTTATCCAGTCCTAAAGGGAGTCATATACCAAATCCATCTCTACTTTGGCATTTCAGCCGTCATTTCATCAACTGTCTTGCCATACTTTTCGTCACAGAATCGCCCAAAATTCCTGATTACCAATTTTAAATTTCTCTGGGTGTTGGCAGATTTTGTCTGTATCTTCTCCTCATAACTGCCCTGATTTCTGGTTTTTAATAAAAAGGCAGATATTTTGTTAGTATCTATCATTCTTACTTAAAAACATACCAAAGGTCATTGATTTATATGAAATATCTAGAGATTTTTGATACATGTCCATAATTGAGACAATTGCAGATGTCAACAACGCCTTTCTATCTAGAAGGGAATTAACTTGCAACTTTGCAGGACTGGCAGGCAAACTCAAAAGCACAGAAGCCACGGACATGATTACAAAAGAATTCAAACTTGACGGTAAAGTAGTAATCCCAATGAGATTAAGAACTCAGGTTGGCAAGTCTCTCATAACAGGAACATTCTATGTTTATGATGATGAAGGATTAGCTAAAAAACACATCAACCCAACAATATTTGCAAGAATAGAAAAAACTAAAGCTAAAATTGCAGAGGCAGATGCAGCAGCAAAAGAAGATGAGGCATCAGTGCTAGCTGAAGAAAAAGCAGCTGAAGTAAAAGCAAAAGATGCAGCAGCTGAAGAAAAGGCAGAAGATGCAACAGTTGAAGAATCTAAAAAAGAGGTGAAATCTGAATAATGCCCGTAGAGCAGAAAGGTAAGAAAGGGTCTAGTCCCAATATAGCATCTTATTACAAAATTGAAGGAGACAAAACATCAAGAACAAAAAAAGTTTGTTCTAGATGCGGTAAAGGAACTTTCATGGCTCAACATAAAGATAGAAACACATGTGGCAAATGTGGTTTGACGGAATTTAAACAATAAAAAAATATTTTAAAATTAATTATTCATGTTGAATTTTAATTCAAGATTTTCAATAGAGCCTTTTTTTATGGATTTTAGAACTTTTTTCTTCCAATAGTCCCATTTTTGAAACAAATGCAGGATCAAGTTTGATCTTAGAAAGGGATTCAGCAGATAACTTTACGGTATTAGAGTCTAATGATATGTTTGTCTTTGGGAGATTTTTCTCAGCCCAAAATTTCATCACCTTATTTTCAAGCTTGAAATCACGAAACCCTGCAGGGAATTTTTTTGTAATGTGATTCAACAAAGTGCGGTCTTTGAATACAACACTTGGTTCAAACAATCTAGTTGCATCACTGTAAATATTTTCAAATAGATTTCCAGAAATTTCATCAGATAACAGATCCATTTTTGAGATTTTCCTCATTAAATCCAAAAAATGTAAAAACTCATGGGCCAAAATTGCATGAATTGTTCCTTTGAGGCCATATGCTATCAAGGGTGCAGAAATTTGAATGACGACTTGGAATTTTTCATCAAACATTACAGGAATTGTTCTTGCAAACAAGATGCCAAATTCATACGCGTTAGGATTTGGAGAGGAAATAACCAGAGAAGGCTCAACATATGCTATAGGATATCTAATTCCAGATGCTTTTTCAATTCTATTAATTCCAGCAATAGCAAGCGGGAATCGTTTCATAGTTAAATCAAATACATCATCAGAAATGATTCCTTTAGAATGTGCATCTTTGAAACGTACCAGCGGATCCAATGCTACCCCTCGATAATTTTGAATGTAAAAAGGTTGATTATATCAAGAACGGGGTTTGCCGGCTTTCTTTTTTTTACGTGTTTCAGCCCTTTGATCAGCATGTCTCAGATGTTTATTTTTTTTTCTCATTGGCATGACAAATTATGATGTTTGGCAGTAGTTAATTGTTATCATGATTGGGCCGTACCCCGCTAGAATAGGAGAAACTTTAAGATGAAAATTGAAAATAAGAAAGACTCTCACCAAAAGAATATTTCTGAAGAATTTGTCAATTCATTTGGCAGTTAGCATATTAGATATGACTTGAGAATAATAATTTTACATCTATCTGTAGATTGGATTCAAGAAGACCATTAACTGCCAATATTGCGATCACAGCAGTCCATACTACAGTTTCATTTTGTAGGAGTTATTTTTATCGAAGAATATTTGAAAAGTTTGGAATTGATGATAATTTCATTCGATTGGGTATCAAAGGTGTATTTAAAATTAAAAATATTATTGGACACTTTAGTTTCTCACAGGTTAGTAATTTCATCAATATTAAAAAGAGGTTTAATTTTCTACTAAAAGGAGTTGCTAAATGTCAAATAATTCACAAAATGATTCATTTACTGATAAATTAAAGATCTATCAAAATAAATTATTACAATTGGGAAAATCAAATCGCTGTGTTTGTCTTAGTAGAATATATAATAAACATAATTTTGATTTAGCTCGATTATTAGAAAATCATCCAAAAAAAATTGATGATTTAATTGAGCAATCATTTAAACGAAAAAAACCTGTTTGCATTTTACCTGATTCTGATTTTTCAGACGAAGCAGATGTTATGAGAAGACATCTAAAAGATTTAGCACGAAATATTAAACAGTTAGAAGATGAAACGGGTTCTCAATATTGTTATTTTGGATTTCCTTTTTTAGAAGGACATTTAGATCAAGAACATTATCTTCGAGGCCCCTTGATACTATTCTCAATTTCAGTTTATTCTGGAAGGGAAAAAACTACAAGTGGTTGGTTTATAAAATTTTTAGACGTTTCACCAATATTCAATCATACTTTATTTGCAGCACTTGAAAAAATTGGAGGTTATAAAATAGGAGATAATTTAGAATCGGATTTTGAAGATATGGTGTCTTCATTTGAACCTCAAAAAGATCAAAATGTTGAAAAAATTTTCATTGAAAATCTTTCGAATCTTCTTACATCAAATGAATTTACTTTAGACTCAAGAATAACTAATGATAAATTTGATTCTACTTTACAATTAAAGAATATTGCGAGAGATGAAATTGAATCTTTAGAGAAACAACCTCTAAAAATTTCAAATTATAAGATTATTGGAAGTTTTCCTCAAGGTGAAAGTGCAATTTATCATGATTATGAGAATTTGATTTCTAAAATCAAAGAGGGTGACAAAAATGAATTCATTGCAGATATTTTAGATGAAACTGAATCTCCAGCAGATTTTGCTGAAGACAATGATGATGAAAATCTGGAAGAACTTGACAAAGTTCGTGATATGGATTTGAATTTGATTTTACCTAGCGACTCATCACAAGATCAGGTCGTTTTATCTTCTCAAAACAGAAAAATTACTCTTGTAAGAGGCCCACCAGGCACAGGAAAATCCCAAGTTATTGTCAATATAATCTCAAATGCTATCTCCAAAGGTCAAACAGTTCTCGTAGTCTGTCAAAAAAGAGCAGCACTCGAAGTAGTCCATCAAAGATTAGGTGAAAAAGGCCTTGATAGATATGCTGTCTTGCTAAATAAAGAAAAAGAAGATAGAGCAAATATGTATCATCAATTAAAACAAATTCTGGAATCTCCAAATCCATTTGAAGATGATCAAAAAGAAATTTTTAAAACTACTTCAAATGAGATTGATGATTTAATAAAAAAACATTCTGCAATTTATTCTGCTTTATCTAAACAATATTTTGGCGGAATAACAATTCGTGATCTTTATACAAAAACATCATCAGAATATTCTAAAAAACTTGATCTTAATGAAATTGGAAATGAAATTCAATATCCCGAATTAGATAATTTTCTTTTTTATTTGCGTCAAATTGAAAAAAATTACAAAGAATTTGAAGATGATAATTATTCTTGGAAAAATCGTATAAATTTTCCTAAAAAAAATTCTTCTGATAAAAATAAAATTAAAGAGATTCTTGAAGATATTTTATTAAAATCTAAAAATTGCATTATTCTTTCTGATAAAGAAAATCAAAATGCTTTGATGAATCTTGCTACAGAATATTTTGAATTAGATTCAGAAATTACTAAATTAAAGAAAAAAAAGAATACAAATATAGAATCAATCCAAAAACTCTCTATCTCTCATGATGTTTCTATTCCTCTTACGAATCTTGATGAATTAATCAAATGTGTTGATGCTGGAATGATTCTGTGGAATAAATTTCAAAATTATGATCAAATTAGACAAATTAAAGAAAATTGCATAGTTGAGGATTCTCAAGATAAACAAATAGACTTGCTGGGAATTTTTTCAAATTCTAAAGAGAAAAAGTCTTTTTGGAAAAAATTAACTGATTCAGAAACAAAACGTAAAGAAAAACTACAAAAAAACTTTCTTCAAAGACCTGAAAATATAGGTAAAAATTTGGATAATTTCAAAAATAGGCTCCAAAATGGACTTGATTTATGGAATTTAGTTACTAATTCTACACAAAAACAATACATTCTTGAAAAATCATTCGTATTACCAAATGATTCTGATCAAAGTCTTTTACTGCAAACTCTAAAAACTCTAAATTCTGATTCCGCATTATTAAAAGTGAATTCTATTAAATTGCAATCCACTCTTGAATCATTAAGAGCGATATTTGAGAAAAATTATTTATTTTTTGACAAGTCATCTCCACCTGTTCTTCCAGTACAAAATGGAGGAGACATTCGTAATCAAATTTATGCATTTTCAGAATTTGTAAATGAGGATGAAATTAAAATTATTTTTGAAAAATTATCAAACATTAAAGAATTAACAGATCATATTCAAAATTTACTTGATCATCTATCTGATTTTGATAGATTACAATCCCATGATATTAAAAAATCTGATTTGAATATAACTCAACAAAATATTTTGAATCAATGTGTCTCAAAAATTGGATTGGAAGAAAATTGGACTGATACAGTTGAACAAGAAATTTATCATTATTGGATTGAAATAATAGAACAAGACCATCCAATTTTAAAAGCAGGATATTTTGACGATTACAAACAAAATCGAAACAGACTATCTGATTTACTAGAAAATAAATCTGATTTACTTGTAAGGAAAATTATTAACTCCATTAAATCAAATGCTGATTTTCATCCTGGAATTGGAAATAAAAGAACTCAAAGAGAAACAGAATACAATAGATTGAATCATGAATTAGGTAAAAAAAGAAAAGTAAAACCTGTCAGAAAACTCTTAGAACAATATGAACATATTTTATTTGACATTGCACCTTGTTGGCTTGCATCTCCTGAAATGGTTTCTAACATTTTTCCACTAGAGCAAAACATGTTTGATTTAGTAATTGTTGATGAGGCAAGCCAACTTGCTGCAGAACGGGCATTACCATTTCTCTATAGAGGTGAGAGGATAATAATTGCAGGTGATGAAAAGCAATTAAAACCTCATGATTTATTCAAAATCAAAGAAGAAGATAATGACGATGAAGAAGATGACACAGTCGACATTGAAAGTTTGCTTCTTTTGGCAAAGAGACGTCACACTTCAACGACACTAAGGTGGCATTATAGATCCGAATGGCAACAACTGATTGATTTTTCAAATCATGCATTTTACAATGGGGTCTTGCAGGTTTCGCCTAATGTTCATCTAAAAACATCTGAACCTCCAATTCAGTGGATAGATTGTCCTGAAGGGTTGTGGGAAAACAGATCAAATATTGCCGAAGCTGCTAAAGTTGTTGATACTTTGTATAGCATTTTACAAGATTGTCAAGGCGATAAAATTCCAACAATTGGCATCATCACATTCAATGATCAGCAGAGAAACATCATTATGGATGAAATTGAAAATAGACAGAAAAAAGATCCTGCATTTGATGAATTATACAAAAAAATTGAAACACCTGCAAGTGGAAAAAAAGATGATGAAATTTTTGTAAGAAATATTGAAAATGTTCAAGGTGATGAACGAGACATTATAATTTTCTCAATAGGTTATGCAAAAGATCCAGAAGGAAAATTCCGTTTACAGTTTGGTACTTTGAATCAGGATGGTGGTGAAAACAGATTAAATGTAGCCGTCACTCGTGCAAGCCAGAAAATAGTTGTTGTATGTTCAATTGATCCTCATGACATGAAAGTAGAGGGAACAAAGAATCCAGGACCAAAACGTCTTAAGGATTTCTTAGTTTATGCACATGCCGTAAGTAACGGTGATACTGAAAAAGTTGAACAAATTTTAGAATCTCTAAGTTCTGGAATGAGCAAAACACAACAACAAACAAAACAGTTTGATAGTGAGTTTGAAGAATTAGTCCATGACAGGCTTGAGAATTTAGGTTATACAGTGGAAACTCAGGTAGGGGAATCTGGGTATAGAATCGATTTAGCAGTAGTACATCCAAAAGATTCATCAAAATACATTCTAGGTGTAGAATGTGATGGAGCAATGTTTCATTCTGGAAAAAGTGTTCGAGAACGGGATGTCATGAGGCAGAAATTCCTAGAGAGAAAAGGTTGGAAAATAGATAGAATTTGGAGTAAAAATTGGTGGAGAAATCCTGATGCGGAATTACAACGAATAAAGGAGAAGATAGATTCGCTTGTTGAGAATTAATTTAATTTTACAAGGAGATTACTCCAATTGAGTGTAAAATCTATTTTCTGTTATGGTTTGTTATTTTTCATATTACTTTTGCTAACTGCAGCTCATCCAATCTTTGTATTGATATTTTTTCTTGCAATTATTACTATAATCGTACATAAAGTAAAACAAAAGAAAAAATCCAAAGTTGGTTATAGTAGAACATATCCTCAAAATTATTTCCCACCAAAACTATCAAATGTTTCAAATCAAAAAAACCATCATCCTACTAATAATCAAAATGATGCTAGTCATATTTCTAATAAAAGTAATTATACTAAAATTATATCTGGATCTGATCAAACAAAAAAACTAACTTCATTTGATAACTCTCAAATAACAAATCAAAAAGAACAAAAACTTCAGGAATCTTTTGAAAAAAATTATGATAAAATAATTCAAAAAAAACCATTTAACCATACTTATTGGAATTTTCATTATAATGAAGGAATTGAAAATAAAAAACATAAATTTTTTGAAGCAATTAATCTCTGTGAACAAAATAATATTGGAAGTAAAGCCAAGATTAGAAGATTAAAGATGAAACTTGAAAGATGGAATGTTGAAAATGAGCGTGATATCGATGCATTGATACCTGATTATGAACATCTTTTAGATTTAATTGAAGAGTTTGAAACAAGATAATAATATTTTTGTATCAAATCTAAAACTGAATAGTCATAACTAAAAAATTAGAATTAAAGACATTTCTGGTAAATTCTATGATAACAATTATTATTATACTTCAATATCTAGAAAATCAAATTCTTGACATATGCATGAAACATCTAGAATTTGAGAGATTCCGGGAGTAACTTCATCACCGATAACAAATCGTTTGATTGGCAGTCCCCCCTCAGCCCGGATAATCAGAGTAAACATGTTTTTGGAATTTTTTTTAGATTTTACATCAAAAATTTTCTTCTCTGACCGCTTTCCAGACTTGTCATAAACTACCACAGGATTAGTTAGAAGATCATTTAATTTTTTTAATTTTTTTGAATCAATTTGAGAGTCAGCAGATATTTTCACACTAATAGTAGAATTGAATTTTAAGGGTTTTTTCGGAGACCCGTGGACTAGTTTCAAGCTGTTAATTTTAATCGAATCAATAATTACGTCAGTCAATTTTGCATTTCTCTTCAATGGATTTTGAATTTTGACAAAAAATGGACGTCCAGTTCCTAAAACTAGGCTGGATTTATCCTCACCGCCAATCCAAGTAAATTTCGCAGTTGTTCCACCAAATTTTTTAAAAATTAATTTAGAAATTTTGCCTTCAACACTATCAAATTCCACAATGCCATGAAAATCACAAACCCTACATCCCTTGCCAGAACAATTATCACAAGATTTTTGTTTTTGCAGGATTCCCCTTTCAGACTTTACATATCTTCCAAAAAGAGTGATGGATTTTGAACGTAGTTCACACGATTCATCTTTCAAATTAACTGTAAAAGTAATTTCAGGGTCCAAATGATCAATTGTTTTTTTAGCACGTTTAGAATATAATTTCCCCAATTCTTTAGTGATATCAGTCTTGATGCTATCAGTTCCTTTTAATTTGTATTGTGAACGAATGAGATCATCCCTATCAATGATAGAAGGTTTTACCATGGCACCAACACCAAATGTTTTAAACGAATAATTTTTTGAAGTATCAAGCATTAATTTTAAAAAATGGTTTAGATTATCAAAAAGATTTTTACAGATATGGCATTTTTCTTTAGAATTTTGATTTAGTTTTTTTCCAAGGAGTTTGTTTGAAGAGAGACGCAATTGTTTTGAAAACAATCTACCCAAGCAATGATCACATAAATCATATTTTTTAATAATCTTATTTGCCATAGGAATAATTTGCTGATAATTAGACATGTTTGTTTTAAAATTAGATTAAGGATTATCCTAATCCCATTTTTCTAAGAGTTCCTTGCATTTGACGACCTTTAGAGGCCTTCATCATGTTCTTAGAATTTTTATAATTTTTAATTAATTCTTTGACTTCCCCTTCAGGCCAACCAGAACCACGGGAAATTCTTTTGATTCTTGAGGAGTTTAGTAAATCAGGATCTGCTTTTTCATCATTAGTCATACTTTGAATGATATATCGCCATTTCGTAACTTTACCTTCCATTTGACCTACTTGATCACCCTTTACCATTCCAGAAAGTCCCGGCATACTATCAATAATTCCTTGTAATGAACCCATTTTACTGACATCTTCTAACTGAGAAAGAAAATCATCCATATTCATTTTTCCACTAGAAATTCTTTTCATTCTCACATCATCGCCCTCATTTTCTAATCTCTTAGCCAAATCCAATACGGCTTGAATATCACCCATGCCAAGTAGTCTGCCAACAAATCGTGTAGGAGAAAATTTTTCTAAATCATCTATTCGTTCACCTGTTCCTATGTACATTATTTGAGCACCAGTAGCTGCAGATGCTGCAAGTGCTCCACCACCTTTTGCAGAACTATCCAATTTGGTAATTATGACGCCACCTACAGGAATTGTTTTGTGAAATGCTTCAGCTTGGCTAAAACATTGTTGTCCAATTGTACCATCAATTACCAGTAAAGCTAAATCAGGATCTGCTACTTGATTAATGCGTTGCATTTCTTCAAGAAGATCTTGCTCTTCTTTATGACGACCAGCAGTATCAATTAGAATAACATCTAATGGTTGACCTGCAAAATGTTTTAAACCATTTTTTACAATATTAGGAGAATCTTTGTTATTTTCTTCACCATATACCTCAACATTGGATTTTTCACACATTGTTCGTAGTTGAACTAATGCTCCAGGTCTGTAGGTATCTGCCCCTACGACACCAACTGCATATCCCTGACGGGTCAAAAATCTAGCTAGTTTTGATGCAACGGTAGTTTTACCACTACCTTGAATTCCAAGTAAAATAATTTTATTTTGTTTTCCAGGTTTAAAATCAAACTCAGATTCATTTCCAAGTAATTTTGACAGTTCACCATATAGAATTTTTACAATGTGATCCTTTCTAGACAGTCCAGGAGGTGGAGTCTCATTTAGAGCGCGATCTTCTAAATTCTTTGTAATTTCAAGAACGAGTCTGACATTGACATCAGATAGCAATAATGCTCTTTGAACATCCTTTGAGAGTTCTTTGATTAATTCCTCATCTATACCAGAAGATTTTACAATTTTTTTAATTGCATCCCCAAGACTGTTCTTAAGACCATCAAGCATGGAAATTCAATCCCGCATCCACTATTTCAAACCTTCCTCGATATCCATCCCATTTTTTTTCAGATTGATTAATGTTAATCGAATTCATAAAAAGAGGACAATTGATTACAAATGTTTCAGCCTCGCCACCTTCAAAATTTAAATTAAAACCAAATTTTTCAGATAGTTGTTTCAACGAGAGTATGTCAGATTTGGAAATAATTTTTCCCAACCAAGAATCATCCAATCCGTCTGACGAGACAGAAGTCAAAATAAAATTAAACTTTGAATCAATTAATTCATTCATGTAAAGTTCAGGATCAGCATCCCACAAAGGTGCAATAACAGTCAAATTTAATTTTAAACAAATATTTTCAAATTTATCTTTTTGAAATTTACTTTTTATTCCCCCATGAACCAGTCCCTCTATTTGGAATTGATCTTTTGCAGATTGTAGTAAATTTTCGATAAGAGATAACTCATTATTAGTTTCATCAGAAGTTGAAGTTATAGTCAGTTGAGGAATATTCATGGATTCTGATTGAAGTTTAGTCCATTTCATGTTTGGATGATGTAACAAATGGCTTTCATCAGAGTTGGGAAAAACACTCAATAGGCATTTTACTTTATGTCCTTGTTTTTGAACAACATGAATTGCATATGTGCTGTCTTTTCCCCCTGAAAAAAGAGAAGCTAATTTCATTATCTAAAAAATATTTAATTTGATAAATTTATTAAATGTATAAAAAAAGAATGCTTCAATACTCATAATCGTCATCACAGAATCAGACGGCTTTTCCGATAATCATCAGCATCCTCAATCGTTCTTAACGCGCATTATTTTAGTTCTATCCATTACAACCCAGTATTCCACATTTTGACCGTTTTCTAATTTACCTTTGACTTCATCATCAATCAAAGAAATATCAATAGTCTCAAAAGATTCAGAATCCATAACCTGAATGGTGTCACCATTAATTGAGATAATTTGACCAATTTTTTTGTTAATCAGAGGGATGTGAATTTGCATACTGACCGGACCCACATGAGGTCTTTTTTGGCCATCAAAAACACCTTGACCAACAATTCTTGCTTTTGCTGCACCATGTTTACCTGGTTTTGATGTATCATATTCTACAATTCGACAAGGCTCCCCACTAGGTTGATCTGAATGAGGCAATAGAATGTATGATCCAATTTTCAAAGAACCAAGATCAGATGGTTTACTCATGAAAAACAGTTTTTGCTTGAATATTTAACGCTTACACTTGGAATTTGAGTATCTATTGTACAGAAATTAATTCGCCCTAATTTCAAGAGGCCTATAAGAGAATATTTCAGACTGTACCGATCAAGAAAACCCATAACAAACAGGTTGACATGGCAGCAGATAAAATATGCAATGAGACAGTGCAGTACAGGCGGCAAAAAATTCCACATATTGCATCAGAACATGGCGTGACTCCCAGACGTATCCAGCAGTTATACGCAGAGTTTCGCAAAACAGGAAACGCCACATGTCCCATGCAAGCTCGGTCGTAAGAGAACAACCACGTCTCCAGAACATCAAAAGGCAGTCCTTGCACAACACAGCAGGTATCATCTGGGCGTACTGAGTACTGCAATGAATCTGAGAAAAAGTGTGGTTATAAGCTACAATCAGGTATCGTATCATGAAAGACAATAACCTAGTTGTTCCAAACAAGGCAAAGTCGCGCAAACGCAAGTGGGTCAGATTCGAACGCAAATACTCCAATGCAATGTGGCATGTGGACTGGCATACCATGAAGGATCCGCGCTTTAGAGGACTGCAGCTAGTCGCGTATCTTGATGACTCATCAAGATGTATAATGGCTGCACGCGTGTTTACGCAAGCTACATCAGAGAATGCAGTGCTGACGCTGCGTGATGCGATAAAAAAATACGGAAGGCCTGCTACCATCCTCTCAGATAACGGTGCATGCTTTGTAGGGGTTTGCAGAAAAGACATCCCTGCAAAACCATGGCAGCCTACCGTATTTGAGGCAGAGATTTTGAATCTGGGAATCGAACTGATCAATTCCAGGCCGCATCACCCCCCCCCCAGACAAACGACAAGCTGGAGCGGTTTCACCGTACGATAGAGGAGGAGGAGGCAGATAGGACACTGGAACAGTCTGTCAGAGTATGTCCGGTTTTACAATGAGGAAAAGTTACACTGGTCCCTTAATACAGACATATGTGAGACGCCTCAGATGGCCTTTGAGGACAGAATGGTTACTGAGGCGATCAGAAAAGCTAGCCCCAAATGGATGGAGGAGGACACAGATGGCTAGGCGAAATAATTTCCGTATACTACAAATCCATACACAGAAATACACATAGGGTTTTTTATTGCAGTTGCAACATACGTTTTAGTTCGATTTAATATCAACCTCCCAATTGTCTTTGCACAATGGGATTTATTTCATTTGTTTTTGGAGTGATAGCGACATCACTTTCTGAAAATCCACAAAATGCAATTGGAATAATAGCACAAAATACATTGATGTTTTTCATAGATAATGCATTATGATTAGTAGGTCATAAAACATAAGAAAACATGTAAAAAATCAGCATATTTTGAGTTTTGTAAAAATAACGCTAGTTCAAGTTTAATCTAATAATATAATATCCATGACATAGATAGTTTCATCTTGTGGGACAGTAGTACATCTAAGAATACAATTAATTTCATGCAAAGGTAATTTGAAATTTAAATGACATATTTCCATACCTGATTCTTCAATAATAGTTAACAAATTATTTATGTGTGTTGTGGCTTTGTTAATTTCTTCCCATTTTTTATCTTCATCTACAGGAATGGCTCTTATATTACTAATCAACGATATTGAAGAAACAGCAACCCACGTCATAATTATGATTTGTAAAGATTATGCCCTCTTTAAATTAAGAAAATCTGTAGTTTTGATAGAACCATCTTTGACACCAGATACAAATGCTGTAGCATCTTTAGTATCAGCTTCAGTCCATTGTAGTTGCTCTTTTGTGATCATGATGCAACGTGACAATAACTATTATAAAAATTGTATTTATTATATTTATTATAAAAATTAGGCTGGTCGTAGACACAAATTAAACATTGAATATTCATCAGAAACAGGATTTTCCCCATTTAAAATGGGGAAAAATGATGTTTAAATTTTCTAATAACGATCAAATCGTAGCAGGTCCACTTTTAAAAATAAATTTCTCAGAGCACGTTCTTCATAATATCTTGTTTTTTTCATGCCAAATTTACTAGAGAATTCATGTGTTTTGGTATTTTCTCGGCATAACTGTTGTTCTAGTTCCAAGTCTCTTTATAGCAAATTCACATATTTCTCTTTTTTCTTCACCACTTCATTCAGCATAGTCAAGATCATGTGCAGTCCTATTCATAAACCTGTTTTCTTTTCTAAAAATAATGAATTCTTTCCAGAATTTTCTTTTGGATTTTTCATCATCATCTAACTCAAACACTAGTGGAAACAGGGTGCTAAGGGCTTGGCTCCATTGTACTTTCTGATTGCAAAATACTTTTTGTGTATTCCTCTTCACATGCATCTCGACCATACTCTAGATCTTCAATTCGTTTCAAGAGTTTTTCATTCTCTACTCTTTGTTAAGCAACTTGTGACTTTTCTTGTTCCAATTTCTCTTTTTCTATTTTTATTCTGGCAGAACCATCAACAGTAAAATCAATGAGTACTTTTTTGTATTCCTCAAAGAGTTGTTCAACTAATAAAGTAAGATATGAACATCTAAGGGAATAACAAATGAATGCTCCATCATTTTTTCAGCAAGACTTAGTTTCATTTCATCTGCTAGTTTTAAAATTATGTTGAATCGTTTTCTGAATCCATGATTGATTTGTGTATCATATTGTTCACCATTTTTAGTTCTTGTAATTCCGGCACATTTTACTAATCGTTACATAAGCTCACTTATTCCACGTTCAGTGATTGGTTTTACTTTTTCAATTCCTAATCTGTAATTTGCACGAAATGCAGGACTGTCTTGATTTAAAATTTCACCTTAGGTTTTTCAGGTTTTAAAATATTATTCTAATGCCGGTGTTGCCTCTAAATTGATAAATGTAAAATATTCTTCTAGTGAATCAGCATAAACACAAACTGCCTTACATTCCAATTTCATATCAGTAAGATGTTTTATCTTTAATCTAGGTAATCCACCTATTCTCATACCAGATGAGGCCAACACCAGTAAGATTACCTTACTTCTAGTATCAGTACAGTCATCCAACATCATTTGAACTTGTATGGTATCCCAAGCTTTTCATCCACTCTTTTTTTATTTTGTAGGAAATAGTCTTCTAATTTTCTTCCAGTTTATTTCAACGTCATTTACCTCACAAAAGACCGTATTGGGTAGATTCTAGTTGGAACAGTGTTAGGAGAAACTTTGTGTTTGATATCAATCACATAATCTTCAATCATTTCCTGTAGTTTTTTGGGCTCAATTGATAGAATGGCATCATAATCCTTTAGATGGAATAATTTTTGAAATCTATTAGACATTTGAAATACTCTTTTAGAGTTTGCCTGAGACTTGTACTGTTCTCAAATAACAGTAAACTACCGCTGTTTCGGCATAATTATGTATGATCTGAGTGGACATTATACTTGGTTTCCAAGTAGAATCTTTAACTTTTCTACTTTAGCTTATCAAGAATTGAAAGACTCATTAAATTAGTCATTGTCATTCCTTTTCGATTAATATCACGCCGAGTTTGATCACAATATTTCTTTACACTTTGATGACTTTTTTCGCTTGCAACTTCAATTACTACAATATTTTCAGAATAAGGAAATGTAAATTTTGGGGTGTTCAAACAACAAGTATTCATATTTCCCAGTCCTGCAACCCCAATTTTGTCCCTTTTTAGTAAAAGATTGGCAATTTCTTGCAAGTCATCTGTATCATCGCTATATTCCAAGTAATAGACAGAGATAAAATTAGTATCCCCTTGAACTTCTCTTTTGAAGAGGTCATCTTTAATGTTAAACACAAAAGATGTTTTCTCTTGATTATGAACAGAAAGATCTTTTGTAATTTGCTCACTGTCTTTGAATTTGGCTAAAATGTAATGGTTAGTAAAATCAGAAAAGTAAGGTTTGCTTTCACTAGAAAATGTTCCCGTAACAAAATATAATTTTTCAATATTTTTTGAATTAATCCAGGTTTCCTTTAATTCAACAGATTCATGGTCGTGTAAATACGGCGCACATACGTATCCAGAATATGATAGAGATAGTTCAGACAAGACGAATTCAAAATCTTTTCAGACTATTTATGCCTATAGTGATCAAAACGATCAATATTATGAATCATCTACGATAGTTTTTTAATAGTAGAGATCTTCATTTTTTTGTCCCGTGGTAGCTCAGCCTGGTAGAGCTCCTGGCTGTAGTTGTTGGCTTTAGATGGCTAAACGAATAACAGCCCATCAGGCATACAGAAACCGGGTTGTCGATGGTTCAATTCCGTCCCGCGGGACCACAAATTTTTGAAGAGGGATTTTAAAAAGAAGAAAAAGATAGACTAGTTTAAGAAAACAAAGATGAAATCTTAAATTAAAAAATTTGTTGCCTATGCTGATTTTTTGACTTGTTGTGCTGCTGGGCCTTTTTGACCTTCGCCTACTACAAACTCGACTTTATCGCCTTCGTTGATGAATCCGTCAACATCTGATTTGTGAACAAACAGATCGTCTCCACCTTCTCTTTCAATAAAACCAAAGCCTTTTGTTCGGTTAAACCATTTTACGGTTCCTTGTTCGGACATTACTTTGAAACAACATATTCACTATATTAACTAAGGCATCAGAATGAAATCAAGTCGAAGGTAAAAGACTAGAAATCTTTTGGAATATGATTTTGTGTTTTAAGCCATTCAACTTGTGGAAGTGTAAATCTCCAGACAATATCTCCACGCTCCTTTTCTTTGAAATCCCAAGGTGCAATAATTACAATGTCATTATCTCTAATCCAAACTCTTCTCTTTAGTTTACCCCTAATTCTTCCACGCCTAGTAATATTGTCATCACATTTTATCATCACATTTTCCCCTCCGAGCATTTTTAAAACTCGTCCAAAAAGTTCTCCTTCTTCAGGCAATCGAATTTCTTTTAATGCACTCTCATTTTTTACTTGGCGCTTACCCATGTTGCATATTCCCATTATGAGCATATAACTGGTAGGGTTATTTTGAGAGAGGGACTGGTTTGAATTAAGCATAAGAGATTTTTATCAAATAATATATAAAAAAATATGGAGTTTAGATGCATTGATGAATGCTCTCAATGTTGTATCGAAAGAGAGTACTATCCAAGTAAAAAATTCGGTAAAATTGGAGTATTAATTCTTCCAGAAGAAAAAGAAAGGATCGAAAAACTTGCAATTAAAAATAAATTAAAAATCAAAATTTTGCCAAGAATAGGAGTTTCTGAAAACGCAGATACGTTGCCAACAAAAATTTTAGCATATCAATTAATGGGAATAGAAGAAAATGGAAACACATGTCCATTTTTAGATACAGACAGTGGAAAAAAATCGCCACATGGGGGGCTCCCATGTAAAATATACAATGAAAGACCACTTGCATGTACGGCATATCCACTAATAGAATCAGATCCAGTTACCCTTGATCAAAAATGTAAATTCTGTAAAGAACATGGAAATGCAGATACTAATTTAAATTTTGAAACTGAAGCACTTTTAAAAATTAAAAATAAAATGATTCCAGATAAAGAAATAATTTGGAGATATGCAACAAACGTAGGAGAACCAGAAGATCAAGAAACATTAGAATCAGGATGGATATTAGAAGACTAGGAGGGAGAATTGAATATGTTGGTTTTGTTACAAATTAATTCAGAGAAAACAAACATATCACAAAAAATTATAGAGAAATTTTCAGATGAATTGATAGATTATAAAATAAATGAAATTGACATTAAAGATGCCAATATTCTAAACGTGTCTTTACTATCATTATAACCAAAAGTAAAAGTCCATCAGAGCATCAACAAAGACACATCATTGAGATTAGCCCGAATTAATGAATACAGTAGAGTTAGATATTGTTATCATCTCTATTGCTTTAATCGTCATATTTTCTTTTTTTGAAATATCCAGCATTTCATCAGTGTGTTCTTTATTCAAATGTTTCAGGAATTCTTCTTCTTCAATATCATTACGTTTGAAACTACAAGATGGAAAAACACAGTTAAAATTCAATAATACCATTTTAGAGGATTCATTAGTTATTAATTAGTTGGATTTTAAATTCCAATACGCTTAAGTTAATAATTCTGGTATAAAATTTGTGAGTGCTAGAACAAATGTTTTTTCAAAAAAAGAACTAGTAATAATTATTGGAGTTTCAACTATTGTTTCATCAATATTGTATATCACATATGTTGTAGGAAAATAACAAGATTCTAAACTCCAATGTGTTTGAAACACTTGAGAAAGAGATATGAATTATAAAATAACATATTTTTTTAAATTCATCAGGTCATTTGAATTTTTTATGTGGGTTAATGATTCTGCAAAGTCCTTTGTCAATTTTGGTAGACATTTTTCATGGTAACTATACACACCTTTTTTGTTTGATTCAATATCTAAAAACACAATATTTTTCATATTCATTATTGGTGTTTTTGCCCCACAAATTACACAATCCTCTTTTGGTGCTCGTTCTCCAAATTTCATCAAGACCATTTGGTTCATATCTTCAGGTCTGTTCACGCCAATTTATTGTAATTGGAACTCTAAAAAGAAGTAATCTAATATTCTAAACTCCAATACGCTTAAGTTTATAATTTTTACAGAAAATTTATGGAAGGTTCAGAAATAGCAAAACGAGATCATCAGAGAAATAAATCTGAAATTGTAAAATTAGTGAAAGAGATGTTTAGTCTAAAAAAGTGGGGCAATGAAGAATATAAGAAAAAATTGCAAGAATTAGTTATGAAAGACGAAGAATTAGTCAGAGATGTTATTAGAAAAATTAAGTTGGAAAAAGGGTTGGAATAAAAAAAATATCGTCTACGTGGTAAATAAAAAAGAAAACAAACGTACCGTTAGTTATTGTAATAATGAATATTCAGATTTTTTTTAAAGATTCAGCTTGGTTTAGAAAGAGATTATGAGCAGTTATGAATTGTTTATTTTTTAGATGTGTCAATGCAACTTTACAACTTGTTTTAGTATCCAATAACAGTATTGAATTATTTTCTATTATAAAATTTAGTAGTAGTGTGTTGGACTAGGGGTTTATCACTGCACGCCCAATAATTTTACGAGCTTTAAGATCCTCCAGAGCAGTGTTTGCTTCATCTAAAGAATATCTTTTTGAAATCACAGGGTTGATTGTACCTTTTCGTGCAAGGTCAAGGAGTTCCACCATATCATTATAATTTCCAGTGTATGCACCTTGAATAGTGATTGATTTTAAAGGAATTGTGACAAGAGACAATTCTATAGAACCTCCAAACAAACCAACAAGAACCAAATTACCACGTTTTCTAAGAATTGCAAAATCTAATTTTGCAGTTGGAGGGGCATTTACAAAGTCTACAACACTATCTGCACCTTTATCATTACAAATAGACATTATTTTTTGAGATGTTTCAGGATCTTTGGAATTTACTGTGAAATGAGCACCCATTTCTTTTGCTGTTTCTAGTTTTTTATCATCCAAGTCAACACAAATAATTTTAGCATTAGTGATGGCAGATGCAATTTGCACGCCCATTAAACCTAAACCACCGGCACCAACAATTACAATGAATTCAGGTGAATTTTGATTTGCTTTTTTAATTGCAGTGTATGCAGTAAGTCCAGAACAGGCAAGAGATGTGGCAGCATCAGGATCAACACCATCAAGTTTTGCCAAGTATTTTGAATTTGGGATTAAAGCATAGTCAGAATAACCACCATCTTGAAAAACACCCATAGATTTTGGAGTATCACATAGATTCTCATTTTCCACGTTACAAGCAGGGCATTCTCCACAACCAATCCATGGAAAAACTAAAACTTGATCACCTTTTGAAATTCCAGAAACGCCATCTCCAATATCATCCACAGTGCCTACAATTTCATGACCAGGAGTTACGGGATATTTTACTCCTCTATCAGTGACTTTCATAAATTGACCATCACCCAAATCATATCCACCTTCCCACAAGTGCAAATCACTGTGACACACACCAACAGAATTTACTTTGACTAGAACTTGAGTATCTTGAGGTTTTGGAGTCTCGCTTTCAGATACTACAAGAAGTTCATTTGGACCTAAGATTCTAGCTGATTTCATAGTTCAATTTTCGATACTAACAATATAAGAGTTGACTGGATGTGAGAAAAAAATAGAGCCATTAGATATTATTGAATAGCCAGAAAGAAATTGTGTGAGCGAATCACAAACTCCCAATAGCATTTCACAGGAACCAATAAACATTTTATTTAGTCCGTCATCAGTTGTTAAAAAAGACGTTTGGGAAATTGATCTAATTCAAATTTTGGATTTATTAATAAAAATTCTTGAAAAAACAGGTAAGAAAGATCTCAAAGTGGCAGGAATGGCAGCATTATCATCATCATTAATTTACAGAATGAAAGTGGAGAGTATTTTTGCATTACAAAAAGCAGCAATGGAGAAAAAACCAATGTATCAAAGAACAGATGTTGATATTGAGCTAATAGATATCCCATATAGACATGAATCTACATATCCAGTTTCATTAGATGATTTATTGGGATTATTACAGAACCTTATTGGGACAATTGCAAATCCACAATCAAGACGAAATAAAAGATTGGAAATAGAGCCGCTTGTAGCTCCAGATTTCCAAGAATTTTTCATTTCTCTTGAAAGTATCATAGGGAAATACGAAGATCTCATTATGAAAAAAATTAGTGCAACAGGATTTGGATTATTACAAGAGATTATTGCAGACCTAGATCAAGTTGATTCAATCAGATGTTTCTTTGCAGCATTATTTTTAGCAAGAGATCAGAAAGTTGACCTTGAACAAGCAGAAGATGACATAAAAATTATCATCATGAAAGATGAGTTGACAAACTAATCAAAGGTGAATGAAAACGGTTAAAATTGATAATATGAATGAGGCAACTGCAAGAATAGAAGCCGCACTTTATTCTGCAGGAAGACCACTTAGAATTGAGGATATTGTACGAGCATCAGGCACAGAATCCAGAACAAAAACATTAGGACTACTTGAAAACATTATAAAAAAGACAAAATCAGCATTCAAAGCATTAGAAATAGTAATTCTCCCAGACGGGTCTTATGTAATGCAATTAAAACCAGAATATAGCTCTACTGTAAAAAGATATGCATCAAAACCAGTTCTACCAAATGCAGCACTCAAAACATTGTCATACATTGCATATATGCAACCAATCTCATCAAAACAACTTGTTGAAACAAGAGGTTCTGGAGTATATTCACATCTCAAAGAATTACGACAATTAGATTACATTAGTCATCAAAATGTAGGACGATTAAAAATTTTCACAACAACTGAAAAATTCCAAAAATACTTTGGAATTCAAGGAGACACAGAGGATCTAAAACAAAGACTATTTTCCAAAGTAAGAAAAACTGCAAACAGACAAACAATTCCATCGCCACCTATCGCATCAAAAGTAAACTAGGTGATTTTTTAACTCACGGCTAATTTTTTGCGTTTTGTATAAATTAGAGTAGTTCAGACATCATTCGTGAGAAAATCCGTAGAGAATTTAGCAACTAGTAAAATTACTGGTGGAAGAAGAGTACCACTTAGAATTAGAAGAAAATATGAAATCGATAGATATCCAAATGAGCCAATCAACGGAGCTCAAGTTACAGTAACAAGAAGAATTCGCGGTAATAATCAGAAAACAGCTTTAAAATCAATTGACTTTGTCAATCTAGCAACAGGAGAAGCTAAAGTAAAGAAATCAAAAATTATCAAAGTGTTAGAAAACACTACAAACAATGATTACAAAAGACGTGGCATCATTACAAAAGGTGCAATTCTTGAAACAACAGATGGAAAGTGCAGAGTTGTTTCAAAACCAGGACAAAACGGAATCGTTAACGCAATTTTACTAAAGGAATAACATGAAAGATTACGAGCACGTCGTAATCTGGTTGGATTATTTCAACAAGAATTTAAAAAAATCTAAAGGCAGAAGATTAGGATTAGAAAAATGTGTTTTCGATCCTTCATTAAAAGAATTAACAGATGCAACAACTGCAGGAGGGTTTGAAATTACAGAGTCAGATGACAAAGTAAGATATCCAAAAAGGCCGTTTGTGAGATCCGGATACGTCATTGTACCAAAAGGATCCTCCAAGACAAAAATTCTTAACAAGATTGCAGAAAAATTAGTGACGAAAAGATCCAAGCAACCAAAATAAAATGAATTCTAGCTCTTAGCTAAAGTAAAGTTGACAGAAGTCTATGATAAGAATACAATGATTAGTATTTCTAATTGCAGGAGGTAGGCGAAATAATGCACCTAGCCGGTAGTGGCAGGGTAATCATTCAACTATCAGTAGAGTTAGTTGAAGGACAGATACTCTGTGACAAAACAGGAACTAGAGTTGCAAAAGTAAATGAACTGATAGGTCCAACAAGTAGACCGTTTGCATCAGCAACGCCATTAACTAACAATATAAGAAAATACATTGGCAAACAAGTTTACGCAGATCAAGAATCTCCTGCTAGCAAACCAAAAAAATTTAGGAGAAAAAAATAATGAACATACTAGAAAAACAAAACTGTCCTGAATGCAAGTCTACATTAGTAGATGACATACAGAATGGTGAAATAATCTGTTCTGGTTGCGGCGTTGTAGTCGATGATCAGATTGCAGATTTTGGTCCAGAAACAATAAGCTCAAGCTTTGAAGACAAGATGAAGCTAGCAAGAGCAACAGGACAAACAACCTATTCCCAACATGATTTGGGAATAACTACTGAGATTTCAATTAGTGCAAAAGACTTTAGCGGAAAAACAATCAACCATGAAGTTGCAAATCAAATGCACAATCTCAGAAAGTGGCAACAAAGAGTACGAGTTTCCTCACCAAAAGAAAGAAGACTGGCAAATGTTTTAACAAAAATGGGTGAAACATGCGAGGGCCTAAATCTTTCAAAAAATGTTTTGGAAACTGCATCTATGATATACCGAAACTTGGATGGACATATCGATGTAAAGGGAAAATCAGTAGTGAGCATCACAGCAGCTACAATTTACATGGCATGCAAACAATGTGAGGTAGTAAGATCATTAGAAGAGATTTGCCGAGGAATTTGTCCAGCAAAAGATGTTAAATCAAAAACAAAACTTGCATCTAGATACTATAGAACCATGGTAATGGAAATGGGGCAATTACACGCCCCAGTTGTTACCATGAACAAATACATCTCAAAGATAGCCAACATGACACAAACTGAGGTAAGAGTTGAAAGACTAGCCTTGGAAATTGCAGAAAAAACTAAAGACAACAGTATTTCTGACGGAAAAGCACCTAACGGTATAGCCGCAGCATATCTGTATGTAGCATCAGTCCTACTTGGTCAAAATGTCCTACAAAGAGACGTTTCAAGTATTGCAGGAGTTACAGAAGTCACTATCAGAAACAGATGTAAAGAAATTCTAACATGCTATAAACTCAAAATTACTTTGAGACCATCTCTGGCCAACTAATCATACTTCCCCCCTCCCCCCCCCCCTCTTTTCATTTTATTATTTATCGCTACGATTAGGATTAGCTAAATTTCGTCGGTATTATATAGAGAATCAAAACAAATTGAGATATGGTAGTATTGGAAATCAAAGATCTTCACGTATCTAGAGAAGGTAAAGAAATCCTCAAAGGGGTCAATTTGAAAACAGGTCCTGGAGAAGTACATGCCATTATGGGGCCAAACGGTTCAGGAAAAAGCACACTAGCTTACACATTACTTGCACATCCAAGATACGAAGTTACCAAAGGAGATATTTTGTTAGATGGAGAGAGCATTCTAGGTTTATCAGCAGATGAAAGAGCAAAGAAAGGATTATTCTTAGGATTCCAATATCCAACTGAAGTTTCAGGAGTAGGATTTTCTCACTTTCTAAGAACGGCATATAATTCTCTAAGTAAAGCCATGGAAGGTGATGATAGAGAAGTGTTCATTACAGTTAGAGAATTTCAAAAATATTTAAAAGAAAATCTAGCAAAAGTTGGATTAAGGGAAGAATTCCTTTCAAGATATTTGAATGAAGGATTCTCAGGAGGAGAGAAAAAACGTGCAGAAGTATTACAAATGGCAGTTTTAAAACCAAAAATTTCAATATTAGATGAACCAGATTCAGGATTAGATATCGATGCAGTTCAAGCAGTAGCACAGGCAATTAGTAAAGTTGCAGGCAAAGATGCAACAATAATTATAATCACACACTATGCAAGAATTTTAAAATTCTTAGATAAATTAGACTTTGTTCACGTATTTGCCAGAGGTCAAGTATTGAAAACAGGCGATGCATCACTTGCAGACAAACTTGAAGCAGAAGGTTACGAATGGGCTTTAGAACAATCAGCCTAATCAAATTTAACCAAAGAACATTCCAGCAAACTATTGATTTACAAAGTTCATGTTGAATTTTCTAAAGAATTTTTTGAAATAGAAAATAATCAAATTAAAATTGGTATAAAATCAAGACCGATTAAAGGTGAAGCAAATAAAGAAATCATTAAAACAATTGCAAAACATTTCAAAATATCAACCACATTAGTTCAGATAAAATCAGGTCATAAAGCATCAGAAAAAATAATTGAAATTTCACGGTAAAGAATCTAGTTTTTGTTTAAATAGGGTTTCAAAAGGGAGAAGATTATGTCAGAAGAAGATAATCAATATTATTTTAATTTCTCATTTTTCAAAGTAGACCCAAAATGGAGATGGATGGCAGACTTGGCAAAAGAAGAATCTGCAAAAGAAGTTGAAAATGTAATTAATAATTCAGGAATAATGTTCAGATCATACTCAAATTTAGGATTAAGAGATGATGCAGATTTTTTGTTTTGGTTTGCAGCAAAGACAGTTGAAGAAATTCAAAGTGTAATTGAAAAAATATACAAAACGGTATTTGGAAAATACATTATACCATCAATGACATACTTGTCATGTACGCGACCATCCCTATACATACAAGAACAAAAAGTTCACGGATTTCTTACAGGAAATAATCCAAAAAAACATGTCATAGTGTATCCATTTACAAAAACCAGAGAATGGTATCTGTTACCAAAAGAGAAACGCCAGGAAATAATGGATGAGCATATTGCAGTCAGTAAAAAATATCCTCAAATAGTGCTCAATACGACATACTCTTTTGGAATACATGATGAGGATTTCATGCTAGCATTTGAAGTGGATAATATTAGAGATTTTCAAGATCTTATCATGGATTTAAGAGAAACACAAGTATCAACATATGTTAAAAATGATATTCCAATGATTGTATGTGTCAAAAAAGATATTGTACCGCTAATATCGAGTTTAGGATAGATAAAGATGAAGTACAATAAACTAGGAAAAACAGACATCAAGGTATCTGAACTAGGATTTGGGGCATGGTCAATTGCACTGGATTGGTGGGGCAAAAAAATCGAAGAAGATGAAGCAAAGAGAATGCTCAAAAAAGCATATGATTTAGGAATTAACTTTTTTGAAACTGGAGACATGTATGGAAAAGGGAAAAGTGAAAGACTAATCGGCAAAGTATTCAAAGATATGAGAGACGAAGTCGTAATATCTACAAAATACGGTTATGATTTTTCAAAAGTAGAACAAATTGGCCATAGTGAACTCCCACAAAAATTTGATGAAGGTTTTACACGAAAAGCATTAAGAGCAAGTTTAGAGAGATTGCAGACAGATCATTTGGACATGTATGGATTGCACAATCCAAAATTACAGCACATAAGAGATGATTCAATTTTTAATGTTCTAGATAGTTTTGTCGCAGATGAATCTATCAGAACATATCAAGTTGCCCTAGGCCCAGCAATTGGATGGGCACTAGAAGGAATTGAAGCAATGGATAGACCAAATGTTAGTGCAGTTCAAACAGTTTACAATATTTTAGAGCAAACCCCAGGAAATGAATTGATGGAAAAAGCATCTGAAAAAGATGTGGGAATACTAGTCAGAGTTCCAGAAGCTTCCGGAATATTAACAGGTAAAGTAAATGCTGAAACCAAGATTGATGAAAAAGATCATAGATCAGTTAGAAAAGGAGAATGGATTAAAGCATCATTGGAAAAAGTTGAACATCTCAAACCAATAGCAGAAAGAAACGGATTAACAATTACTGAATTAGCTATGAAATTTATCATGTCAAAGAAAGGATTTGCATCGGTATTTCCCACAGTAGTAAGTGAAGAAGAAATTGTAAATTATGTAGAAATGACAAAAGGTGAATATGTTTCTGCATCAGACATGAAAGAAATAGAAGAATTGTACAACACTTGGCCGTCCTATGAATTAAAAGCAACACCTCAAGCTAATTAATTTGTAAATGAACACTCCAATAGATTCAGAAAAAACCATAGAAATTATTGAAAAAATGAAACTTGCCAAAATTGGCAAATATAAAAAATGGGAAGTGATGATTAAAAAAATTAAAAAAGATCAAACACTAAATCCCGAAGAATTAGAATATTATTCAAATATAACAAGAATTTATAAAAATTCAAACACAACGCCTAGAAGTAAGGTTTACCACACCAAATTGTCAGAACTAGATGAAAAACCACCATGTAAAGAATGTGGAGATAATTCCACATACTATTGTAACATGAATGATCAATACTTTTGTACAATACATGTCGTGGGACACGATAGAAATGAACTCTAGGAAGCAGGAATTGTGTCTTCTAAACTAAATGAATTTTCTACAAAATATTCAACACGTGTTTTCTTGAATTCACGAGAGCTGAAAAGAATGTCGTATTCATCTACATTGATTTGGCCTTGAATTGTTTTTGCCACTTCATGAGCCTCATCATGCGTTTTACAATGAATCATAGAAAATACATTGTAAGGCCAATCAGCATATGTAGGTCTCTCATAACAATGACTTACTTGTGGGAATGAACCTAATGTTTCACCAACCTGTTTAATTCGATCTTCTGGAACTTTCCATACAATCATACCATTTGCAGTGAATCCTACTTGTCTATGTCTTAAGATAGCAGCAAATCTTCGCAGGACTCCAATATCTTCATAACATTTCATTTTTTCAAATAATTCATTTTCAGTCATTCCAAGATTTTTTGCTGCAAAGACAAAAGGTTCATCAATAATATCCATGTTTTTTTGTAATTCACGGATAAAGTCTTTATCTTCTTCAGTTGGAACAAATTCAATATTTTTAACTTCTTTTTTTGTCTCACTTGGTGCGACCTCGTGTTTCTTGTCATCTATCAAGTCAAGTTTAACACCAATTTTGAATAACTGTAAAGTTGGAAGCATTCTAACTTTTTTAATTCCTTTTAGAACATTGAATTTTTCTAGTTCAGCTTTCAAATCAGCACCTGGAGGAACGGCCAAAGTGAACCAAAGATTGAATTGATGATCTCGCTCATAATTGTGACTCACACCAGGATGGCGATTAATTTGGCTTGCAACATAATCTAATTTATCAGACTCAATTTCCATTGCAACTAGAGAACTAGTGTATCCCAGTTTTCGGGTATCAAAAATCGCACTTAGTTGTCTTAAAACACCTATTTCTTTTAATTGATTTAGACGGGATTTGATATCTTCAGGAGTAGTATTGAATTTTTTAGCAATTGCATCAAAAGGCCTTGTTACCAGAGGAAAAGTCCATTGGATCTCATTTAGGAGTTCTTTATCAGATTCATCCATAAAAGTCAATAAATCAATAATTAGGTCATTCAATTAAAAATGTAGCTTGCATTTCATGCTCTAAATTTTAATACATAAATAGAAACTGGAATCCATTTGATCGATGATAGTTGATCTTAATCTTCAAAATAAAAAAATAATCATTATAGGAGGAGGTAATGAGGCACAAAAAAGAATCAATTCAGTACTAAAACAAGAGTGCGACATTACAGTTATCACAGATTCTGTTAATGAGCAAATTAAAAAATTAGAAAAATCAAAAAAAATCAAAATAATAAAACAAAAAATTACAGATACCAAAATTATTTCAAAATTAAAACCAGATTTAATCATAACAACAACAGATGACAAAAAAATGAATCAAAAAATCATCAACGATTCAAAAAAGAAAGGGGTTATCGTGTACAGTTCAGATAATCCAGAAGACAGTGATTTTTCAAACCCAGCAATAATTGATTTTGAAAATACGATACAGATTGCAATTTTTACAGGTGGAAAAAGTCCAGCAATGTCTAAAAAAATTAAAGATGAATCAGAAAAAATACTCAAAAAAATAATCACCAAAGAAGATATTGCTCAAATTAAAATTCAAAAAATGGCAAGAAAATTAGCAAAAGAAACGATTCCCACTCAAGAACAGAGAAGAAACTGCCTTCGTAGCATCATAAATGATAATGAGATTGATCAGTTAATAAAAGACGGTCAGATGAAAAAAGCTGAAAAGCGAGCCAGCACAATATTGAGAAATTGGAAATGAATCAAAATATCATCAATGCACGTGTAACCTTTCGTAACTCACCAATTCACATTCTTGAACAATTTACAATAAAAGATATGAATAATGCATATGAGCAATTCAAAAATCATTCGGGGTTGGATGAATGCGTAATTATTCAAACATGCAACAGAATTGAATTATTTGGAAAATCTAAAACATATGATTCAGAGAAGATCAAAAAAACTTGGGCCTCAATTACAGGTTTAGAAGAAGAAATGTTTAATGAAAATATTGAATTTGCTGAAAATTATGAAGCACTGCATCATCTATTGAAATTAACATCAGGTCTAGATTCCATGGTAATAGGAGAAGAACAAATTCTAGGACAAATAAAAAACTCCATCACATCTGCCAGAGAAGTAAAGGCATCAGGTCAACATCTTAACACATTATTTGATAAAGCTATTCGAATTGGCACTGGAATTAGAAATTCAAGCAGTATTGGCGCGGGAGGAATTTCAGTAGGATCTATGGCAGTAAAGCTTGCAGAAGAAAACATTGATGAATTAAAAACAAAAAAAGTATTACTGATTGGAACAGGAGAAGTCTCAACGCTGGTTGCAAAGTCATTACAAAGACGGGGTTATGCATTTGATGTTACAAGTAGAACAATTAGAAGATCGGAATCATTTTGTGAAACAATGGGAGGAAATCCAATTAAGTTTGAAACAGTTCTTTCAGGGTTTAACAATTATGATGTAATTTTTGTAGCAACAACTGCACCATATTTTCTTGTCACAAATGAAAGAATAACAAAAGCTATGAAAAACAAAAACAAAGGAATGATGATTTTAGATTTATCAAACCCTAGAACAGTGGATGAAAAAGTTGCAATGATTGGAGGGATAAAACTCATGAATTTAGATCAAATTGCAGAGATGGTTGAAAAAAATATGAATGCCAGATTAAACAAGGTAAAAGCAATTGAAAATATAATTAATGAGGAAGTGTGTGTATTAGAGGCCTCAATGAAAAGACTAGATGCAGAACCACTGGTAACAGATGTTTTCAAGAACATAGAGAATCTTAGAGAAAAAGAATTACAGAAAGCACTACAAATGCTCAATGAAAAAGACGAGAAAAAAATTAAGATTATCGAGGAATTAACTAAAGCAGTTGTTGAAAGTATTGTGTCAACTCCAATGAACAATATCAGAAAAGCCTCAGAACAAGGCAATCCAGACATTATAGAATTGGCAAGCAAGCTGTTTGACTATAAAAAACAAAACCAAGTAGACTAGGATTATATTTTACCTAAAGAGAATTTCATCATGTCATTTCCAACTAGACGTCTACGTCGACTGAGAACAACAGACAAAATGAGAGAACTAGTTCAACAAACCACTCTATCTCCAAAAGATTTCATTTGTCCAGTATTTGTTCAAGAAGATTTGAAAGAAAGAATCAAAGTAGAATCAATGTCAGAAATTGAGAGATTACCATTAAGTGATGTTAACGATGAAATTACGACAATAATAAATTTAGGAATTCCTGCAATCATGTTATTTGGAATTCCATCTCAAAAAGATGAAGCAGGAAGTTCAGCTTTTGATAATAATGGAATTGTTCAAAAAGCAATTTCTCAAATCAGAGAGAAATTTGGAGATAAAATAGTAATCATGGCAGATGTTTGTCTGTGTCAATTTACATCTACAGGCCATTGTGGAATTATTCAGGGGGATAAAATTGATAACGATACTAGTTTAGAAACCCTTGCAAAAATTGCAATCAGTCAAGCAAAAGCCGGAGTAGATACTGTTTCACCATCTGCAATGATGGATGGTCAAGTTGCAGTAATACGAAAAGCGCTAGATGATGAAGGATTTACAGGCGTATCAATAATGTCACACTCTGCAAAACATCGTTCAAACTTTTACTCACCATTTAGAGATGCAGCTGAATGTGCTCCAAAGTTTGGAGATAGAAAAACATACCAAGTTCCATATACAAATGCAAGAGAAGCAATGATGGAAGTGGAGACAGACATCCAAGAAGGAGTAGATATCGTGATGATCAAACCGGCATTAGCATATTTAGATTTAATTGCAGAAACTAGAAGGAAATACAACGTTCCAGTTTCAGCATACAGTGTATCTGGAGAATATGCATTGGTAAAAGCTGCTTCACAATTAGGATATGTAAATGAAAAAGACATCACATTGGAAATTTTATACTCAATCAAAAGAGCCGGAGCTGATATGATAGTAACCTATTTTGCAAAATCAGCTTCAAAATTCCTTCAAGAATCATGAGAAACGACGAACGTTTTGAGATTCAAAGAGCATTTGATTTATTGCCACATGTTGTTGGTGCAAGTTGGACTGCAGTATGGTTTAGAATGAAAGGAATCAAAAAACCAACGAGAGAAGAATTTAGAGAAAAAACTATAGAATATTTGCGACTAGTTGAACCCGTCTTTGAGTCATATCCAAAGGATGAAGAGTTTACAGAGATTAACAAGTACATAGAATTTAGAAAAAATGAGGAATATACCAAGATAAAATCAGGTAAGAGTAACGAAATTGAAACGCGTTACAATAGATATGTCGATTATGGCTAAAGTTCCAGGTTTAGTTGTTTTAGAAATTCTTTGAGTACTTTTGTCCTTGTTTTTGCTTCAATCTTACCAGATTTTGTATTCATCAAAGATTCCAATTTTAATAATTTTTGATAAAAGTGATCTACAGTCCAAGTTTTATCATCAGGAATTCTTGCTTTGCAAAAAGGATCATCAATATTATAAAACGGTCGTTCAAGTGAACCGCCCGTAGCAAAAACTCGTGCAATACCGATAGCACCCAAAGCATCTAGTCTATCAGCATCTTGAAGAATTTTGCCTTCAAGAGTTTCAGGAATTTTATTTTGAGAAAAACTATGATCACGTATTGCATCCGAAATAATTATAATTTCTTCCGGAGTAAAATTATATTTTTTTAGCAAATGTTTTGATTTTTTGGCACTCTCTATTGAAGACATTTTAGAACGCTTGTCTGATTTTGGGTAAGAGACAATATCATGCAGTAATGCAGCACAAAGAACCAATTTTTCATTTACTTTTTCTTGTTTACATAATTTTTGAGTATTTTTGTACACTCTCATAACATGATCAAAATCATGTACCGAATCATTATCCATTATTTCTTTAATTTCATTTTTAATAGAATCAAGAATGTTCATTTAGAATCTCCATATTTTTGGTTTGACAAATTTAATTTTTCGCTGAGTAACTAAAAGCGTCCAATTAACAGATGCAAAAAGAACAATCAATCCAATACCAGCACCGTCAATTAATAAAATTCCCGTCAATCTATCTTCAAAAATTTCTAAGAAAGGAGTCAAAACTGCATTTCCAAAATAAATCATAATGATATATGAAATGGTTCTGCCAAACCAAAATCCAACATAAATTCCCATACTCTTTGCACGCATTAATCCATAAGCGATAAACAACATGTTACTTGGAAGCGGTGTTGCGCCAAACAAAAAAGACGCAATTACATAACCATATTTTTTATGATTTAGATAATCTCCAATCACATCTAGATTAGATCTTTGTTCTTCTGCAACAAATTTTCTAAAGATCCCACTAATCCGTTTAAGAGCAAATCTACCAATAGTAGACCCTGTAGATCCAACCATAGCAAGGATAACAACATTCAATGTTGGATCAAGAAGATAAAATGATGTTAAAATAATCCAGCTTGGAGGCATTAGGATTGGAGATGTATTTACTCCAATTAGTACAAGAAATATTCCAAAATATGAAAATTCTCCAAAAATTTCAAAAATATCCAACATCTTTCAAAAAATATAGTATTTTTTTTATTTCTAAACCCTTGGATTCAGGTTTAGTCACAAGAAAACGCCAGTATGATCTAAAAAATTATAATAATTACATGTTTTTTAAAACAATAATCATGTATTGTAAGAAATTGGATCAATGATGCAATATCTTTATATGCAATTTATGCCTACACTGTACATGTCAGAGATGATTTGGAAATGTTTTAGGTGTAATCTCTCTTTCAAGAATGATCAACTAGCAGAAATGCACAAAGAAATATCATCACATTCAGTCACCAAAGTTAAGACAATTGTTGTATAATTTCAAAAAATTTACAAAATTTGTCAATTTTAATTAAAATTTAGTGCAGAGGGTGGGATTCGAACCCACGAACTCCTAAGAGAAGGGATTTCCTATTTTGAGGATCTTGAGTCCCTCTCGGTTGACCGGGCTTCGATACCTCTGCAATGAGATTGTGTATTGACCAATATTTCTCGATTGCTATTTTGACAAATTAAAAATCTGATCTGTGGTTTGGACAATTTTTTAACAAAGCTTATAATCGTGCGCAATTGACTCAAAATATGTCAGAATTCATATCAATTTCCGACGCAAAAAAAATGCGAAGTGGAATTAATGTTGAAGCTGTTGTTAAAAGCAAAGAAGATTCAAGAACTGTTAATCTTAAAAGTGGAGGTACAGTTGATGTCTGTGATGCAGTGATTTCTAACGGTGAAACTGAAGATGACGAAATGAAACTCACATTGTGGGGCGACGATATCAAAGAAGTAAATGTTGGAGATAAAGTTGTCATTACAAATGGATATACAAATGAGTTCAAAGGTGAAGTATCCTTAACCAAAGGTAAATTTGGTAAGATGGATATTAATCCTCAATAATTTCTTTTATTATCTAAATTATTTTTTAAATCTAGTAAAATTATAATTGCACCAATAATTGAAATTGTAATTCCCAAAACAAGTAAAAACCCAGAAATCAGAAGAGGAAATACCATATTCAGGAGGGGAGAGTTTGGATTTGGTAAAGCATCAAAGTTTTTTGGATCTTCTGAAAACATTACAATAACATGTTAGCATAATTTGTAATTCATCAGTAACCTCATCAAACATAGTAACTATAGAAAGATCATTTGGTTCAGTTACATTAGAAGGAATTGCAGAAGATGCAACAGTAAGCGAAACACCCATTAGAACTAAACCCACAATTGTAATTATTAGACCACGTTTATTCATTTTAAAATTTTCTAATGACATCATTTCATTTCCACTAATACACAAAACGTGTTGATTAGAAGAGGTATCAGAACAAACTAGAAAATGGAATAAACAATTTTCAGAAAAGAATACGGATGAATTAATGAAACTGTTCATTAGAGATTTGAACTCAATAGACAACCGCCCCTAGTGAGTTTTGAAATTCATCTTATGGAGACACATCAAGTGTATTGATACTAAGAATCACTTTATCTTCATATTCATTTCCAAACGAATGAGAGTATCCATCCCATGTTTGTATCAGTTGGCAATTATCATTATCCATATAGTGGGTTTGATTCTTAAAAACAATGGAATTATCAAGAAGTGGATCATAACTTCCATCAGAATTTTTTGATGAAATTTCGCCTAATGCTAATTTTAGTTTGTAAGTACAATAATCAATTATAGTTTGAATAGTTTCATTATCTCTTATTTTCTCATTTTCAATATCAAAACAATTTTTCTCTGAAAGATACTCAAGTACATTATCTCTAATGGTATATTGACTTTGGATACCATTAGGGGTACAATGAACAAAAATATTTGATGGAATTCCTAACTGATAAGTAACTTTTAGCATAATCCATTGATCTTGTGACAAACCAGATTGAAATCCTATTTGATAGTTAAATGCCCCATCTGAAAATACAGAAATCCCATAATTACCATATTTTTCGTAAAACATGTTGACTTCGGGTATTTGTTTTAGTTCTTCAGCATGATTACCTGGATAATCATCATAGGGTTTTATTTTTAAAGTAAAGGCAAGAATCACCATTACAGAAATAATTGCAATGATTATCAAAAGATTAGTTTTCATTTTCTTAAAAATCCCTTAACCATTTTAGATTTCCATAGTACAATACTTCCAGGAGTTACAAGAACTATGCCAGATAATAAATTCTGAATTGTGATTCTGACAAACGGTGTATCATCCAACCCATAATGCATTCCCATCACAATCAAGGATGCCAAACCCGAAATTATTCCTAGTATTCCATAAAAAAACATGATAGCTGCCACTATCAATCCCAGATAAGAAAATTTAGCAGAGATGTTCATTTTTTAATTCTCCAAATTATCACAGCTAGAACCCACCCCAATAGGTACAACAATTATCATTAAAAGAGAAACTCCGAGATGCTCCAAGTCCAAATTGAGCCACAGTCTTGCCAAGCATAATTTGGAAAATAAATGACAGGGCAACTATCATTACTAACTTGTTCGCCTGTGAATTCTTCTTTTGTAAATGATTGTGCAAGCCTGACGTTTTTTATTTTAGATATCAATTCGTCCCCATCTATTCCTTCAGGAAAATGAGTTCCAAATGCAATTCCGTCTTTTAATAGATATTTTCCCTGAGTTACTCCAGACACAAGATATGCATCACCCATTACACTGTCTGGTTCTTTTTCTCCAATGAAAACCAGTACGCGCTCTCCAACCTCAAAGCGTTGTTCATCCTCAATACCTATTCCAAACTCTTCACGAGAATCATAAATACGAAACACAATAGTATCTTTTCCATACTTTTCATCCAAATCGTTTTCTATAGAAAGAGTAACATCAAACTGGAATCGGCCATACCCATCAGTAAATGGTAAAAAATATCCGGGAATAAAAAGAGATATTTCAGTTACTTTTCCAATAACTACAAATTCGGCTTTTTCTGCCAAATCATCTAAAGAGTATGCTGCAATAAGCGCATCTGCTTCATTTATCACAAACAAAGAAGAAAACAATACAAAGATTACAAGTATCAAAAGTCTAGTTTTCATTTTCTAATTCCCATTCACAATTTTCTGGATTCAATATGTGAGTTGAATTTTTAATTTCTACACCATATTCAGGGTCTGTTTTATAGGAAAAACAGTGATCATAGTTACCTGCAGTGTCTCTAGGATACCCAAACGGAGTTGTAGAAACAAATTTTTTTTCTTGCCATTCACATGTATTGTTATCAATGTAATGAGTATCATTAGAATAACTCAATCCATATTGGTGTATTGGATTTCCAGCTTCTTTTTGTTTGCAATGATCAAGAATTTTATCAACACCGGTTATTCTAGAAGAACAAAAATCAGTAAGATAATCACAATACAGATTACTTGCAGCAAGGGGAATAAACAAAATTCCAAATAAGATTGAAAATACGATTAGTGGAATTTTAATGCTAGCGTTCATTTTCTAAATTATATCAATACTACTCCAATGAATTCAATTTCGTGTGAGCCGGCAGGAAACCATATTGTAATTATTCTACTATTATCAGTTATCTTTTCCCCATACATGTTTTCTAATCCATCAATTAAAATAAAAAATACATCAGCAATGCCCATGTTATTCACTTCTACATCAATTAATTGATGAGGGATAGATAGGACCAAGTATCCACCAGTAGAATTATTTAATTTAACATAAATTGAATTAGCATCAGAATCAAGATAAATTTTCTCTAGTGTTGCACCCTTTAAGGAATATTCTATTTCAAAAGGAATATCATTTTTTTCAATAGAATGTTTTTCTGAATTTACAAGATCAAGGGATTTGTTACTTGTGGCCCATCCTCTAATGACTAATTTTTCCACAGATTCTGATTTTACACATTTTGGATATGCATGTGGCATTTTACCTACTAGTTCAAGTCCATCTCGACATTGTATGTCTTGATATTTTATTCCCATTTTGAATTGTTTTAACGGAGATTTAGTTTTAAGATTGTTAAAATCTTGTTCCTCTTTATCAGAATAATTATCTGGATCTTGTTTTGTATTATCTATAATTCTTGTATTACTTGCAGGAATTTGCTCAAGTGGAGAACTAGGTGTTCTAATAATGCTAGTTTCCATCAGATGCATCTCTGAAAACACATGGTCTAATGGTAATGTATCATCAAAATATGTGACAATGACAGTATCGCCTTCCATTACACGCAAAATACTTGGGGTAAAGTGAGTATCACTGAGTGAAAAAGTTCTCTCAAAAATCCCAGTATTTGTTCCAGTCTCATAAAGATCCAAGTCAATTCCTTCTGGGAGACTATCTGAATACACAAAAACCGTTACTGTGTCAACATAGTTTGAAAGATTTGTGATATCAAAGTCAGTTAGAATGATTTTTGCAGTGCCAGTTCCGTTAATTATTCCAAAATTATGTTGGCTCCATTCAATCTTTGATTCAGTATATTCCAGAGAATTTTCTGCATAAGATAAAACTGCAAAAGGAATTAGCATCAATGAAAGAAAAACAATAAAGAAATTCATATAATTATTCCAAAATAATGTTCATTGATAAATGATACTAAGAATTTGAAGGTTATTTGCTCATTAAATCAGGATTAAAAAATATCTGTCATGCATTAAGATCTGGATGATGGTTTGAATTTTTGATATACAAATATGATTGTCAACACCATGGCAATGTTTTTGGTATAAAGTACAAAAATAATTAGAAAAGGAGATGCATTTGAACCAAATACTCTTAGGAGTTCATTACTAATTCCATAAACTGCAGATACCACTGTTAGTGCCAGAAGGATTTTTTTGATTAAATGATAATGCACCATATCTTGGTCATTTGTAGGTCTGAATAAAATAATGATAATGACTGCAACTAGAATCCCAATAGGCTCTGTAATGTTGAAGATAGAAGAACTAATTTCATTTTCAGGAATTACAGGAACTAGAGAATGAAAAACAGCATCTAATGCATAAGAAACAAGTATTGAAATTGTAACTGCCAGTATAACGGTTCTAATCCAGTATTTCATGCCTTGCCTAAAATTTCAGTTATTATTAAGATAACATAATTATGCGTAATTGTATTTGTAGTAATTTTATCGTCCACATGATTCAAAAAACAATACTATATCAAATTCAGGGTTGATTACTTGAGGAACCATTAACGAGATACAAAGTATTGTATTTAGATTAAAAAATGGCGGTACACCTATCACAATCAAGGCTCCAAAAATCAAACTAGAAACCATTAAAATCAGATAGATGGTTTTCATTAGGCTATCCAACCACTAATAGAAAAATAATTTCCATCATATTTGAACAGATAAAATTCAAAACCTTGTGTAAAATCACGATGTAAATTAGTTGCTCCCGAATCAGACATGTGGTTTTTTATTTTTAGTTCTGTGGAAGAGCTAAAAATTCTACAAGTGTCAAAATTTACAAAAAAACTTCGTGTTCCTTGACTATTTTCTTTTTCTTCCAATAATAAATTGATCATAGTTTGAATTTGTGGGAATTGTGATAATTCATCGTTTGTAATAGTTTTTATTTTGTAATCTGTGCCAAATCTTTCTAGTTGTTTTTCAGATAATAGTTCTACATGAACACCTGCATGATAAGTAGAAAATCCATTAACTGAAATGTAATAAAAAAATCCTATAGGAACTACTACCAAAATAAAAATAAAAAGAGGTATTTTGTATCTAGTTTTCATTTTTCCTCAGATGTTTCCTCTTCTCTACATAACGAATAATTATCAATAGAATCAAGCCGCTCATAAAAAACGGACTGGCCATAATTAGATATATTACAAAAAATGTAGACTCGCCTGTTTCTATCTGACAAGGAAGCATGGTTCCATTTCCATCATCATACCAACACTGATTTGGATTGCCTGTATAGGGTTGGTTCTTTATCGTTCATATCGGGTAACAGAACAATATATGATATTATAGATAATGGAAGTAAAAAGAAAATTCCAACAATGATTAATGTGTTAATTTTCATTTTCTAACTCCATAGTCCGTTTTTCAAAAATAATATCTACACATTCTTCAAATTTTTCTGCAGATACTCCATCAGGCAATCCTGCCAAAAAAATCTCATATTTGCCATCAAATTCTTCATCAAGTAAATTGGAATAATTTGCGAGATGTGCAAGTATTGGCGGATTGCATCCAAGTCGATACAATTCATTTTGGTCGCACCATTCGTTACAATAATCCTCATCAGTAATCCATTCAGAATCTGTTTTATTATTCTGTATTTCAGGATACCAAAGAATTCCAAAGAATTTCTGAATTTCATAAGTTACAGATGGACCGCATCCATTATCAGAACCTAACCAATCAGGTTGTGGCCCATCAACGAAAATACACATACCAGGGCCAGTAACCCCCATCCAGCCTACAAAAATCAAAGAGATTACAATTATGATTTTGTATTTGGTTTTCATTTTCTTTTTCTCTAAATTAGTCAGTCATAAAGTGTTCTAAGCATTGATAGTGGATTCATACGGATTTGAATTGAACAATTCGTAGATAAATTACGTAAAATAAGATGAGGATATTTTGATAGATTTTTAGAGTGACTTTTTTCAATTAACCCATATGGTTGTAAAAAGACAAGTCAGTGTAGCATGGCAGATAATATTTTCATTAATTTCACCTCTAAACATTTGGGCATTTTACCGTATCCAGAAGCTGAGGAAATTTGCTCTGTATGTGTTAGTGCCATTCATTATAGTTGCAGTCTCTTTGTTTGTAATGTTGCCCTCGCTTAACACTATAAATCTGATAATAATAGATGACCCGCTAGAAACTACCTTCAAATATCCCGCACCCACGTTCCTCCACATATGACTCCTATTGAGCCTCAAGTTTGGAAATTTGGTTTACTGTATTTTGTATTAATTGGATTTTCAATCTTTACAACATACTTGATAATAAAATGGTCTAGAGAATGGAATGATCAACATTCTATTTGAAAATACATTATTTTAAATTAAATAAATTATTTCTGCCTTTGTTAATCACTTTCTTTTATCCCATAAAATTATTGCAGTGATAATTAGAATTAAAGGAATTATCATTGTCTGAATAAATGGAATATTTGCGTTTATTTGTGAAAATAAAGTCGGTTCCTCCACATATGGAACAGAACCTCCCCATTCTCCAAGATCATAATAACTTGAACTTACAATCATTTCAGCTCGTGTATTATTCATCATAAATCGCATTATTTCACAATCATCAGATATTGTAAAACAGTATTGTGTCAATAATGGAATCATCATATAAAATAAAATAAAAATTCCAATTACAAGAATAATTTTGTATCTAGTTTTCATTTTCTTTTTCTCCAGATAATAACACTGATTATAATTCCGATAATCAAAGAAGGAATTACAAATGCAAGCAAAAATGCATAAGGATTAGACAAAATTATTTTGAGATTATCATATTGGGGTAAATCACAATAGATATTTCCATACATGTCAGGTTTACATTTATCATCAATTATACCATCTGGGAATTGTTTTTCATTTTCATCTAATTGGTTAGTAGTAGATGGTGTTTGATATTCATTGATTATTCTTGAAGAATTAACATTTAATTTATGCTCAGCATATACTGCATCTTCTACTAAAAGTGTAACACCACTTGATTCATCAATAGTTGTAAAGAACACAGCGCCTTCAAATGTTCCACTAGATTCATCAGTTTCAGTCACTCTTAGCTGTATACCAGTATGATCAGTATCAGACCACACATGAATCTCAAAAGAATCTATTTTTTTGTTATCAAGATTCATTTCTTTATCAATTACTTTTACTATGCCCGTATCATTTGACAAATAGTTAGATTGATTCCACTTTATTTTTACTCCATCATCAATTGGTGCAAGCCATTTGTCACAAAGAGAATCATCTTTATGGTTTTCAAAACTGGAGATTGTCTGTGAATCTACCCATTTGGCCATCCTATATTCAATAACACCATCTACTACAAACTCTGTACAAATTATTGCAGGTAATTCTAATTCTACATCCCCATTACCCCAGTTTCTATCAGACATTTGCCAATCTTCATAGTTTAGCTCAATGTTTCTGCCATATTTTTCCATGATTGATTTTTCAGTAAGTGGTGTATCGGCAGACACAGAAAACGTATCAAAGCAGGGTCCAGGAGTTCCAAATAAGGGTGGTGCACTACAAGATGCATATGAATATGGAGTTCCCACAAATCCAATTATCCCAAATGTAATTATTATCAATAGTCTAGTTTTCATTTTATTTTTCTCAAGATTAGATAGTCATAAAGAGTTCTAATCAATGATTCAATTCCATTTCCACTTTTTCTTATCTGAATGGGTATAATTGTAATGATTCCATAGAATTTCTTCGGTAATTCCGATAAAATCACAATGCTCACAAACGTATGGTGATTTATCCAAGTGTTTTTCCGTTTTATGTTTGAGCGTTTCAGTCTCAGAATTTGCAACAAAATTACAATACTTGCAAATCAAATTATTTTTTTTTTTTGATTTTGATGGAACTAGTGCTCCAATTATTACTAGAATAATTCCAATTAATCCAAATCCATAGATTCCAAATGTAATGTATTTCATTTGTGAACATGCTTGTTGTGCATATTCGCGGAATAGTTGACTAAATCTACCCAAATCTGATGTACACAAGTCATTTACTACAGGTGTAGTCCAACCTAGATTGTTTATTGTAATGATGTATCCTATGATTGCTAATACTAGTAGGAAAATACCAAACCCTACAATGCCCCCTCTAGCCATGAATGCGTCATAGTTACAAACCCATAAAAAGTTCTACATTTTGTAATCTTGTATAACATTACGCAGGCTTTAACATTGTTTATCAACATATTTTTTCATCATTCTAATAACAATGAATCTAATTACGGTTCTGCTAACTTATCGAGACCTAGATTGAATTTTCCTTGTAAAGACTGGCATTCTCAATGATGGTTTTCCATCTATTCTTACCGTCTACTTTGATCAAAGCTTCCTCACTTGGAGTTTTTCCCTTTAATGCACCGTCTCGCTTTGCAAGTTTTTTAATGTAATTGTATACAGTATCTCGAGATATTCCAAGTGCTTTTGCGATCTCAGGAGGTCTTAGAGGATATGGTCTGTTTCCTTTGGCGTACAAAAGTCTGTGAATCTCTTCAAGAATATCCTCAAGAGTAACCTTTTTGCCATAGAGACTGAGCTTCCTTCCGGCCATTATTCGTCAAGCCTCGAAAAATTTTTCAAAAACACTTGTAATTTAGAATTTTGTGAAATCCGCAGAGTCAATCTACAAACTTTATGTTTTTAAAAATAATAAAACAATCCCACTTTTATGTTATAGAAAATAATCTAAAGATTATCGTCTAGATTTCTTTTTAGCTACAGTGTTTTTCTTTGCTGGTCTCTTTTTAGCTGCAGTGTTTTTCTTTGCTGGTCTCTTTTTAGCTGCAGTGTTTTTCTTTGCTGGTCTCTTTTTAGCTGCAGTGTTTTTCTTTGCTGGTCTCTTTTTAGCTACAGTGTTTTTCTTTGCTGGTCTCTTTTTAGCTGCAGTGTTTTTCTTTGCTGGTCTCTTTTTAGCTGCAGTGTTTTTCTTTGCTGGTCTCTTTTTAGCTGCAGTGTTTTTCTTTGCTGGTCTCTTTTTAGCTGCAGTGTTTTTCTTTGCTGGTCTCTTTTTAGCTGCAGTGTTTTTCTTTGCTGGTCTCTTTTTAGCTGCAGTGTTTTTCTTTGCTGGTCTCTTTTTAGCTGCAGTGTTTTTCTTTGCTGGTCTCTTTTTAGCTGCAGTGTTTTTCTTTTGAGAAGCCTTTCGTTTATTTGCCAATAATTCTTGTAATTTTAAAGATGCTTTTTCTAATAATTTTTGAGCAGATTCTTCGGCTTTGATTCGTCTATCTAATTCTTTAACAAATTTTTGTGCTGCTTTGTGACTTGTAACCTTTGATTCACGCAAAGAAGGTTTTGAGTTAGTTTGCTTTTTAATTTTTGAAACAATTTTTGATTGTACATCAGAGAAATTTGTAACATCGTCAGAAATCTTTTTAGCAGTTTTTTGTCTATTTTTTATTTCCTCAACTAATTCATTTACATGATCATTTAATGAGCGTAATCTAGCCTCAGCATTTTCCTTTTCAAGAGAATTTTCAGCAAATTCAAGTTCTTGTTCTGTTTGCTCGATTTCTTCTTTTTCTTTAACAAGGCGATCTTCTGCAGTTGCTATTAATCTCCCAATACTTTCCAATTGGGAATTTTTTCTAAGAAGAACCGTTGAGACATCAGAAGATTCTTCCCGTTCAGATTCAATTTTTTTATCAATGGATTGTAAACCTGAAAAAGAACGTTTTTCAGCAGAACTAAATTCTTTAACTTTATCTTCAGATATTTTACGAAGTTTAGTTGCTTCTTGTTTCTTTTGCCGTAATTGAATTACTAATTTTTCTAATGAGACCAATAATTGAATCAGGATGAAAGAGTCGGTTAAGTGGTGCACATAACCATGATTTGACTTTCATGTGAAGAAAATTGACTTCATTTGATCGCTGAAAGGGGTTTTTAAAAAATATTAGTTAAGAGATTTTATCAACATCATGGAATTTCATCCAAAAGATTTGTCAATAGCAAAAACATATGATCTAAAAGACGAAAAAGAAGCAATGATTGCAGTTGAAGATATGGTAAATTTAGGATTTAAAGGAAAAAAAGAAGGGTACAAGGTATTAATGCCAAAAGAATCAAAAATTGCAAAAAGAATAGGATATACAATTACTACTGGAATAACTACTGGGTTGAGACAAAAAAAAGAAGACAGAGATATCAAATATTGGACATATCATCACGATGATGAACATTTTGCAATAGTTTTGATACACAGAGATGTTTTAACAGAATTAGGTTTTTGATTTATCAAAAAGTTTGTAAAGTTTGGTTCTCTTTGCCATAACTCCAGCTAACATAATTCCAATAACAGTGCCACCAATGACATCCATAGGATAATGTTCTAAAACGTAAAGTCTGCTTAATGAAATCAAAACAGGGTACAAAAACATCAAGTAAGCGCCACGGGGGAATCTCTCAGATAGAGCATATCCTAAAATGATTGCAAATATCATAGACCGTGCTGCGTGTCCTGACGGGTATGAGGCATCATATCCACCCTCACAAAACAAGGCAAAGGTATCTTTGCTCACAGACACAGGAAATGGAACGGATTCATATTTTAAATCAGGCCTATCACGGTCGACACCACATTTAACATAACCGGTAAGCAATGTTGAAATTACAATTAAAATCATCAAGGTAACTCCAACCCTCCGAGTTTTTGGAATTATTAAAATTAGAATTGCAAAACCTAACATCCACAGAGCCTCACCACTTTCAGTAATAGATTGCATTATGAGATCAAGCGAAGGGTTTCCAATATTTTCAGAAAAAAACAAAATTATACTTTGATCAAAATCATCTGTGACTCCAAAAGATACAATAGCCGTAAGAATTAGAAATAAAACTGTAAGAAGAACAAATGAACGAGACCGAATATCAAAAAGCCAATTTTGCAATTAATAAAACCTCAAGCACGTGCCTTTTAATTTTTGTCAATAGGCAAGTTTTCAAATCAAAATTTTGTTCAGAAATGAAATAAAAAAATAATCTGATCGACTCAAAGAATTTAACCAAGTGCATAATAGACAAATCGTGAAGGTTCTCACACTAGATGATTTTGACCTAAAAGGCAAGACCGTTTTTTTGAGAGTGGATATGAACTGTCCAATAGATCCTGAAACTTTGGAGATTTCAGGAACTAAGAGAATTGAAGAGATAATTGAGACACTGAATTCATTAAAAGAAACCAAAGTGGTTATCGGTTCACATCAAGGCAGAGTTGGAAATAATGAATATACTGGAATGGACAAACATGCTAAAGTTCTTGAAAAACTAATCTGTAGGAAAATAAAATATGTAGAAGACACTATTGGAAAAGCTGCACAAAACGCTATTAAAAATTTAGAGGATGGAGAAATTTTACTATTGGATAATCTTCGATTGTGTGCCGAAGAAAATTATGAATTTATTCCTGAAAATGCAGCTAAAACAATCATGGTTTCTCGTTTAGCAAAATTGTTTGATCTGTGCGTGTTAGATTCATTTCCAAGTGCACATAGATCACATCCATCAATTATAGGATTCCCACAGGTATTGCCCGCATGTGCAGGACGAATTGTAGAGAGAGAAGTCAGAAACTTGGATGAAATAATGACAGTTGCCAAGGCACCTCATGTAATTGTGTTAGGAGGTTCTAAAATTCCAGATAGGTTAGAGGCAATAAAATTATTGATTGAGAATGGTCGGGCAGATCATGTTCTGTTAACAGGACTAATTGGTAATGTGTTCATGCGTGCTCAAGCTAGAATCAAATCACCTTTAGGAATAAAAAGAGAAGACGAGGTCGTTGCAAAAGCTCACGCATTGATAGGAGAATATCCAGATGTGTTTGCAACACCAGTAGATATTGCAATTGACAAAGATGATGAAAGAGTAGAGATGGATGTAAGGGAAATTGGCAAGGGAGACAAAATATTTGATTTAGGTCCAAAGACAGTAGAATATTATTCAAAATTAATTGCAGGTGCAGGAACTGTATTCATCAGCGGACCTGCAGGATTTTTTGAAAAAGAAAATTTCAGTTACGGAACAAATGCATTACTTAATTCAGTTGCAAACTCTATGGCAACAACTATTGTAAGTGGAGGACATCTCACTACAGCATTAAAACAGCAGGGATTGGCAGATAAAATTAATCACGTAAGTACAGCAGGCGGGGCATTGGTACTTTATCTTACAGGAGAAAAACTGCCAATGATCAAAGCATTAGAAGATGCTGCAATAAAATACAAAACTAAATAGCAGATTTACAAGAAGAGTTTGGACATAATCTTTCTTCTGATGAACCAAGAAAAATATCATAATCACAAGCATTACAATGAAATTTTTCAATAGGATCAAATAATTTTAGATACACAGTAGTGAGATTCTGAGCTATGTTTCGTGCAAGGCCAGAATCACAAATATCTGTAAAAAATGATTCAGTGTCATCAATTATCCAAGAAGGGTCTAGGTCGCCATTTGATTTTATTATTTCAAAAATTTCATCATTTGTGAATCTGGCATCAACATCATTGAATTTTTCAAAGATTATTTTTCTAATTTGAAGTGCTATTGGAATTATAGGAGTAAAATCACTCATACTAGTACAGATTATCTGCCTCTTCTTTTAATTTATCCACATCTTGAGTATCACTCAGATTCTTTCCAATGTAGGTATAAAGAGCAGATTTGAGTACTTTGAGAGATAATAATGCACATTTGATTCGGACAGCCTGGAGATGTTCAAGGCCTAATTCGCTCAAGACATCATTTTTTTCAATCGTCCTTGCCTCATCAATACTCTTTCCTTTTGTAATTTCAGTCAAGACAGAAGAGCATGCCATGCAAATTGCACATCCTTTTCCATGAAATTTAATATCAGTGATTTTGTTTTCATCTATTTTTATATCAATGTCAATACTATCACCGCAAAGAGGATTTGAGTCATGAAAAGTTACATCGTGATTTTCAATTTCCCCATAGTTTATCGGGTTTCTTGAATAATCAACTATCATTTCATGATAGATATCTGCATTGCCACTCATAATTTGAACACCTTTGCCACAATATTTAATGAATTTACCAGAATATCAATGTCTTGTTTAGTATTGTAAATGTAAAAGCTAGCCCTAGATGTTGCAGCAACGTTTAGTCTCTCCATCAATACTTGTGCACAGTGATGGCCTGAACGAACTGCAATTCCCTCCCCATCAATAATCTGAGCAACATCATGTGGGTGAACATCTGCAAAATTAAATGAAATTACACCGCCACGTTTTGAGATATCCTTTGTACCATAGATATGCAATCCTTTAACTTTAGATAATTTTTCAATAGCATATTTTGTTAATTCGATTTCATGTTCACGTACATTGTCCATTCCAATTTTAGTAAGATAGTCAATTGCAGCGCCAAATCCAATAACATCTGCAATGTTTGGAGTGCCAGCTTCAAATTTGTAAGGCAAATCATTCCAGGTCGTCTCATATTTGTGAACTTCTCTAATCATGTCACCGCCACCATGAAATGGAACCATTGTTTCTAGAACAGATTTTTTAGCCCATAAAACGCCAATTCCTGTTGGTCCGAGCATTTTATGGCCGGAAAATGCAAAAAAGTCACAGCCTAATTTTTCAACATCAACTTTCATGTGAGGAACTGCTTGAGCACCATCAATCAGAGTTGGAACACCTGCTGCTTTGCATTTTTCAATAATCTTTTCAGCATTAGTAATTGTTCCAAGAACATTTGACATTAAACTAAAGGTGACAAGTCTGACCTTACCAGTTGCAAGATGTTTATCAAGATCATCTAAGACTAGTTCGCCATCATCATCCATTCCAATGTATTCCAATTTTGCACGCTTTTCTTGAGTAAGGAGTTGCCATGGTACAATGTTACTATGATGCTCATATTCAGTAGTGACAACAATGTCACCTTCTTTGATGTGAGGCCTACCCCAAGAATAAGCAACCAGATTAATTGCCTCAGTTGTTCCTCTAACGAAGATTATTTCTTGACGATTTTGTATGTTAATGAATTGGGCAATTTTATCTCGAGTTGCCTCATATGCTTCAGTGGATTCTTCAGCTAGTGCATAGACTGCTCTATGAATATTTGCATTGTGATTTTGATAATAATCTGTAATAGCATCAATGACTTGATTTGGTTTTTGTGTTGTAGATGCATTGTCAAGGTAAACAAGACGCCTGTTGTCTCTAACTGTTCTTTTTAATATTGGAAAATCTTTTCTCAAATTTTCAAATAATGATTCGGTACTTTGCATATCTTAAATCTCCACGTAAATTTCATTAGAGTCTATTTTAACATTGTATATTTTAAGAGGGGTTTCAGCAGGAAGGTTTTGCGGTTCGCCATTAACTAAATTAAAGACAGAAAGATGTAATGGGCATCTAACGCCTTCCTCACTTAGAAAACCAGTTGAAAGATCAGCATCAGCATGAGTGCAAATTAAATCAGTTGCGTGAATTTTTCCCTTGAGATTTGCAATGAGTAGTTTTTTATCTTCATGTACAAATCCAAAAAGTTGTCCTTCTTTTACCTGCTCCATATTACAAGCTTTAATCCATTCAGGCAAAATATCACCGATACTTGTAGTGTTGTTCCATTTCAGAGTCCTCGTTGTAACGAGTCTCCTCAATTTCAACAAATTTGGCCAATTCTGCATCAGTGTTAATTGTAAGTTCTTTATTTTCCCATTTAGATTCAATAAGATAGGCAATCCACGCTCTAACTTGAAAAGACATTTTTCTTGAAAGTGGTTCTAAGAACCCTTCAACAATTGTTCTTTCAGCTTCTTCATGTGTAAGACATCTAGTTTTAAGATAGAAAATTTGCTCCTCATCAATTTGTGCAACAGATGCAGAATGAGTGGCCTTTACATCATTAGTAAAAATTTCTAATCCTGGAATTGCATCAGATTTTGCATCCTTATCTAGAAGAATGGAACGACCTGACAAAAAGGAATTGGACTTTGCAGCATTTTCTTTAATTCTAATCATTCCCTTGAAAAGAGATTTTGATTTGTTTCTTAAAATTGATTTTTCAACCACTCTTCCCTCAGTAGATGGACTTTCGTGATTAACATTTGTTTGAATATCAAATGATTGCTCATTATTTCCAAAAATTACTTCAGAATCATTAGAAGATGCACCTATACCATTAAGGAAATATTCAATTTTGTATCTTGATAGCATAGATCCAAATAATCCAGAATACCAGTTTACTTTAGAATCCCGTGCCAAATCAGTTCGCCTTGTTGTAAATGTTACAGCGTGTTGATCCATCATTTGCAGAGAGGTGATATCCAGTTGTGCATTTGCTGCAAGATTTGTATTTAATAATTCAAGATATGCTTGCTGTGCTTTAGTTTTTGGAGAATACAATTCTTGAACAATTGCAGCCTTGCTACTCTCATCTGCAAATATAATGTTTCTAGAAATTACAGAATGATCATCATCAGATAGACATGTCAAAAAATAAACAGGTTTGTCCAATACCAAATTACGTGGAACGTGAATAAACACTCCAGAATTAAATGCGGCATTATTTAATGCGGTAAATTTGTCATCCTGAGACTTGGAGGCATCTAATGCTTTTTTTACTAATTCAGGATTATTTTTAATTGCATCAGATATTGAAGAAATCACTAATCCTTTAGATTTTAAATCATCAGAGATGTTTATTTTATGAATATTAGTACCGATTTGAATAACACATGTTTCACTTTCTAGTTCACTTAGTCTTTTTTCAAGAAAACCAGGAATAGTTGCAGTTGTATATGTTGAAAGGGATACTTTTTCCAAATCTAGTTTTTTTGCATCAGTGTATTTGTTGTAAAGAGGGGACATTTCAATTGGTAAACCATCATAGACAGTTAGGGAATTTTGTCTATAGTCTTTTAGCCAATCAGGTTCATTTCTAGATGAAGAAAGCTCATCGATGTGGGTATTATTGAGTTTTGAAAGAATTGCTTGAGACATGATTTATCAAAATTAAGTTTTGGGGATTTATCCCACAGAGTCATCCATCTCAAGTTTAATGAGTCTGTTTAATTCAACAGCATATTCCATTGGCAATTCTTTTGTAAATGGCTCCATGAAACCATTAACAATTAGAGACAGTGCATCTTCCTCGTTGAATCCCCTACTCATAAGATAGAAGATTTGCTCATCGCCAATTTTTCCAACTGTTGCTTCGTGTGTGATTGTTGCATCTTCCTGATTAATCTCCATGTATGGGTAGGTATCAGTTTTAGATGTATCATCTAAGAGTAATGCATCACATCTTACAGTAGATTTTACACCGGTAGCACCTTTTGCTACATGTAACATTCCCCTGTAAGTGGAACGTCCATCCAGTCTACTTACAGACTTTGATGTGACTTTGGAAGTTGTATTTGGTGCAAGATGAACCATTTTAGCACCTGTATCTTGATGCTGTCCCTTACCAGCAAAAGCAATAGATAGTGTTTCACCATATGCTCTCTCACCCATAAGATAGACTCCAGGATATTTCATTGTTAGTTTACTACCAATGTTTCCATCAATCCATTCGACTGTTGCACCTTCATGTGCATAAGCACGTTTTGTTACAAGATTATAAACATCTGCACTCCAATTTTGAATTGTAGTGTATCTTAATTTTGCATCTTTGAGTGCAACTAGTTCTACAACTGCAGAATGTAATGATTCTGAAGAATAAACAGGGGCAGTACATCCTTCGATATAGTGTACCTCTGCACCTTCATCTACAATGATCAATGTTCTTTCAAACTGACCAATGTTTTCTGCGTTAATTCTAAAGTATGCTTGCAGAGGCATGTCAATGTGAACACCTGGTGGGACATAGATGAAAGAACCGCCACTCCAAACTGCACTATTGAGTGCTGCAAATTTGTTATCCTCTGGAGGAATAATTTTGCCAAAGTATTTCTTGAATAGTTCCGGATGTTCTTTTAGAGCTGCATCAGTATCTAAAAAGAGAACGCCTTGTTTTGCCAAATCTTCTCTTAGACTATGGTAAACAACTTCAGATTCGTATTGTGCACCGACACCGGCTAGGAATTTCTTTTCAGCCTCTGGAATTCCAAGTTTGTCAAATGTTTTTTTGACATTATCTGGAACATCATCCCAGTTCTTTTCTACTTTGTCAGATGCTTTTGCATAATAGTAAATATTCTGGAAATCAATTTGGGTAAGGTCTCCGCCCCAAGTTGGCATTGGTTTTTGCATAAAAATTTCATAAGATCGTAATCTAAAATCAAGCATCCATTGCGGTTCATCCTTCATTTTACTAATTTCAATTACAGTTTCCTTAGACAGGCCTTTCTTGCTAAGGTGGACATACAGCTCAGTAGAATCCTTAAAATCATATTTTGAATAATCCATATCTAGATTTTCAGTAGTCATACCCATCATAACCCCGTTATATTATAAATACATGAGGAAAAATAGGCAGAGCTAAATAGCTTCAGCTAAATTTGGGATTAAACAGCCAATATACTTTTCATTGTATCAAAAGCACCAGACACAGTATGTACTTTAGCGACTGTGTTTTTGACTTTGAATTTTTTTAACTCATCTGAAGTAAAAGGGCCAATGGATACTACAGATAGTTTTGTTAAATTATCAAGTAAGGCATCAGTTTCATAGTCTTTTGACATTATTTCAAAGAATCCTCTGACTGAAGAAGCACTCGTAAACACAACACCATCCACTTTATTCTGAGAAAACAACTCACGAAATCCATTCCATTGAGTGGTGTCTCTAAATGCACATACATCATACAAATGAATCTCCAAGACATCAATTCCAATTTTGTTTAGCAATTCTTTTAGAAACGGCGTAGAGGCACTACTGCGAGGAACAATCACCTTTTTGCCAACGGCATGAATTTTTGTAAATTCTTCTCCAACTCCCACTGAAGAAAAAGTTGTTGGCTGATGATTTGCTTTGATTCCTTCAGATTCAAGTGCAATTGTAGTTTTAGGTCCAACTGACATTACTATTGTATTTGCAACAGCTAGTTGTAATTTCTCTAACTTTCCAATATTTTTTGCAGTATCAAATAATAATTTTACAGCTTTAGAACTCATAAAGACAGAATAATCAGGATTGTACTCTACAACAGATTTTAAAAACTCATCAACAATTTTTTCGCCCTTACTAACAAGCTCAATTGTAGGTAACGGAACAGGTGTTGCACGGTGTTGTTCAGCAAGAGAAATAAATTCAAAGGCATCATCTTTTGAGCGAGTAATGGCAATAGTTTTTCCATCAAGCATTATTTCCACCCAATAGTTTCAGATAAAGACACCACATTACCAATAATGATGTTTGTTGGAGGAGTAATTTTATTTTCTTTAACTTTTTTTGCAATATTTGCGACTGTTCCTTTAATCATTTTTTGTTGAGGGGTGGTTCCGTTTTGAATTACAGCCACAGGGGTTTTTTTGCCCATCCCTCCAGCAATTAGTTGCTTGCAAATTACATCAATTCTTGAAAGCCCCATCATGATAACAATCGTATCAACAGATTTTGCAAGGTTTTTCCATTTGACAATCTCTTTTTTCTTTTCAGGATCTTCATGTCCTGTAACAAAGACTACAGATGATGCATACTTTCTATGAGTCAGAGGAATGCCAGCATATGTTGCAGAGCCAATTCCAGAAGTAATACCTGGAACAATCTCATACTTTATTTTGTTCTCTTTTAAAAATTCTGCTTCTTCTCCACCACGTCCAAAAATTATTGGATCACCACCCTTTAGTCTAACCACATTTTTTTTAGATTTTGTATATTTTACCATTAAATCATTAGTTGTGTTTTGATGAGTTGTGTCATCGCCAACTGCACGACCAACATAGATCTTTTCTGCAGATTTTGGAATCATTGAAATGATTTTTTTGCTTACCAACCTATCATACAAAACAACATCTGCTTTTTCAAGCAATTCAACTGCACGTAACGTAATTAACTTACTATCTCCAGGACCAGCACCAACAAGATACACTTTTCCAGTCATGACTTGTTCCATTCCTCCACTTTTTCTCTCCAATTTAATGCAAGATCATTTACTCCTTTTGTACGCAGTTCTTCTCCAGCACTTTTTCCTAAAGATTTAGGATCTTCCTTCTTACCAGTTTTGTTTACATGAATAGACTGTTTTCCATCAACAGAAAATGCAGAGACAGTCAAGGTCATCTCAGAGTCATTTGATTTTGCATATGCCCCTATTGGAAATCGGCACCCCGAATCAACATAGTCTGAAAGAGATCGTTCAGCCTCAATTTCTAACCGTGAATCAGCATCTTCAATTTTTTTCAGCATTGAAATTGTTTGAGGGTCATCTGCCCTTGCAACTATCGCAATTGCACCCTGTCCAGGCGAGGGAGAAAAATCATCAATAGATAGCAGAGTAAATTTAGCATCAACTCCCAATCTTGAGATTCCAGCTTGTGCAAGAACTATAGCATCATAGTCGTCTCCAGATACTTTTTTGATTCTAGTTTCAATATTTCCACGAATTGGTTTTACAGTTACATCAGATCTTTTTCTTAAAACTTGGACTGCACGTCTAAGTGAGCTAGTTCCAATTACAGAACCTGCCTTGATATCATCCAATGTCGAACCATCTGAAGAAATAAACACGTCATTTGCTATTTCACGTTTTGGGATAGATGCCAATACCAAATTTTCATCTAATTCAGATGGGACATCCTTTAAACTGTGCACTGCAAAATCCACGTCTTTTAGAGCAACGGCCCTATCAATTTCTTTTTCAAAAATTCCTTTTTGATCTATTGTAAATAACGGCCTTGTATCAGTGTCACCTTTTGTAGTAATTGGTTTAATTTCATAATCACAGTCGGGATTTACTTTTTTTAATTCAGAAATTACCCAATTAGTTTGTGCAAGAGATAACTGACTCCCCCTAGCTCCAACGATATACTTCAATTTTTCACCGATTTTAATGCAATATGGTATGCATCAAGTGTTTTGTTCAGATCAGTTTCAGTATGAGCATCAGATAGGAAAACTACTTCAAATTGAGATGGGGCAATGAATACGCCTTGTTTTAACAAAGTCTGGAATAGTTTTTTGAATTTCTTGGCATTTGCATTCTTTGATGTTTGATAGTTTACTACAGGCTTGTTTGTGAAGAAAAATTGGAACATTGAGGCTGTAAAATTGATTTGATGTGGGATTTTCATATCAGTTGCCATATCATCCAATGCAGTAGAAAAAAGCAAATTAAATCGCTCAAGTTTAGAATATAGTTTATTTTTGATTTTGTTCATAGTCTTAATTGAGGCAATTGCAGCACTAACAGAAATTGGATTACCTGCAAATGTACTTGCCTGGTAAACTTTACCACCAGGTGAGAGTGAATCCATAATTTCTTTTCTTCCGCCTACTGCAGATATTGTAAATCCATTACTCAGAGCTTTGGCCATTGTCGTAATATCAGGTTTGATTCTAAAATGTTCTTGAGCCCCACCAGGTGCAACTCTAAAACCAGTTACAACTTCATCAAAAATTAACGGAATGTTATTTTCTTTAGTAATTTTTCGTAAATCAGATAAAAAGTTCTTTTCAGGTAAAATCAAACCCATGTTGGCTAAAATTGGCTCTACAATAACTCCCGCAATATCTTTATTTTTCTGTATTGTTTTTTGTAAATCTTCAATATTGTTATATTCTACAACCAATGTGTTTTTTGAAACCTCATCTAATACACCATCAGAAATAGATATGCCATTGTGAGCAGAACCAGATCCTGCCTTTACTAAAACAGAGTCATGTGCACCGTGATAGCATCCTTCAAATTTAATAATTTTTTTCTTTTTTGTAAATCCTCGTGCTAATCTTATTGCAGTCATTGTAGCTTCACTGCCAGTATTCACAAGTCGCACTTTGTCAATTGCCGGAAAATTACTAATGATCAGTTTTGAAAGTTCAATTTCAGACTCGGTAGGAGTACAATACAGAGTTCCTTTTGAAAGCTGATTTGTTACAGATTGAATAATTTCCTTTCGCCTATGGCCTAAAAGTAATGCCCCGTAACCATTGCAATAGTCAATGTATCTATTATTATCAGCATCCCAAATGTATGCACCATTTGCTTTTTTTGTAAAAAACGGATAGGGCTCAAAATATCGAACAGGACTAGTAACGCCTGAGGGAGTTACTTTTTTTGCAATATTAAATAATTTCTTTGATTCAGACACTAATCAAGGGTAGTTTAGGTCATTATTATTCGTAATTTGTTGCTCTTTGTGCTTGGAATTTCTTTCTGAATAGAAAAGCAGCGATACTAGTTCCAACATAGGGTGCAGTCCAATATATCCAAAGATTCTCAAAAGTGCCAGATAGTAATGCAGGGGCTAATGCTCGAGCAGGATTCATCGAAGCCCCAGAAATAAAGGCTAAAAATAAAATATCCAATCCAACTATACCTCCAATTGCCACACCACTAAACCCTCTCAAACCTTTTGTATACACAACATAGAAAATCACGCCCATCAGCATTGCAGAAGCTAAAACTTCAACTGGGAAAATTACAAATATTGAAAAATCATAATTTGGGGCATTAGCTCCAAGATTTACTTTGTCTCCAATAAATGTCAAAACAAAAAGAGAGCCTAGTAATGCACCAGTTATTTCTGCTGCAAAATAATATAGAGCCTGAATTTTCGAGATATGTCCTGTGATGTAATATCCCATAGTCACTGCAGGGTTAAAATGAGCCAAAGATATTTTTCCAAAAGAGTAAACACCAATTAATAATGCAATGAATGGAGCCAAAGCAGCAAAAGGAATTCCCAAATTTCCATCAAAAAATTCAGCGTCATAAACAATTGAACCAGTTGCAAAAATTACTAGAATAAAAGTTCCCACTGACTCTACGGTAAAAATTTGTAAATTAGAATAGATCATTTAATTTATTCCTCAAGGGATGCAACAAGATTCAAAACTTTTGATTTAATTTTATCTCGAATTGTTGTTACTTTATCAATAGTTTTTTCCTTAGGATCAGATATATTCCAATCAAGTACGTCTTTTACAAATAATGAAGGACCTGATTCTTTATCCATACAGCAGCAGCCCATATTGATTGTCGTAGAAGAATTTTCAATCATAGAGTCAGATAATAACTCTGGAACCTGACTAGTCATATCAATTCCAATTTCTTTCATTACCTGAATTGTAACTGGATCAAGTTCAGATGAGGGAGCGGTACCTGCACTTGAAATGTTGAATCGTTTTGAGGCAAATTTTCTAAAAAAAGCTTCTGCCATCTGACTCCTTCCAGCATTTTCCACGCACACAAATAGGATGTTTTCAGGCATTTTGTATTATCATATAAATATTAGTTTATATAAATTTAAATTGATATGAATGGAGTCAGTCTTTTAAAATGTATTTGTGATGAAACACGTTTTGAAATATTAGAACTTTTACAGAAAAACAAAGAATTGTGCGTAAATGATTTTGTTGAAAAATTAGATAAAGATCAACCGCTAGTCTCCCACCATCTAAAGACATTAAAAAAATGTGGAATTGTAAAATCTAGAGATGAGGGTAAAAAAGCATTGTATGCAATATCAAACAATCAATTATCAGAATTAATATCAAATATAACAAAAACTAGTAAGAAAATTCCAATTCTATGTTCAGATAACAATTGCTGTTAAAATTTTTCAGTTCTTACTACGCCAACGTCACTAACATAAAGAACAATAGCAAAATTTGCAAACATGGTTCTTGAAATTTCTTCCACAACATCTTGTAATTTTTCCTCACGCATAATTATTTCAACTTTGACATTTTTTTCATTTTTTAATCCTTGACCGCGAATTCCACGTGCGCCATTCCCATTCACCTCATAAGTTGTATATCCAGTAATTTCATGTTTGTTTAAAATTTCAATAATATTTTTTTGAGCAAGAATTTCACAAGTGATTGTTAGTAATTTTACGTTGTAAAGTTTCATGTCCAATCCTTTGTGATGTAATTGAATAAGTCTATCGATCCTTCTCCATTATGCAAAATTGTAGAGATTGTAAACATGATTGGAAGTAAAACTATGATATTGTATGGGAATGTAATACCCAAAGCAGATGTGATGTAAAGACTAGGTTTTGCCTGAGGGATTGCATGACGTAAAACTGCAGGAGCTGCAATAAATGAAGCACTGGCCAACAACAAACCAAACATTACGGCACCACCCAGGCTCAAACCTAGGACAGTTGCAACCAATACTCCCACTATTCCATTGAAGGTTGGCATAATTACAGCAAATGCAGTAAGAAAGAGTCCAACTTTTTTAATATCATCTAATCTTTGACCAGCAATAATTCCCATTTCAATCATGAAAATTACAATAGCGCCAGTGAACATTTCATCAAAAACTATTTGGATTGGACCAAACCCTTCTTCCCCAATTACATATCCAATAACAATACTGCCTAAAAGAATTACAATTGCTTTACCAGTTATTGACTCGTGTAAAACTTGGGAAAGTTTTGTTTTTGTTTCTTGAACACCCATATCAATTTCAGAGGTGTCATCTTTAGTGAAAGATTTTTTTTTCTGACGAATTTGTTTTGAAACTGCCATGTTTGTTAAAAATATCGCCATAATGAAAGCCACAGGTTCTAAAATTGCTAAAACTGCTGCAAGATATCCTTCAGATGTTACACCTTGATTTTTCAAGAAAGACAATCCAACTGAGAATGTTACAGCTCCTACGGCCCCATATGTTGATGCTAATGCATAGGAATCAAAAATATTGAATTTCCCCAGCCTTCTCAAAATTTGATAGTGATTTAATGTAAATAATAAAGACAATCCAACTGCAACTAACATTGGAATCAGCATATTTTCAAATCCAGTATTTCTCATTTCTATTCCACCATGAAGACCGATTGCCGCAAGAAGATAGATGGGTAAAAATTCTGAAATTGCTTCAGGAATTTTCAAATCAGATTTTATTCTAGCAGCAATGATTCCAAATAAGAAAAAAAGAATTATCGGAGTAAGTAAATTAGATTGTATTAGTTGTAATATGTCCATTTGATTATCTCAAAAAAAAATTGCTGAAATAAAAATCAAGGTATTATTAAAAATCAAACAAATAGATAAATCACGCAAGTAAATCTAATTTCCACAGTATCGAGCCTATTGTTCCAGATACCCATTTGGTAATTTCAAACATTTTATCATATGCAGCAGCACTTCCAGATGCAAAATCAGAACTGATTTCGAATCTAGGAGCTTCAATTTTTCTAGTCTCGTATCACAGTCAAATGTAATGAATGTCCTAACATCTTCAGCAAATGTATACTGTTATAGTCAATAGAGCGTTTTTTGTAATCATTTACGTCTTACTGATTTTTCACGCTATAAACGATATGGACATTTTCTACATAGAGAATAACTTGCCATAACAACATGAATCAATATTGAAAAAATCTATTCTTGTAGCAGGTGACGTAAACGGTAGGAAGGATTGTGACATAACAACATGAATCAATATTGAAAAAATCTATTCTTCACAATTTAATACTATGTCAGTCTTAGAATCTGAAGGATAGCATCGATCAGAATTAGCACCACCATCTATCACATCAGAACCAGAATTAGAATAAAGCAAATCCATTCCAGACTGACCTTTCAGAATATCATTTCCAGAATTTCCTTTGATTGTGTCATCACCATCATCACCAGAGAGAACATCATCTCCAAGACCACCAAAGATACAGTCATTTCCAAGACCTCCAGAAATGAAATCATTGCCGGATAATCCAAAGATCAAGTCATTTCCATCAGTACCAAAAATAACATCATCACCTGCAGTTCCTTCTATTAGATTATAATCAGAAGGATTGTGACCACATGTATTTACAGTGATGGTTTGATATGCAGTAGAACTATGTCCAGCATAATCAAATGCAATCCAAAGAAGATTTCTCACACCAGGTGAGAACATCTCAGGGGCATTGTTAATAATTATCTTAATTCCACCATCATCTGTAGCAATTGCATTTCCATAAGAGACACTAGTTAACAGATCTTCGGCCTCAACAATTAGTGAATCAGGAGCAATGATTACAGGCTTGGTTTGATCTCTAGGTGGGGGTCTTATCTCCTTGGGAATAACAAAATAGGATTCTGTTGGTTGCTCAAAAAACTTTGTTTCAAATGATTGGATGGAATGTGTTGGAGAATCTACAACTAGCAATTCGCCATTGATTCCAATTGCAATATCAGTAATATGTTTAAAAGAATCAGGGTATGGTCCATTTTGATCATCCTGAGAAATTCTCAAAGCAGAATCCTGAGACAAGTGTAAAATTTTACCAGTGTTGGAATTTACAACAAACATGTTACCTAAAGGATCAACTGCTATTGCTTCAGGAGCAAATACATAACTTGGGAAATAAAATGGGAATGATTGTATCAATTCACCTTCGGCAGTAAATTTTTCAATTTTTCCATTTCCCTTATCAGTGATGTAAATATTTCCATCCTTATCAGAATCAATTCCAACAAGATTTAGGAAATGACCAGGACCTAAACCACTTGAACCAAAAGATGAGATAAATTCTCCATCTGTAGAAAATATTTGAACTCTTTGATTTCCAGTATCAGCTACATATAGAAGTCCATTGTTTAGAGCTATTCCATTAGGATAGAAGAATTGACCTTCGGCAGTTCCTTTCTTCCCCCATGATGAGATAAATTCTCCATCTAAGGAAAACTTTTGAATACGATTTAGATCACGATCTGCCACAAAGACAGAATCAGCGCCGACTGTAATACCAGAGGGATTGTAAAACGATCCTAATTTCTTTCCACCCTCACCCCAATGAGTCAGATATTCACCACTGCTTGAGAATTTTTGAATACGTTTGTTACCAAAATCACTAACATAGATACTGCCATCTTCACCTACTGCAATAAATTGAGGATGTGCAAATTTGCCAGGTTCAGTAGTCCCATGTTTACCCCATTTGTATAACAGATCATAATCTTCAGTTCCAAAAGATGTCTGAGTAAAAGAATTAGCTAATAACAATACAGAGACAGTCAAAATTGTAAGAATTAGTTTCAACAATCAATCATAACAAAATTAGAGAAACATAACCAGAGTTAGATAATGTTACAATTTTTGTCAATTTTATGTCAAAATGGTTTGTTTACTTCACGTGTAAACACGTAACTTGCAAGTGCGACCATGACTAGCACAAATGCCACTAAAATCCCTAGACTCAAAATTATTGGAATTCCGCCTTCAGATACGCCAGTCATTAATTCTCGAACTAGCAATACAGTGTAAGTGACTGGATTTAATTTTGCAATTACTGCAAGCCAATCAGGCAACAATTCTAATGGGAATAATGCAGGACTAAGCATGAATAATGGCATTCCAAGAAAGTTAATCAGCCCCCAAAAAGTTTCTTGGGACTTTGCAGTAGCTGCAATCATTACAGAAATTCCAGAGAACCCTAGAGAAAACAAAATAACTATTGCCATAATGGGTGCAATCATTATAGGGTTAGGGAAATTGACGCCAATAGCCAAAGCAATTCCCAAAATCAAGCTTGCTTGCAATGCAGCAATTAAAGAAATTGCAGACATTTTTCCCAGTGCAATTGCAGAACGAGATATTGGAGAGGACAAAGCTTTGTTCATAAAACCATATCTCCTATCCCACAAAGTATTGACACCACCAAAGATGCTTGTAAAAATGGCAGTAAGAATAATGACGCCAGGTGCCATAAATTCAATATATTCACCTTCAAACCCAACTGATTGAATTAATGGCTGGGTTCCAGAAAAAGTATTTCCAATCACTATAATCCAAATTGCCGGTTGAATTAATCGAATTAAAACTCCACTGCGGGATTTTTTGTATCTCTTTAGCTCTCTCCAAAAAATTGTACAAGTATCATAAAGCAAAGTGCTCATGCACGTAACCTCTTCATCTTTGCATGCTCACGTTTTCGATTGAAACCAGAATCATCATTTTTAATTTCATGCCCAGTGTATGAGATGAAAACATCATCAAGAGTTGGTTGCGTTAGAGATATGGATTTGATTTTGATACCAAGTGTTGATGAAATTTGGAAAATTTTTGGGATTACTTCAGTGCCATTTGATGCAAATAAAGTGAGTTTTGTACCATCCTCATTGATTTTCTTTACAAATTCAATTTTTCCAATCTCAGATACAAAAGAATCATGATTTTTACCCTCATCAATCACTATGGAAATTACTTCATTGCCCATGGCATTTTTCATATTTTCAGGAGAATCAATTATTTGGATTTTCCCGCCATCAATTATCCCAACTCTATCACATAATTGATCTGCCTCTTCCATATAGTGGGTGGATACAAAGATGGTCATGTCAAATTCCGTATGAATTTTCTTGATATATTCCCAAATTTTTCGACGGGTTTGAATATCCAATCCAACTGTGGGCTCGTCAAGAAATAATACTTTGGGTCTATGCAGTAATCCTCCAGCAATGTCCAATCTTTTTCTCATGCCACCAGAATATGTGACAACAGCCTGATCCTGCTTGTCAACAAGTTCAATTAATTTCAAAACATCATCAATTCTGGCATTGATTTCATTTTTTGGAATGTGGTTTAATTTTGCTTGTAAGAGAAGGTTTTCCCGTCCTGTGAGGTATTCATCAACAGTTGACTCTTGTTGAACATAACCAATATTTTCTCGAACCTGTTTTGGATTGGCAGATACATCAAATCCAGAAATCAAAGCTTCGCCAGAAGTTGGTTTTAGTAAAGTGGTAAGTATCATCATAGTGGTACTTTTACCTGCACCGTTAGGCCCTAGAAATCCAAAGATCTCACCTTTTTCAACTGAAAAAGAAATATCATTTACAGCAACAACATCACCGAATGATTTTGTGAGGGATTTGGTTTCTATAGAATACAATACATTGATCGTAGTTCTCAATTATAAATTGTTAATCTACCTTTCACCGCATATCTTTCTAGCTTCAAGTATTGATAATGACTACTACAACAGTACAAAAGATAAAACAAATAGAAAAAGTAAGGAAGACAACATGGTTTTCATTTAGAGCAACGCCATACCTTCAACAAACAAGGGTTCTCCTGAAAATGCATCAATAATGGTTCTGTGTGGTTGTCAAGATCTGAAGAATGTTTTTACAAGACCATATCTTTCTATATTTGGATGGGCGCTATCTTGACAGGCGTTATAAATCCCTGCACTACATCATTAGATCTTTTATCGTGCCAAGATATAGATATTTTACAAAAATCCAGATCCCGACAACCTGGCAGAAACCATTGTAGCAATCCTTTTGTATCTTTGCCGAGCACACTGTGCGTGCATAGTGGTGCTGGAGGTATCTGATGAAATTTAAGGACTGTGATGATGCAGAATTTCTCCACACATTCATGCGTATATTGGAGACGGATCAGTCCAAGAACAACACGTACAAGCTGGCATTTGCCAGATTCCTGCTTGAATACAGCCACGCTGGAGGTAATCAGAGTGTAAAGTATGCCAACATCGCGCCGTATTTCCTGCGGTACTATTGGTCACAGGAATGCAAGTCGAAGCTGCGACATGGTCCACCACACCAGACGCCAAAGGTGATCTCGATTATCCGCGACGAGTTTGAAAAGTCAAACTACCCGGACTCATTCGAGGACATAAGATGCAAGTTTCCCGATCAGATCGCACGATGCGAGGAAGAGATAGCCAAACATTGCTTCAGGGATGTCGTACATAGGTTCCAGAAACTGGGTAAGGATGAAAACAAGATATTTTACGACTACTTTGCGGTCAAGTACGACAAGTCCGGCAACGCCCGCTTGGACAAACGTGGCGGTATGCTGCTTAACCCGCATGCGATAAGTTTTTTCAAGCGGTATTACAAACCTCTCTGGCATGCCGTCATACTCTCATGGGTCAGATTCTTGGAAGAACGTAATCTAGGGACACCTAGGCTGACCAACAAGGTGATTGGCCTGTCAGGCAAGCGCAATCAAAGCAGTTTCAAAAAACACTTGGAACCGTTCATGACCGAATGCTTTTACTGCCGCATGTCCCTGAATGACGCCAAGGTACACGTGGATCACGTCCTACCGTATGATTACATTGGCGAAACCGAGTTGTGGAACCTGGTGCTGGCGTGTCAAAAATGCAACTGCTGCAAGCTTGGAAACCTGCCACCCGAGAAATTCATCGAAAATCTCATAGAACGGAACCTTGAGTACAGGTCCAGGATACACAAGCTTGACATCTCGTTGTATGTGCTGGGGGAGAACCACGGTGATGGCGTACGGCAACATTACAACACTGCCAAACAGCATAAATTTTGTATCTTGGAAGATTTTCCATGATGGTGCATTTGGAGGCAAGACGCCAGCTCAAGCCTCAATGATTGAGGTTGATGGCAAGAACAAATGGAAGACCATAATTCAAAACGCCTCACTCAGCAAGAATTCGGAATAAGATTCAGGTGCCTATAACTTTACAGAACCCAATGAACCAACACCACAAGACGAAATAATACCAGAGCAAGAGATAGGCTCTACAATTAAAGCAGAGATTACCATAGTAGATCAGATTCCAGTAGAACCAACATATGAATCTGGAACTGAAATGGTTGATGGATTTTGTAAAGTTACAAGCACTCAACTGTTTCCTGACAGCGGATGCCTCATTGCAACTGCAGCATATGGAACTGAACTAGCACCACCACAAGTCCAACTACTTGGAGAGATTAGAGATAACACATTATTCAGCACAACATCCGGTACTGCATTTATGAGCGGATTTAACACATTATACTATTCATTTGCACCAACAGTTGCAGACTGGGAAAGAGAGAATCCAATGTTCAAAGAGACAGTAAAAATCATGATCACCCCAATGCTTTCAACATTATCTATAATGTCACTAGCTGATGAGGGTTCAGAGGCAAAAGTTTTGGGACTTGGAATGCCTGTAATTGCACTTAATTTGGGAATGATAATGATGTTGGAATGCCTGTATTTGGAATTCTAAAGTTGTACCAGATTAGAAAGAATTAGTTTTTATCTTATTTCTGAAAACTCTAGTGAGGTTTTTATGGATCCCATCAAGTAATTCGTTTAATGAAGGCAAAAGCTACAAGCTCAATCTTTATACTATTTGCTATTGCAGCAGGTATTGTCGCAATGACACCAGCTGCTTTTGCAGGTAATTCAGAAATTACAATTGTACCTGTAGCAGGCTCTCAAACTTTAGGTTGTGAAGACTTGGATGGATGCTATACACCAAGTGTCGCAACAATTGATGCAGGCGGGAAAGTAATTTTCTCAAACACTGATGGTGCCGCCCATACATTTACTGGCGGAAATGCATTTGAAGGCCCAAGTGAAAAATTTGATTCAGGTTTCTTAGCAGCAGGTCAATCCTACACATTAGATACAGCTGATTTAGAATTAGGAGAATATGATTATTTTTGTATGGTACATCCTTGGATGTTAGGATCACTCATAGTACAAGTAGCTGAAGAGACTCTTGCAGTTGATGATGTGGAGGCTCCTATAGTTGATGATGTGGAGGCTCCTGTAGTTGATGATGTGGAAATTCCCGTAGTTGACTTGGAAGAAGATTATGATGATGGTGGATGCCTCATTGCAACTGCAGCATATGGAACTGAACTAGCACCACAAGTCCAACTACTTAGAGAGATAAGAGACAATGTATTATTTAGTACCGCATCTGGAGCATCTTTTATGAGCGGATTCAATACGATATACTATACGTTTGCTCCAACTGTATCTGATTGGCAAAGAGAAAATCAACCATTCAAAGAATTCATCAGAGTTGCAATAACTCCAGGAATTCATATTTTAGGCCTGATGAATTTTGCAGAGCCAACTGATGAGTCAGTTGCTTTCTTTGGCATTTCTACTATTGGGTTATTATCCGTAATGTATGTGGCAGGACCAATAGTTTTAATCAAGCAAATTCACAAAAAAACCAGACACAATAACTAGTAAAAAAATTTTTTGCATGCCACATAAGCAAAATATGCACACATAATCATCATAATGTCAATGGTTTGCCAATATGTTTTGATTCCAAATTTAAAAAATAATTAAAGAATACAAGTGATTCTCAGAATTGATCTAGTCCGGGAACAACACATTATCTCACAGCTTACAGAAACAATGTAAAGGTGTATTTTCCATGATAGAGCTTCTTGCGGGTTTCTTTGTTCTGTTGATTGTGATTTCGTCTGTTGTACTTTTTCTTTCAAACACACACACACACAGTATTCTTTTACTATATCGGATAGTTCAAAAAGTAATTCTCCTGCCATTGTTTCCCACACACAATTGAATTTTAAGAACATAAAAAAAAACAGTATGTATGATTAAACGGATTTTTTTTTTTGTATATGCTGTTTCTTAATCTGCAAATCTAACATCTACTTTGAGGTTTCTTCATTTTCTGGATGCTCTGCTTTTTCTAAGATTTCCTTTATTCTAGGCATTGCTGCTGGCTCTAAAGAATATTGATCTCCATAACCTGCTTTTTTTATTCTGACTAGTCCTTCCTTATGTAATCTCTTCAATTCATTTTTTATTCCTGATTTTAGATTTTGTGGAAAACCTCTACAAACTTTTCGTTCACCTTGATGTCTAGCTCCAATCACACAATCATTGAACATTTTTCTTAAAAGTGCAATTTGAGTATCCGAATAATCACCCATACTCAATTATATCCTATATACTTATATATATTATGAATTATTTTACACAATAAGTGGTAAAATAATATATAATAGATTTGTCATATGTGACATATGGAGACAACAACTGTCGGGTCAGAAGAAATTACTGGTGTTCTTTCAGGTGCACTAATCAGTGCCATTGCAAAGAAAGAATCAAAAAAGGCATTACAATGTGGACCATTAGAGTATCGATTTCTTGGAAGTAGAAGTAAGATTCTGGATTTCTTACTGACATTTAGGGAATTTGATTATTCAGTCACCGATATTGCAAAAAATTCTGGATTGAGTTTTAAAACAGCATTAAACGAAATAAAGATTTTAAAAAATCAAAATGTCGTCATAAATTCAAGAAATGTTGGAAAAGCGTTAATGTTCAAATTGAATATGGATTCAAAAAGCGTACAGGGAATGGATAAAATGGCTATGGAAATAGCAACTGAAAAAATTAATGAACAAATAGAACAAGAAACTGCTCAATAATTAAACAGATGAGCTTCAGAGAATCTTACAACGCATCCCATCCATATCGTTTTAACCAACCTCTCAATTCCATGTTACAGATAAAGCAATTTTGAGTCATAACTTAATTTGATCTAATGGCCATTACAATAATTATTGCCAGTATTATTGATGGAAAAATAATTTTTTGTTCAATTTTTAAAACATCTTTTATTTTTTTAGACCGTTTTTATAATAAGAGCAAACAAGACACCCTGAAATATTTTGATTATGAAGACAACGTTTTGTTTCATCATTTAATAAATTGGTATTTACTAATTGCTTACAATGTTCACATATTTGTCCAATCATTGGCGATAATTATTTAATTTTTGCCTAATTCCTGTTTCATTAATTGAAATAATGTATACTTTTTCAACATCATTTTCTATTATGTAATTTACCAAGTGTTCTGGAACTACAGCAGTTGTTCCATCATATTCATCTATAATCTCAATATTTTCACTAATTTCAATAATATCTGCGTTTCTTTGTATATCTAAAATATCTTCTTTGATCCAATCCTTTAGAAATGAATCTAATTTTCAACAGGAAATTAAAAATTTATGTGTGAATACAAGTGTCCACAAGTTTTTCAGTCTCCTCTAAAAAGTCCATTCCTTCTTCAAAAGTCCCTTCAAATGCAATCTTTACAGATCCATTTTGCAAATCCTCTTTGAATTGTTTTTGCTCGTCTAGTTGCTCTTTACTGAAGACTGCTGCTGATAGTACCCTAACTATTTGTTTCATAGTATTATTACGATATTTTTGGGATTAATTAAATTGATCATTTTTCTTTATAACAAAGAATAAATTTTTTAAAGTAAATCAGGATTATTTAGCATCGCTTGTGACAATTACCCCATGCTTGTAGTCCATCTGTAATGAAGTTTCTAGGGGTCTTGCCAGCTTGTTTCTTGGTCATGTCAAGTAAAGAATCTGCATTGTGTTGGAATTTGGTCTATGCCATGTCACTAGCTAACCAATATATCTACTATCATCATCCATAGAGGCAAATAGATATTTTTGTTCACCATTTACCTTAATCCAAAACGTCTCACTCAGCAAAAATTCGAAATAGGATCCATCCCCAAATTACAAGAACAAGATAGCACAGATTTTATAACATTTGTAAAGATTATTTTTAACCTAAAACCAGACTCGGATTAAAGACGGCATATTTTTCTCACAGGTAGAAACAAGTGTATTATTATTATTATTATTATTATTAAATCATAATCTACAGAGACGGTTTTTCTGGTAAAACTCCCCTTGGTTTGAAAAGCAATACAATTAGCATGATACCGCCCAATAACAAATAATCAAGCCATATGATATCAAATGGCAAATACCCACTAAAAAAATCATTATAGTAAATAGTCAGTTTTCTTATCAATACAAAAATAATCGTACCAAGCAAAACTCCCTTGTTGTTTGCCATCCCTCCAACTATAACCATTACAAACGGCAAAAATGTCCAGTTTAGCCTAGTATATCCAAAGGCCACAACGCCCTCCACATATGATGCATAAAGTAATCCGCCTATGGCGCCAATCATTCCACCAATCATCAAAGTCTTGATCTTGATATTTGTCGTATTACGCCCCAAAGCTACAATAGCTGTCTCATCATCCCTTATTGCACGTAACAGTCTACCCATCGGCGAGTTTGTAATTTTGCAGACCAGTAAAAATACGACTAGGGCAAATGCCAAAAGGGCAAAACTTGCAACAACAAACCTAATCTGATCAGGTACAAAGGAGAGTATGTCAGGTACTGAGACTCCAAGTGTGCCACCGGCTAGTTCAGCATAGTTTATGCCAACAACCCTGATAATTTCACCAAATGCTAAAAGTGTAATTGCCAGATAGTCACCTCGAAGTCGTATTGCAGGGTACGATGATACCAATCCAAGTACTGCGCCAACTATCATTGCAACAACCAGGGTTATTCCAAATATCAAAAAGCCAATCTCAGGATGCTGTGAGATATGCAAGTTGATTTGCTCAATTAGAGCTAAATTGTCAGATATTGTGTCTAGCTTGATTTGTAAAAATATCTTGTATAGATTAATTGGCACCAGTGCCATCACAAATGCTCCTGCTGCCACAGATAGTACTTTGCCAAAGTTTGGAATTCCTGCAAAACCAAACTCCAAGTTAAGACTAGAGTTGATTATCAGATATATTGAGAAAATTGCCACCAGATCCGCAAAAAAAATCAGCTCAGATGCCAGCATCACAGGTGACCCCCCCGTATCCTTGAGATTATCTTAGGAATCAAATGCGATAGCCCTTTTGGGGAGAGCAACAATGTAAATATTATAAATAAAAATGGAATTATTGCCCGATACGGAATAACCCAATATCCAAATATGCTAGCTAAAACATCAGTGCCCATTATTTCACTAATACCAATTACAAAACCACCAATAATGGCACCATAAATGCTGGTAAAGCCACCAACAATGCTGCCAGCAAAAACACTTGGTAAAATAATTGCTGAAAGGTATGGGTCTCCTTGAAACCATACTGACATTAAGACGCCTGCAATCCCCCCCAACCCGCCACTTAGAAACCAGGAGACGCAAAAAACCATATTTGTGTTGATGCCCCTTGTTTGTGCCAGATTTGTGTTTTCAATGGATGCCCTCATCAGCAAGCCAAACTTTGTTTTGTGTAGCAGCAAATACAAACCAAGAACCAGACAGCACAGCACTGTAACGGACACTATCAGCACAAGAGGTATGTCAAAAAACAAGACGTCATAGCTGCGCAGAGTAAAGTCCCTAGAAGGAACATGAAAACTATACGAGAGATAGTCTGCCAAAATATTCAACACCCCTATCATCACAATATCAAAAGATAGTGTGGATATGATTAGTGTAATATACGTAGAGCCCCTTTTTTGAAGTACGCGTATAATAAAAAAATACAAAAATAGTGCAGTAGCTCCTGAAACTACAAAAGCCAGCGCAATAGAGACATACGGGCTTAGTCCAAAGACCTTGACTGTGATTAATGCCATATACATTCCCAAAACAGCAAATGTTGTATGTGCAAAGTTTGGAACATTTGTTATTTTGTAGGTAAGCGTAAGTCCTACACATAAAACTGCCAGAACACTAGCGTATATTATGGCATCAATTAATATGATCAAGATTATATTATTCCAAGAAATTTATGTGAGAGTTCTGCATCAGTCAGCAGTCCGTTTGCATCGCCACTGTACTTTACACTGCCGTTTGCAAGAAGATAGCACTTGTCACACAACTGCAGCGCTTCTTTGATGTTTTGCTCTACAAGTATTGTACAGTTTTTCAACTCGTTTTGTATCTGCTTGATCTTTGTAAAAACCAGTGACGCGTTTTTTGGTGACAGGTTGGCAGTAGGTTCATCAAACAGCAGTATTGATGGCCGTCTGACTATGGTCATTGCAGTTGCCAGTATTTGTCGCTCTCCCCCGCTTAGCTTGCTCACCTTTAGTTTTTTGTTTCGCTCAAGGGTTGGAAAAATACTAAAAACAAAATCAAAGTCTTCTGTATAATCTGCAACTTTGAGGTTGTCAATTACGCTTAGCTGTGCAAAGACATTTTCTCTTTGAGGCATATATGACACGCCAAGGTCTATTAGCTCATGTGCCAGGCAGTTTGTAACATCAACATCGTTTATCCTGATTTTGCCTGAATATACGTCGCATAATCCGAAAATTGATTTTAAAAGAGTGCTTTTGCCAGAGCCGTTTGCGCCCACAATTACAGTTATTTCATTATCTGCATCGAAACTGACGTCATTTAGAATTTGATGCTTGCCATATCCTGCACAGAGGGATTCAGCAGACACTATCAACTATACATCAAATCCACATAACATTTACAGCCCAAGGTATGAATTCATTACTTTTTTATTTTGCAGGATCTTATCTGGGGAATCAGATGCAATGATTCTTCCCTTATCCAATACAAATGTATGATCTGCATATTTTAGGGCAATATCAAGGCGATGCTCAATTATCACAAAAGTGGTTTTGTGTTCCTTGCATATTTTTGTAATTTGAGCAAATATTTCATGCGCAATTTTTGGATGAACCCCGGCAATGGGTTCATCAAGTAGTATTACATCAGACTTGGACATCAAGGCCTTGCCAAGCTCCAACAATTTAATTTGCCCTCCACTCAGATCATAGGCCAAGTTATTTTTTAGTTTGTGCAGATTTAGGGATTTTAAAACAAGCATTGCCTTTTCAATTAGCTGTCTTTGCTGTTTTTTCCAGCGTACACCAAACAGAGAAGAGCCAAAAGACTCGTCAATCTCAGTGGATGCCAAGAGTATGTTTTCCAAAACTGAAAGATTTGCAAAAAGGCGCGGCGTTTGAAAGGTTCTAGTCAAGCCCAAAAGAAAAATCTTATCTGAGCTATAGTTGGTTATGTTGCAGTCTTTGAAAAATACATCCCCCTTGTCTGCTCCAAATAATCCAGATATGATGTTGATCAGAGTCGTTTTTCCCGAGCCATTGGCACCGATTAGCAAATTAATACGATTTGGTAAAAAACTAGCCGATATTTTGTCCAGTACGACATTGCCGCCAAATTGTTTTTGTATCTCAGATATTTGGAGAATCAAAATAATTCTAGCGTATCAGTAAAAGCATAATAGTGTCCCACACGAATCCACTTGCCATCAGCAATGGACCAAAGTTCATAATCAGCAACTGCCAAATCCCCATACTCGTTGAAATTTACCTGTCCAATGGCACCCATATGACCAGATGCAATTTCAGGCAGGTTTTGCTTTAACATATTAACATCAGTAGAGTTTGTGTGCTGTATTGTCAGACCCAGCACCCACAAACTATCATAGGATGAATAGGCATAGCTGTTAGGGGATGAGCCTATTGTATCTATTATATGGTTTTGAACCAGCTCAAAGATTTCATTTTTAGATGCAGAGAACTGAGTTGAAGTAAAGTTAGTAGACTGGGCAAACTCTGAGGCTATCCTATCATCAGATAGGGTATCATCATTTGTGGTACCGTCTGCTCCAAACCACCTTACAGAATTAAGATTATCGTATGAGCTTGCAAAATTTAAAAGATGTACAGACTCTGAAAAACCTATCAGCAGTACTGCAACTTGATCAGTGTCATAATTTTGTGAGTATTCTGATACTCTATCTGACAATAGCTTGACCTCCGTGGAAAAGACAGTGCTTTCAGTGGAATACCGGATACCTGGATCAACTGTGCCATTTTTGGACTCGAATGAGAGTTTTGTGGACTCGTAAAGACCGTCACCCCATACATCTCCTCGATATATCGGGATCACAACTTTTATTCCATAATGATCCAACATTGTGGCAATTACTGCACTTTGTTTAGTATCATCAGGAATTAATCTAAAAATATTATCATCAATGGCAAGTTTTGGCGAAGTCGAAGAAGGGCTAAGCAATAACATTCCATTAGAGTCAGCATAAGACTTTATGTTTTTAACCTCTGCACTTGATTCTGGTCCTAAAACAAGTTTGATGCCCTTTGAGTTTAATGATTGGAGTTTCTCCAATGCAACTACAGGATCAGACTGTGAGTCCTCCACGACCAGATTTACACGCCACATGGCACCGATGGATTCCAAGTATTGGTTAAAATTTTCAGCTGCAAATTGAATTGCAATGCCGTTATCTTGTCCATGACTGGACAAGTCTCCGGTAGTAGGCAGCAGTACACCCATATTGACAGTTAAAGGCATGGACGCTTCAGATGAATTTAGCTGAGTGTCCATATTTTCCGAGTCAGTTACCAGCAAATAAGCGACAGCAGATCCCAAAAGGATTACTGCCAGAATTGATAAAATGAGTGTGTTATTCACAAAATTAGTAGGAAATAGACGATATAAAAACGATTTTTTTTGGGGTTCTGCCAACTTGTAGTGATATGGCTTTTATCACGTTGGTTGGTTCTGTAAGTTCTTTTGCGGCAATACACCTACAATTCTGTATCAAAGCATAAGTTGTCGTAAAGAAAATCAGGACTGTAGATACTGAAAAGATATTTCTGTTGTGTAAACATCATATCTTAACTCACATGTGGTAAATCCTGGTTGTCATACACACAGTTGTTTACACTAGATCAGTTGCGCAATTGATTTAATTTGATCATCATCTCAATGTTTTCTTACAACAAGATCCAAAGCTAGGAAAAATCATTCTCAATTCATGTTCAACTACACAAAACTAACAAAAAGACCAAAACAGTTCCTCCTATCCGTAACGGGAATAACTGTTCCACAGTTTGATTCCCTGTCAAAAGAAATCAAAAAACAGTACAAAGCCACAAAAGAGACACACGTCTATCAAAAAAGAAAAGACTGCAAGAGTTGGTGCAGAACGACACAAGTTTGATCTATTATCCCTCAAAAACAGAATTCTAAATTTATGACGTATATCGAATGTACACAACATATGACATGTTGGGAATGATTTTTGATCTGGATAAATCAAATGTAATGAGGGACATTAAATATTAGGGCCTGCAACAAAACAATCAATTCCGATTCCTGCCAAAAAATATGCAGATGCCAAAAAGATCAAAACCATACAAGAGTTACAACGGTTCTTTCCTGAATTAATTGTAATTACAGATGGAACAGAACAGCCAATCCCAAGACCGAAAGATCGTGCCAAAAGAAAATCGCACTATTCAGGCAAAAAGAAAAAACACACAGTACAAAATCAAATTACAGTAAATCTTGATAGAGTCATAATCCACAAATCTACACATTCTCCAGGCAGTCATCATGATTACAAAATATACAAGACAAAACATCCGGTACTGTCTGAGGAGCTGTTACAATTTTATGATCTTGGGTATTTGGGAATTCAAAGGCTTTCCAGACCAAATCAGCATTATACCATACAAAAAAAGAAGAACAGAGAGCTGAGCACATCTCAAAAGGAGTGGAACAGATCCCAATCTAAAATCAGAATCAAAGTTGAGCATGTCATTTGCTCAAATCAAGAAATTTAGAATTAGTAGTGATGTGTTTAGGAACAAACTATGCAGATATGATAGAACAATGAGATTGTATGTGGAATTGTTAATTTCAAGATAAGATGGAAAGACGAGCTTGTTGTGATTCCATGACATTACAGAAGAATCAGAAATCAAACGGAATGAAAGGTTGGATTTTGTTTGTAATTGCGCAACTCATCTGATGTTTACACAACAGAAATATCTTTTCAGTATCTACAGTCCTGATTTTCTTTACGACAACTTTATGCTTTGATATAGAATTGTAGGTGTATTACTGCAAAAGAACTTACAGAACCAACCAACGTGATAGAAGCCATATCACTACAAGTTGGCAGAACCCAATTTAGAATGTTGGGATAAAACACCCAATTAATCCCCCGGGTCTCGACACTTAATACGAAGAAGAACCGCATTAATTCTATATCACAAAGATTACACAGAACCTGAAAAACTAAGATTTGGACAACGCCGTGGCACTACAAAACTTTTTGTAGAAATATGCAAAAGATGAGTTCTTTTGTCGTGCTTCATCAATGGAATATCGTTTAATAATTTCAGACATCAAGTCTATTTTTGAAGAAAATCTTGTGTCTTTTTTGGATCTTAAAAAATCCTCTTTTGTCACATCTTCTGTATCTTTGAAATTTGTAATTTTCAAGTATTTGGAATTTTTAGAGTCCAGTCCTACCAAATACCAGCTTTCTATCTCTTTTTTGACCACTATTGTTCTCTGATCATCCAAATTATCATATGTTGCAACCAGTGATTTTTTTGTATCTGTAACACAAATACCTGCATCGAAATCTCCGAAAAAGAGGTAACTGTCCCCAGCAGATACAATAGATTTCAAAAAGCTTGCAATGCTTTTTCTTGATTTTGAAGCATACTCTATTACTTTGACTCTATAATACTGTTCTTTAAAAAAGGGTTTAAAAATTCCTTTGAAAAATCTAGAATCGTCTAAACCCTCTACCCAGACATATAACGTACAATAGTTCAATTTACTCTGTTAAAATATTACTTGTGTATAAATCTGAAAGCTCCAACTCGTTTGAAAGGAATTGTTGGATCTTACTTTTATCTGCAGGCCTTTCAATCTTTGAAAACCCCTCTTCAGTTCTTGATATGGTTAGCAGGTTTTCTATACCTGCGTGCTTTACCAACTCTGGATTATGAGTAGTCAGGATGACCTGTTTCGTCTCAGAGGCCTCCTTCATTATTCCCACAAGATTGGATAATAGGGAAGGATGGATGTTTCTTTCAGGTTCCTCTATAATTACAAAATTGTTGTCTTCAAAGTATAATGCCACTATCAACGAAGTTATGTTTATGGTTCCATCTGAAAGTAATGATGAGGGAAGATAATGATTTTTGAAATAATTCTCTTTTATTTTAAAAAGAAGAAATTTGTCGGCAAATTTTTGAGTGTCTATACTGTCAACAAATGGAAGCAATTCTTTGAGCAGGTTTAGGAATTTTCTTTTGTTTTCTGCACTACAAAGCAGGGTCTGGAGAATCAATGCAATATTACTTCCGTCAGATTCCAACATGTATTCACCTCTAATCGGTATGGCTTTTTTAGGCAATTTAGGATCAAAATCATAAATTGAAATATAGTCTGTAAAGTCCATCCAATCATTTTGTAGAAAACGGAGCACAAACCAGGATTCTAAAAGCAGTTCTTTAGAACCGAGTTTGTGATATTTTATATAATTTGAAATTTTTTTAGATACCTGCTGTTTTATTTCTTCAGGAAAGTCTACGTAAGAACTAAGAGTGCCATGAGTGTTCGTTATGGTTATTGTACCGGTATAAAATTTTCTGTGCTTGATGGATTCAATAGCCATTTCGATTATTATTCGATCTTCTGAAATCTTGTAGCCTTTTTTAGAATTAAATTTTAAACTAAATCTGTAATTGATGTTATTTATTGTTGGTGATAAGAAGAGACGCATTCGCATAGAGCTTTTTGAAAATTTTGAAAGAAGACCGCTTATTTCAATTGAGAGGTTTTTTGAATTTCCCACTTTTATGTTTCGGACATGTTCAATTCCTCCTTGTATAGAGATGGCGTTATCGAGCCCATGATTGCATATGTCTTTTAAAAAGCTAAAAATTTGTGTAAAGTTTGTCTTTCCTGCAGCGTTAGGACCTATTATTACGTTAAACCTGTCAAGATCTATTTCTGTTTCATCGAAGCTTTTAAAATTACAAATTTTCACCTTCTTCAAAAATGGATAATTAAGATTACTTGTCATTACTGATTATCAAGTCGTCCTAAATAATATAAATTTCCTTGGTTCTGTAACATCTTTGGGTGTTGAGATTCATTCTGAATCCTTGTTTAGTGAGGCGTTTTGAATGATGGTCTTCCACTTGTTCTTACCATCAATCTCTATCATTGAAGTCTGAGTCCTGGGGTTCTACCTTTCAAAGCACCGTCGTGTTTCTTTGTGAAATTATAAGATGAGTTACGCAATTACAAACAAAAAATCAAACGGAATGAAAAGTTGGGTTTTTTGTTTGTAATCACACAACTCATCTAGTTAGGTCAACCGTAATGTTAAAGATGTACACAATGAAATATTGTGCATGGTGGCAGCATTCCATGACTATGAGGTGCAGAAGACAAATGATTACCTGGTTACAACATATCGCGTACTGCTCATACAAGGTGCAGCTGCTGCACCGTTACGAGGTAATGGCATATGAGTAAGACTACACATCTCAAAGTATCTGTGAAAAAGTCTATCTTGCAATGGGCAGTACAGCGTTCTGGTAAATCAGTTGACGATCTTGCCAAGAAACAGCCAATGAAAAAGATAAAAGAATGGGTAATGGGTGAAAGTGAACCAACCCTCAAGCAGCTTGAAAAGTTTGCTATTGCTACATCCACGCCGTTTGGCTATCTGTTTCTTTCAAGCCCGCCTGATGAACAGATTCCCATTCCTTACTTTAGAACGGGTGCAGACCCGCATGTGACTGCTCCGAGCATCAACCTGATTGACACCATTCAGATCATAGAGCAACGACAAGATTGGATGCGCGAATACTTGATTGCAGACAGAGCAGAACCGCTAGAGTTTGTCGGTTCTGTCAAACACACAGACTCGCCCAAAGAGACGGCACGCAAGATCAAAGACAAGCTGGGTATAGATTCAGAATGGGCCGTCAAACAATCCACATGGGGCAATGCGCTCTCAGAATTGAAAAACAGAATTGAAAAGGCAGGTATATTTCTATCAGCCAGTGGAATAGTTGGATTACACACCCATCGTCTGTTGGATCCAACAGAGTTTCGCGGATTCGTACTTGTCGACAAGTACGCACCATTTATCTTTGTCAACAACAAGGATTTCAAGGCAGCCCAAATGTTTACACTGGCACACGAGTTGGCGCATATATGGATAGGACGCAGCGCCGCTTTTGATCTACACCATCTAGAACCTGCAAACGATGCAGTTGAAAAAGCATGCAATCAGATAGCGGCTGAATTCCTGGTGCCGGGCAAGACTCTTTCTCAGCAATGGGCACAATTCAACCAAGAGTATGATCCGTTTCGGGCCGGAGCGCGCCATTTCAAAGTAAGCGAGATCGTTGTTGCCCGAAGAGCGCTGGATGTCAAAATAATTGACCTTGATGAGTTTCTCAAGTTCTACAACAGGCAACAAAAAGAAGCAAAACATAACTCAAAACAGAGCAGTGGTGGTGATTTTTACAACACCGCGTACACCCGGGTGGGAAAAATGTTCATGAAAAATGTCATTAATGCAGTTATGGAGAACAAGCTACTTTATCGTGAGGCCTATAATCTTACCGGTCTTAAACGCAACTCGTTTGATGAGATGCAAGAACATGTTGCAGCTACTAGGGCGCAAAGCACATGAGTAGTTCACAGGACATCTATCTGTTGGATGCAAATGTGTTCATAGAGGCGGCAAAACATTACTATGCTTTTGATCTGATCGGATCGTTTTGGAGGGAGCTTGTAAGCAAGGCAGAGAAAGGACGCATAGAGAGTATAGACAAGGTCAAGTCAGAGATAAACGACAAAAAGGATCAACTTCAAGAGTGGGCAAACAGCAATTTTCTACCGTGGTTTAAGACAACAGAACAGGCAAATGTCCTGAACGCATATGGCAAAATCATGCGCTGGGCTGATGATGGTGATTTCTCTGATAAGGCAAAAAAGGACTTTGCCGATCAAAGCAAAGCGGATGCATGGATTGTTGCGTACGCCATGACAAAGAGATGTGTTGTGGTCACACACGAGCAATACGAACCGGATGCAAAACGCAGGGTTCTAATTCCAAATGTCTGTCACGCGTTTGGGATTCGATATCTGAACACATTCCAAATGCTGCGTGAATTGAACATCACACTTGGATAGCATTGTACATCTATTAGATGAGTTGCGCAATTACAAACAAAATCCAACCTTTCATTCCGTTTGATTTCTGATTCTTCTGTAATGTCATGGAATCACAACAAGCTCGTCTTTCCATCTTATCTTGAAATTAACAATTCCACATACAATCTCATTGTTCTATCATATCTGCATAGTTTGTTCCTAAACACATCACTACTAATTCTAAATTTCTTGATTTGAGCAATGACATGCTCAACCTTGATTCTGATTTTAGATTGGGATCTGTTCCACTCCTTTTGAGATGCGCTCAACTCTCTGTTCTTCTTTTTCTTGTATGGTAAATGCTGATTTGGTCTGGAAAGTCTTTGAATTCCCAAACCCAAGATCATAAAATTGTAACAGCTCCTCAGACAGTACCGGATGTTTTGTCTTGTATATTTTGTAATCATGATGACTGCCTGGAGAATGTGTAGATTTGTGGATTATGACTCTATCAAGATTTATTGCAATCTGATTTTGTACTGTGTGTTTTTTCTTTTTGCCTGAATAGTGCGATTTTCTTTTGGCACGATCTTTCGGTCTTGGGATTGGCTGTTCTGTTCCATCTGTAATTACAATTAATTCAGGAAAGAACCGTTGTTGTAACTCTTGCACGGTTTTGAGCTTTTTGGCATCTGCATATTTTTTGGCAGGAATCGGAATTGATTGTTTTATTGCAGGCTCTAATATTTAATGTCCCTCATTACATTTGATTTATCCAGATCAAAAATCATTCCCAACATGTCATTGTTGTGTACATTCGATAGTACATCATAAACATTAGAATTCTGTCTTTGAGGGATAATAGATCAAATTTGTGTCGTCCTGCACCAACTCTTGCAGCCTTTTCTTTTTTGATAGACGTGGTGTGTCTCTTTTGTGGCTTTGTACTGTTTTTTGATTTCTTTTAACAGGGAATCAAACTGTGGAACAGTTATTCCCGTTACGGATAGGGGACTGTTTTGGTCTTTTTGTTAGTTTTGTGTAGTTGAACATGAATTAAGAATGATTTTTCCTAGCTTTGGATCTTGTTGTAAGAAAACATTGAGATGATGATCAAATTAAATCAATTGCGCAACTGATCTAGATAGTAAACATATTCATTTTCTACAACTATTTCAAATCCTAATAACTCAAAAACTTGTAATACTATCTTAGGATGGTACGTATTACGTAACAATTAATCCTCCAATGAGGATGTACGTATAGTATCCAAGAAATCAGGATGACGTTTAAGATAGAGTTTAGCTGTAGATATTAATTTCTTACTTGCATCATCTTCAGTTTTCCCAAAGACTCTAACGGGTTTCATAGTAGGGCAAAACGCTACAAATCCACCACTCTTTAATTTTTCAACTCTATATGTTAAGTCCATGATACTACATTATATTTTGCAACATATTGATATTTAGGAGTTACTCAGATTGGTTCTGTAACATCTTCGAGTGGTAAATCTGAAATATAGATATTCTTCTTCGAATTGAAATTTACGCCTATTGGTGATTCTTACTCAATGAGGTGTTTTGAATTATGGTTTTCCATTTGTTCTTGCCGTCTATTTCAATCATTGAGGCTTGGACTGGGGTTCTACCTTTCAAAGTACCATGTTTCTTTGTAAAGTTGTAGTAAACCCTCATTCCGTCTAAAATACCTGTATCCCCTATAGGTATTAATCGCAAAAAATCTCTTACAATTTCATTTCCTTTACTATCATACTGGTAATGCCAATCTATTCTTGAGTGGGTTTGCTCCTGCCTGCTATTGATATTGCCTGCTGTCTATCTGTCGTGTTTCTGGGCTATGGGTAGTTTGATCAGTGATGCCTTTTTGGCTTTATAGATCTTTCTTCTTTGGTAGTTTGTTGCATAATTCTTCCTAGCATATTACCGTGAATATCTACATCTCTCTTTCTCTAGAGACCGAAAAAGCTAAAGATCAGTAGATCATAACAGTTGTAGATGACTGACAACAGGAAGTACATCAAGCGTGGTCAAGCACTGATCATCTGGGACGATCCGCAAAGATATGAGAAGGAGGTGGCTGGCGCAAACAAGAACAAGGTGCGGTGCGCCGTTCCAGTACGCCGAGTCGCTGTTTGCGGAAACTGGTTTCCTTTAGAATACGGCAGCAGCATGTGTCCTCATCCATCCATAACTGAGGCAAACTACAACTACTACTACTACAACAACTACTACAACCACAAAAAAAAGCCGGTGGACTATCTAGTTGCGAATCCACATCATGGCATTCTCATCGAGGAACTGCGTCCGAGACTCGCCGGGAGTTATCAGAAATGTTACTGCATCATCCAGGTCATCAAAGGGCTTGGCAGCTGCTGCCCCGTACACATCACCATACATTGAATCACGCAGGGACTCCATGTTACCATTATGCCACCTCACTTTGGCTGCAAACGCATCACATGCCCTGTGATCCACACTGTCACATGCGCTGGAATTATCAGGGACCGGTCCAACCACGTAATACCACTCATCAGGCATGTCTGCACTCCACGTGTATCCAAACTGGTCAGTCCAAATGTTCTCTAGCTTGTCAGTTCGTACCAGTTCCAGTATTACTGCATCAGACTGGGATGTTTTCTTGCTTGAGAACTTGTGGGTTGGCGGCTCGTTTATGGACTCTCCGGTTACCTGCAGGCCCTCATTCATGTAGTGTGTGATTACCTTTCTCTTGGCATCAACTGCCTCTATCATGAATGGCTCGTCATACATTGCCTCTCGGAATAGTACCCCGTCAATTAAGAGCTGGGTGCACTGGATTTGGTTCTTTTGGATTATGCCATTGTTATTATCATTATTATTATTATCACCACTACCACCACCACATGAAACACCAGACACTGCAAATGTGGCATTCTCGCCTATCACATTCTCATCATTGTCATACTCTACAGAGTCTATCACATATGTAGAGTCTAATGTGTAATCCCTGCCCAGATTTACAGTAATGGATGCTTCTGACTCTGAGGCTGGTGCTCCCACCTCATTCACACCAAAGCCTATGACAAAGCTCTTCATTCCGTTTTGTGCATATGCCTTTAGTGCAAAGTCATGTGCAGTTCCCGTCTGAATTATCTTTCTGTTGTAATCTACATGGTACTCTGTTACATCAGTGCAGACCCCGTCCATGGAATAGCCACAGTCCACAATTTGGGTGAATGTCTGCCCTGATATTCCAAATGTGGGTCTGGTTTTAAAGTCATCATCATTAGAGTTTTTTAGAGTTGTATCTGAAGGTGATGCTGCTGGTTCTAAAGTTGTTGGAGTTGTTGTATCTGTATCTGCTGTTGTATCTGGAGTTGTTGTAGTTGTTATTGATTTAGTTGGAGTTGCTGTATCTGGAGTTGCAGTTGCAGTTGCAGTTGCTGTTGCTGTTGCTGTTGTAGTTGGTTCAGTTGCAGTTGCAGTTGCAGTTGCAGTTGTTGGTTCAGTTGCAGTTGCAGTTGCAGTTGCAGTTGTTGGTTCAGTTGCAGTTATTATTGCAGTTATTATTGCTGCTGTATCTGTTTGTTTTATTACATCTGAATCAGATTCTGCTGCAATAAAGTTCTTGAGTAATCGGTCTGAAGGTGTTGGTTTTGTAGTGATTGTTGATGGTGAACCGGTTTTAGAGTCACCATCATCACTGTTATTATTATTATTATTATTATTATTACTATTACCTCCAGAGTTTCCAGATTGTGGAATGACACCAGACACGTCCGGCTCGTGCACTATCTCGCCATTTACCACCTGCACTATAAAGTCCGTAGAATACAATGCATCCTCAGTGTTTGGTATTTTTACACTAATTGATACATGTCTCTGATCGGCAAAATTATTATCATCATCGACAATGTCTATGACGACTCTGCCGCTGTCCTTGCTGTACTCTCGGGCAATACCATCAACGCAGTCATTGCCGTCAGGAACATCGCAATGTGATGTGGACCATTCATGGTATGTTCTCTCTGCAAACACTCCGTTAATTTTAACTCTGATTCCATCGCCCTTTACAGCAAGATCATACTGCACTGTCTGACTGATAGTGACGCCGGTACCGCTGCCGGTAACAGCAGTAACTGGAGTGCCGACATTGTCTGCCAGGTCAGTAAAGGCTATCTCAAATGTTACGGTACCAGGGCTGTCTTCAGGTGTGATGACTGTTGTGGCATGCCAAAAAGTATTGTCAGTTTCAGGAAAAACTGTAGCAGTAACTGTATCTCCATTAATGGTTACAGTTGGTGGCAGTATAGGTTCATCAGAGGTAAAGCTTAGTGTGACAGTATCACCAGGTATGGCCAAAGTATTATCAACTGAATTATCAGATGTCAGTAATACCGTACGCAGTGTTGGTTTTGTCGTATCTGCAGTAGTGGATGTTTGACTGACAGTAACGTCGGTACCATCAGTGGTAGCAGCAATTGGAATACCGACATTGGTAGCTAAATCAGAAAAAGATATGTCAAATGTTACAGCACTGCCATCAGAATCTGCTGCCGTGATTATTTTTGTGGCACTCCAAGTATTACCACTTTCAGTAACTGTATCAGCAGAAATTCCACCAAAAGTTACAGCTGGTGTCTGTATAGGTTCTGAAGAGGTAAACTCTAGTGTGACAGTATCATCAGTTGTAGCCAAATTTGTATCTGTATTATCAGATTCTATGGATACTGTAGTTAGTGTTGGAGCTGTATTATCAACAGTGACACCGGGGTTGCCAGTAGTAAGACTGGTAGCTATACCACCGTCATTGGAAGCCAGGTCAAAAAAAGATATGCTAAAGTCTACGACACCATCAGCATCTGTGGATGCGATTGTTGTTTCAGCACTCCAAGTAGTAGTGTCACCTCCAAGAACTGTAGCAGTAACTGTATCTCCATTAATGGTTACAGTTGGTGGCAGTATAGGTTCATCAGAGGTAAAGCTTAGTGTGATGGTATTACCATCTGTAGCCAAAGTTGTATCATTTGTATTATTAGACTCTATGGATACTGCAGTTAGTGTTGGTGCTGTTGTATCTGGAGTTGGTGGTTCTGGAGTTGGTGGTTCTGGAGTTGGTGGTTCTGGAGTTGGTGGTTCTGGAATAACTGGTTCAGTTGGAATAACACTAGATACAACTGGTTCAAAGTTGGTTATGTCGTTACCTTGTACCTGTACTGTGAAACTTGTACGATATATTGGATCAGCTTTGCCTATTTCTTTTACCTCAGCAAATACATATTGTAGATTGGTAAATGGACCGGCCATTATTACAACAAGTATACCGTTACTATCAGTGCGCTTTGCAAATGTGAAATCTGAGCAGGTTTCATCATCAGGGTCAGCAACATCACATTTTGATGTGGTGTATTGATAGTATGTTGATGCATCCAATCCGCCAATGCTAAACTTGATTCCTCCAGTGTTGGTTACACCAAGATTCTCTTCTTGTATTTCTTGACTAGTTGAAGGTGGTGTTGGTGTCACTGTTTGATCAATAATGACACTGGTGCCACCAGTAGTACCAGTAACCTGAGCACCGTCATTTGAAGATAAATCAGTATAATCTATGGTAAACGTTACAGTGCTGCCATTAGTATCTGTAGATGTAATTATTTTTGTAGCACTCCAAGTATCACCACTTCCAGTAACTGTAGCAGATGCATCAACTCCACTAATGGTTACAGTTGGTTCCAGTATAGGTTCATCAGAGGTAAAACTTAGTGTGACAGTATTACCAGCTGTAGCCAAAGTTGTATCATTTGTATTATTAGATACTATGGATACTGCAGTTAGTGTTGGTGCTGTTGTATCTAGAGTTGGTGGTTCTGGAGTTGGTGGTTCTAGAGTTGGTGGTTCTGGAATAACTGGTTCAGTTGGAATAACACTAGATACAACTGATTCAAAGTTGGTTATGTCGTTACCTTGTACCTGTACTGTGAAACTTGTACGATATATTGGATCAGCTTTGCCTATTTCTTTTACCTCAGCATATACATATTGTAGATTGGTAAATGGACCGGCCATTATTATGACAAGTTCGCCGTTACTATTAGTGCGCTTTGCAAATGCAAAATCTGAGCAGGTTTCATCATCAGGGTCAGCAACATCACATTTTGATGTGGTGTATTGATAGTATGTTGATGCATCCAATCCGCCAATGCTAAACTTGATTCCTCCAGTGTTGGTTACACCAAGATTCTCTCGTTGTATTTCTGAGGTTGGAATTGATGATGATGATCCTGTTTGATCAATAGTAACACTAGAGTTATCAGTAGTAGTGACAGTAATCGTACTACCAGGATTTAAAGCCAAATCAGCATAATTTATGGTAAACGTTACAACAGTGCCATCAGAATCTTCAGGTACGATTGTTTTTGTGGCACTCCAAGTATCACCACTTCCAGTAACTATAGCAGATGCACCATCTCCACTAATGGTTACATCCGGTGTTTCTATAGGTTCTGAAGAGGTAAAGCTTAGTGTGACAGTATCACCAGTTGTAGCCAAGGACGTATCTGAATTATCAGATGCTATGGTTACTGTAGTTAGTGTTGGTGCCATTTGATCAATGGTAACACTAGAGCCATCAGTAGTGCCAGTAAACTTAGTGCCGGCATTTGTTGCCAAGTCAGTATAATCTATGGTAAACGCTACAACAGTGCCATCAATATCTGCAGCTGTGATTGTTTTTTCAGCTCTCCAAATAGTATTATCATTTCCAACAAGTGTAGCAATAATTTCATCACCATTAATGGTTACAGTTGGTGGCAGTATATCCTCAGATGAGGTAAAACGCAATATGACAATATCATCAGTTGTAACCAAAAATGAATCTGGTAATTTATTAGATGCTATGGATACTGTATCCAGTGTCGGTGCCATTTGATCAACAGTGACAGCAGATTCATCGGTAGTGACAATAACTGGATCACCGACATTGTTAGTCAAATCAGTGAAAGATATCTCAAATAGTACAGTACCATCAGTATCTGCAGCTGTGATTATTCTTGTAGCGCTCCAATCAGTATTATCAATTCCAGGAACTATAACTGCATTAACTGCATTAATGATTACATCCGGTGTTCCTATACCCACAGAGGAGGTAAAGCTTAGTGTGATGATATCATCAGTTGTAGCCAAAGATGTATTTGAATTATCAGATGCTATGGATACTGCAGTCAGTGTTGGATTTGTAGTTGGTGGTTCTGGAGTAACATCAGATACGTCTGCCTCAAAGTATGATATTGTATCACCATCTCGTACCTGCACTATGAAATCTGTATAATATATTATATCATCAGAGTTTGGTATTTTGGCACTAGCTGATACATATTGCTGATTGGTAAACGGACCGTCAACCTTTATGCGATATTGGCCATCACCATCAGAATACCCTCGAGATGTGAAATCTGAGCAGTTATCAAGATCAGGAACACTGGTACCTGCCTCTACCGTTACATCGCACTTTGATGTGGAATATTCATAGTATGTGTTAGCAGCTAGTCCGACAATTCTAAATTTGATTCCTCCGGTATTGGTTACACCAAGATCACCTTGTACTAGTTCCTGATTAGTTGGAGGCAGTGTTGGCACCGTCATCATTTGATCAATGGTAACACTAGTGTCATCAGTAGTGACAGTAACCATACTACCGCCATTTGAAGCCAAGTCAGTAAAAGATATGTCAAAGGTTACAGTGCCAGAACTATCTTCAGGTGTGATGGTTCTTTTAACAAACCAAAAACTATCATCACTTCCAGGAAAAACTGTAGCAGCAATTGTATCTCCATTAATGTTTACAACAGGTTCCTGTATAGGTTCAGAGGAGATAAAACTTAGTGTGATGGTATCACCAGGTATGGCCTGAGATGTATCATCTGAATTATCAGACTTTATGGTTACTGTATCTAGTATCGGGGATATAGTATCAATGGTAACAGCAGTGTCATCAGTGGTATCAACGACCGGAGCACCGACATTAGGAGTACTAGCTAAATCAGAGAAATCAATGGTAAAGGCTACAACACCTTGAGTATCTCCAGATGCAACTGTCTTTGTGGCACTCCAAGATGTATTGCTTCCAACCTCTGCTACAACAGCTGTAATGGCATCTGTATTAATGGTCACAACAGGTGTGGTTATACCTTCAGAAGCGATAAAACGTAGTGTGATGGTATCATCAATTGTAGCCCTAGACGTATTTAAATTACTAGATTCTATGATTACTGTATCCAATTCAGGAGCTATACTATCTGGGAGTGGTGTTACCGGACCTGTTTGCTCAATAACAACTCCGGTATTACCAGCACTAAGAGCAATAACTGGAGTACCGGCATTTGAGGCCAGGTCAGCAAAGGATATGCCAAATGATACTGCACCATCAATATCTGCAGATGTAATCATCTTTGTGGCACTCCAAGTATTACCACTTGCAGTAACTGTATCGGCTGCACCTCCACGGATATTTACAGTTGGTTGCAGTATGGGTTCTGAAGAGGTAAAACTCAGTGTGATGGTATCACCGGCAGTAGCAGTAGATGTATCTGAATTACTAGATATCATCGATACCATAGATAGTGTTGGAGCTGTTCTATCAATTGTAACTGCAGTGTTATCCCCAGTAGCTATAACCTGAGTAGTACCCTGATTTGCTGCCAGGTCAGCATAGTTTATGGTGAATGTTACGGGGCCTTCAGTATCTCCAGATGCAACTATCTTTGTGGCACTCCAAGATGTATTGCTTCCAGCAACTGCAGGTGCAACAGTTGCAGCATTATTATTAATAGTTACAGTTGGTTCCTGTATACCTTCAGAAGCGATAAAGCTTAGTGTGATGGTATCATCAGTTGTAGCCCTAGACGTATCTGTATTATCAGATATTATGGATACTGTACCACCAAGTGTAGGTGCTATAGTATCAATGGTAACAGCAGCATCATCAGTGGTATCAACGACCTGAGCACCGACATTAGGAGTACTAGCTAAATCAGAGAAATCAATGGTAAAGGCTACAACACCTTGAGTATCTCCAGATGCAACTGTCTTTGTGGCACTCCAAGAAGTATTGCTTCCAGCCTCTGCAGGTGCAACAGTTGCAGCATTACTATTAATAGTTACAGTTGGTGTGGTTATACCTTCAGAAGCAGTAAAACGTAATGTAATGATATCACCAGTTGTAGCCCTAGAGGTATCTGAATTATCAGATGCGATGGATACTAGAGGTAGTGTCGGCTTTGTGATGTTCGGTCCTGGAATGGTGACAGCAGAGCCGCTACCACTGCCAATAGTACTGGTAATTATGGTGCCGGCATTAGTTGCCAGATCAGAATAATTGATGGTAAATGTTACGGGGCCGGCAAGATCTGCTGATGTGATTGTTTTTGTGGCACTCCAAATGGTATTGCTGTTATTAGCATCAGTTATTGCAGTTGCAGTAACTGCATCCCCACCAATGCTTACAGCCGGTTGCTGTATACCTTCAGAGGAAGTAAAAGATAGGGTAACAATATCACCAGGTATGGCCACAGTCATATCATCTGCATTATCAGATATGATAGATACGGCAGTTAGTGTTGGTACCATCTTATCAATGGTAACACTGGCACGACCAATAGTGGTGGTATTAACTGTATCACCGGCATTTGGAGGACTTGCCAGGTCAGCAAAATCAATGCTAAATGTTACTGGGCCATCAGTGTCTGCAGATACGACATACTTTGTGGCACTCCAGATAGTAGTGGCATTAACACCAGCTGGAACGGTATCGGCTGTAACGGTATCTGCTGTAACTCCATTAATGGTCACATCAGGTGGTGTGGCGATACCTTCTGAGGCCCTAAAGCTTAGTATGATGGTATCACCGGCAGTAGCCCAAGAGGGGTCATTTGAATTATCAGATGCGATGGTTACTGAATCCAGTGTAGGAGCTGTTGTGTCTGGCTCTCCAAGTGTGTTATCCGTATTTAGATATGTAATGTGGACTAGCTTTGTAGATGGATTGCCAATGTTACCAAAGGAATCAAAAGGTGTGGCGCTAATTGTTATAGTTTCTAAACCCGTGTCAGTGTAGTATGGTATATCAAAAGTCACACTACGAGTGTCTAATGAGGGCACCAAAGTCAGCGTATCTACAAATGCTGACTGATCCGAGTTGAACTGCTTCCATTCTATGGTAGAGTTGGAATCACCTGCCTGTATAACAGCATCAAGCTGTATGGTATCACCAGATTTTGCATCGATATTACCAAACGGCGATACACTGACCCGGACTGGTTCATAAGATACAGTTGATTCAAAGTAGGAGATGGCGCCATCTTGTGTCTGTACGATAAAATCAGTGTGGTATATTGCAGTAGCTTGGTTTGGTACTTTGACCTCAACGAACACAAACTGCTGGTTGGTAAATGGCCCATCAACGTTTATGGAAAGTGCGCCGGTACTATCAGAACTGGTTTGAGATGTAATGGAATCAGAACAGCTATCAAAGTCAGCAGTGTTTGTATCTGGTGCTGTTACATCACACTTTGTTGTGGTGTATTCGTATGATGTATTTGCGTATAATCCTTTAATGTCAAATTGAATTCTTTCTGCTATGTCGTATGCATATACCTGGTTATCCTCACTGTCAACTACCCAGAGTTTGCCATCCAGATATGTGATTCCATTTGGTTGCGTGTTATCTGAATCCAGATCAAAGTCCAAAGTTGAATCCCTGGTGGTGCCGTCTGTGTTATACACGAATACTTTGTTGGCTATAGAATCAACTACCCACAGCTTGCCATCAAAGGCTGTGACTCCACCTGGATTGAAGTTGCCTGCAGCATTTGCAACATCCAAAGCAATGTCAGAAGCTGCATCCGGTGTGCCGTCTGTGTTGTATGCGTAGACTATGTACGTGGTACTGTCAGCTACCCATATCTTGCCGTCTAGGGCCGTGATTCCCCGTGGATTTATGTTGGCTGAACTCAAACTAAAGTCAAAATCAAATGTTCCATCTGAATCGTAGACGTAGACATGATCACTAATATTATCAACTATCCAGAATTTGCCGTCATGTACCGTGATTCCATGTGGTAATACGTTGGCTGAACTCAAACTAAAGTCAAAAGCTGAAACCCTAGAGCCGTCTGCTGCGTTGTATGCAAATACCTTGTCATTTGTAGCAGTAGCATCAACTACCAAGAGTTTGTCATCAAGTGCCGTGATTCCCTGCGGAGTTGTGTTGGCTACAACCAAATCAAAGTCCGATGCTGCATCCCGGGTTACACCTACATTGGATATTACATCAAGATCATCTTGCAGTAACTCTATTTTCTGGTTAGCTGGCAGTGCTATAGTACTAATGGTAACTGTGGTGTTATCAGTGGTAGTATCAACTTGGATGCCGGCATTGGTAGCCAGATCAGAGAAATCAATGGTAAATGTTACGGCACCATCAGTATCAGCAGATGTGATGGTTCGAGTGGCACTCCAACTGGCATTATCACCTGGAGCATCAGCAGTAACTGTATCTGCTGCTGTAACTCCATTAATGGTTACAACAGGTGTGGATATATCCTCAGAGGCAGTAAAGCTTAGTGTGATGATGTTGCCATGTATGGCAGTAGTTGTATCAGCTGTGTTATCAGATGTGATAGATACTGCAAGTAATGTTGGTGGTGTATCATCTGCTGCTGCAACAACTACTGTTGGCTCAAAGTAGGAGATGGCACCGTTTTGTATCTGCACGATAAAATCAGTGTGAGATAATTTGGCTGCTGGTCCGCCTCCTCCTTTTTTGTTTACCTCAGAGTATACGTATTGTTGCTGGTCCTCAAATGGCCCATCAACGTTTATGGCAAGTGTGCCGGTACTATCAGAGTCCTTTTCAGATGTAACAGAGTCAGAGCAGCTATCAAAGTCAGCGGCATTTGTACCTGGTGCTGTTACATCACACTTTGTTGTGGTGTATTTGTATGATGTATTTGCGTATAGTCCTGTAATGCCAAATTCAATTCCCTTTGCATAGTTGTACACGTAGACTTTGTCATCATTTACATCAACTACCCAGAGTTTACCGTTTATGGATGTGATTCCATTTGGAATCAAGTTGTCTGCATCCAGATCAAAGTCCAAAGATGAATCCCGTGTGCCGTCTGGATTATACACGTAGACTTTGTCATCTACATTATCAGTTACCCAGAACTTGCCGTTTATGGATGTGATTCCAGCTGGATCTAGGTTATCCGCATCCAAAACAAAATTAGAATCAGAGTCAAAGGTTCCGTCTGTGTCGTAGACGTATATCTTGCCAGCACCAAAAGAAGTATCAGTTACCCAGAGTTTGCCGTTGTATGCTGTGATTCCGGTTGGTTGTATGTTGTTGTTGGGCACATCCAAATTAAAGTCCAAAGTAGCATCCCTAGTGGTGCCGTCTGTGTTGTACACGTAGACCTTGTTATCTGTACCATCAACTACATAGAATTTGCCGTCTAGTGCAGTGATTCCATTTGAATTTGCGTTGTTTGTATCCAAAGTAATGTCAGAAGCTGCATCTCTGGTACCGCCTGCTGAATTGTATGCGTAGATTTTACTATCTGTCCAGTCAACTACCCAGAGTTTGCCGTTTATGGATGTGATTCCAGATGAGGAATCGTTGTTTGTATCCAGACCAAAGTCACTAGTTTCATCCCTAACTACAATTACTGCGCTGTATGCGTATACCTTGTGATCTACATCATCAGATACATAAAACATGCCATCTGATGCAGTGATTCCCCGCGGATTTGAGTTGGCAGAACCCAGATCAAAGTCACTAGTGTCATCCCTAGTGCCGTCTGTGTTGTATGCGTATACCTGGTCATCCGTACTATCAGTTACCCAGAGCTTGCCGTGCAGTGATGTGATTCCCTGCGGAGATGAGTTTTCTGCATCCAGATCAAAGTTCTGAATTTGAAGATATGATCTACCTGTGTTGTATACGTAGACCATACTATCATCATTATCCACTACCCAGAGGTCGCCCTCATGTGCTGCGATTCCAGTTGGGTGCTCATTGGCGTGATTCAGATTAATGTCAGAACTGGCATTATCCCGGGTTCCGTCTGAATTGTATACGTAGATTTTGTCACGGACATCATCAACTACATAGAACTTGCCATCAAGTTCAGTCATTCCAGATGGACTACCATTCTTTGATGCCAGCTCAAAGTCCAATGATGTAACCCTGGAACCGTCTGCTGCCGGGTCGTAGACGTATACATCATCAGAGAGGTCAGCTACGTATATCTTGTCATTTGCTGCTGTGATTCCCCGCGGATTTGTGTTCTGTGAATCCAGATCAAAGTCCGAGGTATTATCTTGGGTTATCTCAATGGCACCTACTGCTGATGCTGCGCTAGTTGCAGATGCTGCTACGGCAAGATCAGATCGTATTAGCTCTATCTCTTGGTCAGATGGCAGCGTTACCTGGTTGATAGAGACATTTGTGTTGCCAGTATCAACACCAGTAACGGTATCGCCGGCATTTGAGGAATAGTCAGAATAGTCTATGGTAAATGTTACGGTGCCAGCATTATCTGCAGGTCTGATGGTTCTCTCAGCAGTCCAGCTGGTACCATCTCCTGAAATACCGGCACGGTCTCCGTTGATGGTTACATCAACAGATGAGAACAGTATATTCTCATCAGAGGTAAAAGATAACCTGACAACATTGCCCGGTATTGCCAGAGTGCTATCATCTGTGTTATCAGATGTGATAGATACTGCAGTTAGTGTCGGTGCCACACTGTCAGGAAGAGGGAATGTTGCTTGTACATCAGCTGCGGGTATGACCCAAGAGAGGTACCCATCAAGAGTGGGGTACCCAGTAGCTTCTATTCTGACAGTAACGTCCTTTGTGTAATCAAGCATCAGATCAGAGTGTGCCACATTAAAATTCAGCGCACCACTAAATACATCCTGCTGCTCATCAAAGTATACCAGCTGAGAATCCTGATAGAGGAATAATTTTACATTTATAGTAGCGAGGGGTGGAAATGTGCTAAAAGTAGCAAAGACATCAGTTGTGCCATCATTATTTAGAGATGTATCATTATCCTCGAAAAGGGAGGAAGAAAATTCAGTTAAACTCGGATCAATTACAGGAGGAAAGTTTGTTTCTACATTATTTTTGCTTGGTTGTGCAACTACCTTCCGGTTGTTAATGTCAGAGTCTTGGGAATAGATTTCAATTATAAAAAAAGTGGATTTTGTGTAATCAAGGTCTAGAGATGAATGTGCGACACTAAAGGTCGGAGTAATACCAGTTACTTGCTGTACATCAGAGTATGCTATTGTAGCAGTATCATGTTGTATGATGAATAACTTTGCAGTGTATGTGTCGTTTGAATCAAATGGGGAGGTGTCAGTAAAGGTGACAGAGACATCAGTTGTTGTGCCATCATCATTTAGCACTGCATCATAATCCTCAGACCAGGTGTGTGACATTGTACGTATAGAGTCGCTGGGAGCAGGTGCGTTGTATGAGTAGATTATGTCATCTGTACTGTCAACTACCCACATCTTGCCGTGCAGTGTCGTGATTCCCCGCGGAGATGAGTTCTCTGCACTCAGAGCAAAGTCCAAAGATGCAACCTTGGTGCCGTCTGCTGCGTTGTAGACTTGTATAACCGGAGTAGTACTTATCCACAGCTTGCCGTTTAGTGCCGTGATTCCAGTTGGGGAGCTGGCGCTGCCGGGGAAATCCAGATCAAAGTCAAAAGTTGAAGCTCGGGTGCCGTCTGAATTGTATGCGAATACTTTGGTAGTATCACTTACCCAGAACTTGCTGTTTAAAGATGTGATTCCCTGTGGAGCGGCGTTGCCTGAAGCCAGATTAAACTCAGAATCTGTATTCCGGGTTCCGTCTGAGTTGTATGCGTAGACGAAGGTATCTGTCTCATCAACTATATAGAATTTATCATTTAGTGTTGTGATTCCGCTGGGGGAGGCGTTGGCTGCATCAAGGTCAAAGTCTGAATCTCCATCTCGTGTTCCGTCTGCTGCATTGTATTCAAAGACGAAGGTATCTACTATATCAACTACCCAGAGTTTGCCATCTAGGGTTGCTGTGATTCCAGTTGAAGCTGTGTTATCTGCACCCAGATCAATGTTGGGATTGACATCCTTTGTTCCATTCGGATTGTACGCGTATACCGTATCATTACTGTCAGGTATCCAGAGTTTGCCGTTTAAAGATATGATTCCACGTGAATCAGTGTTATTACCCGAATCCTGATCAAAGTTCAAAGATGATTTGTGTGTTCCATCAAAGTCATACACATAGACAGTATTATCACCATCAACTACATAGAACTGGCCGTTTAACGTTGTAATTCCCTGCGAATTACTGTTGTTGCCTTGCAGATCAAAAGATGTATCATATGTGCCGTCTGAGTCATACACGTATACCTTATCCGCGCCATTATCAGTTACATAGAATTGGCCGTACAGAGATGTTATTCCAGTTGGAGATGTGTTGGGTGGGGTTGTATTCAAATCAAACTCAAGGTCTGATACTTGTGACCCAGTTGTTGAATTGTATGCGTAGACTTTGTTATCGCTAGTATCAACTACATAGAATACATTATAGAGTATTGTTATTCCCTCAGGATTTGCGTTGCCAGTGGCCAGATCAAAGTCCAAAGTATCATCTGGTGTGCCGTCTGAATTGTATCCGTATACATTATCATCACCATCAACTACATAGAACTTGCTGTTAAAAGATGTGATTCCCTTTGGGTTGGTGTTGTCACTAGACAGATCAAAGTCATATGCCAAAGGAGGTGGTACGTCATACACGTAGACCTTGTCATCTGTATCATCAGCTATCCAGAGTTTGCCGTTTAGGGATGTTATTCCAGATGGAGAATCGTTGACGCCAATCAGGTCAAAGTCAGAAGCTGCATCTCTGGTGCCGTCTGCGTTGTAGACATAGACTTTGTCATCTGCACTGTCAGCTACCCAGAGCTTGCCGTACAGTGCCGTGATTCCAGATGGAGTGCCGTTCTCTAAATCCAGATCAAAGTCAAAAGATGTGTCTCTGGTGCCGTCAGGGTCATATGCGTAGACTTTATCATCTGTAGCGTCAACTATCCATAGCTTGCCATCAAGGGCCGTGATTCCCTTTGCATTTCCGATGGCGCTAGCCAGATTAAACCTTAAAGATGAATCATGTGTTCCGTCTGTGTACGCGTAGACTCTTTTGGTAGATGAACCATCAATTACCCATAGCGTGCCGTGCAGTGCTGCGATTCCGTTTGGATTGCCGTTGTTGGTATTCAGGTCAATCTTCGAAGATGAATCCACGGTTCCGTCTGCTGCGTTGTACGCGTAGATGTCATCATCAGTAGCATCAGGTACCCATATCTTGCCGTGCAGTGCTGCGATTCCAGTCGGATTACTGTTGTCTGAATTCAAAAGAAACTCAAAATCAAAAGTAGTAGCAGAAGAAGAAGTCTGTGCAAATGCTGCGGGGAGGGTAATCTCTGCCATGCCAGCCCCGGCTCCCAGGGATATACCCAAGAAGACTGCAAAGACTGTCAGTAGTGCAGTTGTTGTTGTTGTTGCTCTCGTAATGGATTTGGATTTAGTAATGGTAGAAGAAGATTTAGATTTAATGTTAGTAGATGTAACAACAACAGATGATGATGCAACATGTTCCATGGATTTACCACCCCCCCCCCCAGAGGAGCCACAAAGTCCGCTAGTAATAGCAAAAGCAGATAATGTGAAATATTTCATATAAACCAAATTCATAATCGATGTTTATTAAGTATTCGATTCTGTTAGTCTGTTGCATAGTCCCCCTGTTAGTTTAGAACATGCACAGATCTTGCATGTTTTCCACTACACCACTCCTGCCCCCATGTCCACCATCTTGTTGTACGCGGCCACCTTGATCCTGACTTCCTGCCACCATGTTCTTCCATTTTAGTGAGTACAGGTGCTCACCGAACATTCGCTTGAATGCCGAGAAGACGATCTCCACCATGCATTTTGTGTAATTGATTGCTTTCTTTCAAATTATGAAATTCCTTTGTCTATAAAAGACATTTGTGATATTACTAATTTGTCTCCAAACAATATTAATCCCATCTTATCTAAGTTACAAAATCAAAACATTATCAAAAGTGAAAAAGATTCAAATGAAACTGCCTTCATTGCAAATTTCACATCTCCTAAAACTATGGGCTTATTTCAATACTATCGAGCAGTTCTGGATGAAAATTTAGAAAAATTGGCTTACAATAAAGTTGATTTAAAATAAATTTGTGTCTTTATTTTTCATTAATTCTATTTTTCAATTCATAGAAGATGATCCATATTCAGGTCTCGCCAACGCAACAGAACCGATAAATCACCACCTATACTTTCAATTATAGAATAGCCAGTAATTCATTAAAAAAAATTTTATGCTAACAATTATTGATTCAAGAATATGTTAACACGAAAGAATCACATGTCCTTCAGTTGGAATTGGTAACTGTTCTATCCAAACTTGCACCTTCAGCAAATACAGAATCTACTGAAATTAGGCTTGAAAAACTAATCAAAAGTAGTAAGAAAAGGAATCTCATACAATGTTACTTTGTGGGGTTTATTTGACAATACTGATCAAATTCAGAATTTAATTTTAGAAAGATCACTAGTCATCAAATTAACAGGTAGATTTCCACGAGTGATAAATTCTCCATTAATAGAATCGGATCTGCATACAAAATTTTGAACTCAAGATGCAGCTAAATTTTTGAAATATAGTACAAATCTTTCTTCTACTACAGCTAAGAGAAGAGCATCGACTATTGTCTCTTGATTAAAAATTCAGAAAATTATACGACATAAAAATGAATCTCGTTATCTTGTTGATGATGATGACGATGCACAAACAAAATTAATAGAATTTATGGAACGTGTATAATTATTTCAAATAAACCTAATCGATTTAAAATAGGTCATCCAAAAATACATCAATCCATGAAATAATCAAGAACCATTTTGATAAAGTTGTAAATCGTAAAACATTACATCTTGATTTTTTTGTTTTTTAATGTGAGCAAATTTCATTTTTTCTGAATACCATGCTTTAACACCCTCTTCAGGATTCAGATACAATATACGACAACCTACATCATTTGCATAACGAATAGCTTCAGAAAATACCCAATCCACCATCTTTTGCCCTATTTTAAGACCTTGAAAATCTTTATGTGTAGCTAACCGTCCTAACAATAATCCCGGCACATTAGTATGAGGAAATTGTTGTAATTTTTCATGTTGTGTTTTGTTTAGATCCCCCATTGCAATTGAGACATAGCCAACTACATGTTGATTTTTGTATACAAATACCCATGTTTGTGCAATAGAATTTTCCTGATCTGTATATGCATCGTCTTTGATATAATTTTCATAGTCAGGGCTGCTGCTACACTCAAATTTTTTAATGTCAAAGAGATTTTTTTCTAATTTGTAAATTTCAATTTCATTTTCAAAATCTATTGAATCTATCTTTGACAATGTAAAAACCGAATCTAACGATGGACTTTTAGTTTTCGTCCGCTTTTTACAGCCTCTCTGAGATAAATTACCTTTTCTGGATTTGGCGTACTCTTAAGCTCCGCTACTAGTTGTTCCCACTCATTATTCTCTAATGGTTGTACTTCTCGTAGTGCCATGTTATAACATGGCATCTCAAATATATTAATATATTACTTTTAGAGTTCTGTGAAGTTGTCGAGTGGTAAACTGGACTGAATTTTCCTTATGTAATAGATGAGTTGCGCAATTACAAACAAAATCCAACCTTTCATTCCGTTTGATTTCTGATTCTTCTGTAATGTCATGGAATCACAACAAGCTCGTCTTTCCATCTTATCTTGAAATTAACAATTCCACATACAATCTCATTGTTCTATCATATCTGCATAGTTTGTTCCTAAACACATCACTACTAATTCTAAATTTCTTGATTTGAGCAATGACATGCTCAACTTTGATTCTGATTTTAAATTGGGATCTGTTCCACTCCTTTTGAGATGCGCTCAACTCTCTGTTCTTCTTTTTTTTGTATGGTAAATGCTGATTTGGTCTGGAAAGTCTTTGAATTCCCAAACCCAAGATCATAAAATTGTAACAGCTCCTCAGACAGTACCGGATGTTTTGTCTTGTATATTTTGTAATCATGATGACTGCCTGGAGAATGTGTAGATTTGTGGATTATGACTCTATCAAGATTTATTGCAATCTGATTTTGTACTGTGTGTTTTTTCTTTTTGCCTGAATAGTGCGATTTTCTTTTGGCACGATCTTTTAGTCTTGGGATTGGCTGTTCTGTTCCATCTGTAATTACAATTAATTCTGGAAAGAACCGTTGTAACTCTTGCACGGTTTTGAGCTTTTTGGCATCTGCATATTTTTTGGCAGGAATCAGAATTGATTGTTTTATTGCAGGCTCTAAATATCTAATGTCCCTCATTACATTTGATTTATCCAGATCAAAAATCATTCCCAACATGTCATTGTTGTGTACATTCGATAGTACATCATAAATTTAGAATTCTGTCTTTGAGGGATAATAGATCAAATTTGTGTCGTCCTGCACCAATCTCTCGCAGCCTTTTCTTTTTTGATAGACGTGTGTCTCTTCTGTGACTTGTACTGTTTTTTGATTTCTTTTAACAGGGAATCAAACTGTGGAACAGTTATTCCCGTTACGGATAGGGGACTGTTTTGGTCTTTTTGTTAGTTTTGTGTAGTTGAACATGAATTGAGAATGATTTTTCCTAGCTTTGGATCTTGTTGTAAGAAAACATTGAGATGATGATCAAATTAAATCAATTGCGCAACTGATCTAACTTTTAAAAATTCCAATAATTGAGTTTTATCTAATGACATGATACAACTTCATTTTTCGCTCTAAATCATCAAAATTGGCTTTAATTTCCTCTGTTTTTAGTGCCTTTAGATTTCTTATTGCAATTTTAACTCCGTCTATGTGCTTGTATTCTCCCAATGCGTTTAGGACTCCTAATAATTTTGATGCAGTGCCATATTTCTGTGATAAAAACAATAATAAATTATAGTTAGCATCTGTTTCTGTTTTAGCTAGAATGATTGGAATTGATTCTAGCATTCTGATCTCTTTTCTAAGAAGAATTGCTGTAATTATGTATTCTATTCTTATTGGAGTTTCTTTTGTAATTGTATGTCCAAATTCTTTATATCCAAATTTTGCAAGATTGTAAATTAATTCTTTTTCAGTTATTTTTGCAGGGTTTATTTCATAGTTGTCTGTAGAGAATTGAATTTTATCATCTAGCATTGATTTTATCATCATCCAAAAATTTTGAGAATTTGATATGATAATTTTATTTGAGAGTATATTTTTTGCAATATTTGCATTATCTTCTTTTAACAACTCTATCAAGTTATTTTCTTGTATGAATAATGGGTCAATTCTAATATTATGTAATGCAGATATTGTTTCAATTAACTTTCTTATTGTCAATGTTGGCTTCCAATCACCATCTGATTCAAAATTACGTAATATTATAATTAATTCAATGCGATTTAGTTTCGCATTTCTTTCTGGATTGACAATTACAATGCTAGAAATTGATCCATACTTTCTTAATTTTTCTGTTAATTCTGTAATTATGGATTCTAATTCTTTTCTGTCTTGTAAGAATCGTATTTTGCGTTCTATCTCTATTTGTGAAATCCTGTCAATTAATAACGGATTGTCAAAATTTAGAAATGGTGATGTGGATCTTCCTGATCGTATCATTCCTATCTCATCATTTGCCTTTAGTTTTTTGATCTCATCGTAAACTTGTTTGTAATATGCCGTTCCATACTTTTCATGTATTTTTTCAACAAGCTTGTTGATTGAAACTGGTTTACCAATCCCTCTAGATAATATGTCGATTGTTCTTAATGTGATTTCATTCATCTCTAATTCGTCTCTATTGTATATACATAGATATAATATTATATTAATATGTATATAATATGTTCTGTAAAGTTATGTGGATATAGGATGAAACATGGATCTTCTCCAAAATGAATTTTTCATTCCTACAAAATATTATTCCTGCCAATGAGGCGTTTTGAATTATGGTTTTCCACCATACAGCAAAGCTTTTCAAAAAAAATCTTTTTTTATATTAAAAAATCCCAGAGCAAAAAATATCCGTTCTGTCTCTCTCTCTCTCTCTCTCTCTCTGCAGGAATGAAAGGACTAGACTCTCTCGTGTTGAAAGGTCAGATGGAACAGTGAGGAGGAGGAGGAGGAGAGCAGAGACAAGAGCCCGACCTAAAGCTAGTCGGTGCAATGTTTATCACACCAGAAAAATTTGATGAATCCCTTGGCAAAAAAAGACTGGATAAATTCTAGATATTTTTATCCCCTAGAAATTTTTTTGTCTTGGGAATTGCCTCCTCCTGATGGCGATTCAGGTGATATGGCAGTTTTGACATGATTCAACTGTTATTTCACTGTCAAATTCTTTTACGTGATGCTCTGTCGTACTTGCAATATTTCCACAGACAAAGCAGATGTTGATTTTTTATTTTGTCACAATTTCCAGGACATGGGACGCCAATTAAAAATTACTTGGGCCTAAACCCTTATTTCCAATCCAATCTCCACACGAAAAAACATTAAAACTTGAAAAAACCTGCATTATTCAAAATTCAGTATTTCAGATACAAGCACTTGAGTTATTTTTCATGGTTTGAACATTTGTGTGACAAAGCATGAATTTATTGTCATGTTTTGCATATGGCGCATCATTGTATTTTCATCAGCATGCAGCATCAAAGATAGTGTTAAAAATAATTATTTTGAACTGATGAAAAGATGTATTCTGATAATTCTACAGGGTATTATTTTTTCAGTTTTGGAAATATATCTGCATACATTAGTTTGAATTCATTTTTGTTGTTTTCTTCGGCAATTTGAAAATTGTGTTTTTTATAAAATTCAATCGAGTTCGGATCTTTGGTAAATAATACAATGTATCTGCATCCTATTTTTTTGAGATAATCTGTGCCAATCCATGACACCACAACAATACATATTCTCCAAAAGTTTTTCCTCTTCCTTTCTTATCAATACAAAAGTCAAGAATTGCCAATGCCGGAAAAAGGGAGCCATCACGAGTATTTGGTCTTGCCTTTTTGAATATTTCATCTTTATGAATATTTGATGCAGCTATTGTTACATAACCGATAATTTTTCTTTTATAAGTTATAAGATAGGTTGTGCCGAGATGAGCTTCTTGGTTTTTTAGTGCTCTCTTGTCGATAAATTTTTGTAAACTCTGGGAATCTTTACCTTTCTTATCTGTACAATCAAGATGGAGTTTATGACTAGACTTTAATTTTGAAAACTTGAACGCATCATCATCAATTAGAAATTTACCTAGAGAACGAGGCATGAAATTATAAAAGTTTGAAGGTAATTATTACTTTATATTTTTTTGTTCTGGTTCACAGTGTTTAAGATAAAATTTCTCAGCTCTTTTGGCAAATGCAATCTCTTCTGGTGTGCTCTTTCTTTTTTGGTATTTTTCAAACTCTTCTGCATGTTTGCCTTTAAGAACAATCGGTTTGTTTGGATCCATGTTATACATTTTTGTACAAGCCACATAAAAGAATAATGAATTTAGATTATAAAGAAAATCACTCTTGATTTCCAGCCCATCCCAATTCATTTCTTTTCAAATCATCAAGATATTTGCGATATGATTTCAAGGCCACACCTGTATGATCTTTGGAGTTGTTCTTTGGCCTGGAGTCTTTATGTAAATTATCATAATTTTTGCCAATCTCAGGATCAAATCCTCTTTTCAGAATCCAATGTGTCTTCTTCTATATTGGGCATGCTTTGGACTGTCTGTCTTTCCAGCCATGTAATCTTTGAATACGTCAGAAGGCATTCTCTGCATTATTTTTTTTTTTTTGCATCTGCAATGCTCTTCCATATCTTTCTCTTTTCTTCCCCGGTAGCCCTTGTTTCAAACCACAGCATGTACAGTGGAGCCATCATTTTTACCATAATACCAGGCATCATCAGGTTCTTTTGATTTTAACAACATTTTATGATGTTCAGCCCTTCTTGCAAAAAGTCCGTATTCCAGTCTATCCAGTCGTTTTTGCATGTCTGTAAATTCTGCACTCTCTTTTTCCAACAAGCTGATCTCTTCTTGCTTTTCTTGTCTCTACTCGCAGTCTTTCCTCATTTGATATTGTAAGGAATGGAATTGCCTTTTGATATTCCCCTTTGTCCTAATCTGAATGGAATGTCTCTTCTTCCAGATTTGTTTACTGCTCTACAGTCAGACAAGTTTAATTAAATTTCCTCAATTCGTTCTCTAAAAAAACATTCTACAGCAGCAGCAGTAGTAGTAGTAGTAGTAATAATAATAATAGTAGGTATCAGATAGGGGGGGAGGCATCATCATCATCATCATCAAACTGATACATTAGACCTTCAAGTAAATCAAAAACATCTTTCTTTTGCTGTCTAGTACGGAAAGGAAGGATCAAGATGCTCCAATCTCAACATGAGAATGGCAATGCTCAGGACAGTTCTCTTATTTCCATTTTTAAAGGGTTGATTGATTGTATCCCAATCCAACTACTACCAATATGCTGATTTTTCGAATAATTCGATCTCTCATATCTTCAACTCTATCAGCAATTTTTATATTTGAAATGATATATCCCTCAATGCATCTGTGGGTGGATTATCAAGACCAAGTTCTTCACCAGAAAGATCACATCTTTGTTTGTTAGCTTTAATCACATGTGTATTTCTTCCAATATACCATTAAAAAAATTGGACATTGTATTTCTCATCAGATTATTACTTTTAACATTTGATGGCACACCAGCAATTGATTCTCTATAAATCATGATATGTTCAGCATTGCCGATAAACCCAAAATCCAAGGAATTAAAAAGTAAGATAGCAAGTCAGCGCACAAAAGTTCCATTATTATTATTAATAATATTAATTTGTCAGGACATCCATCGTGGCAATTGCCAGTAGCAGGCAGAAAGAAACATGACAAACAAAAGAGGAGAAAGAGAGGAGGAGGACCGTGAGAAAGTATTCAGAGGTCTAAAAAAGATTGACATGGATTTGATTGATTGACAGAATAAAAGCCTGTTTACAATTTCACAAAAAAGCATCATGATACCTTGAAAGGCAAGAGAGACTGCGCACAGGGGGGCGGGGGCGGGCCCCCAATAATTGAGATAGACTCAGAGGGTTTGAATCGTTGGAAGACCATAATCCAGAATGCCAGTATAAGCAAAGATTCGGAATAAATCCATGTCACGAAGATTATACAGAACCACCACAACCCTCATTTGGAATAGTTGAGATGCTAGTAAGAGAAATTTGTAATATCAGTGATTAGTGTGATTTTCTTTAAATTTGGCTTCATTGCCCTCGTAAAGCATAGCAACAACAGAATCAACGTCTAATACAAATTGTAGTATTTTATTATTTTTTATTGGAAACTGAATGTAGGAATATTCGTGTTTTACTTTTAAAAGTGAAAAGAGTTGCAGCTAAACTTTGCATACTTTAAAGAGCTGTAGTAATTAGATTACGATCACCATTATTTGGATCAAATTTAAAAAACTCTGGCCAAAAGCCATCAACTAGAATCAGTTGCATGGTCTCTCAATCCTTTGTAAAACTCTTCCATTGTACTATATGTACAAGAATCAATTTCTTTGCTTTTGAGTTTTTGAACTAATTCCTTTGCTGTTAGTTTTGTAAAATCAGTTGTCATGAGACTGTACATTTTAATATACAATATAACTATTTACGATTTTTGGTTCGGGTGTATTATCCGAGAATCATGTCGCTTTTTGTCATGGCCATCAATCATTGATATCTGCCTCCATCCATATGGGATTCTGGTGTCTTATCTCACCGGTGGCCTTTCTTTTGTGGAACGCCATCATCGGCGTTTCATAGCTGCTCATGTCCAGTGAAAAATGCAACCTGTCAGTGTTGTAGTATTCGACATAGTCATCCAATCCGTCATAGTGCCATATTTCTTCTTCAATAGTTCGATAAAATCTCTCTAGTTTTCCGTTGGTCTGTGGATGATACGGTCTTGAATTGATTAGTCCTATTTTGAGATTCAATAACTCATTTTCAAAGTGTCGGCGTCCATGTGCCTGTCTTCTTCTTACGGTTGCCCCTGCCAACAAAACATGAGCCATTGTCAGACAGGATGGTTGCAGGCACGCCAAACATGCTTACAGCCTGATGCAGTGCAATCACGGCGTTCTCAGAGGTAGCTTCTTTGAACAATGCAGATCCTGTAACACACCTAGAGGAGTCATCCAGATATGTGATTAAATTCAAGCCTTTCATGCGTGGATCCTTCATTGCATGCCAGTCTGTATGCCACATGGCATTAGAATGCAGGCATTCGAATCTGATCCACTTGCGCTTCCTTGACATTGCAGGAGAGTTGACAACCAGACCATTGGATTTCATTATGTCGTATACACGGTAGCGACTTGTATTATGTCCGTCTCTCTTGAGCAAGTTTGCTGTTCGTATCACTCCGTTTGGTTTTAGCTAGTGTGCGTCAAGAACTGTCTTGATCTCCTCATCAGATGGTCCGTGACTCTTTGGCCGGCCTGCAGGACGCTGGATATGAACTGTTTTCGTCTTGAGGTATTCTGCCTGCAATCGCTGAACATGTCGCTGCGTCACATTGATTTCCTCTGATAACATTTTGGTATTTTTGCCCTTCTTCAACTCTCTGATGATGTATCGAATAGATCTGTCTGTTAGTTTTTGTTTCATTGATTTCTTTGATCTATGAATCTTAAAGTAATCTTCAGACGTATGCTTAGCTTTAGCTAAGCGACATGATTTTCGGATAATAGAATCTTCAACTCTGTCAGCAATTTTTATATTTGAAATGATATATCCCTCAATGCATCTGTGGGTGGATTATCAAGACCAAGTTCTTCACCAGAAAGATCACATCTTTGTTTGTTAGCTTTAATCACATGTGTATTTCTTCCAATATACCATTAAAAAAATTGGACATTGTATTTCTCATCAGATTATTACTTTTAACATTTGATGGCACACCCGCAATTGATTCTCTATAAATCATGATATGTTCAGCATTGCCGATAAACGCAAAATCCAAGGAATTAAAAAGTAAGATAGCAAGTCAGCGCACAAAAGTTCCATTATTATTATTAATAATAATAATAATATTAATTTGTCAGGATATCCATCGTAGCAATTGCCAGTAGCAGGCAGAAAGAAACATGACAAACAAAAGAGGAAAAAGAGGAGGAAGAAGACGCTTGACAAAAATTAATCACCATATCATTGCAATCCATAAAAAACAACTTTGTCTGATTCTTTATCAGGTCTGATTAAAACCTCAACTCTGCATAGCAGCAGAACAAACAGCAAGCGTCCTTTGCTTTTTTCAAGATGATCACATGGAACGTATCCCTCATGGGCAGAACACAAGGGCCCAATCTTTAATGATAAAAGTTGACGGCAAGAACAGATGGAAAACCATAATCCAGAATGCCAGCCTAAACAAGGATTCAGAATGAATCCATATCACTACAAGTTAGCAGAACCATTACACAACATATTTAAATAAAAACATCACATTATAATAACATGGCAAAACGAATCACCATAATGATGCATGATGACATTGATAGAAAACTTCGCATAATCCAGTCAAGAATCATCAAAGAAGAAAACAATACGTGTAGTTATTCAAGAGTGGTAAATGACACATTAAGACGTGCACTTCGATGACCTAAAAGATCTTTTTTTATTCCACGGTATCTCAGGTCCATGTATACTGCAAACCTCTCATCCTTTGGAGTGCGCTCATCACACATCCTTTCATACCACCTACCAAACGAAAACGGATCCTCCCTGAACAGGGTTATGTCATGGGTTCTTCCAACGACGATGCGCGGCCAACTCCGAGGATAGATGTAATGATGAATTTATTAATTAATAGCCAAAATACACAGAATTAATTAAAAAAAAAGATAATTAATGATAAATAAAGAGGAGTAATGAAGAAGAAACATGTCAAAATGTGAAGAATGCGATGCAGATATTTCCATACCAAGTGATGCACTTGAGGGGGAAATTGTAACATGCCCTGAATGTGGCGCAAGTTTTGAATTAGCTAAAGGTTCAAACGGCTTTGATCTAAAACCAGCCCAAACGGTTGGTGAGGATTGGGGACAGTGAATCCTGACGTTACCATTCTTTACGATTCCATACGTTGGGAAGAAAAAGCTCTACTAGAAGCAGGCAAAAAAAAGAACATCAATATTCAGATGGTCGACTGTAAAAAATTGGCAATAGATTTAGAAAAAAAACCAAAAGACTATGGTGTGGTTATTCAAAGATGTGTAAGTTACTATAGAAATCTACACTCAACTGCAGCTCTTGAAGGACTGGGTGTTAAAGTAATCAATTGTCTCAACACAGGAGTCTTTGCTGGAAATAAATTATTTACACACATGTTACTAAAAAAATTCAGAGTCCCAACACCAGATGCAACTGTAGCCTTTTCAAAAGATGCAGCGCTGGATGCATTGGATTTACAAGGATATCCAAAAGTTATCAAACCAACTGTCGGTAGCTGGGGAAGATTAATCTCAAAACTAAACGACAGAGACGCAGCTGAGGGAGTTATTGAAAGTAGAGAAAACATGTATCCAATTTATCAAGTTCATTATTTAGAAGAATTTGTGCAAAGACCTCCAAGAGACATTAGAGCAATTATGGTAGGAGATAAAATAGTAGCAGCAATTTACAGAATTTCCAAGCATTGGAAAACAAACATGGCACTTGAAGGAGTAGCCAAGCCATGCAAAGTTACGCAAGAAATGGAAGAGATATGTATCAAGGCAAAACATGCAGTTCAAGGAGATATCGTAGGGGTGGATTTGATGGAAAGCGATGAAAAAGGGCTAGTCGTACATGAGGTAAACAATACAACTGAATACAAAAATACAGTAAGAGTGTGTAAAGTGGATATTCCCTCCATAATGCTAGATTATGCACTGGGGATAAAAAAGTAAAAATTGGACACTCATTTTACAGTGACACCAAGATTTGCAGTCAAGATGTTAGAAAAAGCACTCAGGCTGTACACGCCATCTCTAAGTGAAAAACCAATGGCAGAATTCTTAGCTGATAGATGTGACGATTTAGGATTTGAAGACATTCAAATCGATGAAGTTGGAAATGTAATAGCAAAAAAGGGTTCAGGGCCTCCAAGAATCATGTTATGTGGACATATGGACGTAGTTCCAGGTAAAGTCAAAGTTAGAAAAGAAGGAGATTCACTTTATGGCAGAGGAGCATCAGATGCAAAAGCACCATTAATGGCAATGTTATTTGCAGCAGCATCAATTCAAAACAATAACGGAACCGTATTTTTTGTCGGAGCAGTTGATGAAGAAGGAAACGCAGCAGGAATTAAAAATTTAGTTAAGAAAAAAATGGATATTGATTACGCTATTTTTGGAGAACCAAGTGGAATTAAACAAGTGACCATTGCATACAAAGGAAGATTGGCAATTAATCTCAAAATTAGTGTTGAAGATAGTTCTCATGCAAGTGCGCCATGGTTATCAAAGAATGCAATTTTAGAATCAATGATTTTTGCAAGAGAACTCAAAGAAAAACTAGAGGCAAATCAAGAAGAAAAAACAAAAGGGATGCTGTTGACTGCAACCATGACAGAAGTAAAAGGAGGAAGCAGCCACAATGTTACTCCAAAAGAATGTGAAACAACTTTTGATATCAGAATTCCTGTAGATATGAATTGCAAAACAATTGAACAAAAAATCGCTACGCTTGTTAAAGAAATTTCTCAAGAAAGAGAGGTAGAAGCATTTTATTCAATTCTTGATGAGACTGAACCATTTGAAGCCCCTCACAATTCAGCACTGGTTAGGGCATTTACACTCGGAATTATGGAAACTGAGCATTCAAGGCCCACTCTAATTAGAAAAACAGGTACAGGGGACATGAATGTTCTCGGAAATCAATGGAAAATACCAGTGGTCACATATGGCCCAGGAGATCCTCACGAAGCTCATACAATTGATGAGAAAGTATCCATAGACGAATATCTCAGAGGCATTGAAATTCTCAAAAAGACGCTACAGCATTTAAAAAGACTTTACGATAAAAATATTCAATAATGCTGTGGTTTGTCGGGTTGGGTATTTCAGGATTCAAATCAATTCCAATTGAAGCATTAGATGTCATATCAAAAGCAGATATTGTTTATTTGGAACAATTTACCAGCCCGATAGGAAAATCAGATTTGACAAAAATCAAAAAAGCAACAAATGGGGAATTCAAACTTGCAAAAAGATGGCTAGTGGAGGATGGAAGTGAAATTTTAAAAAATGCAAAGAAGAAAAAAGTTGCATTGTTAGCATATGGGGATCCCTACATCGCAACTACTCACATTGAATTAAGAGCAAGGGCAATTGAAGACAAAATTAAAACTCAATCCATTCATGCATCATCATCACTTACTTCAATGGTAGGGGAATGCGGTTTGCATTTTTACAAAGTAGGAAGAATTGCAACAGTGATGAGTGAGATGAAATCTTTAACAACGCCATATTATGTAGTGTATAAGAACATCATCGAAGGAAATCATACAATACTGCTCTTAGAATATAATCAAAACAAAGATTTTTTCTTGGATCCAAAAGATGCATTAGATGGACTTTTAGAAACTGAAAAAGGCCAAATAAGAAATGTCATTAGCACATCAACATATGTAATTGTTGCATCAAGGATAGGATTCAAAGATCAGAGCATCATTTCAGGTAAAATATCTAGTTTAAAGAAAATTGACTTTGGCAAGCCGCCACATACAGTAATCATTCCAGGCAGATTGCACTTTACGGAATCAGATGCCTTGAAAATGTTTGGTCAATGTGTTGATGAACCATTTGACAATACTGAAAAAACAAAAAAGATTTCCGTTCAAATGATGAGAAAGTATGTCCCAATGGTCAGAGAAGCATTAGAAGAAGTAGGACCACTGTACAAAGATCAAAAAGAATTTCAAGGAATTTTAGAAAATGCCGAATTGTATGTTAAAGATGCAGAAAAATTTCTTGAAGATGGTCAAGACGAGGTGGCAATTTTGAGCATAGGATATGCAGATGGTCTTGTCGATGCATTAAGATTGGCAAAAGGCCTTGATCCAAAGATGTAACTTTTAGCGATGAATTAAAGAGAGGGTCAAAAATAGAAAAAACATTGGAACAAAGTGAAAAAAATATGCTTTCTATCATCTATGTATGTCAAATTCAAGGAAAAGAAGCACTTGAAATACTCAAGAAAAAAATTATGCTTTCTGAAGATACGATTAATTCAAAAATTGATGAATTGATTAAAAACCAATTTGTCAATGAAGATAGAAATACGCTTACAGAAAATGGAAGAAATTCATTATGTATAGTTTTAGCTGGAGGGGTTTTTGACATTATTCATCCAGGGCACATTCACACATTAAATGCCGCAAAAGAATTAGGAGATGTTTTAGTTGTCGTAGTTGCAACTGACAATACAGCAGTAAAAATGAAAAAAAGAAGACCACTTCACACACAAGATCAAAGACAAGAGTTGGTCAATTCATTATCAATAGTAGATCTTTGTCTTATTGGACAAGAGAATGATATTTTTAAAACAGTAAATCGTGTCAAGCCGCAAATTATAGCATTAGGCTATGATCAAATTCATCAAGAAAAATTCATTACAAAAGGCTGTAAAAAAATAGAACTTGATGCAAAAGTTGCAAGATTACAATCTCCAATTCCTGAAAGTTCTAGCGCCAAAATTCAAAAAAAATATGGGGAATCAATTCACGGAATTTAGGAATTTATCGGAATTTTAATTGAAACTTTAGAACCGTCTTTTAGTTTTGCAGTTTTTCTCAAACAGAGTTTGGAAATTAACTCAATAATAGAATCATCATGATGCGTGCGCTCAAGAATGATTAATTCGCAGTTTATAAAATTATCAAGTTTGGCAGTAAAGCATTTCACCCAACCATAAGTTCTCTTTTCATCTGAGAAGCTCTTTATTTTTACACCATTCAAAGTTTCAAATTGTTTAATTGCCTCTTGATGAATTTTTTGGTCCAATCTGATGTTGAGTGTTCCAGGATATGGAACATATCCAATTTTAGTTTGGAATTGCTTTGTATATCCCTTTAATCCCATATAGTATGCACCTTCGCCCATTCCAGAAACCAGTGTACCTTTTAGCTCAACATGAGAAGGTGAAGAATCAAGACTTTTTTGTAAAACGGCAGATAATTTCACCATTTCAGAATATCCTTTTGAAGTAATTTTTACTGAAATATTTCGTCCACTAATTATCCTTTCAATGAATTGATTTTGATCTAATTCAAGAAGATGCTTTGATGCTGCCTGTTGGGATTTTTTAATATTTTTTCCTAATGATGATGTGGTAACAGAAACATAGTTGTATTTTGCACCTTTGGAAAGCAGATAGGACAGGGTTAGGATATGCTGAATTTTCAGTTCAGTCATCTATTCTAAGATACGCCCAAATCACTGAATGTTTTGAGTGTCATTCCATCAGAATTTGATAATTTTGCAACTCTATGTCCAATTACACATTCAACACCAGCATTTTTGGCACCTTCTAAAAGTCTCTGAGTGATGATTCCATCCAATAGAAGGTATTTGATTCCAGATTGTGAAAATAGTTTGCTAACGACTTCGCTGATTGGAACTTTGAAAACTTCATTTTGATCATCATCTAATGCAACTGCTTCAAGGGTTTCATTGAGATTTGGAAATACTTTGGCTGCCATTTCTGCAATAGGTTTATCATCATCACTTTTTAGTTCCGGTGCAGGTTTTCCATCTCTAATCTCATCAGCAATAGGTCTTAGAATTTCATCAATTCTTGCCGGAGTTAATTCTTCAACTTCAACACCAGTGTCGGCTTGAAGCTCATAATCTAAAGGGACAACAGACTTTAGTTCTTTGAGAATAAATCCGCCTGCCCTATCACCATCAAGGAATGCAACAACAGTCTCTTTTTTGGCACATAGTTCTTTAATTGATTCATCAATTTTTGCACCTTCAATTGCAAGTACGTTGTCATATCCGGATCTTAGAAGATTGATTACATCAGCTCTTCCTTCAACTAGAATTAGCCAAGTAGAATCAAATGCACCAGAACTGCATGTCAATTTTGATGGTCCATATGTTGATAGTTTTCCAGTGTCACCCTGGTGAACATCATTTAACATGGTTTCACCTTCACTAACAGTTTTAGTTGCCCATTTTTGCTTGATTTCTTTTGCACGTTTTACAATATCAAATTTCTTTGCAGCTCGCACATCATCAATAGTTTCTAATCTAAATTTACAATCAAACGGACCTACTTTATCGATACTTTCAATTCCAGCAGCAATTAATGCACAAGTATCAATATCAGTACTCATCGGAATTAATACATCACCGTTGGTAGTGTTGGAAGTAGATTTTGCATTGACTTCAATGCGACCTACTTTAGAAACTCGTTGCAGCTCATTCAAATTCATCTCAGGGCCTAACAGTCCTTCTGTTTGGCCAAAGATGGCTCCGATTATATCTGCTCTTTCAACGAGTCCATCGACTTCATAGGAAAGTTTAACATGATATTTGACAATTCCTGATTGAGGCATAAACTATTCATCTCCTTTATTATCATAAACTGAATTTCTATCTGCAATATATGAGGGTATCGCAAAAATTAGTCTTAAAAATATAAAATTATTCAAAAAATCTGTACATTACGGCACCATCCAGTAAATAATTTAAAAATGAAAAATGATAATGTCTGCTTACTCTGTACTAAATGAATGACCACATGAACAGGATTTTGTAACGTTTGGATTGTTAATTTTGAATCCAGAACCCATTAGGCTTTCAATATAGTCTACATTTGCACCTTGCAGATGGTCAACGCTGTAGCTGTCAACTAAAAGTTTGACGCCATTTTCTTCTAAGACAATGTCATCTTCTTCTGGTGCTTTTTCAAAACCCATTCCATAAGATAAACCAGAACATCCACCACCTTGAACGTACACTCGAAGGTACTCTGGGGATTCTGCTTCTTCTTTCATGAATTCATGAATTTTTTCAGCTGCTTTTGCGGTAACTGTGACCATTTTTTGTGTTTGCTCAGTTGCCATTATGAATCAGAATAGTGATTCAAATTATAATAAGCTTTTCCCACCCTGCCCAGTAGTAATTCAACAAAATATAGAGTATTTTGGATAGATCCAATGATCTGCAATATGTCAAACTAGATCACTTAAAGTAAGGATTCCAATCACTTTATCATTATCAATTACAGGTAATTTTCAAACGTTTCTTGTTTACATTAAATCAGATGCCACTGCCTTCCATCATCTTTACCACACCGGTGACAGACAAAAAAGAATCAACTGAAAGGATAGTTGACTTATTCATAATTTGTTTAACTAGGGTTTTTTGTTGAATCGAATCAGATGAATTCGTTATATTTTAACAAAAGATGTATTTCAAAGGATAAATTGAATTTCAGTTTTGATAATCATGTTCATCAAAATCTAAACCCAACGGTACGGATAAAATTACAGTAGAATCAATAGTTTGGAATTTAAGATTTGTATCAGGCAAAAGCTACGAAAAACTTGAGTTAGTAATTGCTCAGTAAAGACAGCAGCCCATTTCATTTCTAAATCATGTCAAATAAGAAATGAATGTATGCTCCCACATACGATTCAAAGTCAGGACAAAGCAAAAAAAAAGTAACAAGTTCAAGTGCACCATTAAACACTGAAGACAGATTTGAATTTACGTTTGAGGAATCTGAAACTTGTAATTATTTCGGCTCATTTCATACATGGAGAGTCAGAACAGTTGCAATAAAGTAAATGAAATTTTAATTTTTGAATTAATAAAATAAGAAAGAAATTAGAAATAGCTATTTCTTAGACTTGTTAACAAATGCTGTCATACGCTCTTCGCGGTCTGGATGTGTAAAGCAATTTCTCCAAGCAAGAAGTTCTAGAGCAAGACCAGTATCAAGATCTGTATTTCTTCCCTTGTTGATTACAACTTTGGACATCTGAACGCCCATTGTAGAGTTTCCAGCTATTTGTTGGGCCATTTTCAAAGCCTCTTCTTGCAATGATGCAAGAGGAACCACCTGATTGACAAGACCAATTTCTTTGGCTTCATCTGCTTTGACCATCTTACCTGTATAGACAAGTTCTTTTGCCTTTGCTATTCCCACGATTCTCATTAATCTTTGAGTACCACCCCATCCGGGAGGTACGCCTATTGTTACTTCTGGTTGACCTAGTCTAGCAGTATCTGCTGCTATTCTAATATCACAAGACATTGCAAGTTCGCAACCTCCACCTAAAGCAAAACCATTTACTGCTGCAATAGTTGGTTGTTTAACTAATTCAACAGTTGCAGTGACAAGCTGACCTGTCTTTGCATATTCAACTGATTCATCTGCGGAGATTTTTGACATGTATTCAATATCTGCACCTGCAGAAAATGCCTTTTCTCCCTCGCCAGTCAAAATGATGACTTTGACATCATCATTATGGTTTAGTTCTTCAAAAGTTTTGATTAGTTCTTTTGCAACATCAGTATTCATAGCATTGAGTTTGTCAGGTCTGTTAATTGTGACAGTACAAATGCCATCAGAAGTAGATGTGGTAACTAGTGACATGATAATTTGCCAAGAGATATGGAACTTAAATGTTCTCTATTTTCCGAGGACTTTGCCCCATTGGGCTAATGCAGATGCTGCTGCAACCCAAGTTCGGAGGTCTTGATAAACTGGAACGTTGTGTTTCTCAATTAATTTTATCATTTTTTCAGTATATGGACCGCCATTACCGCCAGCTAGGATAGGTTTCTTCTTTTTCTTTGAAAGTTCTGCTAAATGGTTAACAATTGTTTCTTCAAGTGGATCATCTTGGAAGACAAACCATGGCATGGCAATATCAACATTATTTTCATCTAGGAATTGTTGAATGACAAATTTATAATCATCTGCAGTTGCACCGCCACCGACATCTGCAGGATTACCGTTATGAATAGGTACAGTATCTGGGAAATGATCCTTTATTTTTTTAGTAATTTTTGGAGAGAGTTCTCCTATTGTGAGACCTAATCTATCTAATTGATCAATTCCTCCAATCATTGGACCGGCACCATTACTTGTCATAGCAACACGATTGCCTTTTGCAGGAGGTTGCCATGCTAGTGCCTTTAAGACTCCAACGAGTTCCTGATAGCTATCAACTGAAATAATCCCTGCCTGCTTGAATGCACCCATAATTATTGCATTTGAGCCTCCAAGTGAGCCTGTATGAGATGCAGCTTGTTTTGCACCTGCAGCAGTTCTGCCACTTTTCCAAATAACAATTGGTTTTTTTGTCTCCCTCATTACACGTTTTGCAGTATTGATGAATTTTCTGCCATCACCAAACCCTTCAACGTATAATCCAATTACTTTAGTTTGAGGATCATTTGCAGCATACCATATCATGTCTGCTTCATCAACATCCGAACGATTGCCAAAACTAATCATCTTGGATAATCCAAACAAATCAGCACTCTCTAACATACTAATTCCCATAGTTCCACTTTGTGAGAAAAATGCAACATTGCCTAATTTTGAACGTACCATTCTTTCTTGTCCTTGGAATGCACAATCAAGTCTATTTGCTGCATTAAACATTCCAATACAATTTGGACCAATTACACGAATTTTGTGTTTTAAAGATAATTCTTTTACTCTAGCTTCCATTGTGGCCCTATCACCACCGAGCTCTTTACCCCCACCAGAAACTATCACAACATTGTGAATTCCTTTCTTTGCACAAGTTTCCATAATTGGTCCACATGCTGAAAGATCAACGCAAACAACAACAAGATCAACTTTAGCTTTTATTGCATCCAATGAAGGATAACATTTGATTCCAAGAATTGATGTTTGTTTAGGATTAATTGGATATACTTTGCCTTTGTAATCTTGTTTTCCAAGTGCATCTAATACAGAATTACCAATCTTTCCAGGGGTTGCAGATGCACCAATTAGTGCAACAGACATTGGAGTAAAGAATGACTCCATGGATGTGATGTTTGGTTTTTCTTTAGAAATAGAATTCTTTTTTAATTCATTATTGAGAATAATCTTTGCATCTACTACAAAGTAGGATTTTGGATATACAATTACTGGATTAAAGTCAATACTGTTAACGTAATCTGCATTATCAACGCCCATCTTTCCAATTTGGACAAGTGCATTTGCAACCATGTTTAGGTCAATTGGAGCGCTGCCACGAAATCCTTTTAAAAGTTTTGAACCTTTTAGTTCATTTAGCATTGATTTTGCATCTGATGTTGTAATTGGAAGCATTCTAAATGCAACATCTTTGAAAACTTCAGTCATTATGCCTCCTAATCCAGCCATAATCATTGGGCCAAACTGCAGATCATTTTGTATACCAACTATTAGTTCAACTCCTCCTTTTGGAACCATCTTCTCCAAAAGAATTCCTTTTACATCAACGCCTTTTTTCTTAGATAAACGACCATACATGTCAGTGAATGTTTTTTTGACATCAGCAACATTGTCCAATCCAACTTTAACTCCACCAACATCAGTCTTGTGTAAAATTTGTGGTGATACCACTTTCATTACAAGTGGAAATCCAATTTTTTTTGCTTGTTTTGCTGCTTCTTCAGCAGATGTTACTAATGCATAAGGTGGAACTTTAACGCCATAAGTTTTGAGAATGTTTTTTGATAATTCTTCAGTGATAACTTTGTGATTTGTTTTAATTGTGTCTTCAAAAATTTTCTTCACAGCAGTCATAGTTCAATCGATGAAATTGGAATTAACTATATTAAACTTTAGTCGCATAGTTTTTTTAACAATATCAATATTTTAGTAATAAGGTGTTAAATGATAGATCAGTTGCACAATTGATTCAATTTGATCAATTATCATCATCTCAATGTTTTCTTACAACAAGATCCAAAGATAGGAAACACAATCATTCTCAATTCATGTTCAACCACATAAAACTGGCAAAAAGACCAAATCAGCATTTTTCTACCATACAAGAAAAAGAAGGACAAGGAGTTGAGCGCATCATCTCAAAAGGAATGGAATGAATCTCAATCTAAAACCAGAATCAAAGCTGAGCATGCCTTGCTCAAATCAAGAAATTTGGAATTAGTAGTGGTGATGTGTTTAGGAACAAACTATGCAGATATGATGGAGCAATGAGGTTGCAGTATGCGGAATTGTTAATTTCAAGATAAAATAAAAAGACGAGCTTTTGTGATTCCATGACATTACAGAAGAATTGGAAATCAGACGGAATGAAAGGTTGGGTTTTTTGTTTGTAATTGCGTAACTCATCTATTAACTGGCCTTTGATTTGCTCTTAGTATCTAAAATTGTTTTTAATTCTTTCATCATGTCAAGCTAGGCGTCAAATACGGCTATGCAGTTATCAAACTTACTTTGCCATTCTTTCTTTTCTTCCTCAGTCATGCCGCATCTTGTAAATTTTTCAATGTGAATTCTCTGGGGATCACCCCGATAACCATGTTAGGCCACACAGTGCACCGGATGGGCAGACACCTGGCGAAAAGCGAGGAATGAGAATAAACGGGATAACAAATCGACTACGTTGGTTCAAAATGCCAGTAATGGTCAGGTAGATGTAACATCATGATAATAACAAAGTATTGCAAGCTGATCAAAATCTTTTTTGGATTTTTCTATATGTTTTGGAATCTGTTTTTTTACTTTTGTTTCAAACTTTCATTTTGGTATAAAGATAGAATATTCTAAATTCACATCTTTGAACACAAACCCTTCATCTTCCCAGTAACCCTCTGATGGACTATCAACAGATAGTCCGCCATAGCTAGATATGAAGAAGTTTTTTACTTCTTTTATTTTTTTGCCGGAAATACGCGTACCGTCATTATGAAATTTTGGTAACTTGTAATGAAGTTTAACCTTCTTGATTAATCTCATTATATCTTTTGATACGGAATGTTTTTTTTAGTGAGTAGAGTGCACTGTTTCTCAGTAATAAAATATTCATCCTTTGAAATGGCTTTGAATTGTTGACTGGTAGATAGCAAAAGATCCAGCATCTTTGCTTCATCTTTGGAAGATACTTTGATCTTTCTATACTGTAATACGGTACTCATGTTTAACGATTCATCGAACGCCATTATAATAATTACGATCCATGGTTCTGTGTAATCTTGGTGATATGGGGTTCTGTGTAATCTTGGGGATATGGACGTGAAATAACATGGATTTTCTCTAAACTGACTCTATTTGCTTTTTCATGAATTACACAGTACTGGTAAATTGTTAAGGTCTCTATAACTTGCATTGTATTCTTTTTTTAGAATTATGCTTAATGAAGACAAGTCTTTAATTTTCCATTTTTTGAATATGTATGAATTGGGATTAGTCGGTGAGGATTTTAAAAATAACTGAATCAACAAGTGGAGAACTATCATTCAAAACGCCTCATTGAACAAAAATTTAGAATGAAATCTATATCACTAAGATTATACAGAACCACTCGAGATAATGTATAAATTAAAGTGTCGGCCATAAGATAACAGTTGACTATTATTATAGATAAGAGAAATCATCATCGTAGCAGACGCTCTATGCCATATTCCTTATCACAGGCAGACAGGTTCAAGAGAAACACAGAATATAAAAAACCAAACACAACTATGGATTTGCTAGACAGTATCAGTTTCAGGATAGATCAGGCACTAAACACATGAGTGTTTTTGATGACAATAATGAGGATGTAAAAAATTCAATACAATTTTTTAACCGACTCTCCAATGAGAACCAGATAAGAAGTGTATCGGATCTTAATCCAAATACATTGCGGCAAAAACAACAGTACAAGTCGCTGTTTGCACTTTTGTCAAAAATCCAGAAAGACATATCCAAATACGATGCAATCAAGATAGGAAACAAACTGATGGAGTTGGGGTTGAATGAGACATACGCAAGACTGTTTGTCGCTAATGTGAAAAAACATGCTCCAACAGAGGCGTATCAGCTAACCCAGTTAGAGAAGATTCAAGATGAAGACTTTGTGGAAAAATTACCAAATATAATGAAGGGTTTTTTGGTTAACAATGAATCAAAGGAAGTGTTGACGGAAAGATATGGAATAGATGAGGAAAAAATAGAGTGCATTACTAATTTAACAGGACAAATACTCGATGATCTATCATGCGGCATTACAACAAAAGAGATTATTATAGAAAAATGCAAGCCGCATATATCTGAGAAGAAAATAGACATTCTAATAAATTAGATCCTGATACATAGAAAACACTGGTATGATACAACATTGTTTAGCAATCTCCAAGAGATGTCTCTTAATATGCCTGAATTTGCCCGACAAAACAGAGAAATGTTGAGGTTACTTCAAGAGTTGGTAGACCTGAAAAAGAAAGAGAACGAATAATGGAAAACATCATCATGACAACTTTTTGCCAAGCAAAAGTAAACATGAAGAATTGCCAAACACGGACCACCATATACAGAAACCCTCAAAAACACCGGACATCTGCTGCTGCTGGGAGGTAGTAGCATGAAGAAGATTTGCATTTTCAACTCTTGATAACCCAGCAAAACCGAACCACTACAACAATCCTCTTATCAGATTTGCACTCACTGCGAGATATTCATGGAGTTAGATGATGATGATGATGATGATGGCAAGATGGAGGAGGGACTAAACGGCAAGACGGGGGATAGAGAGAGAAAGTATTCAGAGGTCTAAAAAAGATGGACACTACAACAATTCTAGACGGAATGAGGGTTTACTATAATTTCACAAAGAAACATGGTTCACTTGGAGGTAAGACCTCAGCTCAAGCTTCAATGATTAAGGTTGATGGCAAGAACAAGTGAAAAACTATTATTCAAAATGCCTCATTGAACAAAAATTCGGAATAAATCCATATCCCCAAGATTACACAGAACCCCAAAGAGACCTCCTTAAATAACATATAACGAAATATAAAGTATGGGCGATAAAAATACTAAGAGAGTTCAACATAGTAAAAATGCACCTGCTCCAGTTCAAAAAAGTTCAGATGCACCAAGACAAATGAATGGTAGTCAAAATGCACCATCAACCAATAGACCTTCAATTACTCAATCAAAAGGACGTTCAAATTCCACATCTAAGTAGGAGTTTCAAATTCAAACTCATCTTTTAATTTTTTCATAACAATAGGAATTTCATCTAAAAGAGCTTTTTCATCACTGTCTAACAACCTATAATATCGATAGGTGTTTGCAGGAATTTCTTCGCCTTCAGATCTATCCTGAAGTTCTAATATGTATTTCAGATAAGAATTATGATGTTTAATTTTTTTAAAAACATCTTGGATTTTTTGTTGCAATTCATATCTCAAAAAGCTAATTTTTCCAGAAAATATTAAAGCATCATACATATCATGATTTAAAAATCGATTTGTAAATGTTAAAGTTGTATCTTTAATAAAAATATCCAAAAGATCTTGAGGGTATTTTTTTCCATATATTGCTTGTAATGCATCATGTAATTCACCATATAGATTTCTTGAGGCAAGATTTCGTTCATCAGTCACTTGTTGTTTTTGTTCTTTTTCTTTTGTATGTTGTTTTAAAAAATAAGTTATAGGAATTCCTATTAATGAAAGAATAGTCACAACAGATGCCCATTTACCCAAAAAATCATCTTCCCACATATAGGGAGTAAACAATAAGAAGGAAATAACTATCAAGACAATTACATAAAATAAAACAACTATCAAAGAAAATATTTGATTTTTACAATATTTCATAATTTATGATTATATCAAATTCTATTAAACTTGGCCTAACAAATATAAATAATTGATTTCTTCAATATGCGATCAATTCGATTAAATACTTGTAAGAAATGAATTTGTTAAACTTTGGTCAAAACCCAACTTTTCTATATTAAACTTTGATCAAAGATCAAATGTCGATTTAAAATTATTGTAAAAATTATCCATATTTGATTTTACAGTTGAAATATTTTCAGCAATATCTAAACGAATTTTTTGTGGATCAATGTAAGGTATTTTTTGTAATTTCTCCTCAGTATTATCAAGCCATAAATTTACCATCTCCTCATTTGCCTCCAAATGAAATTGTAGACCTATTGCACTCTTGTATTGAAATGCTTGATTAGGATAATGCTCAGATGAGGCCAATCTGATGGAACCTTTAGGTAAATCAAATGTATCGCCATGCCAATGAAATACAGTGAATGGGTCTTTAAAACCAGAAAAAAATGGAGATTCGCTACTAATTTTCAAATCATGGTAAAAGCCAATTTCTTTTTTTGGTCCACCATACACTTTAGCACCAAATGTTTTAGCAATTAATTGTGAGCCTAAACAAATTCCAAGTACAGGGATATTTTTTTCCACAGAATTTTTAATCAATTGTTGTTCAACGTGTAAATATTCTAAATCATCATTTGCACTTTCAGGTGCACCTAAAATTACAACTAGAGAGAAATCTTGTTCTGGGAGTTTTTCATGTTTTGCATTTACTGATGTGATTTCAAATCCATCATTTTGTAAAAGTTCACCCAAGTATCCAGAACCTTCTATTCTTGTATTCTGTACAAGTAATACATCAGACATTTCTAAACGTCTAGTCCCGTAACTACCCACTCTAGACTTTTAAGGACTCCTTGATAGTATTTCATGGCATCCATGGATTCAGCTTTTACCAATCGTTCTTCAATTACTTTTCTATATTCAGTGATTTCTGATTCAGTTTTCATACTATTCAACAAATTCATTACAAGTAAAAATATGCTCTGCTTTAATATGTTAAAATGAATCACATGGTGTGTTAGTGTCAGAGCAAGAAATTCTAGAATTAAAAGAATTTATTTTTCAATTAAACACGATAGAAAATAGTGCTGTTATAGTTGAAGGAAAGCGAGATTCCAATGCCTTAAGAAGACTTGGGTTTGCAGGCAAAATTTTAGAATTTCATAGATTTGCAGGGATGGTTAATTTTACAGATTCTGCAGCAAAATTTGAAAGATTGATAATTCTTTTTGACAGAGACAAAAAAGGCAGAGCATTGACTGGGAAAACTATCCAGTTATTGCAAAGAAGGACAAAAGTTGATCTTTCTTTTAAAAGAAAACTACGTATTATTACAAAAGGGAAAATAATGTTTATTGAACAATTAGTAAGTTACGAATCTTATCTAACCTAAGATTATGGCCAAATGCCTTTTTGATTAAAGGCTTCAAGAACACGCTCAACTGCTAAAACCATGGTTGCTTTTCTCATGTCGACTTTGTGTTTTTTACTTAGGGCATATGCGTCTTTGAATCCCTTTATGATATTTTTCTCCATCTTACTTGCGACCTCATCAAAGGTCCAATAGTATCCCATGTTGTTTTGCACCCATTCTAAATATGAGATACAAACACCGCCAGAGTTTGCTAAAATATCAGGAATAACTAGGATTTTCTTTTTGAAAATAATTGGATCTGCTTCAGGTAATGTTGGACCATTTGCAGCTTCTGCAATAATTTTACATTGAAGTTTATTTGCAATCTTTGTATTAATTTGATTTTCAAGTGCGCCCGGAACTAGCACATCGCATTTAGTAGTGAGCAGTTCTTCAGTTGAGATTTTTTTACTTTCAGGAAATCCAACAACAGAACCTTTCTTGACTTTGTGTGCCAAAATTGCGCTAACTTTAGCACCCTTGGGAATAGAGATAGAGCCCTTAGAATCACTAACTCCAATTATTTCAGCACCCATTTTTTCAAGATATTCTCCTGCAAATGTTGATGCGTTTCCAAATCCTTGCAATACAACTTTTGCACCGTTCAAATTAATTTTCAATGTCTTTGCAGCTTCTCTAACTGTATATGCTACGCCCAATCCAGTTGCAACATTTCTTGCAAGTGAACCTCCCATAGAGATGGGTTTTCCAGTGATTACACCTGGGGAATATTTGTTACCGTTTAGTTTGCTAAATGTATCCATGATTTGGGTCATTTCTCTACCTGTTGTGTAAACATCAGGAGCTGGAATATCTTTTTCAGGACCAATAATTTCAGAAATCTTGTATGCAAATCCTCTTGTCAGTCTCTCTAATTCTCCATCGCTAATTTTTTCAGTTTTTGGATTAACATAGATTGCACCTTTGCCGCCACCAAGTGGAATATCTACAATTGCACATTTCCATGTCATCCATGAAGATAATGCCATAACTTCTCTTTCCATGTATTGGACTCCACCTTCAGGATTGAAATAACGAATGCCGCCTTTGTATGGACCTCGGTCATTGTTGTGTTGGCTTCTAAAACCTGTGAAAATTCTAATTTTACCATTATCCATTTTAACTGGAATTTTTACTCTCAAAACTTTATTTGGCATTGCCAAATATTCACGTAATTCTTTGTCTTTGATCCCAATTATGTCACATGCATCATTAACTTGTTTGGTTGCATTTGCAAAAGGATCGTTTTTAATCAAGATGATTTAAAAAACGAGGCATATTATATTAAGCTTAGTTCAAAATTTCAGATCGCAAATTTAGAAATCCAATTATAGATAGACTTTGGTATGATTCATCTTTCTGTCTAGTTTGTCAATTGCCTCATCTAGTGCACCGATATTAATTTCAAGGAAATTTGATAAATGAAAGATTGCACCATATTTTTCACCGATTTTTGAAACCATATTATTTTTCTCTAAAACTTGCATGTGGTGTTGAACTGCCTTGTAGTCAAGGTCAAGCTCCTTTGCCAATTGATGTGTATTGTATGGCTGTTCTAAGAGATGAATAACTATTCGTAATCGCGTAAATCCACCTCGAGTACTGGTAAATAAGTAGAGAAGAAGTTTTCTAGTCTGTCTGTCTGTTTTTCTTTGTTCTGGAACTTGTTTTGATCTAATGATTTCTTTGAATTCTAGGAGTTGATTGACCATATCTCTTAAATTAAATTTGTTAATTTTACTTAAAACCCTATTTCCAGATCTCACCCATATTCAGGCAAGACAATTACCCTTAAATTGACTCGGTACAAACTCGTGATGATATGATGGCATCACGCGGTTACGATATGACACCTACAATGTATTCACCAGACGGCAGAATATACCAAGTCGAATATGCTATTGAGACAGTAAAAAGAGGAACTTTAGCTATTGGTATCAAAAGTAAAAAAGGAGTCATCATGGCAGTTGAAGAAAAACCTCGAACACTACAAACTAGCAATATCACTCAGAAAATTTTCCAAGTAGATTATCATATTGGGGTTGCAGCAGCAGGATACATTCCAGATGCACGTGTTCAAGTAGATGGTGCACGATTCTTCTCACAAGGAAATAAAATGACATATGATGAATCCGTTGAAGTCGCAACAGTTGCCAAACACCTAGCAGATCAAGCTCACCAATTTACACAGTATGGAGGAGTACGTCCAAACGGAGTATCCATGATTATTGCAGGAATTGATCAAAAAGGAGAATCAATCTATGTCACAGATCCTAGTGGAACATACATCCAATTTGCAGCAATTGCAATTGGTGCAGGTGCTGATGATGTAAATGCATTTTTGGAAAAACATTACAAAGATGATTTGAGTTTGGATGATGCAGCAGCTCTTGCTATTGCAGCAATTAATCTAAAAGCAGAAGCAAAAGACGGTGTCAATAATATCAAAATGGCAAAAATTACAACTGAAGCTAAAATATTTGAAAAAGTTTCAGAGTCGGATTTACAAAATTATTCTAAAAATGCATCAAAGTTTGCACCAGAATAGAATCTACGATTTGAAACTTGTTCAAACAAGCATACTGAGACGATAGATTATGGGTTTGGGAAGTTATTGGGGAGAAGTAATGGAAGTACTTCGAGAAATCATTCCAATTTATGACAAAGTCAATTCCATTATTTCATTAGGGAAAGATAAAGAGCATCGTACCCGAGGAATTTCAAACAGAGTATTTCCAGGAAATAAAATTCTAGATGCAGGCTCAGGTTTTGGAAACATGTCAAAAACTGCAATGAAATTAACTGATGGCAAAATATCAATCACACTGTATGATCCACTAGTGCCAATGCTAAAAAATACTGGAACATTTTTTGAAGAAAAAGTACCAGATATGGCAAATGGTGTTTTTGAGCACATTCCATTCAAAGATGAAGAATTTGATGCAGTGTTATGCGGTTATTCTTTAAGGGATGCAATTAATTTGAGAATTGCAATTTCTGAAATTCACAGAGTGTTAAAAAAAGACGGACGATTTGTAATAGTAGATTTGGGAAAACCAGATGAAGCATTTTTCAGAGCAGGGGTTTCATTTTATCTCAGATGCATTCTACCAATTTTGGCATTTGCGGCAGGAGGAAGATTGGGATTAAAATTCGGTACTCTGTATGGAACCTACAAAAGATGGCCAAAAAACAAAAAACTTGAAGGATTGATATTAGAAAAATTCTCAAGAGTGGAATTTGAGAAAGATCTTATGGGCGGCGCAATAATGGTTGCAGCTTACAAATGAACAGAGTTCTCATACTAGTCAACATTACTGGTTTAATCATCGGTATTTCATATGGATTACATGGTCCAATCCTACCAGTATTTGCAAAGAATGTCATTGGTGCAACATATTCTGAACTGGGATTAATCGGATTAACGAATTTTATCCCTTACATGTTTATTCCACTTTTTGTTGGAATTCTTCTTGACAGAATTAACAACGGATACTTGCTTGCAGTTGGGGCTGCAATAAATTCTGCGTCAATTTATCTCCTATCAATTGCGCAATCAGTTCCAGAAATTATGGGATTTAGAATAATGACGGGTGTAGCACATGCATTTTTCTGGCCTCCATGTGAAGCAATTATTTCAAATGAAAGTTCTGAAAAAAATAGAGTAAAGCATATCTCATGGTTTACAATGTTTTTTGTAATGGGCTTTATGATAGGCCCATTACTTGGTACGGCATTACTAGAGGGCCTGGATGTAACATACAGGATTTTGTTCCAAATTGCAGCTTTTATTCTCGCAGCTGCCATAATTTCCGCACTTTTAGCATCTAGAAAAAGTGTAAAAAAGCATCATGAACATTTCTCATTTTCATCAATAAAGGAGATGAAGAGATTTCCAGAGGTCATAATTTTATTAATTTTCTGTACATCTTCTTTTGGAATAATACTCACAATTTATCCAGCATTTCTTAATGACAGTGGAATGTCTGCCTCAGATATTTTGCTATTGTATTTTGTCTTTGGAATATCACGAGTTGTGTCTCTTGCATTAGCAGGAAAATTTGCAAGAAAAACAAGTCAAACTTTGATTGCAGGGACTATTGCAGTATCAGCAGGATTGGCAATTTCAGTAGTTGCTGATTCAATCATTACTTTTGGTATAGCACTAGTTCTGATGGGATTTGGATTTAGCATATTCTTTCCATTAACGTTGGAGATAATTTTGAGTAAAACTCGAAAAGCAATATCAGGAAAAATTATTGGCGCATATGAAACAGTTTTTGGTATGGGGTGGGCAATAGGGCCAACTATCGGAGGTCCAATTACACAATCATTTGGAAATGAGACACCGTATGTGGTATTTTGTATAATTGGGATAGGTGTAGCATTATTTGCCATAAATGCTAGAAAAAAATTAGAGCCACAAAGAATTCAAGGGTAAAATTAGTTATTCAGGCATAAATTTGGAACATTACGTTTAATTTCAATTTAAAGAATATCAAAACATGGTTGAGAGTTCACTAAACATCGGCGGAAGCGAATGGATGATAATCATTTTTGTTGCACTAGTACTGATTTTGGGAACAGGTAAGCTTCCAGGTGCAGCTAAAAAAATGGGAAGAGCAGTCAACGAGTATAACAAAGCCAAAAATGAAATTCAAGAACAGATGAAGGAAGTCACTGACAAAGTTCCTAAAATCTCAGGGCCTGTTGAAACAGAGCGAGAAAAACTAGAGATGATTGCAAAATCAGCTGGAGTAAAAATTGAAGGAAAAACAGATGAGGAATTAAGGGAGAATATCACATCAAAGATTGGTCAAAAAAAAGCAGATGATCCTGTAAAAAAAGAATAGTGACCTATTTTGATTTTTTAATTCTATAGGTATCAGTATCTAGTCGTTTTTTAGCAAATTTGTAATAAGCAGGAACTATTTCAAAACCCAGAAATTTTCGCTTAAGAGATTTACTAACTACCGCAACTTGACCAGAACCAAGAAACGGATCAAGCACCAGATCATTTTTTTCACTTGAATATTCCAATAATTTTTTAATTATTTCTGATGGAAGTTTAGTTGGGGTTTTTTCATCCCCTGTCCAATATTCTCTTTTGATATCCCAGACATCTTCCTTGTCTCGATAATGAAGACTGCGTCCATCTTTTGTTTTCTCATCTTTTATGAACCTAGAAAATGGGAAAAATTTTCGCTTCTTGTCATTTTTACAAACATAAAGGCAGTGATAATGAGAAGTGACAAATTTTCTTTTAGTAACTACTCCAAACTGGTATTTCCAAATTACATGATTTACAGTTGTAAATCCGACATCATCTAGGGCACGTAAGATATCTTTAAGATTATTCCATCCTGAAAAAACATACATGCTTCCAGAATCCTTTAAAATTCTAAAAACCTCACTCATCCAAGCAAATGTGAAATCATAGTAATCCTCAGGTTTAATTTCATTATAACCAGATAATACCCTAGAAGAAGTTCTGTTATAATTTGCCTTTTTTGCCTTGAAATTTATCGCAAATGGCGGATCAGTAATAACAAGATCAATTTTATTTTTAGGGATTAAAGTCATCCCTTCAATACAGTTTTGATTGTAAATTTTATTAATTTCTATTTTTTTCATTTTTAAATTCAAGACTCTGTTCTAGCTTAATAATGTCATGGGCCTTAGTACCTATCAAACAATAAATCATCAATCATTTCTTATCAAATAGATCTTGAAGTTCTCATGTCCCAAATGCAAGTCAAAGATAGAAATCCAAAAAACATTCAACAAAAAAATGCACGTATCTTGTGAAAAGTGCGGTATTGAGGATCTGTTAGAATTTTCAAAAAATGCAGATGAGGTATTTTTAGAATTTCTTTCAAGGTTTGACAAAGGACTAGTAACTAAAGGAGGACTGGCTGAAGGACTCAAAGATGAAGGAATCATCAGAGGAGAAAATGAAATCAAAGAGATGATTGGGAAAAACAAACCAGATGAAATTACTAAAAAAATACTATTTTCAAAAAAAGACTATATTTCACAATACAAAGTTTTGAGTAATCCTGAGCCTAAAATGGGCTGTAAAATAGAAGAATTGGGATTAGATGAATCAATAACTGCACACCTCAAAGAACTAAAAATCGAGCAATTTTACAAATTTCAAGAAGAGGCAATTGAAGAAATCACATTTGGGGAAAATGTGGTAATTGAGGCACCCACTGCATCTGGAAAGACAGAAGCATTTTTGATTCCAGTAATTCAAAGAATAAAAAAAGATGCAAGTGAGGGAAACGTATTTGCAATTTTTGTATATCCTACAAAAGCACTAGCACGGGATCAGTATCCAAAAATTCAAAAATTTGCAGAAAAAATAAATGTAAAAGTCAAAGTCTTTGATGGAGATACAAAACTCGAGGAGAGGAGAGAAATTATTGATAGTCCGCCTCAAATTCTAATTACTAATTTTGATATATTGCATTATCATATGTGGCATCAAACAAAATTCTCATCATTGTTATCATCAACTAGAATTCTTGTGACAGATGAGGCCCATGTGTATTCTGGAATTTTTGGATCAAATGTGCATTATATCATAAAAAGACTCAAAAGAATTTGTACCAATAAATTACAATTTGTGGCAGCATCAGCCACACTTGATGATGCAAAAAAATTCTGTCAAAAACTATTTGGAGAAAATATGCAAAAAATTCAGGGTTCAGGTAAAAAGGGACAGACCGATTTTGTAATGTTATTCCCATCACTTCGAACACAGAGGGCTTTGATGGTAGAGTTGACAAAGAAACTGACTCTGAAAAATCACAAGACGATGGTTTTTAATAATTCACATCTAAATTCAGAATTATTAGCAATACAGGCAAAAAAACATAGAGTCAACATCAAAGTTCACAGGGCAGGATTAATGGCAAATTATAGAATGTCAGTTGAAAAACAATTCAAAGAAGGCAGTCTGCAAGCAATTTCATGCACTCCCACCCTTGAATTAGGCATAGATGTAGGTAATGTTGATTGCGTGATATCATCGACTATTCCAGTAAATAGGTTAATTCAAAGAATAGGAAGGGCAGCTAGGAAAGGTCAAAGAGGATATGCGTTTTTGGCCTTGGGAAATGATCCCATATCACAATATTACAAAAATCATCCTGATGACTATTTTGAAGATATCGAAAAAACATACATTGATCCCAAGAATCCATTTGTAGAAGAATTTCAAGTGCTGGCCATGGCATGTGACAGGCCAATATCAAAACATGAACTAAAAGAACACCAAGAAATAATTGAACATCACATTATCAATGAGAATCTAAAGGAATTCAACAATAGAATTATTCCAAATTTGGATAAAATTAATTCAATGTTAAGTGAGTACAGCATCAGAGGGATTGGGAAATCAGTAGATATTTTCTTGGATGGAAAAAAAGTAGGCGACAGAGTATTGCCAATAGCATTAGAAGAATTGCATAAAGATGCAATCTATTTTTTAGCTGGAATACGTTACAAAGTAAAAGAGTTTGATTATCCAGAAAAAAACTATGCAAAACTAGAAAGAATTCCAAGGGATTATCCATACTATACAAAGTCATTGACAGAAGAATGGCCAACTATTGAGACAGTTTACGAGAAAAGAGTAGCAAATGGTATCGAGGTTGCATTTTGTAAATTACATATTGAAAAAAAGGTATACGGTTATGTCAATATTGAATTAGGTCAAGAGATCACACAAGGAGAAAAAGTAGAGTTAGATACCCCATTAGAATATGATTTTGTAACCAAAGGCATTGTATTTCATGCACCAAGGCCTCTTAAAATAATTGAAGAATCAAAAGATAAAGAATATGCAGAGGCCAGTGGGTATCATGCAACAGAGCACGTGGTGATTGAGGGAAGCAATATGATAACAGGCGGAGTATCTCAAGATTTGGGAGGCATTTCACTTGGCACTTCAGGCTTGATTTTCATCTATGATGGCGCAATAGGAGGCAGTGGTGCTAGTAAGGCCCTCTATGATAGATTTGAAAATGCTCTAGAACGAAGCATGGTCATTGTAAAGGAATGTCCCTGCAAAAACGAATCAGGGTGCCCAAGATGTACATTCTCATACAGATGTGGTAACAATAATGAATATCTGCATAAATATTCAGCATTAGAAATATTGGAGAGGATTAATTCCGGGGAGAAAACAGAGTTGATAGATCCTATTGAAGGGGACAAACCGCTAGTATGATTAATCAAAATGGGATAAATATAACAAGAATTCATAATTAATATGGAAAAAGTTGCTCTTGTAACAGGCAGTTCATCAGGAATCGGACTAGAGACAGCATTGTCATTGACAAGAGACGGATATCACACATTTGCCAGTATGAGAAATCTTGAAAAAGCAGGAGAACTAGAACATGCTGCAAAAAAAGAAAATCTTGCAATGGAATTAATTGAACTAGATGTCGATAAAGAAGAATCAATTGTTTCTGCAATTAAAAAAATTGTTGATAAAAGTGGAAGATTGGATGTACTAGTTAACAATGCAGGATATGGACAGTTTGGCTGTACTGAAGATGTTACAATAGATGATTTTAGAAAACAATTTGAAACAAATTTTTTCAGCATTGTTAGAATTATTCAAGAGGTTGCCCCCATAATGCGAAAACAGACCTCAGGAAACATTATCAACATTAGTTCGGTTGTAGGACGAATGGGACTACCAGGTTCGCCAGCTTATATCAGTTCAAAGTTTGCATTAGAAGGACTGGTAGAATGTCTCAGATATGAGCTGGGTCAATTTGGGATTAAAACTACAGTGATTGAGCCAGGAGTTATCAAAACCAACTTTTTCAATTCAATGAAAGTCCCAGAATCAAAGACAGATCCAAAATACAAAACATTAACTGACAACATTTTGGCAGGTCTAAAAATGATGGTAGAGATGGGAACTGCGCCATCTCAAGTTGCAGATGTGGTCATAAAGGCAATTCATGATGATGGTAAAATGTTGCCACGATATGTAGTCGGTACTGATGCTGCCATGTTTATGGAGGCAAAAAAGATGAAAACAGACCTAGAATTTGAAAAATACATGAGTAAAGAGCTATTTTCTAGCTAAGATTATTACGCTAAATTGATATACAGATAAAATAGAATTTTACCAAAGTCCACAATTTTGAGATGAAATGAAATGAAATGGAAAACACTACAACACAACGGAATCTTGTTTCCTCCCGCATATGAGACCCAAGGAATCAAGATAAAAATCAAAGGGGAGTCTGTAAATCTTGATCTAGCCCAAGAAGAAATGGTGTACCAGTGGGCCAAAAAGAAAGATACGCCATATGCACAGGATAAAGTGTTTCAGAAAAACTTTACCGCAGATTTTGCTAAAACTTTAAATTCAAAATTTAAAAAAATATCATATGAAGATATTAATTTTTCAAATGCTTACAAAATAATCGACAAAGAAAAAGATCGCAAAGAAATGATGAGTAAGGAAGAAAAGAAATCTCAGGCTACAGAAAGAAAAGAGATACGAAAAAAACTAAAGACAAAATTCGGTATTGCCATCATGGATGGAAAGAAAGTCGAAGTTGGAAACTACATGGCAGAGCCACCAGGAATATTCATTGGGAGAGGAGAACATCCACTTAGAGGGAAATGGAAACCACCAGTTTTTGCAAAAGATGTAACACTAAATCTTGGAGAAGAAGCCAAAGTACCTAAAGGTGAATGGGGCAAAATAATTCATGATAAAAATTCAATGTGGTTAGCTAGCTGGATGGATTTTCTAACACAAAAAAGAAAATACGTATGGCTTGCAGATACTGCAGGATTAAAGCAAGATAGAGACAAAGAAAAATATGAAAAAGCAGTAAAGCTTGCAAATGAAATTGACAAGATTAAAGACAGAATTGTCAAAGACATGAAAAGTAAAGATCCAAAAATCAGTAGAATCTCTACTGCATGTTATTTGATTTATCGAACTGCGATGAGGGTAGGGGACGAAAAAGATCCAGATGAGGCAGATACTGTAGGCGCTACAACTCTAAGAAAAGAGCACATCAAAATTACATCTAATTCTATTGAATTTGATTTTCTAGGTAAAGACAGTGTAAGATGGCAAGAGACGGTAATTGCAGAGGGTCACGATAAACAATTTCATGAGAATCTCAAAAAGATTATAGAAAAGAAAAAACCAAAAGATGAGATTTTTGATGGTATCACTTCAAGACATGTCAATGTGTATTATTCCAGTATCGTAAAGGGTCTAACTGCCAAAGTATTCAGAACATATCTCGCAACAAATGTAGTCAAAAACTATCTTGTTCAGCATGACAACATGAAAAAAAAGACAGCAACTGAGAAAATATACCATGCAAAACTGGCAAATCTAAAAGCTGCCATGATGTGTAACCACAAAAGAACAATTCCTAAGACGTTTGAGAAGGCATTACAAAAGAAACGAGATACCTTGAAAAATGCAGAGAAAACCCAAGCTTGGAAGAAAACTCAGGAAACTCTCAAAAAAGTAGAATCCAGTAAACCTAAAACAGATACTCAAAAGAAAAGTAAGACTAAAAGAATCAAGACATTAAATGAACAAATCAAAAAGCAAAAATCAAAACACAAAGAAAGACTAGAAAAATTGAAATTTCAAATCGATTTATCTGAAAAAACTAAAGATTACAATATTGGTACATCTTTAAGAAATTATATCGACCCCCGAGTGTTCAAAGCATGGACTGATGAGGTCGGTGCAGAATGGGAAAAATTGTACACATCTGCATTACAAAAAAAATTCCTTTGGGTCAAAAATGAAAATATGGCCTGGAAGGACATAAAGTAAAATTAGAATCATTTAATTTCTCAAATTTTTGACCATATATCATGCCGGGGTAGCTCAGCCTGGTTAGAGTGCCAGTTCAATTGGTAAACTCTAACGGTTCTCCAACTAAGGCAATACTCATAATCTGGAGGTCGCGAGTTCGAAACTCGCCCCCGGCACACACAAGTAATATTGCACGCCCTCCCCTAAAATCGGGAAAAAATTGACCTCAAGTCAAAATGCTCAATGTTTTTTTTGAGAAGAAGATGAGCAAGGAGAAAACACAGGAAAAACCATACAGTACAGAACCAATTGACATCCACAAGTATGGGCGAAGAATTCAGTACAGCAAGAATCGTCTGCTACACTACAAGGATGGCAATGTCGGAATCCAGTTTCTAGAAAAACTCAAACTCTTTGGGCTGTCAGACGGCAGGATAACGGTATATGGTGAAAGAATAAGACCACTGCTTGAAATCTTTGAGAAGAATAATGTCAGCATAATTGATGCCACAAAAAAAGACTGTGAGGCTGTCTTGTCAGATATCTTGTCAAGAAAGTATGGCGGTGAAAGCAAACAGGCATTTGCATTGACTTTGCTTAGGCTGGTCCATTATGCAAAAAAAGATGAGATTGGAAACAGAGACGACGGGTACTGCGATGAGATATCCTGGATAAAGCCAAGCAAGTACAACAGCAAGGAAGAAAAGATTAGATCAGAGGATCTTTTGGATGCGCAAGAGGTGCAGCAGATTATCGGAAAGACCACAAACAGACGAGACCGTGCAATGTTTTGGACAATGTTTGAGGGTGCGTTCAGGCCAGGAGAACTGTTAAACCTAAAAGTAGGTGGAGTGGAATTCAAGGAAAATTATGTTCTTCTAAGCACACATGGAAAGACTGGAAACAAGCGCGTTGCACTGGTGGTATCATTCAAGCCGTTGCTTGAATGGATAAATGACCATCCATTGCAAGATGACCCGCATGCACCTTTGTGGCATTCATTTTCTCCAAAGTCAAAGACAAAGCAAGTATCATACGGATACCTAAGAGAGGAACTAAGGCGCTGTACTGCAAAAGCCAAGATCAAGAGACGTGTCTGGAATTATTTGTTTAGACATTCGCAGCTTACCATGTTATCAAAGAAGCTCTCAGACCAGACACTCAGAGTCTATGGGAATTGGAGTCCGGGCTCTGAGATGGTAAAAAAGTATGTACACCTGTCAGGCAAGGATGCAGAAGATGCAATACTTGAGCTTCATGGCATAAAGGCACAGGATAAAGACGACGCAAAGACTGCCATTCAGCTAAAGTCATGCTATCGTTGCAGCAAACAAAATACTCCAGAATCCCAGCGATGCTCAAAATGCGGATTCATTCTAGATGAGAGACTCTATGAAAAGATAGCAAAAGATGATCAGTCTGCACTAAATGGAGTGATAACCAGACTAGAAAAGATTGAAAAGATAGGAGGCATGGTAGAGAGTCTTTTAGAGGAGATAACAAGACAGGATCCTGTCAAGGTATCAATTACTCGTCCATCAAAAACAAAACCAGGATAGGCAGATTTTTCATCTGTTTATCTCTAGTTCTTTTTTTAGTATTTTTATTTCATTTTGGTATGTGAGAAAATTTTCTTCTAGTTTTTTCAGTTTTCTCTTTGAGATGCAAACCAGTTCTTCCATATCACATAATGATCAAATTAATTTAAGGACAAAGATACTCAATGATTCTAGTCCTTCTTTTGAGAGGTTTTGTACTTCAAAATAATTTTTTTACAAATATTGCTTATTTTCTTTGATGTAATACTTCATGAACCATTTCAGGAAATGAATCTCATCTTGATTTAATTGAGATTTCTCTAATGATTTGAAATAAGGCCTTCGGTCTGTATTTTTTATCATTAGCAACGGATAGTTATATTTCAACAGGACATAGTTCATGATGAGACGTGAGATTCTGCCGTTTCCATCCCCAAACGGGTGTATTGATACAAACTTGTAGTGTGCCAGGCATGCAAACTCTGCAATATTTTTCTTTGCGTCATATTTGCAAATCCAGTCAAAGAATTCTGCCAATTTCTTTGGGATTTCTGCAACAGGCGCAAAGTCTATCTTCTCACTAGTGGTTACACCTACCCTGTATGATCTGATGCTTCCTGCTTCCCCTATCTTTGTCTGATCAAAAATTTCCCCGTGCCATTGAAGTACTATTTTTTTTGTAAGATTTGGCATTTTTTCTGATGTCACCAGTTTCATGAATAATTCATAGTGTTTTTTTGTCTCTATGACATCGATCTGTGGTTTCTTTGCAGGAGTCACGCCAAATACAAGCAGGTCTTTTGTGTCTGTTTTAGTGAGACTGGAACCTTCAATTTTCTGAGTATTGTAAGTAAATGCAATTCCAAAACTCTCAAAATTTTTTGATTGGATTGACTGTGGAATTTTTTTCACCTCTTTTTGATATTTCTTGCCAATTGACCGTATCTTTTCATCCCAATCCTCACAGTAAAACTGTTTTAGGAATTCTTTCTTGAGGTGTTCTATGTTTTTTGGGATTGCCTTGCCCAGGTATTTTCTCTTTTCTTTTCCCTGTATGTGGTGCTTTAGATAGTAAAATCCTCGCTCTTTTACTATGCTCACCATGAACATAATACATATCATAAATTATAAAAAAGTTTAGATTTATAGAAATTATGAGATGTAATAGTTTCATGATTGTTTAAACTGATATTGTCTCATTTACTTGGACATTTTTGTAAATCAGATCATGACAAAATTTAGACATGACTGCTTTTTTTTATTTTAAATTAATTACACAAAAAATGAATTCAAACTTGTAATTTGAGGTTAAATGTAAATTCAATTTTATCCATATGAAATCAATCCCAATTTTAGCAAAAATAGATGACGTGGACATCATCCTCACAATATCCCAAGATACAATATCTGCCAAGACAAAAGAAGACAGAACAATTTTTGAAATATCCATAATTGATCTGGTTTTTTGCAATACCCAGACAAACAATGTAATTTTGAACTGGAACACAGGAAATACAATTTCTTCAGTAGTAATATCATCAAGACATGCAAGAGACATTGCAAGGCAAATTAAACAAAATATCTAAAAGATGTTTTCCATTCTGTTATCATTTAACCTCAGTCTATTTTTTTCTAGTATTTTTTATTTTATGATTGATTCAGTCATATGAAACAGATGCATTCATTTGTTTTTGCCATTTAATTTTCTCCTCTAATGATTCTGTACATCGCCATATCTTGTTTTTGTGACCAATCTCGTATTCTTTCTCAGACATTTTCAGATCACCCCCAAGCCATTGTTTTGATACAGTGTCATAAATAGCAGATTCATCATCTGATTTGTCTTTTCTTGATTTGAGTTTAGCTAGAACTATTTCTTCTGTAAGCATATCATCAGTTAATGTACATAAAATTGACCATACATGTTTTCCATCTTGATTAGTGTTAGCAATAACAGGATATCCAAATCTGAATGTGATTCTTTCTTCAGGTATTATGATGCCACAATTTGTTCCCATTTCTTCTTCAAACTGTCCCTGTATTTCTCTGGGTTTTCTGGTTGATTCTTCTACAAATTTTTTTCTAAAGGTTACAAATGCATTTCTTGATTCATCAAAGTAACAATCATTCCATACGTTACCATTTGATATGCTTTCAGGAATTTTATAGGATCTTGTTATTTGTATTTCATCAACATATTCAATATTTTTCTGATACATCCTGATGTTTTCCCTAGCTTTGTTAATTTCAGATAACATCTTTAATCTCTTTTTCTGTTTATCTGAATCGTCATTTTTTATCTCATCTAGTTTTGGTTCTAATTCTTTTTCTTTTATTTGGTTTAATTCTACAAGTTTTTCGAATCTGACAATGTAATCTATCTTAGTCTGTTCAACATCGGATTCAGATAATTTAATTTGCTGCACCGAACTTCCTCTATAACGAAATTGTTCATTAGCTAAGTTTACTATTCTCTTGGCTTCTTCTTCTCCATCTTTTATTCTAAATTGATAGTCAAAGATTCCTGCACTTTCACTCCATGAAACAGAAACCTTGTTGTTTGTTTCAATACTAAATGATTCTATGATATTGTGATTAAGATTCAAATGCATTCCTTCTGAATCTAAAATGAAAAACATTCCAGATGATGTAATAAGAAGCCAGCCTTCTCCACGTGGTGACAACACCCTATTTTCTGACACCAAGTTTTCATCATCTCTAAAAATATATCCCGATACGTGAACTTTTTTCGATATTACATTAGTTGTTTGTTTTTGTACATTGATTTTCTCAGTTTTTTTTCTTTTTTCTTTAATCCAAACATGCCTATTTTTTTCTCCTTATTTTTTCAATTACCAATTTTCCATTTTTAATGTTGCATGTGTATTCTTGAGATGTGTCCCATCCAAGTTCATTAATCATTTTAGGTGGAATTGAAAAATGATATTTGTACATAGGTCTTCCATCTACTGTTCTTCTGTTTAATAATTTCATCATTTTCATTTTGATATAGTATAGTAGATGAGTTGCGCAATTACAAACAAAATCCAACCTTTCATTCCGTTTGATTTCTGATTCTTCTGTAATGTCATGGAATCACAACAAGCTCGTCTTTCCATCTTATCTTGAAATTAACAATTCCACATACAATCTCATTGTTCTATCATATCTGCATAGTTTGTTCCTAAACACATCACTACTAATTCTAAATTTCTTGATTTGAGCAATGACATGCTCAACTTTGATTCTGATTTTAGATTGGGATCTGTTCCATTCCTTTTGAGATGCGTTCAGCTCTCTGTTCTTCTTTTTCTTGCATGGTATAATGCTGATTTGGTCTGGAAAGCCTTTGAATTCCCAAATACCCAAGATCATAAAATTGTAACAGCTCCTCAGACAGTACCGGATGTTTTGCCTTGTATATTTTGTAATCATGATGACTGCCTGGAGAATGTGTAGATTTGTGGATTATGACTCCATCAAGATTTACTGTAATTTGATTTTGTACTGTGTGTTTTTTCTTTTTGCCTGAATAGTGCGATTTTCTTTTGGCACGATCTTTCGGTCTTGGGATTGGCTGTTCTGTTCCATCTGTAATTACAATTAATTCAGGAAAGAACTGTTGTAACTCTTGCACGGTTTTGAGCTTTTTGGCATCTGCATATTTTTTGGCAGGAATCGGAATTGATTGTTTTATTGCAGGCTCTAAATATCTAATGTCCCTCATTACATTTGATTTATCCAGATCAAAAATCATTCCCAACATGTCATATGTTGTGTACATTCGATAGTACATCATAAACATTAGAATTCGGTCTTTGAGGGATAGATCAAACTTGTGTCCTGCACCAATCTCTCGCAGTCTTTTCTTTTTTGATAGACGTGTCTCTTCTGTGGCTTTGTACTGTTTTTTGATTTCTTTTAACAGGGAATCAAACTGTGGAACAGTTATTCCCGTTACGGATAGGGGACTGTTTTGGTCTTTTTGTCAGTTTTGTGTAGTTGAACATGAATTGAGAATGATTTTTCCTAGCTTTGGATCTTGTTGTAAGAAAACATTGAGATGATGATCAAATTAAATCAATTGCGCAACTGATCTATTATTTAAAAATGACTCTATTTTGCCAGTTTGTCTCTGAAATCCTTGGCATGTAGCAATAACATTCCTCGGATCTCATCTCTGTCTTCATTAGTTGGTGTCTTATGATAGTGTATGAAATACTGATTCATACAAAAGTCATCTGCCTTTCCCAGATGCCATCCATAAAGAAAGTCATTCTCATTTTCACATTGCCATATCTTTGAAAAATCAGATTTATTATCTTCGATTATCCTGTCCAAGGTTTTTTCAAGTTCTCTTTGAAGCAACTGGCGAAATTCAACATCTAATGCCATTATGTTCAGTTTCGGTTTGAACTCCCTAATTATTCAGATCATCATTCTAGGATGTTGTAATGAGCCAAATGGTTATAGAATATTTTGCTTGTATTGTATGTGGTAAGTAATTTGGCATGCAGAGGAATTTGTGAGAGATACAGGGCAGACAAGAAAAGATACGACCAAGGAATAAAGAGATGCACGTCATGTGATGCATATTTGCTTACGCAGGTTTTACTGTGTCCATGCTGCAATATTGCACTTCGATCAAAGAGAAAATCAAAATAATGATTCAAGAGGTTTTTGATTGTGATTTTCTAATGTACGCTTAATTAATGATGGTTAATTATGTGTCATATGGTGTTGACTGCTACCATTCACATTTGTGACGGGTGTGGACATGTCTATACAGCAAATAGTCTCAAAAGGAAAAAATGTTGCCCCACATGTGATGTCTTCCATACAGTCTAGATTTAGAAACAATTCAAAAAGTCAGATCTTGTTTTTTATTAAAAGTAATTCAGGTTCTTGTTTTGAAATTGAGATTTCGATTCCCCTGACTCTGCTTTTGTAGTATTTTACTTTGTGACCTTCTTCAGATAGTTCTGTTCTTTCAACGTAAACTAGAGATAATTCTTCAAGAGTCTGCAATTTACTATAAACAGTGCTTAACGGTATTTTTTGTTTTGCAGATATGTCTGCAGAAGACAGGGGTTTCCTTACAATGGAGAACAGCACCAGTCTGGATTCCATGTTTGTAAGGTTGTGGATTATCTTTTGATTGATGTCATGTTTTCTGATTTGTGACGGTGTTAATTTTTTCATTTTCTTTGTTTTGTTTAAGATTGAAAGTCAGGCATCTTTTGTATCTTTGAGTTCATCCAGAATCTTGTCAATTTGATGCAGTGCAAGCTTGTCTCGTCCTATGACGTCAAACTTTTGCATGATGGTCTCAAACAGGTCCTCTTCCTCAATCTGTTCGTTTACAAACCATTCCAAGAATACGTTGGTTCTGTGATCGTTTTCTTTTTGTGCAGTGTCAATAATTTTGTTAATTGATTTTGTCACATTTTGTTCGTTTTTCAAGGATGTTTTGCATACTTGCTCAAGGGATTCTATGCTTTGAGGGGGTTTCTCAGTCGGTGGAATTTCCACATGTATTTTTAACTCATTGAGGTACTGGATGATTTTCAGCATGTGATCTCGTTCCTCAGCAGAATGGTTTTGGAAAAAACATGCTGCTCCGTTATAACCTGTTACATTACACCAAGAAGATACTGAAAGATAATAATTTGAGGCATTGGCCTCCATTGCAATCTGTTCATGTAATAACTGCAGAATTTCATTTGAGATTTTCATGTATAATATTTAATTTTTGTCTGTTTTAAATTCATCATACGTTCTAGCATCATGGAATATCTTGATGAATATCTAAAATATCCGATAGAGATGTTTTGTATTTTTTTGGAATTTATGCAAATCATTAGTCCTTAAAATCATCAACTGTATCACATGTGCTAATTCCTGAAATGGAATCAAAAGAATCTGCCAGATCACAAGGACTCAAAATATTGTTTTGTCCATCACCATATTCATTCAATGTGGAATTGTACAGATCAAGCAGATTGTCCTCTACACGTTCAGAAAACCCTGTCTTGATTGATTCTTGTATTGTGTCTTGAGAAAATGGAGCATCAGTACCGCCAAACAACATCATTACGATTATTCCAGATATTGATAGTGCAGATATCGTCCAAAATACTTTGAATCGAGCCAATAAAATCAGATTAGATACGTCCGTATTTACAAATTTTCTAAAATTGAATCAAAAAAGGTCAAATGACGTGCCCTTATCTCTACCCCATACATGTTGTACTACCAACGAAATTTGAACTAAGTTTGAGGATAAGAAAACTTTTTCAAGCTGCAACTACATCCACAAAACATGCAAAGGGCAACGATGATTCCCACTCAACAAAATTCAACATTTGGGCAAAAAACTGTACGGTCTGTTCCTTGCAAGTCACAGACACCATCCGGTCCACTTTCTCCAAGTAATGGATATCTACTAATTTAAAAGGATGCTAAACAAAAATTTTCTAGGCATAACAAAAGGTTAAAAAATTACAATATTTTGAAGATTTACTATTTTTTCATGGAATTACAAATGATCTTTTTATCTTCTCCTAGACTCAAACCAAAGAAAACTTTATGATTAAGAAACAACATTTACTAGGTGATAAAAATGTCCACTGATAAGAAAAATCAGAGGGCGTTCAAACTTACACGTGTTAACCCGCCCCCGGCACACATCAATACCTTAAAGCCCACCCCTTGACCAAATTAACTTGTGAACCACCTTAAAGAAAACAATACAAATTACAAAGCCCATTGGTGTAGAGCCATGTCAATGAGTGTGGCATTATTTATTCATGCTTGGATACCATCTTTGCTTCCAAATTATGCTTCTGATAAAATGAATCAGGACAACAAGTAAACCACAAGAAATACATGACAAGTTACAGACTCGGCCACTCTTGAAACCAAATGGCTTAAGATTCTTTGTATAATAGATGTGGTTTGGCTCAACTTTATGTAAACTCAGAGATATCAAATTAAGAATAAAAGTAAACACGGGTTAGTTTTTGTTAAATTGAAAATTCATTTTTAAATATTTTATTATCAATTCACACCACAGAGATTTAGGCAATTACAAAAAATATAATCTAAGAATAATATTCTTTGAATCCTTTGTCAGTAGGATATAATTCAGTTTTAGGACCAAACATGCCTTGTTTTTCAACTACTTTTAACAATCCATTTTTTTCCAAGTGTTCCAAAATAGCATCAAGTTCTTGATTATCTAATCCAGTATTTTTTTGAATACTTTCAAAAGATTTTGAACCTCTATTAAGCACTCCTAAAACAAGATCATTTTTTGATTGAGGTTCAGAGGGATCCATTTGAGGTTCAAAGGATTCTGACTGATGTTCTTGAGACGGTTTAACAAAACTAGGTTCAAATGGTTTTTGCTGTTGAGGTTGAATGAAACTTTTTCCTATACCTCGTTTTGCCAAAAGACGTGGGATGATTCTAGCTAGCGGAATAGCTAAGAAAATTATGATATATATCCAGGAAAAGTTAGGATCTGCCATTAATTCTTGTAAACATAGATAGCATAAATTTGTTGAGTGAAGAAAAAATTCCAATAATGGTCATTAGATGGATATAATAATAGAAGAACATACACGTAATCATTGTCAAAGTATCAATCTCCCAAAGTAAATGTAAACATGGGTCCAATGAAGGTAGTTCTAATTGCAATTCTTATTCTAATTATTATCGGTGTTGTAGCTTCAGCCTCAGTCAAAATTGTAGATGCAGGTAACAGAGGCATACTATTACATTGGAGCGCAGTTGATCTTTCTGCTCCCCCACTAGATGAGGGAATACATTTTTTGATTCCTTTCCAAGATGATATTGTACAAATGGAAGTTCGTACCCTAAAGTATGACAAAGATACTAGAAGTGCATCAAAAGACCTTCAATCAGTGGAGACGACAGTTACTGTAAACTATCATCCAGACAAAGAACGGGTTCACGTATTATTCAAGGAAATCGGCCTAGATTATGAAAATAGGGTTATTCAGCCAGCTATTGAGGAGACAGTAAAACAAGTAACTGCAAATTACAATGCTGAGGAATTAATCACAAAAAGACCACTAGTAAAAGCAGACATTGAAGGTGCAATCAGAGATAGATTAAACCAATTTGATATCATAACAGAGGTAATCTCAATCACAGATTTTGAATTCTCAGCATTATTCAACAAAGCAATTGAATCTAAAGTAGAAGCAGAACAAAATGCACTAAGGGCAGAAAACGACTTACGCAGAATCGAAGTGGAAGCCAAACAACATGAAGCTCAAGCAGAAGGTCTTGCAGCAGCAAACATTGCTGAAGCCAGAGGTGAAGCAGCAGCAATAGCCATCATCAATAAAGCATTAGCTGAGAATCCAAATTATTTTGAATGGTTAAAAATTCAAGCATGGGATGGTAAACTACCTCTAGTAGTAGGTGAAGGCGGAACTCCATTTATTCAAATCCCAGTAGAACCCTAGATATTTAAAAAACTTAGTTGTTTTCTGGGTCTTTTTGATAATCCCTAATTGCATCATACATTGCAAGAAATTGTTCAGGTTCATGTTGCCTATAATTTTTTTCAAGATTTTGAATTTCTTGGCGTGAAATTTGCTCTCCCTTATTTTCATAGTACTCTTTAATTATTTGAGACGGAGTTTTTTTGATATTATATTTTTGCAGGGATTTATTAATAGATCTTTTACAATACAAATCATAAATTAAAAATCGATAAGCAAGATAACTAGATAATCCAATAATTGCAACGATGAGGATTGGAATAATAATAATTGCAGCCATGTATGAGTATACATAATTTCAGTATTTCATTGTTGTTCTTTTTATGGGAATTTACTTTATCAAGAATTACGCATAGTCACTTAATTTCCAACTGAATGGTGAATTCCAACAACTAATTCAGAGTGAGTTGTAAGTATCATCAAAGTTTCGTAAGAAAGACACAGAATTGAGGGTGTATATAGTCTGCATTTAGTTCAGTAGGACCAATTGTAGCTAAAACTGCATTCATCTTTAAGATCAAATCCATTACATTTCACACATTTAGGGGGTCTCAGATATACACGTTTTATTTTATTAATAAAATAATGAAACCATGATAAAAAAATATAATTAAAGATTCTTAAATTAATTACTATTTCATTCCAATGTTAGATTATTCTTCTAATTAACTGAATTTGGCACAAATTTCAATAAAGTAAAAGAGTTTTATTGTAAATGATCTGTAAAAAATAATGGGTTTGTTTTCACGTAAAAAAGAAATTGTCATAGGAAATATTTGCCCAAAATGTGATATGGAATTTTCAGATGCACAAAGAACCTTACGACATATGGAAAAAGCTCATCAGTCTAAAAAGAAATTTGAATGTAATTCATGTGGATAAAATAAAATTTCATTTAGATATTCTATTAAATAATAAGAATTGGTAAAAATCTCAATGGGTACTAAGGACAAATTAAACAAAATTTCAGGAATTTCAACACTTGTCATGTCAGGGATCATAGCATCAGGGTACATCACTGGAAATGATTCATTATTTGGATTTCCAAATGCCATGATGCTTTACGCATTAATGCCATTAGCACTAATCTGGTTTGGTACCAGAAAAAACGGTTGTGGGAGTTGTAATCAAACATGTGATATTTCAAAATCTGAGAAAAAATAAAAATGGCATTAGAATAAATTAACAATTTAAAACCATATGAAAAAATAATTTCACAAATGTATGTTCAAACATAATTGGGTAAATTACTAAATATGCTTATAGAAATAGAATGTTACATTAAATCATGATGAGGGCATAAAATGACTGAATCAGAAAAAGATTATCAAAATGAAATCATTATCTTGAGCAGTAGCATTAAACAGTAAAGTTTTACAAAATTTCTTAAGAGTGGAATTTTCTATCAATTGGTAAAGTTTACCGCCCAATTTTTTACGTGATGAAAGATAATTAAAAAAAAGTATCCCACAAAATAGGAATTTTTTCAATAATAGGAAATTGTCCATCACATCGAGTACATGACAAAATTCCTTCTATGGTTTCTTCATCTTGTTTGAATGAGTTTAATTCGAATTTTGAACCACAATTTACACATTTCAAAAATTCAAGACTGGATTCCAACATGTTCAGATAACAAATTAATGATTTTTGAATTAATAATTTCTTTGATGATAAAAATCAAGATAATCTTAAATGGAGTATTTTCAAATTTTATGCAAATTGGGAGAATTTCAAGAATTTGCAGAGGCTCTGTTTGGACAATTATCAGTTGAAATTAATGAAGAAAACGAGATTGCAGAATTAGCAATTAAAGCCAAAGAAGACATTGCAAACAAGGTACAATTCAAAGAATTAGATGAGATTGCAAATAAAATACTACCAGAATTAAAAAGTAAGGTAGAAGAATTCCTTGGAATCAGAGTTCCAGACAACATTGTATTAAAATTTCCAGAATTAGAAGAGTTAAAGAAAGTCAAAGGAAACAAAGTATTTGCAGATAAAGAATCCAAAGAATTTGTCACAGAATTGTTTAATGCAGTTGCAAAAGAAAATCTAAAAAAGATTGCAGAATTAATGCAGCAAGACACGGCAAAATATTTAGTATATTCCACATATGCAATACAATACATTTCAAAAATCACAACAACATATGGAGACTATCTTGATTTAGAAATTTATTTAAACAAATTCATTTTGTCAAGATATCCACAAATAATTTTACACAAACAAGGTGAGCCATACGAATTAAAATTTGAAAATGTCAATTCAGGATATCTAGGGGCTGTAAAAATGACGGTTCTTGAAGAATTGATTCATTCAGTACAAGAAAATCTTCAACAAGTAAACAAAAGGGCAGCAATGAAAGTAAACAGAATTAATGAAGAGTTGGCAAAAATTATCTTGTCATTAGATGCTGAAACAATTAACAAATTATCAGAATATTGCCAGTTACAAGCAGTACCAGATGATTTTCCATTTGCAAAAAAAGCTAACTTGTTTTTCTTTTTAAATCCAGATCATTTCCTGATTGAGCAAATTGGGCCAGATGTAATGACATTTACCCATGTAGAAATTGATCCAAAAATTGGAGAATCAATACCAGAGCTATTAGAGATTTACAAAAAATGGCTAGTTCCAATACAACAGCATCATGCTGCATTTACAGCGATGGAGGGAATGGCAGCATTTGCAATTGAAAATATCTTAAAAGATGACCAAGATTTCCAAAATTACCTTACCACGTTTATGGGAACTGATTTTTCTTCATATCAAGTACGAAAGAGTATGGGCAAAGACTTTACAAAAATTGTATATGAAAAACTAGGCAAAAATACCTTCAATAAAATGATAAAAGTGCCGCCAAATACTAAAGAACTCAAAGATCCTCAACTATACCTTAACAAGCTGAGTTTGTGACAATTGGAAGAAAAATTTAATCCATTGGTTGCAGAATGGCTTGCATTTGTAAATAATCCAAGTTTTAATCTAGTCGAAAAATGTCTCAAGTTTGCACAAATTTTAGGATATCCAGATCTTAATGTAGATGATTATATCCAAAAAATAAACCACATTGGAAAATCCCTTAAAGAATCAATCAGTGATGTTAAAAATCCAACATACTTGATCTCCATATTAAACGAACATCTTTTTGAAAATTTGTGTTTTAGTGGAGATGATGATGACTACTATAATCCAAAAAATAATTTTCTAAATGAAGTGATAGATAAAAAAACTGGACTTCCCATCACCATTTCAATTCTCTATGTAGAAATTGCAAAATTCATCGGATTAGATCTAAAAATTGTCGGATTCCCCAGTCACATATTAGTCAAATACAATGAAGAGATGATCTTAGATCCATTTTATGATGGGAGATTATTGGATGTGGATGACTTGCAAGATATTCTTGATGCCAATTATGGAGGACAGTTAGAATTTAAACCAGAATTTCTTGATGAAGTAGAACCAGAACAAATACTTGTAAGACTTGCAAGAAATTTAAAAAATTCCTATGTGCAATCATTTGTGTATGAAAAAGCACTGCTATGTGTAAATATGGTATTATCTATTGAGCCAGAATCTCCTGAAGATATTAGAGATAAGGGGATTTTAGAAGAAAGATTACAAAATTCAGAAATTGCTTTAAAATATTTGAATAAATATTTGGAAATTAATCCAAATGCAGAAGACGTGGATTTTGTTTTAGAACTGATTAGAAGTATAAACACAAAAAATTAATCAATTATTGAATCTATATCAGATCCTTTCTTGATCATTGAAATTTCATGACGAGCAATTTTGTTTCGTAATGCTTGTTTGAGAATATCAACTTCACTTCTTAGCAATGCAATTTCATCTTCAAGTTTTGCAACTCTCTCATAGATGGTTTCAGCTTCTGAACTCATAATTATCTATCAAGAAAAAATTGTCTTAAAAAGTTATTGGTAAATATTTTGATGGACAGGTTAGCTTTTTGAACTATAATTTAAGGTAGGACATATTGACTTTGTCTTTTAATCACGGGCTTTAGATTCTGCTTTTTTTGTATCTGGAAGCAATATTGTAAAAACCGTACACCCCCATCAAGAGAATTTTGAGCAAAATTTTTACCTTTATGTACATGAACTATATTTTTACAGATAGATGGCTCTATTCCAATTCCAATTTTTTTGGTGGTGTATAATGGCTCAAATATTCTTTCAAGATCCTGCTCAGGAATGCCTTCTCTATCATCACTAACAGTAATTTTATCAAATGAGCCCTCCCTTCTTTTTCTAAAATAATCTGTACTTTATCTTCATTCTTACCAATAACATGAATTGTATTTGAAATTAAATTAGTCAAGACGTTTTGGATTTGTATTTTATTGATTATTCCATCTTTAAAATAAATGAAATTTTCTAAAATATTCATAATGCTAAAAGAATTTGATAGTGACGATTCACCTGAAATAGATTACAAAAAAATTGTTAAACAATCACAACATGGTGATTTTAAAGTGATATCTTCAGTAAAAAATGAAAAGTTGTTTTGAAAGGCAAATGTAACTATAGTGTTGGTGTTTTGGTAGTTTTGATAGTAGTAGAGTGTCTCTTGGCTCTATCTCAAAAATTATTTTCTTATACGGTCTTGTCCAATAATAAATCGTGGCTATTATCAAACCTACAAGAAACAACAATAGCAGGTAGTCGGATTACGGTGAGAACTGAAGATAAAATAGATTATATTGCAATATATGAAATTCAAAAATCTCTGAGTTCAAAATAAACTTAAGTTTTTAAAAAATAAAATTAAGAATGAAACTGGATTATGTTATTAAAATATCAGTAAAAAATAATAAAAATACTATTTACATTTAAAAATTCTTTTTGCAATTAGTTTTTGTTGGGGTTTGCTCACTACCCTATACACCACAACGTATGGAGTGTTTGCGACTTTTGATTTAATTCGAGTTGCTTCTATGTCGATTCCAGTCTTTTCTATTTTCTCTAGATCTTTTACAGTTACCTTGATGTTCTGTGCCACTCTTTTAAAATTGATTATAGTATCAAATTCTTTGATCTGAGATACCTGTTATTTAAAAAGTCGAGAGAAGGATACTTTGTATGTTAATCCTTAAGAGACTTTAGAATTGCTTCAACTGCCTTGTCGGCATTTGGATATGTGCTTGCTATGACGTCTTCCCCCTTTTGATATTTTCCGAACCCTTTTGTTGCTTTCAATATTACTGCCATATTTGCTCATTTTTTTTTTTTTGAATTTATAATTGTTTAAAGTTTACGTTTTAGTCATATTATAGCACAATATAATTTTCCTATAAAAGCAAAAGAGATAATTTTCAAAATAAACAAGAAATTTTCATCATTTTTTAGTAATTAACTCCAACGGCTTATCCATTAGATATGAAATCATACTAATTTTATGGCTAAATCAGCAGGATTAATTCCAACTGCGACAGTTCAAGGACTTTCTCTTGGAATACTGATGCGATTCAATATAGACATCACACCAGCTGGAATCTTAAAGGTAATTTTACCTGGCATTAGAACCATTAGTGATAGAACAAATTACTTGATTCTTCCACCCTTGTTGACAGATTTAATTTCCAAATTCGGTCAAAGTTGGCGGAATCCTTTGGAACTGAAGACTACACAAAAGGGGATTTAAAAAAATGTCTTATGCTAATTGAATTAACCAGAGTAAAGACAAACATATCTCACTTTGGATTTTTAGATAGAGATTTCCGTTCCTGCAATAATTGATTACTTGTCATATAAAAATAAAACAACTGGGATTAGCCATATCCCCTCTGGAATTTACACAAGAAAACTGCCTTTTCGGTTATACTTGGTTTTCCTATTGTTAGAATTTTTAGAAACTCATCTATTGCCATTATCTGCTCGGAATCATCAGAATTATGTGCAACTCCTACATTAGGATCAAAACTTAATCTTATAAGCTCATCATTTTTTTTTAATATTCATTTATTGCAAAGAATGAATTGTTTCTCATATATTTACTCTTTAATTTAACATCAGATTCCAAAAAGTAACTTTTTATCAATTTTACAAATGGTTTTTTATCAAAATGACTTTCAGTGAAAATCTTTAGTAAATGCTCAACTCCATTAAGAATTATTTTCTTTGTTACTTTTTTGTAACTATCTTTAGTTGTGTTAGCTTCTTTAGTATATTCAAGAAATTTCCCAAAAATCCAGTTGTTAAAGTAATGCAGATGTCTTGTGTAGGTGTCTTTTATTCCATTTGTACTAGATTTGATATTTTTCGACTACTATCCCCAAGTTAACTTTTAAAGTAAGATACAGTTTCTAATTTACAAAAATCATCACAAGTATTGGAATAGTTTCATGAGGTATTTCTTCGAGTATTCCAATTTTGGTACCTGTTGAAATTGCTTTGTAGGTTACGGCAAGACTTGCATCTAGAGTATTTCTTCGAGATGTGAATTCACCTCCATGATTAATTGCAAATTCTTTGGAGTTGATTTTATCTCCTTTTTTTATTATTGTTAGGCATTTAGCATATTGAGGACGAATGTCTAGTCCATAATTTTTCTTTAAATCAAATTTCTTTAAAACTTGATAAACCTTAAACATTAAGAATAGCCATTAAATGAAAGATGGAAGGTGTATTTGTCAGCTTGAACTATAATTCAAATTCTTGACGACATTTCTCGCATTTTGCTCGCTCCTCACCAGGTGAGCCAAGAATGAAAATTTTACCAATTGTTTTACAAAGAGGGCACATTCCAGTAGTGGCATTTTTTGGGCCAGTACGAATAATTTTTTGTGATTTTCTTCGTCCCATAAAAAAACTTCTTGAATCGGTCTATTAAGTTTTAATGGCGCGGGGAGAGGGATTCGAACCCACGAGTTCTTGCGAACATGAAATTAGCAATCTCACGCCCTACCAGGCTAGGCGACCCCCGCATAATATGCCTAAAATGAATCTGTAAATAAATTCATTCGTTGTTAAACTGACTGTAATTATTCACAATTTCATTAATTGGGAGTCTTTTTCCACCCACAATTTTGAGATCAACTTGAACTCTTTTGTTATTGATGGTAAGAATATTGTAAGTATTTTCAAAGAATCCACGAACGCGTTCAGATGTAGCAGTTCCAGCATTAACCACAGTAAGGGCTCCAAAAGTCCAAGCCCACGGCCTATGCTTGTGTCCACATAATACCACATCAACTTTAGAATCTAAAATAGTTCGAAGTACATCTCCTGCATCAACTACGGTGAGTTGATCAGAACCAGTGTCAGGAATTGCAATTAAATGGTGATGCATTGCAATAATCTTTACTTTGTCTTTGTATTTTTTCATAGTTCTTTCTAACCACAAATTTTGTCTATATCCTACTTCTCCCTCATTTCTATCAGGTCTGGCAGTTCCAACGGTAACTAAAACAACATCATCGCCCAATTCATTTACAGTTTCAAATGGAAAGAATTTTTTGAATAATAGATAACCAGTGTTTCGATAATCATGATTTCCACTAATGGTAATAATTTTTTTTGTGTTAAATTTTTCCAAAAGAGATTTACATTTTTTATATTCTTGCATCAATCCCTCATTTGTTAAATCCCCAGTAATTATTATGACATCAGGATATAGTTCATTTACTTCATCAACTAGGATATCAAATTTTTCTTGTAAAAATTGAGAACCAACGTGTAAATCAGAAATTTGAACTATCAACATTTGAATATTATTTCGTAAATAAGGTATTAAATCATCTCTATAGAAAACACGGGAAATATTTCCAAAGATAAGGTAGGATTAAATAATAAATGCCTCAAAATCTTGCAGTTTTGAGTAAAAAAGCTGCTGTAATGAAAGGTGACGGGATTGGACCTGAAGTTGTAGATTCAATGTTAAGAGTTCTAAAGGAATGTAACTTTCAATCAGAATTAATTCTTTGTAAAGTGGGCTCAGAGCAGTGGGAGGAAAACGGTAGAAAAGATGCATCATACATTCCAGATGCAACCATGAAGACTTTGGAAGAATCAGATTGTTGTTTCAAAGGTCCAACTACCACAATTCCAGTTCCAGGTGCACCTAGAAGTGTTGCAGTTACACTAAGGCAAAAATTTGATCTTTATGCAAATATCAGACCCACTAAAACTTATGATAGATTAACGCCAAATAGGAAACTTGATTGCGTATGCTTTAGAGAGGCAACTGAAGGACTCTATACGGGAGTAGAGGCAAAAATTACAGATGATGCTGCAATAGCAATTCGAAAAATCACAAGACAGGGAAGTAGAAGATTAGTTGATTCGGCAGTAGATTGGGCAAATAAATTCAATATGAAAAAAATGGTTGCAATCACAAAAAGAAACATCCTAAAACAAACAGATGGGATATTTTGGGATGAAACACAAAAAGCAGTTAAAGGAACGGGAATAGAACTATCTGAAATTTACATAGACAACATGGCACAACAAATGGTAATTGCAACTGAGCAATTTAATGGCTCAGTATTAGTTAGTACCAATTTATTCATGGACATTATTTCCGAGCTAGCATCAGCGCTTGTAGGATCAATTGGATTGATTTATTCTGCAAATATTGGAAACAATTATGCAATGTTTGAAGCAGCACATGGGAGCGCTCCACAATTTGCAGGACAAAACAAAGTAAATCCAACTGCAACTGTTCTATCAGGAGCTTGGATGGCAGATTATCTGGGTGAAAGAGAAATCAGAGATGCAATCTTTAATGCAACTGATAAAGTAATCAACGAAGGTAAAGCAGTTACATGGGATATTGGTGGCAACGCATCAACAGCACAAATGACTGATGCAATTATCACATATGCAAAAGAAAACTTGAGAAAATAATCAGATTCTAGTTTCAACTAAAATCAACTCTTCAAAGAAAAGTTTCTTTCTTGCCATAATTCTAGTTTTTAAGCCTAATTTTTGAGCATATTCAATTAATTTTTGATAATTAGATAGAGATGATGTAACAAAAATAAATTTTCCATTTTCTGCCATATTAACAATTACAGAATCAAATATTTTTTTAGGAATTTCAAATCCTTCTTCACCACCATCAGTTGCAATATCTAGAATTTCATCAGTTGCAAGATAAGGTAGATTACATACAATGAAATCAAATTTAATTTTTAATGCATCTGAACCATTACAGCAAACTATATTTTCTGTTTTGTAAGTTTGATTTTTTAACGCATTAAAATCAATATCAGTACCAGCTACAAATGAAAAATTTTCAGAAAGTAATTTAGCAAGATAACCTGATCCACTTCCAACATCTAATGCAAAACTTCCTTTTTCATTTTCAATGTTATCTACAATAAAAAAAGTATCCTCAGATGGAGGATACTCATCATTTTTCAAGAATTTTGTTTGCAAGACCAACTATTTCCTCTACTGAAAGATCATCTACTCGTTTATCAATATCTGATTCTTTATTGAATTGTTTCAAAATATTTTTGACAGTTTTTCTCCTATATGAAAATATTTTATTAATTGTTTGAACAAGATCTTTAGATAAATTATTTTTTTGAATTATTTTTAAAATTACAGAATCAATTTTTGGTGAAGGAGAAAAATTGCTTTTGCTTACTTTGGATGAAATCGTTATGTCAAATGCAGACGTAGCAATAATGCTTATTGCTTTTCTTTGTTTAGATGATGTTGCCAGTAATTTCTCAGCAAATTCTTTTTGAACCATTATTACTCCATGAGAAAAAGAAGTTTGTGCCAACCATTCAATTGCATCCTTACTCCTAGAATAGGGCAAATTAGAAACAAAAATACTGAAAACATCTTTTTCCTTTAAACCATCCCCAAATTTTAGAATTAGATTGTTCATGATAGAGAATTTAGATTTGGCATTTCTAATCAATTCCTCATCTAAATCAACTGATATCACCTTGGCAGCTTTTTCACATAAAAGAGGCGTCAAGATACCATGACCAGTTCCGATTTCAAAAACAACATCATTTTTAGTAATATTGGCCTCTGAAACTATTGATTTTGCTATAGAATTTGATGTTAGAAAATGTTGCCCAAAACGTTTTCGTTTTATCATCTCTTTACAAAGAGATTCATTCTGCTTTCACCTGTAATTTCATCCAAGATACGTTCTGAAATATGCTTGATTGGTTCTTTGAACCCTACACGATCTTGTAAATCTCGATAGCTTTCAAATTTTTTCTTTTCTCTTTCTTCAAGCATAGATTTCATGTAGGTTTTGCCAATTCCTGGAATTAATTCTAAAGCATGAATTCTTGGCGTCAGTGATTGAGCATTATTTAGATATGCAACAAATTTTTGCTCATTATCAGTTACAATGGTTTCAACTACCAAGTCTAATTCACTTTGAGCAGATGATGAAATTTTATCATATTCCATCTTTCCTAAAACAGACAGAACTTTGGTTCGTCCTTCTTTACCAATGTAAATTTTTTCACCAATCTCAAATATAGAATTTGGAATTCCAAGAATTTCCAATAATGTCAATCTATCCTCACCAATAACTGTGATAATAATTCCATCTCTACCTCTCACAGTAGATGATTTGCCTCGAGTATTGAAATCCAATACATATGCATACTCCTCATACTTTCTAGCTGGGGGTTGTGCCCGATACAAAATAGAATGCCCCTAAAAACTTACGAATGCCCCTTGATTATTTTGAGCATTTTTTCTAAGGTTTCAGCAAGAATTAGTTTTTTCCATCCAAATGTAAAGGAACGTAATTCAGCCAAACTTGTAGGTCTAATGTTAACAATTTCAACAGCCTCATCTTCAGTTAATTCACATTCTTTGATGAGTTGTTTTTTCATTTCTTTTGCATCTTTTGAGTCAGCTGATGCAAATTTTGAAACGTAATCATATGTCCAACGTTGAATTTGATCCATTTCTTCAACATCGACTTTACCTAAAATTTCCTTAACTTCTGCAAGAGAAATAGCTTGTTTCTTTTTTACTTCTTCCATATTATACACCGAATGGTTTAATGTGATCCAATCTAGTGATTAAGGTTTTTGTTTTATCACCTAGTTTTACATCAAGTGTAATAGCACGTCTACCAACATTTGTAACTACGCCTACTTTTCCGTGGTATCGTCTGTGTGGTAATCCTTTGTGTTGTCTTGGATCAATAATGACAAGTGCTTGTTGACCTTCTTTGTATTCACGTAACAAAAATGAGACTCCTCTAGGAGCCCTTTTCGTCATAACGGATCTTGATTTATGCTTAAATCCATGTGAACGACCAGATGATTTCTTAGTTGCCATTAATGTAAAATCTTTGAAAGCCCTATTTTAAGACTTAGAAAATAGCTTATTCTATGTTTGAGATGAGGTATATGTTCTAATTCTACATCTTGAGACAGTATGGAATATAGATCAGATAGTTTAATTGTACTCTTTTTTGAAAATTCATTTAGGATTTTCTTTGTTATTGACATCGGTTTATTTATAAACGATTTCTCATTATTTATAGTTTTAACTTTTACCATGATTCATCATGAGAATAGAGGCTAGGCGGCACACCTTCTAAACGAACATCAAACTTCAAAGGTGGTTCATCTTTTGAAGTTGCATTATGTATTCTAAATGATATTTGCCAACCATTATCAAATATGATGATTGTTTTATTTTTTCCATTTCTTGACACGTTAATTATTTTTATTGGGAATTTGAGTTTAGGTACTTTGTTCGTAGGAACGATTGAATTAGATGGAATATTCAAAGTCTCATGCAGGTTATAACCCTGAATCTTTACACAGCCTTTGAACTTCATGATCTTGTAAAAATCATCTGTGCCTAACAAATATTCCAATAATTTAGAAGGTATATTTTGATTATTCTTAGCAAGAATACAAATTTCCTTTTCAAATGCATCTAAGAGAGGAACGTAAAAATCTGTAATTTTTGTTGGCATGTCCCGCCAAAACAAAACCTTGTTTCTATTCTTGCCTTCCTGGATTAGTTTTCGCACATTGCCAAAAATAATACCTACTGTCTGCATATATTCTGCTGTGCATTTTACCCCGACCCATTTTTGACCAAAGTCTATTTTATCTGATAATCTAGAATGTTTTACGGCACTATTCTCATTCTTGGCAGAAAATCCAATTTTCCAATTATTCTTAGATCTTACAACCAATACATCTCGGATATCTCCACTTGTTCCTCTTTGATCGGATTGAATTGCTATCGTTATTTCTTCATCGTTGTTTATTGGATTTTCAAGTCTGGGTTCTAACTTTACAATATGTTTTATTGCAGAACTAGCAGCTTTGAGATATTTTTCCTGTTCCTTTTGGGAATATGATTCAAAGTGTTTTTTGGTAGTCTTGAAATGACCATCATCCCTAATGCTGACTTTTTGACCGTTGTTTATTCTATGATATATGATCAGTTCTAAGTTGACCACATGCAGCTGAAATTTCTGTTCCTTTTTCGACTCTAATTGTACAATTGACCCCAGCCTTGGATAAAATTTGTTCAAATTCTATTACGCTTTTTTCTGATGGACGCTGAAAATCTCCTGCAGTTGGATTAATTGGGATCAAATTCACATGAGACCCATTACCATGCAAAAGTCTAGCCAATTCTCTTGCAATTTCAGGTGAATCATTGATTCCAGCCATTAGTGCATACTCAAATGTCACACGACGTCCAGTTTTTTTAAAATAATTATATCCCATTTCAATTATTTCCTCCACGGAATTTGGAGTGGCAGTAGGAACCAGTTTTTTTCTTAATTCATCATTTGGAGCATGAAGTGAAATTGCCAGGCCAATCTGTAAATTTTCTTCAGCAAGTTTTTCAATTCCAGATTTGATTCCAATTGTTGAAATCGTGATATGCCTTTGACCTAATCCAAATCCTCGATCATGTGTTAAAATTTTTACTGCTCGAATCATTTCATCATAATTTGCCATTGGTTCTCCCATTCCCATAAAGACCAAGTTTGTTACGTGCTCTCCTCTTTGCTGTAATATTTCTGCAAAATGAATTACTTGTGATACAATATGTTCTGCTTTCAGATTTGTTTCAAAACCCATTTGACCAGTTGCACAAAATACACATCCCATTGCACATCCAATTTGAGTAGAAACACAAATGGTAGAACGAGGATGGCCACCAATCTTAGAGGAGTCATATTGCATAAGTACAGTTTCTACAGCGTTGTTATTTGTTAGATTAAGTAATAGTTTTGTTGTATCCCCATCATCACTTACAACACGATGAGTTTCTTTTGCTGAACCAATCGTATATCCGGCTTCAATTAATTCTTCTCTTAATTTTTTTGGTAGTTGTGGTATATCATTAAGATCTTTGGGAAATTTGTAATAGAGTGGAAGTAAAATCTGATCTGCTCGATATCTAGGATACCCCATATCCATTACAAGTTGTTCCATTTCCTCTGGAAGTAATCGGTAAAGATCTGTCATGATGTATTAACAGATTCATGTAAGATATTTCATAATTTAATGATTCTACCTGAATAAAATCAAAAAGAATAAAAAGATGGAAAAGAGTGATTACTCTTCTACTGGTTCGAAATTATCAGATTCAATTTCTACTGTAGCCTCTACCTCAGGTGTCTCTACTGTAGCCTCTACCTCAGGTGTCTCTACTGTAGCCTCTACCTCAGGTGTCTCTACTGTAGCCTCTACCTCAGGTGTCTCTACTGTAGCCTCTACCTCAGGTGTCTCTACTGTAGCCTCTACCTCAGGTGTCTCTACTGTAGCCTCTACCTCAGGTGTCTCTACTGTAGCCTCTACCTCAGGTGTCTCTACTGTAGCCTCTACCTCAGGTGTCTCTACTGTAGCCTCTACCTCAGGTGTCTCTACTGTAGCCTCTACCTCAGATTTTTTGGTCTTTTTCGTAGTTGCTTTCTTAGTTGCCTTTTTGGTAGTCTTTTTGTCAGCGTCTTCAAGATCAATAACACCTGCTTCACCTAGAGCAAAGATGACTTCCTCTTCAGGATGGTGAGGACTATCCACCATTCTAGCAATTCGTTTCTTACCTGATTTCTTAAAGTAGATTCTATAGGTACTTGTATGTGCAACTACATTTCCACCAATTGGTCTAGTTGGATCTCCAAAGAAGACATCAGGTGATGCCATAACTTGGTTTGTTGCAATTGCAGCACAGTTGTATGTTTCTGCAATTCTAGACAACAAATGAACAAAATGATTTAGTTTTTGTTGTCTTACAGATAATGTTCCCCGTCCAAGATATTCAGCACGGAAGAGACCCACTGCAGAATCTGCAACAATTAATTTAACATTGTTTTCTTCAATTACTGGACCAGCTTCTTCTAAAATTAATATTTGGTGTGAGCTGTTATATGCACGAGCTACTATGATACGATCTAAAACTTTTTCAGGATCCATATCATGTGCTTTAGCAATAGATACAATTCTTTCAGGTCTGAAAGTATTTTCAGTGTCAATATACAAGACAGAACCATCAAGGCCACCTTCTTCTTTACTTTTTTGAACCATTACAGACATGGTATGTGCAAATTGTGTTTTACCACAACCAAACTCACCATAAACTTCTGTTAATGCTTGAGTCTCAATACCACCATCAAAGAGAGTATCAAGACAATTTGTACCAGTTGTAATTTTACCAATACTCTGTCGATGCTTGTAAATTTCAGTTGCACTTGTAAAATGATTGGCAATTAATCCACCATCAACAAGATGTTGTCGGGCTTTATTGACAATTTTCTCAGCAGTGTCTTTTTCCATTCCAGTAATAGCTGCAATTTCAACAGGACCTCTGACGATGAGATCCATGACGTTGTGGACACCTGCATCGGATAATTTTCTTGTAGTTACAGGACCTACGCCCTCTAAACTATCTAATCTTAAATCTTCTACCATACCGTATAGTACGGTACCAGTACATTATAAAGTTGTTGTTTAAGGTAGTCTGTTGCATAATCCCCCCTGTTAGTTTAGAACATGCACAGATCTTGCATGTTTTCCACTACACCACTCCTGCCCCCATGTCCACCATCTTGTTGTACGCGGCTTGTCAGTCATCTACAACTGTTATGATCTACTGATCTTTAGCTTTTTCGGTCTCTAGAGAAAGAGATGTAGATATTCACGGTAATATGCTAGGAAGAATTATGCAACAAACTATAAAATTGGCTCTGTCTAATAATAATGATATAGATGATTATGTGCTATTGAAATTCTTGTGATTTTTTATCTATACATTGAGTCAATTCCGTAAATAATTCAGCAAGTTCATTTTGTCGAGGTACCGAAAAATCATAATTAGCAAATGCAACCCGAAAATCGTCTTGGGCAAGATCGACCATAGAAGCAAATTCTATCAATCCATCTAAACTGCTAATTACTTCACAGTATTCAATACGTTTTTCCCAACTTTCTATCTCTAATTCTTGAGGAGGTAGTTTCTAAATGTGGCGAAATTGTTCCATATCCTGTTTAAGATCTGGGTCTATAGTCTCAGATATTGGAATAATAGAAAAGAATCCAATAGCAATAACAAGTATCGTTGTCTTTGCCGAAGACTTTCTCCAGTGTCATGAGAATGGTACTCTTTCCATTTTGGCCGTCTCCTGTAAGTACTAGACATCTTTCTGGCTTGATGTGGCCTCTGGATAATCCACAAGCTGCATGCTCTAGGATAAACTCCCAGTGATCAGGTGGGGATTTAGATGGAGCAAATCATGCTAAACCTAAAATAAAATCTATTTTGGAGTTGCATCCCATAAATGACGAGTAATCGTATGATCCTGATAATGATCCTGCTTTAATGGGATTCTAAAGTACTGTTGAATTTGGGCAAAAGAATTTCAACTTGAGATGTATATAGCATAATAAAGATAATTTTTCACTGACTAATACGATACAGCCAACGATCAAAAAATGATTATAGTGACATTAACACAAAAAAGTAGATTTGTCTTCCAATACATCGTCATCAAATCCAAAATTATTCTTTGAGAAAGGTTCCATCCGTATTGAAGATAGTAAACTAATCCGAATTCCAAATACAAAATATGACGATAGGACCAAATCTCTCAGATCTTATGGTTTGAATTATCAAGAAATTATCGAATATCTGAAAAAAAGTGATTTGGATTTCATTGATAACGTGCCTGATTTCATACCATCTCCGGTATTTCAAATAAAAGATTTGGAATTACGAGATTACCAGCAACAAGCCATACAAAATTGGGAAAAATCATCTATGAGGGGATGTGTTATTCTGCCTACTGGTGCTGGAAAAACTGCCATAGGAATTCAAGCAATTCAAAAAGTAAATGCATCTACGTTAGTGATAGTTCCAACAATTGATTTAATGGAACAATGGGCAAACAATATCTCAAAATATCTCACAATCAATAACCAAAACCCTCAAAATATTTCTGTGGGAAGATTGGGGGGTGGAGAAGATGACCTTCAGGCCATCACCATAGCAACATATGATTCTGCATATCTTAGAGCATCTTCAATTGGAAACCAATTCAAATTGATTATTTTTGATGAAGTTCACCATCTTCCAGCTCCGGGATATCGCTCCATTGCAGAACAATTCATTGCTCCATACAGATTGGGTCTAACTGCAACAATAGAGCGAGAAGATGAACTACATGAGTTAATTCCGTATCTTACAGGAGGAGTTGTTTTTCGTCTTGGCTCACAAGAACTCTCAAATCAAAAACATTTAGCAGAATACACCATTGACAGAATGCAAGTCAATCTTACTCCAGAAGAGCAAGAAGAGTATGAAACTAATCATACAAAATTTCTAACGAATCTCAGGCAGTTGGGATTCCAAGTTCCATCAATGTATAACCTCAAACGATTAATCATGATGTCAAACAAAAACAAGATTGCAAGGGAGGCAATGCTTGCAAGAAACAAAGCAAATGAAATTGCATTAAACAGCAAAGCAAAGATAGATGAATTGCAAAAAATCCTGCAGCAAAATAAAAATACAAAGACAATAATTTTTACCCAAAATAACAAAATGGTCTATGAACTTTCAAACAGATTTCTGATTCCATGCATCACTTACAAGACAATAAAAGATGAGAGACGAGATGTTTTGGAGGGATTCAAGTCTGGCAGGTATAATGCAGTTGTCACCTCAAGGGTTTTAGATGAAGGAGTAGACGTTCCTGATGCAGAATTAGGCATAGTTATGAGTGGAACTGGTAGTGGACGAGAGTTAATACAAAGATTAGGCAGAATTCTAAGACCAAAACAAGACGGTAGAAAGGCAAGACTTGTAGAATTGGTTTCAAAAAACACTCGAGAAACAAACACCAGTGCAAAAAGAATATCTGCACTGAACAAAAATTCTGCTAATCAAGACTCATCGTCCTGCGGAGTGTAATATGTTATCTGACAAAATAACAAAAATAATTTGGAGGCTGCTGCTCTAATGCTTTCATCTGAACTACTGCGTACCAAGATTAGCAGAGGTAAGATAACCCCATTATTTTGTACTGCAAACTTTGGAAATGGTACGGACTATGAACTTGCAAACAAACTCATTGTATTTTTTACAAATGCACAAAAAGACAGACAATGTAAAGGGAAATTACTACAAAAGATGGGATTACTTGAATCCGAATACGATTACAAGCTAGTACGTGGATTCTTTGCATTGTTAGAGCGGCGTTCTGTTTTTGGGAGATTAAACACATCGTCATCTATTGCGACTCCAATACTCATAAGGCAGAAATTATTTGAAGAGGCTTCAAAGCAAGGTTTAGCCCTATCAGACTCCCAGAGACAAGACATCATACAGAAAATTGCAAATCAAATGCATATTTCATCAGAGAATATTGAAACCATAATGTGGAGCGATAAAGATGAGAATCTGATACTGACACAATTTGATACCATCAACCCCAAAGATCTAATTTTATGGTATAATCTTTCATTGTTTCAAACACTTCTTTTCAAATGCACTAGATTGGAATTTTATGTGAAAGGTGGCCTGTACTGGAAACAAGTTTTGCGCAATGTCAAGAGATATGGCCTGATGTATAATTTAGAATATAATCATTCAGGGAATAATTCTGATGATGATTCGATAAAATGCATTTTAGAAGGACCGCTCAGTCTCTTCAAAATGACTGATAGATATGGCACATCAATGGCTAAATTATTGCCCTCAATTGTAGGCACACCAACATGGAAAATCAGCGGTTCCATAGTAAAAAAAACAGATGATGGGCAAAAAATCTATTCGTTTGAATTATCAAATGAAAGCACCAAGGAATTTCTTCGTTCAACAATAGACCCAACATATCAAAATGATGGGGTCAATGTGGGAAATGATGATTATGTTTATGACAGCTCTACAGAAGCAGCATTTACAAAAAAATTCTATCAACATTTTGATCAAAATGACAAGTTTGGCTGGAAGATTTCAAGAGAACCAGATCCTTTGGTTGCAGATGGCAAGGCCATGATTCCTGATTTTCTTTTTGAAAGATTTGGGAGAAAGGTATATTTTGAAATTGTAGGTTTTTGGACAAAAGAATATCTTGAAAGAAAGGCCTCTAAACTCAAAGTGTTATTTGATAACAATCACAAAAATGTGGATTTATTGGTAGCAATAAATTCTGAATTGGCATGTTCACAAATTGAAACAATTTCTAAAAATAGAGTTTTTACTTTTCACAAAGATGTTTCAATCAAGCCTGTTTTAGAACATTTAAAAAAAATTGATGCTCAAATCGTTGAAGAAAAGATTCATACTAAAATAAAACTGGATGAAGAAAATCTAGATTTAATTTCCATAAAACAAATTGCTCTTGAAAATTCTCTTCCAGAAGCAGCAGCATTAAAGATTCTTCTCACTGATTATCCTGATGATTATGTTATGGCAGGAGAATATTTGATTTCAAAAAAGAAAATTAATTCCATCTCTGGCACACTTGAGGAAATTTCTAAGTTTGTTGAGGCTTGTAAGATATTAGCATCACAAAAAATCCCTGATTCATGTCATGCGGATTTACTATCCAAAATGGGTTATGACGTAGTTTGGGAGGATTTAGATCCTAGTCATGCTAAAATATCAAAAAACAAAGCATGAATCAATTATCTACATAATAGAAGGATTGAAAGCAACTAAATTTTACACCATAAAAGCAACCCTAGACTTTACATAACTCTATTTTGAAGGTTTTAAAGAATCAGTGTAAACCCCACTGCGGGTTTTATACAAATAATTCAAAACCCACACAGAAATTCAAAATTATTCTAAAACTAAGAATCAAAAATTTTACAAAAAATATCAAAAGTTGGAAACCCTAGAAAGGTCTCATAGTAATAATTGAAACCCCCCAAATCAGTACAAAATATGAAATTAGATATAATTACAGAATTTTAATGGAAATTAACTAACGTCTCTTTCTTCGTTGTCCAGGCTTGTTTTGACCAGGAAATCTGCCTAAAACAAATCGTTTGTTAAAGTTACCTTTGTTTGCAACACTAGAACTATCACCTACAATCTTTCTACCCTCAACTTTAGGAGTTTGTCCTCGTACTTTACCTGCTTTGGTAAGTGAACCGTGTGTTGCCATAATTTAGGATAAGAATTAGTGAATTTATGTATTTGGATGACTACCAGTATTTTGCTTTAACAGTCTCAATAACCTTCTCGTGTTCATTACTCTTTCTACGTGCATATTTCTCCATTGCACCAAGTGGAATACCTCCAAGAGATCGTGCAAGTGCATTAAAGACATATCTTTGTGGACCTTTTGAGCCAGTCTTAGTCATGAATTTTTGAATACCATATTTGAAATTGTGTTGCCATGTTTTGTATAGAACACCCAATTGTGCAGGAGTCATTTCACTTCCAATGTTAAAGAACTGTGATTGTTCCAGCAATCCAATTGGAACAAATGTAAGTGCAGTAGCAGTAAACATTGAATCAGGTTGTTCGTGTTCTAATTCACTTATCAATTGAATAGTGTCCCATGAATCTTCAGGAGTTTCATCATTATCAAGACCCATAATCAAAGTGAATGCCGGAATCCAATAATTTTCATTCATTGTCTTTACACCTTCTTTTACAACCCAATGCCATTCAGATGGATCATATGGAGCAAGTTTCCTATCAGCATATTTACTAATTAATCTAAGACTTCCAGTTTCAAGTCCTGCTTGGACACCAATCATGTTATCAGGACCAGCTTTCATTATTTTTGAGAGATTTGGAAGGAGTTTTTCATCAGCTATTGCACCGGCCAACGTTCCATGTGTTGGATTTGTGTGCTCCACACCAGTAGACATTATTGCAGTGAATAATTCTTCTAATGCTTCTCTGTTTGGCTCCATTCCTTTTGCAGTTCTAGGATCCATGCCATAAACAAAAATATCATCACTGTGAATCCATGCAGATTTGGAACCACCTTTTTTTATGTTAACTTCAATTTCTTGTTTCACTTTTTCTGGTGAATAGTACCTCAAAGATCTTAATGTAACATCACAAAATTTACAACCTCTACCACAACCACGCATTACCTCAACCATTCCATGCATACTTGGCTCTACAATGTTAGGAATATCTTCTAAATCAGGCCTATCCCAGAAATTTACAAATCTTGCGTGAATTTTTTTTCCTTCTCTTTTAAATTCTTTAATGTTAACTTTAAAGTCACTTCTCTTTCTGAAAGGATCCATATTTTCAAAATCGCCGTTAATCAAATAGTTAAAGAAACGACCTGCATGTCCATCAATTTCAGGTGCAATGCCACCAAGTTCACCTTCAAGAATTGCATAAATTCCAAATTCTTCAATTTTTGCCGGATCATAGTTGTATTGCCATGTTCCAGATGCGCCAGAAATTACTTTTGCCTTACTTCCAGTTCTTGCTTTGGCAGCTTTAATTCTATGATGTAATTCAGCGTTGTAAAATTCATCATAGGATGTTTGTTTTCTACCATAAGTAAATGTCATAGTAACTGGACCCATTCCAAGTGGATCCATTTCATAAGTTCCAATAACTTCAGTTTCGGGACCAATGAATTTTTCAATGTGATTTGGATGAGCAATAACTACATCTTTTCGTGCAAAGCCATCACGTAACAAACCAGCTTCTAATTTTCTTAATCCGTATGGAGCATATTTTGCCGCACCATCAATATCAGGTGACCAATTACAAATAAAATCAAATAGAACTTTTGGAGTTACTTGATTTCCAAGAATTTTATACCAAAAACTGTTTTTATCTCGATTAGGATCTACAGCTGGAGCACATCCGAAGAAGGTTGCAAGAGATAATCCCCTATAAGGAGACATCAAAGTTCTATCAGCTGTTAAAACTATTTTTGGAGTACCCATACCCTTCACGGCAATAATTTTCTGATTTATTTTAAACCTTGCTAGTCAGAGTTGGTAATTCTCTAAAATTCCAGCCTTGTTTCTATGTAAATGACCAAATTCCTTATTTGTAGACAGATGGCCTCCATCAAATACTGTTCCGTCTCTGCAAGCAAGATCTTCACCCACACAGCAACTACCACAAATTCCGACACCGCATTTCATCATCCTCTCAAGACTTGCTTGAACAAAGATATTTCTTGAATAAGCAGACTGTACAGTTTTGTACATCATAATCTCAGGACCACAAACATACACAGCATCAAAATGAGTTTCATTAACTAATTTTTCAACTAAATCTGTAACAAATCCTTTTTCGCCATAACTACCATCATCAGTTGATACCATCACACGATGTGAATTATTAGCCAAAAGATCATTTGCCAAATCTTCAAAGAATACTTCATCTTTTGATTTTGCACCCATTAGTACAGTTACATCATCAGTGGGTTTTACAAAAGTAAGTAATCGCATCATAGGAACAAGACCAGTTCCACCTCCAACTAACAATAATTTTCCTTCTTTAAGATCAAATGAATTGCCATATGGACCTCTAATTCCTATTTGTCCACCTACGGGAACATTGAACAAACCAGTAGATGATGGTCCATGTTTTCGAACAGTGAATGCAGCTTTTCCAGTTTCTTTTGAAATCATTACACTCATTGGTAATTCATTAATACCAGGTATCCAGACCATTGCAAATTGACCAGGAAGAACATTGGGCATTATATCATCAGAAAAAACCAAAGTTCTAACAGTATGTGTTTCATCTATTACTTTTTCAATTGTAACAATGGTAGGATGATTAAGATTTCTTTGCAAGTCCAATCATCTCCTTTATTGTAGAGTAACCTTTTCTTTCCATGTATTGTAAGATTCCTTTGTTAATATCATCAAACACTCCAACCCAATTATCACCTATTGCACTTCCAAGTTGAACAGCTGATGCTCCTGCCAAGAAAAACTCAACTGCATCCTCCCATGTAGAAATTCCGCCACATCCAATAATTGGGATATCATATTGCGAAGAAACCTCATAAACACATCTTAACGCAATTGGTTTAATGGGAGTTCCAGATAATCCTCCAAATTTATTACTAAGAATAGGTCGCTGAATTTCAACATCAATTGCCATTGCACGAACAGTGTTAATGGCAGTAATTGCATCAATTCCAGAATCTATTGCAGTACTAACAGTATTGAGATAATTACTAGTTCCCAAACCAACTTTGGCAATTACGGGAACATTTGTAGTATTTTTCACAGTAGATACAATTGCTTTAACTAATCCAGGATCATCGCCAACTTCTAAACCAACTTTAGCAACATGGGGACAAGATAAATTCAACTCATATGCCTTGACTTTACAATTTTCAAATTGTTTTATCATGGTTTCAAAATCTTCAGGTACAGACCCCACCAAACTCACCACTATTGGGACATTTTGATTTGATTCAATCATTTTAGCAAAATTTGATGCACCAGGATTTGAGAGTCCTACTGCATTTATCCATCCACCACCTTTTACACCAAAGATAGTAGGGTTTGGATATCCTTCCCAAGGTTCAGTACTAAGAGACTTTGTAACAACAGCTCCTGCACCTGATGCATAAAGTCGATTAAACACATCTAAGGAAATGCCTAAAATTCCAGATGCTAACATTACAGGTTTATCTAACTGAATTTGACCTATGGAAGTTGCAATACTAGGTTCCACTTTGATTAGTCAGCCTAGTTTCGAATATAACAGTTGATTCTCATCTCTGGTACCTTTTTTAAAGGTGATTTAGAATCAACTATTCATGTATTCTGTAGTTTTAACAGAGTTAGGAATCTCAGTTTTCAATGACGGAAAACTAGATAAAGCATTTTCTTTCTCAAATCCAGTAAAAGAATATCTCTTAGTAAAAAGTAAAGAATCAAAATTAAATGAACTTGTAAATTATTTAGCATCAACTCAAAGAGGATTTTCTGTTAGTGATGAATCATTACTTGCAATTTTAAAAAAATATTCAATTGATTGTCATTTAATGGAAGAGTCAAAATTAGATGCAATTCAAACAAATAAACCTCAAATCATTGTTGATTCAGGTTTCGCATCAAATCTACAAGATACACTTGGAAAATTAAGAGAATTTGCTCTGGGGTTATCATCTTCAAAAGTTACCGAAGTCTCACAAAGTCCAGATCTTCATATCATACAGGCAATTAATTCTCTAGATGAAATTGACAAGATTGCAAATGGATTAAGTTCAAGACTTAGAGAATGGTATGGATTACATTTTCCAGAATTAGATAACATCATTGATAGTATTAACGGATATGCACAAATAGTAATTGCAGGAAAACGAGAATCATTAACTAAACAAATTTTTGAAGAAGCTGGATTTCCAGAATCAAAAGTTGAAATGTTATCTTTAATTTCATCAAAAAGTAGAGGCGGGGATATTTCAGATATTAATTTATCAATTGTTCAATCAATTGCAAAGCAAGTTTTAGACTTTCATGAATTACGTAAAAAACTTGAAGAACATGTAGAAAATGAAATGCAAGAGATTGCACCAAACATTTCAGCAATACTGGGTACAGCAGTTGGTGCAAGAATACTAGGAAGAGCTGGAAGTCTCAAAAAAATGGCATCACTACCTGCAAGTACAATACAAGTTTTAGGAGCTGAAAAAGCATTATTCAGAGCACTAAAGACAGGTTCACAACCACCTAAACACGGATTATTATTCCAACATGCAATGGTTCATGCTGCTCCAAGGTGGCAAAGAGGAAAAATTGCTCGGGCAGTAGCAGCAAAAGCCGTAATCGCTGCAAGAGTTGATGTTTACGGTGAGGGATTAAACCAAACCTTACTTGAAAAATTAAACATCAGAGTTGATGAAATTGGCAAAAAATATGAAAATCCTACTGAAAAAGACATGAGACCACCACCATCATTTAGAAGAGAAGGTGAAAAATTTGGCAATAGAAGAAGAGAAGGTGGCTTTAGAGATAGTCCAAGAAGAGAAGGTGGAGAACGAAGAAGAGAAGGTGGCTTTAGAGATAGTCCAAGAAGAGAAGGTGGAGAAAGAAGAAGAGAAGGTGGCTTTAGAGATAGTCCAAGAAGAGAAGGTGGAGAAAGAAGAAGAGAAGGTGGCTTTAGAGATAGTCCAAGAAGAGAAGGTGGAGAACGAAGAAGAGAAGGTGGCTTTAGAGATAGTCCAAGAAGAGAAGGTGGAGAAAGAAGAAGAGAAGGTGGCTTTAGAGATAGTCCAAGAAGAGAAGGTGGAGAAAGAAGAAGAGAAGGTGGCTTTAGAGATAGTCCAAGAAGAGAAGGTGGAGAAAGAAGAAGAGAAGGAAGTAATTCAAATAAAAAGAGAAGCAAGTTTGGAAGAAGATAATAAATTATTTTTTTGGATCAAGTCAGAAGGACAAGAAAAATTAGCTACAGAAAATATGGTTCCTGGGAATCAAGTTTACAAAGAAAAATTAATTATTAAAAGAGGAATTGAATACAGATTATGGGATCCATTTAGAAGTAAATTAGCTGCATCAATAATGAATGGATTAGAATACTTTCCTTTTGAAAATAAAAGTAAAATTTTGTATTTAGGAGCATCTACTGGAACCACAATTAGCCACATATCAGACATTGTAGGACCTAGCGGAATAGTTTTCGGTATAGAACATGCAAGCAGAGTTGCAAGAGATTTTTTAGACAGAGTTGCATCATATAGAAAAAATATTGTTCCAATTCTACAAGACGCAAGAAGACCAAAAGAATACTTTTCAGTGTTTGGAAAAGTAGATGTTGTGTATGTAGATATTGCCCAACCAGATCAAACACAAATTGCAATAGATAACTGTGAAATGTATCTAAAAAAAGAAGGTTATTTCTTTTTAGTTATTAAAACTAGAAGTATCGATGTTACAAAAGCACCAAAAAGAATAGTTGATGAAGAAATAGAGAAATTAAAACCAATGTTTAATGTTTTACAAACAATAGATCTTCATCCTTATGACAAAGATCATGCAATGATAATTGCAAAATTTAAATAATAACCCCCATTATTTTTTGAACCGGTTTCCAACTTTTACGCACAAATTTAGGCATTTCATGATTTTTTTTATAATATTTTATAACAAATTTCACAGTTACAGAATCAGAAGGATATCCACTACCCAAATTATGAATTTTTCTTAATTTCATAATTTCTCTATCTCTTGTGACTTTAGCAAGAATAGATGCGGCAGACACCACCACAAATCTACTATCTGCACGATGATATGATTTGATCTTATGATTATCAGATAGTTTAGAAATTTCTCTTCCAAATCTAGTTGGATTAACATCGCATGAATCAACATAGGAAACATCAGGATTTAATTTTGAAACAACTTTTGCCATATATTTTGCCTCTAAACCATTTAGACAGTGTTTCTTTACACTAGTATCAATGGATCTTGGAGAAATTTTTGCAATATGGTAGTCATCTACAATTTCAATAATTTTTTTATATAGATATTCACGTAATTTAGGAGTAAGTTTTTTTGAATCTTTCACACCCAAAGCATTTAATTTTTTTATATTTTTTTTATCTAATAATATTCCAGCTATTACTAACGGTCCCAACATAGGACCACGTCCAGCATCATCAATACCGCAAATTTGCACGAATTTTGTCTCAAAACGCAAGTATTAAACCGTTATACGTTTAAAAAAATTGGAAAACAATTGGAATTTACAGATGAAACTTTTCAAGAAATAATTGAAGGGAATACAAAACTTCTTGTTCCAAAAAAATCAATCACAGATAAAGTACCTCCAAAAAAACCAGCATTTTTCAATCCAAAAGCAAAACTGAATAGAGATTTTTCAATAATTGCATACGCAGCATTTCTCAAAAAATTTGAGGGCCCAAAAATTTTCTTAGAAGGCCTTTCAGGTATTGGTGCTAGAGGATTACGAGTGGCAAACGAATTAAAAATTGAAAAAGTAGTAATCAATGATCTAAATCCATCCGCTCTTAAAATGGCAGAATATTCAGCAAATCTAAATGAAATAAAAAATATTGAATATTCAGAAAAAGAAGTATGTAGATTTTTTAGCGATTATTCAAAAAAAGGTGAGCGAGGCTCAATTGTGGATATAGACCCATTTGGCTCACCTGCAGCATTTTTTGACTGTGGAATAAGAGCAACAATGCATGGAGGTATATTATCAACTGCAGCTACAGACCTTCAAGTTCTAAACGGTCTCTTTCAGAGTGCCTGTAAAAGAAAATATGGCGGAGTTCCAGTAAGAACAGAATACGGAAATGAAATTGCAATTAGACTGATTTTAGGCTCCCTGAGAACAGTAGCTGCAAGACTAGGAGTGGAAATCATTCCAATGTTTGTTGAAAGTGAAATGCATTACTATAGAACATATGTCAAAGTTAGAAACAGGCCAGACCAAGAAGAAAATCTCGGATATATATTACATTGTAAAAATTGTGGTCACAGAAAAATTACATTAGAACAAAAACAAAAATGCGAATTATGTAAATCAAAAATAAGTATAGGTGGACCATTATGGATAGGCAAAGTTTTTGATAAAGAATTTATTCAAAACATGTTAGAAGAAAATTCTAAACTAGAAACGGATAAAATATGTGAAAAAATACTTTACAAATGTCTAGAAGAATCAGAAATGCCAGGAATGTATTTTACAATAGATGAAGTTGCATCGATAATGAAATCATCACCACCAAAATTAGAAAAAGTAATTAAAAGTTTACGAGAAAATAATTTTTTAGCAAGCATTACAGTATTTGACCCAACAGGTTTTAAAACTAATGCCAATATTAAAGAAATAATAAAAATTTTTGAAACTATCCAATAAAACCTAAACAAACAAGGTATAATTCACTACTTTGTTTCCTACTTGCATCAGGTTTTGTAAGATTGATTCTTACAAATTTTTTCTTGATGTAATCTCTAAATTCCATTGAAAATTCACCATCAAAAATTTTAAAGACTGCGTTTCCTTTATGTGCTAAAACTTTCTCCAAAATTTTTGTACAATCATAATTTAATGAAATCTGTTTAGCATGATCAACGCTCCAATTTCCACTTACTTGAGGAGAAAGATCACAAATTACAACGTTAACTTTACGTCCAAAATAAGACATTACTTCATCAATCACATGTTCATCTTCAATATTTTCTCGAATGATATGGACACCAGGAATTTCTTCAACATAAGACAAATCAATACCCATTACCTTCCCTTGATTTCCAACTAATTTCATAGCCATTTGAGACCAACCTCCAGGTGCACATCCTAGATCTAGTACGTTAAAACCAGGACCTATGAGTCTGTATGATTTATTCAGTTCCTGTAGTTTGAATGCCGCTCGACTTCGAAACCCTTGTTCATGAGCTAATCTACGATAGTGATCTTTACGTGCATCTGCTAATTTCATTTAGCCTTCACGGGTTTTTTCAATTCAGCAATTACCCAATCCTCAATGAATTGACAATTTGTAGGACTAATCTCACCTTCAAGGGAGCATTTCTGTTCCACAGGACAAACTAAACATGGTGCATTTTCAATTGATTGTGTACTGATTGGGGTTTTCTTCAAAATTAATTTGTATGTCCAACGATTATTTTCAAGAAGTTTTTCTCTAGTAATTGTACCCATTCTTTCAAGTTTTAATGCTAGACGAGAACCAATTTGGTTTGTAAGTTTAAGTTTTTTCCATAATTCACCTTGAAACATTCCATCAGATTCTTTCTCAGCTAAAATATCACAAACTTTGTTTGTCAATCTTTCCATATCAACTTTTTCAATTTGAAAATTTTCAATTTCTTCATCAGACAGTTGTTCTTCTAATTCTTCTTCAAGAGTTAGTTCCTCTATTCTTTTAACCTCTTCTAATTCTTTTTTAGTTAATTTTTTTACTTTTACAGGCTTTGCATTAGCTTTTTTTGCTGGTTTCTTTGCAGGCTTTGCATTAGCTTTTTTTGCTGGTTTCTTTGCAGGCTTTGCATTAGCTTTTTTTGCTGGTTTCTTTGCAGGCTTTGCATTAGCTTTTTTTGCTGGTTTCTTTGCAGGCTTTGCATTAGCTTTTTTTGCTGGTTTCTTTGCAGGCTTTGCATTAGCTTTTTTTGCTGGTTTCTTTGCAGGCTTTGCATTAGCTTTTTTTGCTGGTTTCTTTGCAGTTGATAAATCTAAAGCTTTCTTTTTCTTTTTTAATTCATTAAGATCTGCTTTAATTTTTTCTGCTGGTTTCTTTGCAGGCTTTGCATTAGCTTTTTCTGCTGGTTTCTTTGCAGGCTTTGCATTAGCTTTTTCTGCTGGTTTCTTTGCAGGCTTTGCATTAGCTTTTTTTGCTGGTTTCTTTGCAGTTGATAAATCTAAAGCTTTCTTTTTCTTTTTTAATTCATTAAGATCTGCTTTAATTTTTTCTGCTGGTTTCTTTGAAGGCTTTGCATTAGCTTTTTTTGCTGGTTTCTTTGCAGTTGATAAATCTAAAGCTTTCTTTTTCTTTTTTAATTCATTAAGATCTGCTTTAATTTTTTCTGCTGGTTTCTTTGCAGGCTTTGCATTAGCTTTTTCTGCTGGTTTCTTTGCAGTTGATAAATCTAAAACTTTCTTTTTCTTTTTTAATTCATTAAGATCTGCTTTAATTTTTTCTGCTGGTTTCTTTGCAGTTGATAAATCTAAAACTTTCTTTTTCTTTTTTAATTCATTAAGATCTGCTTTAATTTTTTCTGCTGGTTTCTTTGCAGTTGATAAATCTAAAACTTTCTTTTTCTTTTTTAATTCATTAAGATCTGCTTTAATTTTTTCTGCTTCTTCAATTAGAGTATCTTTTTTCTTTGTCATCAAATCACCATATTTTTTAAATCTAATATCTTATCTATGAACAACATTTCATTCCTATTTAACAGTAAATGTTCCTTTAACAGAAATATTCTTTAATTGTTTTGAGATCATTTCAGTGACTATTTCATATGAACCAGGAGTATCAATTATTTTGGAAAATTCTTCTCCAACAGGAATAATATTACTTCCTGACGTGAAGCATTGTTCAAAGAATCCACCTTGGGTAATTACATCATTCTTTCCAGAAGAATATATTGTAATGTACAAGTCTCCACAGCTAAATGAGGAATCATCAATTTTTATTTGAATTTTAACAGGTTCGGAAGTGGAATATTGCTTAGACAATCCTATAATTTCAATTGGGGCGTTATAAGAAAAAACTCCTTCAGAATAAGACATTGGCCACATGTTTAACTCTCTATCAGGTTTTTGAAGAATATCGGACAATACGACTGAACCAAATATTATTGATAAAATTACAGGTAAAACAAATACAACAAAAACTTGCTTAGTAACCATTTTGTTTTAAAATCCATAATTCCCTTATATCTATTTAGCAAAATTTCAAAGGTCAAGATCATTTTGACGAATGAGTTAAATCGGAGCCAACTAAATATCGCTAGATGCGACTTAGAAAATTCAGAGTTAGAGCATATCGTTGCATTCATGATTCTGGAGAAATTACGGTTGGAGATTTGGCAGCGTTTGTAGGAAGAAATGAAAGTGGAAAAACTACAATCCTTCAGGCATTAACTTTACTCAATAGAGATGAACAAGTTTCAGAATTAGATCTTTGTGATGAAATGAATGACGAATTAAAAGAAGAAATGAGATTGGCAGAAGGGGATTTTGATCTGAGTCAAAATGAAATCAGTATTATTAAAGAAAGATTTCCAGGGTTGCCAGAAATTAAAAAAATTAAATTATTTAGAACAAATCAAAATCCCAGAGTTCAATATGAGTTTAAAGATATTGAACTTAGTGAAGATGATGATAAAGGACTTAATTCATGGGAAAATTTTTCAAGACAAATATTTGGATTTTTAGATACTATCCCAAATCATCTAAGAATACAAATAGATACAAAATTTTTTGAAGAAGATGTTCCTAAGAATCAAGAAACTTTTGATAGTGGAATGGCAGAATTTAGCAATCAATTTCACGTAATATCTATACAAGAATCCAAGGTAATAGAAGAGTGGGAAAGAATCTATGAAAGTCCTGAAAACCAATTTTCAAATCTTCTAAGTGGTGAAAGTGAAAAAACAGCATTACAAAATTTCATTGCAGCAGAATTACATCCAAGATTTGTGTACTTTTCAGATTATAAAAAAATCTATGGCAACATCAATCTCAATGAATATCTGAGAGAAGAAAGAGGAGAACGTCCAGATTCAATTGAATTTGTTGAAGAATTTGACAAAGCAGAAACAGTAAGAAATCTATTCTATTTAGCAGAATTAGACATAAAAGAATTAGATAAAGTAAAAGAAAGTCCTTCAAAATGTATTAAACTTCTCAATGCAGCAAGTAACAGATTAACTAAAAAATTAAATCCTGCTTGGAAAGGAGATCCCATTCATGTAGACTTGAGATATAATCCAGGAAACATAATGAGTGTGGTAATTTCCGATGTACATAAAGATGGAACCATTACAAACACAGGATTACTGAATAGAAGGGCTGAAGGTTTCAAATGGACATTTTCATTTATTGTAAATTTTGCAGCTGAAACACAAAGGGCAGAATTAAAAGAGGCAATATTACTTTTAGATGAACCTGCAAGAAATCTACATCCAACACAACAAATGGGAATTTCAGATTTATTAAAAAATTTAGCAGGATCAAACCAAGTATTGTATGCAACACATTCACCATTTATGATATTTGACTATACGCCAGGTAACTTACTTGTTGTTGAATTAGATAAAAGAAAACATCTCAGTAGAATTTTTTATGATTATTGGAATGCAGATGATAAAACATTAACGCCAATTTTATATGGACTTTGTAGAGGACAAGTTGAATCTATTGTAGACAGAGAAATAGGTACAAACTCCAGACCAATCATCATAGTAGAAACAATGTCTGATGCCATGTATCTTAATGCCTTTGACAAATTCTTACAAGATCCCAACATCTCAATGAATCCACTTAATGTGATTGCAGCATATAACAAAAATTCAGTTTTACCTTTGGCAATTTTTTACAGAAATCACGGATACAGAACATTTGTTTTATTAGACAATTCTGAGGAATCAAAACAGATTTCAGCTCAATTAGTATCAAATGAATTTTCATCTATTCAAACAATATTCTTTGAACGCGAAGGAAAGAAACTAGAATCAATTGAAGATTATATTGCTCTGGAAGATTATCTGTATCCAGTAAATCAAACATATGAAATAAAGTTAAGACAGGAAGGTTTTTCAAATATTACACCTAAAGATATTACATCAAAAGAAGGGAAGGGGATTTTAGAGAAACTAAGAAAAATATGGCAAGAACATATAGACGATGATTGGGAAGAGTTCAACAATGAAGACATAACTAGATACATTTGTGAGAAAATAACCTTGGAAGAGACTAGTTTCCTATCAGACAAAACAAAGGATCAATTCAGAACACTGTATAGACTAATTGCTGAACGAATCAGACAATATCAAAATGTAGTTACAAAATCAGACTTGGATAAATTTCAAAAGGCCAAGGCTTAAGATTTAAGAAGTTTGCTCATGATAGACACTAAATTAAGAAATAGAAAAATGAGGAAAATACTTTAAGTGAGAGATATGGAGTTGGAGTTACATGAGTAGATCCTCTATGAGAGGAATTTTCCTTTCAGTCGCATTATTGTTTTCAATTATTTTACTTACATCAAATGTGTATGGTGAAAAAGTATCAATTTCAAGTATTGCATTAGAAGAAACATCAGTATTAGAATTAACAAATGATTCAACAGAAGAAGTCAATACTTTAAGAATCTGGCTTGAAACTGATTTTAATTTTCAATCATTTAAAACTGAAAAAGGATGGGCAGGTGAGAAAAATACTCAAGGTGTTATTGTTTTTACATCGTCTGAATCCATCAAACCAGGAGAATCTGTAAAGTTTGGAATAAAAACGGACAAGTCAAATCCAGGAATAAATTGGAAAGCATTTGACAATAAAGACACATTAATTTCTACTGGAATATCTATTCCAAAAGAATTACCACCAGCAGATAAAAATTCACAATCAGATCCAAAATCAAATAATCCTGGAAATAGTATATCTAATGAATCCGTATTTAGAATAATTCCAGAAAAACCAAATGTTGGTTCATCAATTAGAGTCACAGGGGATAATTTTGGAGCATTACAAGAATTTAATTTTTACATTGATTCAAAAAAAATAGGTCCTTTTGAGACAGATAAAAACGGTCACTTTATGACTACAATGAAAATTCCAGATAATCAAAAAGCAGACAGAGTGGATTTGAAGATCGTAGCCGAAGACGGAGAAGAAATTAAAAAAAGTATCAAAATAGGAGAAGTGAATAACAGAATAGCACCAGAGAATGTTCCATTAACGATTAAAGGAACGCCAGACGTAGTTTACAGAGGAAAATTTTTAGAATTATCAGGAACTGGAGAACCAAATGGTGCAATAACTGCAGACATCACTACTCCGGAAGGAAATGTGATCAATACCAGAATAGCTAAAATAGACAGTAAAGGGAATTGGGAAGTAGAAGAACCAATTTTAATAGCACTGGACACACCATTTGGTAAATACAGTGCAGTTGTTTCTGACGGTAGAGAAAACATACAAGTTTACTGGTCAGTTGAAACTGATAAAAAAATTATCATATCTCCAACAACATTAAAATTTGAGCAGGGAGAAACCATGAAATTTAACGGTACAGCATTACCAAACAAATTAATCGAAATAGTATTAAAAGATCCACTTGGAAAGGAAATTGTATCAGACATTAAAAAAATTGATGGTTCAGGTTATGTAGAATTTGAGTTTCCAACAACTCAAAATATGCCAGAAGGAACATACACATTAATTGCTACACAAGAAAAGGAGAAAGAATTTACTTATGCAGGTATTGGGCAATTGCCAATAATTCCAGTTAACTTAGAATTTGACAAATTAAATTACAAGTCAGGAGATACTGCAATAATTACTCTATCAGGAGAAGCATCAGAAATTATCAGTTTGTTGATTATAGACCCTTCTGACAAACCAGTTGGCGATGCAATATCAGTCACACTACAAGCTGATGGACGTAGCACCCAATCTTTAGAATTAAAAGGATATGCATCAGGAGTGTATAATGCAGTAATTAGTAAAGGCAGTGCTCAAAGTGAAGAGATTTTCACAGTAGATCTACGAGCATATTCTGATAAAATTGAAATTAACACAATAAAGACAGAATATTATCCAGGGGATTCAGTATTAATTTTAGGTGAAACAGGCACCACCACCAATGTTCTACTCACAATTACTATGACTGATCCAGACGGAAATGTGATCAAAGTTAAAGAAACGTTTTCAGATAAAAATAAGAAAATTTCTGAGAGTTCATTTAGAATTCCATCAGAAGCAACTCCGGGATTATGGATAATCAATGCAAAAAGTGGATCAACCTTTGATAATGCAGAAATCGAAGTATTAGGAATTACAGAAGATGGGATGATAGTATCGGTAACAAATAGTCCAAAATTGGATGGAGTTAATGACTTTATTACCATTCATGTTGTAGGAGCATCAAATACAGTGGAAATTGAAATCATAGCAGAAGACGGAGAGGTCATAGAGGATCTTGCATTCCCAGCATCAAAAGAGGGATTAATTGATACACCATGGAAGATTCCTAAAGATACAGAATCTGGAACATATATTGTAAGAGTTACAGATTCATTCAATACCACAGAAGTATCATTTGAAATTCCATAATATCAAACAATTTTATTTCACCTAATTGAACAAAATAACGTGGACTTGAAAGACAAAATAGCAGATTATCCAAATTTCCCTAAAAAAGGAATTTTATTTAGAGACTTTAGCCCAATTTTAAAAGATCCATCAGCATTATCATATGTTGCAGATGAATTTTCAAAATATTTTCATACAAAAGATATCAATGTTTTTGCAGGAATTGAATCAAGAGGATTCATCCTAGCCTCAATCTTAGCTTCAAGATACAACAAAGGCATGATAATGATAAGAAAAGCAGGAAAATTACCTGGAAAAACTGTGAAATTAGCATATACAACAGAATACGGAAAAGATACCATAGAGATCCAAAAAGACATTGTCAAAGAAGGAGAAAAAATACTCATTTGTGACGATTTGCTTGCAACTGGAGGTACAGCAAAAGCATCTGCAAAACTAATTGAAAAAGTAGGAGGGAAAATTGTAGGATTTGCATTCATCATTGAATTAGTTGATCTAAATGGAATCAAAGGACTAAGTAAATACAATTGCAAATCATTGGTGAAATACTAATGGAAAAAGATGTTGAAATAGGAATTTTTGGTGGAACTGGAATTTATGATTCAGGTTTGCTTGAAAATGCTCAAAAAATTGACATAGATACGCCTTATGGTAAACCTTCAGATACCATTACAGTTGGAACTTTTAAAGGAAGAAAAATTGCATTCCTTCCCAGACACGGAAAAAAACATACTATACCACCACATAAAATTAATTTTAAAGCAAATATTTGGGCATTCAAAGAATTGGGAATTACTAGAATTATCGCCCCATCAGCAGTTGGAAGTCTAAAAGAAGAATTAGAACCAGGGCATTTTGTATTACCAACACAATTTATAGATTTTACAAAATCGAGAGATGGATCATTTTCAGAAAAAGGAAGAGTCATACATATTTCAGTAGCTGATCCATTTTGTCCAGAACTACAATCATCAATTATTCAAGTAACTGAAAATCAAAATTTACATATTCATAAAGATTGTACATACGTCTGCATAGAAGGACCACGGTTTTCAACTAAAGCTGAATCAAAATTCTATAGAACCACAGGAGCAGACATTATTGGAATGACACTGGTTCCAGAATGTCAACTAGCAAGAGAAGCACAGATGTGTTATGCATCAATTTCCACAGTCACAGATTATGATGTTTGGGCAGACAAACCAGTAACAGCTAAAGAAGTTATGGAGACACTTTCAAAAAATGTAGAAAAAACAAAAAAAATACTTACAGAGTTAATTGATGAAATTCCTAAAACAAGAAGTTGTTCATGTGCAAAAGCATTAGAAGAAGCAGAATTCTAATCATCAACAAAGGATTCTTTGGTAAGTCCTTTTGGAAGAGTCAAATCACCTTGAAGTAGATTTCTCTGAAGTAAATCTATCACTTCATCAACATTATAACCTAATTTTTCTAATTTTTTCTTAGTAATTTGAGAAAGTTTTGCGCTAATGTTTTGTCCACCTATCCTACCAAATGCTATAGCAGTAAAACGAAATTTATTATCCTCTATTATAAATTTGCCAGTAATCTTTGCAGCCATTTGACTGCCATGAATATTATTAATGTGAACTTTAAGTTCCATTTCAAAAATTAAATTTCTACAGCTTTGTTAACATTGTTATCAATTAGAAAGCTCCAATGTTTATCATCTTCAATTTTAAAATTATTTATTTTTAGAGAAATTATTTGTTCATCCAGACATTCATGTTTTGTTTCTCCATTTTCTTTTAATTTCACCAATTTCCATTTGTATTTTCCATGTTGTAATTTACATACAGTAACTCCCCATTTTGCATCAGCATCAATTTTTGGCATACCAACAGTTTCAGCAATTTCTTCAATTCCAAGTTGTTTTTCTTCACAGAATTTTTTCTTGCAAACTCCACATCTCCAAACATCAACAGATCCTATGGTTCTTTCATCAATGTTGATGTTTACTACACCAAAATAGACTGGTTGATGTTTACAAGTCTCAGTATCCATACTCAATGTTGTTCACCAAATTTTGGTATTATTTAGTTCTTGCATCATCATATGGTTTTTCTAAAATTACTCCAATATTATCAACAATTTTGTTTCGTTTAAATTCAATATTTTCTCGCTCACACATCTTTCTGTACATGTTTACTACCGTAAATCTAGGATGCATAGCCTCAAATTCAGTAGCTGTAATATCAATAAAGGCACCAAGTGCCATTAGATCTTTTGATGTTTTTTTGGCTTCATCTATAGTGATTTTTAAATTTCTAGCAATTTGTTCAGATGGCATTTTCCCATAGCAAGTTACCAACAAAAAAACTTTAGCCTGAATAGATTCCATATGAATTTCAGACACTAGATCATTTTCAATTTGTGAATAAGACATCATTTTTAAAATAAATTATAACAACATAAAACATGATCTATACTGTCATTTTTTTACAAGTATCTTTTTAGAAATTTTCAAAGAAAATCCCATGGCAATAAAATGAACCACCCCGCCTAAAATTGCAGCATAAATCAAATTATCTAAAATGACCCAGGCTATGACAAATGATATGACAGATGGAACTGTAATTACAATTGCAATGATTAATCCTCGGAATGCAATTTCACGAATTGAAAGTTTAGATGGGGTATTATCAGACAATAAAGAAAATTTCAAAAATGGTAATAAAAATCAAAGATACTTTATATTTGGAGGATTATAATTTTGACTGTTTGGCAAGTTATAAGGGAACATATGCAAATGATCGATCATTAAATTTTGCAATTCCAATAATCGTTATTTTATTTTTAGGAATTATCTATATGATGACACAGAGAGCAGACTCAGGCTATGTGAGTTTCATTTTGATTGGGGGAGCAGCACTTACAATGTTTTATTGGGTTAAAATTCTAAAAAAAATGGCAAAAGATCAAAAACCAACATACACTCAATCTAGAGAACAAGAAACAAAGAACTGGGTTTATGATTTAATCAAAGGCGAAGGGGAATTTGTTTTTGTTGCAGAGGTTCCAGGTCCAGAAGATAAAATTGCAGTAAGACTAGTAGATGGGATTTTATACATTCGAGGCACATCGGGATTTTCAAAAGAAGTTCCAATAGAGGGTGTTAATGAAATGCAAATATTTGATTTCAAATATAGAAATGGCGTATTAACACTAAGAATAAAATAATCAGAGACTTTTTGCTAATTCTAATTTTTGTGGTAAATACTTGTCAGTGATATTGGTCAAGCCATACTTGGAGAAGGCTTCCAGTTCCGCTTTTCTTTTTAATTTTAAAAACACATCAAGTTCTTTTTTCCAAATTCCATCTTGATATCTAGGATCCTTTTGTAAATCATAGCATCTCTTAATATCAGATTCAGTCATCGGGATTGTTGGTAATTTGTATTTTTCAATATCAGTGGCCCACACACCTACCCATTTTGCATCAGGTACTGTTAGTTCTCTAAGGTGAGCAGCATTAGCTGAACCAGATTTTATAACCATTGCAATATGTTCTCCATACACATCACCGTCAGTTAAAACAATTACAGGTAATTTCATTTCTTCATGTAATCTTTTCAACAATGTTCTAGTTGAACGTGGAGCTTGTCCGCCCGTATTAATGATAATGGATTTGAATTTTTTATCAACTTGTTCTTCAACAAATCTAGTAAAAAGACCACCTTTTTCAATTGCAATAACAATTTCTGCACTAGTATCAACTAATTCAGCAGTAGTCAAACTAGGACCTATCGAATAGCCATCAGGATGATTTGATAAATTCATGGTCTTGCCCTCATATCCAGGAATAGTATATTCAATGGTCAAATCTCCAAAAATAGAACTTCTCTCTTCGGGGAAAATATGAAAATCTTCTCGAGGTTTAGAAGTAACAGCCTCTAAATCTACGATAATATTATCAGATTCTGATTGATCTTCAAATTCAATAGCGAAAGCTTGTGATGAATAATAGATATCTCTTAACGTAGATGATTTTTTTTCATGAGTTAATCTATTTGCAAAAAATGCCAACCACATTAATTGGGTAAAAGATCTTAGTTGTGCAGAATTTCTTGAGCTTCTTACTGCAGCATTATTTCCTAAAATGTATTGTCGAAGTTTTTTATCATAAACAATATTACTTACTGATCTACTGGGAATTGAGAATTTTGGGAACTGACCATTTTCTAAATCAGCATATACTTTTGCACCATGACTTTTAAGCATCTCAAGAATATTCCTTTGTTTTTCATCAGCTTTTTTGCTTCGTTCTTTAATCTTAATTTGATCTTTCTTAGTTGTTGCCAATTTCATTTTCCTCCGTTACTATTTGTTTAGATTCAATTACATTTTCTTCTAGCAGATTCTGATAATTAGGTTCTTTCTTTTTTCCAGCAAGTTCTGTACAAAATTCTGCAATTTGTGGGATATATTTTGCATAAAGATTTGCTCTCTTTTTTGCCATATCAGCTTGACCCCGTTTAGACATGTATGCAGCCAATTTTCTAGATAATAATTGTAAAGATAATCTTAATTCTCGTTCGATTTCTGGTCTATCTGCTACATTTTCTTTTCCTGCAGTTTTATACGGAATTCTAGTAGAACAAATGTGGGAAACAATAATGAATGGGGGTTCACCTTTTATTTTGTATCTGCCCCAATCAGTTTCATTAACAACTTTGAGTACTACATCACTACCTTCATCATATAGTAAAGGAATTCGGTTAGCATAACGATAAACATGTGGTCCGCCGGATTTTATATCACCACCATAAGCAATACCCATTTCAACAATGAAAGGAAATCCAGAATATGCAGATGCTGGTCGTTGCACAACAGCAGAAAAATCAGGATTAAAGAATTTTTTAATTCCTTTTTCCAGTGGTTCTGCACCTAGAGGTGCTAGGCAACTAGAATCAGGAGCCATAAAATCTTCAAATTTTTGAAGTGCATCACTAAGATTTACTAATTCTTGGTTTGACAAAATTCCCATTCGTTTTTCAGGCTTGAATCCCGCATATTCTGCAAATTTAACAGCAGTAGTAGACCCTATTCTTTGAAAGCGTTTTGTCAGAAATGTTGTAAGAGATTCGCTTTGCACAATATTGGCAAGTTGTTTGTAATATTTACTTTCAGAATCCATATCAATTGATTTTGATTGTGAATCACCAAAATCCCAATAATATAATTTTTTATTTACCACATCAATGTCTTCAATTCTTATTTTGTTTAATTTTTCAAAATCCATTTTTAAAAATGACATTAAAGATATTACTACTCTAACTTGGCGTGGAAGTGTTTTCCATTTTTTCTTTGCTTTATCCATAATTGCTGTAAGGCTAAAATTTTTTACAGATAATCCTAAATCTTTTCTAACTTTTTCTATCATTGGATCATCAATTGTAGGAATTTTAAATTGAGATTCAACAATCATTCTTCGAATCCTTTCTACATCAATTCCATGTGGATGTGGACGGATAATAGTTGGAGGTGGAGGAATTTCTTTTACAAATCTAGGATGACTAAATTTTTGTTCCTTTGGATCATCAAAAGTTATTGAAGCATATGGAGTAATCAATGACGTTTTATAAACATAATCTCTAATTTTTGTTCCTGCTTTTGAATAATCACCTTCCAAACAAATACTCACAGAAAGTCCTTTTTTTGAAACTTTTTTTGTTATGTGTTTTACTATTATAGGTTTATTTTTTTGAATATCAAGTAATAATTCAAATACATCTTGTGTTACACCATCAACAGAACTTTTTACTGTAACTGGTTTGTTAGTTGTAATTTGTCCATAAAGAATAGCCATGGTTGCCCCAAGTCCAAACATTCCTCTTGCTTGTTTGAGTCCAAATTTAGAACCATAAAGTACAGTTCCAAAAGCAAGTGGAATATGATCTGCATCTATTCCAGGACCATTATCCTTTACAGTCAATATGTAGGGTTTAGGATCAGGCTTTTCAGGTTCAACAGCCTTGATGCTCAAATGGACATCAGGAAGAATCCCTTTTTGGTCACATGCATCTAATGCATTTTCAACAAGTTCTCTAACAGCAGTATAAAGAGATCTTGTAGGATTACTAAATCCAGCTAAATCACGATTACTGTAAAAGAATTCACTAGGAGAGATCTGATTAAATTGTTCTTTAATAGAAGACATCTTGATCTTCCCACAATTGCATTTTCGCTATTTTTTCTTTTCTATTAACAGCTTCTAACTTTGTATAAACAGCGCCATGCATACTTCCACTTGAAATAGCAGATATTGCATCAACTACTACACGTAATTTAGTTGAATCGCCAATAATTGAAACAGTTCTTCCATAAACGGAGATATGAGTGCCACTAAGATTTTCCATATTTCGTCTTGCTCTACCACCCTCTCCAATAATCCTCCCTTTTATCCTTTCAACATTTGCACTAGATTTCCCTGCAAATTCTCTAAGATCTATTACATGCAACGAATTTTCACCTTTTAGTAATGTCATTGCATTTTCAGGTGAAAATCCCCTTCCAATTGCGGTGACAATTTCCATAGCTTTGAATGGTTGAATTTTTTCAACATCCCCCCGAGTTCTTATAAAAACTTCGCCATTGTTACCATCAATCTCTAAAGAAACATAGCATGCTTCTTCAATTTTTAATTTTACACTTCCAGCCTTTCCAATTAAAACCCCAACTCGATCACTTGGAATACGAATTAATTTTTCAAAGCTCATTTTGTGATATCCTCAAATATTTTATCGGCATCTTCAATAGGGATTCCTCGTTTATTGAAGAATCTTCCAATGTTATTAATATCACGTTTAAGAAATTCCTGAGCATTAGGATGTCTAAGATCAACCCCAGAACCCAGATCAAAAACAACTAAACCTTTTTCTGTTTTAAAGACGTTATATTCTGAAAAATCACCATGAACCAATTTTGCTTTATTGTAAATATCCCCAAGAATAGAAATTGCTTGTGCATAGTCATTCGCATCAACTTCTGAAGTTAGTAATTGCCTTGCAGGAGTGCCACTATTACCTATGAATTCCATAGCAAGAACATTATTTGTAACATAATATGGTCTAGGAACTGGAATTCCCGCCTGATAACATTGAGTTAGATTTCGATGCTCCTTTCTTGCCCATAAATAAACAAGATTTTTTGTTCCCTTTTTGAGATGAGAGAATCGAGGATCTCCAATGATGTAGGGCTCACGTTTTTTAAAATTTGCAGTACTCACCAAATAAATTTTTAATGCAACATTGGCACCAGTATCATCAACTCCCCAAAAAAGAACAGACTCCTTTCCTGCACTTACAGACCCATTAACATATGCAATAACATGATCAGTAATCATTTTGTAAAGAGTCATGACAGTTGGTTTATCCAAAACTTCATTGACTACTTTTCCTTTTTTGAATCCATCTTCTAGAGGTGATCGTTTTCGTTTTGAATTTAGCTTATTATCTAATTTAGATTCTAGTTTTTTGCTAATAGTGTCAGTCAATAGAAAGAAGTACTCCTACTAGATAAAAGAGGTTGCTGTTAAAATCTAAAAAAGTTTGTAAAATAAAAATCAAATCAAACAAAATTACATGTTAAATATAATTAAAAAAGGAACATCAGAAACTATCTTTACAGCATTTTCAGAACCAATTCCAAGTTTCAAAGATAATGAAATAATTTCTTTTCCAGCCATGTTTATTATTGATGAATTTTTCAACAAAGATTCAGCTTCATCTTTTTCAACAAATCTTTCACCGTAATAATTTTCACTTATATGAACAGTCAGATCACCTTGAATGATTTTTTTCCCCAATATCTCAGCATCACAAATATTGAGCATTGATTGTTTTTGATAGTTAGAAGTTTTTACCGAGAATTGCATTACGCATATTTACCTTTTAAAGTAGATTTTGCTCCACATGCTTCACAAATTAAAAATGAAATTCTATTTTCTTTTAGAATTTTTGTATCAGGACTTTTGCATGTTGGACATTCTAGATAGTCTTTTACATAAATTTGGAATAATCTTGTAAAATCATCAGGAGCTCTTCTTCCAACAAACATTGCCTTATCTCCTAGTCGTTCTGCTGGAACTGCAAATTCTTTTGAAAGATATTGTAAAACTTTGTCTGGATCCCTACGCAAAATCTTTGGAAATTCTGAAAAATTTCTTAAAAAAGTCTTTTGGCCTTCCCACATTACATCCACAATTGGAAGTTCAAACCTAGTTTGTGATTCCTTGTCAGTCTCACCCAGTTTATCCTTAATACGATTGAGTAAGTTTTCATAGTCCGTAGTCACTAAAAAATAATGCATGGTTGACCCTATATGGGTTTTGAAAAAGAGAATCGTGTGGGACCTTGTGTAAGGTTACTCCATCTTTCCGATACGGAAGACGTTTGTACCACATGTTGGACATGTGCCTTTTACGGCAGGACGTCCGTTCTTTAATGTAGTTTCTTGGGGATCTTTGATGTCCCTTTTTGCTCTGCATTTTACGCAATATGCTTGAACCATTATGAAATTTGTCAAACTTTGTGGTATTTAGGCAGAGGCTGTGAAAATTATTTCACTATAGACTAGATGTATGAAGTTTTTTTAGGCATTAAAATATCTACTTGATGAATATTTACAAAGAATTTCAGTGTTTTTTTAAAAAAATGTATGCAGTATTATGAAAAATTATATTTTTTCTAACATTTCTTAAAGAAATTAGAATTTCATCAATTATTATCAATTATAAACTCCTTATTAGTGAAATTATAAAATGGCATCAAAAAAAGGAATAGCAGTAACAGCGATAATTTTAGCAGCAATCACTGGTGCGAGTTTTTTGTTATGGATAATTCCTCAAGATGTTAAAACAACTTTTGTCGTATCAGATTATGAAAATTATTTAGATGGAATAAAAAATATCCATGAGGTGTTAGAAGAATTAATTGAAATTGAATATGAGAATCTAAGAACTGGAAAAATTTCCCCGCAAGACTATATTGTAGTGACTGAAGTTACATCAGATCAAGTAACCACGCAAATAGGTGAATTTGTGACATCAAAACCATCAGAAGAGTGGCAAACAAGTTACATTAGTTACATGGATGCTTTGAGATCATTTAATTCCTATATTATAGAAACCAAGGTTTTAGCTAATATGATTGAAAATGAGAATACCGAAGATGAAATGAGTGAAACTATAGAAAAAATAAACATGTTAAAATTTGAATATATCGAATTTGTTAAGAATTCTGATCAATCAAGACCAAACTAGCCTCAAAACCGAATTTTACTATTCATATTAGTTGGAAATCGTTAAAAAGCAATTCTGTAAAAGAAATTAGAATGTCTCAAAGAACAGGTAAAGTTGAAAAAGATGTTAATGTGTCCACTGCCAACAAATTACTTGTGATTTGTATTGATAGAGACAATGATGTCGGAGATAAAGCAGGAATAATTACACCAGTTGTTGGTAGAGATGCATGTATTGAGGCAGCTCAGAGATTGGCTTTAGAAGATCCTGAAGATGCAGATTCAAATTCAATTTTTGCAGCAATTAAAACATATGAAGACTTGATCAGTAAGGGGTATCAAGTAGAAGTTGTAACTGTTGCAGGAGTTAAGAATAGAGGAGTTCAAGCTGATGAAAAAATCCTAGCTGAAACAAGAAAGGTTTTAGAAAAATTTTCTGCAAACGGAGCAGTTATCGTTTCTGATGGTGAAGATGATGAGAGTGTTATTCCAGTAATTCAAAATGTCCTTCCCGTTGTATCAGTACAACGTGTAGTAATGAAAGTTAGTAGAAGTGTAGAATATTCTTATGCAGTTTTTGGAAAATATCTGAAAATGCTAGCATATGATTCAAAATATTCAAAATTTTTTTTAGGAGTTCCAGGAATTCTTTTGTTAATTGGAGGAGTAGCAACTGTATTTGGGTACACAGCTGAAATATTTGCAGTACTTGTAAGCATTTTGGGTGCTGCATTTTTAATCAGAGCATTTGATATTGATAAAGTATGGTCAAGTTGGTCAAAACCGACACCGATGGGTTTTATCAGAATGTTTACAATGGTTGCAGGAGTTTTACTTGTTCTTTCATCAATTCCAGCTGGCATTAGTGCTGTTGATTCAGAATTAATTGGATCAGATATACAGTTTATTTCAATAATCACTGACAAAGTAATTGTAGGACAATTTGTATCCGGAGTGTTGCCAATTTTATGGATAGGTATGGGTTCAATATTTGTAGGAACACTACTAAGTAATTGGATTGGAGGAATTCCAAGACAAATTAGTGATATTTTAAGAATAATTGTTTTAGCTGCTCTTTACCCAACAGTATTGCAATTTACCAACATAATGATTCATGATGAGCCTTCTTTTACTTTAATTCCTCCACTACTAGGAGGGTTAGCAGCAACCCTAGTTTCAGCTACTATTCTCTTTAAAAAATACAGAAAACATAAAGATCAAGAAATGATTTCAGACTAAATTCATTCAAAAATGAATCAATAAATCTAATTTCTGAAAAACACTGATATCATCTATCAAGCATGAATTATCAAAGGGTGATTAGGTATTAGTAAAATTAAAGATTTAGTGTTTCAGTTATCAGGTCTCTATAAAATATATGGTAAAAGACTAGAAAGTGAAATTAAAAATGGGGATATTCCAAATCATGTTGCCTTAATTTTAGATGGCAATAGAAGATGGGCTAAAAGGCATCTATCAATGCCAAAAAAAGGTCATTGGAGGGGAGCAGATGCCGTTGAAAATCTTCTTGACTGGTGTGAAGAATTTGATATTAAAATTGTCACTTTGTATGCACTTTCAGTAGAAAATCTTGAAAGAGAGGATGAAGAATTAGAACATCTTTATGAGTTAATTCGAATGAGGTTGGAAAAATTATTCAAAGATCCTAGAATTCATCGAAGTAAAATGAGAGTGAAAGGAATTGGAAGAATAGAATTACTTCCAGAATCAATCAAAGAAATTTTAAAACAATTAGATGACGCTACAAAGAATTACGACAATCATTTTCTAAATATTGCACTTGCATATGGTGGGCAAAATGAATTAGTTGACGCAGTAAAGAAAATTGGAGAAAAAATAAAAGATGGATCTCTTAATGTAGAAGATATCAACAAAAAAGAAATTGAATCAAACTTATACACATCACATTTACCACAACCATCGCCAGATATGGTATTAAGAACATCAGGAGAGAAGAGATTAAGCGGGTTTTTAATGTGGCAGAGTGCTTATAGTGAATTAGTATTTATGGATATTTTTTGGCCTGAATTTAGAAAAATAGATCTAATGAGGGCAATTAGAACATATCAAGAAAGGAAGAGAAGGTTAGGGAAATGATTGAAGAAACATCTGCAGGAATTGTATTATTTAAAAAAGAAGAATCTAAAAATTTGTTCCTACTTTTACATTATCCTTCAGGGCATTGGGACTTTGTAAAAGGTAAGATGGAGAAAGGGGAAACAATTCATGAAACAGCAATAAGAGAAACCAATGAAGAAACAGGAATTGTAGATGTTACATTTTTAGATAATTTTGAAGAATGGATTGAATATGATTTTCAATATCAAGGAGAATTAGTTCATAAGAAAGTGGTATTTTTCTTGGCCGAAACAAAGACTAAAGATATAAAAATATCTCATGAACATCTTGATTATACATGGGTAGATTATAACACGGCAATGGAAAAAACTACTTTTGATAATGCAAAAACAGTTTTAACAAAAGCACAAATGTTACTTTCTAAAACTTTGTAACTGTAATTCTTTTGCAACGTTTATTGGGTTTTTAGAATTCAGTATTGTTCTACCAACTATCAAATAATTAGTTCCAGATGAAATTACTTCACTTGCACTACCACCCTGAGTACCAACACCGGGAGAAAAGATACTCAAATTTTTGCCTGCTTTTTTAGAACAAAATTGTATGATTTTTGGAAACGTTGCACCTACAACAATTCCATCAACCTTAGCAGTTAGAGCCCAATTCAAAAATAATTGATACAATTGTTGCTTTTTGCCCATTTTAACTTCCATATCATATGATAATTTAGCTTCAGGTGCGCTCATATGACACAAAGTGATTATCCCTTTACCATTTTTGTGGGCAGACTTTACTAAATTTTTTAAACTGTCAAGACCCATAATCGGATTTGCAATAACTGCATCAAATCCCAAACTCCATAAATGCTCAGTAGTGACCCTATTTGTATTTCCAATATCATTAAGTTTGATATCAGCAATTGTTTGTAAACCATATCGATGAGCTGTTTTGTTTATTTTAAGAATTTCTTTTCCACTTAATGGCAATAGTAAATGAAAATTAAGTTTAATTCCGCACAGATATGGATGTAATTGTTTTATGTTTTGAATTGTTTTTGATTCTAAATTTTTAGCAGATAAATCATAATCATTGGCAAGAATGACTTTGCCATTAGTTTTTGATATCTGAGAAAGTCTAGTTTTGAAGGTGGCCATAATCTACTAGTGGATGAGTGTCTTTCAATTTTATTATTTTGATATAAGAATAACCATGTTCAGAAGGATTTTCTACAAATGCTGGTTGAGTCCCATTTGCAGTAGAGAATTTCAAAAAGGGTTTTTGTGGATCTGAATCTAAGACCACATGACAAAAATAAGATGTTCCTTCATCATTGAAATTCATGAAAACTCCAATTAACCATTTATCATTATGTGGAAACAAGAACAAAGGGAATGGAATTTCTTCAATTCCCCAAGTAAGTTTTGCAAGACTAGACATATCTTCTAATTGAATTGGTTGGTATCTATCTATAGTGCCATTACCGGGTTGCAATGTTTTAGGTAGTGATTTTATTCTGACTATTGGAGAATAGAGTTTACTAGCATCAGAAGTAGTATCAACAATTTGAGATTCTTCTTTTCCCCCTTTTAGTCCATAACAAAGATAATGGCCATTATTTTCTAGAGGTGTGTAATATACAATTGGTTTTTCTTTTAATACATCCATTTGCACAGATAAAATTTTCTCCCCATGGTAATCATGTAAAAAGGAAACACGCGGAGCACGCTCTAATGCACAAACGAGCCTAGTGAATTCTAAAGTTGAATTAACTTGAACATAACGTGGTAATTTATCAGTAGTTTGTAACTTGTCCACAGGGATTAGCTGTGGGTTATCAAATTAAACGTATCCAAAATAAAGGAGCCTAGCTTCTTCTGTCAACGACATCATTAACAGCTGGACCAGTTCCAACAATTGTAACAGGCGTGTTTAATTCTTTTTCAATATTTGCAATGAATGCTTTTGCATCTTCAGATAACTTGTCGTAAGAAGTTTTTCCTGCACAATCAGTAAACAATACATCCAGTTTTGTTATTGCAATTTGGGTTGCACCATTGAGCATGATTGCACGCCTAGCTAAATTAAAATCAAAATCTGCAGCCCTTCTTTGACGACCAGTAACAGTTCCAAATTCAGACCAGCCTTTTTTTTCTGCATCTTCAAGAGAGAGTTCTTTGTCAAGAGGCCCTGTTCCAACACGCGTAACATATGATTTGAAAACAACAATCACTTCATCAACTTTGGTAGGCCCAAGACCAACATCAGCACAAATTCCAGAGGCAGTAACATCTTTGGAAGTTACAAAAGGATAGGTTCCATGCCAAAGTGAAAGAAACGTTCCCTGAGTTCCCTCTACTAGTACATTTTCACCTGCATCAAGTGCAGAATTTACCTCTAAAGGAACATCCACAATTAGTGAAGAGAGTGAATCAAAATCTTTGGCCAGTTTTAAAATTCTCATCGCACGGTCAGCATTAGCAGGACCAGTACCAGAGCCAGTACTTCCAATTTTTTCTTTTAATTCTCCTTTAGAATCTCGATTTAGATGAGTTTCTTCAATAACTCCACAGTGTTTATCAATAAATGAACGGCCTGTAACATCAAAATCTTGAATTTCTTTGTTAAGAACATCAGGATTAACAACCACTCCAGGTCCAATCATGACTTTGGCATTTTTATTTAAAAATCCACTTGGAAGCATTCTTACTTTGTACACTTTATCGCCATCTCGAATTGTATGACCAGCGTTTGGACCAGCACCACCACGTACGATTATTTTAGGATTATCTTTAATTGCCAAATAAGAGATGATCTTTCCTTTTCCTTCATCTCCAAAAAATCCGCCAACAACTACAGTTGATGTCATATTGTTAAACTTCCATTTGGTTTATTTAAGCTAAAGTATTTTCCATGATTTTATATTCAACACGGATTAGTTTAGATTGATGGTAAGCGAAAATTTTGCAGGAAATATAATTATCAATTTAGCAAGTTTGCCAGATTTTTTGAGAAATCCAATTTTAAAAAAAAGAATGATAGAATTCTTTTCATTATCTGAAGATGAGAAAACAGAAGTTATCAACAATGCACTGGAAGCTGGCCCCACGATTCCATTTCCAAACTTTTCTAAACTTTTCAAAACATGGCTTAAAATTTTAACGACTTTATCAGAAGAACAAAGAGAAGGATTATTTGCAGCATATATCACAGAAGTGGCACGATCACCACAGAAATTAATCACTTTCAATGTTGATGGTATTTTAGAGATATTTTTGACATTAGAACAAAATGAAAAAGAAATTCTTGCCAGCACAATTAAAAAAATAATCAGTAATTTAGATGAAAATTCAAAAAGAAAAATACTAATAGTTATACCAGAAAATGCTAAAAAACATTTGAATTTTTAGATATTTGTAGGCTCATCAGGTTTTCGATTATCTTCGTTGGAGTAATCAATTACTTCGCCTTCTGGAGATAATACACCTACAAAGATTTTCTCATGTTTTTTCAATAATTTTCTATGATCTAACATTGACATGTCAAGTTTCATTTCATTCATGACCATGATTTGATATTCTTTCCATTCAGCCCAACATTTGTTACATGTAGGATATTTTCCTGCGACAACTCCCAATTCTTCGCCATCAGGGATAGAATTTTTACATTTGGTACAAGTACGACTCATAAGAATTAGGAATTATGAACTCCTTTTATCTTTTTTTGAATGTAAAGCAATAATAATTATCAAAGAGCTAATATCGACATGAAGATAAAATGCCCAAAATGCAAAGAAAATGCAGAATTGGCAATGGATTATTCAGTTGTAAAATGCGGTTCTTGTGATTTAGATATGAGTTATGGAGAATATGTAAAATTTGTGGCTCATAATGAACCAAAATATTCAGATATTTTAGGAGATTATGCAAGTAGTACAGAGGGACATACTTCAGGTTCTTTGGATGAATGGGATTAACAAAATAGTGTAAACATTCATCAGATTAAAATAATTAGTTAAACACAATTCTATTCATCATTGGAATTTTTATTAGAAAATATTCTCAACCTGATAGGATTTTTGGTGGGACTTGCAATAGGCATAATGTCATATGTTGGATTTAGAAATACTGGAAGTCCAACATTATTTAGATTAACAATTGCATTTTCCTCAATTAGTTTAGGGTTTTTTGTCATTTGGTCAGGATACATGGTGGAAGATTTTGTAACAAAAACAGGAAGTATTGAAAGATGGATTCAAACTTTGGGAATTGCAATTCAAACAGTTGGATATTTTTTCATCGCATTTTCACATAGCATAAAATCATTTTTTCCAAAATCTAGTTACTTTAGATCAGTTGGAATAATACCACTATTCTTAGTTTCTTCTGTTCAGCTAGAGCATATTTTTCGATCTGTATCATTCATCTTGTTGGCATATGGTGCAATTGAAACAATGTTATCATATATTGAAAATAGGAACAAAGGAGCAATTTCAATTTCTGTAGGATTGGGACTTTTAGCATTAGGTGAATTTATCGGATGGTATTCATTCGTATTCCCAGAATCAATCCTATATTCAACATCCATAATTATTAAAATCGGGGGATTGATAGCATTATTCATTCCAGTAAGCAAGGTACCTTTAACCAGAATAAAATTCGATGATGATTTTGAATAATTATCGGTTAGGCTCAAAATTTTAAAAAATCGTAAATTTGTCAAATTCTTTTATCTTTTTAGTATACTGGAAAATATCAGTGTCCTATCATAGAAATTAAAATAATTATCAATAGTATAATGGCCGAATATAGAACACATATGAAAATTATTGGGGATATTCTAGCAACAACAAGGGATGATCTTCAAGATGAAGATGGAGCATCAGTTACTTATCTAATCAGAAAAGCCAACATTTCACATTCTAGAATTTCAACCATATTGAAAACTCTAGTATCACAAGGACTCTTAGAAAAAGTTGACACTCAAGGTTCAAATAAATACAAAATTAGTGATCCAGGTAGAGAATTTTTACAAGCATATTATACATTTACAAACTTTGCAGAGAATTTTGGATTAAGTATCTAGTCACTTACTTTATCAAATTCATCTAAATTATCATCAAAATCATCTTCAAAATCATTATCCTCATAATCTGTAGTAGACATCGTTTCAAACATGCAAATGAACTGTAAAAACTTATACAAATGTAAATGATAATTAAAGAAAAAAATCGTGATAACGTATTGAAAGTAAGTTGTAATAAAAAAGGAATCAAGAGAGCTTCTAACATAATCAATCAAGGGGGAATAGTAGTTTTTCCAACAGATACAGTTTACGGAATTGGATGCAATCCATACAACAAATCATCAGTAGAAAAAATCTATAAAATTAAATCTAGAGACAACATGAAATCAGTTCCTGTTTTAACACATTCAATAGAAACAGCTGAGAAAATAGCTCAATTTGATCAATTTACTAAAAAAACTGTTGAAAAATTTTGGCCAGGTCCACTAACAGTGATTGTAAAAGTTACAGATAAAAAAATTAAAGAATCATTAAATTTGGAAAATAAAATCGCAATTAGAATTCCAAACCATAAATGTACACTGGAATTATTAAAAAAATGTAATTTTCTTGTAGGAACTAGTGCAAATATTTCTGGAAATTTACCATATACCAATCCAGAAGAATGTCTAAAAAATTTGCACGGTTATGATATTTTTGTAGATGATGGGGTAATTACAAGTAAAGGGGAATCAACAATTATTGAAATAGAAAATGGAAAAATCATAATTATCCGGGAAGGTTCTTTAACTAAAGAAGAAATTTTACAATCATGGATCTAATAGTTACTTGTCCTAGGCATCTTGAACCTGAAACAGAAGATGAATTAATGGGTATTTTAGAGAAATTTGGAGATTCGGATGTTAAAGTAACAATTACAAGCATGTCAGGAATTTTAACTGCTGAAACAAAACTTGACCCAATAGAAGTTGTAAGGAAAATTAAAGAAATGCTACTTGATGAACCATGGAGTGTGAGATATTGCAAAAGAATCATACCAATACAGAAAGTTATTGAATCAAAAATTGAAGAAATAGAAAAAAGTGTCAAAGAGTTATCTAATCAAATTTTAGATGGTGAGACGTATAGAATATCAATTGAAAAAAGAAACTCAAATTTATCAAGTAAGGAGGTGATTACAAAAATAGCAAACAAAATAAAAAATAAAGTATCTCTGGATTTTCCAGATAAAGTTCTCCTAATTGAAATTCTAGGTAACAAAACAGGAGTTTCTATTCTAAAAAAATCAGATATACTAAGTACTGAAAAAACTAAAAGAAGCCTATCAGAATAATACTGCTGCTTTTTCAACCAAAATATCAGCAAGTGGGTTTTTTGAATGTATTGAATCCATATGCTTTTTTGTTATTTTGAAATGTTTTTTTAAATATTCTTCATTGTTTGCAGTAAGCATATTTGTAGAAAGTGGCATTAATTCAAGATATAAAGAATCTAGATTTTTTTTATTTCCTATTGCAATGATAGTGAAATTTGTTTTAGGTTTTATTCCAACATTCTTTATTGCATTAGAAATTTGGGTGGTTAAAGCAAATCTCATTAAAATATCAATTTCAAGTTTTTTTGAAAGTAAAATATCATTATTTTTAGATTCAATTGATAATGAAACGATTTTTTTTAAATGATAATTATTTAGAATGAAATTACTAGATATAGCTTGAAGTTGGATTTTAGGATAATTTTTTCTCAGGTCATCAATAAATTTTATGTCAATTGATTTTTGACCTTTGATTTCAATTGCTTGGATAATTTTTTTTGAAAATTTGAAGGTAAAAAATTTTGATAAACCTCCATGAATGATCGGTATTATGCTCACAAGATCATTTTCTTTTATTTTTGTAGATTTTCCATCCATTGCAGATGAATCAGCCCCATTAATTGCGATTAAAACATTTTCAGTGTCAAGTTTAGGAGTATCAGCAGGTTTTAAATCTAATAATAAAGTGATTAATTCTTGAATTGATATATCAGATTGATCAATTTTCAAACATTCTATTGGGAATGATTTTTTTGCACCACCTACAAATTTTACAGTGAACATATCTATCTAGTTTAAAATTAAGAAATAATATTTAATGTATTATTCAGTTTTTTCTTCAACTGTCTCAGAAGATTCATTTTTAGCAGTAGATTCTACAACAGTCTCAGGAATATCTATTACAGTTGCCTCTTCAGAGACAGCCTCTTCAGCAAGTTCTATTTCAGATGGTTCTTCAAATTGTTGTTCAGATTTTGATGCTTCAATTCTAGCCTGTTTAGATTTTTCCTCACGAATCTCTTTTTTGATAAATTTTGTAATATATCCTGCAATTTCGTTTTTTAATCCTTTAGAGCGAACTATAGAAATTAGATCCAAGGCTTTTTTGTTATCAGCAAAATCTTCACCAAATTTAGATTTATGATCTACTAGAACTTCAAATGAAAGACGCTTTATTCTATCCACTAATCGTGTAAATGAAGGAAGGGTATTTTATACCTATAAAATACCGGTTTTGGGCACATTTTTAAAGTAAATTGATAGACAATAAGAAAATATCTATCTTTCTTCCAAAAACCAGAAATCAAGTCAGTTTTGCAGAAAAGATAAAATCAAAATCACCAGATACACAGAAATGTACTCGATCTGCAATAAGAAACTTTGAGAGATTCGGCAAAGGGAAAGTATAACAAATCACTTGAAGAGATCATGACAGAATATCAGAAGGTAGGAGGAGATGGATCTAGTATATGTTCTCCCTAAGACCGGATCAATTGGAATCATAAAAATGGCCTTGGCTCAAACACAATTTCCACCATATTTTCATATCTGAAGTCATATCTAAGATATCACCAGATAAAGATCACAAAGGAGGATGTTGCAGAACAGTTGAGTTTTCCCCATAAAATCAAAGAGGAGCGATACCCACTTTCAAAAGACGAGATAAGAAAGATATTGGAAGCAACAGATACAATACAATCAAGATTCTGGCACAGCTGTCAAGCGGAATGAGGCAAGGATAGATGCTCAAGTTAAGGAAAAAAGATCTGGATTTGACACAAAAGCGGATTGTGGTAAACATACCTGCAAGCATTACAAAGACCAAAAAATCAAAGATGACTTTTTTTAGCAAGGAAGTCAGGACAATGTTCATGCCTATTATGAGAAGATTAGATAATAAAGATAGAATATTTTATCGCAAACAAAAAAGAAGGCCAATAAACGTAAGCTATCAGTATCAGGAGATTCTAATTAAATATCTAAAGAAGGCAGGCCTTGATCAAAAGTACGAGTCAGGACAACACAAGATAACCACGCACAGTTTTAGGGCATACTTTATCACAATGGTATCCAGACATGATCCAAACCTTGCAAAATATTTTGCAGGGCAGGAGCAGTCATGGGACTTGTTGATGTATGACAGATAGACTTTAGATGAAAAGCTAGAAAACTATATCAAGTTTGAGCCGGACTTGTAGATAGAAGGTTCAGATAAACCTAAAGGAAATATGAATTAATTTTTTAACTTGAAATGAGATGAACTGTTATGCCCCATGTTTCAATATATGTTGATGAATCCGGCGATGTTGGATTCAATGAAAAATCATCAGAATTTTTTACTATAGGATATGTGTTTACTACTGACAGGCCCCCCTAAAGAAGAAAATAGGAGAATGAAAAAATTATTAAAGACTATCAACATTGGCATCAAAAAACCTAACAGAAAAATTTCAGAATTCAAGTTTTTAAATAATACAAAGAATGTCAGAAAGAAGGTTTTGTGTGAAATACAAAAACTAGATGTGAATATTGGCGTAATATCAATAAGTAAAGATTCAGTAACAGCAGAATTGTAAAAAGATCCTAATAGATTCTACAGATACGTCATAATTGAAAATATTATGACTATACTAGCAAATGATTATCTAAAGACATTTGATCCTTACAATAGCATACACTTTACCATATACAGAAGTTTATCCAAAAAACAAATTAAATCATTTAATGAGTATTGTAAAGAAAAAATATCACATAAAGTACATAGCAAGAATCCTGAAATGGAAATTCACACTGTAATCAAGCATGAGGATTCAAAAAAAATTCCCATGTTGCAAGTTGCAGATTATGTGGCAAGTGCAATTCAGAGAAAAATTTCACAACAAGATTCAACATATTATGATCTGATTTCAGATAAAATAAAACACAAAAAGACATTGGATTGGAATAACAAGATTGATTTTGGTGAACCTTGACTGACCTCCCAGCCTATCCAAATAAGCATCATTGATCCGTCAAGACATTCCTGATTGCTCAAGAGACGTTACCCACCTATTTTTGGGTACAAGTATTCGTATTTAGAATATCGCACTAATGGTTTTGAAAAAACACCGATAGAATTGAGGATAAAACATCTAACTTGTAAGGGTGAATCATCCGCAGACAGACGGTAAATTGGAAAGATTTCATGGTGAAATTCAACAGAAACAGAAATGATTCAAAGGAATCGATGAGATGATGGACTGATGGAATAACATTCGACCACACATGTCCCTTAATTTTAATAGTTTAGAGACACCTGTCAGAGCATTTGCAAAAAAGATGCCTAAAAAAGGAAGTATAGTTATTGATGACAATCAGAAAACAAATCTGTCTATGCAGTGTGACCTTAGGACAATGTAAAGATGTTTGATCTTCTTCCTGTATCACATGTCTAATTTTAAAGATCATTGATGGTATTCACCACTTTATAGGGAACACCTATGGATTCAAAATGTTTTTCTCCACATTTGATCTTGCGTTTTTCAGTAGGTCGTAAATTTGTGATGTCTGCACCCTTGGTTTCAGTTACAAAGTATAATGTTTCTTGTGTATTGCCGTGTGCATCCTTGTCATCTTTTACAATGGCCCAATCAGGATTATAATCCCCAATGGGAGTTGATACAACAAACCATCTTGGTAGTTTTATGAATAGTTTTATTCGATTATCCTGTTGATCTAGTTCTTTTGCAAAATCTTTTTCAACTTTAGAATCAAATATTATTCCATCATCATAGATTGTTTTGTCCACTTTAACGATCATATTTTCATATGTTTCTATATCTTCAAATAATTCCATCTTATACCAGTCCTCCCCCTTAATTTGCTTGTATTCAATCCCATTTATCAGAAAATTAGCAAGTTCCTCTTTAATTATAAGAGTACAAGATGCAATAAATTCTTGAGGATTCTTGAAAATCAAATGCAAGTTGTTGATCTTGGTCAGGATCTTCACTATGGTACCTCTTGTCAGTTTTGTCTCGTTGGAAACATGATCAACAATATCAGGTATGCTAAACGTTTTATCCAGTTCTTGTTGGCTGGCTCCTTTGAATATGGTTACAATTCCTTCTTTTTCTTTTAATCGAAGCTCTACTGTTTCGATCTTGATTTTTATGGAATCCGTAGCTATTTTTTCATTGATTTTAGTAACACAATCAAATATTAGATCATTTGTATTAATCTTGATTGCATAACTTGTCTTTCTTGCTACTTTTTCCCACAATTCCTTAAAGTCAGCATTCAATTCGAAATCTTTTTTAGTTTTTAATGTGCACCTTTCTCTTTTGTTGGCAGGTCTTTGAATGATGAACTCGTCTCCATACTCATCAATGTATTCTTGTTGTAATTTTGATGCATATTCTTCATAACTTTCGTTTGCAATAACTGTAAGAATATGTTCTTTATTCGTAATTCTATCTCCTTTTTGATTTACAGGAAGTCTCATTCCTCTGCCTATCTCTTGTCTTTTTTTCATGCTGGAGACAGTGTGATTTAATGTACATATGTTGAATACATTTGGATTATCCCATCCTTCTCTCAGTGCGGAATGTGAAAAAATAAATTGTACTTGTTCATCAAATGAGAGAAGTTTTTCTTTGTTTTTCATAATCAAATCAAATGAATCTTTGTCTCGCATCATTGATTTCTCCGTACGCATCTTTGAAAAATATCCGGTATGAACATTTTTTACATCCATATCTTTAAAATCTGGAAATTCCCCCTTTATCTGATTAAACAAGGTCTCAAATGTTTTTCTGATAAACCCATCTTCTTGAAGATACTTGTCAACCCTGTCTATAAAAAACAAAGATAAAGGTTTGATACCTTCTTGTTTGTACATAGAATATTTTTGGAAATGCTCTTCAATGGTATGTTTAATTTGGGATTTCATGATTTGTTCTTGATCTTTTCCCTGTTCTTGGCCCTGTTTTAGCTTGATTCCATTTGAAAATTTTATGAATCCATACTTGGCATTGATCTCTGTGACTACAAATCCAGAATATTCGGGATTGTTGGTTTTGATAAACAGATCATTTCCATTTGTCACAGTTATTGCAGATAATTTTATGGCATTTTTTGCCTTTTTGTTTACATTGAGTCTCGCTTTGATTTTGTTGTTGAGAATCTTAATTTCTGCACAATGTATGAATGCATCATTATAATTTCCATCTTCTGTAACTGAAGATACTTCAATTTTTTTTACAAGATTTTTTTCAAATGCATCAATTGGCGTGAGTCGATAAACTAGATTATAATATGTTCTATGGGTTGCAGAATAACGTAATGTAAATAACGGTTTTAATTTTTTTAAAGATTCCTTTGCTATGTCTGTTTCCATGTTTTGTGGTTCATCAAGAATTAAGATTGGTCTTGTCTTGCTGACTAGATCAATTGGTTTCTGACCTTGCAGGATATCTCTTTCTTGATTCATTATCGTACTATCTTTGTTAAATGAGTCTATAGTGATTATCATAATCTCAATCGTACTTCCTCGAGAAAATTGTCGTATGTGATTTATCTTCTTGGAATCATATTCATAATATCTGTATGGTGTGTTATCATAAATAGATTTGAAATGTTTTTCAGTTATCTGTAGATTTTTAATGACACCCTCACGTATTGCAACTGAAGGTACGATAATCATAAATTTTTTGAATCCATAATTTTTATTTAATTCAAAGACAGTCCTCAAGTAGACATATGTTTTTCCTGTGCCTGTCTCCATCTCAATTGTAAAATCCATATTTTTAAGATCTTTGGATTGAGAAATCTTGTTTTGTTTTTGAATATTATTTAGATTTTCAAGTATTTGAGAATCAATCAGGTCTAACCTATTTGGTATTATTCCATTCTCGCTTATGTCCCAATAATTATCAGCAATAAATTTCTGCGATTCAAACAGATCAGTCACGGAATTGATTGCATCAAGTTGAAAATCTAAATTGCTTTGAAATTTTAATTCCATATTCACTCACATTGTCCTAAGGTCGCACTTCATAGACAGATTTGCTTTCTGATTGTCATCAAGTGCAGCATCAATGCAAATTAGCATATCATTATTAATTATCTTTACTTCCTCGAGAATGTTTTCGGCAATTGTCTTGTCAAGGCAGATATAAAACGAATCAACATCGTCAGTTATTTTGTATACTATGTTTGATTTTATTTTTAATTTTTCAATCTTACTGTTCAGACTGTACCCTTCCTTGACTATGCACTCGTATATCACATCTTCATCCTTGTATTTCTCCACCAAAGGAGACTCAAATAGTCTAATCTGTTCCTGCAACTCTTTTTCATCCTTGCCTTGATAGTTTTCCCATATCTTGTAGTTTGATTTGGCAAGCTTGAATACCTTGAATCCAAGGTCTGTGTTCTTGTCAGCATTTAGGTTTTTTATGACACGCCTGATTCTCTCCTTACAGATATCGGCGATTGTATGATATTCCTTCTTACTTTCTGTTTTATTTTCTTCTGGAATTTGCACTGTAATGAATTTCCTGTCTCCTCCATCTTCCTTGTTTAGATCCATGACTGCATGGGCTGTAGTTCCAGAGCCTGCAAAGAAATCCAGGATAATATCATTTTTCTGAGTAGATATTTCCATCATCCTTCTCAGATAAGGCAAAGGTTTTGCTGTGTCAAATATTTGAGAACCAAAAATTTGCTTAATTTCATCAGCAGCATTAGCAGCATTTGACACGTCATCCCACAAGGTTTCAGGTATTTTGCCCTTGTTTTCATCTAAAAATAATTTCCTGTAGACGTTATCTTTTACAAAAACTAATTTGTTATCTAATTCTAATTTTTCCATAGACTGTTTATTTACCAACCACAAACGCTTTGAAAATTTCTTTCCCAATTTGGAAATAAATTCAAATTTAGATCCGCCTTGAGTCCCACGTGACCAAAGTCCTAGACTACGCCAATCACCGCGAGGATCATTGTCAGGATTGCTATAATCTTTTAATGTAGATTCATCTAGCTCAAGTCTGTTGATTTTTGTCATGTTTTTGTTTTTTGCATAAAATAAAAGATATTCATGTGATTTACTAAGATACTTTGCAGAGTTATCGCGACCACGCTTTCTGTGCCATATTATATTTGAAATTTGATTTTCCTCACCAAATATCTCATTTAAAATGAAAATCAAATTATTTACTTCATTATCATCAATAGATACAAAGATTACACCATCATCTGTTAACAGATTGCGAGCTACAAACAGTCTTGCATACATCATTGATATCCAGTCAGAATGAAATCGTCCTGATGTCTCTGTATTTGTAGTAAGCTTGACCCCGTCTTTTGTCTGTCCCGTTTTTTCTAAATATGATGAAATGTTTTCATGAAAATTATCCCTGTAGATAAAATCCTTTCCAGTGTTGTATGGCGGATCAATGTAGATCATTTTGATCTTTCCAAAATATGATTTCTGTAACAGTTTTAAAACTTCGAGGTTCTCACCTTCAATGAAAATATTTTCAGCATCATCAAAATTTACAGATTCCTTCTTGTCTGGTACGAGAGTGCTTGTTGCAGGAGTCTGGATGTTTCTGAATGTCTCATTACGACCTGCCCAATTCAGTGTATATTTTTCGTCGTTTGAAGCCACAATAGGGCTAAGTAAGTTTTTGAGCTTGTCAAAATCTATTTTCTCTTCTGTGAAAACCATCGGGAAATGTTTTCTCAGAATATAGATTTGGTAATTGGCCATATCAAATGATTTTGTATTAATTTTATTTTTCATGCATCATCAAATCCTTTAAACTAAATACGAATCTTCGTATTTTCAAGTAATATAATGATTTTCATGATTATACATTTTATCTTAAAAATCAATATAATCATATTGGCTAAAATAATGGGTTCAAGTAAGGTGTCAGTACGATATCAAGTGACAATATCAGAAGACGTAAGAAACTACCTAAAATTAAAACCGCAACAAACCATAGGATTCATAGAAGATAATGGTAAAATTCAGATTGTCACCGAATTTTGATAAAATCAATACACATCATTGTTTTGTCTGTTCTTGATTGATTTTTTAGATTTCATACCTGAATCATGTATTGATTAAGGAGGCTTGTCTTTAAAACATATACGAGAATTATTTCCAAATCAAAATTTGACACACTAAAACCTTCAAAGGTTCTGTTAACTTACATCTGAGATTAGCATAAAGTTTTCTTCATATTAACTGTCAGATATTTTTCATTGAAATATGAATTTTTTCCAAAGTTCATCAAGCACGTTAAGGAAGTTTACTTTAGAAATCAAATAACAGATAACAGTATCCAATAAAGACTAAACAGTGATTTGGATACAGATAAAAGGTTTTTAGAGGATTGGGGAAAAATAATTTTTCAACCATTGCAGGTATCAAGTTACATCACAACTTTTTAAACTCTGAAGCAATGGTACACAGCAAGGAAGAAATCAGTTCAGAATTTATTGTTATAATGATAAAATTAAGGATTGTAAAAGATCTGCTGCAGATTGATACAAACCCATATTTTTAGACCAAATCATGATCAATTCCGATATTTTATCAACATGGTTTGATGCATTAGTGACAAAAATAGTTTTTGATTCTTCAATCCGGCTCAAGGATTTGTCGATAAAAATTTCAACAACGTCCATGCCATCACCTGTAATACCTCATGTTGGTACAAAGTATTCAACACCTCTAGTGGATTTACTGATGGTGCCTTTTAACAGATTCTTTTTTATTAAATATCCGTAATTAAACTGGCAATTCTTTGTGTCAATATCCTTTAGTTTTATCTTCTTGTTCTGAAATATGTATCTGATTTTTCATTGCTTTGTAATAATCAAATAAAATCTCTAATCGAATTTGTTGATCACTCATCACTTTTGATTAGTGATATTAGCATTAAATAATTTATTCTCTTTCCATCTCATAAAAACAATTAGAGCACAGATATTCATAGTCAGAATATTCCTCAAATTCAAATACCCATTTCTCATCTCCACAGGAATCACAGATTCCTACAATTCTGTTTGTACCGTCATGCATTATCTTACTCATCATCTAAAAGCTGTTTTACATCATCCACATTATAGTCAGTCTCTTTATCATATTTACCGTAAGGTCTAGGTTGCTCATCAATGCCATGTCTTTATCTGGATGAAGGTTCTTTTTTATCTCGTTTATGCCAGACTCTACCAGTATGCCTGCCATGTCACGATAGTATTTTTTGTGAGAATCCTTGTACCTTGCATCTGCAATGTCTTCTGCATTCCTGTAGATTATGTGTCCTCCAGTATTCTGTGATAGTATACACTGCGGATGAAATGCAAAGATGAAATCAAGTATCTTGGGCATTTCTGAAATTTTGTCTGATGTAATATTTGAGATTCTGATTATCTCTGATAAGAGCATAAATCCCTGCATGGAGTTTGTCATTTTGGATATGATGTCGTTTTTTGCCTCGGATAGTCTCTTTGTCTCAGTCTTTGAGCGGTTTCCAACTCCAAACTCTTGATTGTAATGGCCCTTTAGAAAGTCAAGAATCTTTTTTTTTTTCAAAAACCCATATTGACAATAATAATTTCATCAAACTAATCGAGTCTTATGGCTCTCCAAAGACTCGTGCAAGCGTAATTGAGAAAAAGGCATGCAGTTCAGACAGATCAAGTGGGACTAAAAAATTAAATCATACATGATGTCATATAATACAGATGTTACAACAAAAGATGCACCAAGCAATGTCTACCAGTTTTCATCTAATATCATCATAAAAAATTATTTTTTTCGCAACTGAAAAAATGTTTTATGTTCAAAATCATCATAGTCAAAAAAATAAAGTATACTAATGATACTATCTAATGTACATGCAATCAAAAAATTCTTTTACAAATCCTGATAATGTCTACCAGTTTTCATCATCAACACAACATGATTTTTCTATGCCCGATAAAAATTTTTTATACCTATATTCCTAAAAATGAATTTGAATTCTTTTCCAACAGAGATGCCATCTCATCAAAAGATTTACCCATAATTTTTGAAGCACAAAAAATTACACTGGGAATAAAGCTGATTTGTCCTGATTTCATTTCAAAACATCTGGAGAACCTTACTGGACCATCAGTTTCAACAAGAATTTGAGATTCGTCAGTTTTTGACAATAGGGTTTGCTTATCATTTGCATAAATCATTACAGGTCCATAGGATACAAAAAATCCTAAATCCATAGCTTTTTGAAGTTGTTTTTTACTTCCATCAAACCAATGCAGTAATGCGTGTTTGGTGTCATAAGATGTCATAGTACCAAAAACATCATCAAGGCTTTTTCTTGAATGGATAGATACAGGCTTGTTGAATTTCTCGGCATATGATAACAGCGTTTCAAATACTCTACTTTGTTTTTTTGCATCTTCATCTTGTTTGACATATGTAGGATCCAATCCAATTTCTCCGATTCCGGAAATAAGATCATGATTTTCTTCAATTAATTTGGAAATATTTTCAAGTTCTTCATTAGCACATTCAGGATGAATTCCAATGAAAGGTAGAACTAAATTACTTTTTTTAGCAAGTTCTAAAGTTTGTAATGAATTATTGTAATCCATTGATACACAACATGCTTTGATTTTCAAATATTCCATTTGTTTTAAAAGGAATTCCATATCAAAAGTATATTCAGGATCAGATAAATGGATGTGAGAATCAAAATACCAAGTCATTTCTTTAGCAATTGTTGAAATAGTCTGTATAAATCGATTCCTTAGTGATATTTTTTTACTCGTTATCTTTTTTCAGAAAAAAACAAAACAGAATTCATGAAATCGTCTGAATTGGGATTATCTGCAATGTACAGAATTTTAAAGAAAGCAGGTGCAGAAAGAGTAAGTGATGAATCAGCAGAGGAATTAAGAAGAATAATTGAAGAAGTCGCAGATGGTATTGCTAAAAGTGCAGTAGACATGGCTTCCCATGCCAGTAGAAAAACGGTAAAGGGTGAAGATGTAAAGTTGGCTTCAAAACCATTTAACAAATTCTAATCTAAAGAGTTTAATTGTTCATTTTGTTTTTTTTTAAACGGTACTCTGGCAGAACGGTTATGCGTGAGCCTGCAAAGCTTATACAAGGGGGTTCGACTCCCTCGGGTACCTTTATTCTACTATGACTTGCCCTTTCATCCAAGGATGAAGTGTACAAAAATAATCATAGATACCTGCTTTATCAAAACCAACAGTAAATGATTCGTACGGATCTAAATATCCACTATCAAAAAGATCATCAGGTTCACCATAAAATCCTGATGTAACACTGTGAAATGCAGAATCTTCATTCACCCAGGTAACTTGTTTTTCAGAATCAGTAGTAATTACAGATGGAATGTAACATCTATCACTCTCATCACATCCAGGACGAGATGCTTTTGTAGGCATTATCACATCTCCTTTAACATCAATTTCAAATTCTTTAGAATTTTTCTCCACAGTATAATTAGAAAGTATTAGCCCGATTATCACAAGAATTATTATTGAGATTATTCCAATAATAGTTATTTTTTTAAGCAAATCACATCATTATCCTTTCAGAGTTATTATATAATTACCAAATTCTCTAAATATATAACATATTAGAAGACATAATTGGCTCAAAACGGAAATGGTTTGTTAGAATACATTCCTGGTTCACATACACTACTAGTTCAAAAAAACTCTAGTCCTCCTCTAGAAGGTTTTGCAGAAAATATTCAAGAGAGTATTCACGAGTATGCACAAAATTCTAAAAATGAAGTAGAGAAAGGGAACAATTTTCTTCAATGGATTCTAACAAGAGTTTTTGAAGCTACTGAAGATGATGCAGCAGATGCAATTGTTGATGGAGCAAATGATCTTGGAATTGACGCCTACCTTCCAGTAGATTTTTCAGATAATACTATCAGGTTATTTCAATCAAAATATGGGACTTCGCATTCATTGGAAGCGATTGCAAAATTCAAAGAGGACGCAAAAAGATTACTTGCAAAAGACGTGGCGAAAATGAGGCCAGAACTTGCACAACTTGTAACAAAAATTAAAGAAAAGAATCTAAAAATAAAATGCTGTTACGTAACTGATCAAAATGTGGACTATGCAGACGATTTAGTAGAAATCATAGACCAGAAAGTAATTATTCAAAAATTATGGGATAGAATAAAAAAACCAGCTGCAGGGAAAAAATCATCTATAAAATTAGAAAGAATGCTTAGACATGAAAATACAATTCTGGGAATTTTGAAATTACGTGAACTCACAGAATTTGTAAGCAAGAATAGAGATTATGTTTTTGAATCAAACATTCGACAATGGATGCAGTTCAAAACTACAGTAAACAAGGGATTAAGAGAAACATTGCAAACTAATCCAAGTAAATTTTTCTTTTACAACAATGGAATTACTATTGTAGTTAGTGATTTTTCTGAATTGGGTGAAAATTTGATCGAATTGCATGCACCTCAAATTGTTAACGGGGCACAAACGTCAAACTCAATTTTAGATCATTCAAAGAGAACAAAAAACATGGACGGTTCTATGACTGTTACAATAATCAAAGCAGATGATGAACAAGAACAAAACAACATAACAAAATATAGAAATTCTCAAAACTCAGTTAGAGGAAAAGATCTAGTTTCATTAATGGATTTTCATAAATCAGTAAAATCTCAGTTGAAAAACTGTGGTTATTTTTATGAAATTCAAGCAGGTTCTTTTGATACAAAAACTAAATCAAAACAATGTGAATATGAAGGGGATGTAATTTACAACAACTATCTGCCAGATAATCATAAGAAAGTAATTGTTGCAAAAGATGCAATACAATCACTAGTTGCAGGAATTGAACAAAGACCAACTGAAGCATACAGTTCCCCAGCCCAATTTCTTCCAAGAGGAAGTAAGTACGATGACATATTCAATGATAATCTTAAAGATGATTATAGAATTTTACTATACCCGTATCTTGTTAAAGAATTTGCAAAAAAATCATTGAAGTATGGAAAACAAGGAGGTCATAAAACAAAAAGATATGCAACATTATTTTTTGTTGCAGCTTATTTTAGAATACTTCATAAAAAAATTCTTGAATCAAAAGGGGATTTCAAAGGAGATGTAAGAAAATTAGAGCCAATTTTTCGTAGTTTCAAACTTAATTCCAGAATATTAAAGATTACAGATATAGTGGTAACAAAATTTCTTGAAGACACAGTAGTTGATGATGAAATTGAATTGGCAAATACAAAGCATAATTTTTTCTCACAGCACGTTTGGAACGATGCCATGCTTCGAGTAATTGATAAGAAGATCAGACAGGAGGAGGAGGAAATTTTAGTGTTGAAAAAACTTGCAACGAGTTTATTTTAATTTCAAAGGTAGAAGTCCAACCAAGTAAAAATCTTGCAGGAGGTTTACATTGGTCAGACTACCTACCTAAATTCAGTATAAACCAGTAATATTTAACATAATTTTTCCAAGCATGATTTGTTCTAGTATGTTTTTTATATTGAATTAAAAGAGCAATGATACTTTGGGTAAAAAAGAAAAATGTGTAATTTGTAGCGAATTAATAGAATTACATTTCAAAGCGATGGAAGAATGGAATATCAAAGGCACATTATGTGGCAAATGTTATTCAAAGAAACTCCATGAACATTATCCAGGAGAACACGTTAGAGTAAACAAACATTTAGATTAATTTTATTCTGATTTGGATAATTTATTTACATTAATACAATTCCAGACAAGAGGATCACTTTGTACGTCTTTTTCTTCTAGAAATTTAATATCAGTAATCGTTTTTTTCTTTTTTAATAAATTGACTTGAAAACTAGAAAACTTTTTGCAATCACATTTGTTAAACAAGCAAATATCACCATCACCTTCATCATGATCCTGGGCCTCATGACTACAATTACACACTGCATCCTTCTTTACATCATCAAGAGATTTTGCTGCATACACTCCTAATCGCAGATATGCTTCTCCATCATGACCTTTTTTGAATCGCTCGTAATTTTCAGATTTAGGCAATTCTTTAAAGAATGAGATATTCGTATCAGGTTTCTGTGAATCAGAACCCATGATGAACCAATATTTGTCATCAATCTCTAAAAAGCGGATTTTGATTGAGGGGTCAACCCATGAATGAATTGTATCATGCCAAAGTGAAGCTGCTTCTTTTCTGTCTGTAAATAATGGAACAACATTCATTCTTAGATCATAATATCGATAAGCAACACCTACAAAGTCATCAAACCATGGAATTGGGGATTGGGAAGACATTGCATCAAAATCAAGTTAGAGCTTATTTATCTGATCTGAATTAGTGGTTACCCTTATATCATAGTTTTAGACTTGGTTACGTATGGCTTCCTATAGAACCAGTATGCAAATTGTTGCAGACTTGCTTGATGCCACCCAACAGTCTGGTCAAGAAGGCATTAAAACAACATCTCTTCTTACAAAGGCAAACCTATCACATTCAAGATTATCAAAATTCTTGGAAAATTTAACAGGTGCAGGTCTAATCAACAAGATAGAATTTGACGGTAAGAATACTTTTGTAATAACTTCAAAAGGTAGACAATACTTGGATTCTTACATTAACTTTTCTAGTATTGCAGAATCATTTGGATTAGAACTTTAAAATCTATTTTCTAGATCTTCTTTTTGTATTAGCTTCTTGTCGTTCTTTTCTTTCTTTGTATGAACTGTAGACCATAATAATTATAATTCCTGCTATTGCAGCATAAAATAATGGAATAAGAGGAGGATCACGGAATTCTCCAGACGAGGGTTCAACAAATGCTATTGGAATCGTTACAACCATAAAAATTAAAATCACTAATAGATATTTATCCACAAATTACTTGTTTTACAAAACCATATATCTTTTTGATTTAAGAAAATCAATAGAGAAATGGTGAAAATATTAGAATTGATAGGATTGGCCCTTGTTGCAATAATGACGTTAGGTTTTGTAGGCGTATTCATGCCATATGGGATTAAAAATGGAACATCTGAATTATTTTGGGGATGTGCAGGAGGTGCACTGATGATCATTATCTATCGAAAGATGAAAAAGAAGAAAGAAGAAAAAGAAAATTAGAATTTTTTTTTAGTAATTGTTGGCAACTGATCAATTGTTAATCAACCGACAGATCTATAAAGGACAATTCCAAGGAAAACATCAGGGGAGTATATGACAGATCAAACAAAACAATGGTGGGAAGGTTTAGGAATAGAACTAGAAACAGACATTGAAACCTTTAATGAATAAGATTAACAATTATCTAGATATTTTAAAAAAAATAAAGCCTTGAACGGGGTACGAACCCACGACCTAACGCTTACGAGTTGAAGTCGCCTGAGGGCAACTTCTATGGCTCGCTCTACAAAAATGAGATAATCTGGCAGTATGTGGAATATGCTAAAAAAATCAATTGGGACGATTTTCACAAATGACTTTTAACTAACAAAAGTAGACTCTATGCCAATACCATGTTCAAAAAAGCCAAAGAATGTCATCATTTAGCATTTACAAAAGAGTTGGTATTTTGGGAATCAACTAGAAAGAGACAAGATATTCTCAAGTGTTTGGCACTTTTTACAAGATTTGTAGATTTGAAACATGATACAGAATTTCATTATGAATTGTTAAAGTGGATGAAGAAAAAAGATTTGAAATGGAACTCGGCAAAAAAAGTAGACACATACCAACTTGCAAAAATAATTCCAATAGAATTAGTTCTGGAACGAATCAATCAGTTACCAGAAAAATACAAAATATTTGCAACCTTTGTTTTAATGACGGGACTTGGAACATCAGAGACAAAAGAGGCATTTAACAATCATGGTGAATTATGCAATAACGGAGTCATGGAGTTATTTTGGGACAGGAATACAAAAAAAAGGCAAATGCAGTGTATTGCCACCCTCTACTTCATCATAAAATCAAAGATAAGGCAAGTTCCTCACGAATTACAAAGAATTTACACTCAAAATATTTCGGCTGTGAAATCAGATACCTTAGAAAACTCAACTATATCATTAATGCTACAAAAATAGATCTGTTATTAGCGGAATTTATGCAAGGAAGAAGAAGGAATGTATCACAACGACATTATTTTCTACCTCTCTTAGGAAACAATAAAAGAAAATGGGATAGAATTTGGAAAGAAATTATTAGAAAAGTGAAATACGAAGAAAAATAATGAATTAATTTCCAAAGAATAATCTACACAACATCTGTCCGTTTCGAATTGTTTGATCATACAAGAATTTTGCAGTAGCCATAGGATCGAAAATATATTGTATATTCTCTTTTTCAAATACATCATCGTCGAGTAAAGATTCTAGTTGAGTAATTTCTAATGAAATTTGAGACAATATTGAAGGAGAGGTTCGTTTGTTACTATAACGTACAAAATTCATCGAGTTTAATAAAATAGTAACAATTTCAGACAAATACGCTTTATCTCGAGTCCCTAAACTTTCTTTTTTCTTTTTTTGTTGTTTAAGTAATTTGTTTATAATTTTACGAATCTTTTTAGTGATTGAAAGCATCACGTTAGGAGAAGCCTGATTGAATTTTTTGCTTGAATATAATTTTCTAACTTTTTCTTTTAATTGATTGAGATTTTTACTCTTAGCAAGATCATCATAATCAGATTCATTGAAAATTTCTTTTAATTTTATTCTTCGAGTTTTTGAAATTTGTTTAGTTATTGTATTGAATTCATTAAATAATAATTCTAACTCTTTTTCATCTTCATCTTGAATTATATCAATAAATGGTTGAGATATGTCATCAATCTCTTCTTTATTTCTTGTAATTTTAGAGGTTGGCTCAATTACTAAAAAATTTCGACTTAGTTTAGTTATTACATTATGTGGGATTTCTATTAAATTGAATTTGTATTGTTTTTCAGGTTCAATTACCAAAGTAGAAAATGGAATTAGCCCATATGGAACAGGCAATAAAGATAAGATATTTTGAATTATTTCGATATTTTCAGAAACAATTGCAATCTTTTGATTTTTTAAAAGCCCATGAATTAGAAGTTTCAATTATATTTCATTTAATGAAGATTTAATTAAACCAAAGTTAGGAAGCATATTTTGATTTTGTATATCTAAAACGTCCAATTGCCCACGAATCGAGTCATCTTCAATGAAATATTGATCAAATAATTTAGAATCAAAATTTAATTTTTCAAATTCTTCTTTTTTCATAATAAATGTATGATTGTATAATGTTCCACGTCTTCCATCATATCCTACTCCAATATTCTTTACAATACTATAGACAACAAAATCTCCCAACAACAACAAAGATTTAGATTTTTCAAATTCATCTACGGTTATGCCTAGAGGATACATATACTCACGTAGAGTTTGAGTCAATTCGTCAGAAACACCTTGACTTTTTGCTATGACTTGGTAACCTTCTTTAGAATTTATCTTACCAGCAGTATAGATAAAATGTTCACATTTAGACATGGTTTATCAGGAAATATTTTCATGAATCCAATAAAGTAATCTAACATATTCGTCATGACTATATGTTAACGGTTTTTTTACTTTTGAATTTGCAGGATCAGGAACTTCATTATCTGGATTTCTTTCTACATCTACAAAACATTTGAAAAATTCAGTTTCACCTTTGTGTACTAAATCTAAAGTATGCATGAAACGTTTCATTTTTTCTTTCAATAATTCTTTTGCATCAATTGTTGAATCAGGTAAAAGATCAGATTTAGTTAGAATTATTCCAATAGGAGTTTCAATTTTTCCCTTTTTTGTCTGATCTATTTGTTTTTTAAAATCTCTTATTGTAGTTAATGCCATTGCATGTTTTGTTGCCATTTTTTCCCATTCATCTAATTTGTTACAGTCTAACAAAATCAAATACAAATCTGCATATATGATATAACTCATATCTCCATGAGTTTTTCCTTTAGCCTTTACAGCATCTAAAACTTGAAGTGTTCTTTTAACACCAGTTTTTTCTTCACCCAACATAAGATTTTCAAAATCTTCCCCAGAAATATCAGGGAATCTAATTTTTGTAGGACTTCCTGTAGCTCCCTTTCGATCCATTTCAATTACAATTTCATCTTTAGTCAAAAATTGAGTTCTAGAAGGAAATTCACCATCTAACATGCTGTTTTCACATTTTTCAAGGAAAGGCTTTCCAGATGCAATGTTTGCAGTGATATCTGTATATTTATCTAGAAAATAATTATCTAATGCATTACTTAGAAGGGTAACTAGTACGGTTTTCCCAACTCCAGACAGCCCTAAAACAGACACATAGTTACGATCTTGATATGCTTCTGCTGCTTTAGGAAGAATATTGTTTAGTCTTTCTTGAACGCTCATTTTGATTCCTCATTTATCTCTAGTATAACATTCATGTTTAACTCCTTACAAATTTCTCCATATTACTAACATAGTAATTTGTTCTTCCTTTAAGCCCTATTTTTGGCGATGATAGTCCCACACTAATTCGTAACGCACCTATTTGAGATAACTTTGTTTCTTTATGATATATTTTTTCAAATGTTCTCATATTTTCTTGAGTATAGTTAATAATTTCATCAACATCTCCAATAGAATTGTATCCCAGAGAATTCAATTCGTCAGAGAGAATTTGATATTTTCTAGGAGTTGCAGGAGATCTTGTCGGAAATTTCCACATAAGATATTCATCAATATTTTCAAGAGTTATTTTTAATTCTAAAGAAGGATAGAGTGGTCTTTGTGTTAATGAAATTAAGATATCCTTATCAACATATTCCTTGTTAACGATGTTTGTTTTTGCAAGAGAATCTATTCGATTTCGAATTGTTTGTTCGGAATTTTCTTCATCAAGTAATAGATCAACAATATCCTTTAATGGGATTTTTCCTTCTCTAAGCAATTTTGTTATTTGTTGATCTAAAACAAAACGCTGAAGTTTATTTCTAAATGGTGCTGTTATTCCATTTTGATCACGCAACCATTCTAGATTATTTTGAATTGTTTCTGTAAAAGATTGTTTTAATTCAATTTTTTCTTGATTCATAATTTCATCCCAAATTATATCCCAGTCAAAATCTTTTTGTCTATACTGACCATCTCCCACATAGTTTAGTTGGGCTATTGAAGCCATATCTTGTATATCTCCCACTCTACTAGTTACTGCTTTGAGCAAGAAAAGATCTTCATTTTTTAATATACCTAACCTCAAATTATGAAAATCAGACAGATCTGCACGTGAAATCATATTTGAAGAAAGAGATAGAGTTCTTAGAATTTTTTTTGTGTATAAATCAATTGTACTTCTACTGATATGATTCATTATGATGGATGGAAATAATCTCAAATCTTCCTTAGAATATTCCAAGTTACCTTTAGGCTCATATCCAAGTTCAGTTAATGCCTTTACTAACGCATCAAATTCTTCCTTAGTATTAACAACAATATCAAGATCCTTCGTTCTTGCTTTCAATCCCTTTATCCTCATATTTTCTCCACCTATCAAATACGCTCGTACTAATGTTGGAAGTTTTTTTCCTATTTCTTCAAAGAGTTTAGGATAGCCTTCTGGAAGAGTGTAAAGATCAATTGAAATATCATATATGTTAGCTTTTTCAATAAATTCTTCTTTAGGAAGAAATAGTGTAGGATTTTTTAAATCATTATTTCTTATGTAACTTTCGACATCCAACCATACATTAATGATCTTTAATGATTCTGCAATTTTTCGTAACTCAAGAATATCCATTTTGTCTTTATGTTTCAAATAAAATATTATTGCCATAATCAAAGAAGTCTTATCGACATTTCTTTGAGAATCATAAATGGCATGCATTAGAACATGTTGAATAGTTAACGACTCGTCTTGTTTTACATAATAATCATAATTTGTGTAATATTCTATACCATATTCAGTGAATAATGAAAAACCAGTTGGTTCACCATCAGTTACTTTTCCTCGTATAACTTTTTTAAGAATTTTAGTATCATCACGATAAATTATTTCAGCATTTGCCTCATACATGTTGGTTCTTTCAGTTTTCAACATGTTTGCCAACATCACAAGTGTTTCATCAGATTGTTTAATCTGATAAAGATCTCCATGCTTCACGATAGATCCAGATGATTCTAAATCAGATATTGATCTATATACAGTAGATTGAGACAAACCTGTTTTTAGAGATATTTCATTTATTGAAGTAGGTTCTATAAGATATGAAAATATAATTTCGCCAGATCCTCGTAAAATTTTTTCAAGATTATATGTTTTAGATAATTCTCTAATTGTATTAGGCTTCAACCCATCTAGGAATTTTATTTCATCATTTTCTTTCTGCAATATTCCTGCTTGATTAAGATCTTTTAAATGAGAATTTAGTTGCCACTCTTTTATCCCAACATTTTCCATTAAGCTGGTAGGATTGTTATTTCCTCTTTCCACTTCCCGTATGATTTGAATTGCAGTAATGTTCATTTTATTATCATTAAATCAAATTTATTTATATATCTTTGTGATATTTTGATAATAAAACTACCCACAAGATTATATAGGACTATGTCATACATGAATCAGTAAAAACGGTAATTTTTTACAAACTTTCTTGTTTTTTATATGTGGGCGGAGGGTTCTGCTAAGTTATGGGGATATAGATTTATTCCGAATCCTTGTTTAGACTGGCATTTTGGATTATGGTTTTCCACTTGTTCTTACCGTCTATTTCAATCATTGAAGCTTGAGCTGGGGTCTTACCTTTCAAGGCTCCATGCTTTTTAGTAAAATTGTAATAGACCCTCATACCGTCTAAAATACCTGCATCCATCTTCTTTAATCCTCTAAACACCTTCTCACGGTTCCTAATTTCACCATTTAGGCGCTCCATCTTATTGTTGTTCATATCACCTTTGAGGTGAATGTGTCTTATGTGGTTAGTTTTTGGGCCAATGTCTGAAAACAGAGAATATCTGCTAAAAAACAAAGATGTCGAACAAGAACTACCAGATATCCTAATTGATGAATGCGCCTCATCTGCAAAAATGGTTGTAGGCCTAAATCGAATCGGACAGAGGATAATTTTTCATGGAAAGAAAAAGCCAGATTGGTATCTGATTAACTACATTCGTTCACACAATGTAGTTCTTGTTACAATGGATAGTGAATTAGATTCACGATTAACTCATGATGAATCAATTTTAGTTCTATCTGATGTAACAGCCAAAGAAACCTCTACTTGATTCAATCAAAGATGAATGATCATGTATGGTCAGATCCTTTGAAAGCAATCAGTGCAGATACACAATTAGTTAGAGAGACGATGACGATATGATGTACAATATTTATGAAATAAGAATGAAGACAACCAAAAAATCTATTCGAAATAGATTGGACAAGAAGAAATGAAAACTACAACTTTCATAGAATCTGAAAATAATTGGTTATGTCTATTCTGCCACAACATGAATCCACATAACAACATCAAATGTCATAACTGTGATCACATAAGGGAGTTTTTGAGAGAATCATAAGACCAAAACAAAAATACACTGTAAAAGAATGGAAACAGTTTAAACAATTTGAAGAAGAGCAAGTTAACGGGGAAAAGTACTACGCAGATAAACAAATGCTCATGGTTCAGAAATACGACATTATTCTGACTGATCACATCAACAAAAGAAGAATAGGAAAAATATGTCCAACTCCATTAAAAGAAACTCTCAAATCTATTCCATCAAAGATTAATCCTGAAAATGCCAGTAGAGGATTCAAAATGATGGATAAAGGAATGGCAGCATTCAATCATGCTATACAAGACTTTGGTAAATCAATGGATCTTCTGACAAAAGAGATGTCTAGTGATGTCAAAAAAGGAAATACAAAGTCAAAGAAAGAAGCCCAGAAAAACTAAAAGAATCTGACTAAAATCTATGGTAAAAGGAAATCCAGTGCCAAAATATGATCAGATAAGTCAAAAAGAAAATCTCGAAGCAGAAAAACTAAATCTCATCAATGGGATCAGCGTGAACGTAATCTTGATAAAATTTGGGGACGTAGATAATTATCATAATTTAGATTTTGAAATATTTTTAGATTCTAAACTCCAACACGCTTAAATTCATTATTTTTGTAGAAAATTCATGAAAGGTTCAATACTATTAAAAAAAATTAACATTAGAAAATTTACTCCTCTAACCCCTGCTGGGAATTATGTGGAAAATAAAAAAGCACTCAAAAAAGTTATTCTTGATGAAATTCCAAATATTGAAGAATTACGAGAAAAAACTTTGGGGAAAAAGCTATATCTTGACATCTGTTTCTTTTTGAATGATCAAACTACAGAGGAAGGCAATTCCCAAAAGGACATTGATAATTTATTAAAATCCGTGTCTGATGTTCTGCCTCAAAATTTTACAGATGAAAAAAACGAATTAACTGATGGCTTGGGACTAATAGAGAAAAAATCGGATTATATGATATTTGGAATTCATGCTTTGAAAAAATTTGTAAAAACTCATGATGATGAAGGCTATGATATTGAAATTTCTGAAATGTTAGAAGAAATCTAATTTCTATTTTTATCATATCTAATCATTTCCAATACGCTTAAGTTCATAATTCTTACAAAAAATTCATGAACAAATGCTCAAAGTGCAATAATGGAAGTGCAGTAATTCAGAATTGGCTTTGTTGGAATTGTATCAAAATTGCATTGTTTGGCGAATAAATTCTAAATTATTTTTGATTTTTGATCAAGATCTAAATACTGTCTTCACGTTAAGATTTTGTGTTTAGTAAAACTGAAAGAGACTATATTTCAAATGTATTTTCCCCTAGTTATTCACATAAGAGAGTTCTTGAACATAGAATTAAAAAAAAGATTAACGAGTTTTACAAAAACAAATTTCCATTAATTCAAAAATTTACTGTTACGGATTTTAGTAACAATGTTACTGAATTTAGTAACAACAAAATAATTTACGAAGCAACGTGCAGCCCAATTTATGAAGAAAATAAAGCCTTGAACGGGGTACGAACCCGCGACCTAACGCTTACGAGGCGTTCGCTCTACCAGGCTGAGCTACCAAGGCACGTTTGGATAAATCCATCAGAGTTAATAAAAAGCCTTTCCGAAATGGACTAAATGAAGAAAACTATTTCTGGAATTAGAGGAATATTTGGAGAAGATCTTAACCTAAAAGATGTATTAGAATTTTGTAATAATTTTTCATCATTGATAAAATCAAAAAAATGTGCTATTGGGAAAGACACCAGACCATCAGGTCAAATGGTAAAAAATATGGCAAGTGCCACATTAATGAAAAATGGAATTGATGTTTTTAATTTAGAAACAGTTCCAACTCCAGTAATATTCAGAGAAGCAAGGAATTATGGTGCAGGATTAGTAATTTCTTCATCTCATAATCCAATAGAATGGAATGGAATGAAATTCATCATTGAAGGACGAGGAATAAATGAACATGAACTTCCTCAAATTATCCAGCATCAAGAAATTTTAAAAACAAAAGCTGGAACTGAGACTGAAATACCAACATCATACATTGAAGATGCAAAAAAGATCATAGGGAAGATAGAAAACAAACCAGAAATTGTTGTAGATATTGGAGGAGGAGCTGCCAAAGGTTTTGCTCCAGAATTATTAAGAGAAATTGGATGTAGTGTTAAAGTAATTAATGAAGATATTTCCACATCTTCAAGAGGACCCGATCCAACATCAGATAATTTATCAGAATTGGTTGCTGCAACCAATAATAACAATATTGGATTTGCATTTGATTTAGATGGTGATCGATTAGTAGTAGTCAAAGATGGAAAAAAACAAACACCAGATGTTACACTTGGTTTAGGTGCTGCAAAATCATTAGAGTTAGGATACAAGAATTTTGTTCTAAGTATTGATACTAGTGTTTCAGTTGAAAAATTTATCAAGGAAAAAGGAGGAACTGTACAAAGATCCAAAGTGGGGGAAGCAAATGTGATAGATCTCATGTTAAAAAATAACGCACAGGCGGGAGGCGAAGGAAGTAGTGGAGGTTTCATCCTACCGGAATTTAATTATTGCAGAGACGGAATTCTTTCAAGTGGTTTAATTGCATCTATGTTAGGCAGTTCAGAGTTTAATGAAATTTTGAATTATATGGAAAGTTACAATCAGATTAGAGATAAGACTAAAATTAATTCTGATTTTCATGACAAAGTAATTGATGAAATAAAATCTAAATTCTCTAAAGATTATTCTGAAATCATTACATTGGATGGAATCAAAGGAATCATTGATGAAAATAGCTGGGTATTAATCAGAAAATCAAATACAGAAGACATCATTAGAGTTTCAGTAGAATCAAATAACAAAGAAAAATGCAAAGACATAGTTAAAGATGCAATAAAAATGGTAAACCAAAGTTATGAAAAAATTAGATGAAACTTCAATAATTGAAATTTTTCAGAAAGGATTTGGCAAAAAACAATTTGTGTCAGAAGATGTAGAAATTATGATTTTAGGTAAAAACAAAATTGTAGCAAAAACAGACACAATGGTAGAAAGTACAGATATTCCATCTAAAATGAAATTATCTGACGCTGCAAGAAAAAGCATAGTTGCATGTGTAAGTGATTTTGCATCTAAAGGTGTCAAACCAACACATGGAATGATTTCAGTCAATCTTCCAAAGACAATTTCACGCTCAAAAATCAATGAAATTGTTTTAGGATTTAGAAAAGGCTGTAAAGAATTCGGCATTTCTATTCTGGGAGGAGATACAAACGAAAGCAAGGAAATTGTATTCAACGTATGTCTTTTTGGAATTACAGACAAAATAGTTACAAGAAAAGATTCGAAAAAAGGAGATCTGGTATTTGTTACTGGTCCATTTGGTTATACATCAGCAGGCTTGAATATGCTTCTCAATAAGAAAAAAGGAAAAAAAGTCTTTGTGAAAAAAGCTATTAATTCAGTCATTAAACCAAAACCTAGACTGGATTTTGGCATAAAAAATAGAAAATATTTTTCATCATCAATGGATTCCAGTGATGGATTATCTACAACATTAAATGAAATGGCAAAACAAAGCAAAAATAAATTCATCATAACCAAGATTCCTGCATTAAAAGATTTAGAACAATTTGTGAAATCTCATAAATTAAATTTGAATAATTTAATATTCAATGGTGGAGAAGAATACGAATTTGTATTTACTGCATCACCAAAATATAGAAAAATTATTGCAAAAAATGCAAAATCATTGAAAATTCCAATTATAGAAATTGGTTTTGTCACTTTAGGTAGAAGAGTATACGTTGAAAATGATAAAGATTTGATTCAGCTAAAAGATACAGGTTGGAAACATTTCAAATAATTATTCACCATAAGAAAAATTTCGTTCAACATTATTTACTATACTAAAAATTGATTCAGCAGGTAACACATTAACACATTCAGTAATCCACAATTCATCCAGATACATCAGGCGTTTAAAATCATCACTTGGAAGTTCGTCAGGATTGAAATCAGGATAAATTGTATGGATTCTATATCCTTCATTAGCAATTTGCTGGCAACTTTGTTCTTGAGGGGATAGACCAGAATCACTGATCGGTGTCAAAAAATGGATTGTCACAAAAGCGATTAATACTGCTGCAACTGCTACCCCTATTGCCAAAAACAGAATAGATGTCATTTAATGCATTCAGATAAAGACGGCATATGAATAGTCACTGATTATGAATTAGTACTCAAATTAAGGCAAGTTTGAAAAATCAATGTTTTTTAAACCCTTTAAGACCTGAGTAGACATTGTCAGAAATTGAAGCTCAGATTGAAGAGAAAGCAGTAGAAGTAACTGAATCTGCAGTAGAAAAGACTGAATCTGCAGTAGAAAAGACTGAATCTGCAGTAGAAAAGACTGAATCTGCAGTAGAAAAGACTGAATCAGTAATTGATGTAAAACCAAAGAATCAACCAGAGACAAAAAAAGAAGGCCCTGAGAAATGGGGAATTGCTCATATTTACAGTAGTTACAACAATACAATTATTCACATGACTGACCTTACAGGTGCAGAAACGGTATCCATCAGTTCTGGTGGTGTACATGTTAATGCTGACAGATACGAGTCATCACCATTTGCTGCAATGAAAGCTGCAAATGCCGTTGTTGATGCCGTTAGAACTAAAGGATTTACAGGATTTCACATTAGAGTTCGCGCTGTTGGTGGAGTTGGTTCCAGAGTTCCGGGTCCAGGTGCACAAGCTGCAATTAGAGCATTAGCAAGAGGCGGATTTAAAATTGGACGAATTGATGATGTAACACCAATTCCTCACGATACCACCAGAAAGAAAGGTGGAAAAAGAGGAAGAAGAGTCTAGTCAGAAGTTTTTATTTTAACCTCACAACCTCTAAAAATAAAATAATCTCTCATAAATTTTGCAAATTTCTCTGCTTGATCATTTGCCTGATATTTCATAATCATATCAGAAAACTTTTCTTCTATTCCATTTTGTAAATTTGGTTTAAAGACTAATTTAAAAAATGTCCAACCAAATTTAGATAAAGGTTCACTTAGAACATATCCATTATAACCAGATACTAGACTTTCCATATGTGATAATGCTTTTTTAATTGATAACAAATCATCTGCATAATTTTTTGTTCCTATTTCTAAAACAATATTCATTACTTATCACCATCATCAGATGGTTTATTACTAAATTTATCACTTAGAGATACAAATTTTCCATCTTGTTCAACATTAATTTTAGTTGCCATTCGAACATTCAATCCAATTGATCTAAATAATGCCAATAATTTTCCCCCATCAAGACTTTCATTAATTTCACCAGTTTTAATTAATTCAAATAATTTTTCAATAATCATTTTAGTCTCGTTTGGAAATTGTGATTCAGCATTTTCTAACACTTCCAGTCCTCTGAATCCAAGTATTTTGATAAGAGAGTCACGTGGATTTTCTAAAGCAGTTTCTTTTGTTGGTTCTAAAGTAGGTGGAATTTCTTGTTTTGTAGAAATATTTTTCTGCATTTCGGCTAGTCTTTTTGCCTTTAATCTTTCTAGTTCAGAATCTTCTTCGCTCAACCTTTTATCACACCAATAGGCACTAATTTTGCAACTTTTGTGGCAATTCCCAAATTATGAGATACATTAACTACAGAATCAACATCTTTGTAAGCTTGAGGAGTTTCTTCCACAACTCCATCTCTGGTTAATGCTTTGATAAATATGCCCTTCTCATTAAGGGATTTTTTTACATCTTCTTCAGTAAAGTTTCTTCTAGCCTTAGAGCGAGACATTGTTCTTCCTGCACCATGAGCAGTAGAACCAAAACTCAGATCCATTGAATTTGGTTGTCCAAGTAAAATCCAACTTGAAGTACCCATTGAGCCTGGAACTAAAACAGGTTGTCCTAAATCGCGATATTTTAGTGGGATTTCATCTCTATTTGCAGGAAATGCTCTAGTTGCACCTTTTCTATGTACAACCAAGTTACGATCTTTTCCATCAACTTTGTGTTTTTCTACTTTGGCAATATTATGAGCAACATCATAAACTAATTTCATATCAAGATCAGATTCGGATTGATTAAACACACGTTGAAAAGAATTTCGTGTCCAATGAGTTAGCATCTGCCTATTACTCCATGCAAAATTTAATGCAGAAAACATAGCTTTTCTATAAGATTCTCCCTCTTCAGAATTATTTGGAACACATGCAAGTTCTCTATCTGGCAAATGAATATCATATTTTTCCATAGCTTGTTCTGATACTCTAAGATAATCACTACACACTTGGTGACCAAACCCTCTTGAACCACAATGAATCAAAACTGTAATGGTTCCTTTTTCAATTCCCATTCTCTTTGCTGCTTCCTCATCATGTATTTCTGAAACTTTTTGTACTTCAAGAAAATGATTTCCAGAACCTAAACTTCCAAGTTGAGGTGCGCCTCTTTTTCTTGCTTTATCAGAAACTTTGTTTGGATCAGCATTTTTAATTTTACCATTTTCTTCACAAACGTCAGAGTCATCAAATGAACCATACCCATGATCAATTGCCCAGTCTACTCCCCTTACCAAAACTTCATCAAGTTCTGAAGGAGTAAGTTTCACTGCTCCTTTAGACCCAACACCAGAAGGAATAGAACTAAAAAGATCTGTAACAAGTTCTTTTAGTTTTGAGCGAACAATGTCTTCAGTTAAATTTGAGCGAAGTAAACGAACTCCACAATTAATGTCATAACCTACACCGCCAGGACTAATCATTCCTTCTTCGGCATCCATTGCAGCAACTCCGCCAACTGGAAAACCATAACCCTCATGTCCATCAGGCAAAACAACACTATGTCCTACAATACCCGGAATAGATGCAACATTTCGTGCCTGCATTATTGTTCTATCAGATAACATTTTTTGCATCAATGGTTCATCAGCATAAATTCTTACAGGAACCTTCATCCCAAGATTAGAATCAGCATCAATTTGGTATTGATTTTCTCCAATTTTTCTCGGTGTACTAGAAGACATGTGTAATGGTAAAAATTCCTTTCAATCCAATTTAAATCATCAGAAGATTTGTAAAAATAATTTTAAAATAATCAAAGTTATTTCAAAAAGTATGATAGATAAAGCAATAATCAAGCAAAAAGCAAATCAGTTACTTGCAGAACTTAGAGCAAATCCAGATTGTGCAATTGATGAGAAAAATTTCAAACAAGGATATTTCAAAGCTTTGGAGTGGGTTTTACAAGATACTGGAATCATAGAAAGATAGTTTGGATTAAAAAACCAAATACGAGATTAATGAGCTAACTTATCTAGGATAAAACAATTGTAACATACATGGCAAGAGGAAAAATTTCTGAAAAAGAGAGAGAAAAGCAAAAAGAAGAGCAAAAGTTAAGAGCAGATGCTTCTCGTGCTGCTAGAAGAAGTGGAAAACCTATCAAAACAGAAGGCAAAGTAACTAAAGCAAAGGCAAAAACAAAAGAAACTAGATCATCTAAGAAAATTGCAACAGTAAGAAAATCAAGAAATTAAAAACGTACGGATAATCATGAATAGATTTATTTTCAATGTATAATTACTAAAAACATTGGCAATTTTACCTATCGATAATGGTCGTTATGGCACCAAAGAAATGATGGAAATTTTTAGTGAACAGAAAAAGATAGATTATCAATTAGAGATTGAAGGTGCCGCAGCTATTTCTCAAAGCGAAATAGGAATGATTTCAAAAAGTGTAGGTGAGGAAATTCACAGAGCGGCAATGTCAGGGAAAATTACTGCAAAAAGAATCAAACAGTTAGAAGCAAAGAGTGATCACGATACTGCAGCTCTTGTAGAATCATTAAGTGAAAAATGTAGCAAAAATGCAAGACCTTGGATACACTACGGCCTTACAAGTAATGATTTAGTTGATACTAGTAATTCAATGCAAATGCGTGATGCCTTGCAAATCATCGAACCAAAGGTTGCAAAAATGGCATCAATACTTGCAAAAAAAGCTGTGAAACATGGAAAAATTCCAGCAGTAGGGAGAACTCACGGTCAACATGCAAGTATCATTTCATTTGGATTAAAATTTGCAAATTGGGCTGCAGAAATGGCAAAACATGTTGAAAGAATTGAAGAGATAAAGAAAAGAATTCTCATTTGTAAAACATTAGGTGTTGTAGGTACGGGTTCACTGATGGGTGCAAAATCACTTAACGTTCAAAAGAGAGCTGCAAAGAGATTGAAATTATTTCCAGCAGAAGTTACAACACAAGTAGTTCCTAGAGAAAGATATGCAGAATATGTATTTGAATTGGCATTAATTGGTGCAACATTAGAGAAAATTGCAATAGAGATTAGAAATTTACAAAGAACTGAGATAGGAGAAGTTGCAGAGCAATTCAAGAAAGGACAAATGGGAAGTAGTGCAGTTCCAGTTAAAAGAAATCCAATTAAAAGTGAACGAGTATCATCATTATCAAAATTAGTAAGAAGTCAAGTTGCAGTTGCATTTGAAAACATTCCTCTATGGCATGAGCGAGATCTTTCAAATTCAGCCAATGAAAGATTTGTAATTCCAACAGCTTCAATTCTAGTTGATGAGATGCTTGAAACTATGACTAGAATTATTTCAAACTTGGTGGTAAATGAGAAAAGAATTGTAGATAATCTATTTATCACAAAAGGGCAAATTTTTGCAGAATTTGTTTTAGAAGCACTGATCAAAAAAGGTATACCAAGATTTGTGGCATACAAAGATGTACAAAGAGTTGCATTTGAGGCTAATGACAAAGGAATGTACTACATAGATGCAATCAAAAAAGACAAAGCGTTTACTTCAAAATTAACGGACAAAGAAATTGATTCCATATTTTCGCCAGAAAAACACCTTGGTGCATCACCTGCAATTATAAAAAATGTAGAAAAATCTGTTCAAAAAACAGCCGGTAAATTTCTCTAACTAGTAATTGATTTATCATACCCTGAAAATAGAATCCATGGAAGATCAAATTATTTTTACATTTAATCTAGTTTTCTTATGAATGAAAGAGCATACTGTTCAAACCCTAAATGTAAATAGAATTGATGTGATTCTTTTCTAAGATTTCCAGATTCCAGTCTAATTCTGTGACATTTTTTATTATTGGCAAGGGTAATGCAAGAATTGATTAATTTTTTACCAACTCCTAGTTTTTGATATTTTTTAATAACAACTAACTCCGGAATATACATCTCTAAAGTAGATTGGTTGAGTCTTGGTAAAAACATCACACTGACCATACCTATAATTTTTGTATCATCAAGTTCTGCAACAAGAATTGTTTTGTCTGAATCTTCAACATACTTTGTTATTAGTTTACTAAATGTATCAACATCAGAATCTCCTTGTGGTTTTGGTCGTCCTAGTTCATCTAACAATCTAAGAATTATTGAGACATCTGTACTAGAAGATTCTCGAATTGATATCTCAGACATAGTTATGGTGTTCCATTCTATCTAAAGAAGTAAACTATGAGGTTTGAACCTTACTTGAGGATGAAAATAAATGGTTATCGAGTTTTTAGCAAAGCCTTGTGAATTTTAGAACCATACTGTAGTGCTTTCTTTCGTTTTGTACAAGAAATTTCTGGGACCTTAATTTCACTAGCTAATTTTCGTATGATATGCTTACGATACAAGTCTTCAGAATCATGAATCTTTTCAGATATAGGAACAGTTTTTGCATATTCAATAAATTTTGGCGATAATAGAGGTTGAAGGATTTTTACGCCAAATTCAGAAGCAACTAGATTCACAGATTTCATCATTTTTAGTTCGTTATCTAATTTAGCAAGCATAACTTCACTAATTTGAGATTCACCTCCAGAAAATGCTTCTCTGTATGCATTGTAACCACAAAATAATTCATCAATTCCATTTGCAGTAACTACAGTATCAAGACCTAAATTATTTGCTAGTTTAGAAACATAGTAAAATGCAATACAATTTTCATTCCATGATAAATTGTCTGTCTTTATTGTTTGATTAATTTTTGAAGAAAGTGCAGGAAATGTATCTGAATCAATCTCCAGAATATGATGTGGATATTTTAGATATTTATTAACTTTTTTTGCAAATAAAATATCATGTGATTCAGAAAATCCAATAGTCAATAATGTAATATCATAATTCATGTCTGAGCAAATTTTTGAAATTAATGTGCTATCAACACCTCCAGAAAATGCAATTCCAATTTTCTTTTCTGGAACAGTTTCAAAAATAGAATTTTTAATATTTTCAAATAATTTTTTGTTAATCTCATCCATTTTCTCTATAACCATAGATTCTCCAAAAGGGTAATGAATCAATCTTTTAATTTAACATCATTTCTAAAATAGCATGATGCGATTATCACAAATAGATATTGACGAACAGTTAAAGGATTTATCAGGCTGGAGCGTTGTAAATGAAAAACTTCACAAAGAGTTTCAATTTGAGAGCTTCAACCAAGCCTTTGGTTTTATGACTAGGGCTGCTATGGAAATTGAAAAAATGAATCATCATCCAGAGTGGTTTAACGTGTACAATAGAATCACCATAGAATTAACAACCCACGATGCAGGAGGCATCACAAAAAACGATGTTAATCTGGCTAAAATTCTAAATTCTTTGGCATAGCTGTAAACGAAGAATTTTAGGCATAATCATTACAGAATTTATATTATATCCAAAGTCAGTTGACTTCACATGACATCAAGTCCTACAATTTTAGATTCAGATTTTCGATATATCGATAAGAAAGGAAATTTGCTCAAAACCAGAACTGAATTAACAGTAGCACAAATGCTCACCTTTCTTGAACAAGAATATGAATACAATCACAAATTGACATTAAAGAACGGTAAAGGGGTTTTAATTGATTTTAAAACAGAAAAGGGACTGATTGAAGTTATTGATACTGATGAAGATATAGAAAAATACAAACAAATCAAAGAAGACTTTCCTCAAAACAAAGTGATGGCAATAGGTCATGCAAAATATGTTGCACAAATTAAAGAATTACAAGATGTTGTATTTTATGATAAAACACCACAAACAGGTTCCATATTTTTAGAAGATGCATCATTCTCATATGATTATGCACACATACTTCCACTAGTTGAAAAATGTTCCATCCTACATGGACATACATCTTCAGTAATGGTTGAGTTAGTAGGACAAATGAAAGATAATCTCCTTTTAGATTTTGGAGAAGCAAAAAAAATTATCAAACAAGTCGTAAATGTGTTTGATCATAAATTTTTCATTAACAGAAAATATCTAAAGAAAGAAGATGATTCACATTATCAAATCCAATTTGAGGGGCCTAAAGGAATGTTTGAATTACAAGTTCCAAAAAATACAACATATCTATTAGAAGGTGAAGCTACAGTAGAAAATCTTTCAAGTGAGATAATCAAACTATTAGCACCAAAAATGCCATCAAATGTTGAAGCAGTAGGAGTTTACATCTATGAAGGTTACAATAAAGGATCTCACATTATTTCAAATATTTCAAGATAGTTAAGAGATGGATCCTAAAATATCAGAAAAAACATGGAACCCAGAGTTAGAGAAAGAAATTCTAAAACAATGGGAAGCAGGAAAAATTTATGATTTTACACCACAAGAAGACAACTTTACAATAGACACTCCACCGCCATATCCGTCAGGTAGACCATGGCATATTGGCGCTGCAGCACATTATTCACAAATTGACATGATTGCACGTACTGCAAGAATGGCTGGAAAAAATGTCTATTTTCCAATAGGAATTGACAGAAACGGGCTCCCAGTAGAACTGTACACTGAGAAAAAACACAAGATTAGAATGAGAGAGACAGAAAGAGGCGAATTTCTAAATCTATGCAGAGCAGCATTGGATGATTTAGAAGCTGAAATGATTCTCATTATGAAAAGTTTAGGCCTTAGTGGAGATTTTGCTAATTACTATAGAACAGACTCAGAAGAATACAGAACCCTTACCCAGTCAACATTCATCGATTTATGGAAGAAAGGACAAGTGTATCTTGCAAATAGACCTAACAATTATGATTGGGTTTCAGGTACTACCATTGCAGATGCAGAAATTATCTATGAAGATTTATCTACAAAGCTAGTTTACATGAAATTCAAAATTAAAAACACAGACAAAGAAATAATCATTGCAAGTACAAGACCAGAATTACTCTGTGCATGTAAAACTATCATTGTAAATCCTGAAGATGAAAGATATGCACAATATATTGGAAAAAAAATAATTGTTCCAATTACAAATGCAGAAGTAGAGTTGAGGACTCATCATTCGGCTCAACAAGAGTTTGGTTCAGGAGCTGTAATGGTTTGTAGTTATGGTGATCAAAACGACGTGGCATTATTTAGAGAATTGGAATTAGAGGAGATTGTAGCAATTGGATTAGATGGAAGAATGACTGAAGCTGCAGGTGAATACACAGGATTAAAACCAAAACAAGCAAGAACAAAAATCATAGAAGATTTAGAAACAAGGGGATTTTTAGAAAAAACAGAAGATATTGTTCACAGAACACCAGTTTCAGAAAGAAGTAAAGCACCAATTGAAATTATTCCAATGGAAGAATATTATCTAAAACAAAAAGAAGCAGTTCCAAAAATCAAAAGTTTAGGACAAGAGATATCATTTCATCCACCAATGCATAAGCAAATTCTGATGAATTGGCTAGAATCCATCAACATTGACTGGCCAATTTCAAGAAGAAGATACTATGGGACGGAAATCCCAATCTGGCACTGTAAAAATTGCTCAGAACCACATGTTCCTGAGCCTGGAAAATACTACAAACCATGGAATGAAAAATGCCCAATTAGTAAATGTATAAAATGTGATTCTACAGAATTTGTCGGTGAAGAAAGAACCTTTGACACATGGATGGATTCTAGTGTATCCACACTTTTCATTAGTAAATTTAACAGAGATGACGAATTTTTCAAAAAAGTTTATCCTACTTCAATCAGACCTCAAGCAAAAGATATTGTTAGGACATGGTTATACTATACACTTCTTAGATGTGAGCAATTAACAGGAGAAAAACCATGGTCTGAAGCTTGGGTTATGGGATATGGTCTAGATGAAAAAGGAATGAAAATGAGTAAAAGCAAAGGCAATGCAATAGATCCTTTACCAGTAATTGAGAAATTAGGTGCAGACACTTTTAGATTTTGGAGTGCAAGTGAGATTAATCATGGATATGATTTTAGATGTAACGAACAAAAAATTGAATCAACGAAAAAATTTCTCAGTAAGTTGTGGAATGTGTCAAGATTCTTGTCAAGTTTTCCAGTAATTGAATCAGGTAAACTTGCTGCATCAGATGAATGGATTTTATCAGAGTTAGACAAGTTAGTAAAAGAATGTAAAAGAGGATATGAAGAGTATAATTTTTTCATCCCTGCAATTGCAATTAGGGAATTTACATGGAATGTGTTTGCTGCTCACTATATTGAAATGGTAAAAGCAAGAGCTTATGGAATAGAGTTCTCTGATGATGAGCGAGACGGTGCAATATTTACATTGCATAAAACATTATCAACAATTTTAAAATTATTAGCACCAATTACTCCATTCATTACAGAACATCTTTGGAAAATTTTGTATTCAAATGATAGTATTCATAAAGAAAAACAAGTGATTCCAGAAAACATTGATGATCAAAGTAACATTACAAAAGAAATTTCAGAATTTAATTCTAAAGTATGGAATGAGAAAAAATCTCAGAATCTATCATTAAAAGACTCAATTAAAATAGAAATTCCAGAATCATTGGAAGCATTCAAAAAAGATCTAAAATCCATGCATAATTTGCTGGATTGAGCCTGCGATTAATTTTTTGATGAATTTACTAAATTAATGAAATATTTGTGCAACAAAGTATCTTCAGTTAGTTCAGGATGAAATGCAGTACCAATTACATTTCCTTTTTTAACTGCAACTATACGATCATTGAATTTTGATAAAACTTCCACACCTGAGCCAACATCAGAAACAGATGGTGCTCTGATGAATACTCCATTAAATTTTGGAATATTTATCGAATCCAAGGAAATATCAGATTCAAATGATTCTTTTTGTCTTCCAAATGAATTTCTCTCCAATGTAATATCTAGAATATTCAATAGGGGTTGATCGGTTTTTCCAACAACACGATCTTTTGCCGTATTTGAAAGCATAATCATTCCTGCACAGATTCCAAGAACAGGCATTCCATTTTGGATTTTATCTTTCAGCATATTCAAAGAACCATTTACTAGAGATAATTGGCCAATAGTAGTGCTTTCACCTCCTGGAATAATCAAACCATCTAATTGAGAAATTTCTTCAGGTGTTCTGACATCAATGACTTTACCATCAATGCCTAATTCATCAATTGCTGCTTTAGCAGACAAAATATTTTCTTGTACATCGCCTTGTATAGATAATACACCAACAGTGAGACTCATGCCGAACCACCACGATCTTGCATACGTAATTCTAGAGTATTAACGTCTAATCCTATCATAGATTGTCGCTCATTAATCATTTTTTGAGCCTCCTTTACTTTATCAGTTTCATTCCAAAAGGTAGTAGCTAAAACAATTGCTCTTGCTCTTTCTTTAGCATCATCAGAATTAAAAATTCCAGAACCAACAAATATTCCATCACATCCAAGTGACATCAAATATGCTGCATCTGCAGGAGTTGCGATTCCGCCTGCAGCAAAATTTACAACAGGTAATCGTCCAAGCTTTGCAGTTTGTTCAACAATATCATAAGATACTTTGAATTCTCTTGCCATTCTAACCAAATCTTGATTGTCTCCAGAATCATAAATTGATTTTATAGTTCTTAATTCGTCATTTACTTTTTTGATATGTTTGATGGCTTCTGCAACATTTCCAGTTCCAGGCTCTCCTTTTGTTCTAATCATAGATGCACCTTCTTCAATTCTTCTCAAAGCTTCTGCTAAAGATCTTGCACCGTTAACAACAGGAGTTGTGAAATCCCATTTCCAAATATGACGAAATTCATCAGCAGGTGTTAAAACTTCAGATTCATCAATCATATCAACATCAGTCTCTTGTAAAACTAATGCCTCACTTACGTGACCAATTCTACATTTAGCCATTACTGGAATTGTTACAGAATCCATTATTTCTTCAATAATTCTAATACTTGCAGTTCGTGCAACACCACCAGCTTTTCTAACTTCAGAAGGGAGTTTGTCTAAAACCATAACAGAGACTGCTCCAGATTCTTCAGCAATTTGAGCGTGTTCTACAGTAGTAACATCCATAACAACTCCATTTTTTAACATGTGAGCAAAACCACGTTTAACAGTAGAAGAACCACGAAGAGTATCAATAGAATTTATTTTATCAGAAACTATTCCTTTAGCATCAAGTCGTTCACCAGATAATGTAAGCATCCCTTAATTTTTCCTAAAGACTATTTGTATCTATTCACTAAATTCAGACATAATTAGATCAAGCTCAGATTCAACCATAGTAATTATTGGCGGGATAAAATCTGCCGTTACATTTTGTTGAGGCCAATGAATCTGGTTAACACGTCCATTAAGAGTAACTTTCACATTTGATTTTTGGTATTCAGTTACATTATCCATCACTTGAAAAGATTCAGAAGGGATTGCAATGAAACCAGTTTCTTTAATCAATGCTTTAATTTTGTTAAGTTTTGCTTCATCTAATTTTGAACTAACATCAGGTTTCAAATAACCTTGATCAGTTACTGAGTATTTTATGTCACCATTATTTTTGATGTAAAGAATTTCAGTTTTTTGTGCTCCAGTTCGTTCTGTTACACCATATGAGATTTTCTTTAACTGATGTTTAGTGTATTCAATTTCAACATTATCAGTGTAATTTGCTGCAGATGTAGGAATTTCATTTTTTAGCAGTAATGGAGTAGATAGTAAAATAGCTACGATAACTGGAATAGATCCTAATACTAAGTAAATTGGTTTGACCATAATGATTGTCAGCTACAAATTGATGATTATTACAAATAAATCTTGGTTAAAAATAACTTAAAATTCAGGTCCATTTCATTCTTCTTTGTGGGGTCGTAGCCTAGCCTGGTAGGGCGACAGTGTCTACGAAAAAGATCACCGCTAAGGGCTCCAAAGGTTAACTAAGCTAAACTGACTCACGGATGATGTAAGTTTGGAGCTGTAGTGACCCGTAGGTCGCCGGTTCAATTCCGGTCGGCCCCACGTTAAAAAATTCTATTTGTTTCTCAAAACATTAAGGGCTGATCCAGCCTTGAACCAATCAATTTGAGATTTATTGTAAGAGTGATTTAACAAAATTTCATCTTTGTCCCCATCAGCATGTGAAATAATACATTTGACTTGTTTATCTGGAGTGATTCCATTGAGATCAAGTAAACTAATTTTATCATCTTCAAGAATTTTTTCATAATCATCTGGATTACTAAATGTCAATGCCAAGATGCCTTGTTTTTTTAGATTTGTTTCATGAATTCTAGCTAAACTTTTTGTAATTACTGCAGCACATCCCAAAAAGCGAGGAGTCATTGCTGCATGTTCTCTACTACTTCCTTCACCATAATTATTATCACCAACAATCACCCATCTCATTTTATTTTCTTTGTACTCCCTTGCAATTGTTGAAAAAGATTCTAAATTATTGTTTAAAACGTTCTTGCCCTGACCCACTTTATCATTAAATGCATTAACTGCACCCAATAGCATGTTATCACTAAGATTATCCAAGTGTCCACGCAAGGAAAGCCATGCCCCTGCAGGGGATATGTGATCAGTGGTGCATTTGCCTTTAGCTTTTACCATAATTGGAATATCTTCAAAATCATTACCATTCCATTTTGAAAATGGTTCTAAACGCTGTAGTCTTTTACTGTTAGGATCAATTAGAACTTCAATATCATCAGAATTTTCAGGAGGTGCAATGAAAATTCCCTCAGGTCTCATGAAACCTTCCTCAGGAACTTCAAGTGCAGGTTTAGGAGGTTCAAGCTTAAACTTTGTCCCATCAGATGCAATCAAATCATCTTTCAGCGGATTAAAAGAAAGTTTACCACCCAATGCTAAAGCAATTATCATTTCAGGACTACCAATAAAGTTCAAAGTAGTTCTACTTCCATCATTTCGTCCTGGAAAATTTCTGTTAAATGTTGTAACAATAGTATTTTGTTGATTCTTTTCTAGTTCAGGTCTATTCCATTGACCAATACAAGGACCACATGCATTTGCTAAAACCGTTGCACCAATATCTTTTAGAGAATCCATTTGTCCATCTCGTTCAATAGTTCCACGAATCTGTTCAGACCCAGGAGTTACTAATAATGGAATTTTTGCTTTGATTCCTTTAGATTTTGCTTGTTCAGCTATACTTGCTGCCCTTGACATATCTTCATAAGATGAATTAGTGCAACTGCCAATTAATGCAACAGAGATAGGATCGGTGTAATCTTTAGTTTTTACATCATCAGCTAATTCTGTAATTGTTCTTGCCAAATCAGGAGTGTGAGGACCAACAATGTGTGGTTCTAAAGTTGAAAGATTAATTTCAATTACCCTATCAAAGAATTTTTCTGGGTTGGATTCAATCTCGACATCTGCAACAAGGGATTCTTTATTTTGATTTGCTAATTCAGCAATATCAGTTCTGTTGGTATATTTTAAATAAGTTTCCATTCGTTTGTCATATGGGAATACAGAACAAGTTGCTCCGATTTCAGCACCCATGTTAGTAATTGTAGCTTTGCCAGTACAACTGATAGACTTTGTTCCAGGTCCGAAATATTCAACAATTGCATTTGTACCTCCAGAGACAGTTAATTCATCTGCAACTTTCAATATGATATCTTTAGGTGCAGTCCATCCGTTTAGCTCACCAGTTAATTTTACACCAATTTTTTTAGGATAAAGTAATTCCCAAGGCAGACCGGCCATTGTTTCAGCTGCGTCTAATCCGCCAACTCCAATAGCAATCATACCAAGCCCACCTGCATTTGGAGTATGAGAATCAGTACCAATCATCAATCCGCCTGGAAATGCATAATTTTCAAGAACCACTTGATGAATAATTCCTGCACCAGGTTTCCAAAAACCACATCCATGTTTTGCAGATGCAGATTGCAAAAATTTGAAAACTTCACTATTTTCATCAAGAGAAACTTTCATGTCTATATCACCTTGAACTTCTGCTCGAATTAGATGATCACAATGTACAGTTGTTGGTAATGATGTTTGTTTTAATTCTGCTTGCATGAATTGGAGCATTACCATTTGGCCTGTTACATCTTGTAATGCAACTCTGTCGGGTTTTAGAAAAACATAATCTTTTCCACCAGTAAAAACAGTATCATCAATTTTATTGAGATGACCAGATAAGATTTTTTCAGTGAGTGTTAATGGTCTTCCAACCACATTTCTATATTTTACAATATTTTCTTTTAATTTCAAATAAACATTAGAAACAAGTTCTGCAGTAGTATCTATTTCCACAAGATACAATAAATTAATCCCAAATTTAATATTTACAATTAAAAAATTCAATTAATTGTTTCAATAGGCATGATAATTCTCAACAATTATAAGCCAAAAGCAGCTTTTTAATACAGTGTTAGGGATTAGTAGCAAATTTTTCGAATTGAGGTGCAATCATGGTCAATAAAGGATTTCCAAAATTTGGCATGTCGCAAGCAGGTGCATTTGTTGCAGCTCTCAAAAATTACAATCTACCGGATTTCATTTTAGTTTTAGTTGCAAAAGAATGTAAATCAGAACTCCTTGAAAGAGGAAGAATAGATGACAGACTACAAAGTATGAATGATGATGCTTTAGAATTATTACACAGGGTTTTTGTAGGATGTCAAGAAGATGCTGCAGGAAAATATGCACAATACAGATTTTACGCATATGTATCAAGCATGTATCACAAATGTGAAGTGATAGTTAATGATACTATTCCAGGTGCCTCAGGTAAAAATCACAAAGTTCCTGTCGCAGTAAAAAATAATGGAATGTATATAGCAGTTGCATATAACAAAGCAACTGGAAACCCAGTAAATAAAAAAGAAACAAATAGATTTTATGATTTAGTTGATGACATCAAAAAAGGTGACCATGGAACCATGTTAACTGATGGAATTTATGGTTCTTCAGTGGGCTTTAGAGGAGACGCACTTGTAGAACTTGAAACACTAAGCAAATCAAGAACCAATGATCCTGAAAATAAGTTAGATTTTAAAACTGCAAATTTTGAAAATAACATTTACTCGGTTACTAAATGTTAATTGTAAAAATTTTATTGTAAAGTAAATTGCGAGATATCCATTGTTAAAAACATAGGTTTGCCATCAGTTTTTTGAAAATCTTCACCATACTGTTCAAATTCTAACTGTTCAAAAAGATGTTTAGTCCACACATCATGAACTTCTTGAATGAATTTTTTATGTCCGCTAATTCTTAACATTTCATGAAGTAATTCATGAGATACGGTGGTGCAATTTTTTTCTGCAAGAAATAAAGTGTCATCAGATTCTTTTGGGGATTGCCAATGTATCATTCCAAAATTTTCAGCGTGATATCCATCACAAGTGCAATCAGTCCACCAAGGTTTGAAATGAGTCAGATAGAAATGATAAATGCCGTTTCCTCTTTGACTGTGATCACGTACTAACGTATGTGTGTCAAGGCGTTGAAGAATACTTCTAGGGGTCGTAATCATTTCATCACATTGAATTTCAAAATCTTTTCCAAATTTTTGTTTTAGCCAGATTTGATAAAATTTACTCATTTTTTTAACATACTCAAATTCAAATTGTCGTTTTTCATGATCTTCTTCAGGTACTACGAAAATAAAGTGTAGAAGCATAATAAGAAAAAAGGGTGTTTATGTTTGGCCTTCAATACCCATTAGGGTTAGAGTTGAACGAATCTTTTCAATTTTTCTGATTTTCCAGGTAATTGTTTCTCTAAGTTTTTCAACAGTATCAGATTCAATCTTGGCCAAAATATCGTATGCACCGAAAGTTCCATGAACTTCCTTAACACCTTCCAAGCCCTTTAGTTGCCCAATAATAGCTTCTTCAGAACCTAATTCACAGTTTATTAAAACATAAGCTGTTGCCATACAGAAACTAAATGAATCGACTATATCAATAAACCGTTACCAGTCTTTGATCATGATGACTGATAAGAAAATCTACTATTTTTTCCTCAAATTTGGTAAGTTTTTGTTCCATGCATACAAGTATAGTAGAAATATATTAAAAATCTGCCATTATTTATAAAAATATTTTATATGCAAAAATTTTGAATTGTACAGAAATTGCCTTTTATCTGAACTTACCCTTAAGAGATTTTTTAGAACTAGATACACTAATTTTTTCCAAGATTAATAATCAAATCATCTATAGAGCTAAGAGCAGAACTCAAATTATCTTTGATTTCTTTAGAGATGTGTTCAGGTGTAGATAAGTTATCAATATCTTCAATAGAATCATCTTTTAACCAAAATATATCCCAAGAGACCTTACTTTCTCACCCATTCCATGCAGATACATGATGATTCATTAATTAAACTTGAATCACTTAAAAAAAGTGTACTCAAAAAAGCTTTTGAAGGTAAGTTGGTACAACAAGATCCAAATGATGAGCCTGCTTCAGTTCTCTTAAAGAGAATCAAAGAGGGAAGATCTTACACAAATAAAAAAATACATAATTTATAAATAATTATCATGAAACATATAAAATCAATATATTTCAGGACTTTGTGTTGATTCAAGATATATTTTTACAGGCAGAATTAGTCAGTGCTGTCATTTTAGCAATAATTATAGCAATCATAACAAGTGCAATTTTTTATGGTGCTTCTCAAAGAAGCATATCTGCAATCAATAAGAGATTGCAACCATTAAGCAATCTAGATCCAAAAATACAGTATGATGTATCAAGAATTGAAACTGATTTGAAAACAGCATATGAAGATTTGACTTCTCTTAAAACCAATTTACCACATACAAATGAAGTCACATCTCTACAAGAAAACATACAAAAACTTTGCTTAGATTTTACGAATTTAAAAGAAAACATTGATGAGCAGATGAATAAATTCAAGCTTGGAACTACTGAAGATCTACATAAAACAAAAGATGAGATGATTAAAAATGCAACTCAGACAGTAACAGAGCATGCAAGCAATCTCTTACTTGAAAACAGTGTATCCAGAGAGGAATTTGAAAATCTTAAAGAAAGAATTGAAAAAATGTTGGGTGTAGATGAAGTAGCAGAAAGAATGGAAGTATTGCAGTCATTATTTGATTCATCACAGATTAAAACATTAAACTGGCAGTGTAAGTTGATTAAACTATTAAATGGAGGATTGGCACCAGATGCAGAAGAAGATCTTATTATTTCTGAAGGAATCCCAAAATCTAGCTGTGAAAAATTTTTAAAAAAATTAACTGACAGTGGAATTACTGAAATAAAAAAGATATCTGCATTTTATTTATTGCCTGATTATGAATGGATTTATGGCTATGTTGGTAATCCAGACTGGTTACAAAAAAGACTAGATGGTACAATTAAAAAAGAAAGCGAATATCAAGAATACATAAAAAATAACCTGCATTTCATAGAAGACGGATTATTACTTGAAAAATCAGAATATGAGTTGGCAACGGGGAAAATTGACTTCATATGCAGGGATAAAAATGGCCTGGCAGTTGGATTAGAATTAAAATATCCATCAGCTACAACTAGTGTAAAACGACAGATATTAGGATATAAAAATGATTATGAGCAAAAATCGGGTAGGGTTGATTCTAGATTCATTGTGATTGCACCAAAAATTCCAGAAAAACTGAAGGAATTACTTGATATAGATGGTGTTGAATACAGAGAAATTGATTTTCAATAAATCCAACTAAAAAAATTCAAGATATAGAAAAATTAACTTGGTTCATTTTCAAAAATTCTTCTGCATTATTCGTTTTTTATGTAGATGTCTTAGAAATGCAAGAATGTTAAATTAAAAAACACAGTCATGCTAAAAAAACACATAGGCATACGCTTTTGAAACGAAGGAATTAGTATGCCTACAATAATTATTACAAGCAATTTACGAAGAATTTTACAATATTTGTAAAAGTGATTTGGCAGGCATAAAACTTTACAACAATCCCAACTAGAATTATTGTAAAAATTATGTTAATTATAATTTTGAATAAAAAATAAACAACATTATTTTTTATTCCAATACAAAACATTATGCAAGTAAAAAAAGAATATTACAAAAATATCACAAATTATTATATCAATAAACCGATTATTGTTAGTTTTGAGACATCTTTTGAATAATATCCCAGATTGGAGGAGGTACAGGCATCACAGATAACCTTGAAATTCGTACGAGTTCCCAATCTTTGAATTTTTTCTCTTTTTTCATTTCATCAAGAGTCACTGGGCGCTTTAATGATTTTTTGTATTTTACATCAACTACAATAAATCGTTCAACATCTTCTTTTGGATTTGGATATGGTTTTGAAGTTATTTGCATAATTCCGACAGCTTGTCTTTCATCACCCGTATGATAAAATAATACAAGATCACCGGATTTCATTTCTCGCATATGTTTTAATGCCAGATTATTATGAACTCCATCCCACACGGTAGTTTTTTCTTTTTTTAGTTGTTCAAAATTATAACCTCTTGGTCCACTAGGTTCTTGTTTTGCTAGCCAATAATTCACCATTTCATTTTTCTGTATTATCATCGATGTTTAATGGTTTTTGAAAAAGAAATGTTCCCCGGTTCTGACTCGCACAAACTCATTGGTCATAGCCATACGCCTCCTCGCGTTCTGAAACCGGGGTTGCCCACAATGTAGCACGCCTGGGTGAATTAGAAATCACTGGTATCGTTACGATCGACTCATCCTAATCCGTCTGCATGCTTGCTCTTGGGCGTTTAAACATCAAACTACTCCTACTAAAAACCATTGAGAGATTATTTTTTCATAAAAATGGTTTTTTAAACGAATTAGTTTTTATTTTTTAAAATAGATTCAGATAATGAAATCTCAAACCCTACCACCGGAACACGAATTTTATAACTTTCAATAATCTTTGAATCAATTTTTCCAATAATTCCAATTGGAACATTATTTAGAACAATAGATGCACAGTGGCCATCTTCAAATGTAGGATTAGTTGTAGTTTTTGTTTCAATTTTAATTCCAAATCCGACATTTAGTGCAGATTGAATAATAGATTTTATTTCTGTAAAATTAGCATCTTTATGTGCACTAATTCCAGAAAAATTAATTTTTTCAGATATTGGATTTTCAGTTGCAAAAACAGTTCCAGTTTCAAACATTTTTTGAGGATATGATTCATGAATATTTTTTGAGATGTTTTCTAATAATCCTGGAAGTATAGAATCACGTAAAATAGTATGTTCTTGACTTTTTGAATCAAGTACTGAGATAAGTTTTGTTGAATCTCTGTTAGTCATGTCATAAAGTACTCGTTTACTAGTCAAACTTGAATTCAAAGATTCAAGAAAACCCAAACCTATCATAGTTTGATCTAATGATTTTAGTTTTAATGAAACAGGATTTATTTCTCCAATAGTTTGAGAAGGAGATATCGTAGGTTCAAGATTTTGAATTCCATACCCCAAAGCAACTTCTTCAACTAAATCCATAGGTCCAAAAATATCAAATCTATATGCAGGAATCATACAAATGATGTTTGTTCCTTTAGATGATGCATCTAACCGAGATTTTTTCAAAGATGAAATAATTTTAGAAGAAGTGAGATTCAAACCTAGAATTTGGTTAATTAGTAAAGTGCTAACAGTCATTTTCCGGGATTCTAATTTTGGAGATGAGTTTTTTGCACCTGTAATTTTTACAGATTCTAAAGCGAATCCGGCACTTTGTAAAACAGTCGCTACAACAGCAAGCATATCTTCAGCATCTTCTTGATTGATACCAGTCACCTCAACAAAGAGATTTTTTGTTTTAGTGGTAACAGTGGTAATTGCAGCGTTAATTATTGGAGGAAAAGATACAGTATCTTGATTTTCATCTAAAATTAGAGGAACTTGTGAAGATTGCCCAAGAAGAGACCCATAGTCTTTTCCTACATCAGTATTTGCAAGTATTTCTAAAATAGTTAATTCATTTTCAGAGTTTAATGGAATGAATTTGTGATTTCGGTTAGTAGTAGTGTAAACTAATGGAAATGAAATTTTATCTAAATCATGTATTCCAATAGATGATTTTTTTCTTTTTCTTCCAATTCCAAAATGAAGATCTTCTTGCATGGTCATTAATTGTTTAATTGTTTTGTCATCGATTTTTCCATTTTTTGCAACAATCCCAGTTACAAAGGGCCTAATCCTAGATACAATAGGTTTGACAGATATCGGATATTTGTTTGATTTTTTTACATTTAGTTTTACCATACCAGTTTTAATTCCAAGTAATCCTTGCAATCCAAGTGCAATTCCAAAATCAGTCGAATAGTCAGGTCTATTTGGACTATATTCTATTCTAACAAGATCCTTATTTTCGGATTCAATATCAAGTCCAAGAAAAGGCAAAGAATCAGAAATTTGCTTTTTTGATACTTTTCCAATTAATTTTTGCAGACGAGTGTAAGATAGTTCGACTACTGGCATTTTGTAGCGCTCCTTAACCAACCGAGATTGTTATTGTAAAATTCTCTTACATCATCTAGATCATACTTTAGCATTGCAATTCTTTCAATACCTCCACCCCAAGCTAAAACAGGTTGAGTGATACCAAGGGGTCTAGTCACTTCAGGTCTAAAAATACCCATACCAAACAATTCAATCCATTTTCCTAATTTTTCATTGTAAACCATAGTCTGAAGTGACGGTTCAGTGTAAGGGAAAAATGTTGGCCAAAATTTTATTTTAGTAATGCCAATTCGTTTGTAAAACTCTCGTTGGATTCCCATTAAATTTCTCAAGGAAGCATCTTTTCCAACTACAATTCCTTCAATTTGATTAAATTCAACAAGATGCTTGTAACTGACTTTTTCATTTCTAAATACGCGACCTAAAGAGAAAATTCGTGCCTCATCAGGCTTTTGTTCAGCTAAATGCTTGATAGTTACACAAGTGGTATGAGTTCTAAGAACCATTTTTCTTGCTTCATTAATGTCCCATTGATATCTCCAATTCTTTTTGTGCGATTCAGAAACTTTTCTAATTTGTTCGGGCGTTCCAATTTTTTTGGCATTAATTTTATCTAGATAAAATGTATCTTGTAATTCTCTTGCAGGATGATCTTGTGGAGTAAATAAAGCATCAAAATTCCAAAAGCTTGATTGAGTCATGTTGCCAAGGATTTCTGAAAAACCCAATGTAACAAATATTTCACGAATTTCATCAATAGTGTCTTTTAGAGGATGTGTTCTTGCAACAAAAACTTCTGGAACTTTAGCTTCAACATCAATCTCACCAACAGAATCTGAAATTTGGATAGATTTTGCCGCATCAGACAAAGAAATTTCTTTTGTTTTAATAACATCCTCAATAATAAAATCAGGTCTTTTCAAAAGCCCAGACAAATCATCATCATTAATTTTATCTTTAGATAATTTCTCATTGCCAATAAGTTTGAGGGTTTTTTCTCCTGGGAGTTCTGAAGGAGGATTCTGGATAGAGATTTCATCAGATGAAGTTTCAACCCAATTATTTTTTCTAGCTAGACCCATCGAAGGTCCAAATACAAATCCCAATTCTTTTTGTAAATCAGATAATTTTCTGGGTCCATCCTTTAGTAAATTTAGTAATCTTCTTTCAGGCAATCCTTTTTGAAATGATTCAATACCATTTTTCCCTAAACTCATAACACTTGATTTTGATTCAATGACTATTGCCAAATCTTTTAGCTTAAGCCATTCAATTCCACGTCTAATTTGATCAGGTGAAAGTTGCGTAGATTTTTCTAGCGTTTCAGGAGTTTGTTTTGGATTGTCTCTTAATGAGGAGATAATTTTTTTTTCAATTTCATGAAAAACTTGCGACAACAGCAAAGAATCCGAAAAAGACTTTTTAAACCTTAACCTAAGTCAAGATGAATGTCAGCTGACGACTTTATCGTAACTCCTTGGCATGTTGAAGGCGATATTGACTATGATAAATTAATCAAACAATTTGGTACTGAAAAAATTTCTTCTAAATTACTCGAGAAAATAAAGAAAATCACAGGTGAAGACCATTTTATGCTCAGACGAGGCATTTTCTTCTCTCATAGAGATATGACTAGAATATTAGACGACTTTGAGAAAGGTAGCAAATTCTTTCTATACACAGGAAGAGGGCCGTCAGGTCATACTCATATCGGGCATTTGGTACCATGGATGTTTGCAAAATGGTTACAAGAAAAATTTGATGTTAATTTGTATTTTCAGCTTACAGATGATGAAAAATTTTATTCTAAACCTAATCTTACTTTAGAGGAAACAGAGGCATTTGCATATGAAAACGCATTGGATTTTATTGCATTAGGTTTTAATCCAGAAAAAACAAAAATTATTATCAATACTAAAAATATTCAAACACTCTATCCAATTGCAGCACAGGTGGCAAAAAAAATTAATTTTTCAAATACAAAAGCAATATTCGGTTTTACAAATGAAACAAACATTGGAATGATATTTTATACATCATTGCAATCAGCTCCATGTTTTATTGAAGATAAGCCAGTGTTAATTCCATTAGGTGTTGATCAAGATCCGCATTTTAGATTAACAAGAGATATTGCATTAAAAATTGGAAAACAAAAACCAGCTTTAATTCACAATATCATGATTCCTAGTTTAGAAGGACCAGGAGGAAAAATGTCAGCATCTGATGAAAAGGGTACAATATACACGACAGATTCTCCAAGTGAAGTAAAAAAGAAAATTAACAAGTATGCATTTTCAGGAGGGCAACCAGATATTGAACAGCATAGAAAACTTGGAGGAAATCCAGATATCGATGTATCGTATCAATATCTAAGAATATTTTTTGAGCAAGATGATGATAAATTAAAAACAATTTATGAAAATTACAAGTCTGGAAAATTACTATCAGGAGAATTAAAAGCAATATTAATTGAAAAAATTAATGCATTTCTTGCAATACATCAAGAAAACAGAGAGAAAGCTAAAAAACAGATAAAACAATTTCTTTTTGAGAATAAATGAAAATCAGCATAACGTGTGACGACAAATATGAGGCTCAAAAATTAGCTAGTCTTATTTTTATTAAAGATGGTAAAGAGACATACATTACAAGAATTCTAAATATTGTTAAAAATGAATTAGTAATTTCATTAAAAGATAAATCTGCTCACAGCATTTTACTCAAAGATGAAGCAAATGTAGAGAGTTTTGCAGATTTTATACAATCAGTTTTAGATAAAGAAGACACGTTAATTTCAACTAATATTATCGAGCATGTTGTAGAAATGGTCAAAGAGTAATTCTATAGACCAAATACAGCATATGCAGTTACAATTCCAACAAGAACGATTAGAGAAATTCCTAAGGCTTTGAAATCACCATTCATAAATTAATTTTAAAATAATTATAATTAAAGTGTTAATAAATTCTCAAAGATGATTCTATTAATTATCTAGGGAAATGTTTGCTCTTTTTTGAACTTGATCTGGATTCATCTCGTTTTGGTGTAACAGGTTCTCGAATTTCGTTACAATTTAAACAAAATACCTTTAATTCTTCTCTAGCAAGATCTGGTGCTGAGATATATTTTCCCCAAGATGAAGCGTCGCCTCCACGTCCAGAATTATCAGAAGTGACATTTTCAGATATCGGACTAATTCCTAAGGCTCTTTCATCATTAAAACCACAATTAGAGCAAGTTTTTCCACCTAAGATTTCATATAATTTTTCTTTGATAGTTTCATAAAATTTATCTGAACCATTAGAATAGAAGCTCTCTTGTTTTCTCAAAAATTTATCATTTCGAGGTTTTCTGGATCTAGAATTATCTCTACTAGATTCTTGCCTTGGAGATGATCTTGAACCTCTATCATTTCGTGAACCTCTATCATTTCGTGAACCTCTATCATCTCTGGAATATCTATCATTACCTGAATCTTCTGGTTTGTTTTGTCTGAAACAATCACTACAGTAAACAGGTTTGTTAAATCTTGGAACAAATGGAACTGTACATTCAGTACCACAATCAGAACATGTTACAGTTGTAGATTCATTTCTACTGTCATTTCGTGAACCTCTATCATCTCTGGAATATCTTGAACCTCTATCATCTCTGGAATATCTATCATCTCTGGAATATCTATCATTACCTGAATCTTCTGGTTTGTTTTGTCTGAAACAATCACTACAGTAAACAGGTTTGTTAAATCTTGGAACAAATGGAACTGTACATTCAGTACCACAATCAGAACATGTTACAGTTGTAGATTCATTTCTACTGTCATTTCGTGAACCTCTAGTATCTCCAGAATTTCTAAAAGAGCGAGATGTATTATTTTCTCGTCTTGAATTTCTTCCATCTGTTTTTCCATCTGAATATTTTGACTTGTAGAGATCCATTGATAGAGAATTTGAGATCGATTGGTTATAGATACTTAGAGCTAGAATTTATGCCTAGAATTAAAAAACCATCTAAACCAGAGATTTATCCATTTCAGTGGACATTATTTCTTGCACTTTAAGGAAATAGAGTTTTGTAGAATATGGCATTTCATCCAAATTATTGTCAACTACAATCATAAAATATCTTACAGCACGTTTTGATATATCTAAATTAAATTTCATTGGGAGGACAGGATCTTGATGTACTTTGATTTTATCCTGAAGCCAGGGAGGAGCCATTTCAATAGTTTCTTGGATTATTTTATCATACCAGTATGAAAGATTTTGAGGATGTAATCCCTGTTTGAGATTTGCTACATCAGTATCAATTTTTTTCATCATATGATTAATGATTGCCATGAGGCTCATTCCAAGAATTTTGTTTTATTCCAATTACTCAAAGTTCGATAAGCTACTTGTCAATTGGTAGCAAGTTTCCATCAATATCAATTTCTGAATTTTTAATTCTAGTCGTAGAAATTCTTGTACCGTCTTTGGCCAAAAACAGGGGAACAGTGACAATTTGGACAGGTGGAAGGTTCTTTTTTGCTCTTAATTCATTGAGTATAGTTCCTTGATTACTTGTTTCATCACTTACAACTAATGCTTCAACTCCTTTTTCTAGAACAGCTGGACCAAAATCATTTTCCAATTTACTAATTTCAAAAGAGGCATTAGAAAATTCTTTTGAAATAACAGATGTTAAATTTTCAAAACGTTGATCATACTTGTTTGTAAGAATTTTACCTTTTTTTGCAGCAAATTCATCACTTGTAATTCCTATGATTACTTTATCAGCAATATCAAAGGCATTTGATAGTAAAGTAAGATGGCCTTTATGGAGAATATCAAAAGTTCCACCCATTGCTACAAGAGAGAATTTAGACATGCAAGTTGGTAATATTCTTTAAAAATAAATCTACTAGTTTTTTGTAGGTTGGAATAATGAATTATTTAGAAATTTTACCTTATTTTGATAATTTCATGAATCCTTCTTTGATTAAGAATTGAATACCTTCAACAAATGAACTGTCATCGATTTGGCCATCTGCCCACCAACCAGCGTTATTCTTAATCCAACCAGGAATTTTATTATCTTCAGAAACTGAACCTTGTTCAGTAATTGGAATTTTCATGAATCCTTCTTTGATTAAGAATTGAATACCTTCAACAAATGAACTGTCATCGATTTGGCCATCTGCCCACCAACCAGCGTTATTCTTAATCCAACCAGGAATTTTATTATCTTCAGAAACTGGACTAGTGGAAATTACTTTAAATGAAATAATTGCAATAGTTGCTTTTGAATTCCCATATTGAGCTTTTACTGTAAACTTACCATCGTCAAATTCCTTATCAATTAATACAGTATGGGAAAATGTACCATCAGTATTCACTGGGGTTTTTTGAGATACAATTAGACTATTGCCAGAACCAAAAATCGTAATTCGTAAGCTTCTATCTTCATCATACTTGTTTACACTTCCAGAAAATACAATAGATTCTCCAAGTGTGTATGATGTATTATCAGAAGTTATATCCACGGTATAATTATTAGCACTACTTTGTTCAGGTGGTCCACCATAACCTAAAACTGATTGCTGTGAAGAAAATACAATTATCAAAGAAATTATTGAAATAATGAAAATTTTATTTGATATCATGATAAAGTTAACAAAGTTCTTTCTGCATTTAAATGGTAAGGAAATTTTGAATTACCGTAAAAATTCTATTTTACAATTATCAAAGTATAAGGACCCTGCTCAGCAATTGGGACATTGTTTCTATCCCAAACGAACGTTTCAATTAAAAAGAGTCCGGATTGTTGTGGAATCCAATCAATGGTTTGAGTTTCTATCCCATTGCCAATAAATCTGCCATCAAATTTTCCTATATATTCCACAGTTGATAAATCGCCACGGTGGTCAGAGGATTTTTTTATTTGTACATAGTAAGTGTATGCAGTTTCAGAAAATTCAGGATTAGTGGAAAACTCTATTGATGTTTGACTTTCTATATTAAAAATAGATCCAGCAATAAGTTCAGATGAGGCATTCCCATCAGAATCTTTTACAGATACATTTGAGATTGTTACTTTCTTAGTTGGGATTTGAGATGTTGGAATTTTCACATCAACAAAGTCAGAATAAAAAACATTAGATTCAGCAAAAAGCCAAAATCCTACAGCTTGTGGATCAATTGTTTCATTAAACTCAAAATTAACTTTAGTATTTAGATCAACTTTACCTAATTCAATTGTAGAAACTCCAAGTATTCGTGGTGGTTCAAAACTATCATAAAATGCCAAGTATACATTGGTGTCAGTATTTGGAGCTCCTCCATTTTGTAAAACTCCTGAAAATTGTAAAACGGTATCCAAAAATATTTTACTAGAATATACAAGAAGTCCTTTTTGTTTTTCTACTGAAGAATCAAATCCTAAAAGAGAAACAGATGCTTCAGATATGTCAGGATTTGCACTTGCTGAACGAATAGAAAATGGAGATTTTCCATTGGGTGTAATGAATTCAAGAGTGGTGTTACCCAAAGTTACTTCTAAAGGCGTAACCCCATATTGAGTAAAAAAGTTTGCCTGAATTTGTACATTAGTTACGGGAATAAGAGAATTTTTGTTTTCAACTAATCCAACTACAACAGTATATCCTTCAGAATCCCTGTAGACATGAAGATTTTCTTTATCAAGTTCCACAATTAATGTAGGAGCATTATCAGTGTACTCTGCTGAAAAAGCCTGTGAAAATGGAACCAGCGATAAAACCAAAAATGAGCATAAAATTGCCTTTATCATAATTTTTCTTAAGATAAAAGAGATTAATTTCAGGTGACATAACAAATAGTGAACAAGAAAGGTAACAACGTTAAACCCAGTTTACACTGAAACTAGTAGGAATAAAAAGAGATTAAAAATAGATGTAAATCTTATTTTCTCTTAGCGGTAATTGCTAACCAGTAAATTAAACCTGGAGCTAAACCAACAATGAGTGGAATCCATACAGGCCATCCATCGACTACACTTGTCATAAACTAAAACCTAACTTATCCTATTTAAATCCATCCTGAAGTCTGAATTTCAGTATGGATCGGGAGCAGTAAAAGTGGACCGGACGGAATTCGAATCCGTGACCCCCCGCGTGCAAGGCGGGTATACTACCAGGCTATACTACCGGCCCACAAAAAGAATGAATAAAGTGTGGATTTTAATTGTTGTCTTCTTGGCAAGGGTTTTATTTGAAATCACGGTTATTCCAACATGGTACTTTTAGAATCACAAATCAAACTAAAAACGGGAGACATTGCACCAGATTTTGAATTAATGGGAATTGATGATAAAACACATTCATTGAATGGTTATAGTAGTTACAAAGGAATTCTAATAATTTTCATGTGCAATCATTGTCCATACGTCAAAGCAAAAGTAGATGCACTCAATGAACTATATCAAAAATGTGGAAAAGACATAGCAATGATTGGAATTAACAGTAATGATTCTACTGATTACCCAGAAGATAGTTTTGATGCTATGAAACAGACAGCAAAAGAGAAAGGATTTGAATTTGATTATCTAGTGGATGAAACACAAGAAATTGCAAAGAAGTATGGTGCAATGTGTACTCCAGATCCATTCTTGTTTAATGCACAAAAACAGCTAATTTTTCATGGAAAAATTGACAATGCCATGAAACCAGATGATGAGGCAACTGAGAAAACAATGGTTATCAATATGGAGAAATTGTTATCTGGTGAAAAAATTGAAAAAGATTTTGACCCTTCAATTGGGTGTTCAATCAAGTGGAAAGGAAATTAAACTTAAATGACTCTAGCCTAGAGATTTGTTCGTGGGCTCGTAGCTCAGCTTGGCTGGAGCGTTCGACTGATAATCGAAAGGTCATGTGTTCGAATCACATCGGGCCCATTTTTCATTATTTTAAATTTTGAGATACTGTTTGAGACCATTGTAAAATATCTCCAATTCTTTCAGATGTCAAATCAGAAAGAATTTTGGTTTTTTTAGATACTTTTCCACAAAGTGCTAATTTCATTTGTTTTCCATATTTTTCTTTTATTGGATTAATAGAATCTGCAAAAAAGTTTAGACCTTCATTAGTTTGAGAAAACACTACTATTACCAAAATACCAAGTTTTTGTTTCCAAATTTTGCCTATTAATTTTTGAAAATCAAGATCAAACAACACATTGATTGCAGATGACATATCCCCCAAGTGAGAAACCCTCCATCCATCAGAATGATAAACAGCAGAAGCTGCTTCTGAAGATAACTGGCTTTGAGTATCAGATGCTAGAACAATTATGTTCTTTTTTGGATCAGAAACAACTTGAATTTGATTAAAAATTTGAAGAGATTTTGAAATTATATTCATTAAGAGATTCTGCTCTGATGCTCCGATTTTTCCATCATCGTATAATTTCTTCACATAGTCAATGGATGGAAAAATTATTTCCAATACCAAACGATTTACAGTTCCACCAGAATGCAAGCAATTTCGAATTAGAGAGTAAACTTGATCCTCTGTACCTTTAACCAAATATTCAAGATATTGTGGAGTCACTTTGAAATAGTCATCAGGAAAATGAAATGATTCTTGGCCAGGCTCTAAAAACCACAAAGTTAGATTTCCAATATTTTTTTGTCGGAGTAATCCTTCTGCTGCAAAAACCTTGAGATACTTTGACATGGTAATTCTGTTAATTCCAAGTTTTTCAGAAACCTCAACACCAGACATTCCAGAAACTGAATCGCCCAAAATTGAAATTAGCTTTTCTCTTATCTCCTCAGTTGAGTAACCTTTTCCCATAGTGCTCTTGGATCATAGTATTCTATAAAGACTAATTTTCATATCTTATAACAAGGTATAATTTTAGAATGGTTCTGTCTGATTGATGAGACATTTTCTTCGTATTCTGCGTCGGGACATAAGGACGGTACTATACTTTATTGTACTAATTGTTTTATACTAGTATGATCAGGATCTAGATCAATGAGTTTACCAGACGTAGAAACTGAAGTTCATAAAGATTATCGGATAATCTTTGCAAACCAAATAACTGGCGGATTTAGAAATCAATATTTTGAATTTGATCTGGTTTCACAAGTGTCTAATTTTGAATCAACATTATCTTCACTTCAACCAAATCATGGCAAAAATGTTCTAAAACGACTGTTACAAAACAAAGTCATTATGCCCCCAATGGATTTCAAAGCAACTGTGATATTTTTTCAACAAACTTTGGAGAAATATGAAAAAACATTTGGTGTAATTCCAAGTCCTGAAGAATTAACAAACAAATCCAAAAAAGACGATATGCGATAACATATCATATTTTTTTCTTAAATTTTAAATTAGAATTTTTCATCTATCTTTTCCTTTGAACCCTTCTCTGGACCAAGTTCACACATGAAGTTTGATGTTAATTTGAACTTGCATTTTGAATCAGAGTTTTCCATTTGTCATTACCTTTCACATCAATACCACAAGCTTCAACAGGTGTTTTCCCGTCTAAAGCCAATGTAGTCTTACGTAATTATGGTAAATTTGGCAACCGTCAAAAATCATGGAATATTCTGTTTTTACTCCTCGCATTACTTTCTCTCTGTCTCAAAATTCTCCATTAAGCCTCTCCATCTTGTTGTTGTTTCTAATCCCCCTTTAAGCGAAATATGTCGTATATGGATTGGTGAGCCTTTCTTTACTGCACCATATTCCTTTTTGAAAGCGTCTCAATAAGCTTGCGGGATAGAAATTAAAAGAGATAATAAATGGAAGACCTTGATTCAAAACGCAAGCAGAAAATAAAGTCATTAAATTAGGCGTTAAGGTGATTTGGTTAACATTTGATTATTTGGTTTGAGCCTAACTTAACATATTTTGAAAAAAGGTTAAATTTTTTTATTCTAGTGTGGAATCTGGACATATATTTTTTATTATAGGCCTCGTGAGAAATATTGAATATGACAGATACCCCTACCTCCTATTTGGACGGATAAAGATAGAGAACTCTACCGTAGCTTCAAAGAAGCCGAAAAACGTGGCAACATTACATACAAAAGCATAGAGTAAAATAATCTCAAATCAGTTTCTTATTTTATGAGCGACATCATCATAGAGTATTCTATACCCAATTTTGATAATTTTCTAAAACAGTTTGATATAGAAAAAGCAAACGGAATCAAAAAAAGAATGAGAGATTAGGCAGATGATGTCTATCCATTACCATTTACACATTCTTGTAAAGAGATAGGAGACTGCACAAAAAATACTCTTCCTGATTTTAAAGTTGTAATAATTTTTGATAAATTTGATGATAAGTGGGTACTTGTCGAAGGTTATCCATATTTTCCAAGAGTTGCGTAATTACACAATAACCATCAACCAAAGCATGACAAGAATAAAAACAACCGTTAATGTCCCAGTACCTTTAGAATAAAACATTATATACTTCAGTACTGTATAGTACGGTAAGGAAAAGTAAATTGCCAAAAGCCGGATTCAAATCAATCACTGTTTCAGAAACTGTTTATGATAAATTCCACGAAGTTTATCAAAAGAATAAAGACGACCTAACAATGAAAGGTGTCAACAGTTTTGCCGGTTATGTAACTTACATGTTAGAGGAGATGATGCAAAAAGACAAGACCTTTGCAAGATATGCTCCAAAGATTGAAAAAATTTCAATTGATGATGATCGTGTTATTCTTAAGGACAATATCAAAAATAGAATTGCAGAAGTTGCAATTCAAAAAGGAGAATTATTTTGTCAGCTCTGTGATGAGAAAGATTGTGTACACGTCGGTTTTGTATTCTCACTACCAGATGTTTATGAAGTCCTAAATTCTAGAGGAATCAAAAATCCAAGATAAGTGGAGGAGGTGGGATTTGAACCCACGAACTCCTGAGAGACAGGATCACCCATTATTTGATCTTAAGTCCTGCATGTCCAAAAGCATCAAGTGCTTACTTTGGCCAGGCTTGATTACTCCTCCAAAAGAATAAAAATCTGAGTGAAATTTAACAGTTTAGAGTGAATTTGTCCAGAATGAAGAATTATAAGGATTTTCTACAGGGGAAATTTGTGCTTCGGTAGCTCAGTCTGGTAGAGCGTTACATTGGTAATGTAAAGGTCACGGGTTCAGATCCCGTTCGAAGCTTTCTATTTTCTAAATCACAGTTTTTGTACAATTTACAAAATTTGTATTTAAGTTATTTCATGACTAGGAAAAAGTTAGTTCCAGATCAAATTATTTTATGTAAAGTACTGTTAATGATTTTTGTAACATCAACTATTGAAACAAGTATACAGTCAAATTGCAACTGTAACCCCAAAGCCATTTGTAAAATGGGCAGGTGGAAAACGTCAACTAATTCCCATACTAAATGAAAATCTACCCAAAACATTTGGAACATATTACGAGCCATTTATGGGTGGAGGTGCATTACTTTTCCACATCCTAACTGAGAGAAAAGGTCAAAAATGCAACATCTCAGATTTGAACTCTGATCTAGTTTTAACATATACTACAATACGAAACAGGGTAGACGAACTAATTTTATCTCTAAAAAATCATGAAAGGAATTATCAAAAAGATTCTAAAACATACTATTATTCAATAAGAGAATTAAATCCAAGAAGCGAAATCGAAAAGACATCAAGATTGCTCTTTTTGAATAGAACCTGTTTTAATGGATTATATCGAGTAAACAGTAAAGGGAAATTCAATGTCCCTCTAGGCAGCTATACAAATCCCAACATTGTAAATGAAGATAATTTACGTTCAGTGAGTGAAGTTTTGCAATCAAGTAAAGTTGCAATCAAATGTAGAGATTTTGAGTCAGTACTACAAGATGCAAAAAAAGGGGATCTTGTATACTTTGATCCGCCATATCAACCAGTTAGTGAAACTGCCAACTTTACAAGTTACACCAACAAAAATTTCACATATGAAGATCTTAACAGACTTGCAGAACTTTGTATGAAACTAGATTCCAAAGGATGCAAAGTTCTATTATCAAACTCCGACTCTAAAGAAGTTGCAAATATTTTCTCAAAAAAATCTTGGAAGATTAACAGAATACAAGCAAACCGTTCTATTAATTCAAACTCTAAAAAACGAACTGGACACTTTGAATTATTGATTAAAAATTATTAAAAAAAATCAAACTAGATTTTTTTAAATCAAAATTTTGTAGAGAATCCTCTAAGGGGTAAATAATAAAATTAAAAGGAAAAGGTTGGAGTATTTAGTCCCACTTTGACCAAGCGGCCATCCATCTGTATGTCCAAGTGTTCAATTTACAACCTAAAGCTGCAAATGTACATGCCAATACTGCACCTGCACCTGCACCGAGAGCAACTGGGCTGTTATAGAATTTGCCGACTTGCGGTTCGATTGGTGTCATATATGGTGGCAATGTTGGTCTTGGATATTTGAATGCCGTTTCAAGTGGGTCTGCTACTGTTATCAGGTTTACCATGTTGAACAATGGTAATGACATTCCTACCAGTACGCCGCCAAACAGTATCAAGGAGTGCTTGTTCTTCTTTGTTGCCCAGTATACCAAGTCCAACAGCATTGCTGATGGCAACCAAACTGGGGTTACAATGAAGTCATATGGATATCCGAGTGCAAACCATGCACCTTTTGCTATCCATGTGTATACTGTCATAATTAGAGCGTAGTACGTCGCTGTGCCTGGAACGCCTGTAAATGTAAGATAGTATGTAGCTCCTACAATAAGCATCAACGTTTGCGATATTGAAAATACCGTGTACGAAGTCCAAGCCCAGTCAGTGTAGAAGATGTAGTCTCCTGCATTAATTGTTAACAGAGTTGAGTTAACTGCAACTACTACTATGAATAAGTAGTGTGTACATCGTCTTAACCAGACCATATGAAGATGAAGAAACGGTCAGTATATAAAATTTTAGAGTGTGATGAAGATCGTTAATCTAAACTAAAAAGGAAAATGAAAAAGGAGTTTCTAAAGTGGTTATCTTCTAGTTGCCAACGTACATTGATATGAATATAGTACCAATTGTAACTGCAGCAATACTGCCTGCTACGATACCATTACTATTTTTGTTGGAACCTTCTTCCATGACTTTAACACAGAAGATGTAACCTATTGCCTCAATGATTGTCAATACGATGAATGCAAAGTGACCACTTGGTGTTGGATATGCCCAAGGATAATAGAAATATCCTGCTGCAGTTCCACCAAAAGTTGCTAACCATGCTGCCCAGAATGAAATAGTAATCATACCAGTCATGTTTTCAACGCGTCTGCCAATCATTCGTTCTACATCAGCGCTTGATGATCCACCAGCGCCGCCAGAACCGAATCCTTTAGGAAGAGTCATTCTGGAATTATTCTAATTCAGATTCTTTTAAGTCTTTCTTAAAGCAAGAGAACTTGACGATCTACGTCATTTTAAAAATAATAAAAATAAAAAATGTGCTAATGCACTTTTTCTAAGGAATTGCTCTGCTGTACAATTTGCCTTCTAGGGCCATCTTGTACATCTCAGCAACGTATGGGTTCTCTCCAGGAGTTTCTGCACCAAGTTCTACGAGTCGAGCATATACTCTAACTACATATGCTAGTGCACCCATGAAAGCCACTACGACTCCCATGTTAAACATCCAATGGTTTGGAACTGCAAAGATTTCTTCTACAAACCAGAAATGCCACATCTCATTGACACCAATTGTAAACATGGTTGCAAGGTAACCAAGAATGGTCATCTTCAATCCAGTGTTCATTGAATTATTTGGGCCTCTAAGAACTGGAATTTTTCTATCATAGATTGCTGCTGCTCCCCATCCAAGTGGTAATGTGATGAAGTGGGAGTATAGCCACCAGTGTGCTGGTGTGAAAGCACTATCTCTGATAGAGGTTTGATGTAAAGATCCATCAACGAAGTTGTCTACTTCGACTGATGCTGCAGTTGAACCCATAGCAATAACGATGAGCCAGACTTTCTTTAGTCTCTGGATCTCAACTTCTTTTGGGATTAATGCGGGCATCTGTGCCATGCATATCATCATGTGAATTCGGAATATAAAGTAAGAGATTTAAAAGTTGCATATTTTTTCCAATATATTATAATTATTTAAAAAATATATGTAAATATTATATAATTTTAAATCTAAATTATTAGAATTTAGTCTCTTTTTTTATCAATTTTGGTGTTATACATCAATGATTTGCAATGAATGTGATATCGATCCTCGTTGTTAATGGTTCTGTAAAGTTATCGAGACTTGGATTAGTGTTGCCAATACCGTGTAACTACTTTGATCTATTACAGCATAAATGAAGTCAGTTTGGATGGTGTGTTCTTACCAGTCCCATGATAAGGTAAAACATATAACGACGTGTTTTGTTTCCTGACTTTAGGGATAACTATGGTCGAAAAAAGAATTTTCGTATTTGGACTAGCTGTAGTACTTGCACTAGGAACTTTAGGTTTCAACTGGGTTGAATCCGTACTTCCAACTGCAGATGCACACGGTGTCCAAGCACAACTCCAGAGTCGTTTCATCAGAATTGAGGATGAAACCTTCAACAGACAATCCCTACAAACTGGCGAAACCTTGACAGTTCAAGGAACTTTAGTTAGTTTAGTAGAAAGAGACCTAAGAGGATGGCTATCCATTTTCACAGAGTCAACCAACGCAGGTAACAGATGGGAGATGTTGGCAAGAGACCCACCAGGAAACGTCTTTGACATTCCAGGTAACTCAGTCATCGATTACTCATTATCTGCCAAAGCACTTGAAGCAGGTGTATACCACGTACACACCCAACTCAACGTAGCAAAAGTTGGTCCAGGACTCGGTCCAGGTCAAACAGTAGTAGTTGAAGGAGATCCAATTATCAAACCAATTCCATATACTAACATCGCATATCAATCAATTATTATCGGTGTAGGATATGTCATTACGTTTGCAACACGACCCTGGCAAGTAATCTAAACAACCCAACTTTTCCTTTTCATTTTATAGATACTTTTTACGATTAATGTAATTGCAAGTTTTATCTTCTAGAAAATAATAATAAAAACATGATTAGTTTCAAGATAACAAAGTTGGATATTTTTCAAAGTTATTTTTTTGGAGAAGTAGAGTTTAGGTCTGACAAATACAAAGTAAACATACAAAATCAAAGAAGGGGAAAAGTTCTAAAATTACCTTTTGAAATAAAACCAAAAAATGAAAAAATTGTTGTGAGAATATCAGGAAAAGATGATTTGTTTATCGAAGACTATTTGCCATACAAAGGGGAATCAGAATGGTTAGAAATTGATTCAGATGAAATAACCTATTTTCTAGCAGACCATCAGCAGGACCAATGCGACACTATTGAAATTATATATGAATAAGAGAAAGGACTTTAAGGAATCTGATCAAAGTCATCACGATGAAATATCCTGGGATGGGGGATCCATACAAAAGGAAAAAAACAATCAGATTTCTCGGAATAACTGCCATCATAGCAATATCAATAGGTTTAGGGAGTACTGTAATTCAAGGACAACTAGATCAAGATAATCCTCTCAAGGTTTGTATCGAAAACAGAGAGACCCCATACAAAATGAAAGTTGCATTAGAATTAATTATTGATGGTTTACCAACTCCGATTCCTGCCAACATTAATGCAGGATTAGCAGATGGTGATTGTAAAAGAACAATGTACACATTATCAGATGATGGTACAATCTACGTAGAATGGGAAGAAGAATATCAATTTGAAATTGGTCACTTTTTGTGGATGTGGGATTTCCCTCTAAGAGATATGGATCAGAGCAAATCAACTTTCTATGTTAACGATAAGGAATCATCACATTTCATCAGCCATCCATTACAAGATGGGTATCACTACAAGGGAGTATTCACCACAAAGGACTATGATTCATCCAAGGACAAAGACTTCCTCCCAGAGCTAGAAAATTAGCAGTTACAGACTTTAATAAAAAATCAAAATTCGTCATGGTAAACACTAAGAGATTTTAAAAATAATGAAAAGAAGAAAGTGCTTTACCAGTATTTACCGTTGTCTGGAATAAGACCGATACCTTCTCTTTCAAAGTGTCTGTCTAATTCATCAACCCATCTCTCACGGTTGTCTTTGTAAGCCCAGCCGTGTACACGTAACCAGAATGAGATAACTCCAAGAAGGAATACCGTGAACATGATGGTTCCGAAGATGTAAATCATTACATCATAGAATAATGGGTCGTAGTTTGGTCCTAGTTGTCCTGTAATTGAAGACAGGATGCTTAGGAAAGTACCTACGATAGGAATCATAATAATTTGGCGCTATTTGTGCGATATATACATTTCTTTTATTGGTGCTGTAAAGTTGTAGTCAGATAGATTGAATTTTCTCAGAATTCAGTCTCATGCCTGAAAACGGTTCTGTCCATTCTGCAATTGTTTTCCTTGATGTAAAGAATCAGTTGATCGCAGTTTAAGTGGATATCGATATTTCCCATCACTTACCCATAAAGTATTATCAATTATCTTGTATTCTTTCAAGGATATACACTCATGAAATTCTAATTCCTCATGAATGACTTGTCTATTACACTTAACATATTTTACAATATTCATGTTGTACCAATTTTCCCATCTTTAGGAGGAATGTAGGCTCCACTTGGTTTGTTCTGCAAGTTGTTTGTTATCATTTTTTAATTTTTTTATTGTATTATCAATATCCACATATTCCCCTTAGGTAAGAATCTCAAGAAATACGGTATTAGGCGAAACAGGCATAAATACAGCAATTCAGGGATTCTCATGTTCTGACTGTCATAAGACATTCTCAATGAATCTAGATTTTGAGAAGATGAAGCATAATCCAAAAGGTATCACAACTGCCATGCAACTCTACTTTTCAGGGGAATCATTAAGAAACGTGGCTAAATCCCTCAAACTTCTAGGCATGGATGTATCACACCAGACAGTCTACAACTGGATTGAAAAATATACCAAACTCATGAACCAATATCTAGACAAGATAGTACCTCAAGTTGGAGATGATGCTTGAAGAGCTGACTAGATCTATGTCAAGATTCATGGTGAGGTGAAATATGTATTTGCCATGATGGATAATGAAACTAGATTCTGGATTGTACAAGAGGTGTGGTGGGGGGGACAGAAAAGAAGGTCACAATGCAAGAGGATTATTACAAAAATCAAAACAAGTAACACAAACAAAACCCAAGGTGTTCATCACAGATGGATTAGGATCATATCATGAAGCATGCAAGAAAGAGTTTTGGATATTGAAAAGATTGAACAGGACATTACACATCAGACATATTCACTTACAAGGAGACATGAATAATAACAAAATGGAACGACTCAACGGTGAGATTTGTAACATAGAGAAAGTGATGAGAGGAACAAAGAAAAAAGATTCAGTAGCACTAAAGGTTATCAGTTGTTTCATAATTACATTAGAGAACATTCTGCATTAGATGGAATGACGCCTAGTGAGAAGTGTGGAATTATAATTAAGGGAGATAACAAATGGATCACATTAATTCAAAATACTAGTAAACAATTATCAAAGTAAATTATCAGGATCAACAAGAGCAATTAATTCAATACTATGCCTAGCAGATACTTCCTCAACATCATCACGATGAATTTTAAAGAACAATAATTTTCAAGTATCTTTGATTTTTGCTACATGTCTATCTTCATGAACTGAACAAGAGTACAAGCCCACCATATTTACTAGGATCATCCATTTCTCTTAATTCGGCAATCATTCTATGCAATCTATCACGGGTTACACCATCTTGAGATTGTTCCTGAAAAAAGAAACTAAGATTATGTTGAATTAAATTCCAAGTCAATAAAAGATAGAAAAAGAAAGAATATCTTAAAAGTTGTCGTACTCTTGTAATTTGCCGCCAGTTTCTTTCTTCATTTCCTCATATTTTTCAAAAACAATATCGAACTTTGAATTCCAATCTGGAGCTGCTTTGCCAGTGTGTGACATTATGTTAAACCTCCAGAAAATACTATATCAAGATTTGTTATGCTGGAAGATCTGAACAAATTTCTTTCTATCATAATACTAGTACACAAAATTTCTATAAAAGCAAAGCCCATAATTTCCTACTAGGGGCAACATGGTTTTCCAGAAACTATTTTAAAAAATTAAACGTTTAATTTAATTAAATTATGACTGGATTAGAAATATAGGTTCATGTGCGGTACCGCCTAAAGTGTCGTCAACCAAAAGTTTACGCCTAGAATACCAACCACATAAGACATATTCACATTGCAGATAAAAGAAACCGTAATAACAAGATGTAACGTTTGAACGGTGAAATTCGAGACAGGGAAAAGGTATTCAGAGGTCTAAAGAAGTTTGATACACCACACCACTAATTGACGGTATGAAAACATACTACAATTTCACCAAAAAGCACGGAGCTCTAAAAGATAAGACACCAGCAGAACACGATATGATTAAAGTAGATGGTAAGAACAAGGGGATTACTCTAATTCAAAATGCTAAGATCTATAAAAAAAATTCAAGCTAGCTGACGATAACTTCACAGAGCCCTTTTATTATCAGAAGTACGAGATCAGTATTCAAAAATAGGAAATGAACAGACCATAGTTTACACTAAAGAAAAAATAATAAAATAAGAAAAATTGAAGTTTTATCCTCTGCCCATTGCTGCGTATTTGCCAGATCGTCCTTTAAGGAAGAAAGCTCCTGCAATACCACCGAATACGGCACCTGCAATTACTGCAGCGCCAACAACACCATCTGCACTAATGTATGGAGTTCCTGATCCAGCTGCTGGATTGGCTTGTGCTGCTGCGACTCTTCTTGTTTGAATCTCAAGTGCTTCTTCTAAAGTGTATGATCCGGTTTGTCCTTCATTACCGACATTACCCATGTATTGTGCAAATGCTACTGCACTTTCTGCATAAAGTCCGATAGTGAATACAGCGATTAAGGATGCTGCTAATAGTGTTTTTGTATTCATACAGTTTACCTGCTGGTTTTGGCAGACGAGACTTATTTAACTTTTATTCTAAACCCCAAATTTGGGCATAATGTACGAGATCAGTATAAGTAACGTTTAATTCTGTTCTATATTGAGCCAAATCATGGGACGAATGCATACACACAGACACGGAAAATCACATTCTATTAGACCAGCTACACTTCGTGCACCTTCTTGGATTACACAAAGTCCTGTAGAAATTGAAGAATTAATTGTAAAGTATACTAAAGATGGACTAACTCCTAGTCAAATCGGAATTAAATTAAGAGATCAACATTCCATTCCGCTAGTCAAAGCAATCACCAATAAAAAAATGGGTCAAATTTTAGAAGAACGTGATTTGAAAGCTGAAATGCCTGAAGAACTAGAAAACATTGTTAGAAAAGCAGTGAATCTTCAAAAACATCTTAAATCAAACAAGGGAGACAATAGAAACGTTAGATCTTTAGAATTAATTGAAGCCAAGGTTCACAGACTATCAGTCTACTACAAAAGAATTGGAAGGATTTCTAAAACATGGAAGTATAAATCCGTGGTTGCTCAATTAGAGTAATGACAAAATCACTTGATGAATCACTTTCATTGTTCAAGGATAAAATTTTAGATTGTATAAGATCAAAAAAATCAATTTCAGTTACAACTCATATTGACTGTGATGGATTAACATCTGGCAGTATTATTACAAAAGCCCTAATCAGAGCAAGTGCCAATTGTACAGTTAGGACATCAAAAGAATTTAGCAAAAATGTTCTAGAGTCATTCAAAACAGATTCTCGAGATTTTCATATAGTTACTGATCTAGGAGGAGGTTTTGCAAATGAATTAGACAAAACATTAGGGGATAATTGGATAGTTTTAGATCATCATCAAATTCCAAATGAAGAGAGGGATAATCAAAATGTTATAAATTCATGGAAATATGGAATTGATGGAGGAGTGGATGTTTGTGCAGGAGGAATGGCCTACCTTGCATCAATGGCACTTGATGAAAGAAACTCAGATTTGTCTGCAATTGCAGTTGTTTCAGCCTTGGGGGATAGACAAGACCAGGGAGAAAGAAAGTCATTTACAGGTAAAAATTTTGAGATTGCCAATACTGCCAAAGAGCTAGGTTTAGTCGATATTGATTTAGATTTATTGCTAGTAGGAAGAGAAACAAGACCACTTGTAGATGCTTTAGCATTTACTTCACAACCATTTATTGAAGGATTAACCTGGAATAGAGACACCTGTCTTTCAGTACTAAATTCATCAGGAATTAATCTCAAAGAAGAAGGAAGATGGAGAGTTCCAGCTGAACTAAATGAAGACGAAAAAAAGCAAGTCATTGAATCAATTACCAAGTTTGCTTCTGGGCAAAATGCCACAGAAATAATGTCAGAGCTGATTGGATATACCTATACATTTCCAAGAGAAGACAATAGAAGTTTTCTAAGAGATGGACGAGAATTTTCAACGATGTTAAACTCATGTGGAAGAATCAATCGTTCAGGGGTAGGAATGGCAGTATGTATGGGAGATAGAAACAAGATTCTAAGAGAGGCAGAAACTATTCTAACAGATTATAGAAAAATGATTCGAGAATACATGAATATTTTAACAAATGAAAGATGGAGAATTTCTGAAAGTAAAACATGCATCATGGTAAATGGTGAAGATATAGTTCCAGAAACAATGACAGGTACAATTTCATCATTAATTGCCGGATCACCAAAAAATTCTGGAAAAATTGTAATTTTGAGAACCAGAGGAGAAGAGAATACGATAAAATTCTCATCAAGAAAATCTTTTGGATGTACATCAGACATTAATCTTAGTGAAATAATGAGGACAGGTGCTGAGAAATTTGACGGGATTGGAGGAGGTCATAATGCAGCTGCAGGAGCCAAAATAACTAAAGACAAATTAGATGAATTTCTTAACTATTTAGAAGTAAATGTCATTAACGTGTCAAGTTCAGTTAATTCTCAATAACATATCAAAAGAAAAAGCCGAAACTGTGAAAAAAGCCTTAGAACCAGATAATGTTGATTTTCCAGAGGGATTAAGTCTCAATATTGAAAATATTGACAACAAACTAGTTTTTAATTTTGAAAGTAAAAAGAATATCAAGCAGCTTACTAGTACAGTTGATGAAGTGATGGAACACATCCAAGTTGCATTAAAGGTGATAGAATAATGCTAGATCCAAAATTAATCAAAGAAAAACCACAGATTATTCGAGATATGCTCAAAGATAGAGCTGTTGATTTTGATTTGGACAAATTGATCGAATCTGATCAAAAAAGACGTGAATTAATAATTAAAACTGATGAATTACGAAAAAAGAAAAACCAAGTGGCATTAGAAATTTCTCAAAAAAAGAAGGCAGGTGAAGATGCCTCATCAATTTTATCAGAAATGAAAGATGTTTCAGCACAACTTACAAAATTGGAATCAGAGCAAGAGACAATTGAAAATATATATTCTAAATTAGCATTAACCGTTCCAAATCTTGTTCATGAATCAGTTCCCGTCGGAACAGATGAAAGTGCAAATAAAGAAATCAGAAAATGGGGGGAGATTCCAAATTTTGATTTTAAAATAAATGACCACATAGATATCTCAGAAAATTTAGATTTAGTGGACCTAGAGAGGGCAGCTAAAGTGGCAGGGGCTAGATTTTATTATTTGAAAAATGATCTTGTAAGATTAAATCAATCATTAATCCATTATGGGTTAGATTTTCTAGCAAAAAAAGAATATTCGCTTATTCAGCCCCCATACATGATTAATAGGGAATCTATGGAAGGAGCTGTAATTGCAGATGATTTTGAAGAAGTGATCTACAAAATAGAAGATGAGGATCTATACATGATTGGAACATCAGAACATGCCATGGCAGCAATGAGGGCAAAAGAAATCCTAGAAGGAAAAGATTTGCCTTTAAGATATGCAGGTGTTAGTCCATGTTTTAGAAAAGAGGCTGGTGCACATGGAAGAGATCAAAAAGGAATTTTCAGAGTTCACCAATTTGATAAAATTGAACAATTCGTATTTTCAAGACCTGAAGATTCTTGGAAGGAGCATGAAAAAATGTTAGCAGTGGCTGAAGAATTTTATCAAAGCTTGGAAATTCCTTACAGAGTGATGTTACTATCATCTGGAGACATGGGAAAGATTTCTGCAAAGACCTACGATATTGAGGCCTGGATGGCAGGACAAAATGCATACAGAGAAATTGTTTCATGTTCAAATTGTTTAGAATATCAAGCAAGACGATTGAAAATTAGATTTAGAGATAAAACAAATGAAGATACACAATATGTACACACGCTAAACAGTACACTGATAGCTACAACTAGAGTTTTAGTATCAATTATGGAGAATTTCCAAACCAAGGATGGTCACATAAAAATTCCTAGCGTTTTACAGAATTACATGGGAAATCAGAAAGAGATCTAGTGATATACCCTTATATTTTGGGTTCAAAGGTCGTTAATAATTGGCACGTAGAAAGGGTCGAGTAAAGGACAAGTGGCGAGAAAAACGCTGGGTGCAAGTATATGCACCAGATTCATTCAACAACGTCCCAATTGCATATATTCCAATTACAGATGATGAAAATGCAATAGGCAGGGTTTTGGAAGTTACATTGTATGATATCCTAAAAGGGGATCCTTCACAGCATCAATACAAAATCTATTTCCAAATTAATAAAATTGAAGGCGATAAGGCAATGACAATTTTCAAAAGATACGAGTATTCAAAAGAATTTTTGCGTAGTTTAGTAAGAAGAGGCTCATCAAAAGTTAATTTCAGCATAGATATTAAAACAAAAGATGGTTACATCTTTAGAATTAAATTACTTGCTCTAACACACAGACAACTAAACACATCAAGACAACATGCTCTTAGATTAATTGCTCAAGATGTAATTAGAAAAACAATTCCAGAAATGACAATTGATCAATTTGTTCAAGCAACATGTTACAGTAAAATTAATTCAGATGTCATGGCAGCATTCAAGAAAGTAATCAGAGTAAGACATGTAGGTCTAGAGAAAGTTAAACTCGTCAGAACTGCAGACAAAGAAACAAAATTGTTAGTAGCATAATTAACAAGAATCATTCTTTATAATCATGGCACATAAGATTGAGATTTCAATAGATGTGATTGTTCATGCAACAGAAGATGTTGCAAAAATTTTTCAATCTTTTGAAGATGTTTTCAACCTAAAAGAAGAAGATTTTGACATTGAAGAAATTGAAGGGCATTATGGAAATCCAATAATCATGCTAAAGGCAAATATTGTAAAAAAACAGGCTCAAAATTTAATGAATAGGATGCTGGAATTTTTACCAACAGAGCAAGTCAATGAATTAATTGAGGAAATTGAGGGACGGACAGTTGATTCCAGATTTCATATGAGATTAGACAAGCAGGAATTAATCAAAGGGAATGTAATAGTAAGAGAAAAAGGCACGATAAAAATAAAAATTCACTCACCTATTTACAACAAGAAAGATACAGTCAAAATATTCACAGAAATTTTTCAAATTGTCAACTAGATTAAATAAGAATAAGAGAACTATACAATTTGGGAATGAGGAAATATTAGCCGCTCCAGTCTGAGCGAAAGCTTTGAAGACGCCGCGACGAACCGACCCATATTATCGATCAATTGTTTGGACTCGTTGATTTTGTAGACTTTCATAGTATTATTTTAAATACGGAATATACAAAAACCCCAATATCGTGGCAGATTATGATGTTATAATCGCAGGAGGAGGTCTTGCCGGTACCATTACCGCACAATCAATTTCACATTATTCAAAACAAAATTTAAAAATTTTAGTTGTTGATAGAAATACAGAATTTCTGCCAGGTAGAAAATCACTTGCTGGATGGGTATGTGGAGATGCATGCTCCAAAGAAGCAGTCGATTTTATGACAGAGAAAATTAAAATTGAATGGACCAGACCTGAAATTGAGCATGATGTAAAAGGTGTAATGGCATTTTCACCAGATAAAGAAACTGCGATACCATTTGACGGTGCAGGATTTATGTTAAATCGTCAAAAACTACCAGAAATTCAGAATGAAAGATGTAAAAAAATAGGTATTGAATATGAATATGAAATTAATCTTACAGGTCTAATTTATGAGGGACAGCAAGTAGTTGGAGTGCAAGGCATAGATAACAAAACAAAACAACCATTCAAAAAAACATCAAGAATTGTTATTGATGCAACAGGAGTTACATCAATGCTTAGAAATGGACTACAAAACTCTACCAAAGTTGAAAAAAGAATCGATAGAAGAGATTTGGAATCAACTGGAAGATATATCATGCATTTTGAAAAAGGACAAAAAAATCTTACAGAATTTGATCCAGATTATTGTATAATACATTTAGATCAAGACATTGCACCCGGTGGATATGGATGGGTATTTCCAAAAGGCGATACCAAAGTGAACATCGGGTTGGGAGTTGAAAAGACTCTTTTAGATAAAAGGAATCAAAGATTGGGCAAAAAAGACAACGTTGAATCACTGATGAAAGAATATCTTCACAGAAATGTTGCAATCAAAAATGCAAAATTATCAGAAGAATCTCAAGACATCAATAATAATTCAGGAATATTCCAAGTTTCAGTCAGAAGACAAAATGATTGCATGGTATCAGGAGGATACATGATGGTGGGGGATTCTGCATGGATGCCAAAACCAATTGATGCAGGAGGTATAGGACCAGCTTTGATTGCAGGTACAATTATCGGCAATAATGTTGCACAGGCACTAGAAGCAAATGATGTTTCTGAAGCAAGTCTCTGGCAATACAATTTAGATTACATCAAAGAATACGGATACAAAACTGCAGGTCTTGAAATATTTAGACGATTGATTCAGCAAATGTCTAATGAGCAAATCAGTTATGGAATGAAACACTTTTTGGGAAATATGGATGTAGAGTCAATTAGTAAAGGTGAGCATCCTGACTTTTCAGGATTAGGGAAAATTGGAATGATAATCAGAGGTGCAATGAATAAAACAGTTGCAGATGGACTTCGATATACAACTAAAGAAAATCAATGGTTAGTTGAACACTACAATAACTATCCAAAAGATCCTTCAGGATTTGATAATTGGAACAAAACATTGCATCAGAGATTACAGGAGGCATTTGTCAAAATAGAAGCATTTGATTCCAAGATCTAATATTAAATATTGTTTAAATCACTGAAAACATACTTTGGAAGAAATACAGTATCTTGATTGGAATAATTCAATTCAAACTTTAAACAGAGCATATGAGGCAGGTCTTTTTGTGCTCATAATAGGTCCGAAAGGAACCGGAAAAACATCCCTAGTACGAGATTTTGCCAGAAATAAAAATGTCAATTTAGAATCCATTAATTTCAGTCTTAGAACTAGAGAAAGTCATTTGATTGGTACTAAAACATTAACAGATGGAACAGTCAGTTTCGATGAAGGTTTGCTAATCAAATCAATGAAAAGTGGAGAGTTGCTTTATCTGGATGAAATTAATTCAGCAGAAGCTGATGTCTTACTAAGATTAGATGAAGCATTAGATGACAGACGTCAAATTGTATTGAAAGAATCAACAGGCGAGGTTATTAAAGCAAAAGAAGGTTGGTTTGTAGTTGCAGCAATTAATCCATTATCACACAGCGGTACAAAAGAATTACCACCTCAATTACTAAGTAGATTTCCAGTACGAATTAGATTAGAATACCCACCAGAGAATATAGAATTAGAAATTGTAAAAAAATATGTTTCAGGAAATTATGAATCAGAAATTATTCAAGCAATCAAACTAGCAAATACATTAAGGCAAGCTGCCGCAGTTGAAGAATTATTTTATTCACCTAGTTTGAGGGAAACTATTGCCTTTGCTAAATTATTAGATAAAGGAATGTCGCCAAAAGAAGTAGCACAGATTGTTTTTGGAAATGTCTATACACAATGGGGAGACATAGAGTACCAAAAAGTAAGCGACATCATAACTTCAATGTTTGGAAACTAAATGCAATCAATTCAACTACAAAACGATTCTTTAGTTGAAATAGCAACATTTCTTGTTAGAAGATGGTCTGAAAAAGATACCATCATTGTAGAGATTTCAGATAAATCAGAAACCAAAACACGTCTAAATGAAAATAAAGTAATCTTAACGCCGTTAGAAAAACGCATTGGGAATGATTTCCAAAAATACCGTCAATTCAGAACATCACTTTGGTATGAAGGCATGAGAATAAAACACTGCAAAAAAATTCTTAGTAATGATCATGCTTTTGGGTTTATTCTCAACACGATGGAAACTCAAAGAATTGAGAGCCTAGGGAGAAAAATTTGGAAAGGAATGGATGAAGAAATTATTTTCAATTACACATACATGCTTGTGGCAAGACCACAATTACACACAGTTTATGGAAAAGCAAGGATTGTAGAGGCATTTTATCAATATTTCATGTTTGGTGCACTAAAAGGGGAAATTCAGTCAAGTGACTTTGAAAAAATAGAAAAAGCATCAATATTTGCAAAAACAATTGTCAACCAAGCAATTGAAGAGAAACAAGATACAGACTGGATTGAAAAAAATATCGGTGAAATTATAAAAATATTAGATATAGATTCCCTACTAACAATTCCAATATCTTTACCGTTTATGAAAGCAGGGATGGCATTATCTGAAGAAGAATTACTAAAAGTGTTAAAAGTAATTTCTAAAAATAAAGAAGGTGATTTAGGTACTGTTGATTCAACATCTGTGATTCGGGGGGATGATGTTTATGATGAATACAAAGTACTGTTAGATGAAAATAAAAAATCAGAAAACAAAGGATTGGCAACAGAATCCATCGGAATTCAAACTCCATCAACAAGGAATGTTGATGAAACAACAATTTATGATATGAGTTTGATTAATGGATTAAAAATAAAATTCAAAGAATGGAAATCAGGATGGAAAGAGCAGCATCTAAGTTCAGGAGATGAATTCGATGAGGAAAGCTACATCGATGGCAATGAACCATTTTTTACAGATATTAAAAAATCAATTAAAACAAAAATTGTAATTCTATTAGATCATTCTTCAAGTATTGCATCTGATGCCATTGAATACAAAAAAGCAACATTGGCACTTTGCGAAGTATTAGCTTTTCTCAAAGTAAAATTTGCAGTATATGCATTTAGTACAGAAAATAGATCAATGGTTTGTTGGTCAATAAAGCCAGAAAATGTAAAATGGAATAATATAACTGCTAAAAGACTGACACAGATTGTTGCTAATGGTTCGACTCCATTAGCTGAAGTCTATGACAAAATGTTTCCAATTTTACAATCAAAAAGACCAAATATTTTTTTAACATTAACTGATGGGGAACCATCTGATCCTGATGCAGTCAGAAATATGACCAAATCATTCAAAGGATTAGGAATTAGCATGATCGCTTTAGGATTGGGTCCCAGTACGATTAGAGCCACCACCATAGCTAATAATCTAAGACATTTGGGATATGAAAAAACCATGGCAGTCAGCAGACTAAATGATATACCAAATAAGGTAATTGGTATTCTAGATATTTGATTTAAAAATCAAAAATGAAATTATTTCATCTTTCATCAGATATTTTATATGAGCAAAAAATTAACTGTACCTAGAGAAAAATATGTCAGAACATGAAATTGATAAACCATTATTAGAAAAATTTGAACAAGAAATTTGGAGTAAAATTCCCCATCTAGAAGAAGGTAAAATAGTCAATGCAACACCACTCACTGATCTTACGAACGATTTTAAAGAATGTGCAAAAAATCTCTACAAATTAGATATTTCAGATTTAGATTTGAAAATATATGGAAAATTTGATGCAAATTTGGTATCAGGTTCAATCAAAATCAGACCTGCCATTCACATTATGCATGATGCAATTAAAACTGGAAAACTAAAAAGTAATCAAACAATAATTGAAGCAACATCAGGAAATTTTGGGATAGCACTTGGACAAATGTCAAAAATAGGATTGACTGTTGTTTCACTAGTTTCAAGAAAATTGCAAGAGGGAGTCTTTAAAGAATTAAGAAATGAAAATATCCGAATAATGGATCTAGACATGGATATTTGTCCAGCTCCAGGAATGAAAGATAGTGATGCGGATGCATTAGTTGCAAAAGCAACTGCAGCAAACATTCGCTCTCAATTATCAGAATTAGGTTTTGATCCTACAATTTATGATAAAACAATTTCTAAAGTTGAAACATTATTGGCAGCACAGGATATAATCAATTTAGCAAAACTACTTTCAAAAATCTATGATTGCTTTTGTCCAGAACAATACGATAATGAATTAAACATTGAGGCTCATAGAACAATCACATCTGTAGAAATCGACCAGCAATTACATGAAAATAACGATTCACTACAAAATTACAGAATATTCTGCTCATTTGGAACCGGCGGTACATCCGGTGGATTAAGCAGATACATGAATCAAAAATATGAGAAAAAGGCAATACACGTGGTGTTTCCAATTCCAGATCAAGATGTTGCAGGAATTAGAACAAAGGCAAAAGCAGATGGGCTAAAGTTGTATAATCCAGATGCCTATGCAGCTGAACATGAAGTTGATTTTGGGCAAGCAAAACATTTGCTTAAATTTTTTGTAGATAAGGGTCATAATATTGGTGAAAGTACTGCACTTGCGTTGTATGCTATTTTAGAAATGGTAAGTGATGGTGATAAAGGTAAATTCATAGTTATAGTTGCAGACGGCATAGAAAAATATAGAAAAAATCTAAAAGCAATGTCATCGAATAAGCGTATGCAAGTTTCATTGGAGGAGGCAGCAGCTAGTGTTCAAGAATATGATAAAATAATTTGGGTCCATCCTCAATATACTCCAAAAGAGGAAGGAATTGAAATTATTGCTAAATCCTTAGGAGTAGATAAAGGAAAAATTGTCATACCAAAAGCTAGCACCGTCAATCAATTATTATCAACACATCAAATCCCTGAAGAATTTAATGAGAATATACAAGGCTCAAAAGGCAAGTCATTGTTGATTTGTATGGCTGGAAATACATCATTGATGACTGCAAAATTACTAGCAAGTAAAGGCATAGTAACTGAAAGTTTGAATGGCGGCATAACAAATTTGCCTAAAGGATTAGGCATAGACCCAAGTAAATTTATCAAAGTTGCAACAGAATAAATCTTGAAATGTCTTTCAATTGCTCAACCATTTGCAGATTTAATTATTTCAGGGAAAAAGAATATAGAATTAAGAAGTTGGAATACAAATTATCGTGGAGAATTTTTGATTCATGCACCATTAAAAATAAGAATTGATGATTTAAAAAGATTAAAAATTAATAAAAAATTTGTTACAGGTGCAATTATTGGAAAAGCTCAGCTGTATGATGTAAAAAAATACAATTCAATAAAAGAAATAAAATCGGATCAAAAATTTCATTTTGCATCAAAAGAATTTCAAACCAAAACTTTTGGATTTTTACTAAAAAATGCAAAACCATTAAGAATTTCAATTCCATGGAAAGGTCAATTGGGATTCTTTAATATAGACATTCCAAAAACTAAAATCAAAAACAAAGAGATTGTTGCAGATATCATTGATGAAGAGTATCGTTATCAATGGGTTGGACATCATTAGAAAATTTAAAATTTAGAAAAAAATTTGACTAGTATATATACAGGTTATATATAAAATCCCTCGACATGCCTCAAACAAAGCCCATCGTTAGTGTTGAAAATGTTGTTGCATCTGCATCAGTAGAACAGAAAATTGATCTTGTTGAAATTACTGAAAAATTTCCAGATACCGAATATCATCCAGAACAATTTCCAGGGCTTGTATTTAGATTAACCAAGCCCAAAACTGCAACACTGATTTTTAGAACAGGCAAAATGGTGTGTACTGGAGCAAAATCTGAAGAGATGGCAATAAAGGCAGTCAATACAGTTGTCCAAAAATTAAGAAAAGGCAAAATCAAGATAAAAAAAGATGCAGTAATCATAGTTCAAAACATGGTAGCATCAATTAATCTTGGCGGAAAAATTCATTTAGAAAAAGCTGCTCGAACTTTAGCTAGAAGCATGTATGAACCAGAACAATTTCCAGGGCTTATTCACAGAATGCTAGATCCAAAAACGGTGATACTGTTATTTGCATCAGGTAAATTAGTTTGTACCGGAGCAAAGAGAGAATCTGACGTTTATCGTGCTGTTCATAATTTACATGCCCTATTAGAAGAAAAGAATCTGATGATTTATGACCAATAATATTTAATCATATTAAAATTGACTGAAGATATTTTTGCAGAACAAAAGATCAAATTAACTCCTGAAAAAGGATTTGATTTGGTTGGAATAGACTATTTTGCAGAACCAGACAATCAATTGTATCTAGTGGAGCATTTTGAAATGTATCAAGATGCTCTAAATGCAAAAAAAGATAGAAAAAATCAAGACGAATATTTTGTACTATACAAAGGAGCAGGAAATGAATTTTTCTGCAGATAGATTAGAAAAATCATATAACTTTACTAAATTTTACACAATCTCTTATCATTCAGGTAAAAATTCAAAAAACAATGCCTGATAAAACAACGGATTTAATTGATACACTATATGAAAAAGATAATCCCATCCAAGCTCAGCAAATATCAAAACAGATTATTCGAAAAAGTCCAAAGGGAAAACATCACATTTTTGATGAATCTGAATTTACACGTGGAAGAGAGGTTTTAGGTGATCTGATTGTTCATGGCATGATAGCCTCAGGGGGAACAGACATAGATTGGTTAATTGAGCATAAAGGAGGTTTCATCATACTAGAATTCAAGGGATTTCATAATGATAAAATCAACATAGCAAAAGGCCAAATGATAGCATATGAGAAATTGCATGAAAAACTAAACATTGCTACAAAATGTTATCTATACATAGTTGGATGTGACGATATTGATTTTTCCAATCCGGATTCAACAATATGGATTTTTGAGATGGGTCAATGGAAAGCCGGGGCAATACCAAAAAACACCACGGACATTTACGGCGATAGTACAGGCAAGCAAAATAAATTCATAGTTTATCGTGAATACATGAATGAAATTAGTGTAGAAAAATTACGAGATTTGGTAGATTCGCACTGGAAAGAATTTGAATAGACTATACAATAAATGAAAATATACCAGATTTTGTTTCTTTACCATTATCTACTTTGAGAGTATAAGTTCCAGATTTTTCCCAACCTGAACCTCCTGCAATAGCTAATGTTGAAAAGCGTCCATCACTTTTTAATGAGATTTCTTCAGTCCACACAAGTTTATTGCTTTGATTCTCTATTGAAAGAGTTACAGTTCCAGTAGTATCAGATATGCCACTAATTAAAATTAAATCCTTGTTGTTATATGACTCTAAATCAGTTTGAATGGAGAGGGAATCTGAATCTGCAATGGCAGGGACATCAATCTTTGGAGTACCAACAGTGAAACCGCTAAAAGATACAGCTGCTGCAATTATTACTATTAATGCCAATCCACCAATACCAAACATAATTTTTTTATTTTTTGATTTTGAATAAGATACTCTCGGTGTGGCATTTGAAAGTGATTGAATGGTTTGTTGTGTATCAGGAATTATAACATCTGGGACTATTGGTTTTTCTTGATCAGGAATTTGAATGAATTCTGGTTTTTTGCCTAGATGTGTTTCAGCTAATTTCCTAACATAATTTCTCTCATAATTACTAATTACTTCATTATTTTCACAAGCTCTACAAATTTGCTTTAAAATTCTATCATCTCCAAAATCCTTATCCAAAAGAGCCTTTACATCATCCAACAACGGATCTGTCATGTGTATTTTCTTCCTAATTGATTATTTATGAATATATGTTAAAAAGCTACTTTGCACAGATTTTTTGCGCTTGAATTATGACGGTTCTAATGTAATCTTTGGCTGTAGAATCAGTAACGCCCATTTGTTTTGCTCTTTGATATAGATCATTTTCTTTAGGATTTATCAGGTAACATTTCAAAAGATAATTCAGCCTATGAAATCTTTTTTCATCATTATTCATAATTTTATTTTTCTCAGACACTAAAAAGGTCAGAGGATTATGACATAACCAATCAAGTTCCATAGTATCATAAAATTTGAATAAAAACATATGATCTTTTTTAAACAATACGGAAAAATAAATGGAAATGAAACGAATTGAGGCAACTGTTCAAGCAACTAAAATTGGCGCAGTAACTGAAGCGATAAATGATATTGTGGGAGGATTTACCATTCTGGAAGGAAAAGGTAGAGGTTCTGGAACTCGGCAAGAAATTAGATCTGGTAGAGGAACCGGCACTGTCACTGTAGAATACAATGAAGTTGCCACTGTAAGTACAATTGTAGATGACTCAGATGTAGAGAAAGTTTCCACAGCAATTGCTGATGCAGCTTATACAGGAAAAAGCGGAGATGGAATTATTGTTGTATCCAATGTGGATAGCACACTGAATATCGCATCTAAAAAGAGTGGTTCTGAAGCCCTCTAATCATTTTCTTTTGTAAAAATTACAGATATAGAAATTAATGAAAATTAAACTGCTGAGAGTGTCACTACTTCTCTCAGGGTGTTATCCCTTTGGGGGACATGTTTTTTTTTTGAAGGGATAGTTCAGCATTGCAATTTAAGTATAAAAGCAGAGGATTTTGTTGAATTATTGCTGACCTTCAATTCCCATCAAGGTTAACGTTGAACGAATTTTTGAGATTTTTCTTATCTTCCAAGTTATAGTCTCACGCAATGCTTCAACCTGACTTGATTCCACTTTTGCTAAAATATCATAGGCTCCAAAAGTACCATGTACTTCAACAACACCTTCAATGGATTTTAATTCTGAAATAACTGCTTCTTCAGAACCTAGCTCACAGTTTATGAGAACATAAGCTGTTGCCAATTATGATCTAACTCCTATTTTCATACTTGAAATACGCCCTTGAAATATATAAGAATAGTCCAATTTATCTAAAAATTCAATATAAAATTTCAGAATATCATAAACAGATGTAAAGAGATTTGGACTGCTTTGTTTCCCAACGCCAAACAACCCCGGCAGCAACGCCTGCTCTTTGAGTGCTCAAAGCCGGTTCTGATTCTATTGCATTGCAGTCATTTTGTTGTTGTACAGGCAAACTTTCATTCTCAGCTCATGGGCCATGTTCTCCTTCTTTCTGTGCGATGCGACATGCTCCTCCTCCTCCTCCTCCTCCTCCTCCTCCCCAAACATTCTCTTGAATGCAGAAAACACTGACTCGACAATCCATCGCCTGTCGCCATACCTTACGGTTCTCTTCTTCCACAGATCGTAATCAAAAATCATCTGTGCCAGGACTAATTTGCGTCTCAGATGGCAGCCAGTATTTGCAGACGGATTCTTTTCTGTCTTGATTCCGGGAAACTATGCCCTCGTAATACAGGTATGAAAAAAATCATCCATGATATCGTATGCGCCATCAGTCAGAGCTTGGGTTGCGTTTCCAAACCTTTTTGACTGCCTGACTATCTTGATATGAAATGCTTTAAGTCATGCGACCTGTCATGTGATTTCTAAGCCTGTAATCTTGCCTTGTCTTTACATCCACTGCCACATGAATCCTCAAGAATCCTCTTCTCTTTTGCCATCTCTGTCTCCTCATCCATTCTCTCCTCCCCTGTCTGTACAACCTTGACTCTGGAACTCAATTGCAATGGCGATATTTTTTCCCAGCTTTTGGATTCATTCTGATGTCCAGCCTGTTGAGACGCTTCCAGATTGCAGAATATGTCGCGGAGGGGTTCTTTGACTCGTCTTTCATGTATGATCCTATAGGACCTTCAGTCTGCCTTAATGGAAGATGCCATAACGTTTCCGTTATGGAAATGCTTCAGTATGGTTATCTCTATACTACTAAAGAAATTAGAAATAGCGTTAGCTTTTGCGATCACTTGAATAAATTTTTATTCTTTTTAGAAATTCCTCAAGCTATGAGATCTTTGATTTCTATTGCCATTTTACTTTCTGTTGTTGTCATTAGCAGTGTTGATATTGCATCTGCAATGTCTGATGAGGATAGAATGATAAAGATTCAAGCTAGTATACCAATTATTTCCGACTTTGATTTAGATGTACATGACGAACACCTAGGGGGAATTGCAGCACTGAATGACAAGCTATGAGTAACTGACTATGCAGATATCAAAGTCTTCGTATACAATCCAGACGACTGCACACGTCCATTAGGATAAGAACCAAAGCTGCAATCACAGAATATACCAGTTTAGTAAACAAGAGTGTTTAGAGTGTTTTCTCTTTAGTCCAAACAAAACCGTAAAAACTTCAAAACTTTAACGAGTTCTGCATACAAAGCCCTCATCTAAGGTTAAGAGGAGGAAGAGAAACTGGTTTCCTTTAGAATACGACAGCAGCGTGTGTCCTCATCCATTCATAACTGAGGCAAACTACTACTACAACTACAACTACAACAACAAAAAAAGCCGGTGGACTATCTAGTTGCGAATCCACATCATGGCATTCTCATCGAGGAACTGCGTCCGAGACTCGCCGGGAGTTATCAGAAATGTTACTGCATCATCCAGGTCATCAAAGGGCTTGGCAGCTGCTGCCCCGTACACATCACCATACATTGAATCACGCAGGGACTCCATGTTACCATTATGCCACCTCACTTTGGCTGCAAACGCATCACATGCCCTGTGATCCACACTGTCACATGCGCTGGAATTATCAGGTGCCGGTCCAACCACGTAATACCACTCATCAGGCGTGTCTGCACTCCACGTGTATCCAAACTGGTCAGTCCAAATGTTGCCTAGCTTGTCAGTTCGTACCAGTTCCAGTATTACTGCATCAGACTGGGATGTTTTCTTGCTTGAGAACTTGTGGGTTGGCGGCTCGTTTATGGACTCTCCAGTTACCTGCAGGCCCTCATTCATGTAGTGTGTGATTACCTTTCTCTTGGCATCAACTGCCTCTATCATGAATGGCTCGTCATACATTGCCTCTCGGAATAGTACCCCGTCAATTAAAAGCTGGGTGCACTGGATTTGGTCCTTTTGGATTATGCCATTGCTATTATCATTATTATTATTATCATTATTACTACTACCACCGTTATCACCACCACCACCACCACCACCTGCAAACCATTAGAAGACTGGAAAGTTATTAAGAAACCTAGACCAGGTTTAAGGCTTTGAGCACTCAAAGAGCGTTGCTGCTGCTGTTTGGCGTTGGGAAGCAAAGCAATTTGAACTAATGTAAAATATTTCTAAGATAAGACATATGCATCACGCATAATTTTTTCTAACTCTTCAATATTTGTAGAAAGAGTGATTTTTGAACGAAGTTTTGAGCCACCTTTCATTCCTTTAGTAAATCTCATGGCTTGGCCCTTGATATTTGCAAATTTGATTTTATACTGACTTGAGAGATGCAAATAATCAAAAAAAGAATCCATCCTGTCCTTGAATGAATATTCCTTGTAAGAGTTGGTTTTTAAAAAATCATTAATTTGTTCAAAAATAAACGGATTTCCCATTGCACCCCTGCCAATCATAACATAATCACAATTAGTATTATCAATCATTGTTTTAGCATCCTCAGGGGTTGTAATATCACCATTTCCAACAATTGGAATACTAGAAATCTCTTTTAGTTCTTTAATCAAATCCCAATCAGCAACTCCAGAATAACCTTGGCTTACGGTTCTTGGGTGAAGAGTGATCATTTGAATTCCTTCATCCTCTGCAATTTCTGCAATTTCTTTAAAAAGAAATTTACTAGCATCGGTAACCCCTGAACGAATTTTTAGTGTTACAGGTTTTTTTACAGCATTTACCAGAGTACTAAAAATCTGCTGAGTTAGATTGACTTCTTGCAGTAGAGCACCTCCTGCCATTTGTCGAGTAATATGTGGTGCAGGGCAACCCATATTGTAATCAATAATATCAAAATAAGGCTCTACAATCTGTGCTGCCTTTTCTAATGCTGAAAGATTAGAACCAAATAATTGGATTGAAAGAGGGCGCTCTTCATCAGAATATTCAATGAATTCCCGAATAGTTTTCATTCTTTCTTCAAGTTGACTTTCTTTTGCAATGATACTATGAATATTTGTAAATTCTGTAACAACTAATCCGGCACCCATTTTTTTGCATTGCAAACGAAGTGCTGGATCACTGACTCCTGCCATAGGAGCTAAAAATGCCCGACCAGAAAATTTTGGAAGCATGTTCAAACTTTATAAATTCGATATATTTAGTATGTCAAAAATAGTAATAGGTGATTCTACTAAGGGTCAGGACAGCCGTCTAAATCACGGTCACCGTCATAATCTTCAGGGTCAAGAGGGCACAAATCTTCATCATTGATAATATTATCTAGATCATCATCGTGGACAAACCTCTGTTGTTCTGGAGCAGTGTCAGGACAGCCGTCATGATCATTGTATTTATTCCATGTTTCTGGATTTGTCGGACATGAATCAATTGCATCATAATATCCATCACCGTCAGAATCAGGTCTTGCAGTAGATGTTGATGCTGCTACTAATGCATCAGGGCAGCCATCCCAGTCTAGATATCCGTTAAAATTTTCTTGCTCATTAAGACATGCATCTTTTCTATCATCAATTCCATCACTGTCTGTATCAGCAAAGATGTATGATGGAATAACGGTACCAGTTGAATCCGGGCAGCCGTCGTCATCTTGGAAAAAGTTGTAAGTTTCAGGTTCTAGTGGGCAGGCATCAGAAACATCTACAATTCCATCCATGTCAGAATCAAGTGTAAATACAAATCTGTCCGGACAGCCGTCTTGATCTTGGAAACCATTGAATGTTTCTGGTTGAGCAGGGCATGAATCAGTGGTATCAGAAATTCCGTCACCGTCAGAATCAATAAATATCTTATTATCAAAAATTAGATCAGGGCAGCCGTCATCATCTTGGAATCTGTTGTAAGTTTCTCTAGCAGTAGGACAGTCATCAACATTATCAGTTATTCCATCATAATCAGCATCACCAAATGAATCATAAGATATAGTATCAGGGCAGCCGTCGTCATCTTGGAATCCATTATACCTTTCAGCTAGTGTAGGACACACATCAGATTCGTCTGGAATTTCGTCATAATCAGAGTCAGGTAAAGCAGGTTTTGAAAATCCTGCAACATCAGGACAGCCATCAGTATCTAAGAAATTATTATAATTTTCTGGCTCATCAATGCATTGGTCCCACCTATCATCAATGTCATCACCGTCAGCATCAGGAAATATGTAAGAAGAAACTATCGTATCAGATGAATCAGGACAGCCGTCACCATCTTTGAAAAAGTTATAAGTTTCAGGTTCTAGTGGACAGGCATCTGAAATATTTAATATTCCATCCATATCAGAATCTAGTTTTGAATCATTATTATCAGGACAACCGTCAGAATCTAAAATACCGTTATACGTTTCTGGTTGGTTTGGGCAATGATCCAAATTATCAATCATTCCATCACCGTCAGAATCAAATGCAAATTTGTTATCTACAATTAAATCCGGGCAGCCATCTCGGTCCAGATATTGATTGAAGGTTTCTTTAGAATAAGGACATGCATCAAATTGATTTAAAATTCCATCACCGTCAGAATCACCTGTAATTGAAAATTCAATTTCATCAGGACATCCGTCAGTGTCTTGGAATTTGTTAAAATTTTCACGCTCTAATGGACATGCATCAACTGAATCAAGAATACTATCATAATCAGAATCAATTAGTGCATTAGAATCTGCACCAAGAACATCCATACAACCGTCAGTATCTAAGAATCCATTATAATTTTCTGGTTCATTGACACATGAATCCCATCTATCATCAATGCCATCACCGTCAGTATCAGGGAATTGATATGTAGAATCTACAGTGTCAACGGTATCAGGACAGCCGTCTTCATCTTGATAAAAATTATAAGTTTCAGATTCTAACGGACATGAGTCAAGGGAATCAGAAATTCCATCTCGATCACTGTCCTTTAAAGTTGAAGCATCATCGGGGCAACCGTCAACATCATCAATTCCATTAAATATTTCTGGTTGAGTTGGGCAATTATCCATGAAATCAGGATAACCGTCATCGTCAGAATCTGCAATGCCTTTTCCAGCATCAGGAGATAAATCCGGACAGCCGTCATCATCTTGGAATTTGTTGTAAGTCTCTTTTACAGTAGGACAATCATCAAGATGATCTTGTATTCCATCATAATCAGCATCATACCATGGAACAAAGTCTGCAGGACAGCCGTCAATATTGTTACCATACTGTGGATCATAATCCTCTAGAAGGTGAGGACAAAAATCAAGATTGTTTGGCACCCCATCACCGTCAGAATCAATTTCATCATTAGCAAATACGCTAATTGGCATCATGCCAATGGCTGATGCAAGTAAAAGTAAAAATCCTAAAAGATATTGTTTTTTCATTCTCTTCCTGACAATCGCTATTATTCAGTATTTATTAAGTCTCACGTTAAATTGATTCTTTTAAAAATAGAAATCAACAATGATTATGGATCCGGACAGCCGTCTAAATCACGGTCACCGTCATAATCTTCAGGGTCAAGAGGGCACAAATCTTCATCATTGATAATATTATCTAGATCATCATCGTGGACAAACCTCTGTTGTTCTGGAGCAGTGTCAGGACAGCCGTCCCAGTCAAGATACTTGTTCCAAGTTTCTGAACTTGTTGGACATGAATCAGTTACATCTGGATATCCGTCACCGTCAGAATCTGCATAAACCGGAGTGGTTGATTCTGCACCAAGGGTATCAGGACAGCCGTCATCATCTAAGAATTCATTATAATTTTCTGGTTCATTGACACATGAATCCCATCTATCATCAATGCCATCCCCATCAGTATCAGGGAATTCATATTGTACGCTTGTAGAGTCAGATGAATCTGGGCAGCCGTCATCATCTTGGAATCTGTTGTAAGTTTCAAGTTCCAGTGGACATGAATCAATGATGTCTAAAATTCCGTCACCGTCAGAATCTAAATGAGATGACAGTTGATCTGGGCAGCCGTCAGTGTCTTGAAAGCCATTGAATGTTTCTGGTTGAGTTGGGCAATAATCAAGAACATCTGAAATATCGTCACCGTCAGAATCTGCAGCGAATCTGTTATCTGCTATATAGTCAGGACAGCCGTCGTCATCTTGGAATCTGTTATAGCTTTCTTTAGCCATAGGGCATTGATCTAGATCATCAGATATTCCATCACCGTCAGAATCACCAACTGTTTGAAAGTCAACACTATCTGGGCAGCCGTCTTGATCTTGGAAACCATTGTATCTTTCAGCTATTGTGGGACAACTATCCAAGTGATCTGCTAGTCCATCATAATCACTGTCAAGCATATCTCCTGCAGATGTTCCTTCAACATCGGGGCAGCCGTCAGTGTCTAAGAATTCATTATAATTTTCTGGTTCATTGACACATGAATCCCATCTATCCTCAATGCCATCTCCATCAGTATCAGGGAATTCATATTGTACGCTTGTAGAGTCAGATGAATCTGGGCAGCCGTCATCATCTTGGAATCTGTTGTAAGTTTCAAGTTCCAGTGGACATGAATCAATGATGTCTAAAATTCCGTCACCGTCAGAATCTAAATGAGATGACAGTTGATCTGGGCAGCCGTCAGTGTCTTGAAAGCCATTGAATGTTTCTGGTTGAGTTGGGCAATGATCCAAATTATCAATTATTTCATCACCGTCAGTATCAAATGCAAATTTGTTATCTGCAATGTAATCAGGACAGCCGTCATCATCAAGATATTTGTTATAAGTTTCAGTACTAAATGGACAAGAATCATTTTGATCTAAAATTCCATCACCGTCAGCATCACCAGTTATTTCAAGTTCCAATACATCTGGGCAGCCGTCATCATCTTGGAATTTGTTATAATTTTCACGATCCAATGGACAGTCATCTACATCATCTGGAATACCGTCATAATCAGCATCTGGTGCTTCAAAAGAAGTAACTCCAGGTACATCGGGGCAGCCGTCATCATCTAAGAATTCATTATAATTTTCTGGTTCATTGACACATGAATCCCATCTATCCTCAATGCCATCTCCATCAGTATCAGGGAATTCATATTGTACGCTTGTAGAGTCAGATGAATCTGGGCAGCCGTCATCATCTTGGAATCTGTTGTAAGTCTCAAGTTCCAGTGGACATGAATCAAGAGAATTAGAAATTCCATCTTGATCAGAATCTAGCTGAGCCATAGCATCATCTGGACAGCCGTCAGCATCATCAATTCCATTAAATATTTCGGGCTGAGTTGGGCAATTATCCATGAAATCAGGATAGCCATCACCGTCACCATCTGCAATTCCTTTACTACCATCAGAAGATAAATCCGGACAGCCGTCATCATCTTGGAATTTGTTGTAAGTCTCTTTTACAGTAGGACAATCATCAAGATGATCTTGTATTCCATCATAATCAGCATCATACCATGGAACAAAGTCTGCAGGACAGCCGTCAATATTGTTACCATACTGTGGATCATAATCCTCCAGAAGGTGAGGACACTGATCTAAGTTATTTGGTACTCCGTCATTGTCTGTATCAATTTCATTAGCAGCAAAAACACCAGTTGGCATCATGCCAATAGTTGATGTAAGTAAAAGTAAAAATCCTAAAAGATATTGTTTTTTCATTCCTAGATACACCTACTGGTCAGGACAACCGTCATGATCTCGGTCACCGTCATAATCCTCAGGCTCTAATGGACACATGTCATTTTCATTAATAATATCATCTAAATCAGCATCATGTTTGTATCTTGATTGTTCTGGTGCTATATCTGGACAACCGTCATGATCATTGTATTTATTCCAAGATTCTTTTTCATTTGGACATGAATCAAATTCATCATTTATACCATCTTGATCACTATCATATACAACATTTCCAGTTGGGATAGTATCTGGGCAGCCGTCATAATCTACATACTTGTTCCAAACTTCATTTTGTTCTGGACACATATCCATCACATCTGGAACACCATCACCGTCAGAGTCAGGTTGAACATTATCAACATCTGGGCAGCCGTCGTCATCTTGGAAGCCATTATAGTTTTCAGCAACTAGTGGACAATCATCATAAACATCATTAATTCCATCATTATCTGAATCTATGACAAATGATTCAAATACAGTATCTGGGCAGCCGTCATCATCCTGGAATCTATTCCATGTTTCTTTAGCATTTGGACATGCATCAAGTATATCTGAAATTCCATCCCCATCTCTATCATGCTTTGAAATGTAATCATCAGGACAGCCGTCTAGATCTAAAATACCGTTATATGTTTCGGGCTGATTTGGACAATGATCATTATAATCATTAATTTCATCACCGTCAGAATCCGGAGTTCCCTTGTTATCTCCTAAATAATCTGGACAGCCGTCGTCATCCTGGAATCTGTTATAAGTTTCAGGTACTAGTGGGCACTGATCAAGCTCATCACCTATTCCATCAAAGTCTGAATCTAAAGCAGTGATAAAGTCTGGATAATCTGGACAGCCGTCGTCATCCTGATAACCATTGTATCTTTCTCGGTCAAGAGGACATTGATCTACAGAGTCTAAAATTCCATCAAAATCAGAATCAAATTCAGATTGGTTGTCTGGACAGCCGTCTTGGTCTTGGTAACGATTCCATGTTTCTGAACTTGTTGGACACAAATCTAGAGTGTCACGAATTCCGTCACCATCAGTATCCAATACAGAAACATCGGAACAGCCATCTTGGTCTTGGTAGCCATTTACAGTTTCTGGTTCCAGTGGACATTTGTCATTCAAATCAATAATACCATCACCATCAAAGTCTAATCTCAATAATCCGGATCCGCCTTCTGGACAGCCGTCGTCATCTTGAATATTATTGTAAGTTTCTTTGGCAGTTGGACAAGCATCCAAATTGTCTGGAACACCGTCCACGTCTCTATCACCAGAAGCATCATTGTCTGGACAGCCGTCTCTATCAAAGACATCATTGAAAGTTTCTGGTTGGTTTGGACATAAATCTGAAAAATCATTAATTCCATCACCGTCAGAATCTGGAATTCCTTTGTTAGAACTTACAAAGTCTGGACAGCCGTCATCATCTTGGAATCTGTTGTAAGTTTCTTTTACTTGAGGACATTGATCAATACTGTTAGGAATTCCATCAAGGTCTGAATCAGCATCACTGAAATAAGAAGGAATATCTGGACAACCGTCATCATCCTGATAACCATTATATCTTTCAGGATCTAATGGACAGGAATCATCAGCATCCATAATTCTGTCACCATCTACATCGTTTAATGTGCCATCAAAGGAAGGGGTTGCATCTGGACAACCGTCATAATCTGCAAAGCGATTAAAAGTTTCAGGATGATCAGGGCAAATATCAAATTGATCAGCAATTCCATCTCCATCTCCATCATCAAAGGAAGAATCTAATGCAATGTCTGAACAACCGTCAGTGTCTCTATAACCATTGTACACTTCAGGTTCATCAATACACAAATCGATTTTATCTCGAATGCCATCATTATCAGTATCTACAAAACTTGAATCATTAATTGAATCCGGACAACCGTCTTCATCTTGGAATTTGTTGTAAGTTTCAGCACTTAGTGGGCATTGATCTAAATAATCTAAAACGCCGTCTCTGTCTCTGTCACCTGAACCATAAGAGTCAGGACAACCGTCTTGGTCATCAACACCATTGAAAGTTTCCGGTTGGTTTGGACAATTATCTATCAAGTCAATGATACCATCACCGTCAGAATCTGCCGCTCCCCCATCTCCACTTCCTGGAAGATTATCAGGACAACCGTCTTCATCTTGGAATTTGTTGTACTGTTCTTTCAAATTTGGACATTGATCAATATGATCTTCTATTCCATCATAATCTTCATCATACCATGGGACAAAGTTTGATGGGCAGCCATCAACTGTTCCTTCATAATCTTCTTGCAAATTAGGACATGCATCTATAGAATCATCAACACCGTCATTATCCAAGTCATTAGCAGCAAAAACAGGGTTAATCGGCATACTAGTTAATGTGGCTACAAGCAAGAATAGAAATGATAACGAATGTATTTTTTTCAAAGTCTAAAAATACCTCGAGGATCCAGTTATTAAACCTCACTCTAGATTTTGCTGAAAATATCAATTGTTTTGAGAAAAGTTTCCATGTTAGACAAAAATCTCGATCAATTTAAGTAAATGAGAACACAATCTGAATTCATGAGTTGCTCTGGAGAAACAGTTGAAGAAGAAGAATTACTCCAGATCAAGCCTGTAATAGCTGCACAATTAAAAAAGGCAAAGTATGGAGTTGCAGATCACTCAACTGTAGGACTATGTCATTGGACAAAAAAATCATTCAAGCATGAAGGGAGTTGCTACAAACACAAGTTTTATGGAATCTCTACCCACAGATGTATGGAGTTTTCTCCTGCTGGCATGTATTGTGAAAACAGATGTGTGTATTGCTGGAGACCAATGGAATTTTACGATTCGATGAAAATGAAACCAGAACAAGTTGCAGAACCTGAACAAATTTTAACAAAATTAATGGGTGAAAGAAAAAAACTAATCAACGGATTTTACGGCGATTCAAGAAACGATAAACAAAGATTAGATGAATCACTATTACCTGCCCATTATGCAATTTCACTTTCTGGAGAACCAACAATGTACCCCAAACTTCCAGAATTAATAAAATATCTAAAAACATTTGAAGCAACAAAATCAATTTTTCTTGTAACTAACGGGCAAGAACCAGACATGATTCAAAAATTACAAGACGAAGATGCATTGCCAACGCAATTGTACCTATCAACAAACGCTGCAGATTATGAATCATTTATGAGAATAAACAAGCCGAGATACGATGATTCATGGGAGAGATGGAATAGAACACTTGGCATGCTAAAGGATTTGAAAACCAGAACAGTGTTAAGAATCACTTTGATCAGAGATTACAATGACCAGAAAGAATCAATTCCAGCATTTGCTGAAATGTTTAGAAAGGCAAGTCCGCATTTTATTGAAATTAAATCATATATGCACATTGGACGCTCAACAAATAGATTGGAGCATGAAAACATGCTAGAGATGGATGAAATAAAAAAATTCAGTAAAGAAATTGCAAAACAAAGTAAAATATTTTCAATAATGGATGAGAGCATTGTTTCTAGAATTTCAATATTGCAAAATAATGAGAGGTTTATTGATCGTTTTATTCCTACTTGTGCAAATACCATTTAGAAAATTTTTTCAATGCATTGTATCTATGAGATAATTTATTTTTATCATTCATTTCAGCAAACGTCTTAATGGAATTACTTGGAATAAAAATGGGATCATATCCCCAGCCTTTTCCTTTTTGAGTTTTAGATATTTTTCCATTCAGTTTGCCTTCAAATGATTGCAAAACTGCTTTGTCACAATAAGTAATGATTGAAACAAATCTTGCTTTTCTACTATTTTTTAATAAATTAAGAATTCCTTTATTCCCAATTGTTTTAAAAACATATGACGAATATGGACCTGGAAATCCATCAATTGAATCTATGAATAAACCATCATCTTCAACAATGACAGGTTTTTTGAATTTGGAAAACGCACCTCTAGCTTTGGCCATGGCAATGTCATTAAGCGAGTTTGATTGAACCTCTTCCAAATTGGATTTTAAAAATCCAAGATTAATCCCCAGGGAATTCAAAATTGTCTTTGCTTCTTGATATTTGTGATTATTGGATGATGCAAAAAACAGATCAAACGACTTTGGCATATCTTCCACGGCTCTCTATTTCTGAAACTAGTTTAGTTATTTTGGCATAGTAGGCATGGCCAACGATTGATTTGTATCCGCTTAGGAAATTTTTCCATGAAGATAGCATTATTTTTGCATGGGCACTGTTAAGAATTTCTTTAATCAATCTCAAGTCAACTGCGTGATCTTCAAGCTTTATTGAGATCTGAGATAATCCAAAATCTATTACAAATACAGTGTTTTGAAACCAAATAAAATTTGAAGTTGTTAAATCACCATGCATTACCCCATTCTTATGTAAGGTACCAACTAATTTTCCAATATCTTTTGATAGTTCAACAATTTTTGATTCTGATAAATCATGTACAGGTATGCCAGGAATATCCTGCATGATTATTGATGCTTTGTCTAAATTTACAAAATAAACTAGCGGTGTTGGTATCCCAAATGACTTTACAAGAGAAAGCATTTGAGATTCCTTGATGGTTCTTTGTTTACGAATTTTTAAATCAAGTGAAGAATTTCTATAAGTTTTGATTTTTCTAATTTTCAGTATTGCGTTAGAATTTTGCCATTTAGTTTGATGTAGATCTGCTTCAGCGCCTTTTTTGACTAATTTCATTAACATTATATCCAAAGGAATTCAATAAAAATTAATCATGGACGAGGGGGAAAAACGAATCAAGCAAGAAGATTGTGGCGAAGATAAGCTAGGTGCAGGGATTTTAACGTTAACAAATAAGAGATTAGCTTTTGATAAAACTAATGCAAGAATAATGGATTTTTCTAAACGTTTTGGGGATACTATTTTAGATATTTCATTAGATAAAGTGACAAAAACATGGAAAGAAGGATTGCTGATGAAAAAAGTATGTTTTACTGCAAAAATAGATGATGCTGAACAAACTTTCAAGTTTGGAGTTTTCAATACCAAAGGTTGGGTTAAAATTATTGAGCAAACTATCAGTGAAAATAAAAATCAATAATCCACCACAACAGAATCTAACCTCCAAGATTGTGTAACAAACGTATCTTCCAGTCTCACGCCAGATTTTATTTGGGATTCCAGCAAGCCAGTCCAACAAATTTGACTTCCACAATCTCCAGCATATTCTAATGGGACAACAAAAAATTTACAACCGTGTCTTTTACACACGTCTTTTAGCATTGCAGATAATCGTTTGTTAGCTGCAACTCCTCCAACAATCATTAATTCTTTTTTTCTTGTAAATGATAAGGCACGTTCTACTGCTTCACTAATCATGGCAAATGCAGTTTCTTGAAGTGAATAGCAAGCATCTACCTTGTTTTTTGTTGCAACGAATTTTGTTGCAGATAACAATCCAGAAAAAGAGACATCATTGCCCTTTACAGAATATGGTAAAATGACATAGTTTGAAGATGCAGATGCCAACTCTTCAATATTTTTTCCACAGGGGGATGCAAATCCAATTGAACGGCCAAATTGATCTAGCAGTTGACCCAAAGTAATATCCAATGTTTCTCCAAATACCCTCCATTGCTTGTTTAGAAATGCCAAAATCATAGTGTGACCCCCAGAGACTAGGAGTACTAGAGGATTAGTTGAGCCAGTTAGTAATTTTCCCAATTCAATGTGTCCAATCGCATGATTTACTGGATATATTGGAATTTTGTAATAAGATGAGAGAGATCGAGCAACAATGGCACCCACACGTAAACACGGGCCCAGTCCAGGTCCTGCAGCATATGAAACAATATCCAAATCCTTGACTGTCACATTTGCCTCTTGAAGACACTCAGAAAGTACTATGGAGCTATTCTCAATATGATGACGAGACGCTTCACGAGGATGGATTCCTTCTCCATCTGCAGGGCGATAAATTTTTCTAATATCTGAAAGAATTTTTCCTTTCTTTCCACGTTTTTCAATTATTGCACAAGAAAATGTGTGAGCAGTGCTTTCAATTCCCAAGCCCAGCATATCAACCATGACTTGATGTGGAAACAATTTTGATTACATCGCCATTTTTGAGTTTTTGATCTCCGCTAATTCTTTGCCTTGTTTTGCAATCTATTGCATGCAGGAATCCCTTTGCAATGTCTGCATGAATTAATCCTGCCAAATCTTTAGCAGTAGAGTCTTGTGGGACCAATTTTGTATCAGGTAAAATAACGCCATCTTTGCTAGTAAGTTTTGTCTCATCCTCTACAGGATATACAACAATGAATTTTAAGGAATCAAAAACGGCAGTGTTTAGAATTTTTTGAATTCCAGTTGAATGAATCTTTGAAAAAACAGATTTCACTAAATCAAGTGCTTTTTGTTGTGGGAGTGAGATTTCTTTCCCATCAACAAGAGTGAATCCCTCATCGCCTGAAAAATAATTTATAATTCCTGCTCTGGATGCTTTTCGTAAAAGTAATTCAGTTTCTGCGCTACATAAAATCACATTGTCAGAAATTTTCTTAATTATATCAAGGTCTTTGCAAAGATCTGCTTTGTTTGCTGCAATGATCATAGGTTTTGTATTTTTTCGTAATTCTTTAACAAAAGTTTCAATGTCATTTTCTTCCCATTCTTTTGGATTTTTAGCCATGAGGCCTAATTTTTGAAGAATTTCTTGGACTTGAAAATCTTTTATTCCCAATCCAGAAAATCTTTTTGCAATGCCATCAGTTAGTTTTGCCCTTTTTTGATCTATTTCCCTAGTAATTTTATCCCATTCTCTTTTTAAAATATCTGCAAACCATTGATCAAATTCATCTTGTACAAAAGCTACATCTTCTAATGGATCATGAGTTCCAACTGAAACAGGCTGTCCTTGAATATCTGTGGTTCCTGCAATATCAACAACATGGATTAAGATTTCAGCCTGTCGTGCATCATCAAGGAATTGATTTCCTAATCCTTTGCCTTCATGTGCTCCAGGAACTAATCCTGCAACATCAATGAGTTTTACAGGAATGAAACGGGTACCATCTACACATAATTCATTATCATGCTTAATTTTGAAATGCTTACAAGCACAGTCGGCTTTAACATATGCTACTCCCACATTTGGCTCAATTGTCGTAAAGGGAAAATTTCCTGATGCGACCGGTGTTTCTGTTGCAGCTGAAAAAAATGTAGATTTGCCAACATTTGCTTTTCCCAGTAAACCAATTTGCATTACAGTCAAAAATCCAATTCTACTTATTAGTATTGCAGAAATCGTTTAATCTAGTTGATCATGATTTCATATCATGTCCATAGTAATTACAGGCAATCCAGGGGTTGGAAAACATACAATTTCAGAGCAAATTGCTAAAAAAATGAAATTATCAGTTTTAGACATTAGCAGGATTGCAAAGGACTCGGGATTGTTTGAAAAAAATAACGATACAAACGATGTGGATATTGTAAAGCTTGAAAAAATAATGGAGCAAGAAATTTCTGAAAATAGTATAATCGTAGGGCATTTGGCACCATATGTTCTAAGAAAAAATCAAACTAGGATAGTACTAGTATTAAGAAGGAGTCCATACGACTTGGTTGCAGTTTACAAAGATAGAAAATACTCTGATAAAAAAATTCAAGACAATGCAGGTAGTGAAATCTTAGGAATTATTGCAAATGATGCAATGAATAAATTTCAAGAAAAAACATTTCAGATTAATGTCAGTGGTAAAACAGTTCAAGAAATAACGGAAAAAACAATTGGTCTAATTATGAGTAGAGGAAGTAGTGAAGACGTAGATTGGCTTGATTTGGTGGAAAAAAATAACGATTTAGGAAAATTTTTTGTTGATTGATTAAATAACGCCTTTGAATTTGTGTAATTACTTGTTTGAAATCTCAAAAACTGATTTGGCTGGCAGAATTGGTACGCTTTACACCAATCATGGAAAAATTGAAACCCCAGCATATGTGCCTGTCATTCATCCTGTCAAACAAACAATTCCATCTAAAAAAATTCAAGAGATGGGCTTTGATTTAGTAATTACTAATGCATACATTACAAGAAACAGCTATGGGGATGAGGCTGTTGAGAAAGGAATTCACAAGATAATTGATTTTGATGGCGGAGTCATGACAGATTCTGGCGGATATCAAGTTCTTGAGTATGGGGATGTCAAAGTATCGCCACCAGAAATGGCAAGTTTTGAAAAAGGAATTCTAACTGACTTTGCCATTCCATTGGACAAACCAACAGGATATGGAATGCCGGTTAAGAAAGCAGAGGAATATGTAAGACATACACTAAAAGTTTCAAAAGAAACTCTTGATGGAAGAGCAGACAATGGTCAAATTTGGATTGGACCTATTCAAGGCGGAGAGCATTTTGATCTAGTTGGAAAATCTGCAAAGAGCCTAGTGGGCATGGGTTTTCAAATGCTTGCACTAGGAAGTCCAGTTGAATTTATGGAGTCATATGAATACAGATTGCTGGCACAGATGATAGTTGCTGCAAAAAAACAGATGCCACATTCAATCCCGCTGCATCTTTTTGGTGCAGGACATCCCCTCACAATACCATTTGCAGTAGCATTGGGTTGTGACACATTTGATTCAGCATCATACATGCTTTATGCAAAGCAGCTAAGATACATCACAGATGATGGTACGCGATATTTATCAGATATCTCGATATTTCCATGCAATTGTGAGATATGCGTAAAATACACTCCAGATGAATTTCGGCAATTGGAAGCTACTGAAAAAATCAACCAATTGGCAATTCATAACTTGCATGCAATTAAACTAGAAGTAGACAAAGTAAAACAAGCAATACATGAAGGAAGATTATGGGAATATGTAATAAAAAAGGCCAGGGCCCATCCAAAGTTGTTTGAAATGGTTCAGGTCATGACTGAAAACTATGAATTTCTTGGTTTGAGTACCCCAAAATTCAAGGAGAGAGCTATTTTCTTATTTAGCAAAGAAGATCAATACAGGCCGGAAGTTCAATCATTTCATAAAATAATTAGAAATTTCAAATCAAGGAAAAAGAAAATAATCATCACCAAAGAATCCAGTACAAAGCCAGGATATCTTTCTCATCAATATATGGGATTAAAAAAGAAAATTAAAGGTTTTGAATCATTCCAAGTCTGCCAGTATAACCAACTGTTAGGATTAATACCAATTGAGATTTCAGATATTTTTCCAGCTGCACATCATGAAACATCTCGATTGGATTTTGAGCCAAGTGAATTTCCAGTATTTGAAAAAACATGGAATGACTTTTTTGCAAAAAATAAATTTTTAGAGATACACTACGATAAAGAAGACAAATTCCTTAAACATTTTGTAAAAACTTTACCAAAAGAGATCAAGAAAAAATCTTTGGTGTAATTAAAAATAAGAAAAAAGAATGTGCTAAAAGATGCTGCTTATAGAGCAGCGTCTTCTGCCCAACCTTTAATGAAGACACCGTTTTTGTGAAGAGGTACTGGTTGTCCAGCTGTGTAATTCATTGGTCTCATCCAAAAGATTGATTTTGTTGGACATACACCTATGCATGCACCATCAGAAATACATCTTTCTGGGTAGAAAACAAATGCTTTACCTCTCTTCCAGCCTTCAACAGGTTTTACTCTAAGGACATCAGGACCAAGAGTTGTACAGATTTCTACACATAGTGCACATCCGATACATCTTTGTTCATCAATGTCTGGAAGTATTGCTATTGGCATTACAAAGTTTAGTTTGGTTGGAGGCTATTTAAACCATGATCGAAATTCATAACCCTGTTATGAAAATGATCGAGTCAAAATACATGCGCAGAATCCAGATTCAATGAAATTAAAAAACAAAAAGATAACGTGTTGTGCACGTTTATTTTCTCATTGCGTCTATTTGACCAGAAGTAACCCAGTCAAGTAGTTCAGCTGAAGAAGGATTAAGGTCTGCTTTCTGATTCATCAGATTGTTAACCCAAATCCAGTTTAATTGGTTAAGGAGCGGTTTGTTTGCTTCGTCGCCTGCACGTGTTTTAGCGACGACGGCTTGATCTTGTTGTCCTAACCATTCTTGGAAACTTCTTCCCATGAAGATCGAGTCTTAGCTTACACTAATTAAAGCTTTTGTAGATTCTACAACAGGCATAATGATCGGATTATCTCTACGAAGGTTTTAACGTAGATAAAAAGTGATTTTAATCCTTGGATGTTAAAGTTTTAGGTGCGGCCAACGAAGTCGGCAGATCTGGATTTTTGGTTAATTGCAATGGGACAAAATTACTATTAGATTATGGAGTAATGTTTGGAAGAAGAGGTTCCCCTCCGCAATATCCACTTCATGTAAAACCAAAAGATTTGGATGCAATTATTATCACACATGCACATTTGGACCATTCAGGAAATGTTCCATCCCTTTTTGTAAGTGGCAATACCGATGTTTATGCCACTCCACCAACATTTGATCTCTCAAAATTATTAATTAATGATATGTTGAAAATTGAAAAAAATGCCCATCCATTTGATTTGCCTGAATTAAACAACATGATGAAAAATGCAAAAGAGATAGGATTTAAACAAAAAGTAACCAAGGGAAATGCAACTTTTGAGTTCAGAGAGTCAGGACATGTGATTGGTGGAAGCACTGTACTAGTAGAATCGGAAGGAAAACGTCTCTTCTATACGGGTGACGTTAAAACAAATGGCTCTCGAATGCTTCGTGAAATGGATTTGGACATTGGAGAAATTGATCTATTAATTACTGAGAGTACTTATGCAAAAACGGAACAAAAGTCAAGAAAAGAATCAGAAGACGAACTGATAGAATTTGCAAATGAAGTAATGGATAGAAAAGGAATATTGTTTATTCCATCATTTTCTGTAGAGCGCTCTCAAGAAATTGCATGTATTTTGAGAAGTTCAAATTTCAAACATAAAATCATAATGGATGGAATGGCTCTGAAAGTTAACGAAATAATGTTCAAGCATCCAGAATATCTCAGAGATCCCAAAGTATTTTCTGAAGCAATCAAAAGTGCAACTGCAATAAGAGAGCATGCTGAAAGAAAACGGGCAATGGGGGAACCATGTGTTGTGATTTCGCCAGCTGGAATGCTGGTAGGCGGTAATGCCGTATATTATTTGCAAGAGTTATCCTTTGATAGTAAAAACGGCATAGCTCTGGTTTCATACCAGGGTGAAGGTACCCCTGGGAAAAAACTGCTGGATACGGGAATGGTTTCAACCAGAGGCAAAGACCTTACTGTAAAAGCTAAAGTTAGGCAATTTCAATTTTCAGGACATGCAGATAGAAAGGAACTGTTTGATATGATCAAGAAAATTAAAGGAAATCCAAAAGTGTGTACCGTTCATGGGGATGCCGAATCATGCGAAATGTTTGCCAAGGAAATTCACGAGCAGTTTGGTTTTGAAACATTTTCACCTGTAGTCAATGATGTAATAACCATCTAAGATGCAAAATAATTGTCTCATAAATGTCGAAAATTCAATTAATAGTGGCCAGGTATTCCTTTGGAGAAAAAATGATGAAAAATGGTACGGGGTTGACGGGCAAAATATTTTAAGAATATCAAAATCAGGGGCGATCAAATCATATCAAAATATAAGAACAGACTTTTTTCGAAAAAGGGACGACATTGATAGAATAATCAAAGAAATTTCAAAAGACGACATTACAAAAAAAGCTGTGAGGCAGTATTTAGGGTTAAGAATATTAGAGCAGGACCCGTTTCAATGCTTAATTTCGTTTATCATATCATCAAACTCCAATATTCAAAAAATAAAAAGTAGTTTAGAAAAGATAGCAAAAAAATTCGGTGATAAAATTGAGTTTGAAAACCAGGAGTTTTTTTCATTTCCCAAACCAGAAAGGCTTGCAAAAGCATCAATAAATGAGATTACAAGTTGTGGAGTGGGTTATCGTGCCAGATTTATCAAAGAAGCTGCAAACATGACAGCATTAAAAAAAATAGATTTTGATTATTTGAAAAAATGCTCTTATCAGGTAGCCAAAGATGAAATTTGTCTTGTTCCGGGAGTGGGAAACAAGGTTGCAGACTGTGTTTTGTTATTTTCATTAGATAAATTGGAAGCCTTTCCATTAGACAGGTGGATGATTAGAATACTAGAAAAATATTATTCAGATAAATTTCAGATTAAAACTAAAACCATTACAGAGAAACAGTATGGGATTCTTCATGAAAAAATTGTAAAATATTTTGGACCATATGCAGGATATACGCAACAATTTCTTTTCAAAATGGAAAGAGAAAATTACCAAAAAAAGTGGCTGTAAACCCTTAAAATGGCAATTAATTTTCAGGTTTCTGGGCCTATGGCGCAGCATGGATAGCGTGTTGGACTTCTAATCCAAAAGTCAAGGGATCGAAGCCCTTTGGGCCCACCTCCCTAGACAGGTTATAGTAGTTACATTAATCATAGTTATACAAGTTCAATAAAATGTATTTTATTTAGGTTCTGTCAGGTTATCGGAATATGAAATATGAATTTTCTCCAAATTGAATTTGATCTCATGAAATATAGGTTCCAAAAAGATCAATTCGGTAGTCTTATCACCACTTTTTCAAGACTCTTGAATCAAAAAATCAACCTCTATTATAATTAGACCTGAAAACTTGCGTTCATTATTATTGAGATATTCTTTTTTTGCTAACCGAAATGTAATTAATTTTCCTTTACTTGCAGCAGGTTTACTTTCTGCATCAGCAATTTTTCTATTAATTGTGAATCACTGTAGTGCTAATTGTTTTGTTTCTAATGCTACTACTCTAATTAGTCTCAAAAATAATACTATGAAAGCAAAAGAGTTGTTGTATCGTGTATTGGATTACAATTGTCGTAGAATGTGCTTAATTTCTGCTTTAGTTTGTATGATGATTTCTATAAAGCCATTTAACCACACCTAAAGGATTCATAGAAAAAGATGGTAAGGAAAAGTACGATGATATTGTATACAATGTAACAGAACTTAAAAAGCATGTATAAGCTTGGTAATTTTGTAAAGTTAGGATTTTGGACTTTTAATATCAGGATTCTTTAGATCCATTAGAAATGCATCAGATTCTTTATCATTATTAAGATTTGAGTAATATGTAAATCCATAATTTGAATAAAAGTCTCTAACACCTTGATCATCTCGTGGATTTAACATCACGTATCTACATCCAGCTAGAGATTCTAATTTAGATATAATATCAAATACTAGATCTAAAAGAGATGCGCCAACACGACATCGTTGGAAATTTGTGTACTGCTAAATGACTAATCAACAAAGCTGGAACACTGGATTCAAAATCATCATCTAACAAATCATTAATTTTAACTTGATAGTATTTTACATTATCAAAATTTATTTTATCAGGCAATTTTAAAAACCTAGAAATTTTCTCTAGGGATTTTTTTAGCACGTGCTCTTGCATCGTCTATTTTACTAGCTTGCTCTACAGTTGCCGCCCCATCTTTCATATTTATCTGCAATTGGTTCCATTGCTTGTCATCAAACGGTTTGACATCTCGAATTGCCATGTTATATCCATAACATTTTGATTATTTAACTTATATCGACTCTACATTGCCGTATCTAAAATAACATCAAGATTGATGTGTGCATGATACCAGTAAGAGACCAGCAATTATTCTTAATGGCAATAACAGTACAACAGATAAAACAAAATTATGATGATACTAATTTTGCTTCAAGTAACACTTGCAGAAATTTGTACATCCTTTCTTTCATGTCTGCAATCTTGGTATCTTTTTGCTCCTGCCGTATCTTTTTGTCCTGATCTTGTAGAATTTAATAGATGGAGAATGGTTAAGCTCAGAATCAAAACAAAGAACAGGCGACCAACTTCGAACTTGCTGGGTTATCTGTAAAGAAACCCAAGAAAATATCGATTATACAAAATTACTAAAAGAAAGATTAATGGGTTCTGTAAAGTAATCGGAGTTGGAATAAAATTTTGAGAATATCTGTGAAAAGATTTACAAATGTTTTATACTATAACAAGATCTTGATTACGCACAAAAGTGCAACAAACCCACTAAATCTTTAAATGTATTTAGTGATATTACTGCATTCATGCTCTATAACAAAATTCGTTATGCAGACAAAATAAGAAAATTGTACAGACTAAGAAATCTTCTAGCTCATGGAAGACGTCCTGAAATAAGCAGTAGGTTGGGATTTTCAAAATATAGTAAGCAGTATTATGATTTTATGAAAAATTTAAAGGATGAGAAAATTTTAGATAAAAATGGATTATTCATAGATAAATCAACCAATATTTGGATAACAGAACTTCCACTATTAACTAAAGATGAAAAGGAATTACAAATTCTAAGTTATCAAAATCCTTATTTTATATATTTAGCACTTGTTATTAAAAAAGTAATTACATTCAAAGAAATAATAAAAGAACTTGAAATAAATAAAAGAACTGCATTTGATATCCTCAGCAAATTAGAAGAAATGAATCTTATCAAGAAGAAAAATGATCAAATAATAGTAAATGAAGAAAAAGATTTGTTTACATGGTTTGAAAAATATTTAGCAATTTGTATTAGTGAAGCAGATTCAACAGGAGAAATTTCATTATTATTTGATTGTGTGCCAGGATACATAGATGGACCACATGCACATTATATTTTAAATTATGAACCAGGACGTCCTGCAGGTCCAGCCAACATGATTATTCGAACCTATGGACCATATGGTTTGTTTTGGGAGTTTGTAAAAAAGGAAATTGAGTATTTTAAAAAATTTCCAAAAAATATTTGGATAGAACATGTAACAGACGATAGAGAAATAGTGTACCAAGAAGGAATTCCATATAACAAAAATGCACACTTGGAGAATAAATGAATTAAAATGGGTATTTTTTTTTAATCTTGATGAGAGGGCAATTGATTTTGAGAAACCTGAATTAATGGTAAGAGATGAACTTGGAAAATATTTTGGTGGACCTGAAAACAGACGTTTCTTACTTTCAGAATTATGCGTTTTGGATATTTTATATACTTTAGAAAAAATGCAAAATGGACATTATAAAAAGCGACTTGTTCTAAAAGGAGGACATTCAGTAAGAAGCCTAGTATCTCTAATTGATCATAGATTTTCATTTGATACTGATTATAATCTAAATTCCCCAAGTGGCTATACATATGGAGATGTAGAAAATTTGAAAAAACATTTTCATGAATATGCCTCACAAAAAAGTTGTGGAACTGGACTGGATGTTACACAAGATAATGCCATGCTGTATTTTCTTCAAGTAAATTATCATTCAGGCTTGAAATCTATGAATAAAACCCTAGTTGAAAGACCAAAAATTGAGATTTGTAAAACATGTAGAACTAAAAAAGAACCTGAAATGGGAAAAATCCAAACAATGATCGATTTGGACTTGCTTGGATTAGAACCACCTGAATTATTTCATCCAAGTTTGGAAGAACAGTTAGCAGATAAATTAAAAGTGATTGGAGCTCAAGGAAGACAACGAAATAATTTTGATGCATATGATGTTCAAAGAATATGTGATAACAATGCAGAAAATATTGATTGGGATTTAACCAAAGAAATTTTCACCGAAATTGTTGTAAAATCTAAAAATAAACCTAGTAAATACATAGAAGAATGTAGAGCTCACCTTCATTCAATGTTAAGCAACAAAGGAAAACAACAAAATCTGCAAAATGTAATGTTTAACTCAGAAGAATTTAATTTTGAATCAATGATTGAAAATGTTAAATCTGTTTATGATTTTAAAGGAAATCATAAGAAAAACTATCTTAATCAATGAAGATTTCTAAATCTTTTAGATTAATTATTTCTTCAATTGTGTTGTAGTTTAGAATTTTGATTTTATTTTGCTCGATAAATTCATTAGTTATTTTTAATGTTGATTTATCCAATAATTCACTATTAATTATGTGGGAGGGTATTGCTAAATCATGTCCTAGTTGTATTATTTTATCAATTAATTCTGGACAATTGATCTCATTAAACACTGCAATTATTGTTGATGAATCTAGTATTTTCAAAATTCATCCCAACATCACTATGCCTTTTTCTTTCATTTTTCTAATTATGTATTCTTGTGATTTGTTCAATAATTCAGCTGCTCGTTGTGCACTAATTTTCTGTTTTTTTACTAATGATAAAATATAGTTTTCCATGTTAGGTTTTAGATTTTCATATTCAATAGATTCTTCAGTCATGTCAGGATAAGCTGAATGTACATAAGCAAGTAATTCTTTGCTACTTAGATCATTTAAGAATCTTTTATATTCATTTAATACATTTAAGATATCCTTATTTTCATTTTTAATCAGTTCTTTTGCAATCTCTTTTCCATCTTTGGTTAGAGTGATTTCACCTGGGCCGCTTGAAAGTACTCCAACTTGTTCTAAATACTGTGCTTCTTCATCAACTATTTCACTATATGGACCATAATTGTCCGCATCATAACTACTTTGATTCTTGATTTCGTCAATTTTATTCGATAACAAAAACATCATTTTTTGAAGTTTTAATCGTCCTTTGATTGGTTCATTGTTGGCATTTGCTAACAAGATTAGGAATTTTTGTAATTCATCCTCATTTTCAAGTATTTTTTCTTTGATTCCCATGTGTCTTTATCTCCATTGGATTAATTATTCATCGGGTATAATATAATAATCATCAATTATTTTACTTGATTTTTTGAGAATTTGGTAAATATTCAAAATCTATTCATATTTTTTGTGTGTAATTAACTAGCTTCCTCAATTTTGGCTACGCACGTAGTGAGTTAGAGATGATGTTAGACGCATTTACCTACGTGGAGAATTACAGCCAATTAATCATAATCCATCTTAACAATGGCCATACACCTAGTTTCATCTTTATTTTCTCTTTAAAGATTAGGTATGAGTTAAGGAACTATCTGAGTTAGTTTTTTGCTTTTAATGGTTCTACTTTATTTCCTAGCCCTATTTCGACAATTAGGGGTTTGAAATTAAAAATAATTGATCTTGCTTCAAGGGTTTTGAATTAATCATAATTCTGGCACAATTCATTATTTTTCCAATTTTAGAGTTATTTGGTCGCAATGGTTCGATTGCAGTAATTTTCCAAGGTGTTTTTATCTAGTCTTCCTTGAGTACTTTTCATAACAATAAAGAAATCAAGTAATTTTCTATTTCCTAATACAATGTACTTACCTAGAATATCATCAACATGGAATCTTTGAATAATTTTTGAGTTAGATTTTATGACTATTTTTTGTTCATTTTCTATACATAGTTCAAAATCAGATATTTGATTTTCAAATACATTTCCAGTATTACTTGCGACATAATCAAGAATTATTCCTCTCAGTTTATCATCATAATCAAGAATTTTATCAGACTTGTAGTGATATAGAATAAGATACAGATATTTTTCGTGTCAAGTGTCAAGGGACAAGGCTTGTCAAACGCCAAAATCATTCAAGAGCATTACTACAATTCTTTTAATTTTCTCAAGTTCCAGTACCGCTGGATGTTCTTGTTCAATCTTGACAAATTTTTCTATCTGTCATAGTGTTATGCGTGACGCATGTTTTGTTACTGGCATATTCCTATCCTTACAAAAATCAACCATGCTAGAGACATATTCACCTCAAAGGAGACATGGACAACAACAAGAAGAAGAAGATGGAACGCCTAAACGGTGAGACAAGGGAATAGACCGTGAGAAAATATTCAGAGGTCTAAAGAAGAAGATGGACACGCCAATGATATACGGAATGAAAGCCCATTACAATTTCACAAAAAAGCATGGATCATTGAAGGGTAAGACGCCGGCAGAGCAAGCTATGATTGAGGTTTTGATGGCAGGAACAAATGGATTACACTAATTCAAAACGCCAGTCTTTACAAGGAAAATTCAGAATAAGATTTATCCCCCGATAACCCGACAGAACTCTACCTCCACCCACCCACCCACCACCACCACTTGACAAAACTATTATTCCAATTTAGGAGCAAGTCCTTGTGAAAGATTTGGAATTCAGACTAAACTCTACAGACATTCATCCAGATTCTGAAATTAAAGGAACCATCTTGGTTTCATATCCAGGAAGATATGACGGGGTGGTAATCAATACGACAATTTTGGATTCAAATGAACATGTAACTTACAAATCATACAACGGGAAAAAAATATCACAAAACGTTTCAAGGCTGTTTATCAGCAAAGACGTAATGCCGGACCATAGGGCAGAATTTACTGCAACAATCAATTTCAAGCCAGAGCAGGAACATGAGGTAAAATTCAGAGTGTCAGTTATTGAGCAGCACAAAGAAATTGAAAGTCAGATAATCTTTGTAAAATATTCAAAGTAGGATAATTTTACGGCACTAGATGCCTCTGCTTAATTGTACAGTTATGATTCCCTGCATCCACGGGTGCGGTTCACAGTGATAGGGAACATCCTGCGGTTCAGTAAACAAGAATTCATAGGCATCACCTGGTTTTATTACTCCAGCTGAGCCAAAATCCCCACTATATTTATCGGCATGTCTATGATCAGGCGTTACAGTATGTGCAGTATCATCATTGTTCTGCCAGATTACCTTATTATTGGAACTTAATTCCACTATAGGTTTGTTTGGAACATAACTTTCATTTCCTTCAATTACAGCTCCTAGAACAATTTCAATTATTAGCTCGGATTCAGGATGCAAGATGTGTTCTGACACTGAAGGCTTTGTCAAAGATTCAGGAAGATAAAAGGATGTGTAAAACACTACAGATGCAGACATGCCAACAATTAATGCAATCATGCCTATTCCATATGCATGACTAGACGTAGGCATACTCATAATTTTTTCAATCGCTCAAGTTCTTATAAAGCTTTTTTAGAATTTTGGAAAATTACGGTTTGGTAAGATCGCCGGAACCAATCTCCGAATTAACATTAGGGTCAGCTCCCAAATCTGCCCGAGTCTCAGGTATTTGAATTTCAGATGTCAGTTCTTTTGTTTCAGATGTGATATCAGGTGCTGTTTGGCCATCTGAAAGTTTGCTTTGTTCGGCAGGCATTTCAGATTCTGTCAACTTTGGTTTCTCATCTGCTACAACTGCCGGTGCAGGTGGTGGAGCATTTTTTTGCTGACTCATTGCGTATCTGTACACATGGAAGAATGCAGCAAACACTAGCAAGATAATTCCAATAAAGAACAATGAGACGTTCTTCATACCTGTCAGTGCCGCATTGTAAGCCGCAATGTTTAGGAAGACCTGGAATGCCAAAAGTGCAACCAACAGCCAGTTAATCCATTTTTCAGAAAGATTGATCGTGGCTACCTTTTGAGGACCGCTGCTTTTTGCAAGTTTTGATTTTCTTTCAGCTTCGTTTGCAAGTTTAATCATCATGTAAGTAAATCCAAATCCCAATGGTACCAGCAGTATCATTGTTGAATAAAAGAAAAGAGGATCAATTACCAATCGCTCTACCAAAGGCATCTTGGTATCAGGTGAAATGTAGAATCCCCAGTACGTTGTAACCATAATTTGTGCAAGACTGGTAATGCCAAATGCAGTAATAATCGGCCTGTCCCTCCAAGAGAATTTCTTGTATCTGTCGATAAATGGAATCAGCACAAACGAAATTATGAACAGCAATGGCCACAGCAGCCCGGTGACAAATTTGTCATACTGCGTCCTCATAAACGCATAGATTCCTGTAAGATACCATTCAGGAACCGTAACACCCGGCGGTACTGTGGGCTCAAACTTGAATCCCATATCAATTGGGAAGACCCCGCCCGTAATCAAAATGGCACCACCAATGGCCATGACCATCGGCACATCAAAGACTAGGAACCTCGGGAAATGTACTGCCATCAGTCCAAGCATGACAACAGGCAGCAGGAATACGTGCTGTGCATAAAATCTCAGCACAAAGTCGGAGAATCCGCTGCCCAATGCCGCATCACGAATTGTCGGCCCCACGACAGGAATAGAGGTAGTCAGTGACGCCGCAATACTAATTGCGAGTTCTGCCCTTTCACTAAAAATTACATCGTATCCTGTGAACGCCTCAAGAATGGTAACTGTGCCAAGTATGACACCCGTCATCCACAAGACCTCGTTTCGAATTTTGTATCTTCCACTGAAATATTGATAGTACATGTGTAAAATTGCAAGAAGTACCATTGCATTTGATCCGTGATAGTGAATGTTTCTAATGTGAAAGCCAAACGGGACATCGTCATTGATGAATTGGACGCTGTCCCACGCCCTGTCAAGTATGGGCTGATAGTAAAACATCAGCAAAGCCCCTGAAACCCCAAGAATTATGAATACAATGAATGTAAGCATTCCTAAAAATCCAAACGGGCTTACAAATCTTGCAGGAAATGAGAACTTGATTGCAGTAAAAATAGTTCGGTCCACTCCATCCCAAAACCAATAAAGGAGTGCTACAACTCCCGTTCTTCTTTTAAGCGAAACGGCCATACCCAATTACTCCGTTATCATTTACATTAAATTTTGGCGGCATAATAAACAAGGATCCATCAGAATCAATATCCAAAGTTAGCTCAGCTAACGTGTTTGATGGTGCAGCCTGTACAGATGCAGGGCCTGCAAATGCTGTTCCAGTAGACGGATCATACATGCTGCCATGACATGGGCATTCGCCCCTTTTTCTTTCATCAGCCGGATAATATTTCCACAGACACCAAAGATGCAGACATACCATACTGTATGCCCTGACAGCAGTTACATCTTTTTTGGTACCACCTAGTTCTTCAGGAAGCCTAATGAACTGCCATTTGCGAAAAGCCTCTGCATCAAGTGCCGCATCGCCAGTTGAAGGATATGTAATGACTTCTGAATAGTTGATTGGAAAAGTGTTGATGTTAGCTTGAGTGCCGTCAGGTAAAATTACTGGAACCCGTTCAAGGGATGCCTGATTCGGATTTGGCATGAAATTACCAAATGGGATAAACGGGGCAAAAGCTAATCCTGTGCCTGCGGCACCCATCAATTTCAAAAAGTCTCTTCTAGATAATCCTGATTTTTTTGTCCCCAGTTCAGACATTCAGCTGTCGTACTCGCCAAATTGCTTATAAACCTTCTTCAATTATTCAGGAGGTTTTTGTCTAATGATAAAAATGAAAACCAGTCCGATCGCAAACCCAATAGCTATGCCAGCTGTAATTGCAATACTAAACTGTGAATCATAACCAGCTGGGATTTGTTCTTGGATTTCTGTTTTTGTCAGAACCGGGGAAATTTTTTCAGGTTCTGTTTGAGCTGGTCTAGTCTCAGCAGCATCTGCAAATTCAAGAGAGTCAAACATTTCTGGTGAAATATTTGTGAATTTGGCTGCCAGTGTAATTGGCTCGGTAGTTGAAGAGCCGCCAAACAAAGTTGAATGTGTTAAGAGTGTGTAGGTGCCTGTCTGATTAATTGGCACATAAAGAACAGTCGAAGTATCATCTTTGTTTTTCACAGGGAAAAAACCTCCGCCTTGACTAAAGAGGGAATTGCCCAGCCAGTCAAGGGATGCCCATCCCAGAAAATGACCAAAGACCCCAGAGGGAACATTGGTTTGTATAATTTCTCCGGATGGATCCATTACAAATACAGAAAGATTGGTGTTGTTACTAATCCATGACAATTCAATTGCTGCAGTATTGATTGATTCGTTTTGAATGTCAAAATAATACTGTCTCCAGTCGCCGGCCATATACAGGTTGGCCATATCAAAAGCACCCTTTGTGTAACCATTTCCATAAAGAACATCATCACTCTGTATTCCCTTTATCAGAATTGTGGAATCATTTTCCATTACGGGCTGTTTAATTGCAAAAGAGACGGGGGCATTTACAGTATGCCTATCGCTTTGAAAAGTTAAAAATCCCTGATAGACGCCAGTTTGAAGATCATTTGGGGTTACTAGAGTGACATCAACTGTAGATGATCCGTATGGAGGAACAGAGATTGTCTCGTACTCTGACCATAAAAGAGGCCATCTTTCCTTTTCGTAATGGCTGGCAGAAATTGTATAATCCATGGATGTTGAATTTTGTTTCGTATCCCCCAGCCAGTAAGAATATCTGGTCGGAACAGGGTAAACCCCAACCAGCGGTACGCCTTCAAATTTCTCATTGGGTTCTGAAACTCTCAACTCTTGCACTGTTCCCCAAGAGCCAGCCCTATTCACCATTGATAATTCATCGCTGGTAATTTTTGTATCATTGTCATTATCAATCCAATCATAAAGATAGAGTGAGGTGATTTTTAGATCATCGGCATAAACATCAGATGTACTGTTCATAAAATCGTTAAACTTGAAATTTAAATTTAATACCATCAATGATGATTCATCAGGAATTGGATCGTCATTGTTAAAAAATGACGCCAGTCCAGTGTGATTGCCCAAGTCAGAGAGTTTTACATAATTTGGGATAAAAGTGTCAGTGTTGTTGGAAATTGAATCTTCTTGTTGTTGCTGTTGCACAATTGTCGCTCCATTAAATTGGGTTTTTGATATTAATGACAAAGTTTTAGGATTTACATCAATTGTAATAGTGCCATTGGTAGGATTATCAATTGTGAAGGTGGTTGTGGTCCTATCCCCGGGAAGAATTTGTCCTGCAAACCAGCTGGTCATGGGGAACGAACGTGAAGGCAGTTGAAATTGATCAAATCCGATGGATGTAAAATTAATTTTTCCAATTGCAGGCTCTAGAATATTTTTGATGTTATCATATGAGCCATCGTTGTAAACTATAAAGACTCCGTCATTGCCATTCACATAATTTAGAGCGGCTTCAACATTTACCAAGCCTGATCCCTGGACAAATGGATCATTGTGTAGATCAGTTGCAGTAGACATTAAAATATTTTTAATTACAAAGGAATCATAATCTTTTGATTGTTTTTTCATCTCTTCAATTAGGATTGCCGCACTCCCAGAGACCAGGGGGGCAGCCATGCTGGTGCCGCCAAACAGCGAGAAGGATTCCTCTTTGGAATCCTTGGTAGTTTTTAAAATATTGGACGGTACAAATGCATGGGCACCAACACTCATGATATCAGGTTTTGAATCCCCTATGGGGCCCGGACCCCTGCTAGAAAAGTCAGCTATGTGATTAGAATGAATTGTTGTGTTTCCAAATCGCGGTTGATCCTTGAAGGGCCCATATCCAACAAAAACATTGTTTGTCGTCGCACCGACTGAAATTCCAAAGGGGGATGCGTTAGGCAATCCAATCGTCCCATATCCATGACCTGAATTTCCTGCACTTGAAACTATTGTAATGCCGGAATAATCATCATCTAAAGAACCGGGAGTTGCCAAGAGACTCTGAATTATTGACAAAACATCCATGCCAGGGGATGCTTTGAGGGATGGAAAGTTTGAGACACCCCAGCTGTTAGAAATAATATCAACTCTTGGGTATCCCGAATATTTCCAGTCATGATCATCATTGTCAAATCCTGCAGACCACAGCCAACCAAACGCGGTATCTCCAAACCACAATGCCTTGACTGGCACAATCTTTGCATCTGGTGCCACACCAGTTATAGAATATTTTTTTGAATTGTTGTAGATGTCATAGGTTTCTTGGCCGCGTGAAGTTATGGATGCGGCACTAAGAGTGCCATGGCCTCCAAAGTCAGTCATTACCCCAAAAAATTCCCCGTCAGGATCAAATGCAGGCAAAAGGGTCCCGTTTAATGCATTGAGATTTTCATCAATGTCAGTGGAATTGTTTTTAATTGCGCCATAAACATCAAGAACTTGTGCCCCAATTGTTCCGGCACTATAGTCATTTTTTCCATCATTGTTTGAATCATAAAGAAGAAACTCCTTTCCACTTCCCAGCACTATTGGTTTTTCATCAGTAAAATCAAAATCATAGCTTGGTTTTTTTCCCTGTTCCAAGTCAAATCGGGTATAGTCTTCCCAGGAAGTACTCAGATCAGGGATTACAGTATCATATACGCCGGGAGTAAAGGAATCCACAACCAATACAGGTACTGCCTGTATTCTGGCTGCTGCCCCGCCGCCACCGCCGCTTAATCCGCCTTGATAGATCACTCCGAGATGGTAAATTCCACTTTTTGATTTTATGTAGTTTCTACTGTCCTCACCGATTTTCATATCATCAGTCAGAGTTCCATTAAAAATAATTGATGATCCTAGCTGTGGAAAAAACGAGTTGTAAATCGGGATGACACTTCCCTTTCCACCTTGAGATACATCAAGAAACACACCTTCGCGTGAGACATATGCTGATGATGTCATATGAGGCGGAATGGGCTTGCTGTAATTTCGAATAATCTCATTCTCATCAATGTATGCAAAAAAAGTTGCATTTGTCAATACAATTCCCTGGCCATCAGGATCCAGCATGATGGGGTGGTTGATTTTATCCCGTGCAAGCGAGTGCTGTATGTCAGGATTTGAAAAATCTACTCCCGTATCCACTATTGCAATGACTGTGCCATTCCCTGATGAATCATATTTTGTTTTTGCCTGGCTGGAGCCGGTAATGTTGCCAATTCTGGAGACATCCTGAATCTCATCATCATCATCATCATCATCATCAGATAAATGAAAATCCAATCTAAAATCTTCAACAACATGATACCCTTGTGCGACTAGATTAGATGCTGCAGTTTCAGTTAAAATGGATGCATAAAAAAATCCGCCATCAGATGAGATCCCATAAATCGAGTTATCCTTTAAAAAATCATTCTCCAGTGAGCTGTTGCCAAAAATCAAATATCTTTTGAAATTATTTTCAGCAAAAAAATCAGAATCAATCTCTACAATACCTGAATCAAAAACCAGGGGGTTTGAAATGCCATTGTTTTTTAAATCGACAGGAATGAATGCGTGGGAATTTGTCATCATGGGTGAAAAAAGCAATATGGAAAAAAGTATCGCCGCCTTGGGTGGTGTCAATTTATTTTCCATTCTTGTGTTATTATAACTATCTTCTTCTAGAAAGGATTGCAACTTGCAATGCGACAATTAATCCAATAGAGGCAATTATTGGCAGCAGCAATGCGTTTAGCTGTGCAGAGGATTCACTGATGGACTTTGCAGAAAGGGCAAAGGTGCCAATATTTTCATCTATCTGACTGCTGGCATAGTCCAGGGTATCATCAAATCCCTCAATTTCAGATTTGAGAATGTCAAGCTCATCAGATGTATTTTTTAAAACGGAATTTAGCTTGATTATCTGCTCGGATATCCCCCCAAGATCCTGACTCAAAACGTTAGTGGCAGCCGAGCCATGGGACGTGGTTCCCTGACTGAATGCAACCACATGAAACACATGGGTTCCCTCCTCTATGGGGGTATAGTCTACAAAATACAATCCCCGATGCAGTGTCTTAAACGAATCAGACAAAGGAACAGAGACGCCGGATGGCAGATGGACATGTGTCGGATCCAACAGTTCAGACGGCTCGCTTCCAATTAAAAGGCCGTCACTTGTCGTCTGGACAAAGACTCTGAAGGACTGGCCGATTGCTGCAGTTTCAGGTGCAAAAACTGAGGTGTTTACAAATCTCTCTACAGTTACGTCAATCAGCTCAGTTGTGGATGAGAATTTCACATCAATTCTTTGAGAGATTCCATCCTGCTCTGTACTGATTACCTCAACGGTATATGTCCCATAAGGGAAGTTGGTAGAGGGCTCAGGCCAAGTAAGCAAATCATGGTTAAAGGAGCCGTCTGATTCAGTGGTTATTTGATCAAACTTTGCAATGGATTCATCCGGAGCAAAAAGCCGTATGATCAAATTTTCTTCGGGCAGTCCTTTGCCATATATTTGTAAAGGGTATTCAGGGGAATAGACTTTGCCGTTTGTAAACAATACAAGCTCTGCAGAAATCGAATCCGGGGCACTGACAAGTAAAAAAACAATTAAGACAGAAGATATGATTTGGAACTTCATTTTAATTAATTGTTAATCTTCTCCTAGATATTACTTCTGGAATTAAAATTGTGGGGGAAAATTATTCCAATAATTATCAAAAGTATAGTTTTCATTTCAATATCAATTGTTTTTGTAATAGAATAATTGGCATCGTAATCATCATCATTATAATCATCATTATAATCATCATTATAATAGTTTGAAATTCTGGAATTGCAGGGGGGGTTCCAATGATTTTGACAGCAGTAAAATCAGTATCAGCACCCACACATGCACTATTGCCTCATCATGGCGTTTATCAATGGAATAATTATCAAAATTGACATCATCCCCGTTTATCAAAACAGTGAGTTCGCCATAAAGTAACCTGTGTAGAAAATGAATTCCAAATTGCTTGTTAGCATCAGATGTATCTAATTCTACAGTCATAATTTTCTTTGATTGATCAGAATTCATCGATAACGGAATTGGGTATTTCCCCTTTGACAGTCACAGGGATTTTTTCACCATCCCATGGAAAATAGAAAATTTCTGTATTTGTCATTCTAAAATCAAAGTTCTGAGAATATTCAAATCCCTCAAATTTAGATTTTGTTTTTGCTTTATAGTCACACTGATTTCGATCATCAAGGGACAATTCTTTGTAAGCATGTCCATTTGAATCAAAAGTCACATCATAAACTTTAATCAAATTAGGATTCAAAATTTATCCAATCAGTACCGTAAGCTAGGATTGATGCAGGATGATTTGGAATTGGAAGAGGAGGGGGGAGTATGCAGGAAAATTAAGATTCTTCTTAAAATAAGGATGATCATCAAACACAAATTTTAAACTCTCATCTTCCGGGGAAATACTGGATAATTCTCTTAGTTCTGAGTCATAATATATCGCTTTATCGTATTGTGGGATATCTTTTGACTCCAATCATACACATCTAAGATTATTCTTTTATTTGACTTTCCATTATATTTTCCTAAATAAATAAAATCAAGTATTGTTTTCTCTGGATCAGAAAATTTTATCACTCCATATTTTTTTATTCCAAAATGCATTAATTTTTTTGAAATTTTTATGAATCTAAATTTATGATTGTCTATTTTCATTGGATTTTGTCTAAATATAAGATCAGTTGCGCAATTGATTTAATTTGATGATCATCATCATCTCAATGTTTTCTTACAACAAGATCCAAAGCTAGGAAAAACAATTATTCTCAATTCATGTTCAACCACACAAAACTGACAAAAAGATCAAAATCAGTTCCTCCTCCTATCCGTAACGGGATTTACGACTGTTCCACAGTTTGATTCCCTGTCAAAAGAAATCAAAAGACAGTACAAAGCCACAGAAGAGACACGTCTATCAAAAAAAGAAAAGGCTGCAAGAGTTGGTGCAGGACGACACAAATTTGATCTATTATCCCTCAAAGACAGAATTCTAATGTTTATGATGTACTATCGAATGTACACAACAATGACATGTTGGGAATGATTTTTGATCCGGATAAATCAAACGTATGAGGGACATTAGATATTAGGACCTGCAATAAAACAGCTAGTTCTGATTCCTGCCAAAAAATATGCAGATGCCAAAAAGCTCAAAACCGTGCAAGAGTTACAACGACGTTCTTTCCTGAATTAATTGTAATTACAGATGGAACAGAACAGCCAGCCAAGACCGAAAGATCGTACCAAGAAAATCGCACTATTCGAGCAAAAAGAAAAAACACACACAATACAAAATCAGATTACAATAAATCTTGATGGAATCATAATCTGCAAATCTGCACATTCTACAGGTAGTCATCATGATTACAAAATATACAAGGCAAAACATCCATACCGTCTGAGGAGCTGTTACAATTTTATGATCCTGAGTTTGGGAATTCAAAGACTTTCCAGACCAAATCAGCATTATACCATACAAGAAAAAAAGGACAGAGAGCTGAGCGCATCATCTCAAAAGGAGTGGAATGAATCCCAATCTAAAACCAGAATCAAAGTTGAGCATGCCTTGCTCAAATCAAGAAATTTAGAATTGGTGGTGGTGATGTGTTTAGGAACAAACTATGCAGATATGATGGAATAATGAGTTGCAGTATGTGGGATTGTTAATTTCAAGATAAGATGGAAAGACGAGCTTCTGTGGTTCCATGACATTACAGAACCATTGGAAATCAGACGGAATGAAAGGTTGGGTTTTGTTTGTAATTGCGCAACTCATCTAGTACATCAGCCGCAAATTTCGGGAGGCAATGCAGGCGTTGGAGATCCGGCACGAGTTTATCTGGAAGCATACGCCGGAACAGAACGGATACGTAGAGTCTTTTCACGGAACGCTCAAACGGGAGTATGCATGGCCACATGAGTTTGCAAGGTTCCAAGACGCCAAAGTGATGTTGGCCAGAGCGTTTGTAGACTCGACAACGACAGGATACACTCGGCTCTAGGGCATCACTCCCAATGAGTTTGCTCACAAAGTGGAGGATGGGAATAAATGAGGGCTGAAATCATTCGGAAAAAGATGCAAAAAACGGTACTAAAACAAGGGGTTCAGATCAAAATTACTAATTTTTATATATACACATAATCGTTTTTATCTATACAGGTGATATGTAATATGGTGCAATCAAAAATAACAAAAACTGAATCATTCGTACAAAAAGATTCTTTCAGTGAACGAGAGCTAGAAGAAACAATTAATGAATTATTAGACAAGCACTTTAAAGTATACAACAGATTAGCAGAAATCTAAATGTATTATCCTACGTTACAAAATATTGAATTAATTATCAAACAGATGAACAAACGTTACAACATGAATGTTGTAATTATCAATAAAGGTCAGCTAGAATTTGCGTTAGAAAAACCGAAAATGAAATTATTTGGAAAGGAACAATATCCTGAATTATATCAAAAAGCAGCCATATTGATGGAGACTATCACTAAAATTCACACCTTGAGTGATGGCAATAAAAGAACTGCCATGATGGCCGCAGAATTCATGATTAAAGCAAATGGCGGTGAATTGTCTTTACCATTAAAAGCAATTCGTCTATCTGTTAACACAGCTATGGATTCAACAGATTCAATGACAGAATTAATTCAAAAATGGTTCAAATTACATACAGCAATGAATTCAAATCAGTTATGTTTAATGTTAATGGAGAGTATTGAAGAAGAATCAATAATCAAAAAATTGTGGGAATTAAAGAAATTCTCTAAAGTAGAAAAATTACTATCCAAATGGATGGCTTTTGATAGCTATCCTGAACACATGAAAGCATGGAATGAATTAGGTAAACAATGGAAAGAATGTAAAGAATCTATAAAGACAGAATCTTATTTAAGAAAAACCAATGAATTGACTTGGCCAAAAATATGGGGTACCATAGTAAGTATGGCAAAAGGTGAAGAATATTGTTACTCTGAAAATCTCAAAATGAATGTAGAAAAAATTGAAGATCTATATTATAACGACAATACTATGGATGAACTTGATAAAATGGAATCAATAATCACTAAACAAGAAAAAGTGTTTGCCACTACTAATGATCCAGAAACAATTCATCAAAATGGACTGATTTTAATTCTACACGGAAACACTCATGATTCATTAAACTTGTTCAAAAAATTATATCAATTAAAAGATAACAAAACCGATCCTTTATTCCACATGGGTTCGATTTATTTTCAGACAAACGATTATGAAAATGCAATCAAATGTTGGCAAGAATATCTGACAATAAAGACGGAAGATTTTATTTTGAATTATATGTGTGAATCATTAATTGCAGTTGATAAATTTGAGGAGGGATTATCATACATCAAAAAAATCCCTCAGGAAAAAATGAATACTAGATATTCGATTTCTAAAGCAGTTTGTTTAAAGAATTTAGGAGATATTGATGGTGCATTAGAGATTTTTGAAAAATTATTATCTGATGAACCAGACAATCCCCAGATTAATTCATGGCTGGGTAATATTTATTCCGAGAATGGAGATTTTGAAAAAGCATTAGATAGAGTAAACAAAGCAATAGAACTCGAACCTAATCATTATAGGGAATATTATAACAAAGCATTGGTTCTTGACGGTTTACGACAATTTGATGAGGCTCTAATACTCTATGATAAAGTATTAGCAATGAATCCAAATCATGATGAATCTTGGATTAACAAAGGAGGAATATTTTCCAATCAAGGTAATTATGATGAAGCTGTTGTATGTTTAAAGAGAGGTTTAGAGATAAATCCTGAAAACATGGTTGGTTTAGAAAGTATGGGGATTACTTTATTTAAAATGAATAAAAATACTAAAGCCTTGAGATATTATGATGTAATCTTAAAAATGGATCATACACATGCAAATGCATTTTATAGAAAATCTACAATATATGCTAAAGATGGAGATATCTTGGAATGTTTATTTAATTTAGAAAAAGCAATAACAATTAATTCCAAGTTTAAAGAAATAGCAAAATCTGATGATGATTTTAAAGATATACAAGATTCAGAAAAATTTAAGCAATTAACAAATTAATCTAAAATTCATAAATATCCATAAAAGGTAAGATGAAAATTATATTGATATGTGTATTATATGATAATTCTGTCGCTTTTGCCAGGACTGTCAGTCATCGATATCAGCCTCCATCCACAAGGGATTCCTGTGTCTTATCTTACTGCTAGCTCTTCTGTTGTGGAATGCCATCACTGACGTCTCATAACGTCTTGTCTAACGAAAAGTGTAGGCCGGTCTGTGTCGTAATAGTATTTGATGTAATCATCCAGTTATGCTTGTAGTGTAAAGGCAGCATGAATGTTTAAGAACCATTAGATTCGGGTTCAATTCCCGAAAGTCCACACTTGCCAGTCTTTTAGGCCATCAGATAGCATTATTATAAAATTCACATGCTTGCAAACTATACGCTTGCAGTTTTGGCAATACAAATCCAAATTATCATTAAATGTTATTAAGACTTGTTTCTTGATGGAATCATAATCTGCACATTCTCCAGGTAGTCATCATGATTACAAAACATGCAAAACATCCGATACTGTCTGAGGAGCTGTTACAATTTTATGATCTTGGGTTTGGGAATTCAAAGGCTTTCCAGACCAAATCAGCATTTACCATACAAGAAAAAAAGGACAGAGAGCTTAGCGCATCATCTCAAAAGGAATGGAATGAATCCCAATCTAAAACCAGAATCAAAGTTGAGCATGCCTTGCTCAAATCAAGAAATTTGGAATTAGTAGTGGTGATGTGTTTAGGAACAAACTATGCAGATATGATGGAATAATGAGTTGCAGTATGTGGAATTGTTAATTTCAAGATAAGATAAAAAGACGAGCTTCTGTGGTTCCATGACATCGTAGAACCATTGGAAATCAAACGGAATGAAAGGTTGGGTTTTTTTGTTTGTAATTACACAACTCATCTAAGATACAAATGACTAGCGGACATAATTTTCATATACTACATAATTAGGGTTCTGTCAAGATAGAGGGACATTAGTCAAGATCTTCTGAGTGTCAAGTGTCCGGACATGGCTAATTATTTTATCAATTCATAAATTTCTTCAGCCATATATACTCGTCTTGTTCTAATAATACCTAGATCTTTTAAAATCCCCAATTGGACTAGTCTATCTAGTCCATTTTTAGCAGTCAAATTACTTACTTTAAGCTCATCTTCAACCATCGCTCTTGTTATAATTGGGGTTCCAAACAAAAGATTGACAATTTTAATTACAGTTCCTGAAATTTTCTTAACGTTAGTTTTTTTAAGATATTCATCTCGTAACTTGTCTAATTTTTCAATTAATGTTATAGAAATTGTAGCTTGATGTATTATAGCTAACAAAAAAAACCTAATCCATTCTACCCAATTACTTTTACTACTAACATTCAAAAGTAATTCGTAATATTTTTCTTTATTTTGTTCAATATATCCACTCAAATAAAGTAACGGAACGCTTAGTAATTTTCTATTTGCCAACATTAACGGAACCAATAATCTTCCGATTCGTCCATTACCATCTTCATAGGGGTGAATAGCTTCAAATTGATAATGAACAATAGCACATTGAAGTAATGGAATAAATTGACGTGGTGCATTATCCATAAACCCAACTAGATTTGCCATTAGTTCAGGAACCTTTTCAGGAATTGGTGGAATGTAGCTTGCATCTTTAATTTCTGAACCAATCAACCCAATCCAATTTTGTTTTGTACGTAGTAAACCTCGGAAGGTTTCACTTCCTCTAACCCCACGTAATAACATTTTATGACATTCATTAATCAAATCAAGATCAATATCAACACCTTTAGCTACTTTATTGAGAGACATTTCAAGAGCATCCACATAATTATTTACTTCTTCTGAACCAATAACTCCAGAACCATCTTTATGAGCTCCTATTTGATAATGATAAAGATCAGACAATGAAACTTGTGATCCTTCTATTTTTGAACTTTGTACAGCTTCTTTCATTAGTTGTGGTCTTATCAATAGATGAGGATTTGGAAGTTTTTTCCCAAATCCATTCAAAGTTCCAATGAGATAACTTGCTTCTGAAATTAATGGTATTAATTCTACAAAATCAAATTCTGGTGGTAAGGTTTTTGGAATGAACGAATCATATCCTTCATCATTTTTAACAAAAACACCATTGGGAGATGTAAAATCTTTCAAATTTAGGGTTCACCTTTTATTAATAGGGTTTTTAAACATATCCTATACTTTTTATCAATCATATCTCAATACCCCCATATTTTCTCCACAAAACCGTATGGTTAACACATGATATTATTTAAAAGTTATTAAATAAGGGTTCTGTGAAGTTATGGGGATATAGGCATGAGTGCGATCTGCGACATCTTTTAGTTACTGATAAATTACAAAATCTTCATGGGGTTGGTTGCAGACTGCATTAATGACAAGTATGACAAAGATCAGAAAATATACGAGAAATCCCCATTATTACAATACATTGAAAAGAAGACACAGAAAGCAATCAACCCAAAATCCAGAATCAATTTAGCCAATCTTTATGCAATTTACGTCTTAGTGGAAGACCATCATTCAAAACGCCTCATTGAATAAAAATTCAGCATGAATCTATATCCCCATAACTTCACAGAACCCGGTGTGGCGTGCATATTCTCAAAGCCTAGATTGATTGAGAATTTTCTTTTGCATGATTTATTTTTACAAGTGTACATCTGTATGTTTTGATTCTTGTTGTGGCGTATTCTTGCTTTTTTGATGTTGTCTGATTTATAGTAAACACAGCAGTTAGTTTCAACAGGACTGATAATTTTAAGCACTACTGTTTTTCTTATTTTTAATGAAATTTCTACAGCGTGAATATGTTTACAACAGGTTTTTCGAAAAAATCTATCCTCACATGAACAAGACCAACCAGATTCTAAAGGAACAACGTCATGTGGTTTGTCTCTTGATTGTGAATTTACTTTGTAATGAGTTTTCATCTAAGCGTAAACTATAACGAACATAAAAGTTACCAAAGTTCAATTCCAAAATCAATTATTGAGACATTAGGCGATCCAAATAATATTACTTTTATTATGAAAAACGATTCAATTAGACTTGTCAACAACAAGTCAAAAAAATAATTTCTACGAGTCTATATTAACAACAAGGTTATTATTCTATCAGATGTTCATATGTAAATTGTGTCAAAAGAAATAAAACAAATTATAGAAAAAATTGAACGTGAAAGTTACCAAAACCAGACAGTAATTTATCGAGCATATGATTATGATGATGAATTGGATCCTGATTGTTTAAGATTGAGTTCACATTCATAAGAAATGCCAAATTTTAGTGACATTCAGAAAGAAGTTGAACACGAAGATGTTCCTACCAAGTATGATATTATTAGAAGAAAATATCTTAAGCAATTATCTGAAAAGACTGGTCGTAATGTGGTTTTGTATTATTCTGGATGGTTACAAAAACCAATAACAAAACTTTATCCTTAATGTCAATTAATGATAACGATAAAAATGGATTTATGAGTGCAATTAATGGTTTAGATCCATCTAAAGGTTTAGACATAATATTACATACACCTGGAGGAGATATCGCTGCAACTGAATCATTAATAGATTATCTTAATGAAAAATTTAGTGGGAATATGAGAGCAATTGTTCCACAACTTGCTATGTCTGGCGGCACTGTTATTGCATGTGCATGTAAAAAAATCATTATGGGTAAACAATCTAGTTTAGGTCCAATAGATCCTCAAATTAATGGTTTATCCGCATCAGGAATAATAGCAGAATTTTATCATGCAAGTAAAGAAATCCAAGAGGATAAAAATAAACTACATGTGTGGCGACCGATTATCTCTGGTTATCATCCATCATTAATTGAAACTTGTAAGAAAGTAGTATCTTGGTCGAAAGAACTTGCATTGGAATATCTTTCAAATTCAATGTTTCGTGAAGATTTAAAGAAAAATAACGAACAAGCACAATCTGTAATCAAAAATATTATACGTCTTTTGACTAGTCAAAACATAACAAAATCTCATTCTCGGCATATTCCAACATCTGTATGTCAACATTCAGGGTTGAAAGTAGACTATATGGAAGACGATCAAGAATTGCAAGATCTTATACTTTCAGTTCATCATACGTCAACATTGACCATTATGAATACATCTGCTGTTAAAATAATAGAAAACCAAAATGGACAATCATACATATCAAACTATACTAGGTCACCAAACCTTACAAAAGAAAATAGATCACTGTAACTTTACAGAATTCTTGGAATATTTACTTTAATCCCAGCTACTACCGACACTTGACACGAAGAAAATTTGTAGGCTAGCTACCGATTATTTAACAGAACCCATTTAACCAAACAAAAAAAGAGTTGGAACAAAAAGTTTCAAAGGCTGAATCAGAGCTAAGACAAATATAACAATAGCTATTTTATTTGCCTGTTTGAACGCATGACATTTTCAAGGTTAAAGATCAAAGTAGAGTTGATGTAGCTAAGCAACTTACTAACACGAGGAGACGAAAGATTTGCAGTGTAATAATACACTCGACCTTTGTTTTTGCTGCGTTTTATGACCTGTTCGCTTAGAAGTATTTTTGTTCTTCATAGTCATTCAGGTAATTCGTACAGGATAACAGATGAGGCAGAATTGTTTAAACAGTTTGCAGGTAATTTTGAGAGCAATACCCAAATTGCCTATGAGGAATTATTCGCATCAGAAATAATCGAAGACGTCAAGGTTAACGGAAAGGCGTTTTACACTCTTAATTTTTCTCAAAAATCATCAGAGATTGAATCAATAATAAAAAATGAACCGTTTGAGGAAAAATCCAACCTGATAAAACCAACAGATAAAGAATTCAAGGATTTACAAGAGGAGTTCAGAGATGCTAGTAGTAGAGGATTCCCAAACAGAGAATTTTATTATTTTTGCACAAAGACTGATGATCCTAATTCTTGGGTTGTGCTAATCAAGACAAAACCCAACTTACCACCTTGTAGAATTATTTTAGGTTCTATAACCGATAAAAATTCACGCATAATGAAGATTTGGCGTGCAACTCTAAAAGTATCCAAAATTAACAAGGGTGAGCCATTTATCAGAAAATGGGTTGAGAACATAGAACAAAAGGCCTGTGGTAATAACAGGCTTCCTTCAAGGTCTGCATTTCATATTTTTGTTTATTTGAAATGGCTGGAAATTACATGCAGAAAGGGAAATGTGGTTTATTACAAGTTGACTAAAAAAAGTGATACAAGTTAATGAATAAAAAAATAATTGTTACTATTGCATTTTTTGTGTGTTTGGTATGGGTTTGTTTATTGCAATATCATATGGCTATAATTCAATCTCTAATGAAGTATTGCTCTCTGGAATTTTATTTAATATGGAAATAGAAAATGAATGAATGCTCTAACTGTGGTGTAATGGAAAGGCAGTAATTACAAGTCTAGGAATTTACTGGAAATGCATAAGGATTTCATTGTTTGGTAAATGATGAAAACAATATTTTCGTTATGTGTATTTACACCCCTACGCATAAAGTGACAGATGGATCTGATTAGATCTGAACTGATTTTGTGCCTGGAATTCCAATTATCCGATATGTTATAAGGGTAGAACATGTATCATACGGTATGGCATTAAGAGAGGTAAAACCATTAGATGAGAATCAATGGAAACAAGTTTCTAAAATTGTAGCAGACGGACCAACAAAAGAATCTGTACAAAATCTAAGGGATGCACTCAAAATGGCTGATAAAGTTAGAGAAGCATAATTTTTTTAAAAATTGTCTGAGATTCCCGACATCATAAACTATTCATCTTATGATGTTTTCATTGTCCAACTTGCTGAAACTGCAGTAAAAGACAATAATTTTGAATGTGAAAATGGAAAATATACTGAATACTATCGTGTTCATGCTTACAATGATATGGAAATGGGGCTTGGAAGAACGTCAGTTCTAATTTGGAAGAGTAAAGTCATTGGATTTATTTCAATTGCAATGGCACACATGAGACCTGAACGAGTGCTTGATATGGGTGAAAAAGGATATGGAAACTTTCCTGCTTTACTTGTAGGTCATTTAGCAACTCACAAAGATTTTGAAAACAAAGGAGTCGCATCTCATCTTTTATCCTGGGCTATCAAAAAAGCAGTTGTGTATTCTAAAACAATTGGATGTAGATTTGTTATGTTAAATCCTGAAGATGATGAAAAGGTAAGACAATTTTACAGAAATCGAAAATTCAAATATATTCCTCATGATAATAAGGAAAAAGATGCTTTTATTTTTGATATAAATGATGTAATTAAAACAAAGTCATAATTTCAAAGTAATTACAAGCCTAACACTCACCAAACATATTTTGGTATTTGAACCTGAAAAATTTTAATTCTTAGATGCATTAGCAATGATATGAGACGAAAAGATTTTCCTCCACAAGAGATACTGAAACGTCTCAAAGACACACTCCTGCTAAATGTAAAATCTGCGGCGCAAATGCATTCAAAAAAGAACTAAATCTTTATCACAAAGATGGTGATTCTAGTAATAACAAATGGAGTAATATTGTAATTTATTGTAGGGCTTGCCATAACGATGTAGAGCAGATAGTTCCAAAGAATCGGAAAGCATGATAATGAGAAATAAATAGAATTATGGCTATAATTTATGGTATTTCAGAGGCAACAAAAGAATTCCTAAAAAAATGTCAAAAGATGCAAGTCACTTGACGACATTGAAAAAATTCATCAAAAATTGACTGCAGAATATGATGATCTAGAGGCAACGTGACTGCATGCAGGGAACGCGGCGTAGAGTCGCGCATCAAGCTCAAGGTAAACTCAAGCGGACGTGGGAAAGGTACCGGCGATGCATGAGGATGGCAGTCAGGGAACAGCTTGGCGGATCTGCAGATAGCCGCGTATGGAAGATCTCAAATGATGAGAAAAAGTGCCTGCGGGAAGAATGGAAAAAGAAAGTAGAGTATGGCAAAAGGTGGCTTGGTGGAGATTGTCTTCTCGGCATTCAAGCGAATGTTCGGTGAGAAGCACCTGTACTCACTAAAATGGAAGAACATGGGGGCAGGAAGTCAAGATCAAGGTGGCCGCGTACAACAAGATGGTGGACATGGGGGCAGGAGTGGTGTAGTGGAAAACATGCAAGATCTGTGCATGTTCTAAACTAACAGGGGGAGGGATTATGCAACAGACTAGGTTATGGGTTCTGTCGTGTTAGCGGAGTTTGGATTATAATCTTATTCCTGTTGCGTGTCGGGGCTTTTTGAGGCATTCCCAATAATCGTTTTCCACTTGTTATCACCTCTAATCTCAATGCCTGCTTTGTCTGCTAGAGTATCACCATCTAGGACCCCCCTGTATGTCTGATGCTACGCTGTGTCTTGCAGAACGTTTGCTTATCTTTTCAAACAAAGACGCAATTAAGCTGGGCTCCAGATGGCGATCTTGTCAGGATGAGTAAAGAAATAAAATAGCAAACATGATAGAATTGCTATTGGAAGCGACCACCAAAAATCAACAAAATTTTGGAACACATCTGCAAATATATCTTGAAAAATAATATCTTTTATCATGCTGTACTAATTTATGATTGGCGAGTATTTTTAACTATTTGATCATAACAAGACATTTTGTTGCAAGCAAACACAAATTTTTCACTGACTAGTTTCATACTTCCAACATTTGTTTGCGATATCTCATTAGAGCATACATGACACTTTATATTGCCACTGCGAAAATCTTGTATCTGATCATATTTTTTTAACAGGTTATCCAAGTCGGCAATATGGACTGCCTTGATCTCCTTGCTTTGAGTATGCATCATGACACAATTATACATTTTTGACCTAAATAACTTGTTCGGATTTTATTGGATTATTTTGTCAAATTTGTAATTTCTAGGTTCGAGATATCTCCATGATCCTCATAAACACAGATTTTCGTTTAATGACCATTCGTATAAAGTCAACTATGAATATGATTTTATTAATTAGATATTGGCTTTGCGACATTCTAGATATTATGATTCCTACAAGTCATAATGAGAGTCAAAAAACAGAAATATCTGGGGATGTGTTATTTTGATAAAAAATGGTTTGTGTTATGAATTATTTGTTTTTTTATAATGCTTTTTTATTTGATAGTCAATGTCATGGAAATAAACTTGAATCTTTTGTTTTTCCAAGTTTTTTAATTCCTTGCTGTGTGCATCAATATTTCTAAAGTGGGATAATTCAGATAATTTTGCTGCTATTACTGATTTATCTTCTCCAAAAATTTCTTTAAAATACTGGTAATTTTTCTTATCTGTAATAATCCATTGCAGATGAACAAAGTCTGTTTGCTCTAATGATGAAAATTTACCAATGTCTAACAAAGTCCTCATTTTTTCATATTTCTCATTTTTTAATTCTACATTTTCTTGAATTGTTTTTGAGATTTTATCCTGCCACCAATTCTCTGATGTTTTTGATAACACTTCTTCAATAAGTTTTCTTAACTTTTTTTCTAGTAATGTTAAAAGTTCGTTTGATTCTCTAATTTCTGCCTCTTCTCCAATGAATTTTACTCTGCCTATTTTTCCGTCTTCGCATTCAACCTTAACTCCCAACTCTACTATGGCATCTGTTGAAATTCTCTTTTTTACCTTACATGGAATTAGATTATTTTTACTTTCATTATCTTCTAAGATCATTACATCCATACCAACTTCAACATTTACCAAATATTTTGGATCAAGTGATTTTAATACAGTCATTGTGACTATAATAAATCTGAATTGGAATCGATTTGTCTAAGAGTTTCTTTGATTAAATCTAAATCATGTTTTGTCATTTTACCATCAGAAGCTTCCACATTTAATTTCAAGTCTTTGTAATGAGATGCTATTTTTAACAGCATTTGACTAATGTGATTTATTTGTCCTTCAGGAACAGTGAACCCAAAGCCTAGATTTTTTATTGAACCATCAAATGATTCTTCTATTTTTTTATCTTCAGACTCAGCATGAGATTCATAATGTGAATCTAGTTCTTCTTTACTACTTGTTTTACATCCACATTTATCACAAAGGTATTTGGGTTCTTCCTCACAAAGCGACGCCTGAAGTAATATTTCCCCGAATTCAAAACTTGCCTGAGTTGTTTTTTTGAATAATTTTGGAACAGGAATATCATTTTCAAGTTCTCCAATCCCAAATTCTCCATGTAAAACACCATCAATTATAGCACGTTTTATAACATTTTTGTGAATTGGTCTTCGTTCACCAGGATTCTTGCAGAGATTCAATGTACTGACTGCAAGAAAAGATTTACTACAAACTTTGGATTTGAGAAGAAGATAAGGTCAAAAGATGTTATCATCACAATCTTTTTTATTGAATTTAATTTTTGATTAATTTCAATTCAAACTGGAAGATTGCAATTTAAACAAAAATTATCTGGAGCTGGTAATCCACATCTGGGACAAATTGGAATCTTCTTGTTGATTATTTCTAAATATTCTTCAGGTTTATCGATCTGATAAAATATTTGCTTGCCTTTTCTATCGACTTCATGAATCCATTTGAATTTTCTAAATATTTCAAATGCTGCTGTTCCTGGCTGCCTGTTATTAAGAAAATCTGTTGGATTTGCGTCTTCTGCCATTTTTTTAAAAATAGGTTTGCAATCATTTTTCTTCCAAACTTTGAGTATTGTTTTCCACATGTTATTTATTTTAGAATTTTTATCTAATACGCTTCCAAATTGATATGTTCTAGGCATTTTTGTTGGATTTGCACGGAAAACTATCTTCCATTCTGAGGGGTCCTCATCTTTTGTACAACAATAATATGTTCCTCTGTGAGGCCAACTGTTCTGTGTTGTTAATGTAAATTGCTTTGTATACCCTTTGAAATATTTATCAATCGGTAACATTGCTTTAGAAAATAATGTGAATGGTTCAATATTTTTAATTCTTCTTATCTCTTCAATATTTACATGAGATCCTAAAATATAGCTGCCTAATCTTATTTGATACAATAATTTTTTGTCACTAAATTATCAAATGCCTCTGTTAAGTTTGGATCAGAACTAAATCTTCTAAAACTTTTGAAGAGTTCAATTTTGTCTTTAAGCTCAAATGTGCCAAAACTTGATCTTTCAATCATTCGTTCAATAATTCGTTTTTCAAACTACTCTTGAGACGGCAATAAGGGTATTCTGAAGCTTCAGATATAAATTTGAAGCTTCAAATATTTTATCTGAAGCTTGAAGAATAACTATATTCTTAAATAATTAAATGTGTATATGATAACATGCCTTCTCTGGAAGAAATAAAACGAGTAGATGAATATCAACTACCCTTTGGACACATTGATTCCTCTTCCAATGCATTTGGTGTAATTGATTGCTTTCTTTCAAATTATGAAATTCCTTTGTCTATAGAAGACATTTGTGATATTACTAATTTGTCTCCAAACGATATTAATCCCATCTTATCTAAGTTACAAAATCAAAACATTATCAAAAGTGAAAAAGATTCGAATGAAACTGTCTTCATTGCAAATTTGACATCTCCTAAAACTATGGGCTTGTTTCAATACTATCGAGCAGTTCTGGATGAAAATTTAGAAAAATTGGCTTGCAATAAAGTTGATTTAAAATAAATTTGTGTCTTTATTTTTGGTTCTGTAACATCTTTGAGTGGTAAATCAAACTGAATTTTCCTTGTGTAATAAGGAATTTTGAATGATAGATGAGTTGTGCAATTACAAACAAAACCCAATCTTTCATTCCGTTTGATTTCCAATGGTTCTGTAATGTCATGGAATCACAGAAGCTCGTCTTTTTATTTTATCTTGAAATTAACAATTTCACATACTGCAATCTCATTGTTCCATCTTCAGGTTATGAAAATTTAGAGGCGTGTGTTTATTCCTACAACCAACCAGACCAAGCCTCAATGATTGAAATTGATGGCAAGAACAAGTGGATTACACTCATTCAAAATGCCAGTCTCTACAAGGAAAATTCAATCTAGCTCCCGAAGATTACACAGAACCTCACATCCTTATAATTAAATAATACTACTTACTAGAGCAACTATAATAACAATGAAAAAATCTGATTTAATTCTTCTTCTACTTAATGAAGACAACAAACACCCAATTAGTGGAATAACTAGATTTGAGAAATTAGTTTTTCTTATACAAAAAGAAGTTTTGGATAAATCAGATAATATAAAAATAAAGTTTGATTTTGGGCCAGATAGATTCGGTCCGTTCTCAATGCAAGTTTATGATGAATTAGATTTTTTGAAATCCGTTGGTATGATTAAAGATGAGGATAGGAAAAAATTTGAAATCACAGACAAAGGGGTACGATTTCTTGAAAAGAAAACATTTGAAAGAGTTAATGAGGATACAAGAAAACGCATATCAAATATTAAGGAAACACATGGTAAAGAAGAACTGAATGATCTTCTCAAGTATGTCTACATAACATATCCCGATTTCACTATAAACTCAGAAATACTGGATAAAGTATTAGAGCAATAATGGTATTAGATGAAACGATTTTTCTTCTAGCCTTACTTCCAATATTTGGTGGATTTGCAATTACTTTGTTTAAAATGCTAGATAGTAAACAAGATAAACTTGATGAAGATGTTGCAAGTGCATATGAACATCTAAGGAAACATACTCTAGATCCCATTTTGATAGAAATATTTGGTAGCAAAAAAGGGAAATTCAAACCACAGGAATTTTTTAACACACTAGAAGTTATAATAAAATTATCGGAGTATAGAAAACAGTTATTCAAATTTAACAAAGTTAGTGGGATGAAGGGGAGTATAATGCTAATATTGAACCTAGCTCTAAAAACAACAGTTAGTATTGTATTTGTGATTTTAGTTTTTATTGCAATAAATGAATTATTTATTAATTCAGATTACAATACATTTGGAATAAACATGTCACATGCATCAGTTTTACATTTTATTGTTTTGATAATAACAGGAACATTTTTTGTAGTTTTTGTTATAAAATTCATGTCTATTAACGCTTCATTTAAGGAACAGATAACTGAACTTAAAGGAGGTTTACCATGAATATTAAAGAAAAAGATCTTTACCCTACAATTAAAAACACTGGGCCTTTTGCTAAAAAACAATTCTATCATGAAATTCCAATAGGGGACTGGGCTACAAGTAGAAAGAGAATAGACTTAGTTGTTTTAGAAAACCAGGAATTGATTTCAATTGAAGTAAAAATTAGTAACTGGAAAAAAGTCCTACAACAAGCTTACTCTAATCTTTACGTATTTGATTATTCTTATGTGGCTTTATGGCACAAAACAATACCAAATGTAAATACAGACATCTTTAAGACTCTAGGTATAGGAATACTGGAAGTGAACGGTTCCTGTCAAGAGATAGTGAAGGCAAAGAAATCAAAATTAGTCATCCCACGATGTAAAAATTATGCAAAAAATAAATGCAAATCAAAAGAAGGTATACAAAATTGACTGAACTAATGATACGTGTCAACATTAGTAGAGAAATGGCTTGGTTAGAATCTAGTAATTTAAAAAATTGTGACATTGTGATACCAAGTCACATCCTAGAAGGTATGACAAAAAGAATTACTTCAATGCTTACAAAATTAAAAAGACCATTCATAATTGATCCTCATACATACGTATTTGGTGCAGATGTTGAGCATATTGATGGTAAACGTTGGTTTGGAAAACTAGTAGCAAGCTATGGTTTAGATGTTATCATTACCGATCCAGATAATTTTGAACTATTACCAAATTTACTTGTTGATAATGACACACAACCTACAGATAATTTAAGAGAATTGGTTGAAAATGTCATAAATTATCAGAGAACAAAAATTCAAGAAACTTATGACGAGATTAATGAGTTTGAGGAATTTGATGAAAAGGAAAGTGATAAGAGTCCAAGTTTTAAGCCAAAATGGATTATTCCCCCCTACTTTTTCATTAATGCAGGTCGCAAAGACTGGCTTCCTGTTAACATCAACTCCATTAAGTTGGCAGTAGAAAACAAAAATCCTGATGAAAAAATTTTTGCGGTAATAATGATAGACAAAGAAATGCTCCCATATGAAAAAGACATTGACGAAATAGTGGCGGAGTATAATATTGATGGTGTAGATGGATACATGATATGGTGTGCACATATGGATGAAAACTCAGCTAAACAACGAGAATTATTATATTTTCAAAAGTTTATAGAAAGATTGGCAGATAATAAAAAACCAATTTATAATATGTATGGAGGTTTATTTTCATTGTTACTTGAAGACAAAGGCATGATTGGAACTTCACATTCAATTTGTTATGGAGAATATAAAAGTCCATTTTCCACAGGTGGTGGGGGTTCAACCACCAGATTTTATCAACCATATCTACATTCAAAGGTACCATTTACAAGAATGGAGGAAATTGAAAGTGCATTGGAATTAAAAAAATGTAATTGTGAATATTGTGTCATTTTAATGGATAAAAATACCAAAGGCAGGGAATTGGAATTAACAGGAAAACATTTTGTTTTGAACAGAATTAAAGAGTTAGAAGAAATAAATTCTAATGGAGCCGAAACGTTTCTTAAGAAATTAGTAAAAACACATAAAGATGCAGATCAAAAAGATCAAACTAAAGCATATATCAACCTCTACGAGAGATTTTCATTATGGAATATAACTATCAATGAATCAGACTGAGATCACCAAAATTAGAAACAACTCACATCGGGTTTTGTCAGATCAGTTCAACACCCTGTTATGTAGGCATACACTTTTTATGCATAAAATCAAGATAAATTGTATTGTATAAGAACATCATACTGGCTAGTCTCATAGTAGGATTAATAATAATCCCTCTACAAAGTTTTGCAGAATCTGAATCATTTACAGTTGCTGCAAGAAACTATCATGATTATCAAATTTTTATGAATAATGGAGATGAAATAAGTTTTGCAATGGTAGTAAATGGAGGCTCTAATGATGATATCTATTTTACACTTTATTCTCCAACGAATTCGAAATTAATTGACGGTGTTGTGTATGATCAGTTCTCCGATAATTTTTCAGCAGTTAATTCCTAGAGTTGGAGAATGGATAAGAGCTGATGAGGCATTTATCAAGGTAGCAGGAAATATGAATTACCTCTTTTCAACTATGGATGATGAAACTAGATTTTGGATAGTTGGAGAAATGGCAGATACAAAATTCCAACACCAGGCAGATAAACTTCTAGTCTCCACTGTGAACATGACAAAGAAAACTCCTAGAGCCTTCATAACTGATGGATTACCAGCTTATGCTAAATCTGCAAAAAAGGTATTTGGAAAGAAAACGTATCATGCTTTCAATGTAGGAATTAGAAGTAAGAGAACAGGTCAAAAATATCATCCTTCAAACAACATGATGGAGGACTAAATGGAGAGATTAGGGAATAGAGAGAAAGTGTTTAGAGGACAAGAAAATTGACACTCCTTTGATTCCAAGAATGAGATTATGGTATAACTTTTCAAAGGAGCATGGCGGTTTAGGGGGAGATGTTACTCCTTCAGAAGCTGCCTCTATTTTTGTAGATGGAGATAACAAGTGGAAAACAATAATTCAAAATGCTTCACTCCATAAGGAAAATTCGGAATAAAATTTAGGTCTCGAAGATGTTACAGAACCAAAAGGAGAAAACTATAAGAAGAATGCAAACTAGAGATACAGCTCAGAAAATAATTGATGCGCTACGTGTACACTATAACTTTGTGAGAATACATCAAACGTTAAAGAAAACACCAGCACAGAAGCTAGACTCCATTTACTATTAGATGGGGATAAAATTAAAAGTTTGATAGAACTATCTAAACAAAATATTGATGGAAATTAAGAACGAGATTTGTATAAATCTACAAATTCATTATATGAAATTCCAAACAATGGAATTATTTTCTGAGTCAATTCTTTGGATATGGAATTACATTTTTTCACTGGAATGGTAGGACCTGCACGTTGATAGTAAACATATGCATCTCTATATTTTGAAAATGATTTGTAACCTAGTATTGTAGTAACTACGTAATGGATTTGATTCCAATTATGTGTTTTTCTTGATTTCGTACGTTCCATGTCCTACATTTTTTTTGATGTCTTTGTATGCTTGAGGACATGCTTTGAAGTAACCATCTAAAACAATATCCATTTCTTTTTTCAATTCTTCTTTGGTTTTTGCTTCTGTGAATATTTGTGGGAACTGAACACATTGTCCAATGTATCCACTAGCAGTTTTTTCAATGTTGTATCCGATAGTAGTAGGAGTATTCATACTGTATTTTACAAAATATTGGTTATAAATGTACTAGAGAATGGGTTCTGTAAAGTTATCGTGATACAGGTATATGGTATTTGTGACCAACAAAAAAAATCAAAGGTATGCCAGAATTTACAATAAAATTTAACAAACCCAAAGGTGAACTTGGACTAATTGCTTTTGATAACACAAAAGAACCTTCAACGATTTTGTCACGATCACGAAATTAAAAGAAAAATAAAACAAAGTGATCGTCTCATTACACGTATTGATACTATTGCATAGTCACAGATTCACTCATAAAACAACTCAATGACTATCTAGCTGCATATCGCAAAGGAACTATGAATGTATTTCTGGCACCATTCAAGGGTCTGCCAATCTACATAACCTAACAGAACCAAAAATCAGTCATAATTACTAAATTTACCTACGATTACATTACAACCATACAAACAACCAAAAATAGCGCCCATTGAAAGTCCAATAACTACAATGGTGTAAATGCTATTCCTACTAGATTTTGCATATCTGCAAAACTATGTCCAAGAAAAGATTCCTTCATCATTAATACTCCAGCTATGATAATAAACAAGTGGTCAATCACAGATGCTCTGTTTTTATGAGACAAGTCTTTTAGATGTTTGATTATTTTTTCAATTGATTCAAGGAATATACTCATCTATTTTCTTAACCCCAGAAGACTAGCAGACAACGGACCGCAAATTGCAATTGCTACTATGTAGTTGAAAGGGTTTGGTAATGCAAGTATTGAAGAAATTATTAATGTAGTTGCTATACCTGCAGATAATACTAATGGAAGTTTAGATTTTTGTTTTTGTTTTGTTGCCTTTTTCTGAACATGTTTTACAAACTCATCAGCAGGTCTCAGAAAGTGATAATTTGATGGCATTCTTATAGTATCAATTGTCTCCGGTAATAATTTGTAATTGTCACAGTATTTGCCATGTTTTTTTCCATCCATAACATCTACGATTACGTACCTACTAGCTTGTGATCTTTTATTTTGATGCATATTCAACGAAATGTCTAATCTTTGTCCTCTTCTTAGTTGATCAGTATCATGAAAAACAAAATCGGCAACAATAGATATATTCGATTTGCAACCAAGAGATATGTTGTCATCTGAAAATACTTGCAACCAATATCATCTCACTAAAGTATTTTCAAATTTTTCTACATAGTTATTTATGAATTTATCTTGTTTATCGCTAATGTGACTAAGAATGTTGGTAATTGATGTTAGATCTTTTCTTGTTAGGGTGTATGTATGTGAGATAGCAGCAGTTTCTTTATTTTTCTCCGTGATTAGCTTTAATGACATAACAGGTAATTGTCCAATTATATCTCCGTTCTCATCTTGAATTAGTTTTAATGAAAATTCTTCCTCAATTGCATTAATGCGAGTTGGTTCGTTATACATTTGTAAATCTGAAAAATAAAATAAATTTAATCTATTAATTGTTTTTTCTGATAAGGCTTTGATAAATTCACGTATATTTTCTTTAATTTCATTAGTTAATGAAGGTTCTGTGAAGTTGTCGAGACCTGAAATAAGATTCTGCCTGGTCATATGTATAGATACACGTTTCCTGGCTATCTCACAATACTCTTTTGATATATCGATACTGATATAATTACGATCAAGATGATGTGCCATCTTTAATGTAGTGCCAGAGCCACAAAAAGGATCCAAAACTAAATCGCCTTTATTACTCCAAGACCTGATATGGTCTGCTGCAAGTTTTTCTGGAAATATTGCAAGATGTCCGTATGCAAATTTATCAGTTGTGCAAGAATTGTTCCCTGTATCATATTTCCATATATTATCACGAACTTTTTTATCATCTTTTACATCATACTCGTATCTTGATATTGATCCGTTAGATTCTATTCTTGTACCTGTCACTTTTTTACGTGCATCTGCCCGTGAAGAATTGCCGGTTCTGTGTGTGTGGTTATCAGGAGATGTCATTCTGAATTTTCCTTGTGTAATGATGTATTTTGAAGAGATGTCTATAACACGACAGAACCCTAATTCACTAATTATCCATTTTTTCCATATTGTTGTTCAAGTCTGCATTGACCCTTTCAACTGTGTTTAGTAGATTCATTAATTGATCTTGTTTTTCAGCATACCAGCCTGTTGAAACTTTACCATCTATAATGATGGACTAGATGACAAGACACCAGCTCAAGTGGCAAATATAGATTTGAATCTAGACAACTACAAATACCTAGATTTAATCAAACAAGCTGAAACCAAAGTAAATTTTGTGAATAATCTCGGAGAAAAGAGAATTAGAAAAATAACTATTGTCAATGAAGGTGATTCAATCAAAGTTTCATCTAGGGACGAATTTATAAACACATTTGGAGAGAGATTAACGATATTCTAAAACTGCACAAGTTTAGCTGGTTATCTAACGGAAAAGATAGTTGTTGGTTGAAAATGAACTATTAATTATTCCATTTTCTGATTTTTTACAACGTGATTGATTAATGCAGCGATGTAAGATACATGAACAGTTTTGCCACTTTCACCATCTTGTCTTGTATATGATTCAAGTCGTCCACCTTTATTTACAAATCTGGTTTCATGTGAAAATGTTTTTGCATTATCCCATACTCCTTCAAATTCATTAAAGGGTATTTGACCTCGGGGTTGACCGAGTTTTAATATTACCCGTACAAACAAATCTCCTTTTTTATTACAATCAAATTGTGCCTTGAATTTGTTATTTTGTTTTAAAGTCTTGAACTCTATTTCCTGTTTTAATTCCAATTGTAATTTCTTCCAAAATTCACTGAAATTCATATATTTTTTGTAATCTTACGTTTATTCAAACTTAGCGCCAGACTATCTTTACACCTTGGACTTTTTTTATAACAAACAGGTATTGGAATTAAAATTGTGCATAACTTACGTTAACCAAGATTCAAAAAAAAGAAAAAAGGGATTTATCGAATCTGCAAGATAGATTGGCCGGTCTTAGAAAAGAAGGGTTTGAGTAGAAATTGGTTCCAGGTGTTGTATGCCAGTGCCAAAGCATGCTCTCTCCCTCTCATACATTTGAAAAGTTTCTGTTTCATTATTCTGTGATTCAATAAATTTTTGTAGATCCATACTACATTCAGGAGATTTCAGTGCCTGCCTTTGGTATCATTACCGCATTCAGGACAGAATTTTATTTTGCCTCTATCAGTGCTTCTTTTTGTGTAATGCTCTCAATACCACTTGAAATTTCAGTATATGCCATGATTAATTGATCTCTCAAGTCTTTTCTCTGCTTCCATAATGTATGATGGTATTTCTCTTCCTTGTATTGAATATCCCACATTTTCTGATGAATATCATAAATTGACTGAAGTAGCATTGAAAATTCCTGATTAATAATATAATCATATAGTTTTGATTCTTTTTCTTTCTTGTCTTCTTTGCTTGTTGAAAGCTTGGATATTTCAATAATTCCTGTTCTAATTTGCCTAGATATTTCTACAACAACAGAAGGATGGACCAATAGAATCCCATCCTTTCTTCCAAAGAAGCCGTTAGGAATTTCTTTTTTTGGTAAATTTGCAGATACAATGATTGCATAATTTGTACCATGGATTTTTTTGTATTTTTTTGCCTTGCTAAGATCGGACTTTGTTATTGCCTTTGATTCTTTATTGTCATATACAATCTGTGTGTCAAGACTATCATTTGTTGTTCTAATTGTTTGAATAATATCAGCACTTTCTGTTCCTCGCTTTTGTCTTCTGAAAAAATCATCAGGGAATGCTGCAGTAAGTGTTTCATATAGATCAATTTCTCCAGCTTCTCCTTGTAATTCAGACTGATTGTTTGAGAGTTTATTCTTTAGATCCTCAACCTCATCTCTAATTCTTTTTAGTTGAATGTCTCTTTGTTTTATGTCATTTTCGAGCCTGTCTTTTTGTTGATTAAAAGTAATTTGAGCCTCATCTTTTGCTAATTTTTTAGAAGATGTTAATTGTCTTTTTAATTCAAATATGTGTTTTGATTTTTCCTGTAAATCATTTTTAGAATCACGCTCAATTCTTTTTTTAATTTCTGCAAGATATTTTTCTTTTTCTTTAATATCCTTTGTATGTGAGTGTTTCATTTGTTTTGTAATATCATCAAAACTTTTTTTATTATCTTTAGAAATTTTTTCGTATTCTTTTTTCAAAGAATCTAATGCTTGTGTATTTGCATGACTGAGATTATTTTGTAATGCTTTAGTTTGTTCTTCAAAATTTAATTTTTGGTTTTTGGTTATTTCTTCATGTTGCTTTTTTAAATCCTGGATCTGTTTTTCAAAATCTCTAATGCTCTCTTTGTGTTTTTTATCATAATTCTTCTTTAGCCTAGAATCCATCTCTTTTATTGCATAATTGTATTCCTTTGTAGCCAATGGTTTTTTACATAAAGGACATTGCATGTCATCAAGATCTTTTGTGCCCCGAGCCAAAGTATTATTTTATAAAATTAGTAAGATAAAAATGATCAATGGTACTATCGAGCCAGATAATTAGTAAAAATCATCTGATTTCGATGCCAAAATGCTCTAGAACAGACCTTCCTGCATGAATAGCTCCCGTAACTATGAAACCTATTACAAATCCTATGAATTGTTCAGGCAATAGGGTTAGAAGATTTTCAATTGCCATAGTAATTGCTGACAGATCTGCTGTCCTAACATCAAGCATTACAAATGGTGTAATAATTGAAAGTGCACCAGCTACCAATAGAACTCTTTTAATAGGAAAATCAAAGTATTGATGGACTACATATCCTACAATAGAAATTGCAATTTGTAATAAAACAAATTCAAAGAGTAAAGCCAATTTACCTACCTCCTGATTAGAGTAAATATACCAACAGCACAAATAGCTACTACAAATCCAATAATAATCCAATGAGATGCATCCTTGATTAAATGTCCAATAGGATCAACCTTAGGATCTTTTTCATCCCAATGAACTTTGTAATAATTGTCATAAACTTTGATATGAATTCCTGAACCATCTTTTAGAGCTAATCCATAATCTGCTAATTGATCATCATTGTCAGCCATTCTAGGAGTAAAATTACTTGGAATATCTGGCACTATCCATGTTTCAATTACTACATCAGTATGTTTTGGCAATTTCCGCACATGTAAGATTATTTGTTTCCAAGAATATTTTCTGGTTTGAGATATAGACATTAATAATATTAAAACATACTAAGGTATATAGCTACAGGATATGAGTTCTGTTGGGTTACCTGGACCTGTTCAGAATTTCCCTTGTAGAGACTGATTTGAGGTTATGTAAACTGATCACTGCACCGTATTCTTTGAATACATTAGAAAATTCCTTGGGATTATTTCCATAGTATATCATAGCACATGCCATAGGAGCAGCAGCGGCAGCACCCTTATCCTCTCCATCCAATACACTCTACACAGACTCTCAAAGCTTTTCAGATGTTACCATCTTGCGCTTCATCTTTTTGTATATTTCTGGAATTAAAATTGTGCATAACTTACGTTAACCAAGATTCAAAAAAAAGAAAAAAGGGAAATTTGAACTAGTTTACGCTTACAGTTATACTGATCGGTGGTGATAATGCCGTTGGCTTGCTTACAGATTCCCATACAAATGCAGTTACTGTGTAAGTTCCTGCATCAGTTGGAGTCCATGACGCACCAAGGCTTAATGATTGACCAGGTTCGAATGTACCATTAACCCAGTCTAGTTTGACTGTAACACCGTTACCATCTTGTATCTGTACCAAATATGCAAATAGCTGATTTTTATCCTGACCATTTACCAAGTCAGCACTGACTTGTACCTGTTGATCAACAGAGACAGTATCTAAACTGTTACTGAATGCATCAACGACTCTCAAGTTAGAAGCTGGTGCTCTCTCGAGAGGTGGTATTAAAGTGCCGATTAGTGTAGTGGCAGTGATATTTAGCTCATCTGCAGTTGCGTACGGATCTGGTAATGTGTTGTCCTCATAGTCTGCGGTGACAGTGCCACCTTCTGCGACTCTGAGTCTGTGACCGGATGATTGATCGACGGTTGTGAAGAACACAGTACCTTCGAAAATTCCGGTTGCCTCATTAGTCTCAGTTACAGTAAGGTCAACACCTCCGGCATCCTCGTCAGACCACACATCGATATCAAAGTTGTCGACTGCTTCTGGATCTAAGTTCATGTCTGGATCAATTACTCTTACAACACCTGTTCCGCTAGCTGGATAGCTTGCCTCTAACCATTGTACCTCACCGATATTCCATCTAATTAATGATGAACTGATTACAGTTTCATCGTCTGAAAATTCAAAGGAGACTGTAAGTCCGCTATCATCATCAGTTTCTAGGAATCCATCAGTTGGGCCAGAACCAGAGGTTCTTGGGTTAGTGTCAAAATCTCCATCACCATCACCATCGTGATCAAATCCGGTAAGGATAACCTCACCAGTAAAGATGCCTGTGTCTGTACCAGTTTCAACGAGTTTGTATTCGTCGATATCGAATCCTCTAGTTGAGACCCTTATTGGGTAATCGCTGGAATTTCCGATTTCGTCGACTAAGTCACCGTCAAAGTTGTGATCTGGTGCGACAATGGTAATGTAGACTTTGTCAGTCCATGTGTAGACTTTTTGGTCAAGCTCTACAGTTGCTCCGAAGTTAGAAGTGAATATTGTCAAGTTGACATCCTCATCTTCATCTCCCACATAGTTAGAACCGGATGGACCCCAATCTGTATACTCTAAGGTTATTTCTTCGCCTCTTTCAAGGGAATCATTACCTAAAATTTGAGGAACTTCAACAACGATCTGGAAGATACCAGTGCTGTCTCCTGTTTCTCTAAAGTTGAGTGGTTCAGGGTCAAAGGATCCTGCTTCACCGCCAGCATCACCCATGGTGAGGGTAGCAGCGTCAGAGTCCCATTCGATCAAGTCCAAGTCATAAGTCTCAGCCTGGTCATTGTCCAAATCAAAGTCTGGTTCAATGAGGGTCAAGATCATGTCGGTTCCGATAATATACACAGATTTGTCAGATTGTAAGACACCATTTCTGAGGTCAAATGTAGCTGAATCAGTTACAGTGTTGACATCACCTGAAGCATCTGCCGGATCAGTGTATTCTACTTGGAGAATATCTCCTTGTAGGATACAATAATTCTCGTCATCTGGAGCTTGTTTGGTAAATCTGTCCATGTCGCCTTCACCTATACGGTCACCTGTTGCCGTAAATACATCTGTATCTGGGCATATAGTACTTGCTGGACCGTCAGTGTATCTTATGGCTATATCTGCTTCAAAGATTCCTGCATCTGGTGCGATTTCATCGATTGGACCAAATTCTGGTGCATCTAATTCTGTGCCTTCTGTCACAGCAATGTGACCACCGCGGGCCACTGTACCACCTGCATATGTCAATATGACTGTGTCAGAGCCTCTTATTACGGAGACTTTAACAGGTCCTACGCCTGCGGCGGTATCCTGTGCAATGACATCTTCACCTGATGCGGAAATATCGAAGTCTGGATCATTAACTCTAATATGAATAGTTAGATCTCCTGCGTTCAAGTATTCACCAGAATTTAATCCATCATCTCCATTCATACCTCCTTGGTGAATTGGGAATAATGAACGTTCAGTTGAACCATCGGTTGGTGTAGTTTCAGTATTGGCTGTATAGTCACCTGGTACACCAAATGGAACAGGATAGACTGTTCTGTCAAGACTTACGGAACCAGTGCTTGCACGAACGCCTGCACTGTCTCCTACTTCAATGATTTCACCACTAGCGTCTCTAAAGTCAACATAGTTGACTTCAATATCGAGACCGGTTGCAGATTCTGATGTTGTTGCACCAGATCTACACCATTGTGCTGGAATTTGGAAGCTGCCTACAAATAGGCCAGAGTCTTGTGTGGTTTCAACTAGAGAGAATCCAGTTGCACCGAGACCGGCATCAATGCCTGAGCCTAGGTCACACTCATTATTATTGGCTGTCCAAGATTCGTCATCGAAAGTGACATCTAATAGTCTACCGAGTTGATCACCATTAGATAATTCAATTGATGTACCGCCATTTTTAACGGTTTTAGAACCAACTGCATCTCTATTGGCATCATCTTCGGTTTTGACTACAGTATAGATATCAATCAGATCAGAGTCTACGTTAAGATCTACGTCATCGAGTGTAATTACTACAGTATCAGCGGTTTTGTACGAGTCGCTATCAAATGATACGACACCAGAGTGGCTTGGAGCTTCTTCTTGGTCAGCAATTTGTGTTGAAACACCATCAGCACCTAAATCAAGATAATTGACTCTGATAGAGTCTTCGTCAGTTAAATCTTCAATTACGATGAATGTTGGATCATCTGCAATTGGTGAAATACCTGCGTATGTTGATTCGTCGTTGATGTTGAGCTGATTAATCATGATGTATTCCAAGGTACCCACAAAGGTACTTGTATTATCACCTGATTCTTCGGCTTCAATTCTAATGATTTGGTTTGCAATCCTTTCGGAGCCGACTAAACCATCATTATAGAATCCGTATGAGAAAAAGTCTGCTACAATTGGAGCTCTATCAGTTGGTGGATCTACTGGGGTATCAAATTGAATCAATAATCCAATGTTATCTGTTGGTTCAATACCAAATAATGACTCATCTTGATTTTTATCAAGTGAACCGTATCCTTGGCCATCACTACCTGTAACTAATGGAATTGTGTTTACAGACTCAAAAATTTCATAGGATACATCAGAACCAATAATAAATTCATAGACTCTATCATCAGGTTTATCTAATATAGCCGAGGCAGAATATACCAAGGAAATATTAACGCTGCCTGTTTCTGGTTCGAAACTTCTAACATCATAATTAAACATGTTGAAACCAGTGAAACCCTCAACGGATTCACCATCCTCATCAACAGCGTTATCATTTATGGTGTTTAGTAGTTCTTCCATCGTAACGCCTAAGTCAATTAGTACTGAGCGAAGATCACCATTACGTTCTGTGTTTGTTGGAACAGAAATTAAGGCTCTATCACTAAAGGCATCTACCTTTGCTGGTTCTCCAGATAATCTGTAGTCCTCAAGTTCGCCTGCTTCTGCTTCAGAATGGGTAACATCTCCATTAGAATCAATAATACTATCAACGACGATAGCATCACCTCCAGGAATACGCTCTCCAATAGCATCTGTAACAAGAACAATCTCAAGATCTCCATCAGAATTAAGAATCTCAACAAGATCAAATGATCCCGTAAGATTAAATTCATACACAGGAGGATCTGAAAGTGCACCACTACTTTCATCTATAGTGATGATACCTGTCTTTTTAGCAGCATCAGCAGCATCAGCATCATAAACAATAGAAGCTAACTTGAAGATAGTCTCATCGTATAATCGTACCTCTAGTTTAGCGCCACTTGCACCCAAAGTGAATGGGGTACCAGTGGATAGAGATGGAATGAGTGATACATCTGGATTAAACAAATCCAAATCTTCATCAGCTCTACTGTTGCTGTTAGCGTCACCATCGATGAGAATTATTGGAATTCCTTCACCAGAGTTCCATTCGTCATCAACTGATTCAATGTCAATTGTTGCAAAATCGAATCCCACCAAAATTGAATGGCCATCTTCATTGTATCCCAAGGTAGCAGAGGTATCCCTTGCTGCATTACTTGTAATTTTCAATACTGATACATCTGATTCATCATATGTACCAAAGATACCACTTTTTGGACCTATTTCGGTGATAGTTACAGGAACGGATCCTAGGAATTCTGGCGACACAGTACCTTCTAGCATAGCTAGATCAGTGTCACCGTTATCCTGAAGTTCAAGAACAGGAAATTCTGCGCCTTGAGCATTCAAGTCAATAAATAATTTACAATTGGTTTCACACAATAATAAATCTAATTCACTTGAAATGTTCACGATAGCAGAAGGATCAAATGTTCCGTTTTCATCGAATACTTGGTAATACGAACCAGCATCTACGTGGTCTGCATTAGTACCAAATGTCCAAGAGTCTTCATCAGTTGGGTCGATATTTAGCCACAAGTCAGTAATCGTGGCATGTACTTGAGCATTATTTGGATACTTTGATCTGTCTAACTCTGCGCTGGCAAATGCTTCTGCAGAATCAAAAGTAAGTGATGTTGATTGAAGACCACTTCCTGGATTGTATTCTACGTTAACATTGCCACCGACTGACAAGTCATATAGTTGGATGAAAGGCCATACGTGATCATAGTTATCCAAAACATCGTTGCCGATGCCAATTTGACCACCATTGAAATCATTGATTTCTTTAACTTCTCTAAGTACGTTCATTGCGTCAGTGCCGGTTCTATCATTATCTGGTACTGAGCTTGGTTTACCTAGACATAAGTCAACTTCCTGTGATTGAGTACTGCCCAATATTGCGGCGGGTACTGCTACACCAACGGTTTCACTTACAAACTTTGAGTCACCACCAAGATATGTTGTACTACTTGGACAGATTGTACCAAAGTCTAAACCAGAACCAGCTATTTGAACAGTTGAATCTGCGATTCGGGCTTGGGCAGCATCTGCAAAGTAACCATACCAGTTACCATCAGTGGCTTGGACCATTCTAAGTTTGCTGCCGTTGATAGTTACTATAGGCTCACCTTCTCCTTGATCTGTATCATTAATGTCAGAATTGATGACCACGACCTCAATTACTTGAGGGCCGGACATGTAGTTGTTAAACTGTGAGTTTTCTGCGGAAACAAATAGGTTAGAATTAGCTGCATGTGCTGCCGGCATCATTCCTGATGAGGCAACGGTCATACCGCCTGCTAACATAATTGTCATTAATGTAAGACTAGTTATTTTTCGTCCTATTTCGTTATTCATGTTATTGGTCTTTTTCTTTAAAATTACTATATAACATTAATGAACAAATTGTCCACAAGTATATTATTTTTTTATCAATTTTTAAAATTTAATGTAATTATTAGATAAATTAGTCATATTAATGATATTTTGTCTCACAAAACTAGATCTAATCATCAGATTTTGTAGGTTTTATGTGTAATTTATGAAGTTTTTATAGCCTGTTTTATGCCTTGATCCCTTTGCCTAGAAGACTGTTGTATAACGTTATGGCATCTCCTTTGTCTTTTGAACCAATCACTACTGCGGATCCTTTCCTCATAAAGTTTACAGATAATTCACTGGTTCTCATGGACAATCCCAGATTGCCCAGATTTTCTACAAGAAATCCCTTTTCTTTTGCAATGATAGTGACGCCATTCACATCAAGATCAAATGTCTGAGTTGGCGTAATAGAGTATGTGCGCTTTCCCCTATTTCTGCCACACAGTTCCTCTAAAATTAATTCTTCTTTTGCAACGACTTTTAATTTGCCGGTTCCACAAACTGGACAGTCTTCCTGTTTGAATGTCTTCATCGTATCTACTGCAAAGTTTTCAATGTCAAAATGAACAAGCTTCTTAGATAGAACGGATCCCTTTCCAGTAATTATTTTTACAGCTTCTGCAACTTGTATTCCGCCAATAATAGAAAGAATTGATGGATGTACTCCTTCAATGCTACATGTTGGCATGGTATCCTCATTGAGCTCGTGATTTACACAGTAATAGCATGCAGTCTCCTTTGGCAAAACAGTAAATGCCCATCCTGCAAGTCCAACTGCAGCTCCTGTAACAAATGGAATTCCAAACTTTACGCAAGCTTTGTTTAATGCATATCTTGCATTAACTGAATCTAGTGCATCAACTACAACATCACATCCCTCTACAACTTCAAGTGCGGTGTAATCATTTACAGAGACAGTTAGTGCCTCAATGCTGCATTCAGAGTTTAATTTTTTCAGTTTTTTTGCGGCAACCTCAACTTTTACTTGCCCGACATCGGATTCATCAAACAGTGTCTGTCTATGCAGATTGGATAGCTCAATTACGTCTCTATCAACAATTCGTAATGTGCCAACGCCCATTGCAGCCAGTCTTGTGATGATTGGATGTCCCAATCCGCCGGTTCCAACAACGCAGACTGTGGAATTTTTTAATTTTAATTGCCCGTTGTATCCAATTTCTTCAAGCATCACCTGGCGTGAGTATCTGTCCAGTTCTTTTTCAGACAACTCATCAGAGCCTCCGGCAACTGCAGGTAAGATATAGATTTCATCGCCATCTTTTAGAACAGTATCCATGCCGCCAGAAAATTTCGCATTCTTTCCATTGATGTAGATGTTAATCAAAGAGCGCGGTGTGTTGTCATCCTCTAGCACCCTGCGCCTAAAATCATCACCTAAAATCTCAGATATCTTTGCAAATGCATCTTGCAGGGAGTCTGTTGAGATTTCAGTTTTTTTTTCTCCGCTGCCGGCATTAAGCACAGAAGGAATTGTAAATGTGATATTTGCCATGCTAGTTTACTACCGCCGATATTTCACCAATGTCTGCCTTCATTACTGTGGGTTTTTGTAAAACTTCCATGATTGATTCAGTTGCCTTGAGTCCATTGCCGGTAACATAGCATACTACTTTGTCATTTGCATCAATCTTTCCTTGTTCAACCATTTTTTGAAGAACAGATATCGAGACACCGCCGGCAGGTTCTGTAAATATTCCTTCAGTTTGCGCAAGCAGCAAGATTGCATCAAGGATTTCTTTGTTGTCTGATTCTTCTGCAAATCCATTGTACTGCTGCAACCTTTTCAAGACATATCTACCATCACCAGGATCACCAATTGCTAGACTTTTTGCAACGGTATCAGGGTATTCAACCGGAATTACTTTGCTACTGTTTTTCTTAAATGCATCAACGATGGGCGCACACCCATGCGGTTGTGCTGCAATCATGCGCATGTTTGAAACGTCATCAAGCAATGAAACAGTCTGCAGTTCCTCAAATCCTTTACAGATCGCATTAAGCATTGCCCCACTTCCCACCGGGACTATTAGTTGGTCAGGTACCTGCCAATCAAGTTGCTCTGCCACTTCAAATGAAAATGTTTTAGAGCCTTCCACATAGTGAGAGCGCATGTTGATGTTTACTATGCCAATTCCTTTGCTGTCACCAATTTGTGCAGCAATTCTATTTGCATCATCGTATGTCCCATCTACTGCGACATAGTTTGCACCATATGACAACGCCTGTGTAATCTTTGCCATCTCAATATTACTTGGTGCAAATACATGGCACGGTAATCCAGCTTTAGCTGCATGAGCTGCAGTAGCAGATGCCAAATTTCCAGTGGATGCGCACCCTACAGCAGACAAACCAAACTCTTTTGCTTTTGATATTGCAACTCCGGCAGGCCTGTCTTTGAATGAAAATGTGGGATTCACAGAGTCATTTTTGATGTACAGGTTGTTTAATCCCAGTTTTTTTCCAAGATTGTCAGCCCTGATAAGGGGGGTCATACCTGCGCCAATACTGACAATGTTGGATTTGTTCTCTATTGGCAACAGTTCAAAATATCTCCAATAGGTATGCTCACGATTTGTAAAGGTATTTTTTGTAATTGTAGGAAAATTATATTTTACATCAAGTGGTCCAAAACACTCATCACAGACATATTTGAAGGCAGTATCATAGTCTTTTTTACATTCTCTGCATTGTAGGAAAGTTCTAGCCAAGATCAGTAATTCCTTTGATAACACACATAAAAAATCCTAATATCAAGTTAAGTGTTACTTAACTTTAAGGGATATAAAAAATAATGAGAAATTCAGCATTGCGTAAAACAGCAAAAAACACAGGAATTGCCAAAAAATCGACAAAAAATCAAAAATTCTGTAATTTTTCATTATGAGTAAGGTTTTTAGTTATTTTGAGAAAAATATTTTTGTGAATAGCAAGATACTGGTTTTAATTATTGTGGGAATAATCATTGCTATAATTGGAACTGTGGCAGCAAGTAATCAAGTACCAGATGAAATAAAAGTTAAAGACTCTTTTGATATAGAAATAAATGAAAAAGAAATACCCATAGTCCAAGAAAAAATAGATGATATTCAAAAAGCAGCATTAGAAAATGAATATTCATCCAAACAGAGGGAATGGATTACATCAGGACCTTTTCAAATTGATCGAAGTGAGTATATTTTAGGTGAGAAAATTTTCTTAAGGGCTGGACCAATAGGTCATTATGAAAAAGGCGAGATTGTATTGCTCAGACCGTTAAACAACACACATTATTCAGTTTACTTTACTCTGCCATTTGACGGATCAGAAACATCTGCATTTAACTATTATTTTGAACCGAAACTTTCAAAAATAAACGAATACTGTACTGTGGATGATTTTGTAGGAGACTGGAGAGTTGTGTTTAGGGGAACTGATTATGCAAGCTTGGAATTCAAAATAACAGGGCAGATTCTTCCAGGTGAAGAAGAAAGTTACCAGCCAAAATGCTAGACTATTTTTCCAAGCTGTTGTGAAAGCAGACTTTCTCACCCAAATGACAAGCAGGCCCTGAAGGTTCAACAAGATAGATAACTGCATCTGAATCACAGTCAATTAAGATCTCTTTGATTTTTTGAGTGTTGCCAGATTCTTCTCCCTTCATCCAAAGCTTGTTTCGTGAACGACTCCAGAACCAAGAATTTCCAGTTTTTTTTGCAAGTTCCAAAGATTCCTTGTTTGCATAAGCCAGAGTCAAAACATCTTTTGTGTTTGCATCTTGGACAATTACAGGTACAAGGCCACCGCTTTTCTCAAAATCTATTTCACTGACAGATTTTTCCATAGCAAAAAGTGGTAAAATAGCTATTATAACCTTACATGGATTTTACTGTTCTTCAGATGGGTCTTTACTCCATTTACACCACCGTGTGTGTCATAGTGAAATATTGAGGCAGCTAAAGCAGCATCCACATCTGATTCTTTAAAAACACTGACCATGTCATCGGGTTTTCCGCATCCACCCGAAGCAATAACAGGTATGGAGACGGACTCTACAACCTTTTGCGTCAATAAAATATCATAGCCATCTTTTGTGCCATCCTTATCAATGCTGGTAAGAAGAATCTCACCAGCACCTAATGCTTCGGCATTTTTTACCCATTCAATTACATCGATTCCGGTTCCTTCTTTTCCACCATAAATGAAAACTTCAAACCAAAATTGGTTCTCATCTTCGATAAAAATATTTTTTCCATCAATGGCATCATAGTTTCTTTTGGCATCAACTGCAACTACAACGCATTGGCGACCAAATAACGCCATCAATTCAGTAATGATTGCGGGATTTTTTACCGCACCAGTGTTGATTCCAACCTTATCAGCGCCGTTAAGTAGGATATTTCTTGCATCATCTAATGATTTAACTCCGCCACCTACAGTAAATGGAATATCAATTACTGATGCCACCTTTCTAACCAAGTCTTTGATTGTTTTCCGTTGCTCATCAGATGCAGTAATGTCTAAAAAAACTAGCTCATCAGCGCCCTCATTACTATATTTTTCTGCCAACTCTACAGGATCACCTGCATCCTTGATTGATTCAAAATGCAATCCTTTGACTACCCTGCCATCTTTTACATCCAGACAAGGAATAATTCTTTTAGTTAAAGTCATGATATCTTTTTTGCATCCTCAATTGAGACTTTGTTCTCGTAAAGTGCCTTCCCAAGAACCACACCATATGCATTTTTTTCTTTTACATCCTTGACATCATGGATATTAGAAATTCCTCCACTGGCAATTACATTTGCATTTGGAAATACACATGTCTGCTCCAAAAATTCCAAATCAGGTCCCTCAAGGGTTCCGTCACGATTGACATTTGTAAGTAGAAATTCAGTAAAGCCCATTTCAAGGAATTCTTTGATTGCAGGAATTAATTGGATTCCAGCTTCCTGCTGCCAGCCATGAATCACAATATCGCCATCTTTATGATCAATAGATATTACAATCTTTGCAGGGCCAAGTTCAGATAATAGCAACTGCAATAACGGTTTGTCTTTAAATGCCAGAGTTCCCAGCACAATACGTTCTGAGAGTTTTGCCATTTCCAGAACCAATAATTTGTCTCGTAGTCCGCCTGCAACTTCAACAGGAATTGATACTGTGTCAAGTATTTTTTTAATCACATCAAGATTGGAGCCTAAACCAAGTGTGGCATCCAAATCTACCAAATGAAGAATATCTGCACCTGCAGATTCCCATTGTTTGGCAGTTTCTACAGGATCATCACTGTACACAGTTTTTTGGGCAGGATCACCTTTGTACAGTCTAACAACTTTACCATCCATCAAGTCAATAGCGGGAATAATTTTCATTTTTTACACTCTTTAAGAAAATTCTCCAGCATAATTTTTCCCACAGTGCTTGATTTCTCAGGATGAAATTGTGTGCCAAAAAAATTACCAGACTCGATGACGGCAGGCACCTTAATCCCATAATCGGATTCAGCAGTTATCACGTCATTTGATTCAGGCTTGACTCTGTACGAATGAACAAAATAAGCCCAAGAATCATCCTTGACCCCTTCAAGAATTTTCCCAGGTTTTTTAATTTCAAGATTATTCCATCCCATGTGCGGCACTTTCATTGATGACGGAAGTACAATTACTTTACCATCAATGACATTCAAACCCAATTCCTTGCCTTCTTCACTTTTTTCAAAAAACATTTCCATTCCAAGGCAAATCCCAAGGACAGGCATGTTTCCCACATATTCTTCAAATTGAATCTTGGAGAAATCTCTAATGCTAATCATGGCAGGATCAAAATTTCCAACACCTGGCAATAATAAACCAGAATATGTGTTTGCCTTATCAAAGTTTGTTATCACATCAACTGATGCCCCTACTTTTTCAAGGGAATTTTTTAGGCTGAAAATATTTCCAGCGCCGTAATCAAAAATTGCAACCCTTGCCATTACATTGAACCCTTTGTACTTGGAATTCCTTTTTGTTTTTTATCTAATGCACATGCATTCCTTAATGCAACGGCAAGTGATTTGATTGCAGCCTCAGCCTTGTGATGATCATTATCCCCATACTTTACAGTAAGGTGAATACAGCTATTGAGATTTTGCAGCAATGATTGGAAAAAGTGTTCCAGATCTTCTTTTGATATATCTTCAATTTTGTTTCGTCTGATAGACAGCGTCAATTTTGAAAATGGGCGTTTTACCAAATCAATTGAGGCCTCAGCTAGTGATTCATCCATAGGAACAGAGGCATAGCTAAATCTGGCAATTCCACTTCTAGAGCTTAGCGCCTTGTCTATTGTCTGACCGATTGTAATTGCAGTATCTTCAATTAAATGGTGTTCGATTCCATCATTTGATTTAGCAGCAACCTTGAGGTCCATCATTCCATGAGTGCCAAAGGATACAATCAGATGATCAAGAAAATTGATGCCAGTTTTGATGGATGTTTTTCCAGTTCCATCAATGTTTGCCGATACTGAGACACTAGTTTCCTTTGTGTTTCGGTTAATTGATGCCTTTCGTGGTGTCATTTTTCTCACAGACATGTAATTGTATCATTCTAAATTTAATACCTTTGGTAATTGATGGATTGAATCTAATACCAAAACAGCATCATTTTTCTCAAACAAGTCCAATTTATCTTGAGGATTTTTACTCGTACCTATAATTCCGCAAAATATAGTTTTATGCCCCAAATCAGTTGCCTTTTTTGCCATAATAAAATCCTCCATAGAATCTCCAACGTAAAGTGTTGAAACGCTGTTCATTCCAATAATTGAATCTACCAGTGATTGGGGGTTAGGCTTTGCAAGCTCCCGTGATTCATCCTCAAGAAACATGGAATGAGACAGGTCAAATTTTGTCAGTAGTGATTTCAAAGAATATCTTACAGATTCCTTTCCTCTGCCGGTCACCATGGAAATTTTTGACTTGAATTTTTTCTGTAATCTTTCAGCCAAAGCATCATCTAAAATTATAATGTCTTGTTCAATCAGCCCAGAATCAGAAAAGTTTGAAGTGCTGCTGAATAATTTTTTATATAGTTCAGGTCCATAAAAAATCTGATCAAATATTTGACATAGCGGATTGTCATGATGGGTTCCAGGATATGATAGTTGTTTTTTGATATCAGAAATATCAACCTGTTGCTTTTCAATATATTTTTCAACAGAAATAATACCGCTGGAATCAGAATTTTTTATCACATCAAAAATAAAATTGGTTTGATCTTTTTCTAATTTACTAGCAGCAGCTGCAAGTGAGATTATAGCAGCATACGTCAAATCAACTTCGTCATTAAACCCCCCAGTGGATTTGAATCCGTCAATAATTTTGAAATCAACATCAATCGCAGTATCAATTTTTGCCAAGTTTTCCAACACATATTGAGTGGTTCTTATGATTGCCAGATCATATGATTTTGTAATATCAATTAATACCCCGTCGCAATCAAAAATTATTGCATCAATCTCATTTAATGTTTGAATTCTAGAACTATCGATATAGATTCCTTTAGATTTTTTTGTTAGAGTCATCCCAATAAATCACGAATAGCCAGCAAGAATTTTGAATTCATTTCTTTTGTTCCAATAGTCACTCGAAGACATCCATCATGATTTCCAATTTTGCCAAGTTTGCGAATCGAGATGCCCTGCTCAGCAAGTGCCGAATAAACACGTTTGTAGGCACCATGGGCATCAAAAAGCACAAAATTAGCCTTGGAATCAAACACATCAAAGACATCATATTTTTGTAAAGTTTCAATAATCCGTTTTCTTTCAATTTTGATAACAGCAAGAGTGTCTTTCATTGGTTTTGATTTTTCCAAAGCCTGGATTCCAGATTCAATCGTAATTGTACTGATGGGGTATGGATACTGTAAAACATTCATAAAAGTTTCAGTGAATTTTTTGCCTGCAACAAAATAACCTAATCTCAATCCTGCCAGGCCAAAAGATTTTGAAAGGGTTTGAACAACAATCAGATTGTTTTGAGTTTTGACCATACTTGAAAGAGAGTATTCACCAAATTCCCCGTATGCCTCATCAATTATTACAAGACCACTGAAAGATTTTACAAGCTTTTGTAACTCATTTTTTGTAAATTGGAATCCAGTGGGATTGTTTGGAGAATCCAAATAAAGAATATCTGCATTTTTAGATTCTCTTATAAAATCTTTGATGTCTAATGTCATTTTATTAGAAAATGGAATTGTAATTAGCGGTATATCATATAATTTACAACGTTCCTCAAAAAATCCAAATGTAGGGTTTGAAGTAAGAACTTTGGTTTCTTTTGATGCAAAATTTGAAAGAATTAGATCTAAAATTTGATCAGACCCATTGCCTACGCCGATCATTGATGGCGGTATTTTGATAAATTTTGATATGGAACAAGCCAGTTTTTCAGCACCGCCAAGCGGATATTCCCTTATGTCTGAATTTTTTTTTGCAAAGGAGATTATATCGTTTTGAAATTGTTTTGGAATTACATAGTTTTCATTCGAGTCAAGTTTTACGGAATCCTGAACAAGCTCTGGTTTTTGGTAGCCTCCAATGGAATTGAATTTTTTGATTTTTTCCTCAAACCAATTTTTTTTCAATTTAATCTACCTCTTACTGCCTCATAGTGATTCGCAAGCCCTTCAGCGTTAGTTAGGACTTTGAGATGTTTTGATAGTTTTGATAGCGCCTTTTTGGATGATGTTATCTGCGTATTGACCTTGATAAAATCCAAGACAGAGAGGGAGCCTCTGGTTTTTCCAAATCCATTAGTGGGTAAGATGTGATTTGAGCCCAGAATATAGTCACTTGCAGATGAGGGAGTGTTACATCCAATCAAGACAAGTCCCGAGGAATTAATTTTGGAGGAGATTGATTCAGGGTTTTTTGTCATGATTTGTAAATGCTCAGGGGCCAAAATATTTGCAAGCTTTATCATATCAGAGCTGGTTTTACACAATCCAATAAATCCATTATTCTCAAGACTGGACTTTACAATCTTTCCTCTCTGGATGGATGGGATTAGCTCTGAGATGGTTTTCCTGACAGATATTGCAAGTTTTTCAGAGGTGGTAATCAAATAACAAAAGGTGTCATTGCTGTGTTCGGCCTGTGAAATCAAATCCAATGCTACAAATTTTGGATTTGCCGAATTGTCTGCCATTATTCCCAATTCAGTTGGACCTGCAAGCATATCAATTCCGGTCTGATCACTGATTAAAAATTTTGCAGCCGTAACAAATGTTCCTCCGGGACCAACAATTTTATCAACTTTGGAGATAGATTTTGTCCCATAGGATAATGCCGCAATGGATTGCACACCGCCTGTTTTGTAAATTTCATCAGCACCACAAACATCAGCAGCTACAACAGTTAGCGGGTTAATTTCTCCATTAGAGTTTGGCGGGGATACAACTACAATACGTCTGACGCCTGCAATTTTTGCAGGGATTACCGACATTATAACGGAGCTTGGATACCTTGCCAATCCGCCAGGAATGTAACATCCAGCACTTTGAATAGGAATGAATTTTTTTGAAATTTTAATCCCATCATTGCGGATTGTTTTGTTTTTGAGCAATGATTTGACAGCAGATTCTGTTTTTTCAAGCCGAGCTTTCGCTAGCCGTAATGCATCAAGTTCGGTTTTAGATATTTTTGAGTATGCATTTTTTATTTCACTTTGGGTTAAGCGTAATGAGAAAATGTTTGCCTTGCTAAACTTTTTTTCATATTTTCGAACTGCAACATCGCCATTTTTTTTAACGTCCTTTAGAATTGACTCGGCTACAACTTTGCTATTTTGAGGCTGTCTTGGAAGTATTTTAGCTGCAAACTGCTCAACATTGCTAACCTTGATTACTCTCATCAATTTTCTTCGTCACGCTTTATCTCCTCAAGTTCAAGTATTTGTTTGGGTTCGTGAACCACAAGACCTTGGGCAATCTTCCTTAACTTGGGAATGAGTTTGTGGAATTCTTCCTTTTGGATTACTGTATTTACGCCAAACCATCCTTGCTCACTTAGTGGACTGATTGTAGGTTTTTTGAGAGATGGCATCTGTGCCAAGAGTTTCTTCAGATTTTTTTCTTCAACGTTTAGATAAATGTGTAAGAATTTCCTGCCTTGAACTGCACCCCTCATCAGGGTTACAATATCAAAGATTTTTTCACGTTTTTTGGGATCTTTTAGCGATTTTTTATTTACAATCAAATGTGCAGTCGAGGTAAGAACTGTATCTACAATTTTGAGTTTGTTTTGTCTCAAGGTCGTACCAGTTTCTGTTACATCCATGATTGCATCCACATCCTCAGGCGGCTTTGCTTCTGTCGCACCAAATGATAAATGAATCTGAACACTTTTGTTGTTTCCCAGTCTAACCCAGGGAGTAACAATCAGCGGATCTTTAGAGCCATAATATTTTTTGTAGGACTTTGACTGCTTTAGAAATTTTGATGCAGTTGTAAGGTACTCGGATGAAATTCTAAGTGTTTTCTTCTTTTTACCATAGTCTGCAATCATTTCATCAAGATTTTTGTAGCGATACTTGTCAGGAAACGCAATTACCAGTCTAATTTTTCCATATTCCAAATCCAAAATTGGTTCAACATCAGAACTTGTTTCTTCTACCCAGTCCTTTCCGGTAATTCCTACATCATACAATCCTTCTGCAACCAGTGTCGGAATTTCTTGGGGACGAAGCATTTTGACAACAATGCTTGGATCATCCAGATAGACTCGATATGTTCTGTTTTTTCGATTTATTTTGGTAAATGATCTTTCCAGCAATTTGAAGGTGGCCTCCTCTAAACTTCCTTTTGGAATGGCAAATTTTACTTCAGACATTTTTAATTTTTTCACTTTTTAGGTATATAATCGCATGTTTAAATTTGCCCAAGTAACTCTTTGGCCCTATCAAGTGAAATTTTCTTTTCTTCAATCATTTTTTGAACGATTTCATCAGTTTGATCAGGTGTGGCACCTGCTGCAGCAGCTAAATTCCTTGCATGAAGGCGCATGTGTCCTTTTTGAATTCCTTCAGTGACAAGAGCTCTGATTGCACTATAATTTTGAGCCAGTCCTGCAGCAGCCATAACACATGCTAGTTCCTGAGCAGATGCAGCTCCAAGAATTTTTGTACAGACTTTGGCTACCGGATGGACATTTGCAATTCCGCCCACAATACCTACAGAGAGTGGCATCTCCAAAGTTCCAATCAGATTTCCCTGATCATCCTTACTCCATTTACTTAGGGAGCGATATTTTCCAGTTTGTGCCGCATATGCATTTGCTGCAGCCTCTATTGCTCGGCTATCCTGGCCTACGGCATTTGCAACAGCTATGGTTCCATTCATGATACCTTTGTTATGAGTGACAGCCCTGTACACATCATTATCAGCAAATTCAAATGCAGAGATAATGTTATCAACGACCTGCTCTCCGCCTACAGCTTCTTTTTCAAATATGGCTTTTGCTTTAACCATTCTTCTGGTGGAATAATTGGACAGTATTCTTAGCAATGCCCTGCTGCCGGTAATTTTTTCAATCAGGGGGGAGACAGCCTCGCACATGGTATTTGTTATATTGGCACCCATGGCATCACCTACGTCAACAAGCAACTCAACAATCAGCATTTTTCCAGAAGGAGTGTCAATTTCCCTGCATGAGATTTCTTTTGCACCCTTGCCCATTTTAGATAAAGTGCTGCTTTTTGAATTTGCCAATTGTATGATGTCATTTGTAGAATTTTTTATCTGCGATACAGCTGATTGAATGTCAACATCTAGCATTTGTATCTGACCAATGCTAAAAGACTCATCAGCTAAGACTTTAAATCCGCCTTTGATTCGCGCTGCCTTGGCTCCTTTTGACGCAGCAGCTATTACTGACGGCTCTTCTATAACCATAGGTACAACGTAATCTTTGCCGTTAATCTTAAAATTTGTGGCAATTCCTAACGGCAGTGAAAAGGTTCCAATTGCATTTTCAACCATTTTATCTGCTTTGTCAAAAGAAATTCCCCCGTTTTCACTTTGTAAAATTTCCAGTTCTTCACTTGATAGATTTGCAAAATTGGCAACGGCCTCCAATCTTTCTTTTCTAGATTTTTCAAAAAATTTTGAAATTGACGAGTCAGGCATTTTATTTTAATATCCTCAATAGTTTATCATCCGTACCATCTGGAAAACCTTTTCCATCAGTATTTGAAGTGATTACATAAAGGCTGCCATCAGGGCCCTCTACAACATCGCGCACACGGCCTATGCCACTAAGAACTGATTTTTGGGAACTCAGTCCTTGCTCAAAATCAACCTGGTAGAGATTTGCAGCCCTCATAGAAGCCATAATGAATGAGGACTCAAAATCCAATGAATCCCCAAAGTAAAACAAGATGCCGCCAGGCTCGATACTTGGATCATAGCAAATAACGGCATTCTCAAAATTCTCATTACCAGAACACTGCTGTTCAGGCCATCCATAGTTTTTCCCCGCTTGAATTAGATTAATTTCATCATTTTTTTCTGGCCCAAATTCTGCGACAAACAGATTTCCGTCATCATCCCAAGTCATTCCTTGGGGATTTCTGTGCCCTAAGGAATAGACTGGGGAATTCGAAAAGGGATTGTCGTCAGGAAAAGTGCCATCATCATTTATTCTTAAAATTTTTCCAGACAGAGAATCAGGATCCTGTGGAAGATGAGACGCATCAGAGACCGTACCTGTACCTATGTACAATTTTTCATCAGGTCCGAATTTAATAAAGCCGCCATTTGTAAACGAGGAGCCGGGAATTTTATCCAAAATAACTTTTGCAGTTTGCAGTTTGTTTTCTGATTCGGTGATTCTTAAAATCTTATTCCATAGATTGCCATCCTCTTCATAGGTCAGAAATACATACATGTAATGATTGGTGGAAAAATCTGGATGCAATGCAATTCCTAGTAATCCACCATCAAATACATCAGCGCCGCGTAATGTGGCCAGTGGTGATTCAAGCAAGGTGTTGTTTTGAATTACTCTGATTGTTCCGCCTTTTTCAGTAACAAAAATCCTATCATCAGAAACAGCGATAGCGCGAGGCTTGTCGAGATTTCTAGCCAAAACAGTTACAAAATCACTTTCAGAGCTAGAGTTTGGGAGAGGCAGTGGAATCGGATCAGTTGGAGATGTTAAAACTAGTACTGAAAATACAATGGCAACAATAATTACAGCGACTTGAATTTTTTTGTCCACGAAAAGATGGGGACTTGAAATCCTATTAATTACTTTCAAGAATTTGATAAAGCGTATATACGGCTCAGCTTCATTTATGTTCAGCGGGGTGGGGAAGCCAGGTCATCCCGGCGGGCTCATAACCCGCAGTTCAGTAGTTCAAATCTACTCCCCGCTACCTATTTTCCATAAACGCAAAACCATGAAAGGGATTTATCAAATTTTGATGATTTGTTGGCCATTCCAATTCTCTGTAAGGGCCTAGTCAGATGCCTGTGGGCAGAAATTTTTGGAAGGTAAAGTTGTTTTTTGATGTTTCTTGAAATTTCAATGGGTATTTTTTTGGAAGATTTTTTTCCACAACGAATACACTGAAATCCCTGATTGATGCCTTTAGATTTCATTTTTTTATCACATTTTAGGCATTCGGGATTTGATAGTGCGGTATTTTTTTCAAGTGAGATAACATCAATGAATTCAAGATTGATTATCCGTGGGAAATTTTTAGAGGCCCTTCTAACTCCACCGCCGACATTGATTTTGTCTCCTTTTAGCAAATTTGATGCAGTTATGGCCATGCCAGTTGGCTTGTAGACAGCACACCAAAATTCATGATTCTTTGAGGTAATTTTAAAAAACACATGGCCGCCTTTTGCAATTTTTGGCATGTTTGATACGACTCCGGAAATTGTTCCAGACGCATAGGGTTTCATGCTTTCAAAATTTAATTCATTTTTCAAATGATCACCTGTTCCCTGATTTGATTTAAAAATCATGTATCCATCTAATTTTTCAGATGTTTTGAGAATTTTAGTGGCATAAATCAATGAATCGACATTCTCACCTCTGATGCCATAAAAAACAGGGTCAGGTCCGTGCGGGGTGATTAAAACTCGACCTTTCTTTGTATCAAAGCTGTTAAACGTATTCGGAAAAGTTTTTTCCTGCATATTTTTGACACTCTCAGTAGAAATTTTTCTCTCTTTTCCAAACTTTGATTTTTTGCGGTAACTCAAAAGCTCCAACGTATGATCATGGAAATCATAGCCAATTGCACCTATGGCACCAATTAGTCCTTGGCCGTTTCCCTGATAATGAATCTCAAGATTATTTTTATTATTTTTAGCAAATGTTTTTGCATTGTTACGATTAATTAGCTGCCACAAGGCCAATCTGCTAAATTTGGTAAATTCAGATGGAATAGTATCACTTTCAAAAAATACTAGTCCAGGATTTGCACCATTTTTAGTATCAGAATATTTTGAAACAAGTTTTTTTATTTGATCTTTTATTTTAGAGGGAGTTTTTGTCTTTATTTTAAAGGAGACTGCCCCATTCCCTCTGGTTTTCCACGGAATGTTGGGATTGAATCTAATTAATCGTGGAAAATCTAAAAATTCTGTTTTTTGTTTTTGGAGTGAATCAACAATTTTGTATGCAAGAAATGTAGTGCACATGCCCTTAGGAGAGTCAGTATCATCAAATCCCACATGAAGTATGGTCTCCTTTTCCATGACTTGTTTTGACTGATCAGGCATTTTTAGTTGTTGTACGGTACAGTTGATTTAAATTAATAAAGTACCATTCCAAGCTAAATTGATTATAATAGATGAAGCAAGAATTTTCAAAGAGATAGATGAAAAGAGGCCAGCTTCTGTTTCATTGAATGGTCCAGATGGCATGCTGCCTCAGGTTCAAGATATGGCAATTAAAATTTCAACAAAATATGAAATACCAGCATATGTTTTAGCAGATACCACATGGGGAACTTGTGATTTGAATACGACGGGTTCAAAAATATTAGGGGCAGAAATTCAATTTAACATTGGACACACCATTAATACAGAGTCATTAGAAAAAAACTTGGTTCTGATTGATGCTTTTGATGATGTTGGATTTGACAGTGTTGCAGAAAAATGTACAGGAATCCTAAAGGGGAAGTTGATCTCACTGGTTACAGATAGTCAGCATCTACATCAAATGGACAGGGTTGAGAAAATTTTAACAAAAAATGGAATCAAGGTAAAAATTGGAAAAGGAAAAGGCCAGTTAAATGACGGCCAAGTGTTTGGCTGTGAGTTTTATCCCGCAACAGAATTAAAAAGAGAGGTTGATGCATACGTATTTTTGGGGCAAAGTAATTTTCATGCAGCAGGAATCGCATTATCAACGAATTTGCCAACATTTGTTTTAGATCCGTATTTTAACGAAGTAAGAGAAATAACAGAATTTGCACGTTCGCTAAAAAAGAAAGCTACTCTAGCAATATTCAAAGCGGCAGAAGCAAAATCATTTGGGATAATCATTGGGTTAAAAGAAGGCCAGCTATCAAAAGTATTTGGCCTGAAATTTAAAAAAGAACTAGAAAAAGAAGGAAAAGCAGTCCAGTTGTTTGCACTTACAGACATTACAAATGAGCGATTAAACAGTCTTGGGGGAATTGATGCATTTATCCAGGTTGCATGCCCAAGAATTTCTACAGATAATCAGTTTGACAAGCCAGTATTATCTACACCTCAGGCCAATGCACTTTTGAAAGTTTTACGAAAAGAGAGTATTGATGAGTATTTAGAAATTCCTCATTGGTTATAATTACAAAATCAATTTTTTGAATTGTTTATTATTTGCAAGTTTTTCAAATATTTTTGATTTTTTAGCTTTAATTTTGTATTCTGTCCCTTGAAAAATAGCTCGTTGAAGTGAATCTAGTGCTTTTTTATTTTTGGACAACATTACAAAACTGCAAGATTTGTCAAATAAAACACCACCATTATCAGGATAGTCATCCAAAATTTGATTGCAGCACTCGATGGATTCGTCATAATTTCCCATAGAAAATAAAATTCGCTCCTTGTGGTAAAGTACAATGTTGTATTTTGGATTACGGCTCAACATATCATTGCAGATGGATAATGCATCAACAAAATTTCCTTGCTTGCGAAATGACGAGACCTTGTTGATTAATAGAGACATATCGTCGGGAGAATTCTCCAAAGCCATATCATAACATTTCATAGCGTTCTCAAAGTCTTTGAGTTTACTGAGGGCATATCCCTTGTTGTTAAGGGAGCTTACATGCCGAGGATTTTCACCTAGAATTTTATCATAGTATGAAATGGCCTCACGCAATTTGCCTGCCAAAAATAATCTATTAGCCTCATCCAGGATAGAGTTTGTCTTTGGATCGTCCATATCATTATAATCCCGGCTTGATTAGGATTTTTCCAAACAGTCCTTTGCCTTTGAGCATTTTTGTATGGGCCTCTGCAGCATCTTTTAACGAATATACAGAGTCAATAACAGATTTGATCTTGCCCTGTGACATCCAATAGAGTCCTTGTTCCAATTCAGCCCGAGTTCCCTGTGTGGAACCTAGTATGTTTATTCCCTTGAAGAAAATATGACGCAGATCAGTCTTGGCGTCATACCCCGTAGTGGCGCCGGTTGTAACTATAGTTCCCCCATAGTTTAGCAAAGCTAGTTCTTTGTTCCAATGAGTGCCACCAATGTGTTCAAAAATTACATCCACCCCTGGAACATCCCCTAAAGGTTTAGGAATTTTTTTTGCAATTTTTCTTACCTCTTTATGCCAGTCTTCTTTTCTATGATTTACTGCAAAATCAGCTCCAAGTTCCAATAGTTTGTCTAATTTATCAGGACTTGCAGTGGCAATTACAGTACAACCAAATAATTTTGCAATCTGAATCCCATAATTTCCAACTCCTGAACTGCCACCCATTATCAAGACTACCTGTCCAGGTTGAATTTTTGCTCTGCCAATTAGCATATGCCACGAGGTCAACAAAGTCATGGATGCAGCAGCTGCCTCATCATATGAGACGCCTTTGGGAATTTTTACAGCATTGACTTCCGGAAGATGTGTAAACTCACAGTAGCCTCCCCAAAGCGGGCCGGTTTCAAAACCCCAAATGGCCCGTTTCCTGCAATCAAATTCCCTACCGTCTGTACAGGCATTGCAAACTCTACAGGACATGTTTCCATGAGATACGACCCTATTGCCTATTTTGATATTTTTAACATCACTGCCAATTGCCGTAACTTCGCCGGCAGCATCAGTGCCAGAGATGTGTGGTAATGGAATTGCCAATGGTTTGCCCCTCATTGCCCAAATATCATCATAGTTTAGTGCAGCTGTTTTTACTTTGATTATGACCTCATTGGATTTTGGTTCAGGTATTGGAATTTCTTTAATTTGTAATATTTTGGAAAAATCATCATCATCAGTATATCTGTCATATACCAGAGCTTTCATGGTTTTCATCAGTCTTTTAAAGATATATGATTTATCAAGATCCGTCAAAGCCAGGTTCTGTAAATAATCAAGACCTCAACTGTGAATCTTCCTTGTGTCGGTTCTGTATAATAGATCAGTTGCGCAATTGATTCAATTTGATCATCATCATCATCTCAATGTTTTCTTACAACAAGATCCAAAGATAGGAAAAATCATTCTCAATTCATGTTCAACCACACAAAACTGACAAAAAGACCAAATCAGTTTCCTATCCGTAACGGCTGACTGTTCCACAGTTTGATTCCCCGTCAAAAGAAATCAAAAAACAGTATAAGCCACAGAAGAGACACACCACGTCTATCAAAAAAGAAAAGGCTGCAAGAGTTGGTGCAGGACGACACAAATTTGATCTATTATCCCTCAAAGACAGAATTCTAAATTTATGACGTATATCGAATGTACACAACATATGACATGTTGGGGATGATTTTTGATCTGGATAAATCAAACGTATGAGGGACATTAGATATTGAGCCTGCAATAAAACAATCAATTCCGATTCCTGCCAAAAAATATGCAGATGCCAAAAAGCTCAAAACTATACAAGAATTACAACGGTTCTTTCCTGAATTAATTGTAATTACAGATGGAACAGAACAACTAGCCAATCAACCAAGACCAAAAGATCGTACCAAAAAAATCGCACTATTCAGGCAAAAAGAAAAAATACACAGTACAAAATCAGATTGCAATAAATCTTGATAGAGTCATAATCCACAAGTCTGCACATTCTCCAGGCAGTCATCATGATTACAAAATATACAAGGCAAAACATCCGGTACTGTCTGAGGAGCTGTTACAATTTTATGATCTTGGGTATTTGGGAATTCAAAGGCTTTCCAGACCAAATCAGCATTTACCATACAAGAAAAAGAAGAACAGAGAGCTGAGCGCATCATCTCAAAAGGAGTGGTACAGATCCCAATCTAAAATCAGAATCAAAGTTGAGCATGTTATTGCTCAAATCAAGAAATTTAGAATTAGTAGTGATGTGTTTAGGAACAAACTATGCAGATATGATGGAACAAGTGAGATTGTATGTGGAATTGTTAATTTCAAGATAAGATGGAAAGACGAGCTTGTTGTGATTCCATGACATTACAGAAGAATCAGAAATCAAACGGAATGAAAGGTTGGATTTTGTTTGTAATTGCGCAACTCATCTTCTGTGTACGTAATAGAACAGATTGATCGAACCAAAGTGTAAAAATAATTGATCGAAATGCTACATCAGATACTACATGATAAGTAAAATTACATTATGGCTGATAAAGTAAAAGAATTTCGTGATCCAATTCACGGATTTATCGTTGTCAATGAATATGAATTAGAAATTATTAGTTCTCCCGTATACCAAAGACTGAGAAATATCAAACAACTAAGTTTAGGTCATTATGTATATCATGGTTCAGAGCATTCACGATTTGGTCATACTCTAGGTGCTATGCATTTAGCAGGATTAGCATTTGATTCTATGGAAAAAAATACAAAAAAATTAGGAGAAACATTTACTGCAACTAATAATGATAGACAAGCATTACGAATTGCTGCATTACTACATGATATTGGTCATACCCCATTTTCCCATTCATTAGAAAGCCTGCTTGATGAGAAACATGAATCATATTCTACTGCATTAGTGGAACATCATTTTTCTAAAATCATTAAAAAAGCAGGAATTGATCCGCAGGTAATCAGCAATCTAATTTTGGGAGATCCTTATCCAGAAAAATCTTATCTTAGCAATATCATTAGTGGCCAATTAGATGTTGATAGACTAGATTATCTTTTGAGAGACTCATATTATACTGGAGTATCTTATGGAAAATTTGATTTACATAGAATTATTGATCAATTAGCTACGGTAAATGGAAAATTTGTTGTACTTCAAGGCGGATATGAATCTGTTGAACAAATGATATTTGCAAGATATCAAATGTATCAACAAGTATATTTTCATAAAACTAAACGAGCATTTGAATTAATGTTGTGGAAATGTGGAGAAATTCTCAAATCTGAAGGCATTCTATCTTTTCCTTCTTTAGAAGAACTAGAATCAGAATCTGGATTGAAAAAATATTCTGAATGTGATGATAGATGGTTTCTAAATATAATTTCACAAGAAAGTAATCCTGTATCTGTTCAAGATATTGCAAAGAAGATTCTTGAACGAAAACCATATGTAGAAACATATTCGCCACTTACAAATCGGAAAAAATCCCCTTACGTAAAAGGAAAGCCTGAAGATACTTCTGCCGAATTGGACTTGATTGAAAAACAGGTATTAAAAAAACTATCTGAATTTGGAATTAAAAAACATGAATTTCTAACAGATCATCAATCTAGAGCTCCATACTCATTAATGCCTAATTACAATATTTCCGATGATGTTGATGAAGAAGGAGATTCTATTCAAATTTATTACAAAAATAGAAAATTATTAGAACCAATAGAAAAGCGATCTAATATTGTATTCACTTTAGCGGTAAATCAACCATTTATGGTTAGAGGATTCGTAATTCCTGAAAAATATGAACAGATCAAAAATTTTCTAGATGAAAGCTGCGATTATCCTTTACCTACACGTAGCTAGGGATCAAGAATAAAGTTTTAACCATATGTTAGGGAAATTAAACCTATGTTGATCAATATTAGATCTAGAAATAATGATTATGACATTACATAACAAAAATGATGTTGTATTATTACTAATCAAAAAAGCAACAGAAAATAAAAAAATAGAATTACCTGGCATTGTTGGGAAAAAAGCATTACAGAAAAGTATGTATTTTTTCAATGAAAGTTTTAATCTATTTACATTCAAGTGGAGAGATTATGGACCATTAAGTGGAGAGCTACAACAAATTGCTGCAGATTTTATAAATAATGGTAAAGTAATTGTTAAAGACATCCCAACTAAAAAATCTGGAATTTATACTAGAAATTTAACTTTTAATTATGAATATAACAGTTATTTTTCAGATATTGAATTTCCTGATGAAATAAATGAAAAGATGAATAAAATTATTCAATTCATTAGTGGGAAAAATACTCGAGAGTTAGAATTATTGGCATCTGTTCATTATTGGGCAAAACGACAAATTGCAATGTTAGATGAATATACAACTGAATACATTCATGACAAACTTACAGAATTAAAGCCTGATGCAGGATTTACTGATAAAGATGTTGATAATGCTATAAACAGTCTCAAATTTAATGGATATTTAGATTAATTACAATCATTTTACAACTAATATTTACAAGATTAAGGTTAGATGTTGGGTTGTTATGATATTGTGTATTATAGAATTAGTGTGTTTTTTCCAAAATGTGGGTTTCATCTACTAATTCATTAAGCAATACTTTGGAATTTGGAAATGCATCAATAATTTTTCCACTAATTTCATTTATACTTCTATAATTATCTCCTATTGGGTTCTGTTAACTTGGCGCAGCCTCAAACCACAAACAATTATAATCATAAATACAAAATTCTCATTATGTCTGAAAACGCAATATTTCCAGGGGACAAAATAGCATCAATTGAGGAATATGAGGCAGGAAATAATGCCTTTGATGATGGAGATATGGTCAGAGCAGCAACGGTTGGAGAAAAGGATATTGACAAAGAATCACGTACTGCCAACGTAAAGCACCCAAAGCTCCTATCAATACCAAGAGTGGGGGACATAATTATTGGAACAGTTGCCGCAGTAATGTCATCAATGATTGCAGTCTCAATTGATTACATTAACGGAAAACCAACAACATCCAAAGTTGAATGTATTTGTGGAACACGAAATTTGAGAATAAGAAATGTTGCTCTGGTAAATGATATTGTCACATTAAAAATTCTTAATCATCTTAACGGCACCATTCATGCATCAATTAGTGAACCAAATTTAGGGGTTTTATTTACTAAATGCAGGAAATGTGGAGACAAAGTAATTCCAATGCGTGATGCAATAAAATGCACTAATTGTGCATGGATTGATGAGAGAAAACTTTCCGCAAACTTTGGAAATGGTGACTTTGTAAATTTAAGAGGGTAAGAAATGATACGTGTGTCGTTCCAAGGTGAGCGAGGTGCGTATAGTGAAGGAGCAGCTAGATCATTTTTTGACGAACAGGTTGAAACCATCCCTCAAACTACATTTGCAGAAGTTCTTGATAGTGCTGCAAATGACAAAACCCAGTTTGCAGTTTTGCCAGTGGAGAATTCTTTAGAAGGAAGTGTTGGTGAAAGTTATGATTTGTTATATTCAACATCTCTAAAGGCCACAGGTGAAATTTATCACAGGATAGAGCACTGTTTGGTTGGAACTGGGAGGAGCATTGATGAAATAGATACAGTGTATTCACATCCCCAAGCATTGGGTCAATGTAGAAAATTTATTGAGGAGCACAATATGAAAACGATTCCTACATACGATACTGCAGGAAGTGTAAAAATGGTTAAAGAGTTAGACGGAGAAAATTATGCATGCATTGCCAGTAAGGATGCTGCAAGAATACATGAAATGCCAGTAATTCTAGATAATATTGCAAATAATTTGAATAACTATACTAGATTTTTAATCCTATCAAAAGGAAATAATTCTGAAACAGGCAATGACAAAACATCAATAATATTTTCAATAAAACATGAACCAGGCTCGTTATTTAGAATAATAGAGAATTTTCACAGAAACAATGTGAATTTAACAAAGATTGAATCAAGGCCAACAAAAGCAAATACATGGGAATACAATTTCTATGTAGATTTTGAAGGACATCAAAACAATTCCAAGATCTCAGAAATGTTAAAGAAAATAAGCCAAGAAACTCTATTTATGAAAATTTTAGGTTCCTATCAATCTGCAAAATTAAGCTAGAATCCTTTAGGCTTTCTTAAAGTAAAACCCATACTAAATCCTATGATTACCATTCCAGATGTCACCACCATAATATCATAGGTAAACCAGATTGGATCAGAACTTCGAATTAATTCCCCAGTGATTGACAGTTCTGAATTTCCAGTGTTTTGAATTAGGATTTTTGTCTCACCGTCTGCCAAATGGATCCAAACTAGTTCCAACTCATCTTTGTATGATGTATTTGGTATCTGTAATCCGTCTGCAGGGCTGTAAAGTGAAAGATCAAAGGCATCACCTGTAATCTTCATTTGTTGTGATGTATGTGCAGGTGCAGGAATTGTATAAGGAATCGCATCTCCAACTCCCAGTAAATAATCTTCATGAATTGTAATTGGCCCAATATGTGTAAATAAAGAATATCCACCTATTGCAATAATTGCACTTCCAACTATCAATCCAATAATGGTTCTGTTAGATAACATATAGTGGAATTACTCTTGATGCTGTTTAAAAAATTACCTACATTAGGTTCTGCTAACTTGCCGAGACCTGAAATAATAGCAATTATTGTTGATTCTGTCTCGGGTTATCGAGACCCGAATATGGATCTTTTATGAATTTAGCATAAGGGAGAATTTTTACTCTTGTATATCGCAATGTCTTTTACATAAAAATCACCATCAATATCTTCATCAATTATATTTTCTTCTTCACATGAAACCACAAACCGTCCATATATCTACAATGCATGTTTTTTACAAATCATTTCCAGTCAATTCTGTCACAGTTGATATGTCATCAGAATTGACAAATCTTTTTTCAAAATTGGCATGTGAGACCAAAATACCTGTCCAATCCCCACCAGAACTAGTTTGTGCAATAGAATTTTCCTGATCTGTATATGCATCATCTTTGATATAATTTTCATAGTCAGGGCTGCTGCACTCAAATTTTTTAATGTCAAAGAGATTTTTTTCTAATTTGTAAATTTCAATTTCATTTTCAAAATCTATTGAATCTATCTTTGACAATGTAAAAATAGAATCTAACGATGGACTTTTAGTTTTCGTCCGCTTTTCACTAGCTTACGCTAGAAACAGAATTAGATTAGAGAGAGATTTTTTTTAGTTATTTTCTAGTTGACAAGGTAAGCGTCAATGTTACAGGTATTGATACATTGATTGCGACGCAAGTATTACAAGTACAAGTCATTGGGTGTTTTTGTACTCCTTTTTGCCAAAGAAAAGCAAATCCCTCTATTGCTAATGCAATTACAGGTAATGCGTTTCCATTCATAATTCTATTACGTCATACTAGAATTTAATATATTTTTGATCTGGTTATTATGACATACCTTTCTCTTTTATCATACCACACGATCCCGTTGATCAATACCAAAAACAGGAGAAATCTGTGGAACTTTAGGTCATTACAAATTCTCAGGTCACAGTGATGGTAGTATTGGATGTCATCCAACTTGTGATGAAAGTGACATACCAATGAGAATTGGGAATCCATTCCCTCCAATCAAATCATGTGGTAAAGGTGCGTTTTGGACGTATGTTAGGCCACTGTGATTATTTTTTATAATTTACTTTATTTTGTTATTTCTCTATTGCTCTATAGAGAAATACGCCTAAGGTGTATCTATACACCTACCGGTGTTTATGGCGGCACTATGCCTGTCCGAATAACTCGATACAACATTTAAAATACTCAAATTTGACAATTATATTGCTAACTGTTAGCTTGTCTGTTCTTGTGTTTGTGATGTTTGACATCCAAATAAACAGATAAAGGCTCTATCCTGTTGATTGCGGAAAACCGAAAGGGAGTACCACGGTACAATGGGTTAACTGAGCCATTTTTCATTTCATAAAATAATCTCTCATTCTTTGTTTGATTTTTTCAGAATAATCCATGTACTTGCATCCATTTACAGGAGGACCATTTATGTTGATAACAAAAAGAAATAGCATCAGCAAATTCATACGCCTTCCCTTTAAACGAATTAGACAATTTCCAATTAGTTATAGTTTTAGTCATATCCGGATCGCATTGAAAATTTAATTTAACAAAACGTGAATCATGATGCTGGCAAAATCCATCAATCTTATCTTTGATTAAAGACATCAACACCCTATCAAAATAACGATAAACGTCTTTCTTCTCCATAAATTTTGCTTTAGAATGGGGATGTGTTGTAATATATTAGATCAGTTGCGCAATTGATTTAATTTGATCATCATCATCTCAATGTTTTCTTATAACAAGATCCAAAGCTAGGAAAAATCATTCTCAATTCATGTTCAACCACACAAAACTAACAAAAAGACCAAAACAGTTCCTATCCGTAACGGGAATAACTGTTCCACAGTTTGATTCCCCGTCAAAAGAAATCAAAAAACAGTATAAGCCACAGAAGAGACACACGTCTATCAAAAAAGAAAAGACTGCGAGAGATTGGTGCAGGACACAAATTTGATCTATCCCTCAAAGACAGAATTCTAAATTTATGACGTATATCGAATGTACACAACATATGACATGTTGGGGATGATTTTTGATCTGGATAAATCAAACGTAATGAGGGACATTAGATATTAGAGCCTGCAATAAAACAATCAATTCCGATTCCTGCCAAAAAAATATGCAGATGCCAAAAAGCTCAAAACCGTGCAAGAATTACAACGGTTCTTTCCTGAATTAATTGTAATTACAGATGGAACAGAACAGCCAATCAACCAAGACCGAAAGATCGTGCCAAAAAAATCGTACTATTCAGGCAAAAAGAAAAAACACACAGTACAAAATCAGATTACAGTAAATCTTGATAGAGTCATAATACACAAATCTGCATTCTCCAGGCAGTCATCATGATTACAAAATATACAAGGCAAAACATCCTGTACTGTCTGAGGAGCTGTTACAATTTTATGATCTTGGGTATTTGGGAATTCAAAGGCTTTCCAGACCAAATCAGCATTATGCCATACAAGAAAAAGAAGAACAGAGAGCTGAGCACATCATCTCAAAAGGAATGGAATGAATCCCAATCTAAAATCAGAATCAAGGTTGAGCATGTCATTTGCTCAAATCAAGAAATTTGGAATTAATAGTGGTGATGTGTTTAGGAACAAACTATGTAGATATGATGGAATAATGAGATTGCAGTATGTGGAATTGTTAATTTCAAGATAAGATAGAAAGACGAGCTTGTTGTGATTCCATGACATCGCAGAACCATTGGAAATCAAACGGAATGGAAGATTGGATTTTATTTGTAATTGCGCAACTCATCTATTTAATTCAAAAGAGAATGGAAACTACAATTAACGAAATAATCAATGATTTAGATTTTATTATATATCCTGAAAAACATTCTCCACAATAATTACTAATATATTGATTTATTGACGATATTCTGTCTTTTTGATCTGAATAGTACGATCAGCCTGAAATTAATTAGGATCAATTGATCTCACCTAGTTGTTAACAGATTTGATCGAACCGATACTTGAGGATAACAATGGTGAAGAAAATGGAGAAACACTATGAATGATTCTGATCCTTGTCCTTTTTGTGGTGGAAATAAAATCAAAAAATTACCTTTATCAGATAAGGTAAAAAAAGCAAACGCATCAGCAGGGGGAAATTCAGGTGGAATTGAGATTGAATCTAATCCCGACAAGGAGTTTTTTTTCAAATGTAATGGATGCAATTTCAAATTTGTAGATGCTGATAGAGATATTAAAGGAATTATGAATAATTTAAAAGTTGGAGTGAATATCGCAATTTTGATTCGTACTTATTATCATGAAAATGTTTCAGTTACTGATCTTCTAACTAATCATAGAGTTGCCATAGTCAGAAAACCCCGCAATTTCCTATCTTTTATTGCTAATAAAGTAGTAGATAAAGAAGTGATAATTTGTTTTAATTATAACGGAATTAGGACTTTTGGATCTTTTGTTAAAGAAAAAGATAAGGAAATTGGTATATACCAATATAACTTTAAAACTTTAGGAGTGCCATAAAATGGGGAATACTGGAACAATCAACAAATTATACTCACTTACTGAGATTGATGAAATTATAAGGAATCAGAAGGATGAAATCACATTCACACTTCGTGATGTTGTTTTATTTTTGTTATATGCAGATGAAGAACCAATTAAAGGAAAAATTCGTCAAATGAAAGAAGTATTTTTAGCATTAAAGGAGATTCTCCCTAAACAAGATTTCCAACCTGTCATGTTTGAAAAGAAACAATATGGTCCATATAGTGAAGAAGTAGAACATACAATTGATCAATTAACATTTGCAAATTATGTTGAAATTCAAGGCAATAAACAAAGCAATGAATTTACTTTAAAAATTACATCTAAAGGTGCATCATATATTAGAAACAAATTTGATAATCTTCCAATTAATGTACAAAAAGGATTAAAACAAAAACGTGAAGAATGGGATTCATTTACCCCATCTGGTATTATTCATTATGTTTACATACATAATGAAGAATTTTTAGAAAATTCAGTTTTAAAAAATAGATATAAAAAATTAGATTGGACGGATGAGACACAAAAGCCATGATTCTCGAAGATGTAAATTTAGTTGAATTAGAACAGGATAATGCTTCTAGTCCATATTATTTTAGAACTAGAGTAATGGACATAGTTACTGACAAAGGAAAGTTTTCTACTCCTGCAAGAGTTACAACAAGGGCAGAACATATTGCTAGATCGAGAGCTGGAGTATCAAAATCATTACCTAAAAAATTAGCTATAGATTTTCGAATTTTACTAGACTCACAAGTTAGAAATTTTCAGAATGATGCTAAAGTAATTAAAAACTTGGTACAAGTAACAAAACAGTTTAATGATTATACTAGAAAATGCATCTTTAAAATTTCTGTTTTTCAACCTGCTCAAAACTCATTAGATGGTTTGGGAACCCAAGAAAAACTTGCTTTTGCTGATATGCAAGTTGATTTCTTACAGGTTAGACTAGGCTCAAACTTGTTGACATATCCATTTTTGAATTTACCAACTACAGAATATATAGATTTTATTAAAACTCGATACAGACGTGATGAAGAATTTACAACATTATTTGTTTTAGATTTGGCAATGGATCCAACCACTTTGAAAAACATATTAGATTACTTTGTATCTTTGGAGGAGCCAATAGTAATTCCAATAATCTATAAGGACTGGAGTAGAACAGCACCACAACATGCTATTGTAGCATCATATTTCAACAATCCTAAAATTGCATTCTTTGCATGTCAAACTCCAAGAGAAACTCAAGCTGATTCTCAATCTATGAGTAATTTACATTCAGTTACATTTGGAACTGGTTTTGATATGGTAGCGCTAGAGCAACCAAGAGGCTTTGGAAAAGCAAATCTTGATTTAAATCGAATTAAATTTTTCTCCCCAGAAACATTTCACATTGCTAACATAATGACCACATTAAACGATCTAGAAAGGGACATTGTTGGTGAATTTAATTTTAATGAATTTAATGAAAATGATAAATTTTATTTGAATAGAGTACTAGATGGATTTAGAGGAGCATCAACACATCCAAAGAAATTTGATATTTTGTTATATTTGGCAAAAATGCATGAAGCACTAACTAGTCCTCCTGAATTTGATAAAATTAGAGATACTATTCTCAATAAAGAAATTGAAGACTATATTGCAAATTCAGATTTAAAGAATGTGCAAATGATTAGAGCAAAACGTGTTTAATAGATTATATTAATCAAAGACTTGTTTCCAACAATTTGTATTTTCAGAATCTAATATGAAGAAATCTAAAATGGGTACTTGTCTATAGGTCGTTTTACACTTTCTGGAATGTCAACTCGTGATATTTCAAATCACTATGAGATGATGGGAATTGATGTATCTGATGTTGCAGTTTACAAGTGGATATGCAAGTATTCCACAATGGTCTCAAAGTATCTTAATGATATTGTGTCAAGAACCAACGATAGAACTATAGTAAGAGCTGATAAAGTATGGATAAAAGTTGCAGGAGAGCAAAAAGATCTGTTTGCAAGTATGGATGATGATAGCAGATATTGGCTAGCTAGTGACATGGCTGAAACCAAATTCCAGCACAATGTAGATTACACTATTGAGGTTGACAAAGGAGACCATAGGCAAAAATCCAACTCATTTTGTAACTGATGGATTGCAAGATTATATAAAGTCCTCAAAGAAAGTCTTTGGTAAGGATACTAACCATATTAGACATATCCACATCAAAGGAGACATGAACAATAACAAAATGAAGGCATCTAAATGGTGAGATAAGAGATCGTGAGAAGGTATTCCGAGGATTGAAGAAAATGTATACACCTATCATTGGTGGAATGAAAGCATATTACAATTTCACAAAAAAGCATTATGATGCATTAAATGTAAAGACACCATCAGAGGAAAGCACTAATCAAAGTAGACGGTAAGAATCGCTGGAAAACTATAATTGAAAATGCTAGTATTTACAAGGAAAATTCAATCTAGGTCTCGATAAGTTAGCAAAACCCTACATTAAAGATACATCATGAGGCTGACTTTCTGCAAATCCAGCTCTTGACATTTTAATAAATTCTGCATTTGTCTGCATTTGAGGTATGGTATGTGCACCGCAATAACTTAATCCAGAACGCACTCCGCCTGTTAATTGTTTTAAAATATCAGTTACTGTTCCTTTGTATGGAACCATTGCCTCTACACCTTCTGCAACATAATCATTAAGATCATCATCAAGGGATATTGAGCCTGTTTCCTTTGATTTTCTTCCAATGGATGCAGCCAATGATGCCATTCCACGATAAACCTTGAATCGTTTTCCATTTTTAGTCAATACAGTGCCAGGAGATTCATCAGTTCCTCCAAGCATACTGCCAACCATTACTGTTGAAGCACCGGCAGCTAATGCTTTGGTTGCATCGCCAGAAGTTCTAGTTCCCCCATCAGAAACAATCGGAATGCCATGATCCTTGCCAATTTTTGCACAATCCATTACTGCAGTTAATTGTGGAACACCTGAGCCAGTAATTACTCTGGTAATACAAATTGAGCCAGACCCTACTCCAACTTTTAGTGCATCTACACCTGCTTTAATCAAATCTTCTGCACCCTGAGCAGTTGCAATATTTCCTGCAATTAGTTCACAGCTTGGAAATGCTTTTTTGATATTACGAACAGTGCTAATTGCATTTTCACTGTGTCCGTGAGCAATGTCAACTACAAGAACGTCAGCTCCTGCCTCTAAAAGGGATTCACTTCTTTCCAAAAAGTCACCCTTTACTCCGACTGCCGCACCGACTAGCGGTCTTCCTTTCTTATCTTTAGATGCGTTTGGAAAATCAGCATTATTGGTAATATCCTTGCTTGTAATCAAACCTTTGATAATTCCAGATTCATCAACTATTGGCAATTTTTCAATTCTATGTTTGTGTAAAATTTCTTTGGATTCATCTAGTGTAACTCCAAGTTTTGCAGTTACAACATCCTTGGTCATTGCATCCTGAATTTTGCTAGTTTTATTTGCAAATAATAAATCTCGTTCAGTTATAATTCCTATTAATTTTGAATTAGAATCAACAACTAGCAGGCCTGAAATATCTTTATCATGTGCATAGTCTAAAGCATCCCCTATAGACCTGTCTGGAGAAATAGAATATGGATTTTCAATCATTATGCTGCCTGAACGTTTTACTTTGAGAACTTTATTTGCTTGCTCCTTTATTGTTAGAAATCTGTGAATGATTCCTATTCCTCCAGCACGGGCCATAGCTCCTGCCATAGAGGACTCAGTTACAGTATCCATATTTGCACTCACAAAAGGAATGTTAATTGTAATATTTCGGGATAGTTGTGTACTTAGATCAGTTTGGCTTCTACTCGTAATATCTGAATATTTGGGTACGAGAAGAACGTCGTCAAAAGTTAAGCCTTCTTTGAATTCCAATGAAACCTTGTTAAGAAAGTAAAATATCGATTATAAGCCTTTGTGTTGTTTTGAGAGTTTGGAGGTGATCGTAATTGCATCTTTTGTTGCCCCTACATTATGAGTACGAATAATATCAGCGCCATTCATTACAGAGATGACTTCTGCAGCAATAGATCCAAATAATCGATCATTTGGATTTTCTTTTTCCAAAATTTTTCCTATAAATGATTTATTTGAAACAGAGACTAATACCGGATAGTTTTCTTTGATTGATTCTAAATTTTTTAGTATTGATAGATCTCTTTCTAGCCAATCAGATTTAATTTTCGTAAAAAATGGACCTTTCCCAGTTTTTCTAAAAAATCCAATGGCGGGATCCAAAACAATTTTTTCAGAAGAAATGTGTGATTTTTTTGCTATCTTTATGCTGTCTCCAAGTAGTTTTTTAGTGACTGATACAGAATTGCCACTGGCAGTTTTTAAAGTATATGCACATAAAATTAGTGACGGGCTAAATTCCGAAATTATTTCCTGCATCTGCTTATCATGTTTTAATCCAGAAATATCATTAATTATTTCAACACCACACTCTAAAGCATCTTTTGCAACTCTTGCTCTGCAAGTATCAACGGAAATTGGAAGATTTGTAAAGTTTTGGATTACTTTGATTGCATGCAGAATTCTTTTTGATTCTGTTTTTTCTGAAACTGTCGTAGAGAGGTATGGCGCAGTAGACATTCCACCCACATCAACAAAGTCTGCACCTTGGTCTTCCATCAGCTTGACGGCATTTTTTATGAGAGTTTTGCCAGTATTGACAGACTTTTTGTAAAATGATTCAGGACTAGTGTTTAGAATTCCCATTATACGTGTAGGATTCTTTCCACCTACACCTACATTCCCAATTTTTGCCACATGGTTTATCAAATCTAATGCAATTTGAGTGATATGATGGTTTTGGGTTGGAAAAAGAGATACTGTGATATTTTAAAAGAATTCAGGTATAGTGAAAAAAAGGACAGGGAATCAGCTGTTGTTTTAAATTCATTTTTAAAAAAAACTAGTGTTGACAAGAAGATCATTAATTTAATCAAAGGAAACACAGTTTTAGTTATTGGTTCAGGACCATCACTGTCATCGGCCATTCCAAAATTAAAAAATTACAAAAAAACAGTAAAAATTGCCGCAGACAGTTCAATAAAACCACTTGTAGAAAATGGAATTACACCAGACATCATTGTTACAGATTTGGATGGCGATGAAAAAACATTAAAAAAAATTGCCAAAACCAAAGCTGTCTTTGTTGTACATGCACATGGCGATAACATAGAAAAATTGGAATTTGTAAAAAAAATTAAAAACTGTATTGGAACAACACAATCCACCCCTTTTGGTAAGATTGAAAATTTTGGAGGTTTTACAGATGGAGATAGGGGGGTTTTTCTGGCAAATCATTTTCAAGCAAAAAAAATTATTTTGCTTGGAATGGATTTTGGAGAACAAATAGGAAAATTTTCAGAAACAAAAAGAGCAGATAGGAAAATAAAACTAAAGAAACTAAAAAAAGGCAAATCCCTTTTGGAATGGCTATCTACATTTGCAAAATCAGAACTACTTACCACATCAAAGTCAATTAAGGGATTTAAAAAAATATCATACAAAGAGCTGGATATTATGATTGCCTAGAATGCATTTAATACCCATTCCTCATTGATCAAATCATGAAATTCTCAGAGGAGCAAGTAAAAGAAATTGTTGCCCTGAAGGAAAGTCTGATCGAACAAATCAATAAACATCAAGAAGGGATAGAGATGCTAAAAAAAAACATTGCAATTTTAGACCTATTTTTAAAAGGTTCTAGTTTTACAAAAGCTTCTCAACTGGAAATAAAAAAAGAAGTAAAAGTCAAACCAGAAATCATTGAAAAACCTGTAGAAAATTCAATTCCAATTAAAAGAGCCAACGATGGTAAAATTATTGCCAATGCATTTGTTACAGCAGATCAAGTTTCCATAATTTTAGATAATGAAATTGCAATTAATGCAGATACGCCACCTTTCAAATCATTCTTTTTAGACAGGATACTTGGGGAAATGAAAAAGAAGGATGTCATAGAGGCAGAAAGTGGGAAAATCCAGAAAGAATCAGTTATTGACTATATCGTTAACAAGAACGGGGCAGACATTAGAGAAATTATAATTAAAAACTATAGACAAAAAGAAAGAGTAAACGAATTGATTAACACGGCAGGATGGTCACTGACTAGAATGCTTGAGAACATAAACAAGTGATAGTATGGATAAAATTGTAGTTTTAGATTTCGGGTCACAGTACAGCCATTTAATTTGTAAAAGAATTAGAGAATTTTCTGTTTACGCAGAACTCGTTCCATATGATATTAGTTATGAAGAATTACAAAAATTAAACCCTACAGGAATAATCTTTTCAGGCGGTCCTTCAAGTGTGTATAGTGAGGATGCTCCAATTCCAGAAAATAAAATTTATGATATGAATTTGCCATTACTTGGAATTTGTTATGGACACCAATTGATTGTTAGCAAGTATGGAGGAAAAATCAAAAGAGCAAACAAAGAATATGGCTCATCATTACTAACAGTTGATAGTGATAAGGATCTTCTAAACGGAGTTGGCGAATCAGTCAGAGCCTGGATGAGTCATGGTGATGAGGCAGAAGAAATTCCAAAAGGGTTCAAAGTAATTGGACACACTGAAAGTGCAAAAGCAGCTGCCATTGCATCAGAGGAAAAACCAATCTATGGCATTCAATTTCATCCCGAAGTAGTGCATACAGAGCAAGGTACAGAAATTTTGAAGAATTTTGTTTTAAAAGTGTGCGGGGCCAAGCAAGACTGGACCATGGAAGGTTTTATCGATACAGCTGTTGAGAAAATTGCAAAAATAGAGGGAAATGTGCTCTGTGGAGTAAGCGGGGGCATAGATTCTACAGTAGTGGCATTACTAATTCAAAAAGCAATCGGGGATAGACTAAAGTGCGTTTTTGTAAATAATGGCTTGCTACGATTAAACGAAGAAAAAGAAATTGAAGACATGTTCAAAGACAATTTCAAAGTTAATTTCACATCAATTAACGCATCAGAAGCATTTCTTGGAAAACTCAAAGGAGTGGAAGATCCAGAGAGAAAGAGAAAAATTGTAGGAGAAGAATTCATCAAAGTTTTTACCGAATTTGCTAAAGGGAACGGTCCTTTCAAGTGGTTGGCTCAAGGTACACTATATCCAGATGTAATTGAAAGCGGTATATCAAAAGGGCCTGCAGCAGTAATCAAATCTCATCATAATGTAGGGGGCTTGCCTGATTGGCTCAATCTAGATATTTTAGAGCCGCTAAGGGATTTGTATAAGGATGAAGTAAGAAAAATTGCAAAAATTCTTCAGGTTCCAGAAAAACTTTTCATGAGGCATCCATTTCCAGGTCCGGGGTTGTCAGTGAGAATAATTGGTAAAGTTACTCCAACAAAGTTAGAGATTTGCAAAGTAGCAAGTAAAATCGTGGAGGATGAATTGATGCAGGCAGGTTTGTATGAAAAAGTATGGCAAGCATATGCTGCAGTGGGAGACGATAGAGCAGTTGGAGTCGTAGGTGATGAACGCAGATATGGAAATATCGTTATGATCAGAGTTGTAGACTCTGTAGATGCAATGACTGCAGATTGGACAAGATTACCACATGGATTGCTAGAAAAAATGAGTAATAGAATAACAAATGAGATTGAAGACGTTACTTGGGTTACCTATACCATTTCAAGTAAGCCACCTGCAACCATTGAGCCGCAATAGTGATAAAATTGGAATGCGAAAAAATTTGTGATGAAATTATAGAATGTGGTAAACATCAGACATGCCGGAATCTATGGTTTTGGAGAACTATGATAAAATACGACCTGGATTGTAAAGTCACCTATCAGGAGCAGAGAGACTGAAATGTCATTATGGCAAGCGGTGTATCGTTGGTCTACGCGTAAGAAAACGACAGATATGATTGGAAAGCCAATTTATGCACTTGTAAAATACGAAAAAATTTTTCGGGTGACTTCCAATTGGCGGTGCAGGATTAATTTTGATCAGCATCAAGTTGGATTCTGATGCAAATACGATTGCAGGAAAAATTCTGACAATTAAAAATAAATATTCTTCATAATTTGTAACTTGCATGGATTTTCATGTTTTTGATACATACGTAAAAGCAAAAGACGGCCATACAATGCATTTTGATGCCATCACAAACACAGGTGATTTAGAAAAAGCAATTTCATTTGCCAAAGAATGGCTAAAATCAATTAGTGAAGAAGCATCCACAGTAACTGCAAATGAATGTAAGTTTTGTCACACGCACAAATACACGCGCGCACACACAATCAGTTCCTGAAGACATGGAGATTGAAATTATGACTGATAGATATTGTATTTCAAAGATGAAAGGATGTCCGAATTAAAGCATGCATGCGCCAAATACGCCTGCTGAATCACCCAACTTATTTTTTAAGATAGGCGTATCAACCAAATCTGAAAATACTTTATCATAAACTGATTCTTTTCCCTCAGTGTATAAAAAATCAATATTTGACAAACCGCCGCCTAAAACAATTGCATCCGGATCCAATATGTCAATAACATTTGCCAGACCATATCCAAAATTCTCTAAAAACTCGTCTTTCCATTTTTTTCCTTGCACATTATCAGGATCTGCAAGAATTTCTAAAAGATGTTGGGATTTTCCTGTTAGTTTGGTCCAGTGACTTTCAAGCGAAGGGCCGCTAATGTATGTCTCCACACATCCGGTTTTGCCACAATAGCATGAATTTCCATCTCGATGTAACGTATGATGTCCCCATTCACCAGCAATGCTTGTTCTTCCTGAATGGAGTTTTTTATTAATTATAATTCCACCGCCTACACCAGTACCCAGTATAACACCAAAAACTAAATCAAAATTGACAGCCGCACCCAATGTCGCCTCAGCCAATGCAAAACAATTAGCATCATTTTCCATGGAAACTTTTTTCCCAAGTTTATTTTCCAAATCTTCTCTTAGGGATTTTCCAATCAAGCATTGTGTATTGCTATTTTTTATCAATCCGGTTTGCTTAGAAATTGCTCCAGGAGTACAAATCCCTAATGAAAAATCAGGAATATTTTCAGACATTTCTAATACAAGGGAGGAAATAGAGTCCAGAATTTTTTGATAATCATTTTGTGGTGTTGGGATTCTTTTTCTTTTAATGACACTGAAATTTTCATCTAGGAGAATGGCTTCAGTTTTAGTGCCACCTAAATCAACACCAAGTTTTTTCATCAATTATTTGTAAAAATTAAAACGCTTAAGCTTAACTAAAATTTTATCCCATTCCGCCGCCACCGCCGCCGGGGACACCAGATATTGCAATGACATCGTCAATTCTAAGAATCATGCATGCTGCTTCAGTTGCAGATTTGATTATCTGTTCTTTGACTACGATTGGTTCTATAACGTTGATTTCCATCATATCTGCAATCTTCATATTTTTAGCATCAATACCAGTCCATTTTTGACCTTGGTTTTGTTTTGCTCTAAGATTAGCCATCGTATCAATTGGATCCATTCCCGCATTTTCAGCAATGGTGAGTGGAATTGTTTCTAGGGCTTCTGCATATTTTTTAATTGCAAGCTGTTCTCGTCCATCAAAATTATCAGCCCAATCTTTGAGTACCGAGGCTACAAAGGCTTCAGGAGCACCGCCACCAGCTACAATTGCTGGTTTTTCAATTACATCTTTTACAACCATCAGTGAATCATGAATTGAACGATCTACTTCATCAATTACTCTTTGAGTTCCGCCACGAATTAACATTGTAACTGATTGTGGATGTTTACATCCTTCAATGAAGACCCATTTATCAGATTCAACTTTCTTTTGATGAGCTATCTCTGCAGAGCCAAGATCACTTTCTGAAAGATCATCAAGATTGCTAATTACACGTCCGCCTGTAGCTTTGGAAAGTTTAATCATATCACTTTCTTTGACACGACGTACTGCCATAATACCATATTTTGCAAGATAGTGTTGTGAAATATCATCAATTCCTTTTTGACAAATTAGAACATTGACTCCTACATCATGTAATTTATCAACCATGGATTTCAGCATTCTATTTTCTTCTTCTAAGAACATCTGCATTTGAGTCGGGTCAGTAATTCTAATTTCTGCGCTTAGTTCAGTTTTTTCAATTTCTAATGCTGAATTAAGTAATGCAATTTTTGCATTTTCAATTTTTGTAGGCATTCCACTATGAACAATTTCTTTATCCAAAACAATTCCTTTGATAATTTGTGTATTATCAATTGAACCACCAGCTTTCTTTTCTACTTTAATATTTTCAAGGTCAACAGAATAGGTATCACCTTTTTTTGTTGTAATGCTGAGAACTGCATCAACTATAATTTTGGAAAGTAGTGTGCTGTCTTCAGAAATTAATTTTGATTGCATGCTTGTTGTGGCAATTTTTAATAAAGATGCTCTATCATCTGGTTGAATTTTTTTTGCCAGGCTTGAGTAAATTTCAAGGGTCTTATCAGCTGCTGCTTGATATCCATCAATAATAGTTGAAGAATGGACATCTTTGTTTAGAAGATCTTCGGCTCTTGCCAATAATGCCCCTCCAAAAATCACAGAAGAAGTTGTACCGTCTCCTACCTCATTATCAACGGTTTTGGAAATTTCAACCATCATTTTGGCTGCTGGATGCTGAACATCAATTTCTTTTAGAATTGTTGCACCATCGTTTGTAATAGTTACATCACCTAAGGAATCAACTAGCATTTTATCAAGACCTCTAGGTCCAAGACTGCTTCTAACTAATTGTGCGACTAGTTTTGCTGCAGCAATATTGTTTTGTTGGGCATCCTTACCTTTTTGCTGTAATGCGCTCTCTTTTAGAACTAAAACAGGTCCATTTGGTCCTTGTTGAATTGATGCCATTTAGATTCAGCTTCAATCCACTAAATCCCCCTTTTTAACATTTACTTAGTAGATCGGAGATATGTAACTCCGTTTTTTCACATCAACGATTCCACCAGAAAGAATTCTGACAGACGGTAAAGCCAAAAAGGGCAAGAATAAGGGAATCAGGTGTGGTCTAGAAAATTTAGAACCTGAATCTACAATGACACTATTGATTTTTTCAAAATTAGATGAAACTTTTTCAAAGGAATCTGTTGAGATTATTCCTCCAAACTGTAAAGGCAAAGACGCAAGAATTTTTCCAGATTTGACTACAGCAAGACCACCTTGATTCTTGATAAGATGATTGGAGGCAGCTGCCATATCAGAATCATTTGAGCCAATTACGATCATGTCATTTTCATGAAAACTCCATGTTGAAGCAAAAGCGCCAATGTCTGCACCAAAATTTTCAAGAAACCCAATAGAATGTTTATTTGTCCCATGAATTCTATCAAAGGCTGCAACTTTCCAAATATCAGAATCTAAAGAAGCAGAAACATGACCGTCATTAGAAGAAAGTTCTGCTGAGCCTAATTTTGTAATAATTTCAGTTTGCATATAGATGGTATTTGCAGTTACATCTTTCTTTTTTGATTTTATAATAAAGTCATTTTTAGAGAATTTTTTTAGTTTTACAGTTTTTTTAATCCAAGGTAAAATTGTTTTTTTCTTGAACAGAGTAACTATTTGCCCATTTGATACGATTAGCTTGCCTCCAACAAAGACCTTGTTTGGTTTGAATGATTTTAAATCATCAAAAACTAGAATGTCTGCTAATTTTCCAGGAGCAATGCCACCAAGATCTTTTCCCATATTGTAATAATCAAAATTATTCTTTGATGCCATAGTAACTGCATCTATTGGCTTTAGACCAAGTTTGATTGATTCTCGTATGCAGTGATCAATATGGCCAAATTTAGTCATATCAAGTGGATCAAGACCATCAGAACAAAACATCAAACGATTAAGATATGTTCCATGAGACAAAACACGTGGAATTATTTCCTTCAAATCTCTTCGAATTGAGCCCTCTCTAATCATTATCCACATCCCAAGACGCAATCTTTCTAAAACTTGATCAAAATTGATTGGTTCATGACAAGATAAGACTCCAGATGAAACATATGCGTTAAGTTTTTTCTCACTTGCACCAGCAGTATGACCATTAATTATGCAGTCACATTCCAGCATTGATGAGAGTGATTTCATAGTTTTTGGTTCACGTAAAGTAACTTTGGTCCATGAAAAAACTTCCCCCATTCCAAGAACATGGGGATGTTTAATTGCAGATTTTTCTTCTGATAAAGACAATGATTTACTGCCACTAAATTTTGCATCTACCGGAAGACCACCTGGAACTACTTGAAAAATTCGGATTGGCAGATTCTCTCCAAGTCTAAGGAATTCTTGAAATCCACGATATCCTGCTACACTTACGATGTCTATTGGATCAGAAAATAAGGATGTCACACCACAAAGTAAAGCCTTTTTTGCAAATTCAGATGGCAAAACAAATTGATCAATATGTAAATGCGGATCTGCAAAACCAGGACTGACGTATTTTTCCCCTACATCAATTACAGCAGTTTTAGGACCAACTGCATGTGTAATATCGGGACCAACATACGCAATCCTATCATTAATTATAGCAATCTGAATTTTTGGAATTATTTCTCTGGTATAGACAGACAATAAATTGCAGTTTTTTAAAATTAGATCGGCCTTCTTATCACCCATTGCAACAGAGTTTAGAGATAAGATAGAATTTGCCAGGCTTGAAGTCATTTTTTTTTAATTGGATTTTGCGCCTATTATAGATTCAATGCTTAAATTACGGTTGGGGAGGTTTTGTTGATATGAACATTCCTAAGGTGATCAGAAAGTTTTGTGCAAAATGTAATACACATACCGAACAAAAGATCTCCATTTACAAGGCTGGAAAAAGACGTGGTTCTGCTGCCGGTGAACGCCGACATGCAGAGCGTAAAAAAGGATATGGCGGACAAAAGTTCCCAAAATTAGCAAAACCAGCAAAAGTTACTAAAAAAGTTACTCCCATTATGACATGTACCGTTTGTAAAAAGAAATACAATAAAAAAGGTATTAGAATTAAGAAATTCGAGTTGATAGCAGCATGAAGAAAGAACATATTGAGATTCCGAAACCATCTAGCAAGTTTCAAAAAGTCAATTGCAATGAATGCGGTGAACTACAGATAGTTTATTCGCATGCATCGACACAAATTGCATGTAATTCCTGTGGAAATACCATTTCAGAACCAACTGGATCAAAAGGCCAAATTAATGGCAAGATCTCAGGCAGTGCCGAGTAAATCATAATCTTGTTTTGAATTTAGATTAAATGCAATTCTCCTATCATCAATTATGATATAATTTTCAATCAAACTTTCTAAAGAAGAAATTTTTTCTGAATTGATCAAAGAAATTCCAGCGTAATGGCATCTTTGGCCATTAAAATCAATAGAGAGATCAGACTCTAGACCAAGAGTGGTTAAAAATTCATTAGTCACAAGTATACTAGTCCAAGTTTTGCTAGGATCAAAATAATTTACTATTGTTTTAATTATTTCTTCATCAAGCAATGGCAAATCACCAGAAGCAACTAAAACGGGATCATCAATAGTTTTTAGTATTGAATTTAGATCCTCCACATAACCGATTCCAAAAGTATCAAAAGTCTCAATGTTATTTTCTTCCAGTAATTTTTTTGTTTTAGGGGAATTGCAACTGGTGATAGCTAGAATTTTTGAAAAAGATTTTGAATTTTTTAACGAATCAACTACATGAAGAATTATAGGTTTTTTATATTTGAGTAATAGTTTTTCATCATCTGAATTCATTCTAGTCCCTTTACCGCCAGCCATAACAAGACCAATCATATTGAAACAAACACCATCAAAGAGGCTAATCGTGTGAATTCGTTAGTAGCTCCTAGTACATCACCAGTAATGCCACCAAAACTACGAGTTGATAAGGCCAAAAGAAACATAGTCAAAGCAATGGCCACACCAAGCATAATCAACCCCGTGGTTTCACCAATTACCACTACAGGGATAAGCATGATGAAAAATGCTGCTGAAAGCTTTTTCTTATCTTTCATAAATTCAACAAAGGGTGAATTTGAGCCTAATGAAGCTGATTTACCTAAACCAGCCATCAAAACCATAGAGAATTTAGCTAAAATTTCACTGATTAAGATTGCTTTAAACAAATCAAATCCACTAGTAAGAGAAATAGTAATTATCAGACCAACAAGGTACAAAACAATTGTAACAGTACCTGCAGAACCAGTAGAAAGATCTTTCATAGCTTTGAGTTTCTTATCTTTTGAACCTTTCACCATTAGTCCATCTGCAAAATCAGCTAGACCATCTGCATGATGTATGCCAGTGACTATTGCAATAGATGCAACAACTAGCAGGCTAACTAACAAAGGTTCTAAGAAGAAAGACAATCCAAAACCCAATGAACCAACTAAGAGCCCAATAGCAATTCCAACCATAGGAAACATAAACATGTATTTTGCAATATTATCTAATGTGGCATTTGAGGATGGGAAAATTGTTAAAAATGAAAAAACAGATCCAATTTCTTTAAACATGTATCCACCAACCTGCCAGTGACAAAATAGAAATTATTGGAATTGTAACTATTCCAAAGAAAAGTATTGACGTAAGTTTCATTATGGATATTGCAGAATGCACATGGTCTTTTGTTAGAATGGTTTCACCATCACCTAATTTGTAATGATTAATTTTTTCAAATTTTGTTTCTAGGGCTCCTGCTAAAGCAGCCATAGGATATCCAGCATTAGGACTTTTAGTTTTTTGACCATCTCTAATCATTATTTTGTAAGATTCTTTCCAATTATTTTGCAAAATGGCAGCAGAGATGATCATTACTAAACCTGTTAGTCTAGATGGAATATAATTTAAAGCGCTGTCACAAGTTGCTGCAAACCAACCAACATTTTTGAAAATATCAGTCTTGTATCCAATCATTGAATCTGCGGTATTAATCACACGATACACAAATGCTCCTGGCAATCCAAAAAGAGCATAGTAAAACAATGGCCCTGTGATTCCATCCACAGTATTTTCACTTATGCTTTCAAGGACGCCTGAAATGACATGATTTTTGTCCAAATGCTTAGTATTTCGCTTTACAATCATAGAGAGACGAGTTCTTGCCACATCAGAATCTTCATCATCTAAGGCTTTCAAAACAGATTTTGCATGTTTTTCCATACCATGAATTGCAATTGTAGTTTTTAGTAATAATCCACCAACAATTACAGAGGCCATCAGTGAAACATAATCAACTGTTATCAAAGATATTCCAACATTCAATGTAAAAAGTAATGAAATTACCAACCCAGATGTAATGATGATGACAAAAATGCCACCTAATTTTTCTATCATAGGATGTTCATTTTTTGCTATCAGTGTTAATTTTGCAATCAGGGTTCCAATCCAAGCAGTAGGATGATATTTATTTTTAGGATCTCCGAATTTAAAATCAAGTAAAATAGCAAAAGCAATTACAAGAAAAGATTCAATGATCATTGCAACATCATCTCAATAGATTTTATATCAATACTTGATTTGACAGTTTTTGCCAATTTATTTAATTCATTATCAATTTTTGAAATATTTTTTTTAGTCCACAGCATATCTTTAGGATTAGCATTAAGAGAATCTTCTTCAGGCAAGTCTAATGGGATTAATGGAATAGTGCCCATGACAGGAATCTTTGTGATATTTTTGAGTTTTTGAAATCCTGGCTTTAGCACATCTAAATCTCCTCGAAATTTGTTAAAGACGAATCCCTTTACGAGTTTTTGATATTTTTTTTCAATTAAAGCCATAGTTCCAGCAAGACTTGCAAAAGAGCCACCTTTGTCAATATCTGAAACTAACAATACATCAGCTTTTGCTTTATGAGCAATCCTCATATTTGCAATATCATATTTTTGTAAATTAATTTCAGCTGGAGAGCCTGCACCTTCTAAAATAACTAAATCATAATTTTTCTGCAATGTTTTTAATGATTTTACTGCAATGTCAATTCCATCATAATTTACAAATTTTTCATAGTATTCTTTTGCATGCATTTTCTTGTATCGTTTTCCATTAAGATACACAATACTGCTGTAATTTCCTATGGGTTTTAATAAAATTGGATTAAGGTTAGGAGTGATTTGGCATCGTGAAGCAATAGCCTGAATTGCCTGAGCACGAGATATTTCAAATTCAGGCGTAACATATGCAAAATTTGACATGTTTTGGGATTTGAAAGGTGCAACACTGTAACCCTTATCAGAAAAAATTCTGCAGAGTGCCGCTACTAATGTTGTCTTACCTGCCCCAGAGGATGTTCCTTGAATCATCAAAGATTTCATTTGATTTTCTCCAATGCTTTTACTAGTTTTAGATTGTCTTTATGAGATTTAACAGCAATTCTAATATGATGATTATCTAATCCTCTAAAATTTTTACAATCTCGAACTAAGATTTTTTGTTCCAGTAATTTTTTTTGTAATTTAGTTGAATCTTTTTTGATTTTAATTAGAATAAAGGTTGTACATGAATTATTACAATCAAATCCATTTAACTTGCCAATTTTATTTATTAAATAATTTAATTCCTTTTTAATTACTAAATTTGATTTTGTAAGGTGTGATTTATCTTTAAGGGCACTGTTTGCTGCATCTTGAGCCAGTGAATTCACACTCCATGGAATTTTTATTTTTTGTAAAATGTTAATTATTTTCTTTGATGATGCTGCATATCCAATACGAATTCCAGGCAGTGCAAAAGATTTTGTCAATGATCGTAAAATGAATAGGTTATCATACTTTTTGACATATGATATTATAGATTCATTTGATTCTGGAACCATTTCAATAAAACATTCATCTACAAATACAAGTGTAGAGAGTTTTTTTGCTTTTTTAATTATTTGGAGCAGTTGGTTTTTTAACAAAAGATTTCCCGTAGGATTATTAGGATTGCAAATGAATACACATCCATTTTTTGGAATTTTTGAAATAAAAATGTCAAGATTTTCAGATAAATTCATAGTTTTAAAATATGAAATTGTACACTCATTGAGTTTTGCTGCTGTTTCATATTCTTGAAAAGTGGGAATAGGAATCAACACTTTAGTTTTTTTTGATAAGAATGCAAGACAAAAATTGTAGAGTATTTCGATTGCCCCATTCCCAACTAAAAGATTTGATTTTTCCAATTGAGTGTATTTTTTTAGGCTTAAAATTACAGTTGATGAACTAAAATCAGGATAATTTTTGATGTTATCAATATTTTTTTTAAGAATTTTTTTTACTGAAAATGGAGTCCCAATAGGAGATACGTTTGAACTAAAATCAATGATTTGTGAATCAGTGCTTTGTGAAGGATTTCTTCCCCCATGTATAACAGGTACATGTCGAATTATGGAGGATTTTGTTCGTATTTTCACAGTTCCAAATAGAATTAGCCGATTTAGTATGTTTTGGTAATCCAGAAAACGATTATTAGTTGAAGGCGATCAATTATCAAAATATGAGTAAAAAAAGAGTGGCAATAATTGGGGTTACAGGTTCTGTGGGTCAGGAATTTGTCATGTCACTGGATAATCATCCATGGTTTGAAGTTACTCAAATTGCAGCATCCTCACGTTCAGCAGGAAAAAAATATCCTGATGCAATAAAGGATGCAAGCGGAATTATCGCATGGGATGTTGGTGGAGAAATTCCAGAATATATCAAAGAAATGACAGTAAAATCAATTGGCGAGTTAGACGTTTCTCAATTAGACATGGTATTTTCAGCAGTTGAATCAGAAGCTGCTAGAGATATTGAAACTAAAATGGCAGCAGATTTGCCAGTAATCTCAACAAGTTCTGCTTATAGATACGAGGATGATGTACCAATACTAATTCCAGGAATCAATGATGAGCAAACAGAATTACTTGAGACTCAAAAAAAGAATAGAAATTGGAAAGGTTGGGTAGCACCATTGCCAAATTGCACTACAACAGGTTTAGCAATTACACTAAAACCATTACTTGAAAAATATGGAGCAAAAAAAGTCATGATGACTTCAATGCAGGCAATATCAGGTGGTGGGAAATCTGGAGTTTCTGCAATGGGAATTACAGATAACATAATTCCATACATCCCCAAAGAAGAAGGTAAAGTCAGATTAGAAACAAGGAAAATTTTAGGCAAGCTAGTAAATGGAAAAATTGAAGATGCGGATATCAGAATCAGTTGTACTTGTACCAGAGTTCCAGTAATAGATGGTCATACAGAATCAGTTTTTGTTGAGACTACAGAAAAAATTGATCCTGCAAAAGCAAAAGATACCTATGATCAGTATAACAAAGATATCTCAGTAGCTGGATTACCATCTGCTCCTGAAAAATACTATGCATTTCATGAAGATCCAACTAGACCTCAACCAAGAATGGAAAGAACCGTGGGTGATGGAATGACTACCACCATCGGAAGAGTAGAGACAGAAGAATTATTTGACAACGGTTTGAAATACATGCTGTTCTCACATAATAAAAAAATGGGTTCAGCAAAAGGAGCAGTTTTGTTAGCAGAGATGTTATACAAAAAAGGCAAGATTTAGATAATTTTTTGTAATTTTTACAATAATAACTTTATAATAACTTTATAAGAACTAGAAATCTAGATCGTCTCAGGTGTTTTAGACGGCAAAAGTAGATGACCTAGATTTACAAATTTTATCAGAATTATCCAATGATTCCTCAATTTCAGTTCCTCGTTTATCAGAAAAAATCAATGTTAACTCATCAGTAGTATATTCCAGAATCAAACGACTAGTCAAGAGAAAGTTGATTGAACGCTTTACAATTGTTGTAAATGATGAAGAGCTTGGATATAATGTAAAAGCATTAACTGGAATCAATATGGATACAAAAAAACGAGATCATATTATTGAAGAATTATTCAAAATTGATGGAGTTAGAGAAGTTGCTGAAGTTACAGGCAGATTTGATATTCTAGTTACAATGTATTTAAAATCATTAGATCAAATGCACAAGATGGTCTCTGAAAAAATTGGCAGAATTGAAGGTATTCAGTCATCTGAGTCATTTATTGAAATGAAATCACGAATGAAAGCAATGCCATATATGCCATCAAAGGATAGTAGCTAATATTGCAAAAGCAAAAATCAGAATCCAGAGTAGCAGTATATTATGAATTAACAAAACCAAAAATTTGGTATTTACTAGTTTTTACAGCATTTGGTGCAGCATTAACAGCTTCCAATATTTACAATATAGAAATATCTCCAGCAACATGGCTTTTGATGTTATTTTCAGTTGCATCTGGTTCAGCTGCTGCAAACACTTTGACAAATTATCATGATAGAGATATTGATGCAATTATGGAAAGAACAAAAGACAGACCTTTACCATCAAAGAGAATTGATCCGGCAGTAAAGGCAAGGAACTTTGGATTGGCATTAGCAGGCATATCATTAGTTTTAGCATTTGGGATCTCTTTTACAACTACACTAGAACAAGGAGTGTGGGCAACTGCATTTATCGCATTTGCATTGGTAAATAATATTATAATTTACTCGTATGTTTTAAAACGAAATTCAAGGACTAACATAATTTTAGGTGGATTGTGTGGAGGTTCACCGCCAATGATTGGATGGGTGGCAGTAAGTATGTCAGATTTATGGACAATGGGTCTTGCCATGGCAGGTTTAGTATTCATTTGGATTCCAATGCATATTTGGGCTCTAACTTTACATTTTAAAGAAGATTATAACAAAGTCAATGTCCCAATGCTGACTGCAGTACAATCAGAAAAAACTTCTGCAAGAGTCATTGCAGCTTCAACAGTCGTAATGGTATTATTTTCAATTGCTCCATTTTTCATAACAACTCAAAGTGGTGAAGACATGGTTGGTAAAGTATACCTATGGACTGCAATCGCATCAGGTGCACTAATGGTAGGATTATCAATATGGGTAATATTCAAACCAATGGAGAAAGCTGCCTGGACTCTGTTTAAATTTTCTAGCCCATATTTAGCAGTATTATTTATTGCACTAATGGTTGATTCTGCATTATAAAATACTGCTTTTATCATCCAAGCTATTCAATTCTTTAGTCATTTCAGAATGATTTTCTACTAGGGTTTTAAGTTCATTTTTTAATTCTTGAGAATTCCATTCAGAGGAAATTAAAAAAGTCAGTTTTGCAATGATTTTCCACTGAATATTATTTTGATCATCAATTAATTTTAAAAACCGCTTTCCTTTTTCCTCATCATCCATAATTTTTTAAGATTATGCAATCATAAAAAGTTAGCATTGGTAATTATGCAATTTCAAAGTTTTATTAGTATACAATAGTCATTTTTCATAATGCAATGTAGTATTTCAGAATGCAAAGAAAAAGCCATAAAAACTGTAAAAATTGGTTTTAGAGAAACAAGAAATCTATGCAAAGAACACTACAAATTATTTGAAAACAAGGACATAAAACATAACCCAATATTTTCCAAGGCATCAGATTTTTAGCATCTCAAATATTTTTTAAATAATAAAGTTACTGAAAGATTTAACATCTACTATTTTCAAATTATAATATGGCAGCCAAGAAGAAAAATACGCCTAAGAAAACCGTAAAAAAAGCTGCTTCTAAACCTAAAAAACAAGTTACAAATTCATCAAAAAAACTAGAATTTGAAAAAGCTTGGAAAGACTACAATTCTGCTTTGAATGGATGGAAAGAGTCTCTTGCACAATGGCAAAAGGCCACCAATGAAACTTTGATGGCATATCATAATGCTTGTCAAAAAGCACTAGAATCAGATGCAGAATTATTAAAAAAAGTTAGTACAAGTTGGGAAAATACTTGGGAAGAAATTGGTCCTGAATACATTAAACAACAAACAACGATGATGGAAAATATTTTCAAAGAAACCAATATTGAATCAATAAAAAAATTCAATAATCAATGGGAAAAATTTCTAAAAACATCTGGAGATGATTCAATTATAGCATACCAAGAAGCTATTAAAAAATTCAATCAGGCGTGGCAATCAGGACAAATGTGATTATCAGCACTATCACATAACAAGTTTTTATTTTTTCATTTTAACAATTCTAAATACCTTACACTCACATACTGAACAAATTCCTTTAATTGCAAGTCTTCCATTTTTCATAATAGTTTCTTCTGGATTTTTAATAGATCTTTTTACCTTACACAATATGCTTCCTGCCCAAAGTGTTCTGAGGATTTAGTTTTAACATTGTTTGAATTATGAAGTTTGTTTTCTATATCATCAAGTTTTTTATTTTGTTTTCGTAATGTTTTGATAATTTTATGTTCAATAGTTGCTGCCTCTAGTTTTTTAATTTCTTTTTCTAGTTTCTTCACTTTAGCCAATTGTTCAAAAGTATCCTCTTCTGGTTCAGAATCAGGAAATTTTTGATTTGATAAAATGATTTCTAAATCATCTAGCTATTTCTGCAAATGCAGGAATTGTACCCAACCCAACTGCTGCCAGAACTACTAGTCCCAACATTGTTTTTGCAGTCATTATCAACTGTGAAGATAATTATGATATAATGTTGGCGATTAATTACTTTTTTAAATGACACATATCAAATTTTAATTATCTCAAAAATTGGGTAAAATTGTGGCAGATACAATCCAATATTTCTAATGAAAATTTAGATGCCATGTTAAAATTTTCTAAAGAATTAAAAAGTTAATCTTTGACTTGAGCATATTGGAGTTTAGAATCAAAACCATGAATAAAAAAATAGGACGGATCGTGCAGTAATGCGATCTAAATTGAGAAACTTGGGTGTTCTTAAAGCTAAAAAAATGTATTAGGATTGACTATTTGGTTTCTACTAATTAAGCAATGATTTTTAAAATTCCAACTAGGAAAAATCAAATTTCTAAAACATGGGTAAAAACATAAAATATGTGTAGAAATAGGCACAAAAAATAGGGTTATAATCAGCATGATATAATTGAAATAAATGGAAATTTCTATCGAACCATGGAAAAAATTGATTATTCATGAAGTAATTGAGTACCAGTTTGAAGATTGGGTTAGACAAATAGCATTTAGTACGCGTTCATCCGGTGGAGGAATTCCTACAATGCAATGGACTAATGGAATTGTTTTTTCGCCAGCTAATTTTCCAACAACCAATACTACAGTGGATGAGCAATTGAAGGGCATACTGCATTGGTCATCAGTATCATTTGCAATTAAAGAGAAATATGAGAAACAGATTGTTAAAGAAAACGCTACAATAAATTTAGTGGATGTTAGTGTGAATGAAATTTTTAAAGAATTGGCTACTAGTTTAAGATCACAATCAAAATATACTAATTCAGAATCTAGTACGACCAAATGAATCTTGAAGAAACAATAGAAAAATGTGAAATTTCTTTAAAACAAATCAAACAATATGATCCTGATCCATTTTATGTAAAATATTTTTTCAACCAATACATTAGTTTAAAAAATAACATTATTACTGGAATTTTTGAAGAAGCCAATAGAGATTTTGGATTATTTTTATCAGAACCAATTACTGAAAAAAACTTTTATGAAAAAGCAAAATTAAAGAATGATAAAAATGCAATAAAGTTCTCAGAATGGTTTGCAACAAAATACATTGAAGAGCATAAAAATCTATATCCAAATTTCATGAATGATATATGCAACTTTAAAAATAAATTTAAAAAATTACCCAATGTAAAAATTATGATTAGAGCTATAGATAGATACAAAGATGATATTAATCAACAAATCAAAGTTAACTTAAACCAAGAAAAGTTACGTTCTAAAGATGAATTAGAGATTGAAATTAAAAGACAATTACCAATATTTTTAGAAATTATCAATCATAAAAGATATGAAAAAAATGAGCCTAAAGTTGAAGAAAATCAAATTATTGCATCAACATTTCTAGATATTGGAAACCATAGAGATATTGAAATCATTTACACTGCAGAAATTTACATTCCATTAATGAAACGGTTAGTTGAAGAATCAAGGGGAAAAATTAAAGAACTGATTAGATAAAAATCATTCTTTAAATGTGATAATTTATTGGGATTTTGGCCACATTGAAGTCCAAGTTTCAGCGAATTTTTTCATCATTTCACCGTAAATGTTCATCTGTTCTAAACCAGATGAGCTAAGAGATTTTTGCCAATTTTCAGCGAATTGTTTGAAAGCAGATGCATTGGTGTCATTAAGAGCCTTTTGCCAATTTTCACTAAATTCTTTAAAAGAATTCATTCCAACATCATTGAGAGCTTTTTGCCAATTTTCTCCAAATAACTTCATTGTGTCAGCACTCGATTCAACATTTGCTTTATCCCAAACACTATTGAATTTTGATTGCATGTCTTTACTTGCATTTTGAATTTGCTCAAAAAGAGATTTCCAATTTTCAAGTGATTTTGTATATTCTTGCCATAATGAATTCCATTCATTATTTTTTGATTGATCTGACATTAACTAAAGATAATTTTCATTATTCTTAAGTGGATCTATGAAATCAAAAAAGTTGTTTTTGACGATTTTTTAACCTATTGTCCATTCGGATTTTACCTTCTTCAAATTTTGTTCTATCATCATCTGTTTTGAGAGCCAGTTTAGGAACAGGTGTGGGTTTTCCATTTTTATCAAGAGATACAAATGTTACAAAAGCAGTTCCAGTAACAGTGCGAATTCCAGTTACAATATCTTCAGCTTCAGCTCTAACTTCTATTTCCATTGAGGAATTATGAACATAGTTTATCCTGGCATTTAATGAAAGAACATTTCCAACAAAAACAGGTTTTAAAAAATTTACACTATCCATAGATACCGTAACTGCATTTGATTGGCTATGACGTTGAGCAACGATTCCTGCCACCATGTCAATATGTTTTAGAATTTCGCCTCCAAAGACATTTCCTGCCGGATTTGCATCAGAAGGAAACATTCGAACAATGACTTTGGCATGTGACTCTGAAGGGCTTTTTTCTGACATATTGAAACTTTCTGATGACATTGTTTATCTAATTATTGTTCTCAATTATCCAATTTAATTGAATCAGTCAGTTTAGATTACTTGAAATATTTTTCAAGTTTAATTTTATCAATTTTTGGGATTTTGGCCAACTCAAACCCTTCTGGACGTTTAGAAAGAGACCGGGTGGCATCTATACCCATTTTTGCAGTTTGTAATTTTTGTTGATTACTAGAAGGGTCTAAACTTGAACCACGAACATTTTTGAGAATGATCAAATCTTTATCAGCTTGAAATCTTGTAGCCATAGCATATTCTACAGATTCTGCACTATTAGGATCAATATCTTCATCAACTACAGTTACTTGTTTCAATGAACGATGAGATTCAAATGTTTTTTCAATAATTTTTTTAGGATCTGAATCATTTTTCTTTTTAATTTGTACTACTGCATGCAACCAATTACATCCTCCATTGGTCATTGAAACTTGCTTGGTTTGAGAAAATGATTTTTTTAATTCTCCATTTAATTTTGATTCAATTGGCATTCCCATCAATAATCTATGTTCTGAATATCCAGATAGAACATCATGAAAAATTGGATTATTTCTAAAATAGAGGTTTTCAAGCTCAAAAACAGGTTGAGATCTTTTATGATCATATGTTTGAAGCATCTCAACCATCCATTCAGGATGAGTTTGATCACAAAGGATTTTCCCTTCCATTACAAATTCTGAACCTGATGGTACATTCAATCCAGAAAATGGTAATTTTGCTAAAGTCAATTTTCCACCAAGTAAGGAATTTGCTATGTCAATCTCATCTTTTCCCCAATCAGCTTGATATGCACCAGCAATTGAAATTGCAGGATGAACACCTACAGTAATTGCGATTTTGAGATCTTCACCATGTTCTTTTGCATCAATAAAACATCTGTGAAGATGCCGTCCTTCAACCATTCTTATGGAAAAATGGGTTTTATCAATTGGCATTAATCTATGAAAAGAAGAATTTTGTTTTCCAGTTTCAGGATTTTTCGCATATGCTATAGATGATGTGATAAATGGACCCGATTCTTTTTCAAAATGAGTGACAATAGGCATAGAAAGAAGATTTTTTGACTTGTTTTCCATAAATTTACCTGTAGAAATTATTTTAGGTTTTTTAGCTTTTTTGATTGCTGAAATTACTTTTTCATGAATATTAAATTCTGAGCCACCAACTGCCACACCAAATCGTTTTCGTGTTCCAACTAAATTGGAAATTAATCTAAAATTACTCTCTTTAATTTTTTCAAATAATACAGCATGAGACCCATCAACCTTGGCAGTAATTCCAGCAATTTCATATTTTGTAGAAACAGTAGATTTTACAGTTTTGAGTTCATTTGTTTTTTTAATTTGTGATATATAGATTCTTAAATCACTCATTCTCAATCATATCCATAATTTCAGACATTAAGGCTTTTGCAGTATTAGATTCCAATGGTTTCTGAATAAAAGTAGAAACCAAAGCAATTCCCCTCATACGAGTACTAATTCGTTCAGCGACAAGTTTCAAAAAAAGAGATTCTGATCTAGATGGGATTATGGTAGTTGTGATAGGGGTAGGTCCAGTTGCTAATGAAACTACCATTGAACCTAATTTGTTGGAGCCCTCAGTAACAGAAATAAAATAACCATTTTCAAATTTTTGAATTTGTAAAGAAAAACTACGACTCTCCAAATTTACCATTTTATGGAAAAATCCATTTGGAGAGGTCAACAAGCTATGAACAAATCTTATGCTTTTATTGCTATTGATTCACTTTTCTGGGAAGTTGTAGCTTCAGGGTTCTTCTTGCAATTCTTCTCATGTTTATCTGGATAAACAAAGAGTTTTTCACAATGTATACAAGGAGTTTTTTCTTTAGTTTTTGTTACAGCTTTGGATTTAGTGGCTTTGGCGGTTTTAGCTTTAGCTTTAGCAGCTTTAGCTTTAGCGGTTTTGGCTTTAGCCTTTGATTTGGATTTTGCTTTAACAGTTACTTCTTGAACTTCTGATTCAATTTCAATAGCTGCTGCAGCTTCCATAGAATCAGCCTCAACTCTAGCACGTAGTTTTGCTTTGTATTTCAAATTACGTGGTTTTGTTCTTAATCTATATCCACAACATGGACACCAAAGTCCTTCCCATTTGATGAAAATTTCACAAATTTGGCATCGACGTTGTCCAGAAGCATATCTTCCAGTGCCAACAGGCTTTTGAGCCTTATATCTAACACAAATTCCTTTACAAGTCATCTTAATATTATTATATAGATTTCATAACTATATAAGCATGGATCGATGAAATTTATAAAAAATGATTGTAAAACATGTAAAAAATTTACAATAAAGGCCGATCAGAATTATAATTTTCAAATAAAAACTCAAAAACTTCAATAAATATGTATAGCTAATTCTAAACAATTATTTTTTAAAAAAATAACATGTAACAGCATAGTCGTTTAACCTGTAATAGATAAAGGAAGAATAGAATGTCTATGCCCTTCTCGTTACGAAATATATTTTGCTGAAAGCATATCTCGTTTTCCTCTTTGATTAAAATTTTTAATTTTCATACTAGTTTTCCTTTCATCCACAAATTCCAATTCAAACGATGAACAAAATTTTAGATTGAGTGTTCTGACAATTTGTTTTGCAACATGCATATTTCCATCTCCAATTTTTAGAATTTTTCTTTTTGCTCCAAGACCACCTAAAACACCAATAATATGAAAAACCAATTCTTCGACAGAATTATGAACTGATCTCTCAATTTCTATACCATAGTAAAATACAGATAAACCAATCCTCTGACCAGGATCAATTCCCAAAATTAGATTTTCTTCTTCAAAAATAAGATGAAGTTTTTGCATCATCAAACCCAAGTACGGTAGGATGATATTCAAGAATATCTTCATGAAGTAAAATTTTATCACATTTTTTAGGAGATTCTTTTTGAGTTGCAAGTATAAGATGTCCAGAATAATTTTGAATTTCTTCTGTAAGTATAGAATCAAAAGATAAATCGAGAAATTTCAAATAAGATGAAAATTGGTAATACGATTTACCACAAGTAGTAGCAATTCCAATACGTGAGTTCAGTAAGGGATCGATGACTGATGAAATGGAATATAAAATTTAGATTTATGCCTTCAAAACAGTTGACACTACATGTTTGACTGCTTCATCAAAATTAGCATCAATTTTTGATTTAATTTCAGATAGTTTTGCATCACCCTCTTGAGCGATTTTTGCTGATTCAGCAGTTGCTTTATCTTTTGAAGCACTGATAATTACTTCAGCCTCTTTAATTGCCATTTCACGAGTTTTTTCTAATAAATTGTCAATTTCGGTTAAAGCCTTTACAGATAGTTGTTTTTTCATATCTCCAACTTTGCTATTTAGTGAATCTAAATCATCCTCTAAAACGTTCAAAGATTTGATAATTCCTGTAACTTTGGATTCGGCCATGCTACTCATGATACCCCAAATCTAACAATCCATTACTTAAATCATTCATTTTTAGGCACAAAAAATGAGATTGTTTTGAAATTATCCTGTTGTTAAAAGTAAGATAGCTCGGGCAAGATCGCCTTCAGCCTCTTCTAAAGCACTTTTGGCCTTTTCTTCATCAACGCCTGCTTGTTGGCTAACAAGCTGAATATCCTCATCAGAGAAAATTGGAACCTCTAATTCTCTTTCTTCATAACTATCAGCAGTTACTGTAAAAATAGAACTATCTTTTGCTTTCATTTCAGTAACAGAAGGTTTTGAAATAATAATTTCTTTCTTATCAGTTTTGATTATTACTTCTTGAACATTGGATAGTTCATTCATATCAAGACCCATCTTGTCCATCATTCTTCGCATTTCGCGGTTGCCTCCTCGCATCATGATATTATTTCCTCATTGCGACTTTTTAAACTATCTCTGACCTTTATCGCCACACCTCTATTAAAATCAGAAATCATCTCAGAAGATAAAAGTGCCCTACCAACTGCAATTACCTTATTTTTGAATAATACAGGAGTGTCTGCAGATATTTGGACATTTTTTCCACATGAAATAACATGTTTACAAAATACTGATCTACCTTGTTCAACATATGGAGCAGCATCAGAGTTTATCTCAATGCAATATTCTTTGAATTTTTTATTTTTCAATAATATTTGAGCAAAATAGATACTAATAGCCAAACTTCCATCAATTCTCAAAGTACATAGAAATTTCCCGTTATGAGAGACCGTTCGTATTCTACCAGTTTTTCTGGAAAAAGTCATTTCAATGTCTTTTGGTAGCAGCTTTGATGTACCATTTCCAAATAATGCATCAAGGGAATGTTGGAGTTTGAGTATATGATCCAATACTTGTGGCGGAGTCTTTTCTAAATATTAGTTCAGTGTTAGTCTATATTATAAGGATCAAACTATATAGAATAGAATTTTCCCTTTAGATTATGGAAAATGGGGAAGAAACTAGAAAAATCCAATTTACTGGAAAATCATCATACATAGTTTCATTACCAAAACAATGGATTATGGAATTAGGCCTCAAACAAGGAGACCAAATCAGAATGGTCCGAAAAGGTTCATCAACACTAGAGCTATATCCACCAAAATTTGAATCTAGAATTCAGAAAAAAGAAGACGCCATCATAGAAATTGAAGAAGGAGAAGAATCATCTTCAATTGTTAGAAAATTAATTTCATTGTACTTTTTAGGATTCAAGACAATTAATGTAAAACCAAAAAATGGTAGATTAAGTCCTCATCAAAGAAACACAGTAAAAGAAGCCGTTAAACGAATGTTGATGGGTTCAGAAATAATTGCTGATTCTATTGGCGGCATAACAGTTCAGGTTCTTGTCAATTTATTAGAATTATCAGTAGATGGTGCTTTCAAACGAATGCTTCACTTGGCAAAATCAATGTCAAGTGATGCAATTTTAGCTGTAAAAGAAAATAATTTGGAATTGGCTCAAGAAATAATTAATACAGATGACGAAGTTGACAGATTCGGATTTTATATAATTCGACAATTAAAGATTGCAATTCAAAATGAACACATGTTAAAAGAAATGGGGTTCAGAAATGCTCGAAATTGTTTAGGATATAGACTCATTGTAAAAAACATAGAGAGAACAGGAGATCATGCTGCATTTATTGCCAAAGATCTAATTGAATTTAAAAAACCTGTAAAAAAAGAGACTTTACAAAAATTAGAGGAAATGAATGAGTTTTGCTTATCAGTATTAGATGATGCATGTCTTGCATTATTCAAAGAAGATTATAATCAGGCGGAGAAAACCATTACAAAAATTGAAGAAATTGTCAAATATGAAAAAAAAGTAAGAGACGCTTCAAAATCATTAAAAGGTGATGAGGAAATTTACAGGGTAAGAAGAATGACTGAAAATATTCGAAGGGTTTCTGAATACGCCAGTGATATAGCTGAAATAGTTTTGAATATGAATATAGAAAAAACGCTAAAAAAATCTGAATGATTTACAAAAATATGTCCAATACAATTATCTTAGATTCAATTAAAAAAATAGAATGAACTCTGCAATCTTAATCACATATGATCAAGAAGACGCAATTAATGAGGCAAAGGGATTATGTGATGCAGCAGGATATGAGGTAGTCCACATACTAACACAGAACTATCTTCGGAAAGCAAAGTATGGCATTAGCGGTGGAGTGCTAGAGCAATTGCAAGAAATTGCAGACAAGTTAAGACCAGATGTCATAGTATTTGATGAGATTCTAAAACCAAGTCAAAACTATAATCTTGCTACAGAATTACACAGAGAAGTATTAGATAGAGAGGCATTAATTCTTGAGATTTTTGAAAGTAGAGCTTCAAGTGCAGAATCAAAATTACAAGTAAAATTAGCACAGCTGAGATATGAAATGTCAAGAGCTAAAGAAAAAGTTAGGCTTGCAAACATGGGTGAACAGCCTGGATTTATGGGAATTGGAAAATTCGAAGTTGATGTGTATTACAATGACATCAAACATAGAATGCAAACAGTAAGATCAAAGCTCGAAAAAGCTGGAAAACAAAGAGAGCTACACAGACAGGGAAGAAAGAGAATGGGGTTCAAGACCATATCACTTGCAGGTTACACGTCTGCAGGAAAAACCACATTGTTTAACAAAACTACAGGTGAAACAAAGGCTCAAAGTAAAGAACTGTTCACAACTCTTACTACAACTACACGAAGAGTGACGATAGATCAAGAACCGTTTTTAATTGCAGACACAGTCGGTTTTATCAGTAAACTACCAGCTTACATGATTGATGCATTCAAATCAACACTTGAGGAATTGACACATACGGATGTAATTATTCTGGTAATTGATATTAATGATTCAGTTTCTGAATTGAAAAAGAAATTTTCTAGTTGTATGAGAACTTTAAATGAATTAGGGGTAGAGCAAGATAAGATAGTTTATGCTCTAAACAAATCAGATTTATTAAAAAATGAAGAAATTGAACGAAAAGTTGAATCCCTTAATTTAACCGAAAATAAAAAATTGATTTCAGTTTCTGCAAAAACGGGAAAAAATATCAAAGAATTAAAAGAATTAATCAAAGAAACTGTAAAAAGTCAAAATTTTCATAAGCCAAAAAATAATTCATGGGAAGGGGTTGATAAAACATTTGGTAATTGAAGTGGTTAGAATTGGACAGCGTCTTGTAAGAGATGACAGAGTAACTACACATGTTGCACTTGTTTCCAGAGGATTTGGAGCAGAGCGAATTTACATGACTGAGGTAAATCCAGAAATTAAAGATACTGTAGAGAAGATCAATAATACTTGGGGAGGTAATTTTGAGGTCGAGTTTATCGAAAAATGGAAAACGATTGTAAAAAAGAAAAAAGATGAAGGATTTAAAATTATACATCTTTCAATGTATGGTGAAAATATCAATGATACTCAAGATAAAATTAGAAAAGAAGAAAATCTATTAATTGTTGTAGGAGCTGAAAAAGTTCCAAGAGAAATTTATGAATTAGCAGACTATAATGTTGGAGTTGGTAGTCAACCTCATTCAGAAATTAGTGCTTTGGCAATTCTTTTAGATCGTATCCAAAAAGGCAAACAATTTGAAAAAGAGTTTCCCAATGCAAAAAGAAAGATCATCCCTACCAAAAATGGCAAAAATGTGCAAGTAAAAGAAAGAAGGGATTAATAGTAGAAAATCAGGAGTCATTAGAGTTGGTAGACAAATACGAAGATCCTTTTGTTAGAATTGCTTCAATGATTGGAGGAGATGAATATCTCAAAGTAGCAAGATCTCTTCTAAAAGCTGAAGATGCTACTGATGAAGAAATTGCTAGTTCCACAGGCCTCAGAATCAATATGGTAAGAAAAGTATTGTATGATCTATTTGGAAAATCACTCATTACTGGAATTAGAGTTAAAGACGAAAGAAAAGGATGGTTTGTCTACAGATGGAGAACCAGAAGAGAAGAAGTAGAACATTTTATTGAAAGTCAAAAGAAAAAAATTGGTGAGAGATTACAACAGAGATTAGACTATGAAAATGCAGGAGATTTCTATCACTGTGGAAACGAAGATTGTCCTAGAGTGACATTTGAAGATGCACTTGATGGAATGTTCAAATGTCCATCATGTCAAAATGTTTTAAATCTAAAAAAGAATGATAAATCTAGAAAAGCATATCAAAAGAAAATTGATGAAATCAAACAAGATATGCAACAGACGTTTTAATTAGACTGAAAACAAATCGCTAGAATAAATAAGAGAAGGTCTTTGTAAAATCTTGAGTCAAATTACTACTGTAAATCCATCTACAGGTGAAAACCTTGCAAACTATTCTGCAATGGATAAAAATCAGGTATTTGATTTAGTAGGAAAAGCAAAGAGAGCATATCCAGAATGGAAGAAAGATTATGAGAAACGAAGAAGTTACATTTACAATTTAGTGGAATATCTAAAGAAGCATAAAACAGAACTTGCAAAAGTAGCTACAACTGAAATGGGTAAACCGCTCAAAGAATCAATAGGAGAGGTTGAAAAATGTGCATGGGCTTTAGAATTTTATGCAGATCATGGAGATAGTTTTCTTTCTGATGAAGTATTAAACACAGATGCAAGAAAGAGCTTTCTAACTTTTGAACCACTTGGTGTTATAGGTTCAATAATGCCTTGGAATTTTCCTTATTGGCAGGCATTAAGATTTGCAGCTCCTTGTCTGATGGCAGGAAATGTAATTGCTATGAAACCATCTAGGGTGACAATGCAATCTGGAATTGAAATTGAAAAAGCATTTACAGAATCTGGAATGCCTGATGGAATTTTTCAAACAGTAATAGGAAGTATAGAGTCTGCAAATCATCTGATAGATTCTGATGTTAGTGCAGTTACTTTTACTGGCAGTACTAATGCAGGTGCAAAAGTAGGTGAAAGGGCAGCAAGGAATTTGAAAAAATGTGTGTTAGAATTAGGTGGAAGTGATCCATTCATAGTGTTAGATGATGCAATTATTGAAAATGCTGCAGAAGGTGCTGTTAAAGGTCGATTCATTAATTGTGGACAAAGTTGTGTTGCATCAAAAAGATTTTTTGTAGGAAAAAATATTGCAGATGAATTTATTGAATTATTTATCAAAAAAGCATCCCAACTAAAAATAGGAGATCCGATATTAATGGAAACCGATGTTGGGCCACTATCAAGCAAAGATGGTTTAGAAATAATTTCTGGAATAGTTGAAGATGCAAAAGAAAAAGGTGCTGAAATACTTCTAGGGGGTTCTCAAATAGAAGGAAAAGGATACTTTTACAAACCAACAATTCTTAGAAATGTCAAACCGAATATGAGAATAGCACAAGAAGAGACATTTGGACCAATAGCTCCAATTACAATTGTTGAAAATGAGAGTGAAGCTGTAAAATTAGCTAATGAGAGTGAATTCGGTTTAGGCGCAAGCATATGGACTAAAGATCTTGCTAAAGCAGATAAAATATCTAGACGAATTGAATCAGGAATAGTAAGTGTCAATAATGTTGTAATTTCAGATCCACGAATTCCATTTGGGGGAATAAAACATAGTGGATTTGGAAGAGAATTATCAAGATACGGAATGTTAGAATTTGTAAATTTGAAATCAGTTAGATTTTATGATAATCTAACACATCATCACTACGTTGAATAGATTATTTCAAATTTTGAGAAGATTATTCTTCTGAATCATCATCAGATTCTTCAGAATCATCCTCTTCATCATCACATTCCTCCAATTCAACATATGTAGGATTTCCATCATCTCCAAAGAAAATCTCAATGCAAATGTCATTGGACAGAGTAGATATCAAAATTTCAGCCAATTCTTTAGGAAGATTTCCTAGTCGACTAGGATCTGAAGAATATCTATAGGTAGTGACTTTATCCTCATGATAAAAATCAATTTCAATATCTCCATTAGCAAATTTTCTTACTGCTATTACTTGACCAAATATGCTATGTGACATATCTAGTCACCTTGTTGGGAAACATCCCTTGTAAGATTTTCAGCTAGTTGCTCATAATGTTCTCTAGTTTTTCCAATCTCATCAAGTCTAGATTTTTCAATTTCAACAAGTTCCTTGTCAACTTTTTCTGAAACGTATTGTAATCTTGCTTCTGCCATCATGAATAATTTATTATTCTCTTTCCACAAGTGTTCAGTAATATGTTCAACATATTGTTGCATATCACTAACTAATTTTGCAGAGTCTCCTGATGAAAGATATTCTTTTGCAGATACTTCCATTTCAGCACCAATTTCTCGTGAACGTTGATGATCAATTAACATCATAGCAATAGGTTCCCATGTTGGCAGGTAAGCCAGCTTGCTCTAATGCAGGAAATAATGATTTTTCTTCTTTACTATGATGACAAATATCTGTAAAGTTTTTTGAGAAATCAATTACAGGTAATAAAATTGATTCAGGTATCTGTTTACCATCATTTAGTAATTGAAGAGTGGATTCCATAGCTTTGATAACTTTTTCTATTAATTCATGATCGCGTCTTAAGGAAGTAGTAGACATAATTATTTGAAATTAAATCCAATATCTATACTTTATTCATTTTATAAAAAATAATTAAAAGATAGAAATTAGTTAACGATGATTCGTTAACATGTTAGTTTAACGATTAGAAAGGCTATTTGATTTTACAAATGTCCAAATCTTTTTGGTCATTTCACTTGGTGCAATTGGTTTCTTACCAAATACTTGCTCTACTGTTTCAGAACGTCCTGCAAAACTAATTGCATATCCACCAAATGCTGGTTTTTTACCTTTTGATTTAGTTACTTTCTTTTTTGGAGCTGCTTTTCTTTTTGGAGCTGCTTTTCTTTTTGTTGTAGTTTTCTTTTTTACTGCCAATTTCTTGTAATTTTATTCCACAGAAAGTATAAGAACTTACATCTTTTGATAATTCAAAACAAGATGGTTTTTGAGCCTCTTGACAGATTTGAGTAGTAGATTAGGTGATTTAGAAATTTTATCAAATCCATCACCTTGAACAAACGATATTGAATTATTTCCTCCAATTACAAATGGAGAAAGTGTGATAATTAATTCATCAAATAGATTTTGTTTAATAAATTCCCAGTTGACGGTTCCGCCACCTTCGACAAGTATTGTTGTAATTTTTTTCTCTAAAAGTTTTTTTAATAAAGATTTGATGTTCACTGATTTTTCTCCAGTAACAATTACTTCAATTGGAAACTTGTTTAATTTTTGAAGATTAGACTTGGTAATTTTTTTTGATACAGCTATAATTGTTGGAACTTTGTAAGATGTTTGTAATATTTTTGAATTTAAAGAAATTTCACCTTTAGAATCTAAAATTATTCGAGTTGGATTTTTTCCCATAGTATAACGTACAGTCAACAAAGGATCATCACGCATTAGTGTATTTTTTCCAATAATTATTGCATCTACTTTTGTTCTTAGTTTATGTAATCTATGAAAATCTTCAGTGGAAGAAAGTTTTGAGTTTCCTGTTCTGGTAGCAATTTTTCCATCAATTGAGATTGCTGCACTTAGAATAACATATGGTTTAGATTTTTCCATGAATAATTTTTCCTCCCATCATTACAGCTTTTATTGCAGATTCAGATGCCCTGTGAACAATTGATGCATATGGATCGTGCATTGGTTCTAAATCCAATGCATGCTTGTCTAAAAATATGCAATCAGCAAGTTTTCCAGATTCAATACTTCCAATATTTTTATTTAAAATTTTTCCTCCATTCACAGTAGCCATTTTAAGAATTTCTTTTGCATTAATTCTTTTTTTATGTAACCCCATAGTTACTTTCCAAATAAAATCCATTTCTCTAAACATATCGGGTGAGTTTATCATCACATTATCTGTGCCTAAAGCTAAAAGACAACCAGATTTTTGCATTAATGCAATGTCAGGAATCCCTTCAGCAAGCGATGAATTTGCTCGGGGGCAAACTACAATGCCTCTTATTTTTTTAGATGCAACTTGAAGATCAGATTTTGAAGCATAAGTCATATGAACCAAAAAATCAGGTTTCATAGTTAATGCTCTCATTGTTTCAGATTTTCCAGTAATTCTTTTTGATTGAGTAATACTTTGTTTAGTTTCAGCAGAATGAATCGCTCTAATCTTAGATGTTTTTGAATAATGATTCAAAACAGATGTACTATTTTCATTTGCACCGCTAACACCAATACCATCACATTTTTTGATTAATGTTAATAATTCAGAGGATTTCATCCTCGGAAAAGTTGAATTTTTTTTAATTTCTTCAGAATTCTGGTAAAATTCTATTCGTCCTAAAATAATTGAACGCAAAGGGACATCTTTTAGTACTTTTTTCAGTAGAATTACTCCATCTAATCCGCCTTCTCTAAAATCAACAAAAGTAGTAATTCCTTTTCTAAGCATTGAATGGCATGTATTTTTCATAAAATTTCCTAAATTTTCATTTGAAGTGTTTTTTAGAATTTTTGATTTAGCACCAAATACAGGATGAATCTTTTCATCAACTGTTTTGTTTAAAGAAATATCTTTTCCTATAGAATCTCCAATATGCGTATGAGCATTAATGAATCCAGGTATCATTAATAGTCCTTCACAATCAAAGGATTCTTCTTTTGCATTTGGATTGATTTTTGGTGAAATTTTTCCAAATTGTTTATTTTGGATTCTAATATCTGAATTTGAAATAAAGTCTAAATTTTGACCAGATAAAACACTGATATTTTTAATTAACATGATAATTCATAAACTTCAGGTTTTTCTTTGCCTGAATCTCGAATTTCACGTATAGTATCAAGAGATTTTGTGGCTAATTTTACTGCCTCTCTACCTAATTTTGCGTTACCGATTCCACAATTCAACAAAATTTTATCATCATTTTTTACAATATTGATAAAGTCTTGAACGGATTTCTTTGCCTCATCATTTGATATCACCATAAAATTATCACCACCCATAAAAAACGTAAGAGAATTTTTTTCTAAAAAGAATTTAGACATTTTTGAATACAATTCAAATATTATAGATGAAATTTCATAGGGGGAATTAGTTTTTTGCCTTAATGTAAGATCATCTACATCTAAATGCATTATTGAAACTTTAGAATCAGATGCTTCATAAACAAAACCAAAAATGCTATGCTCTAGATTTAAAATAATTTGATTTTTCTTTCCTTCATATGCTTTTAGATTTGCTTCAAATGGAGAATCCCCATAACCGATAGATATTGTTAATCTAACTTTAAATAATTTTTCAAGAGTTATTTGGATTTGAATATGATCCTCTAAATTCAATCCATTTGAAACTACGAAAAATTCATCAGATCTATTTAAAAAAACTATACAATTTTTTTCAGAAAATAATTTTTGTACTTCTTTGTACAAAGAAGCCTGAAGCATTTGAAGTTGATGTTCTCTATCACTTCCAAGAGTAAGAGTCCATGGACCATATTCTGTTGTTTTTAAAATACTTAATTGAATCATTTTTGAATCCTCTTTAATTCATCAGAGATTTTTACAACAGCTTCTACAGCACGTTCTGCAACAGGCCTAATTCGAGCAAATGCGTGTCGTTCCTGCATACCAGGACCGGAAATTCCTAATGAGACAGGTTTTTGGTATTTTAATGATAAATTCGTAAGAGCTTGAGCTGCTGCATGAGAGATAACCTCATCATGTTTTGTTTGTCCTTTAATGATTGCACCCAAAGTGACCACAGCATCAACATCTTCTTTCTGCAGCAATGAATCTACAACTATAGGCATGTCATAGGCTCCAGGAACCATACAAACATAAGATATTTTTAATTTCATTAGTTCTGCTTTTTCTTTAGAAATAGCAAGCATCCTAGATGTCACTTCCTCATTAAATTCTGAAACTACTATTGCAATATTCAAAACTAATGCACCTTTGCGTATTCTAAAAGATCTTTTCCATCAATTAATGGAATTCCATTTTGCTTTGCAAATTTTTCTGCCTTATCTACAGATAATGCAGTATAAGTTTCAGCATCCATCATTTCACATATTGCAGTAACAGGGGTTAAACCTGCAACTTGTGTTAAATAAACAGACATTTCTGTATGTCCCTGACGAGCAGCTAACAAACCTTTAGATGCAATCAATAATGGAACATGGCCAGGAGTCTTAAAAGATGAGGCAAATTTTTTCTGTTTATTTTCAACATTGTGTATTTTTGACATTTCATTAATTGTTAGTGCTCTGTCTTTATCAGTAATTCCAGTATATGTTTGATAATGGTTCACAGATAATGAAAAAGTAGGATGATCACCATAAGGTGCCAATCCCATAATCATTTCTTTATTTGAAATTGAAGATTTAGAAAGAATTTCATGCATATACTGTAAATCAAGAGATTTTGCAAAATCATTGTCTATTGCGATACACAGCAATCCACCAGCATGTTGACGCATTCTAGCTACATGTTCAGGAGTTACAAATTCTGCAGCTACTACCATATCAATTTCATTTTCTCGTCCAGCTGAGTCAAATAACAGAATAAATTCACCACGTTTTAGAGATTGTAATGCAAAATCAAGGGACATAAGAAAAAATTTCTTAATCTAATTATAAAGTTTACTAAAAAATTGGTAATTACCACTAAAATTGTAGATAAATGGCTTTACTTTAAAATGTATTTTCCAAGAATGTCAGTTTCAATATTAACTTTATCGCCTACTTTTTTGGTATGAAAATTTGTCACTTCAATAGTATGTGGAATAAGTGAAACATATGCAAGAGAATTTTTAATATCAACTACAGTTAAACTGATTCCATCTATTGCAATAGAACCTTTTTTCACTACAAACTTTGATAGTTTTTTAGGAATTTCAAACCAAACTTGAACTTCCTTGGGCTTTTTTAGAATTTTTTTAATTGCTGCAACGCCATCCACGTGACCTAAAACAAAATGTCCTTCAAGTCGATCACCTGCTTTTAAACTACGTTCGATATTTACAATTCCTCCAACTTTTAAATTTCCAAGATCAGTTTTTTTGGTAGTTTCTTCAATCATTTCAAAAATACAACTTGATTTAGAAAGTTTAGTTGCTGTAAGACAAACACCATTTAGTGCAACGCTTTGACCAATTTTTAATCCCTTTGCATGTTTACCCAAATTTATAGTCATTTCAATCGCACTCCTATTTTTTGTATTTTGGGAAATTTTTTCTACTTTGCCAATTCCTTCAACAATTCCAGTAAACATTACAAATGTTATCATGTTTCTGTATAAAATTATTTAGATATCATATCTAATTGTTAGATTTTTTAAATTCATCATCACATAATTGGTGAAATATGGAGCATTTGTTTTCTTTGGCATCATTTTTAATTTTTTCCATATCTTGGTTAAGTATACCTTGAGCAGCTAAAAATGCATCATCAGCCATACCCAATTTTTCAAATAATCGTGATTTTGCTAATGATAATTCTCTTAATGTTGAATCAATCACTTGTGCTTTATCATAGTAATCGATGGCATCTTGATAATTACCTAGATGACTTAGAGAAATGGCCTTATTCATTAAAGCCGTAATATCTTTTGAATCAATTAAAAGTGATGTTTCATAGCATTCAAGTGCTTCCTTATGGCGATTTAACTCATTTAGAGATAACCCCATACTGTTTAAGATCCAAATATCTTTTGAATTAGTCGGGAGTATTTCTTGGCACAATTTTAGTACTTGTTCATATTGTTTCAAACCTTCAAGTGCAAAAATCTTATTTTTGAGTGCATATGTGTCAGAGTTTTTTATTGTTAGGACTTTATTACAATAATCAATGGATTCTTCATATTTTTTTAAATAAATCAAAGATAGTGAAATATTCTGTAATGCAAGCATATCGTCAGGTGTTTTTTCAAGTATTTTTTTACAATAAATGTACATATCATCATAACGTTGAGCATTAAACATTCTAGTGATTACATTTGAAGGATCTAAAAGATCTACCATACTATAATTTGAAAAGAATTCATCATCTTTAATCTATTCTAATTTAAATAAAAATTAAAAGAATTATTTCAAAACTTTACAAAGTGTTTCATTCAGAACCTTGGAATAACTGTATGATCCCAAAACGTCCGGATACAGAAAAATAGAAAATTTAATCTTACATGGTTTGATAATAGAATCTGGAAAAGTCCTTAGTGAAAGTAAGGGAATATCAAAACTGCAATGTGTTTTTCAAGAAATACGATTAGATATCAAAAAAGACAAAATTGAGGTTATTGGAATTGTAAATACAAAATGTTTGAGAAAAGCACCAGTATGAAATCAATACTGGAGTTATTTGGATAGATTCAGAGAGGAATAATTATTTCACAACATCAAGAAGAGCTTTTGCTTGTTTGAAATGCACCTCATCTATCATTTTTCCCTCTACAGTCGTAGCTCCTTTGCCTTTCTTTGTTGATTCAAGATAAATTTTACATACTTTTTCAGCCCAAGTGATTTCATTTTTGTTTGGGTAGAATAATCTGTGAACTATAGGTATTTGATCTGGATGAATGATGCTTTTTCCATTATATCCGAGACTTTTTCCCAATTTGCAATCTTTTTCTAATCCTTTAGAATCCTTAAGATCTTGCCAAATAGAATCAATTACAGATATTCCAGCTGCATGGGCATCCACAGGTATTTTGCGTCTAGAATATTTTTCACCTTCAGAGTCTTTTGTATATTCTACTCCCAAATCATTTAACAAGTCAAAAACACCAAAAACTATCGCAGATATGCGCTTTCCAAAAGATGCAATATCAAAAGTATTCACTACTCCTTCTGCAGATTCAATTGAAGGAATGATTTGAATTGGTTTTAATTTTCGAGTTTGTTCTAATTTAGATAATATTTTTACAATTCTTTTCAGTTCATTTACATTGTTAACCTTGGGAATTACAATTCCATCAATGCCTTTTTGAACAATTTCTTTAAGATCAAAGGGAATTTTTCCAGAACTTGGAGAATTTGTTCTAACAAAAATTGATGATTCATATGATTTTCTAGATTTTAGTGCAGATTTGATTAGTTTTCGTGCATTTACTTTTTCATTATCTGGAACCGAGTCTTCTAAATCAAAACAAACAACATCAGCTTGGAGTGTTTTTGCTTTTTCTAAGAATCTGGAATTATTTCCAGGAACAAAAATAAGACTACGAAAAAGCTGAGTCATTAAATGACTAAACGCCCTCTGGCTTTAGTAAGATTTTGCCAAAGAGACCTTTTCCAATTAACATCTTTGTATGAGCCTCTGCTGCTTGTTCAAACGTGTATGTTGAATCAATTGCAGCTTTGATTTTACCTTGACCCATCCAGTAGAGTCCTTGCTCTAATTCAGCTTTGGTTCCTTGTGTTGAACCTAAGATGTTAGTTCCTTTGAAGAACACATGTCTAAGATCAGTTTGTGCATTATACCCAGTGGTTGCTCCACAGGAAACTAAAGTTGCACCGTATTTGAGTAAGGTTAGTTGTTTGTTCCAGTGAGTCTCACCAATGTGATCAAATGATACATCAATTCCTGGTACTTCACCTTTTTTCTTGGCTAATTCTTTTGTAATGCCTCTTACTTCTTTATGCCAATCTTCTTTTCTATGATCTACTGCAAAATCAGCCCCAAGTTCTAGACATTTGTCAAGTTTATCTGGACTGGCAGTTGCAATTACATCACAATTGTATAGTTTAGCAATCTGAATACCAAAGCTACCAACTCCAGAACCTCCTCCCATAATTAAGACGGTTTGTCCTGGTGTAATTTTGGCTCTACCTACAAGCATGTGCCATGATGTTAGCAAAGTCATTGATGCCGCAGCTGCGTCATCATATGAAACTCCTTCAGGGATTTTTGCAATATTTACTTCAGGTAGATGAGTAACTTCTTGAAATGCACCCCAATTAGGACCAGTTTGAAATCCCCAAATGGTTCTATTTACACAATCAAATTCTCTACCATCAGTACATGCTTTACAAACTCTACATGACATGTTAGAATGAGATACTACTCTATCTCCTACTTTGATATTTTTAACATCTTCACCTACGGCAATTACATCACCTGCAGCATCAGAACCTGAAACGTGTGGTAATGGAACAGGAACTGGTTGACCTCTCATTCCCCAAATATCATTGTAATTAAGGGCAGCAGCTTTTACTTTAAAAACTACTTCGTCTGATTTTGGTTTTGGATCATCTATATCCTGGACTTTGAGGATTTTAGAGTAATTATCATCTGGTGCATATTCTGTGTATACAACTGCTTTCATGTATTAATCGACTTTATACCCATAATTATATTTTTTCTGTCTTAAACACGATTTATCTTAAAATCTCGTTTAGGTTGTTGAGTAGATAACAAAATTTGCTTTAATTGTTCGTCAGTAACTTGGCCAGGAATTTTTCCTTGTGAAGCCATTCCTATGAGATACTGTTCCACCATTTCAGAAAGTTCAGGTTTTACCATTTTGATATTATTTAATCTCATTCTAGCTTCAGGCGTTAAAACTTGTTTTAGGACTTGTTCTTTTTGTGCAGCTAATTCATGATTAGTGTTATCGATAGGGGGTTCGTTAGATTCTGGAAAACTCATTTTAAATCTAAGAATATATTTTCAATTGCGGCGTTTCAACAATTAGTTCTTTAAGAATTTCTGTTGCTAATCTATCTAGTTTTTGCATTCCTTGTTTAGAAATTATACGTCCTTTCTTCTCAACTTTTTCTAGATAACCAAGTTTTTCTAATCCTTGAATTGCATTACGAATAATTGCACCACCAGCATCTTTATGATGGGCAGCTCCATAACCAGATGGCTTACCACCACCATAATCATTTCTTAAAGCATTAATTCCAATTGGACCATTAAGGTAAATTTTTCTCATAATTGAAGCGCATCTTTTATGCCACCATTCTCTATCTTGAGGAGGTTTATCTGCATGAGCTCCAGTTTTGACAAATGGAATCCATGAAGGTGCAGGAATATCTTCATTCTTTAGTGCTAAAGATAGTCTTTCTATCAATTTGTCTGCGGGTACATCGTATACCTTTGCCATAAAGTCAAAAACTCAATAATCGTCTTATAAATCATAGAGATATTGAGTCAAGTTTCTTCAACATGTTTTAGCGTCATAGTTCTAGATCGACATTATGCAAGATTTATCACTTCAAAATTTGGATATTTCAATTAATTGCTCCAATACATATTTCTGATATTTCTTCATCATATTTTGGATGTTTTAGATAATCAATGAATTACTAGTAAATTACAGTGTAAAAAATTGAATATGTCATAATTTTGAAAAAATATCTTTTACAGGTATATTTTCATAATTTATAAAAGTATACGCGTATGAAAATACCTAATGAAAACATACCTTCTTTCAAACCGGTAAGACCAACTGCAATTTGTGGTGAGTGTGGTTTCAAAGATGAGCCATTTGATGACAAGTGTCCAAAGTGCAAGTCACCATATGTTGTCTGAAAATCATAAACGATAAACTAATTCCAATCGTTTTTGAAAACTTTTTGATCCATTTCAGACGTCGCGATCATTGTTAATTGCAGTAATGTTAAGCTAGTATGAAGTTCATAGGAACTTGAAATACCATTACAATACACATTGTACAGTCGTCAACTTTATTCCACTGAAGTTTTAGGAAAAACCGACAAATAGTTTTTATCATCATTCATTCTAACAATTGCGGGGAGACTATATGGACAATTCACAAATAGAAAATACGATCAGTGAGATCCGTAAGCGCGGTGGCGCAGTAACGGCTTTACAAAAAAGAGATAATAATCTTGGCTAATGGTTATTATGACAATTCAGAAGCAAGTTAGAAACAAGTTAAAGACGCATTAATTAGAAATGATTTTGAAGAATGGAAAAAAGATTCAGATAATGAAATATTTTTCACTAAAGGTATTAGAATTGTAAGAGTTCCAAAAGAAAACAAGATATACATCATTTCTTTGTTAGATATTATTCAGCAAAGTGGAATACTTGGAGAAGATTTCTTTGCAGCATTAAGAACATCTAAAGATTAAAACATTAGTTTTTGAAAACAATGAAGATGTAGAATCAGCATTGAATTAAAAGGGGTTTAGCTTTTACAATGTATCCATAACCAGAATCGGTCATTTTTGGAGTTGGCTCTTTTTCAGCAATCACTCTTGCATGTTCAGCTTCAAATGTTTGAAGATAATTAAATACAGCTCCATTAATTTTTTTTTCAACTTCATCTTCAGATTTACCTTGTACAATTACTGCTGGGATTTCAACAATTCTACCAGAGTAATGACCAGAGTCATCCATCTTTAGAAGATAAGTTAAATCATGTGTATGTGCTTCCAAGATGTTTTTCATTCCCAATAATGATGTATATATTTTGTATGAATATTAGAAGATGTGAAAAATCTTTAGACATCTCGTCAGTTAAATAAGATCAGAATTACTAGTCATAAAAATAGTGAGTACGAAATTCGCATAGTAGTTTTGGTAGGGTTGAAATTAGATCTTCTTTTTTAAAACAAAAATAGCTATAACTGGAATACCGCTATACATTCCAAGATTAAGTACAATCAAACTAATTCCAAATCCTAGAACTTTGGTTTCTGAATCCATATCTACATAATTCAAAAGTGAAAATGAACTAATCATTGGAGTGATTGCAACCTGTACCATTTCTTTGAATATTGGATTTTCACGTTCATAATCGACAATAATTGGTAAAAACTAATAGTAAACATCATTGAAAGTATTCATGAATGCAGTTCCAGATTCTGTTTGTAATGGTTGATTATCTCAAAGTTCCCGTAATTGTTGAACTTGTGGTGCAAATTCTGAACGATAAGTTGCAGTTGTAATTAGACAACCTCCTCCAAATGATGATGGTTCAAAATCAAAAATCTCACTGTAATTATTGTTCTCAATATTCTGAACAGGTTCAGATAAGACATCTAAAGATAAAAACTTCACCGTAGAAAACAAAAACCATCTCAGCTTCTAATTCAACCATTTATACAATAATTGTGATAAATGTGTAAATCGTGGTTGCAAAACGTGATTATTATGATGTTTTAAGTGTCACAAAAACATCTTCTCATCATAAAGTCAAACAACAGTATAGAAAATTAGCATTAAAATTTCATCCTGACCGTAACCAATCTTCAGAAGCTGGAGAACATTTTAAAGAAATTTCTGAAGCATATGCAGTTATTTCAGACCCTCAAAAAAAGCAAGTCTATGATCAACATGGCCATGTTGGTGTTAATGGCGGATATTCTAATGAAGATATTTTTCAAGGAACGCAAAGAACAGGATTTGATTTTAATGATGTGTGGGGGTGGCGTAACAAAGGTGGTGCACTGTATTTTCTTGGTAAATACGAGGAAGCAATCAAGTGTTATGATAAGGCAATAGAGATTGATCCCAATAATTCAGTTGTATGGAATAACAAAGGTGATTCATTGTATTTTCTTGGTAAATACGAGGAAGCAATCAAGTGTTATGATAAGGCAATAGAGATTGATCCCAATGATGCTGATGTATGGAATAACAAAGGTGATTCATTGGATTCTCTTGGTAAATACGAGGAAGCAATTACATCATATGATAAAGCAATCAAAATTGATCCTAATGATGCTGATGTATGGAATAACAAAGGTGATTCACTAAATTCCCTTGGTAACAACGATGAGGCAAAGAAATGTTATGACAAATCTAAAAAATTATGATTGAGATATAATTTTGCGATAAGTATGCCCACACAAGTTACAAGAAATTCTGATCGACTTTACAGATGCTCCCCCTAAACGAAATCTTGAATTTATTCCAGGCGCAATAAAAGATTTACATTTTTTGCAAAATACCATTCTAAGATAATATGGCATCCTGATTTTGTGTCTGGTACTAATCCTTCGTGCAAGAAAAGCTTGTCTTTGAGAAAGTTCAGGATTATTTTTTGCATTGGCAAGTGCACTATCAATTAGAATTTGCATTCGCTCCATTGCAATTTTTTTTACAGCAGGTTTCACAATATTATCTAAAGCTACACCTAAAAATTAGTTCTCATAAATATTGAAAAATGCAGTCAGCGGGATTCGAACCCGCGTCACAGGGTTGGAAACCCCGAATACTAACCAGGCTATACTATGACTGCAATAGAGTGCAAATTTAATTTCCTACATAAAAATGGTTTTTTCGTACTCATAAAGCATTCTGGCAACTACAACATGTCCTTCAAATGATTCATCTCCGACAGAATAAAGATCTATTATTTTATTTTCAACTGAATCAGAGAAATGCCCTTTTTGAAATCCTCCAATTACAATACAAGAATCATCTGAAATCTCTTTTGCAATTTTTTCATATGTACTCTTTTTACCTTTTGTTGAAAAACCAAATATCTTTGATGGATTAATCTCATCAAGAAGTTTAGAAAAGGATTTTTCATTAATTTCTAATAAAACATCATCTTTTGTTGTGATTTGTTTTTCTTGATATAATTTTTCCATTACCCCTTCAAATCGATGATAGGATTTTGGAATATGTACATTTTCTCCAAATGATATTACTTTATCATCAAGTGTATGAACATAAAGTTTCATTTTATTTTGAAGATATAATGGAATGGTTGTAGCTTCAAGTATTGAAAAATGTACTAGATCAGGTCGCCCTCTTTTCATTTCATTTTCAATTCCTTTCATAGCTGCAAAATGCCATGAATTATCCAATAAGATTTCTGATGGATATTTTCCAAGTTTTCTTGCATGTGAAATGACTGATGGATGAGGTTTTAATTCAGATGGAACAAGCTCTAATGAGGATTCAGATAAAATTAAAGAAATCATTTTAGTTTATCATTTCAATTTGCTTTTTAAATTCATTCCAACTTGATTTAGAACTACCATCATTGTTGAACATACCTGCACTACAAATGTAATGACTTAATCTTTCAGATATGTGCTCACTACTTCCAAAACCAGAACCTCCAACTGTAAGAATGTGATCTCCAATTATGGGCGCTTCAACAATACAGGTTCCTTCAGGTCGGTCATATTGCCTATACCAGGTGAAAAATTCGATTTCAGATTCATTTTCAGTATAAAATTCAAAGGATTTTTCTAGAAATTCTGTTTGTTGCTCGTCACTTCCCCCAACAAAATCGGATGTACTCCAACTAATTTCAAATAATCCAACTTTATTATCACCTGCCAAATCAAATATCAATTGAAGATCTTCTTTTGCCTGTTCTGGAGTTTTCACAATATCATTTAGAATATCAACTGGCGAATAAGAAAAAGCAACAAAATCACCAACAGATAATTCTGTCACAATATATCGTAAATTTTTATTCAAAACTTGATCTAATGAAAATGCATTTCCTATTTTTACATCAGGATGTTTTTCTTTAATTTTGTCATATACACCATTGAATAGCTCTTTGTAAACAGGGATGTTTTGTTCATGGAATCTAAATTGAGATTCAGTTTGACCGGCAAGAATTACAGTATCCACAATATCATATCTTGCCAATATTGCATCAAGTACACTTACAACTCTATCTTCACCTATAGAATTAAGAGATGGTTTTCCAATCCAATTTGGAAAAGGACCAAGAGTTTCTCCATTGATTATAGAAAAGTACAAAGTTACTTTGAGATTATTTTTTTTGTTAAAACTCATTAATGTATCTGATTGTTGCCAATCAAATTCTCCACGCACTGGTTCAACTAAATTCCAAAATAAATACACATTACTTCTTCCAATTCCAGAATCTGATGCTTCTGAATAAACACTATCTAATTCATGTAAGGTAGTTGATTGATTTGGGGAATTAATTACAAGCCCAATTTTTTCATTAGTTTTTGGAGTGATGATTTCTGGATTTGGTAGGCTCAGAACTATGGATACCATGGCAACAACTAGAATTACGCCCATAACCAAGCTTAGAATCCTCTTATCCATATGGAATCAAAATAAAAAGGAGGTAAAAAAGTTGTGATTCTATTATTTATCCAGAAGTACAACCACTGTATCCACATTCAATGCAGATACTACAGCCCTCTACGAATACCAAATTGTTTTTACATGTAGGACATAATCTGTCTTCAGGAACCTCCTCTATTTTTGAAGGTTCCAATTTGATTTCTTCATCATGTACCTTTAATGCTAATGAAGCATTGACTTGAGATTTGATGTATGGATTTGTGATATTTTTAGTAACATATGCTGTCATGAACTGACTTGGTGTTACCTCAAAGATCTTTGTTACATTCTCACTTGTCATGTGAAGAACCTGTTTGTGTCTTGAACCATCACGATAAACAGTCATTCCTTTTAGACCGATTTCATGTGCAAGTAGATATGCAGATTTCACATCATCTACAGTTACATCATATGGCATGTTGATTGTTTTTGCAATTGCATTTCCAATCCAATCTTGCCATACACCTTGAGCCATAAGATGATCAGCCCAGTGAATATCCATTGCTGTAACAAAGACATCTTGCATCCATTGTGGAATTTCGTCCAATCCTTTCAATGAGCCATAGTTGTCTGCAATCTTTTCAAGAATTTCATCAGAATAGAGACCTTCTTCTTTGAGTGCTTCTTCAAGAATTTTGTTTGTGTAAAAGAACCTTCCAACAGTAACTCTCTTCTCAAACACTAGAGCAAATGCAGGTTCCATTCCGTTTGAACAGTCTGCAATCATAGATAGTGTTCCAGTTGGTGCTACTGTGGTAGTTAAGACATTTCTAATACCATGTTTTTTGATTTCTTCAACAAGTGGCTCCCATTCATATGAATGAATTTCTTTTGATTTCTCATAATAGCCAGATATTGGAATCTTTCCTTCAGGATATTCTGTCTTTGCGCAAAGTGGGAATTCACCACGAGATCTTGCAAGTGCAACACTTTCTTCCATAGAATAGTATGTTAGGGCTTCAGAGAGTTTTGATTGTAGTTCATATCCTTCTTGGGAATTGTATGGGATTTTCAATCTGTACAGCAAATCAGCTACTCCCATTACTCCAAGTCCAATTCGTCTAGACTCTTTTGAGGCTACACTAATTTCAGGTACTGGATAATTATTGACATCAATGATGTTATCCAAGAATCTTGTTGTCTTGCGGATAATCTCTTCATATCCTTGCCAATCAAATTCATAGGAACCATCAGCTTGTCTTTTTGCAAGATTTACCAAATTGATAGAACCCAAGTTACATGATTCGTATGGATAGAGACTTTGTTCACCACATGGATTAGTAGCTCTAAGTGGTGCTTGTCTAGCTTTAGCAAATACATTGTATTTGTTAATTTGATCAAAGAAGATCAAACCAGGTTCTGCGCTCTTCCATGCAGATAATGCAATTAGATCAATTAGTTGGTGTGCATTGATTTCTTTAACAGGTTTTCTGTCACGTGGACTACGTAAGACATAGTTACCATCAGTAGTATCAACAAGTGCATGCCAAAAGTCTTCCCAGATTCCGACACTTACATTGAAATTTTCTAGTACGCCTGCTTCTGTTTTGTTTGTGATGAATTTTTCAACATCAGGATGCCATGCTTCAATGATTCCCATATTTGCACCACGTCTTTTACCACCTTGTTTTACAACTTCAGTGACAGTATTGATAATATTCATAAAGGATACAGGACCAGATGCAACACCAGATGTTGATGCTACAATGTCACCTTCTTCACGAAGATTAGAATAGTTGATTCCAACTCCACCGCCAGACTTGAAGATTAATGCTGCATCAGAAGTAGATTTCATGATTTCTTCCATGCCATCTTCCATGCCAAGTACAAAGCATGCTGAAAGTTGTCCTAGTCTTCCACCAGCATTCATCATGGTTGGTGAATTTGGTAGGAAATCTTGGCCAGTCATCATTGTAAAGTATTCAGTGATTTTGTCTGAATAACTTTCAAGTTTTTTACCTGCCAGTAATATCAAAAGAACTTTGAAACTTATTTTCATCTGACCTTTGTTTGCAAGGGTCACATAGTGAGTGATTAAAGATCTAAAATGCCATTTGTTAAAGAAATAATCTCCAACTTTGAATTTATAATCAAAAGCATCTAATTTTTCAAGATAAGATTTTGCTTCATCTACATCCTGTTTATTATTTCCAGATTTGTCAAAAATTTGTGAATCATATAACATATCACCAATTCCGACTAGAACTGCGACTCGCTCAAACATTTGAGTTGGTGATTCAGTAATTTCACTTTTGGAATTTCTGAAAAGATATCTTGAGGCTAGTACTCGCAGACAGTTCAAATCAAACTTTTTTGAAACTGGATCAAGGGCTTTAAGATTTAAGACCCTCATTTTTTCGTCTCTTAATTTTCTTCTCTCATGTCTGTAAACGATGTATGCTTTTGCAATATCGCTATTTCCGCTATCGATTAAAGTTGATTCTACAATATCTTGAATATCTTCAACTGTAGGTGCTCTAGAGCTTGTAAATCCTTGCTCCACTAACTTGTTAACTACATCTTCTGCTAGGTTGTCGGCAACGCCACGATCGGCTTTAGAGGCGGCTGCCAATGCCTGAAATATGGCATTTGAAATTTTATCTTTATTGAAAGTCGTGACTGTGCCACTGCGCTTGCGAATCTCACTGATCGTATTTTCTATTTGTGAATTGTCCATATAATCTCCCCGCAGTTGTTAGAATGAATGATGATAAAAACTATTTGCCGGTTTTTCCTAAAACTTCAGTGGAATAAAGTTGACAACGCTCCAATCTGCATTGGATCGGGTTAAACAACTGTATGAACTTCATACTAACTTAACATTACTGCAATTAACGATGATCGCGACATCTGAAATGGATCAAAAAGTTTTAAAAAATGATCGGAACTAGTTTATCGTTTATGATTTTCAGACAACATATGGTGACTTGCACTTTGGACACTTGTCATCAAATGGCTCATCTTTGAAACCGCACTCACCACAAATTGCAGTAGGTCTTACAGGTTTGAAGGTAGGCACAAGTTCTGACATCTTCTCTAAGGACTTTTTAATATCCTCAACTTTTGCATTTTTGTCAATTTGTAATGTTACTAGTAATCCGCCATTAAGCAACTTTGATAATTTGTTAGATTCTGTTATAGATTCACTTTTTGCAGTGTAACTAGAAACTTCTGAAGAATTAATCACAATACCTTGAGAATAAAAATCAGCATCCATAGAGTTTAAGCTTGAGTTTTTACCATATTTCTCACCATCAAGTGTTGCAAAACGAACAGACCCTTCAGTTTCAGTCATGGAAATAGCTACAGTATCGCCTAATTCCTTGCCTTTTTTGGCACCAACATCAACTGCAGTTTCAATGACTTTGTTAAGAATATCTCGTCCTTCTTTATTGTCTTTGAATCCAAGTATGTTAAAGACGGATTCTTTGAGTCCTACAAGATTAACGACAAGGGATACAGAACTTCTTTGCATGTATTGTGTGTTCTTTGCAAGAATTGGATTTAGTCCTCTTCGTGTAAGATCAGATATTGCTTTCTTTCTTAATGCCATAGAAGCCAAAGCAGGTTTCATTAGTAAAGCAAGTCTTGCTCTAAAGTAAGTTTCATCCTTGTTTGATTCAAATGCTAATCTTGGAAGATTAATTGAAACAGACTGTAAAGTAATTGAAAGAGGGCCAGATGTTTTTGTTGAACCATTTGTAATACCATTACTAGATGTTTGACCTTTAGCAAACATTACTTTTCCACCAAGCGAGAGTATTTCTGCTGCTGCTTGTGATACATCAGTAATCTTTCCTTTATCAGTATCAATTATCAAACCAATTTTTGGAATTGGCGTAATCTTTGTATAATTTTTGCATGCGTTGATAATTGCATGAATCACTTTTGTATCAGTACCCAATTGTAAACGAATTGAGATATTTGTATTATTTTTGTTATATTTTGAAGTTGTTGATGAAGTTGCAAATGCATCAGTCAATTTTTGCTCAAGATCTGAAATAGATTTTGAATGTTTTGCAAACAGTGGGACTAAACCATCAAGCACAATTTCTTGCGAAGCCTCTTTTGAAAGAAGAGCAATAACTATGGATAGTGAACTTGTGATTTCATCTAGTTGTTTTGATGCAGAAATTCTTGATACATCAAGATATTTTCCGCCAAGATCAATACCGTCTTCAATTAATTCTTTAATGTTAACAAATATTGTGTCAGGAATCATAGACCAAACTCCAGGATTAGAAATATGCAAATCGCCAGAAAGATGTGAATCTGCTACGTCTTTAGGTAGAATGTTTGTAAGTAGATGTTCAGCAAATACTTTTTGTCCGGTATTAAACAAAAGTCCCTCAGCCCCATTATCTACATCATCTAAATTAGAAATCATCTCTTGAACATCAAAAACAGGTAGACCTAGGCGTGCAAGTTTATTCCTATATTCTTCGTGACCATGCTCAAGCAGGACAGAATTGACCATTTCTCTAATTAATGCACCTGTAAGATAGGTAGTCTGATATTTGTAAATTCGATTTTCAACTTCTTCAGTAATTTTTTGTGCTAATTCTAATGGGAGACTTCCTTCACGGACTAGGGATTGAATAATTTTGTGTGAATTAAATTCTTCAATTGATTCTGATGATGTTCTTACATACATTTTTCCGCTTTCAATAATTGAACGTTCTTCAATTTGTCTTGCCAAACTCAAAACAAGTTTTCCAAGATTTGTAATGGTGTAACGTCTTTCAGATTTGTTTAATGCAACAAGTGATTGTCTAAGTAATTTTCTCAAGTGGTATGCAAATTTTCCACTTTCTTTTTTTGATTTGAAGCCAGCTAATGATTTTAATTCAGAATAAGTTAATGGGCCTTTAGAATTTAGGATTCTGAGAATATCAATTCTATTTGGACTTGCCATGACAGAGAATATCATTCTAACTCGTTTTGAGGTAGATTGTAAGATTTCACCTCTCTTTGGATCAGAATCATCTAAATCGTTGTCTAGATCTAATTCAGAGTCACCTAAATCAACATCAACATCTAGATCTAATTTTAAATCTTCTTCGGTCTGTTTCACTATTATTTCTAAATTTAATGCAGTAAATAAAACTTGTGACTAGATAATTTATTACATCTTTTGATCCAATTCCTTGAAAATGGAAAAATGATCTTAATCAAAGATCATTTTTAATTATTTTTCTTGAACATCAAATGAGAATTCTGATGTAGAAAGTTTCTGTCCACATGATGGACATTTTCCGTTTGATGGATTTAGTACATCTTTTAGAGATTTTAACATCTTCATATCTGTGATCTTTTCTCCACATTTACCACATGTAATTTCTACTGACATGAATCTGATCATATATGTAAAATAATTAAGAAGCGATTTTGATTTTTTTTAATAATTCAAACAAATTATTTTACTGTTTTTCAATGATGATTCCGCGTTCATCAAAACCAGTAATTTTGACTCTTGTTCCAACAGGTAGATCATCTGGAGTAGCAATTCCTGCCATAAACCCAGAAATTCTCAAAGCGATATTATCCAGTTGAAGAACTACAAAAGCGTAAGGAGTGTATTTTTCAAAGCCAGCAGGGGCTACAGTAATGATGGTATACGTGGAAACTGAGCCTACACCATCTAAAATAGCATCTTCAAATTCCTTACTACCACACTTTTGACAATAATATACAGTTGAAAGATGGAATACTCCACAACTAGAACATTTGTGAGCTAAGACTTTACCATTTTTTGCATTTTCAATAAATTGTTCAGTAACTGTCATTTTACACACTTTGGAATACATGAACAGCACAACTTGCACCTGTTGCACCAAAATTATGAGTTAAACCAATTTTTGCATCTTTAACAGTTCTTGCGCCAGCATTTCCAGTAAGTTGATCAAATACTTCTACTACTTGTCCAACTCCTGTTGCTCCAATTGGATGTCCTTTTGATTTAAGACCACCTGATGGATTAATTGAAATATCAGAATTTAATTTTGTTCTACCTTCACGAACAGCTTGAACACCTTGTCCTTTATCAAAGAATCCTAAATCTTCAGTGTCAACTATTTCTGCAATTGTAAAACAATCATGCACTTCTGCAAAGTCTATATCTCTTACAGTGATACCGGCCATATCATATGCAGCTTTTGCTGCAATTTTTGTACTAGGAATTGTAGTCATCTGTTCACGTCCTTGTAATGCTGCAGGTGATCCACCTCTACCAGAACCAATCACTTCAATGTAATTACCACCATGTTCTTTTGCAAATTTTTCAGAACAAAGAATAACAGAACTTGCACCATCAGAAAATGGACAACAATCATAAAGTTTTAGTGGACTAGCAACAACTGCAGAATTCATCACATCATCAATTGTGATTTTCTTTTGCAAGTGAGCTTTTGGATTCAGTATACCGTTTTCATGATTCTTTACTGCAACTTGTGCAAAGTCTTCTTCAGTTGCATTAAATTCTGTAAGATAAGCTCGTGCCATAGATGCAAACAATCCAGGAAATGATGCACCTGCTTGACCTTCATAGAAAAAGTCTGAACAATATGCAAAATAAGTTGTAGTCCATTCGGTTCCAGTGTGTGTTACTTTTTCCACACCTGTGACAACAAGACAATCATAAAATCCTGCTGCAACATTTGCATATGCTTCTCTAAATGATACTGAACCACTTCCACATGCAGATTCAATTGTTAATGATGGTTTATCTGAAATTCCCAAGTTACTCATTAAGACAGGGCCAAGATGTACCTGTTTATCAGCAACTCCAAATACGTTTGAAATGTACGCTGCTTTGATCTCTTTTGGGTCAATTCCTGCACTTTCTATGGCTGCAACAGATGCCTGAGTAGTAATATCACCAATACTATCTGCTAATTTTCCATATTTGGTGCTACCAGCGCCAAGAACACAAACCTTTTCCACAAATGTCACTGACCCATTTCCCTATAAAAATTGTTTTAGAAGATTCATCATAGAAAATGCCAGCAAAGAAATCAAGGATGAAAGTTGTTCAAATCAAAAAGCCCATTCTAAGACATGTAGTCAAAATTACAAAGTCAAAGACAAGTATATTCAAAAAAGAAATTATCCAATATCTAGATAGCAATGGATTTCTTTCTTGGTCCTCAAAAGAGAGAAAGTATATCATACTTGGAACAAATTCTCCCAAAAATGGACTAGTGCCATGTCCTGAATGTAAGATAGGGGAATTAATGGTGATTAAATCTAAAGCAACAAGAAAACGATTCATGGGTTGTTCAAATTTTTATGATGGATGTAAAGCATCATCACCGTTATTACAAAAAGCAAGACTGAGAGCTACAAAGATGCCATGTGATGTGTGTCAATGGCCAATGATAATTTTTCGTTATTCACGAAATCAAAAATGGACTAAACAATGTGCAAATTTTAATTGCGAAAGTAGAAAAACTAAGCCTTCAAAGTAGAATATACATCAGTTCTTCTGTTTTTTAATAATGGTAAAATTTTTCTTGTTTGTTTTACTTTATTCAAATCAATATTTACTAAACTCATTCCTTGTCTCTTTTTCATATCAAGTAATATTTTACCATAGGGATCAATTACCAAACTTCTTCCACAATAAATATTGCCAACTTGATCAGGTGCAATAACATAGCATCCATTTTCAATTGCACGAGTTTTGTTAATTGTAATCCAATGTTCTTCTTTCATTTTACCTTTAACCCAAGCAGATGGTGCTATCAACACTTCAGATCCTGCAACTGCAAGTGATCTTGACATTTCTGGGAATCTTAAATCATAACAGATCATCATGCCAATTTTTCCAATAGATGTTTTAACAGGTTTTGAAATTTTCGAGCCTGAAATCATTTTATCTGACTCTCTAAAGCCTAATGCATCATAGAGGTGTATTTTACGATAAGTGGAGATGACTTTGCCTGATTTATCAATTACAAATGCAGTATCATATACACGGTCTTTTGTTCTACTCTTTTCATAAAATGAGCCTACAACTTGAATTTTATTTTCTTTGGCAGCTTTTGCAATAGTAGTAACAAAATTTCCTTGAATTGTTTCAGATAAGGTTGCTAATTGTTTTGGAGTTTGAGATGAATTTGTATAAAACATCATAAACTCTGGAAATGCACATAAAGTTGCTTTTTTTGATGCAGCTTTTGAAACAAATGAAATTATTTTTTTAAGATTGGCTTCTTTGTTAGTTGAAGCTGTAAATTGAACCACTGCAACTTTCATAAATTTGATTGATACTATCACAATAAAAGGATAAACTTGTGGTACAATTTAGAAATGTATCATTTTCTTCTTATGTAAATTTATTCAATAAAATACAAACCGATCATAGTGTGTATGTCAACCCTAGACTGGAGGGATATTTGCCAGTCAAATATTTTTAAAAATAATTAAAGTTGGTTTCCTGCTAAAAACCAATTTTCTTTAGGATTGTCTTCAAAAACAACAATAACATGACTTTCTTTTGTTTTTAAAATGTCAACTGCTGATTTTGTGATTGCTTTTGCATATTCGTCTTTTTGTTCCTGAGTTCTACCAGAATACATTGATACTGTAATCAAAGGCATGTAAATTTCAAATAGAATCAGGAATTTATGCTTTCAATAATCTGGTCTGTAACCATATCTTGTACCATATGTAAAGTCAGAACTATGCATTTTTTTGTAGATATATCCAGTTCCTAAACCAACTGCAAATCCACCAATATGTGCAAGATAAGCTACACCACCACCTGCAATACCGAATCCTCCAATAAAGAAAGGTAGTAAATTTTGAAAGACTAACCAAAATGGCAAGAACCATCGAGCCTGAATATGCATCATTCTCCAAAAGAATCCAAGCATCATGAAAGTCTGAATTTTAGCTCTTGGGAAAATTACAAGATATGCACCAAGTACTCCAGAAATTGCACCAGAAGCTCCAACTGCAGGAATTGCACTACTAGGATCTCCAAGAATGTGAATTAATCCTGCAGCTATTCCCCACATCAAATAAATTCCAAGATATTTTACTTTACCAAACTTTTGTTCAATGTTATCACCAAATATCCACAAGAACCAAATATTTCCACCAAGATGAAGTAAACCACCATGCATGAATGTAGATGTGAGTAAAGTAATTTCTGAAAATGCAGGACACTGCATTATTCCATTTCCGGTATCTATTCCACTATATGTTCCTGTAACACAAGCTGGAACTGCACCCCAATTGTAAAACATTACAAATGCATTTTGATTTGAAAAATCAAAGAATTGTCCTGTATATGCTACTTCCATAAAAAATACAATTATATTTACAATGATTAAGGCAATTGTTACTTTAGGTTTGAATCCTGGAGGATGTGGATTTTCATCTCTTAATGGAAACATTGGATGATTAGCTTGATTATAATTTGTATAATAACATTTTTCTAAAAATTAAAAGACAGTGAAAAATTTAAAAATAGGAATTAAATTTTGATTATTTTTCGTTTTACAAGATTTTTAACCATATTAAGAAAATCATCATCAGAAATTTTTTCTTCAAACCACCAGGCCCATGGGGATTTTTAACCATGTAGGAATTTGTCATTGGGATTCAGAAAGTATATCTCATAAAGGAATAGAAATAATTTCTTTTTCAAATAAGAAATCTATTCCTTCAAGAAATTCTGAATCAGAAATTTGACTAGTCGTCCGCCAATTTGCATTAAATTTTATCCAATTTGGAATTTTTGGTAATTCTAGAGGTAATCCTTCCTCAAAACCTGAAATTTTAAGCACACCTTGGGATTGGACCTACGCTAAATGCAACATGCCAAAATCCCATCTCATCAATACTTTGAATAAATTCTACAGGTTCATCATTTAATGTAACAGTAAATTTTTCATTTCCTAAAATTTGGGGAAATTCAAAATTGGTACAAGTCTCTAATGGATAACTATTGTAACCTCTAACTGATAATGTTGTTCCTGCTTCATCAAATTTTGCAGTAAAATACCAAGCTCCTGAATCATATCTAAAATCAAAATTACCTCCATTTTTTTAACTGTGATTGGAATTACAGTTGTATCTACGGGTGTAAGCAATTATAGTAAAAAATTTCATCAGTGATTGATGGATCAGGATACAATGAGAAATCTAAAATTTTTCTTGGTTCAATTTTTTCAATAAATTCTATATTTTGGCCAATGTCTAAGACTTTTTCATAACCATGAATTATAGCAAAGATTTTGGGATTGTAGGTAGTTTCCGTTCCCATATTTTAAATTCTGCCAGTAAGATGACCATCGTTATGTTTTACCAAAGCTTCATCATAAAGAACAACTATTGGAATTACATCCTGAATAGTTTTCTCAAATGACAAATCTACAGAAAGTGATATTGGATTATCTGTAACATCTGGAAATTTAATTTTAAATGGAATTTCTACGCCTGATCCTAACGGAACATGAGTTATTGTTTTAGAGAATATTTTATTATTTTCTTGTACTGATACAGAAATGGTAGGAATAATTGCATAATTATTTTCATTTTTTATATTTCCAACAGCAGTATAGATTTCATTTGAATCAAAATATCCAATAATTTCATCAGTTGGAATAAAAACTTCCACAGATAGAGATTGTGGAATAAAAAATGAAAATGACAACAATGATAAAATGATTTTTAGATTTGATTTCAAATTAAATCACTATAATTAAACATAAAGAATTCCATTCTTAATGAGAAATTCCAAGCCTTGAACAAATGTTTCATCATTTATTTGACCATCAGCCCACCACTCTGCATTATTTTTAATCCAAGACGGAATTTCTTGAGATTCTGAAGTTTCTTGTAATATTTGAGGAATTGAAATAATATTATTTTTAATTAAATACTCAAATCCTTGAATGAATGTATTATCATCTATTTGTTCTTGAGACCACCATAACGCATTATTTTTAATCCAATCAGGGATTGAAATCTCATTTGATGATGATATTCTGTCAATTACAATAGGAAATGTTGTCTTTGCAAGTTTGTTACTATCCAAATTTTTAAAATTTAAATTCACAATACCTGAAATATCATCTGGAACCATAAATTCTGCAACATTATGTTCATCTTTAGAATCAGTACTAAATCCATTTTTTTCAAAAATTATTCTTTCATTTTGAGTTACTGAAAATTCATAATTTGTTGCAACAGGTTTATTCTTTAAGAAAATATCAGTTATATCAAACAGAATTTTTGCATTTGAATTTGATTTTAGATTTTCAGGTTCTGAAGATAAAAGAATTCTAAATTGTCCATTTTCAGTTACTGAGCTTAAATGAATATAATCACGATCCGGTTTAATTACAAAGTTCATACCATTATGATTGGAAGCATTTTCAAAAATATTCTGTAATTCTTTTTGATAAATTATAAAATGAACTACTCTCCCATCAGCAAAAAAATCATCAATGTTTACAATATTTGAAGATAATTGTATTTCATTGACATACATTGTAAATCCAGAAACCAGTAAATCACCAAATTTTTTTGGAATTATAATTTCTTCATGAACAACTGATGTTTGATTAACGTTAGATTGACTCCAATCAAAAGGCATGAAAAAACTAATTTCTTTTAAATTAGAATTATATTGAAAATCTGAAATTTCATCATAATACGTTATAACATGAATATTTTGTTCTCCAAAATTTGGATCAACAAAGTCATGTCTTGATGTTTGAGCAATAGAAATTCCTGCATTAAAGATTAGAGGTATGTCTAATTTTTGAGAATATCCATCAGCAGTTAATACACTAACATCTAATTTGTATAATCCACCTTCACTGAGTTTAGGCCCTTTTACATGAACCATTCTGCTTTCAAGTCCCAATAAAGATCCAAAAAGCCCTCCACCATTTTCCTCCTCTAAAATTATAGAATCAGTATCTTCTGATACAAAATTAAAAACTATGAATCCATTGCCAGCTTTAAATTCTTGTTCAAAAAGAAATTGTTCTCCACGCTCGGATTTAATTAAAAATGTAACATCACGTAAAGTAATTTTTGAATTAAAATCAATTAGTGAAATTGATATTTGTTGATCATCACTTGCGTTAGGATCACTTTTTGATGATGATACTTCCAAAGTAACAAGTTTGCCATTTAGATCTACAGGAGGAAAAGTCTCACTCTCTACACCATGACCATAGACATTATCAAATCCAATAACAAAAACAGATGAAATTATTAAAAATGCAATTAATGAAAAACTTTTCAATCTAGGTCCACTTGTCAGGATTTTTCTTTCTAATTTCTTTTCCATCAACTGTAACTTGATCTTGTTCTTCAAAAACTGTATGCCATCTACCGTTATCAGGGAAAATTTTATTCATTTCTTCAACTTTATCATTTGTTGGTGCTTTATTCATCAAAGCTCCCCATCTCATGTTCTGAACTTTTGGCATAATATCGTTGATGTCTTTCATTATATTATCACTTTACAGAATTTATTTAAAAACCTATGATTGAATTTTCATAATCCCTTCTTTAATCAAATATTGAATTCCTTGAATGAATGAATCATCATCGATTTGTCCTGCTGCCCACCACTCTGCATTATTTTTAATCCAGCCTGGAATATCATTTGAACCGGAACTAGTACCTTGTGAAGTTGGAGGAATTTTTAGAACATCTTCTTTAATCAAATATTGAATTCCTTGAATGAATGAATCATCATCGATTTGTCCTGCTGCCCACCACTCTGCATTATTTTTAATCCAACTAGGAATTGCTGTTTTTTCTGGAATTGGAGGAGTTGATGTTGTAGAGCCAGGACCAATTTCAATAATTGCCGAACCAATTCCGGCATACGTTGGATCATAATCTAATCCTGTTCCATAAACTAGAATGTCAATTCGTAATTGTCCTACAGAAGGAACATAGATTTCTTGTATATCTAATCCCTCAATAGATACAATTCCAGGATTAACTGAATCAGTGCCATTATTTCGTGTTATTTCATTATTATTCTCATCTAAAACAACATAAGCATACCTTACATCTTTGATTAATTCTCTATTTTCATTAAAGAAGATGAATTCAAAAGGAATTTCTTGATTGGCACCATATTTTCCGTCCCATGTAATATTCACAGTTGTTGGTACTTTAGCTGGTGGATTAACTAAAGTATCTACTAAATAAAATTCAGTTGAACTTTTTGAAATTCCATCTAATGGAACTAGTTTCAAATCCATTTGCGAATTACCATAATTAGAAGGACCAAGAGTTTCATTAATTCTTTCTAATTCACTTTTTGAAATCAAAAAATGAACGATATTTGTATCCTCTGATGAATGTGGATCATTTAGTAATGCTTTCTGATCAATTTCAACACCATTAACGTATCCTTTGAATTGTTTTCCATCTGCATAAGGTGCAAATGTTTTTGGAACTTTAATTTCTTCATGTACAATTTGTACTGTATTAACATAATCAGGACTCCAATCAAAAGGCATGTCAAATGAAATCGAATTATCTGATGTATCAAATTTAAAATTATCAATATCATCATAGTATGTTTTAATTGTAACTGGGATTTCCTCAGCATTTGCTGTCTGGAAAGAAAAGTTTTGTTCTTGTGCAATACTGACAAAAGTCTCGTAACTTAGTAAATTAGCTAATACAGTTCTTGGACTAGTGGCAGCTTCAATGTCAACTCTAATCTTGTATAATCCACCTTTAACAAATATTGGACCAGTAATTAATGGTCTTGCACAAATATCTAAATTGTCATCAGTGCAATCTGCTCCCTGTACAAATAATGCACCAGGAGCACTCACATGTTCAGAACCACCATAAATAGAACATTTATGAAGATTATTTTCATTACAATTAGCTTTTGGTTTGATTTTAACATCTAATCTTCCATCCACATCATAAAACAAATGTCTGGCCAATAGTTCATCACTTTGCCATACTTCCACTCTGTAAGTGACTTTGTCAAGATTCTCATCAGTTAATGTATCAAAGAAACGGACTTGCATGTTAGCAGAATCAATATCTCCAATTGTAATGTCAGATGGACTCAATTCTGTACGAACAGTTACTTCCATATCACCAAATGATATTGGTTCAGCTTGATCAGCACCAAACCCATGTCCAAATGCATCAGGTAAAATAGTAGCTAGTGAGAAAATACCAATTATTGAAATGAATAATACAAACTTGTTATGCAATGCAAAAATTGCGTTAATTCCATATTTAAAGATGACATAACATTACTATGCGTGAGAATTTTTTTTCTATTTGAAAAACAGAGTACGACTTTTATTTCCGATTTTCAAAGTTTTAGTATGAAATTTTTACTTTTGTTTTTACTAATTCCAATGTTAATGATTCCAGCATTTGCAGAATCACAAACTTTGCCTACTGATCAAAAAACACTTGATGTGAAAATATCTTACGAGGATATCATACCAGGCGAATTAACTAGACTGCCTATAGAATTCATAAACCCTGTAAAACAAGATACTCAAATTCATGTTGATTATAAAATATTAATTTCAAAATCTGGTGAAACTATTTTTAAAACTCCAACTCTTATTCATACATCTGAAGGGTTAGTGAATGGACTAAAAGTTGAATTTCCTGAAGATGGAACATATACTATGGAATTAACAATTGAAGGAATATTATTTACACCAATTCCGCCAGAAACTGTTTCATTTGAAATTAGAGTAGGTGATGCATATGCACAAACTATTCCAGATAATGAAAACCCACCTCAAGACAGCGGATGTCTCATTGCAACTGCAGCATATGGAACTGAACTAGCACCACAAGTCCAACTACTTAGAGAAATTAGAGATAACACATTATTCAGCACAACATCCGGTACTGCATTTATGAGCGGATTTAACACATTATACTATTCATTTGCACCAACAGTTGCAGACTGGGAAAGAGAGAATCCGATGTTCAAAGAGACGGTAAAAACCATGATCACCCCAATGCTTTCAACATTATCTATAATGTCACTAGCTGATGAGGGTTCAGAGGCAGAAGTTTTGGGACTTGGAATGTCTGTAATTGCACTTAATTTGGGAATGTATGTTGGAATGCCCATATTTGGAATTCTAAAGTTGTACCAGATTAGAAAGAATTAGTTTTTATCTTATTTCTGAAAACTCTAGTGAGGTTTTTATGGATCCCATCAAGTAATTCGTTTAATGAAGACAAAAGCTATAAGCTCAATCTTTGTACTATTTGCTATTGCAGCAGGTATTGTCGCAATGACACCAGCTGCTTTTGCAGATCATTCAGAGGTAACAATTGAACAAGCGGCAGGTTCTGGTGTACCAGGCTGTGAAGAAACTCCAGAAGGATGTTTCATTCCAAGTACTGCAACTGTTGATGTTGACGGAAAAGTAATTTTCTCAAACACTGATAGTGTAGCACATACAGTAACTAGCGGCAGTCAAGCTGATGGCCCATCTGGCGTATTTGATAGCAGTCTTGTATTAGTAGGAAGTTCATTTGAATGGTCCCCAACTGAAGTCGGAGAAGTTCCTTACTATTGTACAGTTCATCCTTGGATGATAGGTATGATAATAGTACAAGAAGTTGAAGACGATCATGGTGGTGACGACGGTGAAATGATGCACGAAGGCGATGCAACTGCAACCGGAATGTTATCTGACGGTACAATGGTTTCAATATGGACTTCAACACCAACTGCAGGTGAAATGATGGAAATTTCCATTGAATTTGACGATGCAGAACATGTTAACCACGATATTATGGTTACACAAAACGGTGAAGAAGTTTTAATGGACAAAGACGCACATAATCACGATGGAAAGGACATGCATACAACAACAACAGCATTAAGTTCTTCTGATCCAGTAGACATCACTGTTACCTTCCAAGGTTTCGGTGTTGGTGATCCTAAAACAGGACCAATTGGTGAAGAAGTTGTATTCTCAAATGTTGTCCCAGAATTTGGTACAATTGCAATGATGATACTAGCTGTCGCAATCATAAGCATCGTAGCAGTAACTGCAAAATCTAGAGTCGTTCCAAGATTTTAGGAATACCTCTTTTTCTATTTTCTTTTTGTTAAAGCAATGATTGCTAAAATAACAGCTGCTGCTGCAAGAGATAATCCAAATACTGCAAAGTCATAAGCATTGCCACCACTTGAGGCAGAGACAATTGTCTCACCTGATTTTAGTTTAGAAACATCTTGTTGTAATGATGCAATTGCATTTTTTAATGCTGTAATATCAGTATCTCCAGCACTAGTAGTGGGTGGAAAATCTAAGACTGCTGTAGGTTCTACATCTTCCACAGGTATTTTTACATCAACAGGCACACCATTTATCTCGCCTTTGAATTCTACAGTATAACTTCCAGTTTTAGTTGGAATTATTGGAGAGAGATAATATCCAGGTTTTGGATCAGAATTAATATCAATTTTTTTGGATGCACCTCCAAACATTACAGTGGCATCAATATTTTTAAAAACACTGGTAACGCCTTTACGAGTCCCTTCTGTTTCGCCAGCTTTAGTAAATTTGAAAACAAGATCATTTCTAATACCAACTACCGGTGGTTCAATGCCCCATCCTGCTTCAATTTCATAAGGTTCAACATGAACAGTAGTATGTGCATATGATGGAGCAATCATTCCAATCGAAAATAATAATACAATAAAGCCGAAAAATGCTATCTTCACGACCATCAATGCACAATCATAGGTTATTATCTTTATGTAAATTGGTACAAATTTGGAAAAAGGTAAACTGTTTAAATTATCATAAATGATCTTATCAACAAATGAGAAAATTTCTAATAATTTTACTAGTTTTATCATTCATTTCAATTCCATTTGCAGCAGCACATCCATTTACAGAAGAAACTATTCCAAACTTGGTATCCAATGCTCCTGTAGGTACTACAAAAGTAATTGTGTATTTTTCAGAACCTGTTGATATCAACTTTAGTAAAATCAAAGTTTTTGATAATAATGGAAATCAAATTGATAATAAAGACACGAATTACCATGATGGGGAATTATCACTTGTTGTTACTACATACCCATTAGATGACGGGGTTTATACTGCATCAGTAAAAGTTCTCTCTAAAGTTGATGGGCATTTAGTTCCAAGTGCATTCTTGTTTGGAGTTGGAGATGTCATAATTAAAGATCAAAATCCACCGAAAGTAAATTCAGAAATAATATTTTTACCCGAAGCTGGAGCAAGATTTCCTGGAATTTTAGGTCAAACCATTGTTTTAGGTGTAGTGATTGCATCACTAATCATTTGGGGAACACAAAACAAACGACTTATCAAAGAAGAATTAGATAAAGTAGAAATTTTTCATCATGGAAAATTCATGTCAATTACTGGCATAGGGTTGATCCTTGTATTCATTTCAGATATTTTGATGATTACTGTTCAAACTATCAGATTAGAAACTTCACCACTTGATGTAGTTGGGACATATTTTGGTACAGTTTGGCTTGCTAGAATGATTATCACGGTAATTCTACTTGGTATTTGGTTTGGTATGGATAGAAAAAAGGTATTATCAAAGAAAAATCAAATTCCAATGCTCATAGCATCACTGGCATTGATTTCAACTTCTAGTATTATAGGTCATGGCGCAGCCAGTGAACAAATGGAAGCCTTGGCATTAGACTATATTCACAATTTAGTTGCTGCAGTTTGGATAGGAGGAATAATCTATTTTGTTTTTACATTACTTCCAACATTTTCACAATTAAAAGATGCAAACAAAGAGAAAATGAGTTTGGTGATGATTCCAAGATTTTCTATTGCATTTATCATCTCTGTAGGAATTGTAATAATAACTGGACCAACTTTGATGTGGTTCTTGGAAAGTGATGTTGGTTTAATCACTGAATCAGTATTTGGTCAACTAATTATTATAAAAATTGCAATAGCAGCAACAATAGTCGTATTTGGAGGATTCTTACAGTTTAATATTCAAAAGAATGCCGAAAAGAATTTTTCATCAGGCAAGATAGCAGTTCATAAAAAATTGAAAAAATCTCTTAAAGTTGAAGCGATGTTAGGAATAATTCTTCTCGGAATTGTGGCACTACTAACTAATGGGACATTGCCTGCAGGAGAAATCCAAAAAGTTGATGCGCAAGAGATAGTTTATGGTTTCAAAACTATAGAATTTACTGAAAATGCAAAATTTGATATTGATATTTTACCATTTTCTAGCGGAATAAATACAATTTTTGTAAAGATAAGTAATTTTGAAGGGAGTCAGCTTTATGATTCAGATCAAATTAAAGTTAAGATATCAAATCCATCAAAAAATATTTCACCTATTGAAGTTCCAATGCCAATAAAGAATCTCTCAGATCCAATTCAGTTTCAAGGAGATTTAACATTTGGATTTTCAGGAGAATGGCTAATAGAGATTGAAGCTCAACGAACTGAAAATGCAAATGAATCAATCATGCTGAATTTACTTGTAAAGCCTAGATTAGCAAATATTGAAACACAAGTTATAGAATATGAGTTGCCAGAAGCTGCAAAGCCTCTATTCCCAGTATATGATGGAAAAGATTCTTTGTGGATTAGTGATGCATCTGCTCCAAGATTATGGCAATTTTCACTTGAAACAAATGAATTCACTTCCTATTCTTTTGATGGTTTGATAACTACATTCCTAACAAATGATAACAATGGAAAGATTTGGTTTACAGATACACCAAGAAATCAGATTGGATTTATCGATATAGAAACTAAAGAAATCACAATCAAAACTTTACCAAAACTAGATCCAGTAATTTCAGACAATACTCCTCTTTTCATTAAAGCAGACTTTGATGGAAATATTTGGATTACAATTGTAAACAAAGATAGAATTCTAAAATATATACCAGAACTGGATACATTTGAAGAATTTGTATTACCAGATAAAGAATCATTTCCATTTGCATTAGAAATTGATAGAGATGGAAAAATGTGGTATTCAGCAACCGGAGCAGGCAAAATAGGATTCATAGATCCTCAGAACAACAAGTTAACTCAAATTTCAACTGAAACAATTTTACAGGCTCCCGAAGCCATAATTTTTGATGATGATGGAAATCTATGGATTGCAGAACATGCAGGCTTGGCAATAACCAAATTTAATCCAGTTTTAGAAACATTTGAAAAAGTTTCTGTATCTAATACTGAAGCACTTCCATTTGGCATGACTTTTGACAAATATGGAAATGTTTGGTTTGCACAACATACAGTTGACAGTTTAGGAGTTTATGATCCAGATAACAATGATTTAATAGAAATTCCAATTCCAACTGAAACTACTTTTATTCAATTTATGACATCAGATGGAAATGATAACGTGTGGTTTGTTGAACAACAATCAAATAAAATTGGAACAGTAAAGATTACAGAAATTCCAGCAAGTATTACCCAAGTTCAAAAATCAAATAATATTGAAATAAAATATACTGAGCTTGCATCACCATTGATTGCTTTAGGAATTATTGCAACATCATTGTTTTATGTAAAAAGTATTCAAGATAAAAGAAGACTAAATTCGTTGGTTAATTCTTAGATAGCAATCCAGCTGACTTTATTCCCATAGTTCCTGCAAGTAATCCAATTGCGATTAAGACAATAGTTCCTGCAGGAGTAATATCAAAAATATAAGAGACTAGAATTCCTACTACAACTGAAAAAACAGAAAAACTCATTGAAATGATTGCGGTTTGTTTGAATCCTTTACCATACATTATTGCTGTAACATTAGGAATTACAAATAGAGCTGAAATTAGTAATACGCCTACAAGTTGAATTGATGTAACTACAGTAATTCCTGCCATAAACACAATCAAGTAATTTATTTTTTCTACAGGAATTCCACTAACTTTGGCTTGTTCTTCATTAAATGTTGAATAAAGAAGTTGTCGATAAAGTAATAAAATTATAATTAGAATTGCTCCAGTTAATGCCAAAACTAAAACAGTGTCATCTACACTGACAAGTAGAATACTACCAAATAGAAAACTAAAGATGTCAATTGTAAATCCTCCAGATAATCCAATAATTACAAGCCCAACTGCTATGCCTGAGGACAATAAAACAGCAATAGATGCATCACCAGATATGTTGTATCTGTCTTTAATTTTTGTAATTATCAGTGCACTAGCTATAGAAACAGCATATGCAGTCCATAAGGGATACACACCAGCTAGTAATCCTAAGGCAATTCCACCAAATGATGAATGTGCAATTGCATCACCAAATAATGAATAACGTCTTAAAACTAAAAACAATCCAACAACAGAACAAAGAATTGCAATTGCAATTCCAGAAATTAACGCTCTATGCATAAAACTGTAAGTTAGAATTTCAAGAGGCATGATTAATGATGATGCATGTGTTCCTGCATTGATGCCTCAGAATATTGTTTAACTAGTTCATCATCAGAAAAAAATGTTTCAGATTCGCCATGAAAGAACAAAGTTCTGTTCAGACACGCTACGTGATTGGCTAATTTATTAACTGCATCCAAATCATGAGAAGACCAAATAATGGTAATTTTTTGTTTAGAATTTAATTCACGTAGAATACTGTAAAACAAATCAATACTTTGTTGATCAATTCCAGTTACGGGTTCATCTAGGATTAAAATTTTTGGATTGTTTACCAAAGCCTTTGCAATAAAGACACGTTGTTGTTGCCCTCCAGATAATTCTCCTATTCTTCTTTCACGTAGTTCATGTATCCATAATTGTTGTAAAATTTCATCAATTTTATTTTCATCGGATTCTTTTCTTAATCCCATTCTAACAACATCTGTAACAGTTACGGGAAAATTTTTCTCAAAGATTGGCTTTTGTGGAACGTAACCAAGTTGTTTCAAATAATTTTTTGATTTTTTAATATCTTCATCAAAAAATTTTATTGTGCCTTTGTATTTTGTATCGAGTCCAAGCATAGAAGCAAAAAGTGTTGATTTTCCAGCACCGTTTGGTCCAATTATGCCTAAAAAATCACCTTGATTTACTACTAAGCTAATATCATCTAGAGCCTTAACATCAGGATATTGAACAGTTAGATTGTTGATTTCAACTATTTTCAACATAATGCCTCCTTTAGATATTTAAGATTTTGATTCATTTTTGAAATATAATCTCCATCAGAAACAATTTCAAGTGGAGATAAAACTAAAACTTTTCCTCCTATTTCATTGGCAATTATTTGAGAAGTTTTTGTATTAACAGATTCTTCACTAAAAATTATTTTAATATTTAATTCTCTAGCTTTTGAAATAACATTCTCCAATGTTTTTGCTGTAACTTCTCCATGAGAATTACTTGATGGAACAATAGTATGTTGATTCAAATCATATTCTTTAGCAAAATATGAAAATGCATCATGGAATGCAATAAAATCATCATTACAATCAGATAATTCAGTTCTAATTTTTAAATCAAGTAAATCTAATTTTTTGATATATTGTACAGCATTTGTGTTATAAAATTCTCCATTTTCAGGATCATGATTTGAAAAAGCTAATGCAATATTTTGTACTTGTTTTTTTGCATAGATAGGATTTAGCCAAATATGAGGATCAGTGGTATTTTCTTGATCTAAATTATTATTTAAAATTCCATTACTTGTATCAACTATAATTCCCTGATAATTATTTTCAGCTAAATTATCAACCCAATTTTCAAAACCTATTCCATTAATTATAATTAAATCAGATTTTTGAATCTCTTGAACATCTTTTATCGTCGGTTCCCAATCATGTGGTTCAACTCCAACTGGAACTAATAATTTAACATCAATTTTGTCCTGTCCAACTATTTGTGAAAATTCATAGAGTGGATTAAACGATGAGATAACCTGCAATTTAGAATTATCAATAAGAGTATACTGTTGATTGGAATTTGTAGTACTGTAAACACCAATTGATGTTAGTGGAATTATTACTGCAATTGCGACAATTGCTAGCTTTGTTTGAGTATTCACAAAAGCAGTTTGATTCAGATTATTAATAAATTTATAAAATCTTAATAAGATTAATTGCTAAACTTATAAGATAATTAATAACATTAGGCATATGCCAATAGTCTCAATCTCTCTAAATGATGAGATTCTAGCTGAATTAGACAAGCTCCAATCCTCAATGGGATTTTCAGGAAGATCAGAAGCTATCAGAGCAGGAATCAGAACATTTGTTTCTGAAGAAAAACAAAAAGCAGATTTATCAGGAAATATTCATGCAATTCTTTTGGTAGTACATAATGATCAATTTGATCATGTTGTGTCAGGAATTACACATAATTTTGAGGATTTAATCACAACACATCTTCATAGTAAAATTGAGAAAGAAAAATGCATGGAGCTTTTTCTAATCAATGGAGACGCAGAAAAAGTTTCTACAATGACTAAAGACTTTCAAACAAATAAAAATATGGATACTGTAAAGTTAGTTGCTCTTTAAATGAACAATTGATTTCTTCTTGTAACAAAAATAATACTCATTGTAGAAATTACCAATATCAATAATGCAATAGTTCCAAATTCAGGTACAACCACTAGAGCAAATTCAGTTTCTTGTCCTGTATTTCGAATATTTTCAAATTTAATAATTGTAGGACCTGTCTGATCTTCAGTAAATGTGAATTTTTCAAATTCACCACCAACTTGAGCAATTCCAGTAACACGATGAATTTCCTTGCCATTTTGAATTATCACAAAGGTGTAATCAGAACTTCTTAGAGGATCATTAGTTCTTCCATCTCTAATTGTAAAAATAAAATTTGTGTCAACACCAGGTTCTACTTCCATTGGATCCCATGAAAGATTTACTTTAAAGTCTTCACTTTTTGTGTATGCTTCTAATGGAAATGCTTTATCTTTACTCATAGAAATTGTAAATATCATATTTTCAGGTAATTCATCAAGATCTTTTTTCATTTCATTTTTTAAATATCTCAAATGATCTTGTAACAAAACAAAATGAACTATTCTTTCATCATCTTCTGTATAGTCATCAACAGAAATTGAAGATTTGAATAATTTAATTCCGTTCACATATCCTGAATAACTAGGTGCTAAAAATTCGACAAAATCTTTTGGAAAGTGTGTTTCTACGTGAACCACATCAATATGAGACATTTGTTTTTCACTCCAATCAAATGGCATTTCAAACGTAACTTGGTTAGCCTCAAAATCATAATTGAAATTAGAAATTGTATCAAAATATGACTTTGAACGAAAATCCACATCATTATTTTCAGAGTCTTTTTGAGTAAACGATACAGTCTCAATTACGCTCAAATTAGCATTATAGATTCCAGATTCAATAATGTTTGTAGGCTCATCAATAGTTCGTATTTCAATTTCAAAGTTGTATAATCCACTAGAATCAAACAAAGGTCCGGTAATTTTAAGAGGATTGGATTCAGTTCCATGCCACGCACCAAGCAAAGAGTCTTGTTCACCATGAATTGTAATTTCATCTTCTTGGGTAGGATTTACTTGGATTTGTAAAACACCATCTTCTACAAAGAAATAATTTCTAAATATCATTTCATTTTTATGAAATAAACCAATCAAGAAAGTAATATTTTTTGCATTTTCTTTTGTTGCATCTTCAGTAGCAGTAATTGTAATTTGTTCTTGATCATTTTCAAAAATCATTGGCATCTCTACAGAAATTGAGAGTTTTTTTCCTTGGATATCTATTGAAGAAATTGTATCAAGACCAAATCCATGTCCATAAACACTATTTGCAGGAAACAACAAACATAAAATTAATCCAAATATCACAAATTTTTTAAAATATATCATAACTATACTGACAATAATTCATCCATTCTCTTAATTAGTTCATCCATAGTAGTTGCCTCTAAAATTGGTTGTAACTCATTTGGATCCTTGGCACCTATTGCAGACAAAGAGTAAATGTAATCAATTGTAGGTGTATCAGTGTTAAGATAGTATTGTTCTAAAACATGATCCAATGAATGTGAATCAACAATTTGGGGTAAAGCCTGTTTAATGATTTTCTTTTTCCATAGCTCAATTAATTTTTTCCATTTCTCAAATGAAATATTCTCATCAATTTCTGGAATCATTTCAACTTCTGCTTGTATGTACATTTTTTCTTCTGTTCCAATTTTTTCATGTATTTCAGAAATTTCTTGGTGACCTTCTACTGATAGAGGATCATAATTTGCAGGTTGTGTAATAGATGGTGGAATAATTCTTTTAATTTTAAATGAATTTCTTCCAAGTGTCTCAATGTGTAACTGTAATCCATCTAATTCCACATCTTCACATTTAGAAATTTTAGCAATAGTACCCACTAATTTAGGAGAATTCCATCCATTGACAGAATTATTTTCATCAATCAGACATGCACCAAATTGACCATCACCAATCATGCAATCATCAACTAATTGCTTGTATCGAGGCTCAAAAATTCGAAGTGGAAGTTCCTGTCTAGGAAATAATACCAAGTCTAAAGGAAATATTGGAATAATTTTTGTATCTGTCAACTAGTCATATTGAAACGTCTCTAAATATATGGAATACGGATTTTCTTAAAATTTAGAATCCATTTTCATTTAGAATCATACCTAACAAAGCAGCACGAGTGTATTTTCCATATTCAGCTTGCTCAAAGTACTTTGCATTTTTTGTTTTATCAACATCTGCAGTAATTTCATCAATTCTAGGTAATGGATGTAAAATTATTGCATCATCTTTCATTCTCTTTAACATATCCAATCCTACAACATAACTTCCTTTTACTTTGAGGTATTCTTCTTCATCAGGGAATCTCTCTTTTTGGATTCTTGTTACATAAAGAACATCAAGATCATCTAGATGCTCTTCAATATCAGTAGATTCAGTAAAATCTAATTTCTTTTTAATTTCATAAGTTGAATCGGATCTTATTCTTAGTGATTCTGGAGAAATTAAACAGACATCAACATCATAATTTCCTAATCCATGTAATAGAGAGTAAACAGTTCGTCCATATTTGAGATCACCCACAATTCCAATTTTTAGACCATCAATCTTTTTCTTTTCTTTTTTAATTGTAAACAAATCTTGAATTGCCTGAGTTGGATGTTCTTCAGTTCCACTACCTGCATTGATTATTGGTTTGTCAGAAATTTCTGCAGCAAATCTACTTGAACCATCCAATGTATGGCGTAAAACAAGGATATCTGAATAAATGGACATGATTCGAACAGTGTCAGCAAGGCTTTCTCCTTTTTGTGTTGACGAAGATGAAATATCAGAAATCCCTAAAGAATTACCGCCGATTGAAGCCATGGCAGAATCAAAACTTAGACGAGTTCTAGTGCTTGGCTCATAAAACAAATATCCTAATGTTTTGCCTTTACAAATCTCTCTTCTATCTGGTAAGCTTAACTTTATAATTTTATCAGTAGATGCAAAGATGGTTTCGAGCTGATGTTTTGTATAATCCTTAATTGTGATGATATCTTTTTGGTATAACTCGTTCATTCTTTCAATAATATATACAGGTGACTATACAAAGTATTCTGATGGAACAGTCCAACCTCATGGTTCGACGAATTAAGGAAGGAACTGTAATTGACCATATAGATGAAGGAAAAGGTCTTCAGGTACTTGATGCATTAAGAATTGATGGAAAAGATGGCAGTCTAATTACTATAGCTTTGAATGTTCCTAGTGGAAAATTTAAGAAAAAAGACATTATCAAGGTAGAAAACAAATTTCTAAAAGATGACGATACAAACAAAATAGCAGTGATTGCACCAACTGCAACAATCAACATGATTAAAGAATACAAGCTAGTTGAGAAGAGAAGGGTTTCATTACCTAATGAAATTGACAGGATTTTTAGATGTTCAAATCCTGATTGTATAACAAACAGTACAGAACACATTGAATCTGTAATGGACGTAATTGACAAGAAAGGAAGAGTGCTCAAGTGCAGATATTGTGCTAGAGTTTTGGATGTTAACGAGCTAAAATATAACTAAATTAAAGTAGTGTCGATGTTTTTGCGAGCTAAACATCACTTGAAACCAGATACTGTCAAAAACAACCAGTGTACGTACAGTGTGTATGATAGATATGACTATAACTATGACTAAGAAAAAGCCAAGGCCAAATCCTAGTTGCGAATCCACATCATGGCATTCTCATCGAGGAACTGCGTCCGAGACTCGCCGGGAGTTATCAGAAATGTTACTGCATCATCCAGGTCATCAAAGGGCTTGGCAGCTGCTGCCCCGTACACATCACCATACATTGAATCACGCAGGGACTCCATGTTACCATTATGCCACCTCACTTTGGCTGCAAACGCATCACATGCCCTGTGATCCACACTGTCACATGCACTAGAATTATCAGGTGCCGGTCCAACCACGTAATACCACTCATCAGGCATGTCTGCACTCCACGTGTATCCAAACTGGTCAGTCCAAATGTTGCCTAGCTTGTCAGTTCGTACCAGTTCCAGTATTACTGCATCAGACTGGGATGTTTTCTTGCTTGAGAACTTGTGGGTTGGCGGCTCGTTTATGGACTCTCCAGTTACCTGCAGGCCCTCATTCATGTAGTGTGTGATTACCTTTCTCTTGGCATCAACTGCCTCTATCATGAATGGCTCGTCATACATTGCCTCTCGGAATAGTACCCCGTCAATTAAGAGCTGGGTGCACTGGATTTGGTTCTTTTGGATTATGCCATTGTTATTATCATTATTACCACCACTACCACCACCACATGAAACACCAGACACTGCAAATGTGGCATTCTCGCCTATCACATTCTCATCATTGTCATACTCTACAGAGTCTATCGTGTATGTAGAGTCCAGCGTGTAATCCCTACCCAGATTTACAGTAATGGATGCCTCTGACTCTGATGCTGGTGCTCCCACCTCATTCACACCAAAGCCTATGACAAAGCTCTTCATTCCGTTTTGCGCATATGCCTTTAGTGCAAAGTCATGTGCAGTTCCCGTCTGAATTATCTTTCTGTTGTAATCTACATGGTACTCTGTTACATCAGTGCAGACCCCGTCCATGGAATAGCCACAGTCCACAATTTGGGTGAATGTCTGCCCTGATATTCCAAATGTGGGTCTGGTTTTAAAGTCATCATCATCATCATTAGAGTTTTTTAGAGTTGTATCTGAAGGTGATGCTGCTGGTTCTAAAGTTGTTGGAGTTGTTGCATCTGTATCTGCTGTTGTATCTGGAGTTGTTGTAGTTGTTATTGATTTAGTTGGAGTTGCTGTATCTGGAGTTGCAGTTGCTGTTGCTGTTGCAGTTGCAGTTGCAGTTGCAGTTGTTGGTTCAGTTGCAGTTGCAGTTGTTGGTTCAGCTGCAGTTATTATTGCAGTTATTATTGCTGCTGTATCTGTTTGTTTTATTACATCTGAATCAGATTCTGCTGCAATAAAGTTCTTGAGTAATCGGTCTGAGGGTGTTGGTTTTGTAGTGATTGTTGATGGTGAACCGGTTTTAGAGTCACCATCATCACCGTTGTTGTTGCTGTTATTATTATTATTACTATTATTATTATTATTACTATTACCTCCAGAGTTTCCAGATTGTGGAATGACACCAGACATGTCCGGCTCGTGCACTATCTCGCCATTTACCACCTGCACTATAAAGTCCGTAGAATACAATATATCCTCAGTGTTTGGTATTTTTACACTAATTGATACATGTCTCTGATCGGCAAAATTATTATCATCATCGACAATGTCTATGACGACTCTGCCGCTGTCCTTGCTGTACCCTCGGGCATTATCATCAACGCAGTCATTGCCGTCAGAAACATCGCAATGTGATGTGGACCATTCATGGTATGTTCTCTCTGCAAACACTCCGTTAATTTTAACTCTGATTCCATCGCCCTTTACAGCAAGATCATACTGCACTGTCTGACTGATAGTGACGCCGGTACCGCTGCCGGTAACAGCAGTAACTGGAACACCGACATTGTCTGCCAGGTCAGTAAAGGCTATCTCAAATGTTACGGTACCAGGGCTGTCTTCAGGTGTGATGACTGTTGTGGCATGCCAAAAAGTATTGTCAGTTTCAGGAAGAACTGTAGCAGTAACTTCACCTCCATTGATGGTTACAACAGGTGTTCCTATAGGTTCAGAGGAGATAAAATTTAGTGTGATGATATCACCAGGTATGGCCAAAGTCTCATCAACTGAATTATTAGATGTCAGTAATACCGTACGCAGTGTTGGTTTTGTCGTATCTGTAATAGTAGTGGATGTTTGACTGACAGTAACGTCGGTACCATCAGTGGTAACATCAACTGGAATGCCGTCATTGGTAGCTAAATCAGTAAAGGCTATCTCAAATGTTACAAGACCGTCATTATCTGCAGGTACGATTGTTTTTGTGGCACGCCAAGTATCACCCATTCCAGCAACTGCATCAGCAGTAACTCCACCAAAGGTTACAGTGGGTCTCTGTATATCTTCAGAAGCAGTAAACATTAGTGTGACAGCATCGCTAGTTGTAGCCAAGGACGTATCCTCTGAATTATCAGATGATATGGATATCATACCCAGTGTTGGTGGTGTTTGATCAATGGTGACACCAGTGCCAACGGTAACACCAGTAACCTGAGTGCCGGCATTAGTATCTAAATCAGAATAATCTATGGTAAACGTTACAGTGCTGCCATCAGCATCTGCAGGTGTGATTGTTTTTGTGGCACTCCAATCAGTGTTGCTTCCAGTAACTGTAGTAGCTGCTGCACCTCCACCAAAGGTTACAGTTGGTGTCACTATATTCTCAGAAGAGGTAAAACGTAGTGTGACAATACTGCCAGTTTTAGCCAAAGACGGATTATTTACATTATCAGATGCTATGGTTACTGCAGTCAGTGTAGGATTTGCCGGTACTGGAATAACTGGTTCAGTTGGAATAACACTAGATACAACTGGTTCAAAGTGGGATATGGTGTTACCTTGTACCTGCACTATGAAATCTGTACGATATATTGGATCAGCTTTGCCTATTTCTTTTACCTCAGCATATACATATTGTAGATTGGTAAATGGACCGGCCATTATTACAACAAGTATACCGTTACTATCAGAGCGCTTTGCAAATGTGAAATCTGAGCAGGTTTCATCATCAGGGTCAGCAACATCACATTTTGATGTGGTGTATTGATAGTATGTTGATGCATCCAATCCGCCAATGCTAAACTTGATTCCTCCAGTGTTGGTTACACCAAGATTCTCTTCTTGTATTTCTTGACTAGTTGAAGGTGGTGTTGGTGGTGTCACTGTTTTATCAACAGTAACACTAGAGCTATCAGTAGTACCAGTAACCTGAGCACCGGCATTTGAAGATAAATCAGTATAATCTATGGTAAACATTACAGTGCTGCCATTAGTATCTGTAGATGTAATTATTTTTGTGGCACTCCAAGTATCACTACTTCCAGTAACTATAGCAGATGCACCATCTCCACTAATGGTTACAGTTGGTGTCTGTATAGGTTCAGAGGAGGTAAAGCTTAGCGTGACAGTATCACCAGTTGTAGCCAAAGTTGTATCATTTGCATTATTAGATACTATGGATACTGTAGTTAGTGTTGGTGCTGTTGTATCTGGAGTTGGTGGTTCTGGAGTTGGTGGTTCTGGAGTTGGTGGTTCAGTTGTCATAACATTTGATTCAAAGTTGGTTATGTCGTTACCTTGTACCTGTACTGTGAAATCTGTATGATATATTGGATCAGCTTTGCCTATTTCTTTTACCTCAGCAAATACATATTGTAGATTGGTGAATGGACCTGCCATTATTACAACAAGTATACCGTTACTATCAGTGCGCTTTGCAAATGTGAAATCTGAGCAGGTTTCATCATCAGGGTCAGCAACATCACATTTTGATGTGGAATATTCATAGTATGTTGATGGATCCAATCCATCAATGCTAAACTTGATTCCTCCAGTGTTGGTTACACCAAGATTCTCTCGTTGTATTTCTTGACTAGTTGAAGGTGGTAGTGTTTTATCAACAGTGACATTAGTGCCATCAGTAGTAGTAGTGCCAGTAAACGGAACACCGACATTGGTTGCCAAATCAGAATAAGATATGGTAAATGCTACAATGCCATTATCATCTGCAGATGTGATTGCTCTTGTGGCACTCCAGATAGTATTGTCATTTCCAGTAACTGCTACAGCAGTAACTCTATCTCCATTAATGGTTACATCCGGTGTTTCTATAGGTTCAGAAGAGGTAAAGCTTAGTGTGACAACATCACCAGTTGTAGCCAAGGACGTATCTGAATTATCAGATGATATGGATATCATACCCAGTGTTGGTGGTGTTTGATCAATGGTGACACTGGTACCATCAGTAGTACCAGTAACCCGAGTACCGGCATTAGTAGCTAAATCAAAATAATTTATGGCAAACGTTACAGCGCTGCCATCAGCATCTGCAGGTGTGATTGTTTTTGTAGCACTCCAATCAGTATTATCATTTCCAGAAACTACAACTGCATTAACTGCATTAATGGTTACAGTTGGTGTCTGTATACCTTCAGAAGAGGTAAAACGTAGTGTGACAATACTGCCAGTTTTAGCCAAAGACGGATTATTTACATTATCAGATGCTATGGATACTGCAGTTAGTGTAGGATTTGTTGATTCTGGAGTTGGTGGTTCTGGAATAACTGGTTCAGTTGTCATAACAACTGATTCAAAGTTGGTTATGTCGTTACCTTGTACCTGTACTGTGAAACTTGTACGATATATTGGATCAGCTTTGCCTATTTCTTTTACCTCAGCATATACATATTGTAGATTGGTAAATGGACCTGCCATTATTACAACAAGTTCGCCGTTACTATTAGTGCGCTTTGCAAATGTGAAATCTGAACAGGTTTCATCATCAGGGTCAGCAACATCACATTTTGATGTAGTGTATTGATAGTATGTTGATGCATCCAATCCGCCAATGCTAAACTTGATTCCTCCAGTGTTGGTTACACCAAGATTCTCTTCTTGTATTTCTGAGGTTGGAATTGATGATGATGATGATGATCCTGTTTGATCAATAGTAACACTAGTGTTATCAGTAGTAGTACCAATAACCGTACTACCAGGATTTAAAGCCAAATCAGCATAATTTATGGTAAACGTTACAACAGTGCCATCAGAATCTTCAGGTACGATTGTTTTTGTGGCACTCCAAATAGTATTGCTTCCAGTAGCTGCAATAGGTGCACCTCCATCAAAGGTTACATCTGGTGTCTCTATAGGTTCAGAGGAGGTAAAACTCAGTGTGACAGTATCGCCAGTTGTAGCCAAAGACGTATTTGCATTATCAGATGCTATGGATACTGTAGTTAGTGTTGGTGCCATTTGATCAATGGTAACACTAGAGCCATCAGTAGTGCCAGTAAACTGAGTGCCGGCATTTGTTGCCAAGTCAGTATAGTCTATGGTAAACGCTACAACAGTGTCATCAATATCTGCAGCTGTGATTGTTTTTTCAGCGCTCCAAATAGTATTATCATTTCCAACAAGTGTAGCAATAATTTCATCATCATTAATGGTTACAGTTGGTGGCAGTATATCCTCAGATGAGGTAAAACGCAATATGACAATATCATCAGTTGTAACCAAAAATGAATCTGGTAATTTATTAGATGCTATGGATACTGCAGTCAGTGTTGGTGCTGTTTGATCAACAGTAACACTAGAGCTATCTTTAGTACTGGTAACCGTATTACCAAGATTTAAAGCTAAATCAGTATAGTCTATGGCAAACGTTACAGCACTGCCATCAGTATCATCTGCAGCTGTGATTGTTCTTGTAGCGCTCCAATCAGTATTATCATTTCCAGCAACTATAACTGCAGTACCTCCATTAATGGTTACAGTTGGTGTTCCTATACCCTCAGAAGAGGTAAAGATTAGTGTGATGATATCATCAGTTGTAGCCAAGGATGGATTTGAATTGTCAGATGCTATGGATACTGTATCCAGTGTTGGTGCCATTTGATCAACTGTAACACTAGAGCCATCGGTAACACTAGTAACCTGAATACCGTCATTGGTAGCTAAATCAGTATAATCTATGGTAAACGTTACAGTGCCATCATTATCTGCAAGTACGATTGTTTTTGTAACAGTCCAATCAGTATTATCATTTCCAGCAACTGCAGTATATGCAGCATCATTAATGGTTACATCTGGTATTTCTATAGGTTCAGAGGAGGTAAAGCTCAGTATGACAGTATTGCCAGTTGTAGCCCTAGACGAATCATTTGAATTATCAGATTCTATGGATACTGCTCTCAGTGTTGGATTTGTAGTTGGTGGTTCTAGAGTAACATCAGATACGTCTGGCTCAAAGTATGATATTGTAGTACCATCTCGTACCTGCACTATGAAATCTGTATAATATATTATATCATCAGAGTTTGGTATTTTGGCACTAGCTGATACATATTGCTGATTGGTAAACGGACCGTCAACCTTTATGCGATATTGGCCATCACCATCAGAATACCCTCGAGATGTGGAATCTGAGCAGTTATCAAGGTCAGGAACACTGGTACCTGCCTCTGCCGTTACATCGCACTTTGATGTGGAATATTCATAGTATGTGTTAGCAGCTAGTCCGACAATTCTAAATTTGATTCCTCCGGTATTGGTTACACCAAGATCACCTTGTACTAGTTCCTGATTAGTTGGAGGCAGTGTTGGTGCTGTTGTATCAACAATAACACTAGTGTCATCAGTAGTGACAGTAACTGGAGTACCGACATTGTTAGTCAAATCAGTGAAAGATATCTCAAATTCTACAGTACCATCAGTATCTGCAGATGTGATTGTTCTTTTAACAAACCAAAAATCATCATCACTTCCAAGAACTGTAGCAGCAATTATATCTCCATTAATGTTTACAACAGGTTCCTGTATAGGTTCAGAGGAGATAAAACTTAGTGTGATGGTATCACCAGGTATGGCCTGAGATGCATCATCTGAATTATCAGATATTATTTTTACTATATCTAGTGTCGGAGCTGTTTTATCAACAGTGACAGCAGAGCTATCGGTAGTGACAGTAACTAGAGTACCGTCATTGTCAGTCAAATCAGTGAAAGATATCTCAAATGCTACAGTACCATCATTATCTGCAGATGTGATTGTTTTTTCAGCACTCCAATCAGTATTATCATTTCCAGCAACTATAGCTGCATTGCCTCCATTAATGGTTACAGTTGGTATTTCTATAGGTTCAGAGGAGGTAAAGCTTAGTGTGATGATATTACCAAGAGTAGCCCTAGACGTATCTGAATTATTAGACTCTATGGATACTGTATTTAGTGTAGGAGCTAGTGTATCTGGAGCTGTTTGATAAACAGTAACACTAGAGCCAGTAGTAATACTGGTAACCGTAGTGCCGGCATTGGTAGCTAAATCAGAAAAAGCTATGGCAAACGTTACGGTACTGCCATCAGAATCTCCAGATGTGATTGTTTTTGTGGCACTCCAAGAGGTACCACTTCCAGTAACTGCAGCAGTAACTCCACCAAAGGTTACAGTCGGTGTTCCTATAAGTTCTGAAGAGGTAAAGCTTAGTGTGACGATATCATCAGTTGTAGCCCGAGTTGTATCTGCATTATCAGATACTATGGATACTAGAGATAGTGTTGGAGCTGTATTATCAACAGTGACGCCGGTACCATCCTTAGTAGCAATGACCTGAGTACCGACATTTGGAGTAGCAGCTAAATCAGAGAAATCAATGGTGAATGCTACGGCACCATCATCATCTGTGGATGCGATTGTTTTTGTGGCACTCCAGGTAATATTACTTCCAGTAACTGTAGCAGCACCTCCATGTATGGTTACATCCGGTGTTCCTATAGGTTCTGAAGAGGTAAAGCTTAGTGTGATGGTATTACCAGTTGTAGCCCTAGATGGATCATTTGAATTATTAGATGTTATGGATACTGTAGTTAGTGTAGGAGCTGTTGTATCTGGAGCTGTTTGGTAAACAGTAACGCCGGTACCATCAGTAGGACCGGTAATCGGGATACCGTCATTTGTTGCCAAGTCAGTAAAGTCTATGGTAAATATTACAGCACTGCCATCAGCATCAGCTGCTGTGATTGTTTTTGTGGCACTCCAAGAGGTATTATCACCTCCAATAACTGCAGATGCAGTAACTCCATCAATGGTTACAGTTGGTGTTTCTATAGGTTCTGAAGAGGTAAAGCTTAATGTGACGGTATCATCAGTTGTAGCCCGAGTTGTATCTGCATTATCAGATACTATGGATACTAGAGATAGTGTTGGCAGTGTTGTATCAACAGTGACACTAGAGTTATTGTCAGTCGCAGTAACCTGAGTACCGTCATTTGTTGCCAAGTCAGAATAAGATATGCTAAAGGCTACGGCACCATCATCATCTGTGGATGTAACAGTCTTTGTGGCACTCCAAGAGGTATTGCTTCCAGTAACTGTAACAGATGCACCACCTCCACTAATGGTTACAGTTGGTGTTTCTATATTCTCAGAAGCAGTAAAGCTTAGTGTGATGATATCACCAGTTGTAGCCAAAGTTGTATCATTTGAATTATTAGATGTTATGGATACTGCAGTTAGTGTTGGAGCTGTATTATCAACAGTGACACCGGGGTTACCAGCAGTAGGACTGGTAACTGTATCACCGTCATTTGCTGCCAGGTCAGTAAAAGTTATTCTAAACGTTACAGGACCATCAGAATCTGTTGATGTGATCGTCTTTGTAGCACTCCAGGTAATATTGTCATTTCCTAATGCTGCCAGCGAAACAGTGCCACCATTAATGGTTACAGTGGGTTGCAGTATGGGTTCAGAAGCTGTAAAACGTAATGTAACAACATTACCTGCTGTCGCCAAAAATTGATCTGCATTGCTAGACTCTATGGATACTGCAGTCAGTGTAGGAGCTGTATTATCAACAGTAACATCAGAGCCAACAGTAATGCCAGTAACTTCAACACCGGCATTGGATGCAAAATCAGAATAATTTATGGTAAAATCTACGATACCATCATCAGCATCTGAGGATGTGATAATCCTTGTAGCACTCCAGACAGTGTTGTCACCTACAGCAACTGGAGTAACTGGAACTTGATTAATGGTTACAACAGGTGTTTTGATATCTTCAGAGGACTCGAAACTTAATGTAACAGTATTACCTGCCGTAGCCAAGGTATTATCATCAGAATTATTAGATGTCATGGATATTGTGTTCAGTGTTGGTACTGTTTGATCAACTGTAATAGTGGCAACACCTTCAGTAACGGCAGTAACTGTAGTACCGACATTTGTTGCCAAGTCAGTAAAAGCTATGGTAAAGGTTACGATACCATCAGCATCATCTACAGGTATGATGGTTCTTGTAGCAACCCAATTCATAGAGTCAACTCCTGTAACTGTATCTGCTGTATGTCCATTAATGGTTACAACAGGTGTTACTATATCTTCAGAGGCAGTAAAACGTAATGTGATGGTATCATCTTTCGTAGCCAAAAATTGATCTGCATTGCTAGACTCTATGGTTACTGTATTCAGTGTTGGAACTGCTTTATCAACAGTGACGCCGGTACCATCCTTAGTAGCAATGACCTGAGTACCAGTATTTGGAGTAGCAGCTAAATCAGAAAAATCAATGGTAAATGCTACGGCACTATCATTATCTGCTGGTGTGATTATTTTTGTGGCACTCCAAGAGATAGTGCTTCCAGTAACTGTAGGTGCAACAGTTGCAGTAGCCGTATTAATGGTTACAGTTGGTGTTCCTATAGGTTCAGAAGAGATAAAGCTTAGTGTGACGGTATTACCAGTTGTAGCCCTAGATGGATCATTTGAATTATCAGATACTATGGATACTGTAGTTAGTGTAGGAGCTGTTGTATCGGGAGCTGTTTGATAAACAGTAACACCAGTGCTATCAGTAGGACCAGTAACCTGATCACCGGCATTTGTTGCCAAGTCAGTAAAGTCTATAGCAAATGTTACGGTACTGCCATCAGCATCTGCAGGTACGATTGTTTTTGTGGCACTCCAAGTATTATCACTTCCAGCAACTGCAACTGCAGCAACTCCATTAATGGTTACAGTTGGTGGCAGTATAGGTTCAGAGGATGTAAAGCTTAGCGTGATGATATTGCCAGTTGTAGCCCTAGTTGGATCTGCATTATCAGATACTATGGATACTGGAGATAGTGTAGGTGCCATTTGATCAACGGTAACACTAGAGTTATTGTCAGTAACAGTAACCAGAGTACCGTCATTGGATGCCAAATCAGAAAAAGATATGGCAAACGTTACAGTGCTGCCATCAGCATCTGCAGGTACGATTGTTTTTGTGGCACTCCAATCAGTATTATCACTTCCAGCAACTGCAACTGCAGCAACTCCATTAATGGTTACAGTTGGTGGCAGTATAGGTTCAGAGGATGTAAAGCTTAGCGTGATGATATTGCCAGTTGTAGCCCTAGTTGGATCTGCATTATCAGATACTATGGATACTGGAGATAGTGTAGGTGCCATTTGATCAACGGTAACACTAGAGTTATTGTCAGTAACAGTAACCAGAGTACCGTCATTGGATGCCAAATCAGAAAAAGATATGGCAAACGTTACAGTGCTGCCATCAGCATCTGCAGGTACGATTGTTTTTGTGGCACTCCAATCAGTATTATCACTTCCAGCAACTGCAACTGCAGCAACTCCATTAATGGTTACAGTTGGTGGCAGTATAGGTTCAGAGGATGTAAAGCTTAGCGTGATGATATTGCCAGTTGTAGCCCTAGTTGGATCTGCATTATCAGATACTATGGATACTGGAGATAGTGTAGGTGCCATTTGATCAACGGTAACACTAGAGTTATTGTCAGTAACAGTAACCAGAGTACCGTCATTGGATGCCAAATCAGAAAAAGATATGGCAAACGTTACAGTGCTGCCATCAGCATCTGCAGGTACGATTGTTTTTGTGGCACTCCAATCAGTATTATCACTTCCAGCAACTGCAACTGCAGCAACTCCATTAATGGTTACAGTTGGTGGCAGTATAGGTTCAGAGGATGTAAAGCTTAGCGTGATGATATTGCCAGTTGTAGCCCTAGTTGGATCTGCATTATCAGATACTATGGATACTGGAGATAGTGTAGGTGCCATTTGATCAACGGTAACACTAGAGTTATTGTCAGTAACAGTAACCAGAGTACCGTCATTGGATGCCAAATCAGAAAAAGATATGGCAAACGTTACAGTGCTGCCATCAGCATCTGCAGGTACGATTGTTTTTGTGGCACTCCAATCAGTATTATCACTTCCAGCAACTGCAACTGCAGCAACTCCATTAATGGTTACAGTTGGTGGCAGTATAGGTTCAGAGGATGTAAAGCTTAGCGTGATGATATTGCCAGTTGTAGCCCTAGTTGGATCTGCATTATCAGATACTATGGATACTGGAGATAGTGTAGGTGCCATTTGATCAACGGTAACACTAGAGTTATTGTCAGTAACAGTAACCAGAGTACCGTCATTGGATGCCAAATCAGAAAAAGATATGGCAAACGTTACAGTGCTGCCATCAGCATCTGCAGGTACGATTGTTTTTGTGGCACTCCAATCAGTATTATCACTTCCAGCAACTGCAACTGCAGCAACTCCATTAATGGTTACAGTTGGTGGCAGTATAGGTTCAGAGGATGTAAAGCTTAGCGTGATGATATTGCCAGTTGTAGCCCTAGTTGGATCTGCATTATCAGATACTATGGATACTGGAGATAGTGTAGGTGCCATTTGATCAACGGTAACACTAGAGTTATTGTCAGTAACAGTAACCAGAGTACCGTCATTGGATGCCAAATCAGAAAAAGATATGGCAAACGTTACAGTGCTGCCATCAGCATCTGCAGGTACGATTGTTTTTGTGGCACTCCAATCAGTATTATCACTTCCAGCAACTGCAACTGCAGCAACTCCATTAATGGTTACAGTTGGTGGCAGTATAGGTTCAGAGGATGTAAAGCTTAGCGTGATGATATTGCCAGTTGTAGCCCTAGTTGGATCTGCATTATCAGATACTATGGATACTGGAGATAGTGTAGGTGCCATTTGATCAACGGTAACACTAGAGTTATTGTCAGTAACAGTAACCAGAGTACCGTCATTGGATGCCAAATCAGAAAAAGATATGGCAAACGTTACAGTGCTGCCATCAGCATCTGCAGGTACGATTGTTTTTGTGGCACTCCAATCAGTATTATCACTTCCAGCAACTGCAACTGCAGCAACTCCATTAATGGTTACAGTTGGTGGCAGTATAGGTTCAGAGGATGTAAAGCTTAGCGTGACAGTATTACCAGCTGTAGCCAAAGTTGTATCATTTGTATTATCAGATGCTATGGATACTGCAGTCAGTGTTGGAGCCTCATTATCCGGAACTGGAAAGAGTGTTGCTATATCAGCTGCAAATGGAAACTGACTGGCATGCCCTTCAGTTACATCATCATCATCAAAGGCATCATGAATTTCCATTCTGAAAATGCCGTTCTTTGTGTAATCAAATGTCAAATTATCATGTGCCACATTAAAAAGCGTCCTGGTACCAGTCACACTCTTCACATCAGAGTATAGTATCTGAGAATCTTCATCAAAGGGAGCAGGATCCTGGGTGATGAATAATTTTGCCACATATTTGCTAGAGATAGTAAAATCAGAGTTAACTCCAGTAAAATCAACAAAGATACTGGTTGTGTCGTTGTCATTTAATATTGAACGGGAATTCTTGGCTACAAATCCTGAAAATGTAGTTAAAGACTCGTCAATTACAAAAGTTTGAACAACGGCAACAGCAGAGCTATCAATAGTACTGGTAACCGGAGTACCGCCATTGGATGCCAAATCAGAAAAAGCTATGGCAAAGGCTACAAGGCCATCAGCATCTGCTGGTGTGATTGTTTTTGTGGCACTCCAAGTATCACCACTTCCAATAACTGTAGATGCAGCAACTCCACCAAAGGTTACAGTTGGTGGTAATATATTTTCAGAAGATGTAAAACGTAATGTGACAATATCATCAGTTGTGGCCAAAGACGTATCTGAATTATTAGATACTATGGATACGGCAGTTAGTGTAGGAGCTGCTTTATCAACAGTGACGCCAGTGCCATCCTCAGTAACAATGACCTGAGTACCAGTATTTGGAGTATCAGCTAAATCAGAAAAATCAATGGTAAATGCTACGGCACCATCATTATCTGCAGCTGTGATTGTTTTTGTGGCACTCCAAGAGGTAGTGCTTCCAGCAACTGCAGGTGCAACAGTTGCAGTAGCCGTATTAATGGTTACAGTTGGTGTTCCTATAGGTTCTAAAGAGGTAAAGCTTAGTGTGACGATATCACCAAGAGTGGCCCTAGACGTATCTGAATTATTAGACTCTATGGATACGGCAGTTAGTGTAGGAGATGTTGTATCTGGAGCTGTTTGATAAACAGTGACACTAGAGCCAGTAGTAATACTGGTAACCGTAGTGCCGGCATTGGTAGCTAAATCAGAAAAATCTATGGCAAATGTTACGGTACTGCCATTAGAATCTGCTGCTGTGATTGTTTTTGTAGCACTCCAAGAAGTACCACTTCCAGTAACTGCAGCAGTAACTCCACCAAAGGTTACAGTAGGTGTTCCTATATTTTCTGAAGATGTAAAGCTTAGTGTTACAATATCATCAGTTGTAGCCTGAGACGTATCTGCATTATTAGATACTATGGATACTGGAGATAGTGTTGGATCTGTATTATCAACAGTGACGTCGGAGTTACCAGCAGTAGGACTGGTAACTATACCACCGTCATTTGCTGCCAAATCAGTAAAAGCTATGGAAAATGTTACAGGGGCGGAACTGTCTGCAGATGTGATGTCTCTTGTGGCACTCCAGGTGGTACCATCACCTACAATGGCTGTCAGTGTAACATTACTACTATCATCACTACTATCTCCGTTAATGGTTACAGCAGGTTGCAGTATAGGTTCTGAAGAGGTAAAGCTTAGTGTGACGGTATTACCAGCTGTAGCCAAAGTTGTATCATTTGTATTATTAGACTCTATGGATACTGCAGTTAGTTCTGGAGCTGTATTATCAACGGTAACACTAGAGCCAGTAGTAATACTGGTAACCGTAGTGCCATCATTTGGAGTATCAGCTAAATCAGAAAAATCAATGGTAAATGCTACGGCACCATCAGAATCAGCAGATGTGATTGTTTTTGTGGCACTCCAAGAGGTAGTGCTTCCAGCAACTGCAGGTGCAACAGTTGCAGTAACCGTATTAATGGTTACAGTTGGTGTTCCTATAGGTTCTGAAGAGGTAAAGCTTAGCGTGACAGTATTACCAGCTGTAGCCAAAGTTGTATCATTTGTATTATCAGATGCTATGGATACTGCAGTCAGTGTTGGAGCCTCATTATCCGGAACTGGAAAGAGTGTTGCTATATCAGCTGCAAATGGAAACTGACTGGCATGCCCTTCAGTTACATCATCATCATCAAAGGCATCATGAATTTCCATTCTGAAAATGCCGTTCTTTGTGTAATCAAATGTCAAATTATCATGTGCCACATTAAAAAGCGTCCTGGTACCAGTCACACTCTTCACATCAGAGTATAGTATCTGAGAATCTTCATCAAAGGGAGCAGGATCCTGGGTGATGAATAATTTTGCCACATATTTGCTAGAGATAGTAAAATCAGAGTTAACTCCAGTAAAATCAACAAAGATACTGGTTGTGTCGTTGTCATTTAATATTGAACGGGAATTCTTGGCTACAAATCCTGAAAATGTAGTTAAAGACTCGTCAATTACAAAAGTTTGAACAACGGCAACAGCAGAGCTATCAATAGTAGCAGTAACCGGAGTACCGCCATTGGATGCCAAGTCAGAAAAAGCTATGGCAAAGGCTACAAGGCCATCAGCATCTGCTGGTGTGATTGTTTTTGTGGCACTCCAATCAGTATTATCACTTCCAGCAACTGCAACTGCAGCAACTCCACCAAAGGTTACAGTTGGTGGCAATATAGGTTCTGAAGAGGTAAAGCTTAGTGTGATGGTATTACCAGCTGTAGCCAAAGAATTATCATTTGAATTATTAGACTCTATGGATACTAGATTTAGTTCTGGATCTGTATTATCAACAGTGACGTCGGAGTTACCAGCAGTAAGACTGGTAGCTATACCACCGTCATTGGAAGCCAGGTCAAAAAAAGATATGCTAAAGTCTACGACACCATCAGCATCTGTGGATGCGACAGTCTTTGTGGCACTCCAAGAAACACCACTTCCAGTAACTGTAACAGATGCACCACCTCCACTAATGGTTACAGTTGGTGTTTCTATATTCTCAGAAGCAGTAAAGCTTAGTGTGATGATATCACCATCTGTAGCCAAAGTTGTATCATTTGAATTATTAGACTCTATGGATACGGCAGTCAGTGTAGGAGCTGTATTATCAACAGTGACACCGGGGTTACCAGCAGTAGGACTGGTAACTGCAATACCGTCATTTGCTGCCAGGTCAGTAAAAGTTATTCTAAACGTTACAGGACCATCATCATCTGTTGATGTGATCGTCTTTGTAGCACTCCAGGTAATATTGTCATTTCCTAATGCTGCCAGCGAAACAGTGCCACCATTAATGGTTACAGTAGGTTGCAGTATGGGTTCAGAAGCTGTAAAACGCAATGTAACAACATTACCTGCTGTCGCCAAAAATTGATCTGTATTGCTAGACTCTATGGATACTGCAGTCAGTGTTGGAGCTGTTGTATCGGGAGCTGTTTGATAAACAGTGACACTAGAGACATCGGTAGAACCGATAACCTGAGCACCGGCATTTGTTGCCAAGTCAGCATAGTCTATGGTAAATGTTACAGCACTGCCATCAGAATCTGCTGCTGTGATTGTTTTTGTGGCACTCCAAGAGGTACCACTTCCAGTAACTGTAGCAGTAACTCCACCAAAGGTTACATCCGGTGTTTCTATAGGTTCAGAAGAGGTAAAGCTTAGTGTGACAATATCATCAGTTGTAGCAGTAGACGTATCTGCATTATCAGATACTATGGATACTGCAGTCAGTGTTGGAGCTGTATTATCAACAGTGACGTCGGAGTTACCAGCAGTAGGACTGGTAGCTATACCACCGTCATTTGCTGCCAGGTCAAAAAAAGATATGCTAAAGGTTACAACACCTTCAGAGTCTGTGGATGCGATTGTTGTTTCAGCACTCCAAGAATTGTTGCTTCCAGTAACTGTAACAGATGCAGCAACTCCATCAAAGGTTACATCCGGTGTTTCTATAGGTTCATCAGAGGTAAAGCTTAGTGTGACGGTATTACCAGTTGTAGCCCTAGTTGTATCATTTGAATTATTAGATACTATGGATACTGCAGTTAGTGTCGGTGCCGTTTGATCAACGGTAACACTAGAGCCAGTAGTAATGCTGGTAATCTGAATACCATCATTTGTTGCCAAGTCAGTAAAGTCTATGGTAAATTCTACGGCACCATCATTATCTGCAGCTGTGATTGCTTTTGTGGCACTCCAAGAGGTAGTGCTTCCAGCAACTGCAGGTGCAACAGTTGCAGTAACCGTATTAATGGTTACAGTTGGTGTTCCTATAGGTTCATCAGAGGTAAAGCTTAGTGTGATGGTATCATCAGTTGTAGCCTTAGATGGATCTGCATTACTAGATACTATGGATACTGCAGTTAGTTCTGGATCTGTATTATCAACAGTGACACCAAGGGGATTGCCAGTAGAAGTAACCGGATCACCGACATTTGTTGCCAAGTCAGTAAAGTCTATGCTAAAGGTTACGGCACCATCAGAGTCTGTGGATGCGACAGTCTTTGTGGCACTCCAATCAGTAGCATCAATTCCAGGAACTATTGTAGCAGATGCACCATCTCCACTAATGGTTACAGTAGGTGGCAGTATAGGTTCTGAAGAGGTAAAGCTTAGTGTGATGGTATTACCATCTGTAGCCAAAGTTGTATCATTTGTATTATTAGACTCTATGGATACTAGAGATAGTTCTGGATCTGTATTATCAACAGTGACGTCGGGGTTACCAGCAGTAGGACTGGTAACTATACCACCGTCATTGGATGCCAAGTCAGAAAAAGATATGCTAAATGCTACAAGGCCATCAGCATCTGTGGATGCGACAGTTTTTGTGGCACTCCAATCAGTATTATCACTTCCAGCAACTGCAACTGCAGCAACTCCATCAAAGGTTACAGTTGGTGTTCCTATAGATTCTGAAGAGGTAAAGCTTAGTGTGATGATATCACCATCTGTAGCCAAAGTTGTATCATTTGAATTATCAGATGCTATGGATACTACAGTTAGTGTAGGAGATGTATTATCTGGAGGAAAGTTTGCTGCAACATAATCTTTGTCTTTGGTTTTTCTGACATTTATGTTATCAATGACAGATTTCTCAAAAGAATGGGTCTCTATTATTAAAAAAATGCCCTTTTCGTAATCTAGGGATGTATCGGAATGTGCCACACTAAAAGTCGGAGTAAGACCAGTTATCTCCTGTATGTCATAGTATGCTATTGTAGTGAGATCTTGTATGATGAACAGTTTTGCAATGTATGTGTCATCTGTTTCAAACGAGGACGCATCAGTAAAATCAACAGAGACATCAGTTGTGCCATCATCATTTAGCACTGTATTAAGGCTGTTATCATGCCAACCTTCTGCCATTGTCATTATAGAATCGCTGGGAGCTGGTGCGTTGTATGAGTAGATTATGTCATCTGAACTGTCAACTATCCACATCTTGCCGTACAGTGTCGTGATTCCACCTGGAGATGTGTTCTCTGGACTCAAACCAAAGTCCAAATATGAATGGTATGTGCCGTCTGCAGTGTACACGTAGACTTTGGAATTTGATATATCAGCTACCCATAGCTTGCCGTGCAGTGCTGTGATTCCAGTTGGAGATGCGTTGTCTGCATTTAAAATAAAGTCCAAAGGTGTAGATGGACGTGTGCCGTCTGCGTTGTATACGTAGACTTTGTTATCATCATCATTAACTATCCAGAGTTTGTCGTCATATGCAGTGATTCCAGTTGGAGATGCGTTGTCTGCATTCAGGCCAAAGTCCAAAGGCGTAGATGGACGTGTGCCGTCTGCGTTGTATACGAAGACTTTGTCATCATCATCATTAACTATCCAGAATTTGCTATCTTGGAATGTGATTCCAGTTGGAGATGCGTTGTCTGCATTCAGGCCAAAGTCCGAAGATGCATCTCTAAAGCCGTTTGCTGCGTTGTATGCAAAGACTTTGTTTGAATCGGTATCTACTACAAACAGTTTGCCATCTTTTGTTGTGATTCCCTCCTGATCGCCGTTCTCTGCATCTAAATCAACGTTGGGATTGACATCATGTGTTCCGTCTGAATGGTATGCGTATACTATGCTGTTCTTTTTATCAACTACCCATAGCTTGCCGTGCAGTGATGTGATTCCACCTGAACCGTCATTTTCTGAATGTAAATTAAAGTTCGAAGCTGCATCTGGTGTGCCGTCTGTGTTGTATGCATAGACTATGTCATCATCAACATCAGTTACATAAAATTTGCCGTTTAGTGTTGTGATTCCCCTTGGATGTGAGTTGGCGATATCCAAAAGAAAGTCCGAATCTGCATCTCTGGTGCCGTCTGCGTTGTATGCGTAGACTTTGTTATCATCGGAGTCAACTACATATAACTGGTTGTTGTATGCTGTGATTCCATTTGGGAATGTGTTGTTGACCGTATCCAAAAGAAAGTCCGAAGCTGCATCTCTGGTGTTGTCTGCGTTGTATGCGTAGACCTTTGCATCGGGCTTGTTAACTATCCAGAATTTGTTATTTAGTGCTGCAATTCCAAATGGCTTGTTTTGGTCCGAATCCAAATTAATGGTCGAATCTGTATCCGGTGTGCCGTCTGCGTTGTATGCATAGACTTTCTTGCTGCCACCATCAACTACCCAGAACTTGCTGTTCAAAGATGTGATTCCATCTAACTTGTTGCTAGTTATAGGTGGACCCAAATAAAAGTCAAAAGCTAGAGGAACTGGTACGTCATACACGTAGACCTTGTCAGTTGTACTATCAGATACCCAGAGTTTGCCGTGCAGTGATGTGATTCCGTCTGCATTAGCGTTCTCGCCAAGCAGATCAAAGTTCAAAGTTGCATCTAGTGTTCTGCCTGCTTGGTCGTATGCGTAGACCTTTTTATCTTCCCTATCAACTACCCACAGCTTGCCGTGCAGTGATGTGATTCCCCTCGGATCTTCGTTGTCGTCATCTAAACCAACGTCAGAATTAGCATCCCTGTCTCCGTTTGCGTAGTACCCGTAGACTTTGTCCCTCGTACCATCAACTATCAACAGCTTGCCATCATGTGCTGTGATTCCCCTCGAATTTATGATGTCGCTAATCAGATTAAAGTTTGAAGATGAATCCTGTGTTCCGTCTGCGTTGTATGCGTAGACTTTTTTGGGACTTAAACTAGCATCAACTACCCAGAATTTGTTGTTTAGTGCAGTCATTCCATTTGTATTGAAGTTGCCTGAAAGCAGTTCAAAGTCCGAAGATGAATTCCTGGTGCCGTCTGTGTTGTACACAAAGACTTTATCATGAAATGGATCAGCTACCCATATCTTGCCGTTCAGAGCTGTGATTCCAGTTGGACTACCGTTGTCCGAATCTAGGGCAAACTTAAAATCAAAAGTAACAGTACTCTGTTGTGCAAATGCAACAGGGTTTGTTTCTGCCATGCCCCCCACAACCAAAGCTAAACCCAAGACTGCAAAGACTGTTAGTAATGCTGTTGCCGTAATAGGATTCCCCCCCCCCCCTCCACGCTGGGCCAAACCAAAGGATGCAAAAACTGTTAGTAATGCTGTTGCCATAATAGATGTGGTAGATGTAGATGTAGCAGAAGATGCAACATATTTCATATGAACCAAGTCATAACATATATTTATTAAGTATTCGAATTCTGTAACATCTTAGTGACCCAAGAGAATCAAATTTTTAATCCCATCAAGGAACATAATGATAAAATAACTGTGCGTGTCCTTTTGGCGGAATAAGTCTTGAATGTTTTCTAAGAAATTCTGTGTCTTTTGAATGATGAAGTTTTGTATGGCATGATCTGTGAACTTGGATCACTTCCTCGTTAAAATATGCAATATGATGTTTGATCGTGTCGTCATGGTATTTGTGCTGCAGGTTGATCAGTGATGATTTTTCTTGGTTTTGATATACAATGTATAGCAATTAAAAATTTTTAACCCATTTTTAACAAAGAAGGTTCTGTATAGTCTTGGGGATATAGATTCATTGACTTAAAGTTGAGGGATTTTTGTGTTTGATTTGATTTTAAAATAACCATGTCCTAGATTTTCTATATAATATGAGCAAATGAGAACAGAACGAATAGTTGCATCAGGAGTCTTGGAAGTGATTTTTTTAACTTTGCAGATTTTGGTTAAGAGTTGGACAGCATTCATGGGTTTATTTTCTCTTTTTAAAATCATAAGAATATTGTAATGATAGCTGTTTTTCTCAACTACCCGAGTAAAATGTAAAGGTTTTTTTGCATCTGCTTGTTGTTCTGGAGTTAGGTCTTCTCATTTTAGAATAATTTCTCTTTCAACTAATTCTTCTAAATTTTCTTTTAATCTGTCTGGATTTTAGGTCTTACCCATCCTTGAAAGGTAGATTCCAGCTCAAGCTTCAATGATTGAAATAGACGGTAAAAATAAATGGAAAACCATAATTCAAAACGCCTCATTGAACAAAAATTCAGAATAAATCTATATCCCCAAGACTATACAGAACCATTAACAGAACCATTAATTAACAATACGTACCAAAACACTATCAAGTAAATTATTCTCTATATCATCACAATAATTTTTTGTTGTACCTTCATATTGTATTTCTGGAGAATGGAAACATGAAAATATCTCCATGGATATATGGGTAATATCAACACCCAAACTAAAAATCCCAATAATGGTAAAAAATATTAAAAAATATTTTAGAATCATAAAAAAATGGGTTATGTAACCCGTATAGTACTATACAATCGATCCCCAACATATGCTCCATCATAATTTAGAACTGTTTCATTTTCAACTTTATGATTAAACCAAAATTGAGTTTCTGAGTAATCATTACTACTAATGATTGCTGTTCCACTTGTATGTGTTGCAAACAAGATTGTTTTAATTTTGTTTTCCACGTTCTTGTATTTTCTAGAATCATATTGATTAAAAACATGGCGATCAAAGGTTCTGTCGTGTTAGCGGGTGTTATACGTAAATCGGGTTCTGTGTAATCTTGGGTTCTGCTAACTTATCGAGGGATATAATTTAGTGTCTGTTGCGTATGGGGATATAGATTCATACCTAAATTCTCTTAGATGCTCTTTCAGGGACGAAGCCTTGAAAGGTAGACTCTAGCTCAAGCTTCAATGATTGAAATAACGGTAAAAATAAATGGAAAACTATCATTCAAAACGCCTCATTGAACAAAAATTCAGAATAAATCTATATCCCCAAGACTATACAGAACCTGAGATCATCTTGAGCCAACAACTATCCTTTCCATTTGAGAGCCAGCTAAACTTGTAAAGCCTCAGAATATCATTTATCTCTCTCCAAATCTGTTTGTCAATCCAACCTCTATGGGTTACTTTGATAGAATCGCCATCATTGACTATGGTTACTTTCTTGATCCGTTTACCAAGATTGTTTACAAAGTTGACTTTGGTTCCAGACAGTTTTATCAAGTCAAGGTATTTGTTCTCACCGACCAGGTTTAAGGCTTTGAGCATCAAAGAGCAGCAGCAGGTATTGCTGCTGCTGGTTGTCCGGCATTAGAAAGCAAAGCAGATGTACCAATAATCCGAGAAATTTATGGTGAAGATGTGTTTGATTAATTTCATTCGTTCAAAAATATTGAAAAAACAATGCACTAGTGCATGACAGAATTACTGTTATCAGTTTCTGCTTTTATCATCATAAACGATCTTGACAAGATCTATTGCCTTATCAATATCATCTTCGGATATGATTGTGGAAGAAAAATGACCTACGCCATAATGGCCGATATTTGAAATGTCTCTTACGAATCCCGACGGTGATAAAATCTTATCACGAAGTTTGGTATTATATGTGAGGATGATCTTGTTTCGACGTGCTTCAAGTGAACATATTCCCCTACTTTTAGACCCTGCTGTAGATAAATGAAAAGATCCATACCATTTTGTCATTCTAAATGTCAGTCCATCGCAAGATGATAGGATTTTTTCTTTCAGTTTGTTCCATAATTCTATTATGTCTTTCCCCTCAAGGTATTCATCCTCATGCATTTCACTATCATAGATAATCTCTGAATTCTGCCCTTCTGAATCATATCCGGTTGGACATCTCCATAGTTTTACGGCTTGCTCAGATAATGACCGTGTGCGTTCCTTGATCTCATCCTCGCTCCAAACTGAGTAATTACTCAGATCTCTGTTGAGTATTACATTGCTTTCTTGATACATGTCTCGTTTGTACGAAAATGGCTGATTGCCAATGTCTGAATTATAAGCTGTAAGCGTAAGATTGCCGATTGTGTGGAGATATTTCTCATGCATGTCTTCCCAACCCTGGCCTAACGCATCTTTCCATTCAACAGTCAAGGTTTGAGGCATGATATGCTCGATTGTAAGATTCTCAGGGTCTAGTTTTTCTCTACTTTTTTCATGTTCCAATCTAACAAGCATGTATCTGCACATAGTTCTATTCATGTACAGTGGCAACCGCTCCAAATTCTCTCTAAATGTGATATCCCTTGGAAATTTAAGATTTCCACTCTTCTCCATTAGTGCCCTCTCAATGCTTTTTACATAGTTGCTCTCATTTATCTTGGGAATTATCTCCGGGAATACTTTGTTTCCACCCTTGGCCATATCGCAAACATGGCATCTCAAAAGATAACTGTCAATCAAAATAAACGCCGATTCACATTCCTCCTCGGTAATTATTTTATCTGCATGATCTGCCAATAATTTTAACAGCAGAGAATTTGCAGTGTTTGTGTCTTGGCTGTAGATATATTTGATTACTTTTTTTAGCCTGTCTGATGAATGTGCCAACATGTCTATCAGATTGGCATAGTATTCGGAATATTTGTACATCTTTTTGATCTCTTCTTCTTTGTTGCGATCGATCATGTGTGTTTTAAAATACTCGTACATTTCCTTTTTGGATACTGTTCTTCCTCTATGCATTGCCAGATAGTTTCTTATAAAATCCTCAAAATGTTCGTTTTGCTCTTCTCCAAACCGTTTTTCCATAGGGCGCCAATAATTCTGATAAATCTTTTTCTGCCATTCCGAACTCTCAGACATGAGCAAATAGTTTTGTATCATATCTGTTTCAGACAGATCAAGTCCGGTAGAATTCATACTTTCAAAAATAGCCTGTGCGTTGTCTTTTTCATCGATAAGAATCTGCACCATTGTCAATTTTCGTATGCCACGCCATATAATGTCAGGATTGATACCATCCTCACGCAAGCATGAAATAAAGTACTTGAAATTGGCAGTAATGTTGTTGGAGCTTTCCGAGTACCCATCTTTCAGAATATCTTTTAAGGTCCTATCATCATCTTCGGTTAGAATTAGTTTATAGTAATTTGTTCCGTCTTTACTCTCATTAACATTAAACAACAGTTGATTGATTTTCTGTTCTGTGACATGTTCTGTGGGTTTGTCAAGCAATTCTCTCAATGCTCTTAAGAGCAATATAAGCGTGGTAAGTCGTTGCTGCCCATCAATGATTTGATAACATGTCACATCGACATTCGGCATGGTAGTATCACCCACATATGTGGTGGCCCCGATAAAATGAAACCGTTCTTGTTCGGCCCTGCCAACTTTTACGATATCGTCATAGAATTGTTTGCAGTGTTTTTTACCCCAATCGTATGTACGCTGATATATCGGAACTACAAATTGTACGTTCGGTTCAAGGATTTTATTCAATTGGGTGTGATTTGTTTTCAATAGGTAGCAGTATGGCAAATCATTAAAAAACATATACCTTCAGGGGTTCTGTTGCGTTAGCGGAGCTTGGATCATATCTTATTCGTGTTGCGTGTCGGGCTTTTTGAGGTATTCTCAATAATTGTCTTCCATTTGTTATCACCTCTAATCTCAATGCCTGCCCTGTCTGCTGGAGTGTCTCCATCTAGCCCCCCCCCCATTTTAGGTCTCGATAACTTCACAGACCCACATTTTAGGTCTCGAAGATTACACAGAACCGCCAAAGTATACGTTGTTATAATGGAAGCTGACCTGTGCGGACGGCGTCGTACTGGTCTTGTGGGGCGTGGTGACGGTGATTTGAATCTGGTTCATGTCAGTTTTTTCCAGAATTATGTGCACTCTGTTACCGGGATCTACCCTGCCGTTGGGGACGAGGTACTGTTGATATAGAGGATCATCGTCGTTGTTAACATTGTTTAACGCATAATACGGGGTACTCACATTCGGGATCTCCAAACACGTCACGGTCAAGGGCGGTTATGCATATTGTAAACGCAATTACAAATAGGATTAAAAGTTTCATCTCATTACGCTGTTGAATACGGGAATAAGCTCGTCAATTGTATGATAATTGGAATTTACATGCACAATGGTGAATTCGTCAGGGTGAAAAGCGACAGAAGCACTATAGGGATTCCATTTGTTTCCACCCTCACATGCAGAGACTGCAGTGCCGTCACGGGTCATTGATATACAACGCCCATAGTTGTCCGGTTGGGACTTTAAAATATCCTGCCTGTGCTCGGTGATATCTCCAACTTCATTGTATGCAAAATTGCTTCGTTTTACACCCATTGTAAATCCCTGCGAGGTATGCAAATCCCAGGTTGTTGCATTCTGATATAATACAAACGTTGTCGGAACAAATCTATAATATGCAATGTATTCCTCCTTTTCCACGCTGGCACCTATGTCATATGAGGAGTAATACGTATTAGCCGCAATGAGTCTCTGCCCTGTAGGAATCACGCTTGGCATCCAGTCCTCAAGATAGAATCCGACATTGGGAATTACAGAATATTTTTCGTGCGGTGTAGATTTCAAACTAAAGGTTCCGTTCGAGTTTGCAGGGATTATTCCTGTGGTAGATGCTACGATCCTGTCATACATAGGCCACGGCGAAGGCATTCTCTGAAGCGTCCTTTGAAACTCCCTTCCATCATGTACAAACTCTTCTGGTGAGGAAGCGTTTAGGACAACTATCGTGACCTCTTCAGGTACAGCATCGGCATCTGAGACGTCAATCTGAACCACCTCTATTACCGTAAACCCTATCCGTACCAGCCTGTCCACAGATTTATCGAACACGCAAGCCGGCTTTCCATGTGGGGATTCCAGCAGCACCTTTGAGTTACTGCACTGTATCTGCCCGATGGGAACCCCCTGATCGAACTGTGCCAGCGGCGAGAGAACGGTTTCTGTGTCTGCAAATGCGGACACTGAGCTCAGTCCTATTACCAAAAATGCAATCAGTTTTAACATTGTTTTTTCCAACACTGAGTTCCTAAAAAACTATTATGTATCAAGTCATCTAGGAATAGATTCTGTATAATCTTCGTGATATAGATTTATTCCGAATCCTTGTTTAGACTGGCATTTTGAATTATGGTTTTTCACTTGTTCTTGCCGTCTAAACGGTAAAATTCCCTTTGGGAATAGGTGGTGGGGAACCAAAGTGGCCATCATCTGCATCCAAAGCCATCATCTGAGGTTAGGAGGAGAAGGAGAAACTGGTTTCCCTTTTAGAATACAGCAGTAGGGTTATTTTCTTATCTCCTCATCATTATATCTTAAATCGTATTTTGGATTTAATGCACATTCTAAAATGGTATTATGCTATTGAACCACACTGATAATGTAGATGAGTTGCGCAATTGATTTAATTTGATCATTATCATCTCAATGTTTTCTTACAACAAGATCCAAAGCTAGGAAAAACAATCATTTTCAATTCATGTTCAACCACACAAAACTAACAAAAAGATCAAACCAGTTTCTCCTCCTATCCATAACAGGATTACTGTTCCACAGTTTGATTCCCTGTCAAAAGAAATCAAAAAACAGTACAAAGCCACAAAAGAGACACACCACGTCTATCAAAAAAGAAAAGGCTGCAAGAGTTGATGCAGGACGACACAAGTTTGATCTATTATCCCTCAAAGACAGAATTCCAAATTTATGACGTATATCGAATGTAATGAGGGACATTAGATATTAGGGCCTGCAACAAAAGCAGAAAAGGATTGGATAACTTTTAGGTATTGTTATCCTCTAAATTTTTAGTCCGGGAATAGTTTCTTCGAAATAGTAATTCAAAGTTATATGACATTTTTGACATATCTAAATTGTTATCTAACTATTCAATTCTTTTACATGATGTTCAGTCACATGTGCAACTGTTCCTTGGGAATACAGTCTGCAAACCATCTTCAACATATCTCAAATGAATATGCCATACATTTCATTATGAGGTCATAGTTTTCCGGAACTATTCGGATTCTTTTTTCCTTGCCTTCTGGAAAAAACCATCTCTTGTTATGGATGATTCTGGGGTCTTTTATGGAAAATGTCCTGGGGTCTACTCTAAAACATATCTCTGAATCATTTTTGTTGGTCTTTATTGCAGAGATCTGTTTTCCGGTATCCTTTCTGTGATGGTAGTACCATGATTTGAATGCAACAGGATAACAGTCAAAATTAGATTCAATTCTTGCAATTAATTCTGAGATGTTCATTCTGTTCTTCATTGACGTCCAGCCAATCTTGTATCTCCAGCTGTTTGCCTCATTTTCACAAAGAGTTTCTTTTACTCCATTCTCATCCGTAGTTGTCGGTGATTTTTTCTTTTGATTCTGATATACTGTTTTATCTGGGATCTGGGCAGCAGGGTCATTCTCTCTTTTTGCCAATCTGTACAATGATCGACTTGAAGACTCTAAGAAATTCTCCTTTGCCAAATTCCAGACATAGTCTGGAATTTTCTGAATGTTTGAATTAGGATAATTTTTTTTATAAATCTCTCTTAATTTGGTGGTTGAAATTTCCGTATCTGGAAATCTTAAAAACAATTCCCTTAGGCATCCTCTAAGACTTGTATTTTGAGACAATATCAGATCAAATTCCTTTTGATACTCATTGCCGAAATCTTGCGCATGATGTCTTTCAGGCAGCTTTGTTTTCTGCATGTTACCAGTCCCAATTGGTTTTACTTGGTTGTCATATTTTGTATGACATGCCTTGCAGAGAAATCTGAAATTATCTTCAATTGGGAAATGTCTTTCCCTGATTGTTTTTATGGTTTTTTGCAGATTGGGTATGACGTATCTTTTATCTTCTGTTTCATATTCATCTAAAACCATCTTGATTATGTCTTTTCTAGAACGACCATGTTTGCGAGCTGCATATAGTTCATCTACTTTGCTTTTGCATTCTTGACAAATCAAACCTATCTTATTCTTTTCTTGTTTCGTGATGGTGGCAACATCGTTTCTGATTTTTTGACCAATATAGTCATTAAATTCTTTAAGAGAGCAAATTAACTGTGCCATGCCAAACAGTCCGAATTGATAGTTTTATAGTGTTTTGTTTCCCAGGTTCTGTTGCGTTAGCGGATCTTGGGTCATCTTATCCCTGTTGATACTGAAATGGTCTTGATACTGGAATGGGGTGAGGTGATCAGATTAACCCTTCCCCATCTACAAACCACTAGAAGACTGGAAAATGATTAAGAAACCTGGACCAGGTTTGAGGCTTTGAGTATCAAAGAGCAGCAGTAGACGTTGCTGCTGGTTGTCCGGTGTTAGGAAACAAAGCAGATGTACCAATAACTCAAATGGAAAGGATAGTTGTTGGATGAAATAATTATACTAATTTTTTACATTTAGAACATCTATGATCCTTGTATTTTTCCCAAAATTTTTTTCTTAACAGTTCATGATTTAATGAAGATATTAGGTATTTTGAATCCTTAAGATTTTTTTTATCTATTCTTTCCCAATCGACTAGTTTGGCACCACAATCTACACATGACCCATTTCTGAAAGTTTTTTTCTATTCACGATTAGCTTTTTTCCTCATATCTGTTCTAAAACTGTGCCCACCTAATTCACATTTTGAACTTGTACAAGTCACTCTTTTCTTTAGAAGAGGTTCAATTTTTTTCCAATCTTTACCAAAATCAGGCATTTACTGGAACCTCCTCAATGTCAACAACTTGTTTTAACAATCCAAGATCAGTTTCAGTTAATGCGTTAAAATCGATATTTTCTCTCAGAATATTTTGAGTAATATTACGTGCGGTGGGCAAAGGTTTTTGGAAGTACTTGGCAGTTCCCCACCAATTTTCATTTTGTTCAGATGATAGACGAAATGCCAAGTAGTTTGCCAACACATCCGCTCTCACATTGTATTCTGTTGCTATTTTTTTGACTTGATTTTTTAATACAGGAATATTCCAATCTGAACGATCAAGACATAATGTTGCAAGTTCATGAGGATCTTTCCCCAACAAAACAATATCTGCAAACTTGCTGGCTATTCTTTCTTCTTCTGTATCACGTAGTTTATCTTCTTGTTCTGCTATTTGTTCAGTTCCTTGAGATGCATGATAAAACTCATGGAGTAAGTTAAACATCCAACGTGCTTCAGAAGATGTTTTCTGAGTAAGTACAATAATACTTCGACCTTCATCACGAAAACATGCAGCATGAAAAGATGTAGGATCCAATGTTAGAACTGGAATTCCAAGACTCCACACATAGTAAAGTAATGTTTCAAAGTTTATCTCACCATATTTTTCAAGTATTTCATTACGTACTACGAATGGATCATCAGGAATTTTTTTCGGAGAAATATGTTTGGTTGCCTGAGAAACAAGAAGTGAGATGTATCTGGCATATACAGTGTATGCATTTAGTTTTGTAGAATTTGCATTTTTTGGTAATTTGAATCGAACTTGAGACAATGGAGAAGTATTCAAAACTAGAGGTTCAGGACTAAAGATTTGAGCAGGATTTACATCAAATATTCGACCAATGTGAGATGCAGCTTGATACCCCAATAATTCAGGAGAGACATCAGGATCTTCAAAACGTGCAGATAGTGATGCAGGTAAAAGGCGTTTAACAACAAATTCACGGTCTAATCCCATTTCTTCTACTTTTTTGAAGAATTGAGCTTTCGTAAAGTTTTCAGTTGGAAGAGAGATGTTTTTCTCTATTTCTAAATTGAGTGCTCTAGCAATTTCTTTTATTTTAGCAATACTTGCAGTTTCATAATCAGTTGATTCATATCGTTGAATTTGTTGTTCTTGTAACCCAATTAATTCTCCTAACTTTTTTTGAGTCAAGCCAAGAGAGATTCTTGCTTTGATCAAAGTTTTTGGTAATTGATCAATTGAGTTTAATTCAAAAACTGGAACCATTCCAGATTTCAAATCATTATATTCATCAATTTCCCTTTTAAGATCTGTTATTTGACTTTGTATTGCATTTTTTTCTAATTCGGTTAAAGAAGTAACATCCTTCTTTTCTAAATTCAAAAGTGTTTCTTTAAATTTATCCAAATGTGATTTAGTTATTTTATATTGTCTTTCATTTTTTATCATGGTAATCCCTCCAAATCAATTGATATGATTCCTTTAGGGTCACCTGATTCTTTATCTTGTTGAAAAAAATCTAACATAGTTCCAGAAGGATTAGTAGAAGTAGAAGGAAAAAACTCTCCATTGTATTTTGCTTTTTGTGCTTTACGACCATTTGAAAAATCTTGCAAAACTGGATCTAATTGTTCTAAATCAACACCTTCAGGATCCCAACATCCATCAAAATCACCAGGTCTGTGTTTTGCAGTAATAAAACTTCCATCCAGAAAAACTTTCATGCATCCAGAGGATTTGAAATTATCCAAAGCGCTTTTCAATCCTCTCAAAATTTGCTTTCGATAATGATTGGTTCCAAACCGTTCTGAGATGTCTTCCCAAGTTGCAGGATGTATTCCAGGGGGCAAATTTCCTTGTTTGTTGAATTCCACAATCATTGTAACACAATAATAATGTTGTGTTAATTAAGATATAAAAATATATCTAAACTGTGGTTTTGTTGCGTTAGCGGAGTTTGGGTCATATCTTATTCCTGTTGCGTGTCGAGGCTTTTTGAGGCATTCTCAATAATTGTCTTCCATTTGTTATCACCTCTAATCTCAATGCCTGCTTTGTCTGCTAGAGTATATCACCATCTAGGCCCCCCCCCATAGTCGTTTAAATCCACTTTTGAAACCATTAATTGAACATAATTTTATTGAAATTAAAACTCAAGGACCAAAAAGTACAATTATCTTAACACTTCAAGGGGATAAAGCATTGGTGATTTTTGGATTAAAGAAAGATCAAGCATCTTCACCATATTTTTCTCGAATCTTGTCTTCATAGAAATATTCTCCAGATACTGAGATTTCGCCATCAATTCCCATAGATTCTGGAATATTTCCTGATTTTATGGCAGTTACAAGATCATTGCCTCTTGGACAACCTAAATCAACCAAAACATCTGTCTTGCCTGATTTTTTAGTGATGTGTAGAGGATATGTTCTACATACATCTGGTTTGAGATCATGAATCAAACATTCATTATTTTTTAGGAAAATACAGGTATCAGAGTTTTGTAGTGGCAAGGATTGTCTATTTTCCACATATTTGATGAATTCATCTTTACTCATTCCCAATGTTGCAAAATGATCTATGATCTCTTTTTGATCTAAATTATCAATTATCTTTTGTTTTTCTTGAGAATTTAATTGAGGACCAGATGATAAAAATCGTTTGCAGCAATCGCCAGTCTTTCTACATTGCCATATTGGGAGCAATTTCATTTTTTGGTTTGACATCAACAGATGATGCTTTAAATTCCATTCTATCTATATTGACACCAATACTTGCCATATCATTTAGATAATCAGGATATGAAATATCGATTTTGTGTGCTTCTTTAATTACAGAGCATCCGCTACGGATACCAATTAAAGATAATGCCATAGCTACTCTATGATCAGTTATGCCCTGAGCACCTTTTGCGCTAAAGACATATTCTTTTTCAGGTAAATCAGTTTGATATACAGTCATTTCATCAGATTTAGATTCTACTTTAACTCCATATTTTGTCAATTCACGTTCAATTACTGCAATCCTATCAGTTTCTTTAGAACGAATCTGGGGCATGTTATGCAATCTCATCTTTCCTTTAGCGTACAATCCCAGTACAGATAACACTGGAAATAAATCAGGAGCATCAATCAAATCAACTTCAATTCCATGTAAATCAAATGGCCCTTTTACAACAAGATCATTTCCATCTTTTTCGATTGTTGCGCCCATTTGTCTGAGAAGGTCTACAATTATTTTATCGCCTTGTTGATCATCGTGATTTAATCCCTTTACTCTAATATTAGATTTAACTAAGCATGCAGCTGCTAAAGGAAATGCTGCTTGCGAATAATCTCCATGAATATCATATTCAGGTGGTTTGTCGTATTGTTGTCGTGATTTTATTTTGTAAGTCAGTAAATCTTCAGAAACATCTATCTTTATTCCAAATTCACGTAATACTTCCAAAGTCATTCTAACATAAGGTTTGGAAACAATAGAATCTTTCACTTTAATTTCAACATCATTTTTTGCAAAATTACTGATAAGTAATAATGATGTAAGGTATTGTGAACTCTCTTTACAAGATACTTCAACAGAACCTCCGTGTAAATTATCATGACCACTAACTGTAATTGGTGCATATTCATCAATTTCACCATTAGGTAATTCTTTTTTCTTTCCTTGTACATCAGCACCCAAAGATCTTAAAGCATCAAGTAAAGATTTTGTAGGTCTATTTTGTAAAGAAGGATCACCTCTAATGATCAATTCGCCATTTGTTAAACTTGCTAATGCTATTGCAATTCGCATTGCAGTTCCAGAATTACCAACATCAATTGATTTATCAGTATGAGGATGTCCCTTTACTCCTTTAACTTTAATATTTTTTCCATCCCATTCAATTATAGCACCTAATTTTCTACATACTCGAATCATAGCTTCATTTGCATCAGAATTTGATGGGTTTCGAATTAACGTACTACCTCCATAAAGAGACGCAGCTGCAATTACTCTATGGGTGTAAGACTTTGATCCAGGAGCTGTTATCTCTCCTCTCAAATTCATAGATTTTTTAATTAAAACATCCATTATTAACACACAAACTAATTTTCAAAGGATGTCAATGAGAGTTTATGGATTTGCCTAAAATCACCAGATCTTTCAATATTTAATGTAAAATTACCAAGAGAGCCCAAAAGCCCGCTAGTAGTAGTAGTAGATGTAGTAGCAATATATGCAGTAACAGCAGCAACAACGGATGCAACATATTTCATATAAACCAAAATTATAATTTGTATTTATTAAGTATTCGATTCTGTGGTTCTGTTGCGTTAGCGGATCTTGGGTCATATCTTATCCCTGTTGATACTGGAATGGCCTTGATACTGGAATGAGGTGAGATGATCAGATTAACCCCCTCCTCCTCCCCAATCTACAAACCATTAGAAGACTGAAAAATGATTAAGAAACCTGAGACCAAGTTTGAGACTTTGAGCACTCAAAGAGCAGCAGCAGGTGTTGCTGCCTAGTTGTTTGGCGTTGGGAAACAAAGCAGATGTACCAATAACCCAAATGGAAAGGATAGTTGTTGGATGAAATAATTATACTAATTTTAACATTTAGTACATCTATAATTCTTGTATTTTCTCAAAGTTTTTGTATCAGTTGATTTGACATGATAATAATTCTTGTTTTTTGGCATCCTTCTGCTGTTTGTTTTTACTGGATTTAATGTGTAGCATGTTGGTTTGTGAAGCCTATCACCTTTTTGTATATGATCCGGATATGTGAGTTTTGTGAGCAATACACAATCACGATCTGGTATATTAGAAAGTTGTTTTATACTGGTGATTTCATCCATGGCAAACAGTAACTTTGGGGTTCTGTGTAATCTTCGAGACCTAGACTGAATTTTCCTTGTAAAGTGAAGCGTTCTCAATGATAGTTTTCCATCTATTTTTGCCGTCAACCTCAATCATCGAGGCTTCGGCTGGAGTCTTACCCTTCAATGCACCATGCTTTTTGGTGAAATTGTAGTAGGCTTTCATTCCGTCAATTAGTGGAGTATCAATATTCTTTAATCCTCTGAACACTTTCTCTCTATCTCTGATTTCACCGTTTAGGCGTTCCATTTTGTTATTGTTCATGTCCCCTGCAATGTGAATATGTCTAATATGATTAGTCTTCTTTCCAAATACCTTCTTGCTTGATTTCATGTAAGCTGGTAGTCCATCAGTTACAAAATGAGTAGGTGATTTGCCTATCTTCTTTTTGGTTTTTTCTAGTAGGGCATCTGCATTGTGCTGGAATTTGGTCTCTGCCATGTCACTAGCCAACCAGTATCTAGTATCATCATCCATTGAAGCAAAGAGGTATTTTTGCTCTCCTGCAACTTTGATCCAGACCTCATCAGCTCGAACCATAGTTCTATTGCTGGTTCTTGGGACTATGTCATTCAGATATTTTGAAACCATTGTGGAGTAATCAGCCACCCAATTATAGACAGTCTTGAATGATACCTCTGTACCCAACATCTCATAATGATTTGAAATATCCCTTACTGACATTCCTGAATAATACATCTGCAATGCTCCAGTTATGGTATTGTAATCAAATTGTTTTTTCTCAAATCCAAAATTAGCAGTGAATTTTTTCTTACAGTCTTTGCACTTGAAAATCTGCACATTCCCTTTCTTTGTCTTTCTCATTCCTTTTTTGATTATTTTACCTGAATCACAAAATTTGCAGGTTTTGATTAGTGACCTCTCAATGATTCTAAATGTTTGCTTTTGACCTTCATTCTTTTTGATTAGTTCCAAGGCTATCTTGATGTGTTTGCAGTCTGCCTTTCTTATTGTGTGGTCTTTACACTCACAGATTAATCCGTTATCACTTCTTGATATGATGTAATGCTTTGTTAGATCAGTTTGTGATCTGATTTGGATTTTATTGTTGCCGATAAATTTGGCATAGTCTGGTAGTTGCATTATTTGATTTGCTCGTTGTTGCCTCATGTTCATGTATAGATTATATTAGTACGGATATATAATATTATTGTTATCCGAATTAATACAAATGACCAATCAAACTTCTATTAGATCGGTTAAGATTTTTATTATACTTGATTGACTTTAAATCATGCCTAAATGGAAAAAAGATGCAACAGAATTTAATGTAAGCATCAATGATGATGGCAATGGTAGTCATTTATGTAGAATACCCAAACCAATAATGATAATGTTAGGTCAGCCTGATAACTTGACATTTCATGTTAAAAATAAAAAGATTGTTATTGAGACAATGGAAAAGTGATATGATTTGGTTTTAATGTCAGAGATTTCAAAATCTAATAAAAACATCCATCCTAAATTGATGTCTTTGTTGAATGTTCATAGCGATGCCAACGATTTGGATTTGATAAAGCAATTAGGTCGTAAAGAACTAACTAATACTCACATCAAACATCTTGTAGATTGGTTTGAGCAAGAAACTAACTCCAATCTTAAAAGAGAAATAATATCCTCGATAGGAAGACAAAGAAACAAAAAGAACATTAATCTTTTAATGCAATTTATTGAGGATGATGATCCAAAAATAATTTTACAAGCAATAAGAGGATTATGTTGCTTTCCAAATGATTCTAAGATTACTGCTATGTTCCATTTACTTGAAAATCATCCTAACGAAGTTGTTAGAGAGTTTATTACCAATCGTCTAGAAACTAAACAAACGAAAAAGAATGTTGTTCGGGGGGGGGGTATGAGAAAACGTCATATTCAAACAAAATTATTAACAATAACGCATTATTTACACTAAAAAAAATCAAAAATGAAATTATTGATTTAACATTTACATCTCCTCCATATTACAATGCTAGAGATTATTCCATCTACAAGAGTTATGATCAATATCTAAATTTTCTTGAAAGTGTATTCAAAGAACTGTATAGAATTACTCGTGAAGGTCGATTTTTCATACTTAACACATCACCAGTCATAGAGCCACGCACATCACGACAAACTGCTAGTAAAAGATACGCCATTCCGTTTGATATACACCCCAGAATAATAGATATGGGATTTGAATTTATAGATGATATAATTTGGAAGAAACCAGCTCCATGTGCAAAGAATAGGAATGGTGGATTTTTTCAACATAGAAAACCATTAGGCTACAAGCCAAACTGCATAGTAGAGTATGTAATGGTTTATCGTAAAAAAACAGACAAGTTACTGGATTGGAACATGAAACAATATGATTCTGAAACAATAGAGCAAAGTAAGGTTACTGATAATAATTATGAAAAAACTAATGTATGGGATATTGCCCCAAGCACAAGTAAAAAACATCCTGCGGTATTTCCTGAAAAACTTGCAGACAATATAATTAGATATTATTCATATGCAGGAGATTTGGTACTTGATCCATTTGCAGGAAGCGGCACAGTCGGTTTATCATGTAAATCTAACAATAGAAATTTTTTCCTTATAGATAGTAATCAAAATTATGTACGCCAAATGATTGAAATGTTGAATGAACGATTATGAAGCTTTCAAAATCCATTAGAAATGAAATGATAACAAATTTGTTATTAAACAAAGAACATAGATCTCAAGTTCAGATAGAAATTGACATGATGTTTTTAGAAAAAATGTTAAAATTCTTTAAAAAAATTGTTGATGCAAAGATAAACGGTCAAAGTATTGATCAGGATTGGTATAAAGACAATATGTTATCTGATCAATTAGATAAAGAAGAAATAGCTTGGAATAGTGGCTTGAGTTTGAAATCTATAGGAAACATACATCAATCCCAATCCAAGAAAGTAGTCATAGACGCATCCACTAAACATTATGATGAATTATTAGAATCCATCAATACTTTGTTAGAGAATGATCCTCTAGATCTTACAATTACCATATCAATAAAAAGTGTAAGTGTAGAACTTACAATAAATGAATCTCTTGTAATGATTAATGCGATTGCAGTTATGAGAGCAGGAATACGAGGTGGAGTTTGGAGTACCATGGGCAAACAGATTGAAAAACCTCTCATCATTGTCTTATGTAAATTATTAAAAATTCCATCCAAACATTATCAAAATTCACATGTCAAAGATCCAAATAATCCTAGAGAATTGGATTTTGGACTCATAGATTCCAATGGGAGATTACAAAGATGTGAAGTAAAATTGATGGGTAGAGGAAATCCTGAAAGTGCAGATGGAGCATTAGCACGAGGCATACAGTTATTTCTTGCAGATAGGCTTTCTGATTCTAATAAAACAGAATTGAATAAACTCGATATAAAGTGGGTCGCTATTGCTGATAGCAATGTTTTAGAAAACTTTGCTAAAAGATTACAAGAAATTAACATAGATGTTACACAAGATCCAAAAGATATTATGATTGAACGAGATCTCAAAAAAATTCTTAAAAATTTGGATTGAATAAAATGATATATTCTCAAAAATCAGAATTATGTGGTTGTAAGATTAGACAGTATGCAGGAGGTAAAGTAATCACTAAAAGCTGTGAAGATCATTCAGATAAAATAGAGTATTTTTGTCCTATTTGTAAGAAAAAATATCAAACTGAACGAGAACTAAAGATTTGTAGGTGGTCTCATGCTTTATGAATTTGGAGAAAATTTGTATTTCATGTCTATATCACGATAACCCAACAGACCCACATTTTCAGGTCTCGAAGATTACACAGAACCAACTTTGGCAATATATAATAGGTTCTGTCAAGGGTACTGTATAATTCAGAATGTTCACGACTTTAGATAAATCATGTATTTCTTTGAATACCTGTTGTGTTGAAAAGAAATTTTGTTTAGCAAGAGTAAACCAATAACTAATTTTTTCAAGATTGCTGTCTATTCTGAGAAGATCTTTTGCATGATTTCATTCTATTTCTTCATCTTGTTTATCAATAATAGGTTTCATCTCATCAATGGTTTTTTTAGCGGATTTGAGTAATTTTTCAGAATCAAATAATCTATCTTTTTCTTTTCTATATAGAATCACTGCAATAGATATTGCTACTGCAGCCAAACCACTAGCAATGATTATTATCTCCACACTCATTGTTTGTAGATTAGAAACATCACAACTGAATTACCAATCCTATAAATTATCACAGACGTTCATGTTCTATTTTTCAAATTTTTCTTTTAATTTATTATGAATAATGTTTGCTTTATCTGCAGAACCAAATGTAATTACATCAAGACCTTCAGCTCTCAATCTTTTAACAAAATTACCATCAACAGTAACTACAACACATCTTGTTTTTTGAGCATGTTTGAAAATATTATCATCAGATCTTGCTTCTGCTGAAGCACCTAGCCGCCTGAAATTCTTGTTGATGTTATGTATGAAGATCTTGTTGAAATTTTGATAGATAAAGGATGGAATACAAAAACTGTAACAAAGGAACTAGATTTTTAGACATGAATAGCGAATTTAAACATATTGTAATTTTAGAATCTATTCTCCAAGCGGATCTGTTGCATTAGCGGATTGTAAATATATCCCCATAACGTAGCAGAACCGATGAAGGCATCAGAGACCTAACTAATCTCATTTCTACGAGGGATTAATCAATACCTTATTCCTATTTACCAGAGAACTTACAGTTGGTCTGAGGATCAATGTGAAAAATTATGGCAGGATATTGTCAGAATATCTAAAAATAAAAATATTTCTGGCCATTTTCTTGGCTCTATAGTATAGATGAGTTGCGCAATTACAAACAAAACCCAACCTTTCATTCCGTCTGATTTCCAATCTTTCTGCGATGTCATGAAATCACAACAAGCTCGTCTTTCCATCTTATCTTGAAATTAACAATTCCACATACTGCAATCTCACTTGTTCCATCATATCTGCATAGTTTGTTCCTAAACACATCACTACTAATTCTAAATTTCTTGATTTGAGCAATGACATGCTCAACTTTGATTCTGATTTTAGATTGGGATCTGTTCCACTCCTTTTGAGATGTGCTCAGCTCTCTGTTCTTCTTTTTCTTGTATGGTATAATGCTGATTTGGTCTGGAAAGTCTTTGAATTTCCAAACCCAAGATCATAAAATTGTAACAGCTCCTCAGACAGTACCGGATGTTTTGCCTTGTATATTTTGTAATCATGATGACTGCCTGGAGAATGCAGATTTGTGGATTATGACTCCATCAAGATTTACTGTAATCTGATTTTGTACTGTGTGTGTGTTTTCTTTTTGCCTGAATAGTGCGATTTTCTTTTGGCACGATCTTTCGGTCTTGGTTGATTGGCTGTTCTGTTCCATCTGTAATTACAATTAATTCAGGAAAGAACTGTTGTAACTCTTGTATGGTTTTGAGCTTTTTGGCATCTGCATATTTTTTGGCAGGAATCGGAATTGATTGTTTTGTTGCAGGCCCTAATATTTAATGTCCCTCATTACGTTTGATTTATCCAGATCAAAAATCATTCCCAACATGTCATATGTTGTGTACATTCGATAGTACATCATAAACATTAGAATTCTGTCTTTGAGGGATAGATCAAATTTGTGTCGTCCTGCACCAATCTCTCGCAGTCTTTTCTTTTTTGATAGACGTGTGTCTCTTCTGTGGCTTTGTACTGTTTTTTGATTTCTTTTGACAGGGAATCAAACTGTGGAACAGTTATTCCCGTTACGGATAGGAACTGTTTTGGTCTTTTTGTTAGTTTTGTGTGGTTGAACATGAATTGAGAATGATTTTTCCTAGCTTTGGATCTTGTTGTAAGAAAACATTGAGATGATGATGATCAAATTAAATCAATTGCGCAACTGATCTAATATCTTACGTCTTTTGAGAATTCCTTGTTACACAAAGTACAGAGATACAATTCTGAAATACCGTATCAGTCATGACAATAAATTGGTTCCTTCGTCATGTTGCAAATTCCTCTGGAACAGGCTTTAATATCGCATAGATCTTCACATGATCACTTTGTTATTATCTTTCTCTGAGAGTTATTGCAATACTGTTGTTGTGGGTAGTCTGTTGCATAATCCCCCCTCCTTGTTCTTGTTTGCGCCAGCCACCTCCTCATATCTTTGCGGATCGTCCAGGATGATCAGTGCTTGACCACGCTTGATGTACTTCCTGTTGTCAGTCATCTACAACTGTGTATGATCTACTGATCTTTAGCTTTTTCGGTCTCTAGAGAGAGATGTAGATATTCACGGTAATATGCTAGGAAGAATTATGCAACAAACTAGTTGTGGGCAGAAGTTTACATGTGATTAGAACACAATATTTCACAAATCAGAAATAATGAGGTTACTAAAGCATATTGGCCAGTGGTACTGTTGCGTTATGGGGATTATAGATTTCATTCAGAATACTTGTTGAGTGAAATAGGAATTGGTTCTGTCTTGAAATACAACGGCAGTTATCTGTTCATAGCTGAGGCAAGCACAAAGAAAAAGATGGATTCTAGTTGCGAATCCACATCATGGCATTATCATCAAGGAACCGGGTCCTAGATTCACCAGGAGTCATCAGAAACGTGACGACCTCATCCAGATCATCAAATGGCTCTGCCACATAGATATCACCATACATGGAATCACGTATGGACTCCATCTTACTGGTGTGGTATTTTAATTTCTCTGCAAACGCATCACATACCCTGTGGTCCATACTGTCACATGCGCTGGAATTATCAGGGACCGGTCCATCCACGTAATACCACTCATCAGGCGTGTCTGCACTCCATGTGTATCCAAACTGGTCAGTCCAGATGTTCTTTAGCTTGTCAGTTCTTGTCAATTCCAGTATTACTGCATCAGACTGGGATGTTTTCTTGTTAGAAAATTCACTGGTTGGCGGCTCGTTTACTGACTCTCCTATAATCTGCAGGCCCTCATTCATGTAATGTCTGATTGCCTTTCTCTTGGCATCAACTGCCTCTATCATGAATGGCTCGTCATACATTGCCTCTCTGAACAATACCCCGTCAATTAAAAGCTGGGTGCACTGGGTTTGGTTCTGTATGCCATTATCACCATTATCACCATTATCATTACCACCACCACATGAAACACCGGATACTGCAAATGTGGCATTCTCACCTATCACATTGTTGTCATTGTCATACTCTACAGAGTCTATCGTGTATGTAGAGTCCAATGTGTAATTCCTGCCCAGATTTACAGTAATGGAGGCCTCTGACTCTGAGGCTGGTGCTCCCACCTCATTCACACCAAAGCCTATGACAAATGTTTTCATTCCATTTTGCGCATATACCTTTAGTGCAAAGTCATGTGCGGTTCCTGTCTGAATTATTTGTCTGTTGTAATCGACATGGTACTCTGTTACGTCAGTGCACACCCCGTCCATGGAATAGCCACACTCTACAATTTGGGTGAATGTCTGCCTTGATATTCCAAATGTGGGTCTGGTTTTAGAGTCATCATCATTGCCTCCAGAGTTCCGGGTTGGTGCTGTTTTATCAACAGTAACACTGGTGTTATCAGTAGTATCAGTAACCTGAATACCGGCATTTAAAGCCAAGTCAGAAAAATCTATGGTAAACATTACAATGCCATCATTATCTGCATCTGTGATTGTTGTTTCAGCACTCCAAGTAGTAGTATCACCTCTAATAACTGTGGCAATAACTGTATCTCCATTAATGGCTACAGCAGGTTGCTGTATAGGTTCAGAGGACTCAAAACTTAGTGTGATGGTATCACCAGTTGTAGCCTGAGACGTATCTGCATTATCAGATGCTATGGATACTCTAGTCAGTGTTGGTGCTGTTGTATCTGTAATTGTTTGATCAACAGTAACACCGGTACCATCGGTAACACCAGTAACTGGAGTGCCGTCATTTGTAGCCAAATCAGAATAATCTATGGCAAACGTTACAATGTCAGGGTTATCTGCAGGTGTGATGACTCTTGTAGCACTCCAGACAGTATCATCACTTCCAAGAACTGTAGCAGCAACTATACCTCCATTAATGATTACAACAGGTTCCAGTATACCTTCAGAGGAGGTAAAGCTTAGTGTGACAGTATTGCCAGTTGTGGCCAAAGAACTATCATTTGAATTGTTAGATGTTATGGATACTGCAGTCAGTGTAGGTGCCATTTGATCAATGGTAACACTAGTGTTATCGTCAGTACTGGTAACTGGAGTGCCGGTATTTGTTGCCAAGTCAGAATAAGCTATAGTGAATATTACAGGGCCATCAGCATCTGCACCTGTGATTGTTTTTGTGGCACTCCAAGAAGTGTTGCTTCCAGTAACTGTAGATGCTGTAACTCCACCAAAGGTTACAGTTGGTGGCAGTATATTCTCAGAGGAGGTAAAGCTTAGCGTGACAGTATTGCCAGTTGTGGCCAAGGATGGATTTGGATTGTCAGATGTTATGGATACGGGAGCTAGTGTAGGTGCCGTTGTATCTGGTGCTGGTTGATCAACTGTAACACCGGTACCATCAGTAACACCAGTAACTGGAGTGCCGTCATTTGTTGCCAAGTCAGAATAGTCTATGGTAAATGTTACAGTGCTGCCATCAACATCTGAATCTGTGATTGTTTTTGTGGCACTCCAAGAAGTGTTGCTTCCAGTAACTGTAGATGCTGTAACTCCACCAAAGGTTACAGTTGGTGGCAGTATATTCTCAGAGGAGGTAAAGCTTAGTGTGACAGTATCATCAGTTGTGGCCAAGGATGGATTTGAATTGTTAGATGTTATGGATACGAGAGCTAGTGTAGGTGCCGTTTGATCAATGGTAACACTAGAGCCACCAATAGTACTGGTAACTGGAGTGCCGTCATTTGTTGCCAAGTCAGAATAAGATATGCTAAATGCTACAAGGCCATCAGCATCTCCAGGTACGATTGTTTTTGTGGCACTCCAAGAAGTGTTGCTTCCAACAGCAACTGCAGATGCAGCAACTCCACCAAAGGTTACAGTTGGTGGCAGTATACCTTCAGAGGAGGTAAAGCTTAGTGTGACAGTATTGCCAGTTGTGGCCAAAGAACTATCATTTGAATTGTTAGATGTTATGGATACTGCAGTCAGTGTAGGTGCCGTTTGATCAATGGTAACACTAGTGTTATCGTCAGTACTGGTAACTGGAGTGCCGGTATTTGTTGCCAAATCAGAATAAGCTATAGTGAATATTACAGGGCCATCAGCATCTCCGGATGTGATTGTTTTTGTGGCACTCCAAGAAGTGTTGCTTCCAGTAACTGTAGATGCTGTAACTCCACCAAAGGTTACAGTTGGTGGCAGTATATTCTCAGAGGAGGTAAAGCTTAGCGTGACAGTATTGCCAGTTGTGGCCAAGGATGGATTTGGATTGTCAGATGTTATGGATACGGGAGCTAGTGTAGGTGCTGTTGTATCTGGTGCTGGTTGATCAACTGTAACACCGGTACCATCAGTAACACCAGTAACTGGAGTGCCGTCATTTGTTGCCAAGTCAGAATAGTCTATGGTAAATGTTACAGTGCTGCCATCAACATCTGAATCTGTGATTGTTTTTGTGGCACTCCAAGAAGTGTTGCTTCCAGTAACTGTAGATGCTGTAACTCCACCAAAGGTTACAGTTGGTGGCAGTATATTCTCAGAGGAGGTAAAGCTTAGTGTGACAGTATCATCAGTTGTGGCCAAGGATGGATTTGAATTGTTAGATGTTATGGATACGAGAGCTAGTGTAGGTGCCGTTTGATCAATGGTAACACTAGTGTTATCGTCAGTACTGGTAACTGGAGTGCCGTCATTTGTTGCCAAGTCAGAATAAGATATGCTAAATGCTACAAGGCCATCAGCATCTCCGGATGTGATTGTTTTTGTGGCACTCCAAGAAGTGTTGCTTCCAACAGCAACTGCAGATGCAGCAACTCCACCAAAGGTTACAGTTGGTGGCAGTATACCTTCAGAGGAGGTAAAGCTTAGCGTGACAGTATTGCCAGTTGTGGCCAAAGAACTATCATTTGAATTGTTAGATGTTATGGATACTGCAGTCAGTGTAGGTGCCATTTGATCAATGGTAACACTAGTGTTATCGTCAGTACTGGTAACTGGAGTGCCGGTATTTGTTGCCAAATCAGAATAAGCTATAGTGAATATTACAGGGCCATCAGCATCTGCACCTGTGATTGTTTTTGTGGCACTCCAAGAAGTGTTGCTTCCAGTAACTGTAGATGCTGTAACTCCACCAAAGGTTACAGTTGGTGGCAGTATATTCTCAGAGGAGGTAAAGCTTAGCGTGACAGTATTGCCAGTTGTGGCCAAGGATGGATTTGGATTGTCAGATGTTATGGATACGGGAGCTAGTGTAGGTGCTGTTGTATCTGGTGCTGGTTGATCAACTGTAACACCGGTACCATCAGTAACACCAGTAACTGGAGTGCCGTCATTTGTTGCCAAGTCAGAATAGTCTATGGTAAATGTTACAGTGCTGCCATCAACATCTGAATCTGTGATTGTTTTTGTGGCACTCCAAGAAGTGTTGCTTCCAGTAACTGTAGATGCTGTAACTCCACCAAAGGTTACAGTTGGTGGCAGTATATTCTCAGAGGAGGTAAAGCTTAGTGTGACAGTATCATCAGTTGTGGCCAAGGATGGATTTGAATTGTTAGATGTTATGGATACGAGAGCTAGTGTAGGTGCCGTTTGATCAATGGTAACACTAGAGCCACCAATAGTACTGGTAACTGGAGTGCCGTCATTTGTTGCCAAGTCAGAATAAGATATGCTAAATGCTACAAGGCCATCAGCATCTTCAGGTACGATTGTTTTTGTGGCACTCCAAGAAGTGTTGCTTCCAACAGCAACTGCAGATGCAGCAACTCCACCAAAGGTTACAGTTGGTGGCAGTATACCTTCAGAGGAGGTAAAGCTTAGCGTGACAGTATTGCCAGTTGTGGCCAAAGAACTATCATTTGAATTGTTAGATGTTATGGATACTGCAGTCAGTGTAGGTGCCATTTGATCAATGGTAACACTAGTGTTATCGTCAGTACTGGTAACTGGAGTGCCGGTATTTGTTGCCAAATCAGAATAAGCTATAGTGAATATTACAGGGCCATCAGCATCTCCGGATGTGATTGTTTTTGTGGCACTCCAAGAAGTGTTGCTTCCAGTAACTGTAGATGCTGTAACTCCACCAAAGGTTACAGTTGGTGGCAGTATATTCTCAGAGGAGGTAAAGCTTAGTGTGACAGTATCATCAGTTGTGGCCAAGGATGGATTTGAATTGTTAGATGTTATGGATACGAGAGCTAGTGTAGGTGCCGTTTGATCAATGGTAACACTAGAGCCACCAATAGTACTGGTAACTGGAGTGCCGTCATTTGTTGCCAAGTCAGAATAAGATATGCTAAATGCTACAAGGCCATCAGCATCTCCAGGTACGATTGTTTTTGTGGCACTCCAAGAAGTGTTGCTTCCAACAGCAACTGCAGATGCAGCAACTCCACCAAAGGTTACAGTTGGTGGCAGTATACCTTCAGAGGAGGTAAAGCTTAGCGTGACAGTATTGCCAGTTGTGGCCAAAGAACTATCATTTGAATTGTTAGATGTTATGGATACTGCAGTCAGTGTAGGTGCCATTTGATCAATGGTAACACTAGTGTTATCGTCAGTACTGGTAACTGGAGTGCCGGTATTTGTTGCCAAATCAGAATAAGCTATAGTGAATATTACAGGGCCATCAGCATCTCCGGATGTGATTGTTTTTGTGGCACTCCAAGAAGTGTTGCTTCCAGTAACTGTAGATGCTGTAACTCCACCAAAGGTTACAGTTGGTGGCAGTATATTCTCAGAGGAGGTAAAGCTTAGCGTGACAGTATCATCAGTTGTGGCCAAGGATGGATTTGGATTGTCAGATGTTATGGATACGGGAGCTAGTGTAGGTGCTGTTGTATCTGGTGCTGGTTGATCAACTGTAACACCGGTACCATCAGTAACACCAGTAACTGGAGTGCCGTCATTTGTTGCCAAGTCAGAATAGTCTATGGTAAATGTTACAGTGCTGCCATCAACATCTGAATCTGTGATTGTTTTTGTGGCACTCCAAGAAGTGTTGCTTCCAGTAACTGTAGATGCTGTAACTCCACCAAAGGTTACAGTTGGTGGCAGTATATTCTCAGAGGAGGTAAAGCTTAGTGTGACAGTATCATCAGTTGTGGCCAAGGATGGATTTGAATTGTTAGATGTTATGGATACGAGAGCTAGTGTAGGTGCCGTTTGATCAATGGTAACACTAGTGTTATCGTCAGTACTGGTAACTGGAGTGCCGTCATTTGTTGCCAAGTCAGAATAAGATATGCTAAATGCTACAGGGCCATCAGCATCTCCGGATGTGATTGTTTTTGTGGCACTCCAAGAAGTGTTGCTTCCAACAGCAACTGCAGATGCAGCAACTCCACCAAAGGTTACAGTTGGTGGCAGTATACCTTCAGAGGAGGTAAAGCTTAGCGTGACAGTATTGCCAGTTGTGGCCAAAGAACTATCATTTGAATTGTTAGATGCTATGGATACTGCAGTCAGTGTAGGTGCCATTTGATCAATGGTAACACTAGTGTTATCGTCAGTACTGGTAACTGGAGTGCCGGTATTTGTTGCCAAGTCAGAATAAGCTATAGTGAATATTACAGGGCCATCAGCATCTGCACCTGTGATTGTTTTTGTGGCACTCCAAGAAGTGTTGCTTCCAGTAACTGTAGATGCTGTAACTCCACCAAAGGTTACAGTTGGTGGCAGTATATTCTCAGAGGAGGTAAAGCTTAGCGTGACAGTATTGCCAGTTGTGGCCAAGGATGGATTTGGATTGTCAGATGTTATGGATACGGGAGCTAGTGTAGGTGCTGTTGTATCTGGTGCTGGTTGATCAACTGTAACACCGGTACCATCAGTAACACCAGTAACTGGAGTGCCGTCATTTGTTGCCAAGTCAGAATAGTCTATGGTAAATGTTACAGTGCTGCCATCAACATCTGAATCTGTGATTGTTTTTGTGGCACTCCAAGAAGTGTTGCTTCCAGTAACTGTAGATGCTGTAACTCCACCAAAGGTTACAGTTGGTGGCAGTATATTCTCAGAGGAGGTAAAGCTTAGTGTGACAGTATCATCAGTTGTGGCCAAGGATGGATTTGAATTGTTAGATGTTATGGATACGAGAGCTAGTGTAGGTGCCGTTTGATCAATGGTAACACTAGAGCCACCAATAGTACTGGTAACTGGAGTGCCGTCATTTGTTGCCAAGTCAGAATAAGATATGCTAAATGCTACAAGGCCATCAGCATCTTCAGGTACGATTGTTTTTGTGGCACTCCAAGAAGTGTTGCTTCCAACAGCAACTGCAGATGCAGCAACTCCACCAAAGGTTACAGTTGGTGGCAGTATACCTTCAGAGGAGGTAAAGCTTAGCGTGACAGTATTGCCAGTTGTGGCCAAAGAACTATCATTTGAATTGTTAGATGTTATGGATACTGCAGTCAGTGTAGGTGCCATTTGATCAATGGTAACACTAGTGTTATCGTCAGTACTGGTAACTGGAGTGCCGGTATTTGTTGCCAAATCAGAATAAGCTATAGTGAATATTACAGGGCCATCAGCATCTCCGGATGTGATTGTTTTTGTGGCACTCCAAGAAGTGTTGCTTCCAGTAACTGTAGATGCTGTAACTCCACCAAAGGTTACAGTTGGTGGCAGTATATTCTCAGAGGAGGTAAAGCTTAGCGTGACAGTATCATCAGTTGTGGCCAAGGATGGATTTGGATTGTCAGATGTTATGGATACGGGAGCTAGTGTAGGTGCTGTTGTATCTGGTGCTGGTTGATCAACTGTAACACCGGTACCATCAGTAACACCAGTAACTGGAGTGCCGTCATTTGTTGCCAAGTCAGAATAGTCTATGGTAAATGTTACAGTGCTGCCATCAACATCTGAATCTGTGATTGTTTTTGTGGCACTCCAAGAAGTGTTGCTTCCAGTAACTGTAGATGCTGTAACTCCACCAAAGGTTACAGTTGGTGGCAGTATATTCTCAGAGGAGGTAAAGCTTAGTGTGACAGTATCATCAGTTGTGGCCAAGGATGGATTTGAATTGTTAGATGTTATGGATACGAGAGCTAGTGTAGGTGCCGTTTGATCAATGGTAACACTAGAGCCACCAATAGTACTGGTAACTGGAGTGCCGTCATTTGTTGCCAAGTCAGAATAAGATATGCTAAATGCTACAAGGCCATCAGCATCTCCAGGTACGATTGTTTTTGTGGCACTCCAAGAAGTGTTGCTTCCAACAGCAACTGCAGATGCAGCAACTCCACCAAAGGTTACAGTTGGTGGCAGTATACCTTCAGAGGAGGTAAAGCTTAGTGTGACAGTATTGCCAGTTGTGGCCAAAGAACTATCATTTGAATTGTTAGATGTTATGGATACTGCAGTCAGTGTAGGTGCCGTTTGATCAATGGTAACACTAGTGTTATCGTCAGTACTGGTAACTGGAGTGCCGGTATTTGTTGCCAAATCAGAATAAGCTATAGTGAATATTACAGGGCCATCAGCATCTCCGGATGTGATTGTTTTTGTGGCACTCCAAGAAGTGTTGCTTCCAGTAACTGTAGATGCTGTAACTCCACCAAAGGTTACAGTTGGTGGCAGTATATTCTCAGAGGAGGTAAAGCTTAGCGTGACAGTATCATCAGTTGTGGCCAAGGATGGATTTGGATTGTCAGATGTTATGGATACGGGAGCTAGTGTAGGTGCTGTTGTATCTGGTGCTGGTTGATCAACTGTAACACCGGTACCATCAGTAACACCAGTAACTGGAGTGCCGTCATTTGTTGCCAAGTCAGAATAGTCTATGGTAAATGTTACAGTGCTGCCATCAACATCTGAATCTGTGATTGTTTTTGTGGCACTCCAAGAAGTGTTGCTTCCAGTAACTGTAGATGCTGTAACTCCACCAAAGGTTACAGTTGGTGGCAGTATATTCTCAGAGGAGGTAAAGCTTAGTGTGACAGTATCATCAGTTGTGGCCAAGGATGGATTTGAATTGTTAGATGTTATGGATACGAGAGCTAGTGTAGGTGCCGTTTGATCAATGGTAACACTAGTGTTATCGTCAGTACTGGTAACTGGAGTGCCGTCATTTGTTGCCAAGTCAGAATAAGATATGCTAAATGCTACAGGGCCATCAGCATCTCCGGATGTGATTGTTTTTGTGGCACTCCAAGAAGTGTTGCTTCCAACAGCAACTGCAGATGCAGCAACTCCACCAAAGGTTACAGTTGGTGGCAGTATACCTTCAGAGGAGGTAAAGCTTAGCGTGACAGTATTGCCAGTTGTGGCCAAAGAACTATCATTTGAATTGTTAGATGCTATGGATACTGCAGTCAGTGTAGGTGCCATTTGATCAATGGTAACACTAGTGTTATCGTCAGTACTGGTAACTGGAGTGCCGGTATTTGTTGCCAAGTCAGAATAAGCTATAGTGAATATTACAGGGCCATCAGCATCTGCACCTGTGATTGTTTTTGTGGCACTCCAAGAAGTGTTGCTTCCAGTAACTGTAGATGCTGTAACTCCACCAAAGGTTACAGTTGGTGGCAGTATATTCTCAGAGGAGGTAAAGCTTAGCGTGACAGTATTGCCAGTTGTGGCCAAGGATGGATTTGGATTGTCAGATGTTATGGATACGGGAGCTAGTGTAGGTGCTGTTGTATCTGGTGCTGGTTGATCAACTGTAACACCGGTACCATCAGTAACACCAGTAACTGGAGTGCCGTCATTTGTTGCCAAGTCAGAATAGTCTATGGTAAATGTTACAGTGCTGCCATCAACATCTGAATCTGTGATTGTTTTTGTGGCACTCCAAGAAGTGTTGCTTCCAGTAACTGTAGATGCTGTAACTCCACCAAAGGTTACAGTTGGTGGCAGTATATTCTCAGAGGAGGTAAAGCTTAGTGTGACAGTATCATCAGTTGTGGCCAAGGATGGATTTGAATTGTTAGATGTTATGGATACGAGAGCTAGTGTAGGTGCCGTTTGATCAATGGTAACACTAGAGCCACCAATAGTACTGGTAACTGGAGTGCCGTCATTTGTTGCCAAGTCAGAATAAGATATGCTAAATGCTACAAGGCCATCAGCATCTTCAGGTACGATTGTTTTTGTGGCACTCCAAGAAGTGTTGCTTCCAACAGCAACTGCAGATGCAGCAACTCCACCAAAGGTTACAGTTGGTGGCAGTATACCTTCAGAGGAGGTAAAGCTTAGCGTGACAGTATTGCCAGTTGTGGCCAAAGAACTATCATTTGAATTGTTAGATGTTATGGATACTGCAGTCAGTGTAGGTGCCATTTGATCAATGGTAACACTAGTGTTATCGTCAGTACTGGTAACTGGAGTGCCGGTATTTGTTGCCAAATCAGAATAAGCTATAGTGAATATTACAGGGCCATCAGCATCTCCGGATGTGATTGTTTTTGTGGCACTCCAAGAAGTGTTGCTTCCAGTAACTGTAGATGCTGTAACTCCACCAAAGGTTACAGTTGGTGGCAGTATATTCTCAGAGGAGGTAAAGCTTAGCGTGACAGTATCATCAGTTGTGGCCAAGGATGGATTTGGATTGTCAGATGTTATGGATACGGGAGCTAGTGTAGGTGCCGTTTGATCAATGGTAACACTAGAGCCACCGATAGTACTGGTAACTGGAGTGCCGGTATTTGTTGCCAAGTCAGAATAAGATATGCTAAATGCTACAGGGCCATCAGCATCTTCAGGTACGATTGTTTTTGTGGCACTCCAAGAAGTGTTGCTTCCAACAGCAACTGCAGATGCAGCAACTCCACCAAAGGTTACAGTTGGTGGCAGTATACCTTCAGAGGAGGTAAAGCTTAGCGTGACAGTATTGCCAGTTGTGGCCAAAGAACTATCATTTGAATTGTTAGATGTTATGGATACTGCAGTCAGTGTAGGTGCCATTTGATCAATGGTAACACTAGTGTTATCGTCAGTACTGGTAACTGGAGTGCCGGTATTTGTTGCCAAATCAGAATAAGCTATAGTGAATATTACAGGGCCATCAGCATCTCCGGATGTGATTGTTTTTGTGGCACTCCAAGAAGTGTTGCTTCCAGTAACTGTAGATGCTGTAACTCCACCAAAGGTTACAGTTGGTGGCAGTATATTCTCAGAGGAGGTAAAGCTTAGTGTGACAGTATTGCCAGTTGTGGCCAAGGATGCAGATTCTGAATTGTTAGATGTTATGGATACGGGAGCTAGTGTAGGTGCTGTTGTATCTGGTGCTGGTTGATCAACTGTAACACCGGTACCATCGGTAACACCAGTAACTGGAGTGCCGGCATTTGTTGCCAAGTCAGAATAGTCTATGGTAAATGCTACAGTGCTGCCATCAACATCTGAATCTGTGATTGTTTTTGTGGCACTCCAAGAAGTGTTGCTTCCAGTAACTGTAGATGCTGTAACTCCACCAAAGGTTACAGTTGGTGGCAGTATATTCTCAGAGGAGGTAAAGCTTAGCGTGACAGTATCATCAGTTGTGGCCAAGGATGGATTTGGATTGTTAGATGTTATGGATACGGGAGCTAGTGTAGGTGCCGTTTGATCAATGGTAACACTAGAGCCACCGATAGTACTGGTAACTGGAGTGCCGGTATTTGTTGCCAAGTCAGAATAAGATATGCTAAATGCTACAGGGCCATCAGCATCTTCAGGTACGATTGTTTTTGTGGCACTCCAAGAAGTGTTGCTTCCAACAGCAACTGCAGATGCAGCAACTCCACCAAAGGTTACAGTTGGTGGCAGTATACCTTCAGAGGAGGTAAAGCTTAGCGTGACAGTATTGCCAGTTGTGGCCAAAGAACTATCATTTGAATTGTTAGATGTTATGGATACTGCAGTCAGTGTAGGTGCCATTTGATCAATGGTAACACTAGTGTTATCGTCAGTACTGGTAACTGGAGTGCCGGTATTTGTTGCCAAATCAGAATAAGCTATAGTGAATATTACAGGGCCATCAGCATCTCCGGATGTGATTGTTTTTGTGGCACTCCAAGAAGTGTTGCTTCCAGTAACTGTAGATGCTGTAACTCCACCAAAGGTTACAGTTGGTGGCAGTATATTCTCAGAGGAGGTAAAGCTTAGTGTGACAGTATCATCAGTTGTGGCCAAAGAACTATCATTTGAATTGTCAGATGTTATGGATACTGCAGTCAGTGTAGGTGCTGTTGTATCTGGTGCTGGTTGATCAACGATAACACTGGTACCATCGGTAACACCAGTAACCGTAATGCCGTCATTTGTTGCCAAGTCAGAATAGTCTATGGCAAACATTACAGTGCTGCCATCAACATCTGAATCTGTGATTGTTTTTGTGGCACTCCAAGAAGTGTTGCTTCCAGTAACTGTAGATGCTGTAACTCCACCAAAGGTTACAGTTGGTGGCAGTATATTCTCAGAGGAGGTAAAGCTTAGTGTGACAGTATCATCAGTTGTGGCCAAGGATGGATTTGAATTGTCAGATGTTATGGATACGGGAGCTAGTGTAGGTGCCGTTTGATCAATGGTAACACTAGAGCCACCGATAGTACTGGTAACTGGAGTGCCGGTATTTGTTGCCAAGTCAGAATAAGATATGCTAAATGCTACAAGGCCATCAGCATCTGCACCTGTGATTGTTTTTGTGGCACTCCAAGAAGTGTTGCTTCCAGTAACTGTAGATGCTGTAACTCCACCAAAGGTTACAGTTGGTGGCAGTATATTCTCAGAGGAGGTAAAGCTTAGTGTGACAGTATCATCAGTTGTGGCCAAAGAACTATCATTTGAATTGTCAGATGTTATGGATACTGCAGTCAGTGTAGGTGCCGTTTGATCAATGGTAACACTAGTGTTATCGTCAGTACTGGTAACCGTAATGCCGGTATTTGTTGCCAAGTCAGAATAAGCTATAGTGAATATTACAAGGCCATCAGCATCTGCACCTGTGATTGTTTTTGTGGCACTCCAAGAAGTGTTGCTTCCAGTAACTGTAGATGCTGTAACTCCACCAAAGGTTACAGTTGGTGGCAGTATATTCTCAGAGGAGGTAAAGCTTAGTGTGACAGTATCATCAGTTGTGGCCAAGGATGCAGATTCTGAATTGTTAGATGTTATGGATACGGGAGCTAGTGTAGGTGCCATTTGATCAATGGTAACACTAGTGTTATCGTCAGTACTGGTAACCGTAATGCCGGTATTTGTTGCCAAGTCAGAATAAGATATAGTGAATATTACAAGGCCATCAGCATCTCCGGATGTGATTGTTTTTGTGGCACTCCAAGAAGTGTTGCTTCCAACAGCAACTGCAGATGCAGCAACTCCACCAAAGGTTACAGTTGGTGGCAGTATATTCTCAGAGGAGGTAAAGCTTAGTGTGACAGTATCATCAGTTATGGCCAAAGAACTATCATTTGAATGGTCAGATGCTATGGTTACTGCAGTCAGTGTAGGTGCCGTTTGATCAATGGTAACACTAGAGCCACCGATAGTACTGGTAACTGGAGTGCCGGCATTTGTTGCCAAGTCAGAATAAGATATGCTAAATGCTACAAGGCCATCAGCATCTCCGGATGTGATTGTTTTTGTGGCACTCCAAGAAGTGTTGCTTCCAGTAACTGTAGATGCTGTAACTCCACCAAAGGTTACAGTTGGTGTTCGTATATTCTCAGAGGAGGTAAAGCTTAGTGTGACAGTATTGCCAGTTGTGGCCAAAGAACTATCATTTGAATTGTCAGATGTTATGGATACTGCAGTCAGTGTAGGTGCCGTTTGATCAATGGTAACACTAGTGTTATCGTCAGTACTGGTAACCGTAGTGCCGGCATTTGTTGCCAAGTTAGAATAAGCTATAGTAAATGCTACAGGGCCATCAGCATCTCCGGATGTGATTGTTTTTGTGGCACTCCAAGAAGTGTTGCTTCCAGTAACTGTAGATGCAACAACTCCACCAAAGGTTACAGTTGGTGTTCGTATATTTTCAGAAGCAGTAAAACGTAATGTGACAATATCATCAGTTGTGGCCAAGGATGGATCATTTGAATTGTCAGATACTATGGTTACTAGAGCTAGTGTTGGTGCCGTATTGTCTGGAGCTGATACGTTATATACGTAGACTTTGTTAGTTGCATCATCAGATACCCAGAGTTTGCCGTACAGTGATGTAATTCCAGTTGGAGATCTGTTGTCTGCATCTAAATCAAGGTTAGAAGCTGCGTCTCGTGTGCCGTCTGAATTATATGCGTAGACTGTGTTATTATTATCAACAACTACCCACAGCTTGCCGTGCAGTGATGTGATTCCTCCTGGATTAGGATTGAAGGTTATATCCAGATCAAAGTCAGAAGATGCATCTCTGTTTCCGTTTGCGTTGTATGCGTAGACTTTGTTACTCGTACCATCAACTATCAACAGCTTGCCATCATGTGCTATGATTCCCCTCGGATTTGTGATGTCGCTAATCAGATTAAAGTTTGAAGATGAATCATTTGTTCCGTCTGCGTTGTATACCCAGACTTTTTTGGTACCTGAACTAGCATCAACTACCCAGAATTTGTTGTTTAGTGCAGTCATTCCATGTGTGTTTGCGTTGTCTAAAGCCAGTCCAAAGTCCGAAGATGAATTCCTGGTGCCGTCTGTTGCGTTGTACACAAAGACTTTATCACGAGATGGATCAGCTACCCATATCTTGTCGTTCAGAGCTGTGATTCCAGTTGGACTACCGTTGGTCGAATCTAGGTCAAACTCAAAATCAAAAGTAGCAGTATCCTGTTGTGCAAATGCAACAGGGTTTGTTTCTGCCATGCCCCCCACAGCCAAAGCTAAACCCAAGACTGCAAAGACTATCAGTAATGCTGTTGCCGTAATAATATTCCTCTCCCCCCGCTGGGCCACAACCAAAAGCAAGGCTGCAAAGACTGTTAGTAATGCTGTTGCCGTAGATGCGGTAGATATAGATGTGGCAGCAGAAGATGCAACATATTTCATATAAACCAAAGTCATAACATATATTTATTAAGTATTAGACTCTGCGGTTCTGTGTAATCTTCGTGATATAGATTTAGGTTCTGTTGTATCTCGGGGGATAATCTTGATTGGAAAACGCTGCATCTGTAGCAAGTCTTGATATGTGGATGTCTCAAAAAATCACTAGTCTCATAAATGCTCTAGAATTAATCAACCCTTTAAAAGATGTAAATAATCTTGAGTTTTGTTTCGAGTCTACCTGCAAAATCCAAAAAATCAAAGAAGAAAATTATCGTAATTATAATGATATTTGTTATTATTATTATTGGAATCTTCTCTATGATTCCAATACATGAGGCTATAGATCCAGATTGCAGAATACGTCCCAGGGTCTTTGACTCGTCTTTCATGTGTGATCCTATCGAGCCTTCAGTCTGCCTGAATGAAAGATGCAGATGGAGATGGCAGCACCCAAGTGCCTGGGGGGCCTCCATGAATGATTCGGGATAGACAGGCTGACGGCGGCCCTCTTTTTTGCGGTTCATCGCTCCGAGTTCTGCACCACTCTGTTGTTTCATGGCATCAAAAGAAAGCATGATTTCGCCGCGTCTTGCAAGGGACTGGTTGTATTTTTTTTTCTCTCCAGTCTCTGTTCATGAAATGATATGAGATGCCCTGATCTAAAGCTTGGGTGATAAAATTAATTGGATCAACAACTGGTCATGTTAGGAAACACAGCAAAAATTATCCCCAAAGTATTAAGCTAGGTTTGTTAAACATACTTTGGTAGAGAAATTGAATGTACAAAAAATCGCTTTTTGACTTTAACATTTAGAACAGAAAATCCATTCCATTTCTAATTCTTCTGAATAATCTTCTTCTAAATTGGGTTGTGGTTACTTATCTATGGCTTGTCTAATTATCCTTTTTTCTATTTCATTACTTGATAGAACTGCTCTACTATCTAAGAAATTCTGATAATTATCAGTCCATATACTAAAACCATCAAGATTGTCAATCAAATGGGTCTTCATAGTTTCAGAAAGTTCTGGGTTAACGTCTTTGAATTCAGTCATGTGTTTTGAAGGGGCAGTATGCTTGATTTTTCTTTTATTTAGAAAATCATCCACTATGGTAATATTCAAAATATGATTAGTTTTATCTTCATCTTCATTTAGTTTCTTTAAATATGCTCTAGGGAAGAAATGATATAGTTCTTACTATTGGCTTGTTTAAGCCAATCATTACTCATGTTGACATGAGAATTACCAATTATAAAAATTGGTTGTTGGTATGCATAAATACAAAGAATTACTTTGATGTAACTTCTTCCTGCACTAAACCATCCATTATGTTTAATGAAATCTGTAGATAAATCAATGTCCCAATCATAATCAGGTACTTTCTTTTGTCTTCCAAAAAATAAAAGTTCCAACCGAATGATAATCCTTTTACAACACCATCTAGCAAACTAGATGATTTTTTAATATCCCAAACAAAATCACGTTGAAATTGAGGTATTTTTAATCTGCCAGAAATAATATCATCCATCAAACTTGAAAACTGTTTATTCATTGGTTCTGGTAGATTCATGTTAAGGAATTAAAATAGATAAACAAATACTTGATGATTTAGTAGAATGAATTATTAGTATATAATGTTAATTTGTTAAACATGCTCAATCATAAACCCTCAGACTAAAATTAAATAAAATTATCTCATTCCGGTTAACTTGATATCGTAAAGTGATTCTTTCGTGTTAACAAATTCTGAAACCATATCTTACCTGCCTATGAAGTTCTTATTTATGCTAGGTTATTCTCAAATCTTGTTCATCAAAAAATATTACACTAGTAGAATTCTGACTTACAAAAATAAATACAACCATGTCTAGAAAAAAACATGATTTTGGGGTCAAATTTTTGTCTATTCCAAATGATCCAAAATAGAAATTTTTTACACCTTTCAATACAAATCACAATTGATGAAATTATGGTTTATAAGACGATGAACGATTTGATACAATCAGAGGTACGAGATTTATGAGTGGCCAAGTAAACTATACGATGTATAAGAATGAAATTCAATACGTTGAAAAATATCAACAAGCAGCGTGTGCTCTAGGTTACTTGAACAAAAAAGATCATCTTGTGTTTAAAGAATTACATAAAATAGTGGATAATTGTCTTGATGAAAAAGTATCACAGAAGAGCTTTGAGCAGTGTATTAAAGGAATGATTACGCAAGGATTAATTTTAGAGATATTTTCAAACGATAAAAAATTCAGAATTGCATTATCACCAATTGGTAAAGAAATACACCAAACTATTCGTAAAAATAATAATCATTTACTAACAATAGATCATTCTTAGAATAATCTTAGCTTTTTTGCTCTGAGTTTTGTCATTAGCTTGATCCTTTCAATAATGTCGTCATTGTTCTTATACTCATATTGCATTTTAATTTCATCATTGAATAATCCAGATGTTACATATGATGTTAAAATTCTCTCTCTATCTGCATGCTCAGAAATTATAAAACCTAATTCATTCTGTAATCTTTCTCTACCTTTCTCTGTTCTTCCATATTTGCCACAGATATATCCAATTTCAAATGATAATCCATTTGAATATCCCTCAGGTGTTGAAATTGCCACAATTAACAAATTGTCATAATCTAAAAGCTCATCAAATTTGTCAACATGAGTAATCTGTCTTTCTGGTTGATCTTTTTCTTCCATAACATGAGCTTTGAATCCTTTCATTCTTAATTTTGATTTTATTTTTTTTCTCTGTTTAAGCTCATTTGATGGCCATCCTGGTCCAAGAATTAAAATATTAATTTTTTTCATCATTTTCAATACATGAACATCTGAAAATTTTCTTTTTTTGATTACTATTTTTTAGTATTTTTCCTTGAACGATTAATTTTTTTAGCCATCAAGTCTCCTCGTATGTGTCTGTATAGATTCAATCAATCCCGTTATTGTGCTACTGCGCTTACGGATCTCACTGATCGTATTTTTTATTTGTGAATTGTCCATTATAATTTCCCCGATCAGGATCTATGGATTGAAGGTATAAACTATTTGTCCGTTTTTCTCAAAACTTCAGTTCAATAAAATTGACAACGGTACAATGTGTATTATAATGGTGTTTGAGGGTTCCTATGAACTTCATATTAGGTTAACATTGTTTGTAGTCTATGATGATCGCGACAATTGAAACTGTTCAAAAAGTTTTAAAAAATGATCGGAACTAGTTCTTCATTAATGGTTTTCAGATAACATATGGTGACTTACACTTTGGATACTTGTCTACAAATGATTAAGAGTACTTTGATGCTTTTCTAGAACAAATTTTTTAAAATTATTAATCGCAGCTTGAATATTTTCTCGTGAGTTTGTAGGTAATGAGGCTAATTTTTCTTCATAATCCCTTGTTGTTTTCTTTTTGATAAGAATACTCATTTTTCCTCATCCCTAGTGAGAAATTTTGACAAAATAGCCATTTGCGAATTTACGGGTTTTATGGGAACTAATTTGTATAGGTCGTCTAGGTTTAACTTAATATCGTGAAGTAAATCTTTCGTGTTAACAAATTCCTTGAATCATAGTTCAGTTACAGAGAATCTTCCTAATTAGTAATTGATTATTCTATAATTGTATCATTTTTGCGCAAAAATTAGCCTTCAAAATGTTTTAACTTTTTAGGGTTCTGTCGGGTTATCGAGTGGTAAAATAAATATATAGTTATTTTGTGTAGTGAAATAACTTGTAAGTTTGGTTTGTCTTAGCCTGTGAGTAATTATCACAATTAAAATATTCTATTATCCGAAAATCATGTCGCTTAGCTAAAGCTAAGCATACGTCTGAAGATTACTTTAAGATTCATAGATCAAAGAAATCAATGAAACAAAAACTAACAGACAGATCTATTCGGTACATCATCAGAGAGTTGAAGAAGGGCAAAAATACCAAAATGTTATCAGAGGAAATCAATGTGACGCAGCGACATGTTCAGCGATTGCAGGCAGAATACCTCAAGACGAAAACAGTTCATATCCAGCGTCCTGCAGGCCGGCCAAAGAGTCACGGACCATCTGATGAGGAGATCAAGACAGTTCTTGACGCACACTAGCTAAAACCAAACGGAGTGATACGAACAGCAAACCTGCTCAAGAGAGACGGACATAATACAAGTCGCTACCGTGTATACGACATAATGAAATCCAATGGTCTGGTTGTCAACTCTCCTGCAAGGTCAAGGAAGCGCAAGTGGATCAGATTCGAACGCCTGCATTCTAATGCCATGTGGCATACAGACTGGCATGCAATGAAGGATCCACGCATGAAAGGCTTGAATCTAATCACATATCTGGATGACTCCTCTAGGTGTGTTACAGGATCTGCATTGTTCAAAGAAGATACCTCTGAGAACGCCGTGATTGCACTGCATCAGGCTGTAAGCATGTTCGGCGTGCCTGCAACCATCCTGTCTGACAATGGCTCATGTTTTGTTGGCAGGGGCAACCGTAAGAAGAAGACAGGCACATGGACGCCGACACTGTTTGAAAATGAGTTATTGAATCTCAAAATAGGACTAATCAATTCAAGACCGTATCATCCACAGACCAACGGAAAACTAGAGAGATTTCATCGAACTATTGAAGAAGAAATATGGCACTATGACGGATTGGATGACTATGTCGAATACTACAACACTGACAGGTTGCATTTTTCACTGGACATGAGCAGCTATGAAACGCCGATGATGGCGTTCCACAAAAGAAAGGCCACCGGTGAGATAAGACACCAGAATCCCATATGGATGGAGGCAGATATCAATGATTGATGGCCATGACAAAAAGCGACATGATTCTCGGATAATACATCACAATTAAAATATATGAAGCCTTATACCCCGTCAGGCGTAAGGCGGATTTTTGTTATTTTTAATTTTTCAAATCTTTGCTACGGTACGCAAGTTCGGTTATGCGGGGAGCCTTCGAAGCTTCTGCCTGACTGTTCGGGTTCAGAATCTTTAGGGTCGTACACAGTTATTTTGTCAGCGTGGAGCCTTCGAAGCTTCTGCCTGACTGTTCGGGAGTTCAAATCCCTCTCGTGGCGTTTTGTATGTCTTACTTTACAAGGAAAATTCAGTCTGATTTACCACTCGATAACCCGACAGAACCGTTTTCGCATAGTTTCAGCAAATAATAATTTAAAAATTTGAAAAATATCTAGTCTGGACTATTGTCCTAAGATGATAAACATCATAACTATACCGTAGATTGCGATTGATTCGACCATACCTACGAAAATAAATACTTTAGACTGTAATGCCGGATTCTCACTAATTACTGCGAGACCTGCTGCACCTACCTGACCAAGACCAATACCTGCTCCAAATGCTGCTAGACCAAAAGCTAAACCTGCACCTAGAATTTTGAATGAGTCAGAACTTGCTGCTGCATCACCTTCTGCGGCATATGCAATTCCAGTAGATCCTGAAATGGATATTACTGCTACTGCTGCCAAAAGTAGTAAAACGATAGGTTTCATTTTGTGATCTGACTCTCTTAAATCCATATTTAAATCATGATAATAAAATACCAGATTAGCTGAGTGCTTTCTTTTTAAAAGATGTAAGATCGGATTTGATAGATTTTAAAAAATCATCATGATCTTGTTCAATGATTTTTTTAGAGGTTTCAATCAATTTTTTAATTTCTTCTTTTGCCATTATTATCTACTTTCCATCTTTGCCTTTACTTTTTTTAACTTTGCGAATTCTTCTCTTTCTCTCTCTTCAAGAGTAGAGAGAATAAATCGAATATTTTCTTTGTATTGAGGAATAATGACATTTTCAAGTGCATTTAGTAGCTTTTGTGTCTTTTCTAATGCTTTTGCAAGACTAAAAATAGAATTTTCATATTCTGCGGCTTTACAAATTTTTGGCATCAGTTCTTTGATTTGTTTTGCTGCTCTATCAATTGAAGAATTTGTATCTGCAAATCCATAAGGCATTGATTTTGTATCTTTTTCAGTTACAGTGAGGGCAGGGATTTTTACATCAACAACTCTTCTAACATGAACTTCTACTTCCATTACAGGAGGAGTTGATTCTGCAACAGAATCAACAGTATTAGTACCAAGTGCCAGATATGCTTCGTTAACAGATTTGTAAATATCTTGTAAAGGATCCCAAATTCCACCTCGTGCTTTAGATGCTTCTTGAATCATTTCTTCAATATTTTTTAAAAGAACTTTACGTTTATCATCTAAAATTTGCTGAACCATAGCAGCAATTTGTGTGGATTTTTTATATTTGAAAAGTTCAATTTTTGTTGCTGCAACGTTTTGTCCAAATGACATTCAGTTACTCTTCCCTGTAATATTGTTCTACGTACTTGTCTTTGATTTTAGTAATCTCATTCTTTGGTAATTTTGATACAATCTTCCACATAAGGGCAAGAGTTTCTTCAATTGTTCTATTTTCATCAGTTGCTTGTGTAAGGAATTCTTTTTCAAAAGTATCGCCAACATCCATGTATTTGAGGTCAATTTCAGTTAATCCTGCTTTACCCACAATGCCTGCAAGTGCTCTTACTTCTTGTGCCCTAGAATATGCATCATAAACTTGGTTAGAAACTTCACTGTGATCCTCTCTAGTACTTCCTTCACCAATTCCGTCTTTCATCAGTCTACTAAGACTCATCAAAATATTGATTGGTGGATAAACTCCTTGTCTGAACAAGTCTCTACCAACTACAATTTGTCCTTCTGTAATGTAACCAGTAAGGTCAGGTATTGGGTGGGTAATATCATCAGATGGCATTGATAAAATTGGAACTTGTGTAACACTTCCTTTTCTTCCATTGAGTTTACCTGCTCTTTCATAAATTGTTGAAAGGTCAGTGTATAGATAACCAGGATATCCTTTTCTTCCAGGAACTTCTTCTCTTGCTGCACTAATTTCTCTTAGCGCCTCTGCATAATTTGTCATGTCAGTCATTACAACTAAGACATGCATTCCTAGTTCAAATGCCAAATATTCAGCGACAGTTAATGCTACACGAGGTGTGATAATTCTTTCAATTGCAGGATCATCTGCCGTATTTAGAAATAGAACGCTTCTTTTGAGTGCGCCGGATTCTTCAAGACTTCGTCTGAAATATTCAGCTTCACTGTACTGCACACCAATTGCTGCAAATACTACAGCAAAGTCATCTTGTTTTCCAACAACACTTGCTTGTCTTGCAATTTGTGCTGCCAAAAGATTGTGAGACATGCCAGAACCAGAGAAGATTGGAAGTTTTTGTCCTCTAACTAGAGTCATCAATCCATCAATTACAGATACACCTGTCTGAATGAAATCCTTTGGATATTCACGCTGTTCTGGATTCATTGGTTCACCATTAATGTCAATGAATTTATCAGCAATTGGATCTGGTAGTCCATCTTTTGGTCTTCCTAATCCATCAAACACTCTACCAAGTACTTCTTTTGATACAGGCATTTCCATAACTTTACCTACAAATTTTGCTTTAGTTCCAGAGATTGATAATCCAGTTGTTCCTTCAAAGACTTGTACAATTGCTTTACCATTTCCTACTTCGAGAACTTTGCCTAATCTTCTTTCTCCTTCAGTAGTTTCAATTTCAACTAGTTCATCAAATGCTGCGCTTTCAACATCATCAACAACAACTAGAGGACCTTTTATTTCTGCAATCTTACTGTATTGAACTCCGCCTTCTGTTGTCAATTTGATACTTTCACTCCTGAAATTGCTTTGAATTGTTCTTGCATATCTTTATCTAATTGATCAAGTTTTGACATCTCATCATCTTTGACATCCATTCTTGCTTTGAGTAAACTGGTTACTACAGATAGTTCACGTATGTCAGATAATGATGCACCTTCTCTGAGTGCTTGTTGTCCCTTTTTGTAAAAATCAACTAATAATTTCATTAATTTGAATTGTTTTTCTGGACTACAATAAGTATCAACATCATCAAATGAGTTTTGTTGTAACAAACCAATCTTTACCATTCTTGCAACTTCGAGAATTAATTTTTCTTCATCAGGTAATGCTTCAGGACCTAAGAGTCTAACAATTTCTTTTAGTGTATCCTCTCTTTGTAAAACACCATAAGTTTCACTTCTGATGCTAAACCAATCTTCACTAATGTTTTCACTCCACCATTTTGCAATATCTGCAAGATAACCAGAATAACTATTCATCCAGTTGATTGATGGGTAATGCCTAGAGTATGCAAGTTTTGCATCCAAAGCCCAGAAAGTTTTGATAAATCTCATGGTGTGAGTTGTAACTGGTTCTGTAAAGTCACCACCGGATGGAGATACAGCACCAATCAAAGTAACTGAGCCATCACGGTCTGGACTTCCAGATGCTCTAACACGACCTGCTCTTTCATAAAATTCTGCTAATCTTGATGCAAGATATGACGGATATCCTTCCTCTGCAGGCATTTCTTCTAATCTGCCACTCATTTCTCTAAGTGATTCAGCCCATCTACTAGTAGAGTCTGCTACAAGTACAACGTCCTTACCCATATCTCTGTAATATTCTGCAATTGTGACACCAGTGTAGATACTTGCTTCCCTTGCTGCTACCGGCATGTTACTTGTATTTGCAACAAGTACAGTTCTATCCATTAATGGCTTTCCACTACGTGGATCTTTAAGATGTGGAAATTCAACTAATACCTCAGTCATTTCGTTTCCTCTTTCACCACAACCAATGTAAACAACAACTTGAGAATCTGCCCATTTTGCAATTTGGTGTAATGTAACAGTTTTTCCTGTTCCAAATGCTCCAGGAATTGAACCAGTTCCTCCTTTTGCAATTGGGAAGAATGTGTCAATGACACGCTGTCCAGTAAGTAATGGAACTGTAGGATCATATCTCTTAAGATATGGACGTGGCTTTCTTACAGGCCATTTATGATACATTTTGAGTGAAATAGATTGTCCGTCTTTCTCAGTAGTAGCTAGTACAGTTTCTAAATCATAATCTCCTTCAGATACAAGGTTTGAAATTTTTCCACCTAGATGATCTGGTGGAACCATAATTAAATTCTCAATAAGATCAGTTTCTTGAACAGTGCCAATTCCACTTCCTGGAGTAACTTCATCACCATTACTTACAGTTGGTACAAAATGATATTTTTTTGTCATATCAACAGCAGTAGTTGTGATGCCCCTTCCGATGAAAGAGCCAGAGGCCTTAGATAATTCTCTTAGTGGTCTTTGAATTCCATCGTAAAGTTGTCCAATAATTCCAGGACCTAATAATACACTGAGTGGGTTTCCAGTACCTACTACAGGCTCACCTGGTTTAAGACCACTTGTTGATTCGTATACTTGAATAAATGCCACATCTCCAGTTAATCGAATTACCTCTCCAACTAATTTTGAATTACCTACAGTGACAGTTTCATACATTTTTGCATCAGACATACCATCTGCCCTTACAGCTGGGCCACTTACCCAAACAATTCTACCTTGAGCTGCCATTCTAATTATTCACTCCGAATTTTGCTGCAATTTCTTTCCTAATTAAAGGCTTCAAACGTTCAATCCTTGCATCAAGAGTATTGTCAAATGTCATAGCTCCATCTTTTGATTTAATTTTCACACCACCAAGACAGTCAATACTGTCTGAAGACATCTCAGATCCAGCATATCCAGAAAGTACAGATTGTACAACATCTCTATCTTTAGAATTTGTAAATACGATAACTTCAGATGTACCCAAAATTTGGGTAGATTGGGTCAATAATAATTTAATCAAATTTGTATAATCTCCATTGCGATCAGTATTTGCAATTTTATCAAGTGCCTGAGTGAAGACCTTGGTAACAGAGTCTTCTAATGCTAAAAGTTGTTTATTTCTGGCTTCAATATCAGCACTGCCAATGATTTGTTTTTCAATTTTATCTGCTTCTTTCTTACCATCTGCAATAATTTTGTCAAATTCACGTTCAAGTTTAGGAATAGCATCATCAAGAGTCTGATGTGAGTCAGATAATGCAGAATCTATACCAAAATCGATCTCTTTTCCAGTTTGATTAAGAATTTTATCGATAGTTTGTTCTAAAGCAGAATTTGTCAATGCGTGGCATTTATCCATAATGGATTTTAATGTTTGGGAATCATAACTCCAATTCAGAAAGATATTAAAATCAAAGAAATTACCGATGGATTATCTTGGTTGTAGCCGATCTAAAGCTTGGAAGTGTAATTTTACCAAGAAGTGACTCTCCAAGAGTAATTTCTAGATTAACTGAATTTGAATGGTTTCATAAAATTGATACTGAAAATGACATAGTCACACCTGAAATTGATGATTTATTATTAGATGCTCAGCAAACTTACCAATCTATTGACGATGTGGTTAAAGGACTAGGCATTCCCCCAATGGTTGGAATTTTAGAGATTATGTTCAAAGGTACTACAATCAAGAAAAAAGATTATGAAATTGATGAGATAGAAGGAATGATCGGTGACCTTAAAAAAAGAACACCGGCAATCATTAATGAATCATCTAAACTTTTAGAGGAACAAGCAACAACAAAACGCTCACTTGAGGAATACACATCACTTAAAGAAACACTAGAAATAGCCAAAAAGCTAAACATTGATCTTTCAGGATTTGGATTGATGAAGTATTTTTACACAAATCTTTTTGTCATAAACTCTACTGACTTTGAAGAAATTAGTAGATCATTAGAAGGAATTACATTTTACAAATACGAACTAGAAAGTAAAGAGAAAGCAGCAATTCTTGTGATTTCTAGCATATCTGATTCTGATAAAACACTCAAAATACTAAGAGGATTTAATGCAAATCCATTTGTAATTCCAGAAGGAATCTCTCAAGTTCCATCTGAAGCATTTGCATTAGCAGAATCAAAAATTAAAGAATTAACTGAGAAACAAAAAGCAAATACAAAAAAAATTGCAAAGATTACAAAAAAGATTAGACGTGATATTTTAGCAATTCATGAAGAGGCTCAAATAGCCAAAGATGTTCTTGAAGCAGTTAGAAAGCCAGGAGGAACAAAGCATTTTGCAGTAATTCAAGGATTCATTCCATCTAAAATGGAGGAAAAATTCAAAGATTCAACTAAACAATGGATGTCAGTAGTTGAAGATATTACTGATCCAAAATTAAAAGAGGAAATTCCAACATTATTTGATAATAAAAAATTTGTGAGGACTTTTGAAGTAATTACAGAAAGTCAAGGTATTCCAAAACACGGAGAAGCAGATCCAACTCCAATGATTGCTCTAATGTGGCCAATTTTCTATGGACTAATGTTTGCAGATATGGGCCACGGTCTATTACTAATGGGGATGGGATTATTATTCAAAGTAAAAGGACAAGGTGCACTTTCAAGATGGGGAATGTTGATTGCAATATCTGGTGCTTCAGCTGCAATAGCAGGTGTTGGTGCAGGTGAGGCATTTGGATTCCACCTAGATCATATGGGACCATTTGAAGGCTTGTTGGAAGAAGAAGGAGCACTGCATTCAGTTAGTTGGATTGTAGGTATTCTTAGTGTAGCAGAATTAACATTTGACCAAGTCATTAACATACTCAAAGTTTCATTATTCATTGGAATTGTTCACTTGGTTTGGGCAATGGTTCTAAGAGTAAAGAGATTAGCTGCTGAAGGTCACAAGTTTGTTATGTTTATGGAAGCAATTCCCAACATTACACTTTATGGTGGAATTGTCATCATCATGATGTGTGCAATTGGAGCTAATTATGATGTGATGAACATGTATTCCAAAGTTCATACTGAAGCAGTTCCTTGGGTTACAATTTTCTTAGGAGAATGGGCAGAAGTGTGGATAATTACAAGAATTGCAGTTGTAATAATTATTACATCAATGGTTTTGATGATAGTTGGTGGTGTAATGCATGCTAAGAAACATCCTGAAGACGGAGGTTCAGCTGCAAATGTGGTTATGGAAGTATTTCTTGGAAAAACAGTAGAAAGTTTAGCTCATACAATTAGTTATGCTCGATTAGGAATTATGCTACTTGTACACGCTGCATTACTCATGACAGTTAACAATGCATTTGAATCACTTGGAGGTGTAGAATCAGGTGCAGCAATGGCAATGATTATCGGAGGAAATTTGGGAATCATGATGATTGAAGGATTGATTGTATACATCCAGTCTCTCAGATTGCACTTGTACGAATTCTTTACCAAATGGTATGATGGTGGTGCACAACCATTTAGACAAATTAGACCAGAGTTGATTTACAATCAATTTGTTTGGAAGAAGAAATAAAATTATAAATTGTTAATCTGCCTTTCACCGCATATCTTTCTAGCTTCAAGTATTGATAATGACTACTACAATATTGACAAAACACCCCTTACTTCCCATAAACAAAGCCATCATGGGAAATTCATCTGCAAAAAGGAGATGTCTGTATTACATCTTGATTAGTTCTGGAATGAGAGTAATCTGTACCGCAATGAACGCAAAAATATGAGCCATTAGGTGCCCAATAATGTTCACAGGATGAATCAGCCATAGTAAATACTAGATTTTAAATTCATTATCTCCATAGATTGTGATTTTGTACTAAATACGAAAAAAAATTAACACAATTTTTTCCTAAATACTAGTAAAATGGATGATAGCATGAACTGTCATAAAATAAGCGAAGCCCATGTTTGGAGATATTCCAAACACAATAAAATGCGTAGATGTGTAAAATGTAAATCAAGAGTTGCAATTACTGAGCAAGAATTTGCTCAAAAGTGGGGCATGCAGAAAAAAATAAAATCAGTTTAAGATTTTATTTTACAACAGGAAGTTCTAGTTTATTTCCCCATTCGCCCCAAGATCCAAGATAAACTCGGACATTTTTAAAACCCAATTTTTTTAAAACTAAAAAGGTGTTAGCTGCACGATATGCGCCTTGACAATAAGTTACAATTTCTGTGTCTTTTGAAATGTCATACATTTGTAATAACTCCTCATCATTTTTGAAAGTGCCATCTTCTGACAGATTTTGATTCCAATCAATATTGATGGCATTTGGAATATGTCCAGATTGAGCAGCACGAACTATACTTCCATCATATTCTCCAGTAGAGCGAGCATCAAGAATTTTCATATTTTGTATATTATCTCTAATGTGTTCAAATCCTGTAATAATATTTGAATTAATTTTTCCTGAAAATTTAGATGGTTTGAATCCATTTGCTTTTGTTTCAAGTGAGAAATTTTCTTTTTTCCATTTTGTTATTCCACCATCAAGCATTGAAACATTTTCATGTGAAAAATACATTAATATCCAAACACCTCTTGCTGCAAGCATTCCAGAAACTGAATCATAAAAAATGACTTTTTTCTCCGGCGTCACTCCTAAAAATGAAAGAAGGTTTTGAGTTTGGGTATTAAAATTTTCAATTCCTTCTAATGTTGTATCAATCCAATGAAATGCAAATAAATCTAAATGAACAGAACCTGGAATATGTCCTTCAGAATATTCTTTGAAAGAACGCGTATCAGCTATTATGACATTAGAATCGTTTAGAATTGAATTAAGTTCAGTTGTAGAGATTAACATAGTTTGAATAAAATGATCAGGACTAAATGGATTTGGATTAAAATAAAAAGAGAGAGAAAGTGTTTTTTCTATTCGTTAACGTATGCTCTTTCGCCATGCTGTGCCAAATCAAGACCAATCTCCTCTTCTTTAGGAGTGACTCTGATTCCGCCCGGCCATACGGCATCCATTACTTTGAGAATAACCAGTGTAACACCAAAGGCATAGCCTACTGATATTGCAGCACCAATGATGCTGATTGCTTGCTGTTCCATTCCTTCTGCAGTACCAGTCCATGCACCGATACCGTCTCCAGTATCCCAAATGTGTGGACTAGCTAATGTACCAGTCAAAATTGCACCTGTAAGACCACCCATTCCGTGTACTCCCCATACATCTAATGCGTCGTCCCATTTGCGTGCACTCTTGAATGCTATTGCTGCATAACAAACTGTACCAGCTGCAATACCGATTATAATCGCAGCCATTGGACCTACCCAACCTGAGGCTGGTGTGATTGATACCAATCCTGCTACTGCTCCTGATGCAGCTCCAACAATACTTGGTTTTCCTGTATGTGCCCAAGACATGAGCACCCAAGTGATTGCAGCCATACCAGTTGCTGTATTTGTAACAGTCCATGCGCTGACGGTAATGCCGTCTACCATAACTTCACTTCCTGCGTTGAAACCAAACCATCCAAACCAGAGTATTCCTGCTCCGAGGACTACCATTGGGATATTGTGTGGTTCCATTGGCACTTTGCCATATCCAAGTCTTCTGCCAAGGACTAAGGCTCCTGCCAATGCAGCAAATCCTGAAGAAATGTGTACTACAGTACCACCTGCAAAGTCTAATGCGTACGATGGTGATAGTTCTGGATCGAGGTCAATTGCACCTCCTCCTATGTATCCTCCTCCCCAGACCCAATGTGCTATTGGATCATAAACGAAGGTTCCCCATAAGAGAACGAATATGATTAATGCGCTGAATTTGATTCTGTCAATCAATCCACCAATAATTAGAACTGGTGTAATAATTGCAAATGTTGCTTGGAACATTGCAAATAGTTGGTGAGGTACTGTACCAGGCCAACCTTGACTACAAACATCCCCTTCAACCATTGCATTCATTTGGTAAGCTGCTGACCATGTGTCTGCACATGGACCTGCTTCTCCTAATGGTGCGTATGGTGAAACCATGTTAAATCCGACATAGTCAAGATTTCCCATGAACATGTTTGCATCTGAATCAACTCCACCAAATGCTAGTGAGTATCCCCATAGAACCCATTGTACTGACATTAGACCCATTACAATTAAGGTCATACCAAGTACATTGACGATGTTCTTTGATCTGGCTAATCCGCCATAAAAGAAACCGACACCTGGGGACATGAAAAGTACTAAAGATGTTGCTGTAAGCATCCATGCTGTATCACCTGTATCAATTTTACAAGGTAGCATGCTGCCATCTTCTTCATACCAACATTCGCTAAGGTTACCAGTGTAAATTCCACTGGTTCCTTTGACATATCCGTCCATACCATCATCAACACTTTGTGCATATGCCTGAGACATAGCACCGACTGCCGTGATAGATACTGCGGCTACAAGTAATAGAGCATACTTGTAGTTCCTAGAATTCATTAAATTTATCGAAAATGAAAATTATTTAAGGGTTGGAGACTAAAAAACATGCAAAAAAGTAAATTATTATATTTCAGTATATTCTGATAATAACATAAAATATGAATATTATGATAAAGGTGAGTAAATGAAAACCAAATCAGCTACAAAACTAGCAATTTTTGACACATTCAAGACAAAGGGTGATGATCTTACTGGAGAAGCAAATAGACAAAGAACGATCATATCCATACTGGGAAGTAATGTAAATCCTGCAGAAAGAACAAGGACTGGAATATCTCAGAGAATTGCAAAAAAAACAGATGTTGTATGGAAAAATATCTATTCAGGAATATTTCGAGATCTAGATGAAATCTTACTTCCCATGGGAATTGCAGAAGAAGATGGCAGATTGCCTTTGAAAAGAGGACCTAAAGCACTACAGGAAAAAGGAATTCCATATTATCACTTGACAAAAGAAGGCCTTTTGGTAGCATTATCAATAGATGAAGTAAAAAATAAAGAAAACATACTGAAAGAATTTTTTTCATTATCTACATCCGAGGAGAAAGAATTTGCTGAAATAATCTCTAGTTTAATTTTAACAAGTCCAAATTTTATTCACTCAATTTTTCAAAAATACGTAAAGGCATTTTGTGATAATAAAATCAATAAATTATTGCCTTTTGATCTTTCAAAACTAAGTCAAATTTCAGATGGATCATTGATTATTCAAAAAGAGATTTTGGAGGCATTTTTAAAATTTTCCAAACAAGATAAAGACGAGGCACTGAAATTCCTAAATAAAATCACTCCCAAAGAATAGTTAGATCGCCAAACATTAAAATCGGCTGCTCATTAGGATTTTTTTAATGGGTAAGAATGTGTATGCATCTGTTAAATCATACAGCCAAAGAGGAAAACTACTAAAAAAGGCCGATTTTCAGACTTTGGCAGAATCAAGAGATCTTGAAGAATTAATGACCAGAATCAAAAATACCATTTATGGAAATGCAATATCAGATGTTCAAAAACCATACACTTCACAGATAATTGAATCTGCCCTCAGAGCTCATTTAGCAGATGTACATTATTCAATTGCAAAGACTGCAGGAGATTCAGATATTTTAGATGCATATTATATGAAATTTATTATTTCAAATTTAAAACAAATTCTCAAAGGAAAAGTTTTAGGAAAATCTCAAGAAGAAATTGAAACCCACATTAATCTACACGCAGAAGAATTAATCAAACAAAGAGATGTAATAATTAAAGCATTGGTTTCAAAAGATTTGGAAGAAGCAGTTGCAAGTCTAAATTCAGTTCAGTTTGGTGATGAGATTTCAAAGGCAGCAGCATTGTACAATGAAACAAAAAATATTCAAATTTTTGACACATACTTTGATAAAATTTTATATCAACAATTAGGGCGAGCTCTAAAAAATACCAGAGATAGAGAAGTAATAAAAATAGTTGGAATCGATGTTGATTTTTACAATCTACTTAGTGTCATACGAGGAAAATTTTGGGGATTAGAAGATTCACAAATTGAAGATTTGATTGTTTCACAAACCCCATCAATTCCAAGAGAATTACTTGGAAGAATGATGTCTGCTGCAACAATTAGAGATGCATTTGGTGAGTTAACAAATACAAAGTACAAAAATTTGATTCCAAATACTGAAAATGATTTAGATGCGGTTGCTGAATTTGAAAGATCATTTGAGATGGCACTTTACAATTCATCAGCAAGATCATTTACCAAAATGTTTAGTTTTGCTACAATTATAGGAATTACAAAATTGACGGGTTTTGAAGTAAGAAATTTAGCAGCAATTGCTTATGCAGTTGAACAAAAAATATCCACAGATATTACAATGTCAAAACTAATCTTAGCAGAATAATTTTTTAAAATGATCAAATTCCCAAAGAAAAAACAAGAAATTTCTACAGAGACCTTGATTAATACAATATGGGTTAGTACATTTTTGGGAATGATTTTCTCATTACCGCCATTAGGAATATTTTTGGGAATTTACTTTGGTACTGGAAATCTACTCATGGGTGCAGTTCTAGGATTTGTCATACATTTTGTTACTTTGGCATTTTCTGCCAGAATTTCAAAATTTTTGACTCAGATATTAAGCTAAACTATAAGTGAATCACTAAAAAGAGATAATTTATCATGATGGGAGATAGAGATTTTCGAAATATTGTTGAAAACGCACTAGACTCTATTGGAAAAGAGTTAGAAATCAGTATTGATTCAGCAAATATTCAGACCATACATCTTCATGAGGTTGTGCAATGCCTAAGAAGATCATATTATGATAGAATTGATCCTCAGGAAATTCAAAGAAAGGGATTCAATGAGCTCCTCTCAGGATTACTTAGAAAATTACAATATGGAAGTGACCCAAAAGAATTCGATATTGAGGATATCAAACTAAAGGGACAAGTCGACATGCTTATTGATGATTCAATATTTTTATTCAGAGGAGGAGCAAACGAGCTAGAAAATCCTCTAGCAAATGATGTTCTCTATCTTAACGCATGTATGTGGATTTATGATAAACCAGATGGAATAATTGTATACTTGTCTGGAGATAAAAAAGAAACCTCATTTTCAATTTCACGAAATAAAAAAATGTTCGAAGAAGTAATTAGAAGAGTACGAGTTCTAAATGATCTTCTAAAAGAACAAAAAACTCCTATTTTAGAGCCATCAACTGAGTGCTCTGAATGCCAATATTATGAAAGATGTTTCATGAAAAAGAAAAATGCCAAACAACTAGACCTAGCAGAAATGTTAGGGTTTGGCAACAAAGATTAGTAAAAAATTAGAAAAATGTTGTAAAGGAAAAATTCCTTTGTTAATCGAGTGGTTCCGGATGTCCTTTACCACGAAGAGCGAAACACACTACTGCGAGTGCAATTGCGACTCCTGCTGCTGCGCCAAATGCGGCCATACCTGCTTCTGCCATTTGATAAAAAACAATGAAACGGACTTTTATAACTTTGCCAATATTTTCCCTTTAAAAACATATTATCATAATTTTAAGATTTTATGATACTATCAAGTTTATTTTGTAAATTCAAAATGTAATTCATTTTCTTGGCCACTAGTCATTGAACTTAGATTATAAAATACATCACCGGATACTCTCCAGGAAGCAGTATCATCTTCAAATGATTTCCATAGATCAGCAGTATTTCCTGAATTTTTTATTGTCTTAGAATCTTTAAGAATTATTGAGTTTTCGCCAAGAAGTGTATAGTAATTTGATCCAAATTCCAGCATTCCTGTAGGTCGACTACCAATTTCGCCACCAGTAATTTGTTCAGTTTCAGAATAATTCGTTTCAAATAATTGATAATCCATAGTTTGTACAATCATTGCTCTTTCATTATGGTTTGAAAGTTTGAAAAGCAATTCTATAGTTACCGAACGTTCTGAAATTTTTGATATTGAAATATCCTCTAATTCAATTTCTATAGGTTTTGCTTGTGGAACACTTAGATTTGTATTATCTCCTGAGGTAGGAATAATAATCGTAGGTCCGGTTAATAGAATTCCACCTAAAATTACAGTAAGTGCTACCACTGCAATACCAACAAAAATTTTAGGATTCATAGTTTTTGCATTTCCTCCGGATGTCTTAAATGTTAAGATAGTTATTATATCATTGTAAGAAGAAGAAATTATGCAATACTTTCAAGCCGTACAACAAGGAAAAATACGAGCTAGTAAATCACAAATGAAGATGTTTGATATTGCTGGATTTAGCATGCTAACTTTAACAACAAAAAAGATTGATGGAAAATTTTACCCTGTTGGAGAAGAAGAATTTACGGCTGTAATTAGTTCTATAGATGGACATGTAGCTGTAATAGTAGATAAAGATGGTTTTACAAAAGCCCAATCCAAGGCCGTAGAAAAAGAAGAAGCCATATCAATTTACAAAAAACTTAGAGAAGCTGGAATGGATGAATATCCAGAAAACCAAATTCAAATTTGGTCTGAAACCAGACCAACAACTCAAAACGATACTTTTGATTAATTATTTTAAAGAAAGAATAATTTCGGTGCCAACATCACCACCTTTAATTGCCTTTTCAATAGTTTTTGGATCTGCTTTTAGAATACGTGTTTTAATTTTTGAACGCTCAATAATTTTTAGAGCAACAATATCCATTAAATTATAACCGCCTGCTACTGAATCTTCGTGAACTAACATATTTTTCAAATCTTTCATTTCTATTTGTTTGAATTTTTTTGCTTTTTTGAATTTATTAGGGTCCATATCATAAACTCCATCAACATCAGTCGCATTAAGAAACTGCTCAGCTTTAACTTTTTCTGCTATCAATGCGGCAGTACCATTAGTGCTTTGACCAGGATGAAGACCTCCTGTAACAACAATTAAGCCATCATCTACTGCATGTTTAACTTCCTGTAAAGTAGTTGGAGGATGTGAATATGCTTTATTTTTTAGAGCATAAATCAACAATTTTGCATTAAGTCTTGAAATTTCAATTCCTAGTTCATCTAAGGTGGATTCATCAGCTCCTGAAGATCTTGCATGTGAAATGTAATGCCGTGCAATAGTACCCCCTCCAGCAATAACAATAGGTTGGCAAAATTTGCTAATTTTTACTAAAAATGTAGCATAATCTTTTAGAACTTTGGAGTTATCCATACCAAAAAGTTTTCCAGATAATTTGATTACAATACGTTTTTTCACTTTAAATCACCAATGATTGATTTTGCGGCAATTTCAACTTTTTTTCTATTCTTTTGATGAGTATAGATTCTAAGTATGTTCATGAACCCAGAAATAGCTGAAACCACAGGTATTTCAGAAATTGGCATCTCTTTTGCAGAAGATTTTCCATTTTCATTAGAAATCAAAACTATTGATTTTGATTGATTTTTTGATGGTGCAAGTGGAATTGATGGAGTTACAGAACTATCTACAAAAATTTCATTTTCATCAACCTTAGATTTTTTGGAAAGTTCAACTCTGAGTTCATCTGTTCGAGTTTTTTTCAAATTTGTTTGATTGGTAAGTATTCGCTCAAATACACATTTTAGCAATTTTCTATTTTGATAATCTTCTGCAAATTGTCTTGCTCGTTTTAATTTAGGAGATTTTGATGAAACTAAAGATGATAGGACATATTCATCAGTCAGTTTAACAAATTCAGATAAATTAAAAGATGTAAAACCAAATTCGTCATCAGATAATCTTAATGCTTCAATGAGCATAACTTCTGCTGCGCGCACAGTTTTATGAAAATAAACTGCCTTGAACATTTGATATCTAGAATGCATCATAGACTCAAAAGAATACAAAGCTGAACGCTCCAAAGCAAGTTTATTTTTATGAATGTCAAGTGATTGTGTGATTCTTTTATGATCTACCTTTGCATGTTCTGCTCCAGTAAAATAACCATCCCTGAGTAAATAATCCATCATATCTGCACTCAAAGCTCCTGATACAATTTCATTTAGATATTGAAATTTTGATTCTCCAAATGCAATGTTAGTAACTAATTTTTTATCAAATTCTGTTTTTGATAATATATCACCAATATCAGAATCTAAAATAATTTTTTTGCCATAGTCTTCATGTGAGATTTTCTTTTCTTGGATTATTTCTTCAAACAAATGAGAAAAAGGACCATGGCCAATATCATGTAATAAACCAGCAAGACGTAAAATTTGAACATCATCAGAATTTAGAAATCCTTTTTCATTTAATGCAAAACCGGCTTGACTAGCTATATGCATGACTCCTAGAGAATGTTCAAATCTACTATGTTGAGCTGCAGGATAAGTCAAGTGTGCACCAGAAAGCTGTTTTATCCGTCTTAATCTTTGAAAAAGAGGACTATCGATAATTGGAAGTTCATGATCATAGACACGAATAAAATCATGAATTGGATCAACAATATCTAAATAATTTTTTTTCATAATCCCAATTTCTTTGAAAATATTTTTAAAATTTCCTCATGAACGTCCTGTTTAGATTTTGATGCATTAATTATTTTCCATCGTTTTTTCTTGGCAATAATTTTGTAAGTCTTGGAGATTTTTCTTGAAAATTCTTCATTTTTTTCAAACTTGTCTCTTTTCATAATTTTTCCCTTTTCATTTCGTGGAGATCTTGAAAAAGATTCTTTTTGTGCAACGTCAAGCAGTATGACAAGATCAGCTTTTGGTAGACCTTCATCAAGACTCTCAAGCCATTTTTGATTCAGACCATTTACTAATCCATAAACCAAATTAGAATGATAATATCTATTCATAATTAAAACCGAGTTTTTTTCCTCAGCTGCTAAAATTGCATCAAGTTTTTCCCATCTATTTGCAGCTAATAAACAATGAATTACTTGAGGAGGAAATTTTCGTTTTCCATCCAGATATTTTCTAATTTCTTTACCAATAGGAGTTTCATAGTCAGGAAAATGAAATAATTTGGTTTTGATCTTTTGTTTTTTTAGTGCTTTTTCTAATAAAGTAGATTGTGTCAACTTACCTGCCTGATCTCCACCTTCAATTACAATAATCATTAGACATCAAAATTGAGAAATTAATCGATTAAAAATCTATCAAGATTTAGATTTCGGCTATCGTAATATATCACCAAAAAGTGCCCTATTTTTACAATAATAAAAGAATTATTTGAAAATCCAAGTACTGGAACCATTGATTAGGATTGGAAAACACATTAATTTTTCAGGACTTAGTTTTTGATCAAGTATCAGGACATATTTCGATACATTCTTGCGGGTGTTCAAGCATACGTGGAGGAAATGGCCATTCAAATTCTCCTATTGCATTATGACATGGAACCACTGATCCATCATCGTTTTCAAAATAGCATTCATTATCACTTGAAATGGATGATGAAATCATGTTAAATGAAGGTAGTGTGACACCCTTGATTCTAGAAGTACACATTTCCTGTGAGATAAAATCACAATAAACATTACTTGCAATCACAGGAGTAAAAAACACTGCAAAATATATGCAAATTCCGATGAGAATTATCTTGTATCTAGTTTTTATTTTCTTTATTCCCCATATGGCCATAATTTTCAGGCCATTTTATAATTTTTCCTTTTTCGTTAACTGGATTGCAATTTGATGGATTTTGCCATAAATTCACATCACAAATAATTTCCATTCCATTTACAGGAAGATAATAGTGTTCATTATTGCCCCATGTTTTATAAAAAATATAATGAACATAAGATAGTAATAGAAACCCAACAACTAGAATTAACAATATAATTAATGGTGTGAGTTTAGTTTTCATTGTTCTAACCACGCACTCCACTAAAACAATGGTTGTTTTTTAGATGTTCTAGTATTTCCTCTTGATCTACAATGTAAAGTGCAAACTTAGAGTCATCAAGATCATATTCTGTTAAATTTTCATTTTGATGTAGTTCGTAATTAAAATGATATTCTTGGTGAGATTGAATGTCATAGACACATGAGAGTTGCATCCTGATATTGCCATGTAGTATATTCTTTTTTACAAAAAGCTCTGCGACCTGATTACCATTAGAACTCTACACTATAGAAGATCTCTTTCCATGCTATAATGTCGGCAGAATGGCTTTTTGTAGATTTGCCATATTTTTCATGAAACAGTTTTACTTCATCTAGCTGCTTCATTTCCTTGTCAAAAGCATCATCAGATACAATACTTGTCAAGACTCCTCCTACCTGAATGGAGCCAACAAAAAATACAATCTGACCTCCAATTATTACAACAGGGATAAGAGCAATTATGATGATTATTTTGTATCTAGTTTTCATTTTTCTCTCGATGTTTTTTCTTCTCTACATAACGAAAAATTATCAATAAAATCAAACCACTCATAAAAAACGGACTGGCCATAATTAGAAATATTACAAAAAATGCAGACTTTCCTGTTTCTATCTGACAAGGAAGCATGTTTCCATTTCCATCATCATACCAACACTCATTTGGATTGCCTGTATAGATCGGTTCTTCATTGTTCATATTTGGTAATAGGATGAGATATGTTATGATAGATAGTGGAAATAAAAAGAATATTCCAACAACGATTAATGTATCAGTTTTCATTTCTTTATCAATTTCCTAATGACTGAGGATCTACACAGCAATATTCCACCAATAGATAATTCCACAATTGATATCATTAACGATATAACTGACTGATCTAAAATGTACGGTTGACTATGATCAATCACAGGCGACGTTGTTACCCAAGATTGTAGAAATGAAATTAGGCTGGAGATGCCAAAATATACCAACGATCCTGCTAATGCCAAAATAAAATACGGTCTTCTAGGAATATTTTTTCTTTTTAGAATAAGATAAAGAATTGAAAATAATAATAATACTGCAACACCCAACGAATAGCCTACAGATATTACAGCACCAATGATGCGGAATGCTTGTTGTTCTATATCTTCTGGTGAGTCGTTCCATACACCTATTCCGTATCCCGTATCCCATTCATGTGATGATGTAGGAATTGTTAAAATTATCAAAGCCAAAACAAAATATGTTACAACGATAGTTATTACAGCAATTGTTAGAGATGTATTTTGTGCAGAATTGATAATCTTTTTTTGAAGCATAAATGCTGTAAATCCTGCTACAATCCCAAGAATAATTCCAGCCATCGGTCCCAGAACTTGGCTAAATGGAATCAATAGCGATGTACTTGTAATAATGCTCAGTGGAATTCCTATGGGTAGGATATTTTTTGATGCCCATGAAAACAAAACCCAAGATAGTAGAGAAAACATAACGGTGAGTATCATGACAACAGTGAAACTAGTTGTAATTCCATCCACCATGACTTGATTATTTATGTCAAATTCTAATCCTTTAATCCAAGAAATCATTACCAAAAATATTGCAATAATTATTAAAATTTTCATTTTCTACAATCCTTTAAAATTATAACTTAAACTGTGCTGTATGATTTGAGGATACTTGCATTCGAATCTTTCTTCAGGTTCAATTACTGTATGCCATGTTAGAAAATAATCTACACTATCAATTGTTGTAGTTCCCAGATATTGAACTATAGTTGCTCCAGCTCCCTCAAAGTTCCCGCAATGCGTAATAAAAGAGTCAAATTTTTCAACGATTGTATCAAATTCAAAATCTTCGATTATCTCATAGTATACACTGTCCTTGTTTCCTATTCGATAATCCTTGTCAGCAAATGTAAACAAGGCGGTATTTTTGTCAATCAGTTTCATATTCTTTATTGTAAAAAGTCCTCCCTCAATACCCACTTTATCAAAGTGGAGTTCACCGTTAATTCCATTATTTCCAGTGATGAATGAATATAGGTGATCTATGTCTTGTTTGTCACGTATCTTTGGTTTTTCGTAACAATATTGATTTAATGATGGAGTGGTATGACATGTGGAATCTTTTTCATCACGTACATCTTGGAATTCATTTGGTTGTAGAGTAAAGTTTGGAGTAATTTTGGCTTTGTTTAATGGAACAGAATATGCGTAAAAATCAGATATCGCAGAATAGTTTATCGAGATTAGAATTACTCCAACAGTTATTACGGATACTGCCAAAAGATGATTAGTACCCATTTTCTTTTTCTCTAAATTAGTCAGTCATAAAGAGTTCTAAGCATTGATATGCCATTCATACAGATTTGAATTGAACAATCCGTAGATAAATTACGTAAAATAAAATGTGAATATTTTGATAGATTTTTAGAGTGACTTTTTTTTTTCAATAAACTTGTGGTTGCAAAAAGACAAGTCAGTACAGCATGGCAGATAATATTTTCATTAATTTTACCTCTAAACATTTGGGCATTTTACCGGATCAAGGAGCTTAGAAAATTTGCTCTGTATGTGTTAGTGCCATCCGTGATAGTCGCAGTCTCTTTGTTTGTAATGCTGCCCTTGCTTAGCATGATAAATCTGATAATAATAGATGACCCACTAGAAACTACCTTCAAATATCCCGCACCAACATTGCCTCCACATATGACTCCTATTGAGCCTCAAGTTTGAAAATTTGGTTTACTGTATTTTGTATTAATTGGATTTTCAATCTTTACAACATATTTGATAATAAAATGGTCCAGAGAATGGAATGATCAACATCCAATTTAAAAATACGTTATTTAAAATCCATGATAAGCTAGAGAAGCGCAATTCCACCAAAGTTTATAACCAAAAATTGAGCACACAACTCAAAATGGGACTTGTAAAAGATGTGATCAAAGAAATTGGAAATAAATCAAGAGAATTCTATGAATTTGTTTTACCTCCAATGGACATGTATCTCAATGATGATAATCTAAAAATTATAATTGACATTCCTGGATTTACAAAAGAAGAAATTGAATTATCTTTATGTGGAGATATTCTTTCTATTAATGCAAAAAAAACAATTGATGGAAAGGAATCTGAATTATTGATTACAAATCAAAGACCAAATGTAATTGATAAAAAAATTAGACTCCCTATTGAAATTAAACAAGGTGAAGAAAAAATCGAATCAGCAAAATATGAAAATGGGATTCTTACATTAATTATTCCCATAGTAAAAAAAGGAAAAGATATTACAATAGAATAATTTAATATTTTCTAAAAAATGCTGATGTTACCATTATCAAACCAGCACCAACCATACCAACTAAACCAAGTAATTCATTTGATTGATACAAAAATACAGAACCAAGAAAAGTTGCAGATGAAAATATGCTTCCACTAATCAAAACCACTGGTTTTCCTTTTTTCATATAGATTTGAACTTCATCCATGAGTTTTTTCATTTCAGGTCCTAGTCTAAGTGCTGAATCAATTGATTTTGAAAAATTATCAAATGAAATTTTTAATTCTTCTATATATGCACGTGGGATTAGATTTTCTTCTTGCAAAATACTTTTTAAAACTTTGACGAATTTAAAATCTACATCATGTGTTTTGTATATTCCTTCTATGATTGATGCCATTCTCATGTACAAAGCCAAATTTTTTGGTAATACAAATGGAAATTTACTCATAGTTTGATTTGCAAGTTCCATCAAACTTTGAACTTCCATTTCATCAGGTTTGTTTCCATGCATTGCACGAATAGAGAGTTCAATTCCTTTTTCTATTACCTCTCTATTGTACCCAGGAGTTAACATTGAAAGATCATTCATTGCATTGACTACTCTAGGCGGATTTCTTTCAACTAGTGCAAGATATAATCGAATTAATTTGAATCGAGTCTCATTATTTATTCGTCCAACCATTCCATAATCATACAAAATTAATTTTCCATCATCCGTTACTGAAATATTACCTGGATGAGGATCTGCATGAAAAACTGAATGTTTGAGAAGCATTGTGAAAAAGACCTTGTGAACATCAATTACTAGTTGTTCTCTATCAATTCCTTTTTCATCTAATGCTTGTACATTTGTAACCTTAATTCCAGGCAGATATTCCATAGTAAGGACATTTTTTGAAGAATATTCATCAAAAACAGATGGTATAATGACATTAGTTGAATTTGCCATATCGTTTTTGATTCTTTTAAGATTCTGTAATTCATTTGTGTAATCCATCTCTTCATAAATCGTTTCGATAAATTGAGAAAGCATTGCTTTTGCAGAATACCGCAAATTCGGATCAACAAATCTTAATGCTAATGGAAGAACTTTTTTGAGAACTTGAAGATCTTGTGCTACAACTTTTTCAATACCAGGTCTTTTTACTTTTACAACAATTTGTTGACCAGAAATGGAACCACGATAAACTTGCCCTAATGATGCACCTGAAATAGGATTAGAATCAATCATGTCAAATTTTTTATCAATAGATCCAAGATCTTTTTCAATTATTGGTTTTACTTGATCAAACGGTGCAGATGGAACACTATCTTGAAGTTTTGAAAGCTCTTCCAAATATGGTTGAGGTAAAATATCTGCCCTTGATGACAGCCATTGTCCTAATTTTATGTATACAGGACCTAATGAAATGAATGTATCAAGTACCTTTCGTGCATTTTTTCTAAACTGCTCTGAATCAATTTGGTTTTTATCTTGATTAATCCATTTCTTTCTATCTTTACGTAATGCAAGAATAGATGGAAGGAGTTTGAAAAGTATTTGGATTGTTCTTACAGTAGACATGATATTTACTCTAAATAATTTTTAATTTTCTTAGTAGCTAAATAACCCAAATATCCTGAAACAATAGAAGAAATTAATCCCGAAGTAACAGTTAATTTTTTTGAATTTTTGTTCATTATTTTTTTTGTTATTTGTAAACCTCCAAAAATTGCACATGCTAAACCAATTAAGACTTCAGGTGCATCATAAACTAAATGTCCTATAGGATCTTTTCGTGGATCAATTCGGTCATTATGAACTAAAAATTTATCACCATATTCTCTAATGTGTAGATTACCATAACGATATTGTTTGTCTGCACCATTTTTTTGGCCAAGAAATGTTTCTTCAGCTTCTTCTAGCATAAATTCCCGTAATTCTTTTGGGATTTCAATCTCATCGCTAGGCATAATCGCAAGATCAAGTAATTGCTTATAATCTTACGGTCAAAAATACGAATAGCCTAAGACCAAAAATGATTTGTTATTTGATGACGACTAAACAAAATATTGTAAGATGGTATTTAGATCTCACTAAGAATTTCTACGTGTATTTTTTATTCAAACAAAATTAATTCAATTCAAATAGATAGAATGGAGGCTTTTCTACAAAAGACCTTACACCATCTATTACATATAGAAATTAAGATCATTTTAGTTGATTTTTTGTAAACATTACAAAACTAATTGAAAATGCAATTAACATTACAACCCCAGTAACATATGCATAGTTAAAACCAATACCAGGATGAGTTCCTTGATGATGATGATTAATTAAAAAAGTTACAACTAAGAAAATTACTCCTACAATTGTTAATTTTTGATGAACTTCCACACAAAAAATATTGTTAATAACTATATGAATTTAGGAAAACTATCAATACTTACAGTAAAGGTGGTAGTAGTAATAAATCCTACAATGCTACCTACTAGAAAGAGAAATACACCCTTTGCCATACCTACTAACATTTCCTTAAGATATGATATAATTATGATCTAAATTTCCCAAAAATGGAAATTGGTTTTACTAGGGATCAGATTCTATTTTAGACAATTTTTTAATCACTTGTTCTAATTCCATTTTATTTTCTTCAATTACTTGTTTTATCACATTGATCTCTTCATTAATTTGATCTAAATGGGCATCGTCAGAATTTTTTATTTGATCTTCAAGATCATTTAGAACTTTTTGATTTTGTTGATTAATTTTTTCTAATTCATTCTTGTATATCTCTAATTTTTCATATTGATTAGTAATTTCAGGAACATCAATGTATTTTTCAGATGTAAGAAAACCTAATGAAATCACAACACTTCCCATAGATAAAACTGCAATGAGAATGATCATAGTTAATCTCAATTTATTATTCCTTATTTCCACGTTTTAGATTTAAAATTATGTCTTCAACTAACCTCGATTGATGTTTTTTTACGCCTACGGATTATGTAAAATGCAGCTCCTAATACTAAGATAATTGGAATGATTATAATTGTAAGATCAGTTTCATTTTCATTTTCATTTGATGGTGGATTTACAATGATTGTTTGATCATGAGTAAGAAATATTTCATCTCTTGTACTATCTTTGTATCTAACAGTTATTATGATATCATGTTCACCATATTTTGGTTCACCATCAAATTCAATTGGAACATTAAATGGTACAGGTGCATCTGTTTCAATTTCATCAATAAATTGAGAAGTTGATTTAATATTAGAATCTCCTTGAGGTTCAATAGAAACAAAACCAAATAATCCATCTTCATTTCCTTCATTAATTATTTCACCAATTACCATTTGAGTACCAGATAATTCAATTACATTAACATTAAAGATAGTTAAATCAATCAAACCTTTAATGTAAAAATCAACAATTTTTGAAACTTGGTGTAAATCTCCATGTGCATTGTAATATGAAATAGATAAAGGGATTCTTAGAGTGTCACCTTTCAATGATTCAGGAACGTATACAGTTGCAGTAAGATATCTTACAGATTTTGCTGCAATGTTTCCAATATCCCAGCTTGATTCTAAAATTACAACATTTTCTATATTGGTTGTTGAAGATGATGTGGATGCAAGTTCTGTGGATGTGTTAGTTGCAATAATATCTACACCAGAAATTTGAGCAGTGCCATCATTAGCAATTTCAATTACTACGTCATTAGATTTTAAAGATGTAAGAAATGGTTGTATGGCTTTTACATTTATCACACTATCTCCAGTTACTTTAAAATCAAAATCAGCAAATGCTGTTCGAACTCCAGATTCTCTTAATCTAGAATAATCAACTTTCACAGTTCCAGGATATTGTTGGATTTGGGCATTTTTATCAATATTTACAAAAAATGTTAGATGGAAATTCTCTCCTGCTAATGAATTTGAATCACTGTCTGCGTGAATCATAGAACCTGGGCCATCAGAGGCTGAAAAACTCAATGGTAAAGATAACTGACCTCTAATTCCAGTAATATCTTGAGTTCCTACATTTGCAAATACTATTGTAAATGGGACATTACTATCACCTGCTTCAATTTCGATTTTATCATTTAGAGTACCAAAGTAAGCATCTAAAAATTTTACATCTCCAAAGTCACGTTCAAAAGGGGATTGACCAAATCCTCCTGAAGTTATTTGTGCATAAGAATTATCAAAAAGAATTGGCAATAATCCAATTACAAATAGCGATAAAATGATTTTAGAATTCATTATGCTGTAATCTCCATTTCTGATGATAGATCACCCTCAAATGCTTTACCATCTTTAATTGTAATTACTCTATCAACATCACCAAAGTGTTGTCTATCGTGTGTTACGATAATGAATGTTTGATTAAATTTTTTTGCCATTGATTTCATTAATTGGACTATTGTTTTTGAAGTAACTGAATCAAGGTTACCAGTTGGTTCATCTGCTAAAACTATAGAAGGTTTATTGATTAAACCTCTAGCAATAGCAACTCTTTGGGCTTGTCCTCCAGATATTTTATTTGCACGTTTATGCATTTGGCTTTCAAGACCAACAATTTTTAATAATTCTGTAGCATCTTTCTCAATAATTTTGTTAGTACCAGAAATTTGTACTGGTAGTAATACATTTTCTAAAACAGAAAGATCAGTAAGTAAATTAGAAAATTGAAAAATGAAACCCAATTTATTATTTCTAAATGATGAAATTTTGTTATCATCAAGTGTTGTTGTGTTTGTTCCATCAATAGAAATTTGACCACTTGTTGGACGATCTAATAATCCAATCATGTTTAGTAATGTAGATTTACCTGATCCAGAACTTCCTACGATTAAAACAAACTCTCCTTTTTTAATTGAAAATGAAACATTATCAAGAGCCATTACTTGATTATCTTCTTCTCCGTAAAGTTTACTGAGATTATTAATGTCAAGTACATTAGACAGTTCTCATCGCCTCCACAGGTAATAGTTTTGCAGCTCTAAACGATGGATACAGAGACGCAATTATTGCCAAGATAAAGGAAGTCAAGGCAGTCTGAATAACTTTTTCCCAATTGTAAGTTACTTCTAATGGAAGACTTCCATTAAATGACATTTTAGTCTCTTTTGCATATACGGTATATCCTAACCCTGCTGCAGTACCTACACCAGCTCCTATAGCTCCAATTATCATTCCTTGAACAATGAAAATTATTAGAATATCTTTTCTCTTAGCTCCAATTGATCTCATTACACCAATTTCTCTTGTTTTACCATTTACCAACATCATTTGAATTGTAACTATTGCAAATGCAGATGACATCATTCCAAAATAACCAATCATATTAATCATTGCAATACCAGATCTAAAACCTTCAAGCTGTGCTTCAGATGCTTCTTCTGTAGTTTCAGCAATGAAATCATCATTTGGGAACGAACGCAAGAAGAATTCTTTAACTTCTGGTGCTTTTGAATGATCATAAAGTTTTACCATAAATGAACCTGTATCTCCAGGTCTACTCATCATATCACGTAAAGTATCAATGTGAATTACTCCAGAATAATCAAATCCCTGACCTCCTGGAGAATTTGCAATTCCAGAAACCGTAAATCTTCGAATTTGATCTTGACCCCATCTGTCAACTACTAGAACTTTTACACTATCTCCAACTTCAGCTCCTCCAAGATCTCGTGCCACATTAGATCCTAATACTATAGAATTTCTTGAAAAAACATAACTTCCATTTTTAACAGTTTCATGAACAGTGGATGCTCTAATATCATTAAATGGATCAACTCCAACTAAAGGAATTCTTGTTTCTTCAATTCGTACTCCATTTTTTGTCATATTCATTTCTGCAGTTGTAGATAGCCGCGGTGTCGCGGCTTCTACAACTGGAATTCTTTCAAACCATCGAATCATGGATTGATCTGATTTATCTATAAAATCAAATTCATCAGTTACAATAACATCTCCAGTGTTGTAATCACTAATGTCTCTAACAATAGCATCAAACAATCCCTGAAAAATTACAAAGTTTACATGAATTACTAAAATTCCAATTGTGACAGCTAAAATGGCTCCAATCAAACTTCCTTTTTTGTTGAATAGCATCCTTTTTGCTAACTTTACCCTGTAATCCACAAAACAAGTAAAATAGTCTAATATTTAATGTCTATTATGTATAGTACTAACAGTATAGACAATTTTATATCATATTAGTTATTTCTATTGTTAATGGAGATAGTTTAGGTGATATAATGGACAATTTAGATATTAAAATTCTGAGCAGATTGTTGAATAATTGTAGAGAATCTAACCGTCAAATAGGCATAGAATTGGGAATATCAGGTGGAGCCGTCAGAGCCAGAATCAGAAAAATACTTGAAAAGAAAATAATTGAAGGATTTTTTGTAAAAGTTGAACCTCCAGTATTGGGCTATGGAGTATTGTATTTTGTTGTATCAGGAGAAAATATTACAGAAATTTTAGAACAAGCAAGTCTTGTAGGTGAACCATATTTTGTGGTACCATGTGTTGGGGGAATAACAGTTTGTGGAATATCTGTGAAAGAAGATATTAATCAAAAAATTGAACTTGCAAAAAAATTAATGAAGGATGTCAGAGTTTTATCTATTTTTGAAGCAGAAAATCCAGGATATAGTTCAAATCTTACAAAAACAGATTTAGAAATTCTAGAAGAATTAATCAAAGATCCTAGACAAAAAATAGAACAGATTGCCAAAAATACAAAAATGTCAACAAAAACAATTACAAGGTGTATAGAAAAATTGCATGAAAATGAAGGTATACAATTTACACTAGTTTACGATCCTAGAAAAATTGAAAATTTTATTCCTCATGCTATACTTACTTGGATAGAAGGAGATCTAAAAGAAACTTTAAAGAATTTGAATAATTCATTTTCTAATTCATATTTGCAAATTCCATTTATAGCAAAAAATCAAATTGTTTTGTTTATGTACAGTGATACTATTTTCAAAATGGATGAATTAACACAAAAAATTAGAAATATTAAAAATATAAAATCAGTCGATTTATTCATTCCAAAAAAAATGTCATTTTATACAAAGTGGATAGAAAAAGCAATAAGTGATTTTAGAAAATCACCAAAATTGCATTTAACATATCAAACTAATTAAATATGAATAATTTTAGGTACATTATATGAAAGAAACAAAGATCTATGAAGGAAAAATTTTAAGTCTTAGTGTTTATGACGGAAAAATAGAAGGTAGAAAAGTCAAACGGGAAGTTATTAAACATGGAGGAGCGGCAGCAATGCTTGCTTTTGATGAAAATAAAAAAGTAATTCTTGTGAAACAACGTAGATTCCCACATGGATATGTTTTAGAAATTCCTGCAGGAACATTAGAAAAAAAAGAAAAACCAACAACATGTGCATTTAGAGAATTAGAAGAAGAAACAGGATATCGAGCGAAAAAAATGACTCCTCTAATCACGTATTATCCGTCAATTGGCTATAATGCAGAAATAATTCATTGTTTTGTAGCCTCAGGATTAAAGAAAATATCGGATTTAAAATTAGATGAAGATGAAATATTATCTGTAGTAAAAATAGATTTCAAAAAACTCCTATCAATGATAAAAACTGGTAAAATTCAAGATTCAAAAACAATATGTGCAGTTTTAACATATGCTGCAAAGAAAAAATTATATTGATTATTCATTATAGATAGGTTGTACAAGATCTGCAACATCAGCCCAAGACTGAGCTATTCTTTCAAACATGTAAATTAAATCAAGAAAATCCAAAGGAATTTGTTTTTTATTATCTAATGTATTTTTAAATAAACTAAGTTTCTCTTCATATTTTTTATGCATTGAAATAGCTTCTATAGCTAAAAGTCTATCAGGTTTTGTAAAAGCATCAATAGATTTTTCAGCAAGTTTATTGAAATCTTTTACTACATCATAAATTTTTTTAGAAAACTCTTTTGATAATGAAAAATTAAGAATAAAATTTGAAAGTTCAACAATAGAATCACCCGCATTCTCAAGAACGTTTGCTGCAACTCGATAATCAAGTACATCGATATTTTCTAAATTAAATGCATTAGATAATCTTTTATCAACTAATGTACTACGAATTAAACGAACAAGTAAGAAATATTGTCTATTTACTTCAACATCACGTTTTGATAATGTTTGAAGATTAGATTTATCATCTGAAATTAATCCATTTAATACATCATCATACATACCAAGAGCAATAGAACTAATTCTTTTGAGGATTTTTGATGGATTAAGTGTTGTTGCATCTAAAAGAAATTGCATGTTAATGTGAGATGCATCTTCTTCAATAATTTCCATTCCAACTAATCTTCTCATTGAATTTCGGATTTCTTCTCTATCTTTACCTGGAATGATAGATTTTGAATTAATTATAATGACATCATATCCTAAAAGATATGCACCTGTAATATTTGCAACAATGTTCTCTTCTTTAGGTAACGGATAAGAAATCATGAGTTCTTTTGTTGGTCGAGTTTCTTTATTGGCAGAAATTGAAATACTGTCTTGGCCTGTTTCTATTTCAACCTGGCTACCTTTATCTAGATTATTTGCATCAACCCATTCCTTAGGTAATGAAACTAACATGCTACTTCCTATTCTTTGCAGGCGCCGAACGAATTTAGTCAATTTATACTAATTTAATTAATTTAAGCCATATTCTTATATTTTGTGTTAAGTTTAAACTCAGATCAATGAAGGCTACAGCATTTTGTCCGGCACACATTACAGGTTTTTTCAAAGCCCATTTAGAAGGCAATGAAAATAATTTAGAGAATTTAGGTTCAATGGGAGCGGGTTTTTCAATTAATCAAGGAGTTACAACTAGAGTAAAAATTCAAACAAAAAATAATCAAGAATCAAATTTTAAAATCACAACGCATGGATATCAATCAGACAAAACAGATGTTTCTCAATACGTATTAAATGAATTTTTAAAACTAGGAGAATTTTCAGATAAATTTTTTAATATAGAACACAACATATCAGTTCCAGTTGGTTATGGTTTAGGTTCTAGTGGTGCAGTTGCATTATCATTATCATTTGCATTAAATCAAGCACTTGAAATTAATTTAGAGAAAACAATGATTGGACAAATTGCCCATAATGCAGAAGTTGATTGTAAAACAGGATTAGGAGATGTATTAGCATCATACCACGGTGGATTTGAAATTCGAGTTAAACCAGGTGCACCAGGAATTGGACATGTTGAAAAAATACCTGTAGATAAAATTTCAATTATTATGATTTGTTTTTCTCCAATTTCTACAAATAAATTCATCAAAGAACGTTTATCACAAATTAACGGATTAGGTGGAAAAATGGTAAACCAATTATTAGAATCAAAAGATTATGATCATTTTCAAGATATGTCATTAGAGTTTGCAAAATATGTAGATGTCATGACACCTAGAATGCAAAAAATAGTTGAAGAATTATCTAGTAAAAACATTAAATGTGGAATTGCTCTTTTTGGTGAAACAATTTTTTCAATGATTCCTCAAAAAGATGAATCTAAAGTTTTAGAAATTTTACAAAAATACTCTGATGGAATTTTAATAAAATCAAAATTAGATGATAGTGGAGCTAGAATTTTAAACAATTAATTAAAAACCATGCCATTAATTCCTAAATCTCATCCAAGAGCTAAATCTCTTTTAATTCGTGAGAAACTCGTTAAAGGATTTGATAATGGATTAGTTGCAAAAGAAGGTCTTTTAGCTCAAGGAAGAGGTGAAGCTTTTGATTATCTTCTAGGAGAAAAAACAGGCAAGGCTTCATTACAAGCCATAAGGGCTGCTGCAGCACAACTTCTTGTAGCAGAAATGCCCATCATATCAGTTAATGGAAACATAGCAGCACTATGTCCAAAACAAATTGTAAAGCTATCAAAACAAATCAAAGCAAAGTTAGAGGTAAATCTATTTTATACAAATGAAAAAAGGAAGCAGTCAATTATTAAGACTTTGGAAAAAAATGGTGCCAATGAAATTTTAGGTTCTAAAACAAGTTCATCTAAAAAATTATCAGGGATTGATTCTGCAAGAAGAATTGTAGACAAAGATGGAATTTTTGTAGCAGATGTTGTTGTAGTTCCTTTAGAAGATGGAGATAGAACTATGGCACTTAGAAGAGCTGGAAAAATAGTCATAACATTTGATCTAAATCCGCTCTCTAGAACATCACAAACAGCAAACATTACAATTGTAGATAATGTAACACGAGCAATTGATTTACTAATTAATGAATTAAAAAAACTATCAAAAAAGAATCAAAAAGGCCTTCAAAAAATAATTGATGAGTTTGATAATAAGAAAAATTTAAAAGAAAATGTAATTCAAATTAAAAATAATTTAACAAGGAGAGCCAAAATTGCATAAAACTGTTCAAGATATTATTAGTATGAAAAAAGAGAAAAAGAAAATTTCAGTAATTACAAGTTATGATTATACTCTTGCATCATTATGCGATAAAGCAGGAATTGACGTATTACTAGTTGGTGATAGTGCCGGAATGGTAATGCTCGGATATGAAAATACAATTCCTGTTACAATGGATCAAATGTGTATATTTACTGAAGCCGTTAGCAGAGCAAGAAAAGATTCTCTATTAGTAGCAGATTTGCCTTTCATGTCATACCAAGCAAATATTGAAGATGGCATAAATAATTCTGGAAGATTAATCAAAGCAGGTGCAGATGCAATAAAACTTGAAGGTGGTTCAATTATGGCTGAAACAATTAGTGCAATAGTAGATGTAGGAATTCCTGTAATGGGGCATATTGGACTTCAACCTCAAACTACAATGCTTTCAGAAGGTTACAAGGTTCAAGGTAAAACAAAAGATTCAGCTATGAAGTTAATTGAAGATGCAAAAGAGCTAGAGGACGCAGGAGTTTTCAGTATTGCATTAGAAATGGTAAGTCATGAAGTCGCACAAATTATTTCTGAATCAGTTAACATTCCCATTATAGGCATAGGTTCTGGAGTAAATTGTGATGGACAAGTATTGGTTCTTCAAGATTTGTTAGGTATGTATGATAAAATTAAACCAAAATTTGCCAAAAGATACATGAATTTATCTGAAGATATTGTAAAATCACTTGAAGAGTATAGATCTGATGTAGAATCAGGTTCATTTCCCACTAAAGAACACTCATTTTCAATGAATGAAGAAGAATTAAAAAAATTACGTGAAGAATTTGATCGTTAAAAAGAAACTGAAGATAAAAAATCATCCATCTTTAGATATAGTTAGTTCTCATGGATTAGAATTATCTGGTAAAAAAATTGTGTTGTGCGTAGCAGGTAGTGTTGCAGCTTACAAAGCAATTGAACTTGCAAGATTACTAATGAGACATGGAGCAGATGTGACATGTGTTACCAGTAATGCAGTTACAAAACTAATTCAACCAGAATATTTCAAATGGGCAACTGGTAATGAAGTAATTACAAAACTTACGGGTGAATTAGAGCATATCAAATTAGTAGATTACAATCAATCTGATCTAGTAATAGTTTATCCTGCAACTGCAAATACATTAGGAAAATTGGCTAATGGAATTGATGATACGCCTGTATCAACAGTACTCACAGTAGGATTTGGATCAAAAATTCCAATTTTAATGTGTCTTGCAATGCATGCATCAATGTATGAAAATTCTGCAGTTAAAAAAAATATTAAATTTCTAAAAAATAAAATTGAATTTCTTTCTCCTAACCTAATAGAAGGTAAAGCAAAATCATCAGAACCAGAAGACGTTTTAGAATATGTATTAAAAAAATTTGGATTCTCATCTGTATTAAAAAACAAAAAAATATTGATCACTGCAGGACCAACTATTGAACAGATAGATCCTGTGCGTGCAATTACAAACCATAGTTCTGGAAAGACAGGAGTGAGTTTAGCATCAGAATTAATTTCTGCAGGAGCTAAAGTAACATTTGTTTATGGACCAGGAAAAGAAAAACCGCCGAAGGGTGCAAAAATTATCAATGTTTTATCCAGTAAAGAAATGCATTCAGTTGTAAAATCAGAATTAAAAAAGAAATTTGATATTGTGATTATGACAGCCGCTGTTGCAGATTATGTACCTGTAATTCAAAGCAAAAATAAAATCAAAAGTTCAAAGTCAAGTATCAACATTAGCCTCAAAAAAGCTCCAAAAATCATAGATCAAATAAAAAAATATCAAAAAAACATCTTACTTGTTGGTTTTAAAGCAGAAACGAATCTAACAAAAAACCAATTAATCAAATCAGCTAAGAAAAAATTAAAAGAATCATCAGCGGATATAATTATAGCAAATGATATTGGTTCAATTAGATATAAGAAAAATCCTCAAAACAATCAAGTAATCATTGTGGATGCCAAAAAAAATATTGTTTCAGGATGGATGAATAAAGAAAAAATTGCTAAACTTATCAAAAAACAAATTGAAATGAAAATTAAATGAAAAAATCGGAACTTAGAAAAATAATTACCAAATATAGAGAACTAAAAGAAAATTATTAAAATTAAATAATAAAAAATTAAAAGATGAATTGAAACAGTTAGAACATAGATACTATCACAAAATAGGTAGAACGTTAAAATTAGATTTAGAAGAGATTACATAAAATAGATCAAAGATCGTATAAACATATAAGATGAAATTCACTCATTCAGAATACAAGCAACAAAATATGAAAATTTGGAATGAAGTTGCTCCAAGATATCATAAGAGATGGGCTAGTGTAAATAAAGGACCATTTCAAAGTACAAAAAAATTAGTTGAATCAGTAAATATCAACAAAGGTGATATGGTATTAGATGTCGCATGTGGTACAGGGGTAGTTACAAACGAAATTCAAAAAAAGATAGGAAAATCGGGATATGTAGTAGGAGTAGACACTTCAAGTACTGCAATTAAAATTGCAAAAAAATGGAATGCTAAAAAATCAAATGTGAATTTTGTAAATACAGATGCTGAAAAATTTTATTTTTCTAAAAAATTTGATGTAGTTACATGTCAATATGCATTATTTTTTTTTCCTAATGCTCAAAAAGCATTGAAAAATATGAAAAACAACCTCAAAAAATCAGGAAATATTGGAATTTCAGTTCACGGAAGTAAAGATACTGTTCCTTTTTTTAGCAACATAATTGATTCAGTTACCAAGTATATTTCAGACTATGTTCCACCGGGTTCTCCAGATCTTGATAGATTTGGAACAAAATCTGCTTTGAAAAAAGAAATAAGTAAAGCAGGATTTTCAAAAATTAATGTAAAAGAATATGTTTTTCATTATAGTCCAGGAAAATTTGAAGACTATTGGAGAAATTATCTAAAATATATTGCAAAACCACTAAAAGAAAAACTAGAGGAATTGGATTATTCAAAAAGAAAAGAATTGAAACAGTTAGTTAAAGACAAAACATCACAATATACGAGGAAAAATGGAGAAATATTATTTCCTTGGCAAGTTTTAATTCTAAGTGCTAAAAATTAGATTAAAGAGACATGGTTAAAGAAAAAAAGGATAAACCAAAAAAGAATGATTTCAAGTCATTTCTTAAAAAAAGAGCACCAATTTACCTTGCTTTGATCGCAATGTTTGTAGTATTTGTAATTCCTGAATATACCAAAGGTACACTAGAAAAAAGTTTTCCAGAATTAACTGACGAGAACCAACAAGTTGTGGATATTTTAATGAAATATGATGGCCCAAATGATTCTGGATTAACTGTAAAGGAAGCATTAGAGAATAAAATAAGTGAAGAATATCCTCAAGAGAAAATTTTTGATCATAAAAAGACTACAGTTGATCTAACTGTTACAAAAGTAAATTCTGAAGAACATCAAGTTGTTTTTAATTTTAAATCACATAAGGGTGAAATGAATTATGATTGGAATGTTAATTTGATCTCTGAAAAGATTATCTCAAACAATCCAGAAGCAAAACACGTTATTGATCTAATAAACTATTACGACTAGGTTAAATTGTGACTAAATCTTTAGTAAATTTGTGCATTACAATTGGTTTATCTTTTACAATCAATGAATCTTCAATTCTAATTCCAAACTTATTTTGAATATAAATTCCTGGCTCTACAGTTATTGCCATGTTTTCTTTTAATTTTGTATTGCTTCTGTAAGAAACAGTCGGTAGCTCATGCACTTCTAATCCAATTCCATGTCCCGTTGAATGAATAAAGTATTGACCATAATTTTGATTATCAATATATTTTCTACATGCAAAATCAATATCTTTGCAATCAACATTTGGTTTAACAGTTTTTAGACCCAGTCTTTGAGATTCTTTAACAATTCCATATGCTTCATTTGCTTGTGATGAAATTTTTCCAAGTGCAAATGTCCTAGTCGCATCAGAAACATATCCTTTGTATCTTAATGTAAGATCACATACTACAAGATCTCCTTTTTTAAATTTTCTATTTGTAACTTGAGCATGAGGTAATGCACCATTTGGACCTCCAGCAATAATTAATGGATTAAGTGTGGATTTGTATCCAGTATCAAACATTTCTTGTTCCATTGCATATGTCATCAGAATTGTTTGTAATTCAGACTCTTTTTGACCAACTTTCATTTTTTTAGTACAAATTTGAAACATTTCATCAATAATTTTTGAAGCTTTTTTAAGAATTCTAATTTCTGTTTCATCTTTTATGATTCTAACATTGTAAAATGGTTCAGTTGATGATTTTATTTTTGGAATTGATTTTTTTAAAGACATCATTACTGAATAATTTTGACAATCAGTACAAACTTGATTTTTCTTAATTTTTTTAATAACTGAGGAAATCAAACCTTCTCCTCGTTCTGCAGTGATTACATCACAATCTACGGATTCTTCTTTTGCTCTTCCAACTTCAAGTTCAGGTCCAATTATGGTAGTTTTTCCATTTTTTTCAAGTAAACCAATTGCTTCACCCCAAAATCCCGTCATGTAAAACAAATTTTCAGGCTCAAATGTAACCAAAGTATCACAATTTATTTTTTGAGCATATTTTAGAAGATTTTTTCTGCGTTGTTTCATACAGAGATATCTATAATTCTCAATTTATGTATGATGTAAAGTTTGTATATGGAAAATTGGACCAGATCGCATTGGTTGAAGAAAAGAAAAAAGTAGTTGCATTGCTATCTGGAGGATTAGACAGTCAACTTGCAGTTAGAATGATGCAAGAGCAAGGTTTTGAAGTATCAGCTGTTGCAATTAAAACTCCATTTTGTGATTTTGATTGTGGCAGAGGTTGTGGTTTTGAAATTAGAGAAAGAGCAGATGATCTTAATGTAAATTTAAAAACAGTTTATCTTGGTGATGAATACATTGAGATGTTAAAACATCCAAAGCATGGAATTGGTGCAGGATTTAATCCGTGTGTTGATTGTAGGACAATGATGTTTGATGCTGCAAAAAAACACATGGAAGAAATTGGTGCAGAATTTATTATTTCAGGAGAAGTGTTAGGTCAACGTCCAATGAGTCAACATGCACCATCATTACATATTATTGAAAATGAATCTAATTTGAAAGGAAAAATTGTTAGACCGTTATCTGCTGGATTGTTACCACCAACAGATGCTGAAAAAGATGGTTTGATTAAAAGAGAAAATCTTGGAATGATCAAAGGAAGACAAAGAAAAATTCAAATACAAATGGCCAAAGAATACGGAATTGAAAATCCACCAAATGCAGGTGGAGGTTGTTTGTTAACAGAACCACAGTTTGGAATTAAAGCTAAAGATTTGTTTGATCATATAGAAACTCCAACAATTAATGAAATTGATTTGTTAAAAATTGGAAGACATTTTAGATTAGATAAAGAAACAAAATTTGTTATTGGAAGAAATAAAGATGAAAATGAAATGATTAAAGCATTAGCGTTACCTGGAGATATTTTACTTGAAGCTAAAGATTACGTAGGACCAGTTTCAATTTTACGTGGTAAGAATGCAAAGTTGCATGTAGAATTTGCTTCAAGTGTAACTCTAAGATATTCAGATGCACCAAAAACTGAACACAGTATTGTTTCTGTTAAAAATGGAGATTTAACTGATGAAGTTAATTCAGAATGTGCAGAAGAGCAATCTTATCTTAAATTTAGAATGTAGGCGTGAAATTTTTTTAAAATTAGTTAAAACTAAGGAAGAGTTTTTGAATAAGTAGATCTCATTTTCAACAAGGATGCAAAAACAAGAAAATTCCACATATCTAAAGGCAATAACAATTAGAGACATCAGTGATGTTCACTCTATCAAAGAAGATATCAAAAAAAATATGATTTTGATTCTAAGAGTTACACCTTTAGCACAAAAAGATGTGGAACAACTTCGTAAAGTAGTTGAAGAATTGTATTCTATTGCAAAAGCTGAAGATGCTGAAATTGCAAGATTAGGAGAAGAGAGAATTATAATTGCTCCATCTAGTATAAAGATCTGGAAACCAGAATACGATCTAAAATAATTTTATTGCTTCTTGAACCTGTGGATAATGGGCAGGAATCTTATACATTCGTCTAATATTCATGGCAAGATTTTCTGATTTTTTACGTTCTCCGTGATTTACTAATACACGACGAAGTTTTGGTCTTAATCTTTGTACAAATGACATTAATTGGTTGTAATCACTGTGTCCACTGAAACCATCTAATTTTTCAACACCACAGTTAATTGAAACAGCTTCTACTTTTCCTTCTTTACCTAGCATAGTTGCTTGTTTAGAACCATCAAGAACTCTTCTTCCCAAAGTTCCATTAACCTGATAAGAAACAAACAATACTTTGTTCTTTTTATCAGATGCGATATTTTTGAAATATTCTAAAACTGGTCCGCCTTCCAGCATTCCAGATGTTGCCAAGATAATACATGGTGAATTATCTCTCATAGGTTCTTCTCTGGCATCTGCATGTTCAATATTAGTAAAATATTCAGAATCAAATGGATTATCATCAGTTTCTAATATTTTTTGTTTAAGTTCTCGTGCAAGGTATTCAGGATATGATTCATGAATTGCTGATGCCTCTGAAATCATTCCTTCGGTAAAGACTGGTGCTTCAACCATTTCTCCTGATTTCATATAGTGATCAATTACCATCATAATTTCTTGTGCACGTCCAACTGCGGGTATAGGAATCAAAACCTTACCACCATCTGCCAATGTATTATTTACAGCATTGATGAAAGAAGATTCTACTTGTTGTCTAGTCGGTTGAATGTCTTCTTTAAGACCATACGTACTTTCAATCAACAAGGTTTCAACTCTTGGGAAATTCCAACTAGCAGCTTCAAACAAAATACTTTTTCCAAACTTAATATCCCCTGAATAAACAAAATTATGATCACCATTTCCAATATGAAAGTGGCATAAGGCAGATCCTAAGATGTGACCTGCATTTGCAAAAACTAGTTTAATGTCAGGAGAAATATCTGTTACAGTTCCATAAGGTATAGTAATTGTTTGTCTCATGACCTGTTTTACATCACGTTCAGCATAAATCGGAGTTCTACCTTGAGCAGCAGCTACTTTGATTGCATCTAATTGAATTAAATTCATCATGGGCAATGTTGGTTCAGTACAATAAATTGGACCTTTGTATCCATATTTACATAATGCTGGTAAAAAGCCAGTATGATCCAAGTGTGCATGTCCAATAACTATGGCATCGAGTTCGTCTAAAGTTATATCTAAAGAGTCTAATCTAGGAAATGCATCCATTGGAGAACGTGCACCTGGGTTAATTCCACTATCAATGAGAATTTTACTTTCAGGAGTAGTTAGTAACATTGATGATCTTCCTACTTGACCAAATCCACCAAGTGTATGAAGAGATACTTCAGTTCTTTGAGATAAACGAGGTCTAAAAATTTCATCACCTACTTGTTTAAGCTGTTTACCTCTCTCAGAAGAGGCTTGTTTTAGAGTTGCATTGATTGTTTGAATTGTACGTGAAGGTATAGTGGTAGCTTTTCTAATTCGTAATCTCCAACCTATAGTTTCAGTAACTTCGGCATGATTGAATTCTTTTGCATCTCTTTGTAATAACCAAGGTCTTTTCACTTCAACTGATACTTCACCAGTGGTTGTATCAAAAACAGTTCCTTGTAGACCTGCTTCTTTTGGAACCAAATCGACTAAAATTTTTCTTACCTCAGCTTCAGGTTTTCTAATTAATTCATCAGTTCTAACAACAATTCTTTTTTTAATTATGTTAACAAGGTTAGAAATTGTCTCATTATTTTCCAGCAAGTAACGTGGGGAATTTGTATAAAGTGCAATTCTCGGTCCTTCGTATTCTATTTTTGTAACACTTGCCTCTTTAGGTATACTTTGCAGTATAGTGGCCATTATATTCTGGCTAGTAGGAGGTAATTCTTTTTCTTGATATTTTCGTTGCATTAAATCACTAAAGTTCGATGACGGTTTTTTTTTGCTCATCGGTTAATAGACGGAAACCGTCTTTGTCCATAACGGCAATGTTAATTCCATCACCTGTACCAATGTTTCTAGTTATTGCGGCTTTAACAGCTCTTAGAGCTACTTGTTTTGCTTCCTCAATTGTAAGATCATCTCTGTATTCTTCTTCGAGTAAACCATAAGCTACTGGAGAACCGCTACCAGTTGTGACATATGATTTTTCTTCAACTGAACCAAACATGTCCACATTAAACAATGAAGGACCATTTGCATCATATCCACCAAGTAAGATATCAGCCATGAATGGATAACCTCGGTTTTGATGGAATATCAATGAACAAAGTCTTGCAAGTGAGTGAATTGAGATTGAGTCTTGTTTTTCAACTCTGTGAAGATTAGAATGATAACGTAAAATATCAACAATATTTTGTGCATCTGCAACACCACCTGCTAAAGTTAGTCCTGCGTGTAAATCGATTTGTTGAATTTTCATAGTATTGTTATTTGCAATAAAATAGCCTGCGCTGGCTCTCATATCAGCGCATAATACGACACCGTCTTTAGCCTTGATACCTACTGTGGTAGTCCCATGCAGAATTTTTTCTTCAACGTTATTTGACAAAATACACCTATTAAGATAAAGTAAAGGGAATCTCCCCCTTTTAAATAACTTTTTGATCCCTTGAAATCATAAATAATGATAAGAAATCAAGATCGCATGCAATCACATAAAATGGAATTACCCAGGCTCATCGAAATTGGAGAAAAGAACATCAATGACTTTGGAAAATTTCTCATTTCATTAAACAGACCAAAAAAAGTATCTTTGATTGCTGGAACAAATGTTCAAAAAATATTAAAGAAAAAAATTGAAAAATCATTAAAATCAAAAAAAATTCAATTTATTTGGCATACTTCAATAGATAATCAAATAAAATTATTAAATCAAATTCAAAAAGACGTTAAAAAAGATAATTCAGATTTGATTGTAGGTATTGGTGGAGGTCGTTCAGTAGATACTGCAAAACTGATTTCATATAATTTGGGTAAACCATTTGTAAGTTTACCAACTGCTGCATCTCATGATGGAATGGCCAGTCCTTTTGTATCAGTAAAAAGCGACAAACCTCATTCTATAGTAGCAACTGCACCAATGGGTGTTTTTGTAGATATTGATATTATTAAAAAGGCTCCAGCAAAATTGCTTGCCAGTGGGTGTGGAGACCTTATTGCAAATGTTATAGCAGTGAATGATTGGCAACTAGGTCACAAAAAGAAAAAGGAATACTATGGCAGATATGCAGCAAATTTGGCCTTAATGAGTGCCAAAATTGTTATGGAGAATTCTTCTGAATTTGCAAGAAAGGGGTTGGATGCCAGAGTAATTGTAGAAGGGTTGATCAGTGCAGGAGTTGCATCATGTATTGCTGGAAGCAGTAGACCATGTTCTGGTGCAGAACATCTTGTTTCACATGCACTTGACAAACTTGCTCCCGGAATAGGATTACACGGAGAAAAATGTGGATTAGGTTCTATCATGATAGGAAAATTGCAAGGGCAAGATTGGAAAAAAATTATAAAGACATTGAAAGATGTAGGAGCTCCTACATCTGCAAAACAAATTGATCTAAAACCAAAAGTAATTGTAAAAGCCCTAATGATTGCACAAGATCTTAGACCAGAAAGATATACGATTCTAAAAGAAATTAAAATGACAGAGAAAAGAGCATTTAATCTAGCAAAGAGTACTGGAATAATTTAAGCTGTTTTTAGTTCAGGAGCTTTTTCTTTTGTTTCAGGCTTTTTTTCCTGAGCTTGTTTGTTGACATGTATTTCAACAAAATTTACTTTTTCCAAAGTAGAAACAAATTTGAAAACATCAAGTTGGATAAAGTGTTTCATTATTTGTAATCCATCAGCACGTAAAATTTCTTCAGGAATTGTAATGTTTACTTCTTTATCTTTCAAATCAAATGCAATTTTTGTATCTTCAACAGGTAATCTGTTTTTGAGAATACTATCAACTTTGTCGTTTGGAGTATCTAGTGATTTAATGACATTGACATCAAATAGAATTGTTTTTCCAGCATATCTGTGATTATAATCAACTTGAACTCTACCTGAACCAATATAACGAATAATTCCTCTTTTATTATCAACTTCAATTGAATCACCCACTGTAACTTTCTCTGCGTCTTCTCCTAATTTTCTAATAGGAATCATTCGAACTTTACCAGAATCTCTTTCACCAAAACCTTTGTCTGGTGTTACTTCAATTGTTAGTTTATCACCAGCAGCTGTTTTTGCAAGTGCTTCATCAAGTCCTTTTAGAACAGGATAAGAAACTTCACCAATAGAAACTAGTTTTGGTTGATACTTGTAATTTTGTTCATGAATATAATGCTTTTTTGCATCTTCTTCAATTGTTGTATCAAATACTTCTTCTGTATCTTTTACCTTTGCAGTATAATCTACTAGAATTAGTGAACCTTTATTGAAAGTCAATGTGATCGGTTTCGAATTTCCTTATATTAAGTTAACAAGGTTTAGAGAGCTTTTAGTTTTTCTTCTGCTGTTTTAAGACCTGCTTGAGCATCAACATCATATCCCATCATTGCTAATGTAGATGAAATTGCAGAAATAGTTCTCATTACATGGTAAGGACTAACTTCTCCCATACATCCAACTCTGAATACCTTACCCTTAAGATCACCAAAACCACCAGCAACTAGTACTTTAAATTTATCAGCTAGTGTAGTTCTGAAAGTTTTGTCTTCAAGTCCATCCAAATAATTTAATGCAATAATTGAGATTGAACGATCTTCTTCTTTTGCAAATGGAGATAGACCCATTGCACTTAGACCAGAGTATAATGCATCTGAACAAACTTTATGACGTTTAAAGACATTTTGTAATCCTTCTTCTAAGATAATGGATAATGCTTCTCTGTATGCATAAAGTAGTGGCAATGCAGGTGTGAAAGGAGTATGTTTTTCTCCATCATAAAATTTAAAGTATCTTGCTAAATTGAAATACATTGTAGATGGTGGATTTTCAATCATGTATTTTTTAGCTTTAGCACTAACAGATATCGGTGAAATTCCTGGAGGAGCAGCAATTGCTTTTTGTGCACCAGTCATACATACATCAACATTCCACTTATCTACCGGAAGTGGAGCACCACCAAGTAGTGAAACAGAATCTACAACATAGAATGCATCATTTCTTGATGTTAAATCAGATACTTTATCAAGATAATTTACCATCGTTCCTGTTGAAGTTTCATTGTGAACAACATAGAATGCTTTAACATCTTTGTTATTATCAAATGCTTCTTTAACTTGATCAAAAGTTGCATTTTCTCCAGGTGGAGTTTCAAGTTTTACAACATTGCCTCCTTGACCTTCAATTAATTGTGATAATCGTCTACTAAATTCTCCATTTACAGGAATGATAATTTTATCACCTTTTTTAACTAAATTTACAACACCGGCTTCAACTGCACCAGTTCCTGATGCAGATAATGCTACAATGTCATTATGTGTTTCAAATACTTGTTGAGTTTTATCAACAACATCAGTGTATAATTCAACAAAATCATCACTTCTATGATTGATGATAGGTGCAAGCATTGCCCTCATTACTCTATTAGGTACATTTGTTGGACCAGGAAGCATTGAAAGGTATTCCATATGTTATCTATCAAGAGTGTGTTTGGGGTTTATTTATAATTAGAGATTTTTCAAATGTTCTTTGGCATTAGTTCTTTCCAAAAAATTTCTTGTGCCATTAGGTACTAGATAATCCCATTTTTGATCGCAAATAATCAGATCACGAATATTGATTCCAGATAATAATTCCCTATTCAAAAAAGGAATAGAAATAACTGAGATATTTCTTTTTGAATACAGATGTTTTGTCAAATCATCATTTGAAAAAATTATATCAAATTTCGGTACAATAGTATCTATTTTTTCAATCCATTTAATATGATTATCAACATCTGGAATAAAATAAATTAAAATTTTCTCTTTCATCGAATCATCAATTGAAGATAAAATCATTTCTTTTCGTTGCTCAGCTGTGAATGGATTGTTTTTTTCTACAGATTTGTTTGAGCTTCCCAAGCCTACCCATAATTTATCAACTTTAGATAATGCAAATTGTAATGCTTCTAGATGACCCAAATGAAAAGGTTGGAATCGTCCTATCAACAAACCATTCATACCATCTATAGAAAATTTCTTTTTAAAAAACTATCATAAAGAGTGGTTAATAGAAAAAATTATGGGTTATCTAAAGATTAATGGAGGTCATGGTGAAGGTGGTGGACAAATTATTCGCTCAGCAATTGCACTTTCATGTATTACAAAACAACCAATACATTTGGAAAATATTAGGAAAAATAGAAAAATTTCTGGATTAAAACCACAGCATCTTACAGCAATCAAAATTCTTCAAAAAGTTGCAAATGCCAAAGTTATTGGAGCAGAAATAGGATCTACAGAAATCAAATTCATTCCAAGTAATATTGAAAATCTAGATTTAGTTGAAGATGTTGGAACTGCTGGAAGTATTCCATTAATTTTACAAGTTTTAATTCCTGTAGTTGCACTATCAAAAAAACAACTTAATTTAAAAATTAAAGGTGGCACAGATATACTTTGGAGTCCTACTATTGATTATACACGACATGTATTACATGAAGCATATTTAAGAATGGGAATAAATTTTTCACTTGAATTAATCAAAAGAGGGTACTATCCTAAAGGGGGTGGAGAAATAAAATTACAAGTGAATCCATCTATTGTAAAATCAATATTATTTTCAAAACAAAAAACAAAGGAAGTTAAATTAATTTGTTCATTTTCAAAATTTGAAAACAATGAAATTAAAAATAAAGTAAATCAAATTGTAAAAAAATTAACTGAAGCAGACTATAGTGTTAATGTAGAAATTAAATCTGAAGAAGCATTAGATTCGGGTGCATCCTTGTTAATTTACAGTGTAGATAATGATTCTATAATAGGAATTGATGCATTATATAATAATAAAACAGATGAATTTGATTTATGCATAGATGATTTTATTAAAAATTATTCAATTGATGATAATTTAGCTGACATGTTAGTAGTTCCTGCTAGTTTAGCTTCTGGAAAAACTATTTTACCTGTCAAAGAAATTACAAAACATTTAGAGACAAATTTGTTTGTGACATCAAAAATTACTGGTTGTAAATATGGTATAGAAAAAACAAACAATGGGTTTGAGGTAATAATTGAAGGGGTTTCACACTCCAGCATCAAGTAATGAGGCAAAAAATAGAATTGCTATAGATAAAACTACGGTTATCTCTCCAAGTATAATGATTTTTTTTCTTAATTTTTGAATTTCAGGTTCTGACATTTGATTTGACATAATTTTTTCTTCAACATCTTTCCGAATTACTCTAACATGAACAGCATATGTAATAATTAATGCAATTACAAGAATTATTTTAATAATTAAAAATGTTCCATAACTTGTAGAAACAAGAAGATCAGGTTTTCCAATTAATACATGTGAAGTATACAAACCTGTTATTATTAAGATAATCAATGAAGGAACCGCAATTTTGTTAAATCGTTTACCAACACGAATCATAATTTGCATTCGTTCTTCAACAGAACTTGTCATTGTTTTTAAAAGAGGAGAAAATACAAGTCCAATGAATAAAGAACCGCCTACCCAAATTGCAGCAGCTACAAGATGAATCCAAGTGATAATTGCCTGTTCTATTACAGCCATAGTTTATGATATTTTAAATCAAATATTATGTATTTGGATCTTGACAACCTTTTTTAGTTGTACAAAACTGGAATCAATGAAATGATACTTCAAAGCAAGATGACAGTGTATCTAGCTATTGTTGGAGTTTTTGCATTAATGGGAGGAATTGTGTACTATGCTAGTTTGGATAATGTTGATCTTGACCTAGTTGAAATTGAATTAGCAAGTGTAGAACTAATAGATGTAAACACAGTGATTAATCAAGCAAAGTTTCAAGTTACGTTTTTAGTAAAAAATCCCAGTGATAAAACATTGACAGTGTCACTTATTGATTTCCAATTATATGGCGATGATAAATTATTAGGTTCTGGATTGTATTCTACAGTAGATATTGCATTACCTGGAAGAGCTTTGTTCTATTCAGGTGCTGAAATTCCATTAAAAAATACATTTGTTCTTAACAAATCTAAAGTCAATTCAGAAATTTATGAAGATGCTATTAATGAAAAAATTACTAATTTTTCTGCTGAAGGAAAAATTACTACTCAGACGTCATGGAGCGAAACTGACAAAGATTTCAAAATAAGTTATAATTAAAAAGTGGGCCTAATGAGATTCGAACTCATGATCACTGCCATGTCGAGGCAGTATCCTAACCAGCTAGACTACAGGCCCATTGAAAAATAAATCAAACAATTGACATTATTAACGTTTAACAAAAGAAAGAAAGAAGGTACAAAATAGATGACAGAGAATTTTACTGATGAAGAAAAAAGAGGCTTCTACAAGGCAATTTATTCAAGAAGGGATGTAAGATCTCACTTTATCTCAAAACCAATCGAAGATGAGATTTTATCAAAAATTCTTAATGCTGCACATCATGCTCCTTCAGTAGGATTTTCTCAACCATGGAATTTTATTTTAATAAAAGATCTGAATACAAAAAGGAAAATAAAAGAATCTTTTGAGGAAGAAAAAAATCGTTCATCACAATTAGTAGAAGAACCAAAAAAATCAAAATATCTTTCACTCAAATTAGAAGGTATCTTAGAATCTCCAGTTAATCTTTGTGTAACATATGATCCTACAAAATTTGGACCATTTGTAATTGGTAGATCAAGTATTCCTGAAGCAGGACTTTACAGTGTATGTTGTGCAATACAAAATTTATGGTTATCAGCTAGAACCGAAGGAGTAGGACTTGGATGGGTAAGTATTCTATCAAATGAGACATTAAAAGAAACTTTAGATTTGCCTGAACATGTTATACCTGTCGCATACTTGTGTTTAGGATATGTTGATGAATTTGCAGAGAAGCCAGATCTTGAAACTAAAGGTTGGTTACCTAGACTAGAATTGAAAGATGTTGTATTTTTTGAAAAATGGAATGACAAAGAAAATAAAAATTGGGAAAAAATTCAAAATTTGATCAAAGATAATCTTGATTACGCTTAAATAATTAAGAATGTTTTTTTTGCTGGGCTTGTAGCGCAGAGTCAATTTGACGCGCAACATGGATAGCGCAGTAGCCTCCTAAGTTACAGGTCGAGGGATCGAAGCCCTCCAAGCCCGTTTAATTTCAACAATTAACGGAAATTTAAATAGAAAGACAAATGGTTGAAAATATGAAAATTGTTGTTATTTCTGGAAGTCCAAGAAAAAATGCAAATACACAAGTGTTAATGAAATATGTTTTTGAATATGCTAAATTAAAAAACCAAGATACAAAATTTATCAATCTTTCTGAAGGCCAAATTGAATACTATAGAGGACCAGACATAGAATATAACGAGACAACAAAAAATACTGCAAATGATATCATGGATGCAGATGTATGGTTAATTGGTTCACCAATCTATAATTCATTCTTTAGTTCAGCATTAAAAAATCTGTTTGAATATATCAATTACAAAAAAACTCCAGGAAAAGTTGCCGGAATTACAATTTTAGCTGCAGGAAATATTGGTTTCATCAATGTCCAGACATTGATTACACAATTAATGTTATATTTCAGAGTAATTACAAATCCAAAGGCTGTATTTTTAACTACAGAATCTATAACTAAAAATTCAATAAGTGATGAAGATGCTAAAAATAGATTAAAAGAGATGGTTGATGAAACTTTAGAAATAGCTTCAAAATTACATTAAAATTAACCTCAATTAATCATTTTGATTAAATCTCAATATTGATATTATTTTTAAAAAAACCATACAAATATTTAAAAAAATAAAATTTTTATTTTATTCATAGATCTAGATTCATCTTAGTTTTAAAAAATCAATAATTAAGATATGGTAATTTGTTAGATAATTTCTATGATGTTTATTATCTTGTAAAATTTAGTTCTTGAAACTTAGAAATCAAAATCATTTTATTAATTCATTTTCAAATGAATTATTATAATAAAATATTTTAACTAGAAAATAAAATTTGTATATTTACAATAATTGTAATTTTGAGAAAAACTTGCTGTTCAATATATGAATAATTGGTTATTTTTGTTTAAAATGCAAAAATCAAATATAAACATGATATAGAAAGGATACTATTGTCTTTAGAAAAAGATCCAACTGAATTATGTTCATGTAAATGCCATTTTGGAGGTGCAGTTAGTTGTCCCGGATGTAAAGAAAGCCATGGTGAATCTTGCTGCCATTGCAACGATTAGAATTATTTATTTAATTTTTCTTTCAGAAGCTAACATTTTGAGATTAGCTAATTCAGATTTTAATGACTCTATCTGGACAAGAGTTTCAAGATTAGAAATTTTTTGATTTAATCTTTCAATTTCACTGTCTTTGAGCTTTACAGATTCTTTTACATTGTTTAATTCAAGAGATAATTCATTTTGTATTTGTTTTATTTCAGAAATACTGACTTGTGAACCTGTTGAAGTAGTTTCAATAGTTTGTGTATTACTCAAGCTTTTTTTTTCACTGTTGGAATGTGCATGATGATGCATGTAGTCAGTACTTTTTTGTGAAATCCAACATGTAAAAGTCATAAACCAAGTAATCGGAACTGCCATTAGAAATATGAAATCTAATATTGGTGATAAATCCCAAAGTGCCCAAAGTCCAGTTAATACTGCTGCAAAAACTCCGGTTACTAATGTGGCTAAATGATTACCAACATATCCCATAATTATTTGAAAATTTCATTATTTATAACAGTAATGCTAAAAATCAAAAAATAATATAATTAAAAAGAAAAAAGGGCCGAATTTATTCGTCTTCTTCAATGGTAGTAGCAGTAGCTTTTGGCATATCTGATTGTAAGATTTGAATTTTTTGCAATAGTTCAGTTCTTAGATCTCTTGCAACTCTTCTTACAGTTGGTCTTGGAACACCAAGTTCATCAACTACTTTGGTATAGATATCCTGCTTGTCGGTTACCCCTTTGTCAAGATAAGAATTAATCGCTTCTTTAATTATCGTGCTTTGGTTTGTACGATTCAACGAATTCTAAATTTTAATTGTTCTATATAAGACTATAACTTTTAGAATTTTAAAATTGTCATATTTAATAAATTCAAATTGTTAAGATAATATTAAAAATAAAAAACTCTAAAGTCTACATGAACAAATTTTCTAACGAAAACCGTACAGATAGTTATGAATTTTTCAACATAGTCAAAGTATCTATAATAATATTCTAAGTCATTTCCGCAAAAGACTATTAAGATGTATTTCTAAATTTATCTCAATGAGTACAGTCAGCATTGAAACCAATTTAGGAAAGATTTCATTTAAACTTCTACCTGAACTAGCTCCAGAAACTGTAAGAAATTTTGAAAAACTAGCTAGAGATGGATTTTACGATGGAACTCTTTTTCATAGAGTCATACCAGGATTTATGATTCAAGGAGGCGATCCCAATACAAAAACAGACAACAAAGGGTCATGGGGAATGGGAGGACCAGGATATAATATCAAGGCCGAATTTAGTTCAAGATCTCATTTACGAGGCATAGTTTCCATGGCTAGATCACAAGATCCAGATAGTGCAGGTTCACAATTTTTCATAGTCACTTTAGATAGTGCATTTTTAGATAGACAATATACTGTATTTGGAGAAGTTATAGAAGGAATAGAGGTAGCAGATAAAATTGTCAATCTTGATAGAGATGGTAATGATTGTCCTCTAGAAAAAACATCAATGATTCATGTTACATTAGAATAAATGAATTCAAAAATTATTTCAAGTCTTTTGATATTGTTAGTAATTTTAGTTGTTCCACAAGCAAATGCTCAAACAGAATCTATCTTTGAAATTAATCAAAAATTAGTTGAAGTAACAATTGACAACGAAGGAAATGTAGTCGTAGTACATCAAATTAAAAATTTGGATAAAGTGATACAACTAAAATTGATAAATGGTACAATTTCTAATTTAGAATTTATAGATGCAATAGGAAAACATGAATCAATTAACATTACAGAAGGAGAAGACACTGTTTCCATCTTACCAAACCAAGGTGAATTATTTGTAAAATATAATCTAGATGACGTATTAGTACTAAAAAATAATATTTGGACATGGGATTTTAGATATCTGCATACAACCGTTTTTGTTATTCCTGAAAAAGTAAAAATATTTTTTATGGATAAAAAGGCAGTTTCATTAGATGGAAATAATAGTTTTAGATGTCATGGATGTCAGATGATTTTAGAATATTCAATTGATGAACCAAAATATTATGAACATGTCAATTGGGAAAATGAAAAATTTGTAGTTGAAATGAGTACATTTGCAGATATAGAAGGATTTGAATTTAATCAACCTTCAAAACAAATTAGCTTTAAAATAAATGATAGTAATCAGTTTGTTACCACCATAATACCTCTAGAATTACTATGGGATCCATATGCTGTATTTCTTGATGATAGAAAAATATTTTTTAATGATTATATCAACAATGGAACTCATGTTTGGGTAAACATCAAACCAGATACTTCAGGAGAAATTACAATAATAGGAACTACTGTTGTACCTGAATTTCCAATAATTGCACCGTTAGCAATTGGATTTTTGATAATTTTGATGATTCCACTAGTTAGAAAATTTAATCTCCACTAGAACCACAAGAACAAAAACCATATTCATCAATACGAACATTACATACAGCACATTTTTCACCATAATCAACTTCCCATGGTTCCTTTCCAAAAAGCTTAAAGTGATCATCAATTTCAATCGGTATCTCTCTTTTCTTTTCCAATGATTTGTATAGTCATTTCAACTATACATACATTATTGGAAATTAATCATGAAAATTGAATGTGGTTGTCATTGTATAAAGTGCAAAAGTACAGATTTAGAATCAAATAGAATTGGAGAAATTGAAAAGGATGAATATTTTGATATGCATCATACATGTAAAGAATGTAAAACGCATTTTGATCATTTAGATGGAGAAATCTTTTTAAAATGTGAAAAACGTAATTATCTTTCTAGTTAGCTACTAATTGTTCTTGAGTAAAATAGTGAGTACGATTTTCTTCAGAATTTTTTAATATTTCTTTATTAGAAGCCATTTTTGCTAAAATTTTCGATACGTCTAATAGACTAGCGGCCCAACCATATTCTCTTAATTGTTGAACAGTTTCAGTGACTGTCCTAGGAGAATCAAAGAATTTGCTTGTTTCTAAAATTCTTAATTTTGATTTTATTTCATGGGATGTAATGTATTTTGGTTCATTAAATTCAGGTTCATATGCTTCAGCATCATCTAGATATTCCAAACCAAATTGAGCTGAATGCTCAACTTCAGATGGGGATTGGGTAGATTCTGTTTCATATATAATTTTAGCTTGATTTTCAGGTAAATGCTGAGAAATATTATCAATGATTTCACCGAGTGTTTGATTATCTACGTAGAAATCTCTAGAGTCAACCTCAATTTCATTTTCCCCTAGTTTGAGTTTAATTCTAGCCACTATGATCTTATCATTTAATTTCGATTTATCATGCTAGCTCTAAGGAGCTTTAAGATTAGATCAAAACTTTTACACAATTTATTGGGATTTTTTTCCTTTTAGGTTAAATGTAAATTTAAAAAAACTAGTCATGGAATCTTCTAAAAAAGCAGGCATAGTTGTTCTATTTGTATTAGGCATGAGTATTTTTGGATATTCGCAATATGCATCAGCTTCGCAGATAGGGGTGAGCATCAGTCAAAGTGAATTATTAAATGAAAATGAAAAAGGCTCAAACTATAATGTTGAATTACAATTTGAAAATCCTTCATTATTGCTATTAACTGCAGGGGAAACTGAGTTTTTTGTAATTTCTAATGATAAAATTATTGGAAAGGGAAATCTAGACTCGTTTACTTTACAACCATTAAGTAGTAGTTTTGTGAGAGGAACTTTTCATACAGATATTAATTCAGACGATTCACACTCAGTAAAGATTTCAGGAGTAACAAAATATGATTTGTTAATTACATCGATAGATGTTCCATTTGTATACTATCCAACAGAAGAACAAGCAAGAGAATTTATACATCAAAATTAGTTTCTCATCAAATGCTTACTGTTTTTGGATCTACAGCATTAGATACTATTAGAACTCCCAAAAAAACATTAAAGAATGTTTTAGGTGGTGCTGCAACATTTGCAGCTATATCAGCTAGTAATTTTGTAGACACAGGTCTAATTGCTGTAGTTGGAAAAGATTTTCCTAAATCTCACCATAAAATTTTATCAAAATATCTTGATTTACAAGGATTAACTATCAAAAAGGGTAAAACATTTCGTTATGATGGAAAATATGATAGTACTCTTAGTACAAGATCAACTTTAAAAACTGAATTAAATGTACTCGGTGATTTTAAAGCAACTGTACCTGAAGCATACAAAAAATCTCAATTTGTATATCTTGCAAATAATGATCCAGAACAAAATACTTCTCTAATCAAAGAATTTGATAAAGTCAAATTTTCTATGTGTGATACCATAGACTTTTGGATTTCTACAAAACGTGATGCAGTAATTAAAATGATCAAATCAGTAGATGCTGTAGTAATAAATGATGATGAAGCTAAACTTTTAACAAAAGAATTCAATTTGATAAAATGTGCCAAAAAAATGATGCAATGGGGAACAAAGTATGTTATTATTAAGAAAGGGGAGCACGGTTCTCTAATGTTTTATGACGACGTAATTTTTCCAACCGCAGGATTTTCTTTAGAGGATGTTGTAGATCCTACAGGAGCAGGAGATTCTTTTGCAGGAGCAATGATAGGATACCTTGCAAGTAAAAAATCCACCAAAATATCAGATATTAAAAAAGCAGTGGTGTATGGAAATGTTTTAGGATCATTTGCTGTCGAAAAATATGGTCTTAAAGGATTATTAAAAATAAAAAATGGTGATATTGCAAAGCGTATTAAAAATTATGAAAAAATGATCCGTTTCTAAAAAGATTTAAGTTCAATTATTTCTCAAATTAATTTATCATTGTCACAAGAAAAAGATCGACTAGAAACAATTTTCCAACTTCAAAAAGGACTATCTAGCATGATAAAATTAGATAGATATCCAAAAGATACTGAAGGAAAAGTTTCTGCTTTATGTACAGCTATTATGCATGAAGCAGTTGAGCTACAAAGAACAACTAACTGGAAATGGTGGAAAACTCCAGTTGAATTCAACGAAACAGAAGCAAGAGAAGAATTAATTGATATTTGGCACTTTGTTGTACAAGCATCTTTAGAACTAAAATTAACACCTGATGATATTCTATATGAATACAAAAAGAAAAATGAAATTAATCGTGAAAGACAATTAAGCGGTTATTAAAAAAATCTAGTTTTATTCAAAACTAATTCAAAATTAGTCACATTAATCAAATCTATAAGACCAATATTATCTTGAAAATATTTTATTTCTGATTTAGAAACTGTAAGGAATGGATCTGGACTTGTAGAATCAATTATTCTATTATTTTGATCTGTTCCATTTTTGTAAATTTGTAATAAAGAATGACCAGATTTATGTCCCCAAACTTCTTTTCCACAAATGGTTATTGTATCAACTTGAGGATTTTTGTTAGCATATCTGATTATAGAATCAATTCCTTTATTTTCAGAAAGTAAACGTCCTACAACAGATATTTTATTTAGAATTTCAGAATTTGAAAATTCTTTGAGTAAATCTATACTTGAAAGAGTACAAATTGCTATACTAGAATTAGGATTTCCAAGGTAAAATTCTTCATTGATAGGCAAAATTAGCTTACAAAGTTCACCGATAGCTTCACTTATTGCATTCACAATATTTCATGTATAGTTTTAGCAATAAATTCAATATTTTTTTGAGTCACATTTGGATGGATTGGTAAAGATAGTACATGAGATGCAGCCCAATCGGTAACTGGAAGTTTTGTTTTTAGTTTGTAAAAAGGAGTTTTGTGAACCGGTGTAGGATAGTATGATGCAGCACCTATTCCTTTATGATTTAATTTTTTCAAAAATTTATCACGATTACTAATAGAAATTGTATAAAGATACCAATTTACATTTTCATTTTTTCTTTCTACAGGTAATGTAATATTAAGATCAGAAATTAATTTTGATAAACGTTGGGCATTGTCTTTTCTAGATTTTAAAAATTTGGGAAGTTTTTTCATTTGTACAGTTCCAATTGCAGCATTGATTTCAGGTAATCGTAAATTCAAACCAAATACTTTAGTATCATATCCATTTACCATCCCATGATTTCTTATCATTAATAATTTATCCCTAAGATTTTTGTTGTTGGTTACAATAAAACCACCTTCACCTGCAGTCATAACTTTTGCAGGATACATACTATAACATCCCATTTCAAAGAAAGTTCCAGTGTGTTTTCCTTTGTAAGTTGATCCTAAAGATTGTGCAGAATCTTCAATAATAGGAATATTATATTTTTTAGATATTTCAGAAAGTCTCTCAATAATTGCTACATTTCCATAAAGATGAACTGGAATTATTGCTCTAGTTTTTTTAGTGATTTTTTTTTCTAAATCATCTGAATCTATAGTATAATTTTCTTTTAAAATATCAACAAAAACTGGTTTAGCCCCAGTTGAAACTACTGCATTTGCTGTTGCTACAAATGTAAATGAAGGAACTAAAACCTCATCTCCTTTTTTGATATCTAAGGCATACAATGCTGCTTGTAATGCAGCAGTACCAGAATTTACTGCAATTGCATATTTTGATTTTGTAAAAGCTGCTGCAGATTTTTCAAAATCTTGAACGTGTTTGCCGCCTAGATTAGCTGCAGATGTTAAAGCTCCATTTTCTAGAATAGACTTGACTATTCTAATCTCTTCTTTGCCCACAATCGGAATGTTAATGGCAATTTTCAACATTGTTTCTGATTATAACTAGTCTATAAATCTCAGTACAGAAACATGAATTTTTATATTTCAAAATTAGGCAAACGACATTATGAAGCCACGTTATCTTGAAAAAACAGATTCAGGTTACAAAGTATATTTGTACATTTTCTATATTTGTGGATTCATAATGACATCGTCGCTAATTTTTGGAGTATATGTAACCATGATAGAATGGATTGAAAATGGAACATATGTCATGGGAGAAGCAATTCATAACACCACTATTCCGTTTGAAAATTTTGCAAGAGTTACAACTTGGATATTTTTTTCTACAATAATTGGATGGTATTGTGTTACGAGAATTGGATGGAGGAGAACTGCCGGCGATAAAATTATTGGTACAAAAATGGCATTACTTCAATTAATGCTTCTAGGATTCTCAATTATTTCTCTTTATGAAGTGCTATACAATTTCACAGTATTAAACGCACAAATAACTGCAGGAATCATAGATGAAATAGCTCCAGATATTGATAAATTATTAATTGCTTATCCAGATCCTGATAGACCATGGAATTTAGTTTTTGCAACCAAAATGTTTCTTGCATCATTTATCATTAGTACTCATGCATTTTATCTCAGTGTAAAACCAAGAAAAAGCTTAGATCAATCAGAAATTTAGTAAATTTTTCATTCAAATAAAATTTAATAAAAAAACTATTTCTACTATGTGTAACTAATTTGAATGTGGGGTTATTTAGTTCTGATAAAAATGAATTAAAATGTAAAAAATGTGGAACAGTTCTTACAGATTCTGATAGATTAAAGAAACATCAAGAAAAAGCTCACAATAAGAAAAAAGAAAAATGCAGAGCGTGTGGAACAGAATTTGATTCTACGGATGAACTAAGAAAACACAAAAAGAACTGCAAATGAGATTATTCAGAGAGCATAGATTTTTGTTATCTTTTCAGAGCTTTTTCTATTGCTTCTAAATTTTTAATCTCATTTTTTAAATTTAGTGATAAAGTTTGAATCATTTCTGAGCCTAATTGAACTGATTGTTCAGGTAATGTTTCAAGAAATTTCTCAAGACCTTTTTTGTAATTTTGAATTAATTCTAAGCCTTCTTCAAGAGTCATAAACAGTATGAAAATATCTTCTATTCAAACCTTCTAAATTCGAATATAGTTTTTGAATAACTTTATACATTAACTTCTCAAAAGTTGTTTTAGTTTGGATGTTAACAGAAAAATAAAGCTAATTGAAGGATATTCATGGCAAGAGACTGTTCCCGATAATGGTTTACGAAATTTATTTGAAACAAACGACAGACCAAAACATTACATTGGATTAGAGATTTCAGGTTTTCTACATTTAGGAAGTTTATTGAGTACAGGTTACAAAGTTAATGATTTCATAAATGCTGGAGTAAATTGTACAATATTTCTTGCAGATTGGCATACTATTATCAATGATAAATTGGGAGGTAGTAAGGAAAATATTTCATTAGTATCAAATTATTACAAAAATGCATTTGAATTTGTTTGTCCAAAAGCAAAAATTGTGATGGGTTCAGAATTATATGAAAAATTAGGAATTAGTTATTGGGAAGATTTGATCAAATTTACAAAACATACTACACTCGCTAGAATCAGAAAAACTCTAACTATTATGGGTAGAAATGAAAATGATGAAAAAATTGATTTGGCAAAGATGCTTTATCCGCCAATGCAAGCAATTGATATCAAATCATTAGATGTGGATATAGCACATGCTGGAATGGATCAAAGAAAAATACACATGTTAGTAAGAGATGTTTTTCCTAAATTAGGTTGGAAAGTACCAATTTCAATACATCATAAGATTTTGCCAAGTTTGATTCAAGCTCGAAATCAAGACAATAATACAATCGTCATTGACAAACCCACAAAAATGAGTAAATCTAATCCTAAATCTGGAATTTTTATTAATGATTCAAATGAAGAGATTCAAAATAAGATTAGAAAATCATGGTGTGAGATGGGAAAAGTGAATGATGCACCTTTGATAGACATAATGGAACAAATTATTTTTCATCAGTTTAAAGAAGTGGAAATTGAACAATATGGAAAAGATGGTATTCTATCTTATGATGATTTTCCTACATTTGCTGATGATGTAGAACAAGATAAGATTCATCCTGGAGATCTCAAGGATGCAGTTACCAAATATTTAATTCAAATAATATCACCAATTCGTGAAAAATTAAATTTAGATCCAATTACAGAAGACATTATCAAAAGAAGTGTTAAACTTTAAGATTTGGGTTAGTTTGTTCTTCTAAATTATATTTTGATTTGTAACCTCGTGGATTAATCATTAAATCTTTGTAAGTATATGTTGATGAATTTCCTATAATTACAGTAGTAATCATACCTAATTGATCTGAATGATTAGGTAAATTTTCTAAATCTGTTATAACCACAGTTTCAAATTCTCTAAATGCACCTTTGATAATTGCAACTGGGGTTGTAGGTTTTCTGTATTTTAAAAGAACTTTTCTTGTATCTTGTAATTGATGAATTCTTTTCTTACTAGCAGGATTGTAAATTACAATTACAAAATCACCTTGTGCAGCTGCTTCAACTCTTTTTGAAATAACCTCCCATGGGACTAGTAGATCACTCATACTTACTACTGCAAAGTCAGTCATTAGAGGTGAACCAATTATTGATGCACATGAATTAAGTGCAGATACACCTGGAACAATTTCTACTTCAAGTCCATCTTTTGGATTCCAACCAGATTCAGCAAGCGTTTCATAGATTAATCCTGCCATTCCATAAATTCCAGGATCACCACTGGAAACAAGTGATACAATTTTTCCAGATTTAGCAAGATCAATACACTGATGAGCTCTTTCCACTTCTTGTGTCATAGCATAACGATGAATAGTTTTACCTTCAATAAGATCTTGAACTAAATTTACATAAGTTTCATAACCAACAATAGTGTCACTTTCGCCGATTACCTCTTTTGCTCGAAAAGTCATATGATCATGATGCCCAGGTCCAACACCAACAATGTAGAGTTTACCAGTCAATTTTAAAAGAAATTTTTTATCAAGTAATTTATCCGTTTAGTGGATTATTGAAACGGATTAATGAATGGACAATTAACTATGTGATCACTGTTTGTTGGTCGCGCAATACTGACTGATAACATGTCTTTTGCTCGAAAAGAGTCAATATCTGATTTAGTTTCTAAAATTTTGGCAGATTTTGCATCATTCCATTCAACTAAATAGATTCTCCACATGGGACTATAATTTGCATCTTCAAGTGATGCTCCAGCAATTCCTGCCTGAAATCCTAATGGTCCAGAACCGGTAATTCCATTTTTGAATTGGAATAAATCAACTGCTCCAGGATGAACAATTAGATTAGCTGAGTTTGGAGAAGATGCAACTCCCATTGTTTCAGCAGGTCCTGATGGCGTTGCATCAGTTACGATATAGTAAATGGTTCTTCCATCAGGTCCCCAACCTCTATGAGCTACAAAAGTAACTGTCATTTCTTCTTCATTAATTTCAGTAATTTGCCCACCACTGTAAGACATTTCATCAATAATTTCTTTGTCTGAACGAACTTTCATTTGTCCATCAGGCCAAATAATTTGTGGTGCATTTAGAATAATTCCTGTTTCATTAAATTCAATTCTACCACCTTCTTTAGCTGTTATTACGTCTGCTTCGGATTGAAATTCAATTTCCTTTTGACCTACTTTCCAAGTAACTTCAATGATAGAATTCAATGCACTATATTCTAATTCTTGTGATGGAGTGCTAGAAAATATTTCATTTTGAAATCCATAAATTCCATCACCTTTTATCCCATTTTTAAAAATATATAATTTTTGAAGTGTATTTTCTGGAACATCTGCAAGAACTGGAGCAAGTTCTACATTCCATTTTTGTTTTTCTGAAAGACTTTTTGAATATTCTTCATCACTACCATCAGTTATAATATAAGAAACTTGACTTCCTTCATAGATTCCTTTATGCATTGGAATAGTAGCTGGTACATTTATTCTTGAAAGTAGTTGAAAAGATTCTTCATTTTCTAATTCAATTTTTTGCATTATAACTTCAGTAGGTTGTCCTCTAATCCATCCATCAACACTTACCGTAGTGGTAAATTCCTTAGAATTTGATGTATGTAATGCAAGAGCAGCTCCTGTAAACTCAAATGAACCTGAATTTTTTTGTAAGTCAATTAAGGATAAACTATAGATTGTTTTTCCATCTACAGTCCATGTAGGTTGACCTTTTGATTCTTGTGAATTAATTTCATGTAAAACCACAATCTGCATAGGTTCACTAGAAGTAAATGTCATAGAACCCGTATAGATTGTTCCCTCATTAGGAGATAATACAAGTGCCAATTGATGATTTTCATGTCCTTGACTAGGATCTTGAGACGATGTTATTGTTTCAGTGAAATGGATTTTTTTTCTAGAACCTGCATCAGCATATTGATCAGTTGATAAAGATATGAAAATTGCACCAACTGCAAAAATTGCAATGATTAACAAAGATTGAAGTTTATTCAACAAGTATTCTTAAAACTATTCACTTAAATGATTTGTCTTAATTGATTTTATCTAATGTAAATTCATCGTGTAAAGCTTTGACAGCTACATTTGTATCAGAATTTTTTACTATAAATGCAAGATTAAGTTCAGACGAACCTTGCGTAATCATGGACACGTTTACTTTGTTTTTCTCAATTGCACTAAAAACTTTGGATGCAACTCCAATTGTTCCTCTCATTCCAGAACCAATTAATGCAATTATTGCAACATTTGTAGTAACTTCCAATTTTTTGATAATTTTTCCCAATAATTCCATCTCCAATGCAGTAACAGCTTTGTCAAGATCAGCATTTTTTACTACAATAGTTATACTTGATTCAGATGGATTTTGAGAGATCATCATTACATTGATTCCAGCTTTTGCTAAGGTTGCAAATATCTTAGCAGCAGTACCAGGTGTTCCAACCATACTACCACCCCTTACATCAATTAATCCATTATTTCGAACATTACTTACGCATTTTACAGTATTTTGAACAGCAGCTGAAGTAGATGCAGAAACTAAAGTTCCTTCATTTTTAATGTTAAAAGAACTTCTAATTTTCATAGGTATTTTCTTATCTAATAGAGGTTCAAATGTTCGTGGATGTATCTGCTTTGCACCAAACAAAGCCATTTCAATTGCTTCAATGTAAGATACTTCTTTGAGAAGTTTAGCATTTTTTACAATCTTTGGATCTGCAGTCATTAAACCATCTACATCACTCATTAACCAAATTTCATCTGCTTTAATGCAAGAACCTATTATTGTAGCTGAATAATCAGATCCTCCTCTACCAAATGTAGTTACATGTCCATGTTGATCTGCTCCTGCAAATCCCCCAACAACAGGAATTATTTTCTTTATCAATAATGCATCTACAGTTTTTGATATTCTTAGTCTAGTTGTGTCAATTAGGGGTTTTGACTCTCCAAAATTAGAATCAGTAACAATACCTACCTCCTTTCCAGTTAAAGGAAGTGATTTGTTTCCTGAATCATTAATTGTAGCTGAAACTAATTTTATTGATAATCTTTCACCAAACGAAATTAAATAATCCCTTGTTCGAGATGTAACTTCACCTAAAAGTACCATTCCATCAATTAAAGCAAGAAGTTCTACAAAATCTTCATCAAGTTTTGTTAGTAACTTTTTACATACATCAGACTTTTTAATAGTTTGTTTAGCTAACTGTTTATGTCTATTGATAATTTTTGATGCCAATTGTTCAGCTTTAGATTTATTTTCTTTTTTTATAGACTCAGATATTTCTAACAAGTCATCAGTAGTTCCACTTATTGCAGAACAAACAACAACAATTTGATTTTTCTTTGATAATTCATCAAGATGGGCAGATACAGTTTGAATATCTTTAGTAGCAGAAATTGATGTTCCACCATATTTTATTACAAGTCTCAATTCAAAATACCTGAACTAGTTAATCTTTAAATGCTTTAACTTTCTACGCGTGGAGCCAAGTAAAAGTGAATTCTACCAATATTTGCCACTTTGAATTCAATTCTAAGGGGTTTTGCGCTTGAAAATTCACATGTAATTGAGCCCGCATTGGAACCTACTGCTTTCACCACAGGATTTAGATATTCAAGACTGTACGTACCAGCACTATCTTCTTTTGAAGAAATTTCTTCAATTTCTTTATCATCTTTGTCTAATTCAATTACAACTTCACCAGAATCACCTTTTCCAGAAAAATCTCCTTTTGAATCAGATGTTTGTATTGTAAGATAATCAGATACAACTTGAACATCACCAAGAATTTTGTCAAACTTTGAAGAAGTTAAAACAATTTTTGAATCATATGGTATTTTTGGTAATGGTGTATCAGTTGCAGAACTTTCTATTAAACGCATTTTATATTTTTTATTTTTTCCAACTGTTACAAGCAACATATTTTGTTCAGAAATACTAATTTCTATGCTATCTTTTTTATCTGCTCTCTTAATAAGTTTAGAAAACTCATCAATTCGTACTCCAAATTTAATATCACTATCACACTCATATTTTTCAAAAGCAGAGTTAGGCCATGAAATATCAATGAGAGCTACATGTGATGGATCCATTCCTCTAAAAGTAATTCCTTCTGCTGTTGCAACAAAAGTTGCTTCTTCAACAAGTGTAGATATTGCAGAAATGATAGCTTTTAGATCATCTGATCCGCTTGTTTTTGCTCCAAAAGTCAAATCAATTTTCTTATCTTTATGTTCCAGTTAAACCTTATGTGTAATCACGCCAAGTGTATTTACATTTTTGGCAACGATAAAATCTTGTCGTAGGTTCATCTGCACTTCTAGTTTGAAACATCCAACCTACTGCTTCATCATGTCCACATTTTTCACAATCTATTTTGATAGTTGGGTTAGATTCTTCTCCTTCATTTCCTTCAAAAGCTAATAATGAAAAATCGGGTTCTTCTTCAGTAGTAACTTTTTTAGTTGATTTTGCTTTTTCTCCTTCAATATAACCACATTTTGAACATTGAAGGCCTGAACCATTATTTTTTAATTTGACCTCACATTTAGGGCAAAACTTCAATCTAATTTACCTTAATTTTGGAATGGAATAGTTGATTAAACTCTTGAGCCATTTTTATTGCTGATTCTGTTGCTTTTTTAATTTCACCTAATGGTTTTGAACTAGAATTAACTCTCATCCAACACACATTGGTTAGAGGATGCTTTACAATAACACCTGCAAAATCAGTAGTTGGTGCTTTTAGCAATTCATGTTGAATTATGTATAAAATTCCTATATCAGTTTCAGTGATTGAAAGGCTGATTTCTTTAGGTTCAGAACTGATTACTTCTGCGTTCATGTATTCAGAAAAAGCACTTATTGCGGATATAAATCATTACGAGTAGTAATATGGGAGAAAGTAAGATTTCAGCAATAGAATTAGTCAAATCCAAAGATGAATACTCATCTGATGAAAATATTGAGATAAATGTCCAATTTTTAGTTGAAGGTGACATTAGAAATGCCTTCAATGAGGCTAATTGGACTAAAGCCTACAACAATAATGATGTTTCATTCAAACTGAAATACGGTACAAAATTAACAACTGGCGGATTAAGAAAGAAGGAATTAGGAAGAACCATTGATACTTACAGAAAGGCAGCAATATTTTGGACAAGAAATCCAAAACTAGTCAATCCAATGAAAGATAGACGAATTTGGGTACAGGTAGCCAAAAATTTTGAGCCATTTATCAGATTATCAGAAGAGGAAGTTAGACAGGAATTATTTGATTTTAATGAGAAATTTGTATTCAAAGCATCAGATTTAGGAAAAGGCAAACACAAGATTGGAGCTGAAGCTTTTGCGTCCTGGCAAAAACATGATTTTATAGAAACTGGAAGCGTCAAAAACAGTTCTAGTGAAATAGAGATCATTGTTATTTAGATATGCTTTGATCCCATTTTGAAGAAGATCATATTTCATTCTATATCCCGTAACCCAACAGAACCTATTTTGGCTAAAGTTCAATTTGGAGAAAATTCATATTTTATACATAACACCCGCTAACGCAACAGAACCCCTAAAAGTTCATTGTTAAAACCAGATATGCTTTGGGTACCACAACTACTTACAACAGCATTAATCAAAAATGGATTAGGTAAATCATCAGAATCATGTCTAGAGAGAATAAAGGCAGTGCCAAGATCATCGGGTCAAACAAGTGGAAAAAATAGACCAAAGGCTTTCCAACATTACGAATCAATGAATGTTAAAGAATTGTTGTTTCAACCTAAAGAAATTATCCTTGTAGATGATGTGATTACACGTGGAGCTGCAATACTAGGTGGAGTAAATAGACTTGCAGAAGCATTTCCAGATGCAAAAATAAGAGCATTTGCAATGATGAGGGTAATAAGCAGGGTAGAGGATTTTACTAATCTTGAAGATCCGTGTATTGGTGCAATTACCAGGTATGGAGAAAATACGAATAGAGATCCATTAAAAAAACCCGAATTAGTAATAATAATTACAAAACATTAATTCAAGTTAACTTAGGAAAATAGTTGATGGTAAATATTTTACTAAAAGCAGTTGAAATCAAGGAGGGAATCCCTGTGGATGTAATAGAAGGAAGCGTACCTAAAAAACAAGTAGATAATTGCAAGATTGGCGAAATTCTAAATTCAAACAAAGTATAGATTCACAAGAGATTGGTGATCAACAGTGGAAAATTACTAAAAGGGAAGAATTGCAAACAGAAATTGGAGTAGATTACGTTAGACTAGAGATTGAAAGATATCCATAAGGCAATTTGTTACTTCTATAATATAAAAAATAAAATATTAAAAAAGAATTAGCTGTAAAAGCAGTGTTGTACAGTCAAATTTTAAAGCTAAACACGCCTAAAATATCGATTATTATGAAAAATTATTCTAGTCAATTAGGGATATAAGGAACTTTTTTGTGGAAATACTAATGGCAAAATACGATGGTCTGTTAGGACAACCAATACTTGAAGTCGAAGAACCTGATAAAGAAGAAGGAATTACATTTATCTTCAAAGACAACAGGTTTATGTTCATAAAAGCAGTTGGTGGTAAAATTGAGACAGTGTCAATCCCAGAATAGGTGATATGAATGGAAAAATTTGATGCAATCAAAATGCTAGAACTTGTCAAAGTAGAAGATCCGGATTCAGACGGCGGAATAACTTTGTTTTTTCAAGAAGATAAAACCTTGAAGATTAAAGTTGTAGATGGAAAATTAGTTTCAGAATTTATTTAAACTAATTTCTTACATGTTTTTCATAAAACCCAATAGCTAATTCCTGTACATCAGATTGAATTGAGCCAGGTCTTTCATCTCGAATTTTTTTAATTGCATCATCTGCTGAGAATTTTTCATATTTTATAAAATAACATGCAAGTATAGTTCCAGCTCTTCCCATTCCTGCAGCACAATGAACCATTACTGCTTGATCATTTTTAATTTGTTCATGTATGAAGTCTACTGCAGAATCTATTCTATCCATATCAGGTGCTGTCAAGTCAGGAGTCGGTACATGTAGATATTCAATATTTTGTATCCAATCATCTGGTAATGCTTGTTCAGTCATAGTTACAATTGATTTTATATCTTGATTTAGAAGCCAATTAAATTCATCAAAACTTGTTGGAATACCTGAGCCTGCTAATTTTTCTTCAATTAGCCAAGAAAAATTAGTTGGTTTTTTAGTGATTTTACCATGAACCTTTCTCCAAATATTTCCAGGTTTACTCATGTTAGATTTATGATTACTCTGTATTTTTAGTATTACGAAATAAAAGGTAAAATCAAGATGCCATTGCACGAACAGGTGAACCTGTTGCATCTTTTAGCTTTAATGGAAGAATTGTAAAATTAAATTCTATATGTTGTATTTTGTTCAAATTTGTCAAATTTTCCACTATCAAAATATTATTTTTTGATAAAATATGATGAACTGTAAATAATTCATCTTTGCCTAGATCTATACTAGGAGAATCAATGCCAACTAAGTTGGTTTTTTTTTTGATGTTAGATATTTTGCAGACGCTGCATCTAGTCCAGGATTTTCAGTAAAATAATTATTTTGTTTTAGATTTTTTGGCCATTCTGTAAAAAAGAAGATTGATGCATGATTTGGGATTTTACCGTTCTTTTTTTCAAATAATAAAATATCTGATTTTGTAATAGAAGTATTCTTTATTTTTTTAAGTTTTATTAGAATATCTTTTCCAACTAATCTGTCAAGTGGGATTTGGTGTATTTTTAGACCAGTTTTGACAAAATGAAATGGTGCATCAAGATAAGTGCCAGTATGTGAGCTTGGAAATAAAAGTTCTAGATTATACCCTTCGTGTTCTATATCAGACCAGTCAATGAATTGTGGTGCCGGAGACCCAGAAAAACTTGGAATAGATTCTGATACTGTAAGTGTCAAGTCTATTAGGTTCACATCATCAGAACGTACTAGTGATTTATCAGTTTTGGACAATGAAAGGTTAAATACTGTCTCATGAAAAAATCCCTTGTGCCTACTGCATATGTTCTATTAAATTCTGATTTAGGATCAGATGAAGCAATCATCAATGAAGTAAAACAAATTCTTGTAGCAGAAGATGTCAAGTTTGAGATTCAAGGAGTATACGGAGTATATGATATTGTTTTAAAATTATCCTCTAATGATGCTGAAAAGTTACGTGCAATCATTACCAACAAAGTTAGAAAAATCAGTAAAGTTCAATCAACACTAACAATGATGGTAATAGAAGAACAAGAAAATCTATAATTTTTTTATTGCATCAACAACAGTAAAAATCTGAGATTCAGTGTTAAAAAAGTGAGGAGATGCCCGTATTATTTTTATGTCCATTATTTCCCTTACAGCTAAAATAATATTTTGTTTTTCTAATTTTTCAACAACTTGTTGTGAATCAATTCCTTTAAGATTAAAAGAAACGATACTTGTTCTAACATTTGGATCCTCTGGCCCATACAAAATAATATTTGGGATTTTTGATAATTCTTCTCTTAAAATATTAGACAAGTGTTGATTTTTTTCACGAATATTATTCATTCCAAATTTTAATAAATAATTTGCAGATGATTCTAAACCAATAATTCCCACGTAATTTCTAAATCCAGTTTGAAATTTATCTGGTAGTTCTTTGTATGCTAACTTTGAATCATCATAGATAATTGCAGATTCACCACCAATAGTTTTTGGTTCTAACAATTCACTGGACTTTCTTTTACAATAAAATAATCCTGTGCCCATAGGACCACAAAGCCATTTAGATCCATTAAATGACATGAAATCACATTTAATTTTTGAAACATCGACATCTCCAATACAACCTATACTTTGTGCACTATCAATGAAAAATGGAACTTTGTCTTCAAGAATTTCTCCTATTTCTTCTACAGGTATGATTGCACCCGTATTATACAATACATGACTAAGTGCAACTAATTTTGTTTTATTGTTAACAAAGGATTCTAAATCATCTAATTTAAAAAAACCATTATCATCAATAGGTAAATTTTGTATAGAGATTTTTTCTTTTAATTTAATCCAAGGATAAAAATTTGAATGATGTTCATGTGTCATTCCACGAATTATCATGTTAGAATCATTATCAAAAGATAATCCATTTGCTACAAAGTTAATTCCATCAGTAGTACTTTGAGTAAGAACTACTTCATCAGGTTGACAAGAAATAATTTTTGAAATAGTTTTTCGTACATTTCGTAGTTTATCATTAACAAAAGGTTCTGATTCTTTTGAATCAGGACCAATGGAATTGTATATGATTAGAAATTCTTTCATAGCCTCAATACTTTGAATAGGCATTAAAGAAACAGATGCATTATTGAGATAGATTTTCTCTGAGATTGGGAAATCATCTGAAATATCTTTAGATATCAAATTCATTATTATATCTGTAGAGTGCTACTGTGGTGTTGGATAAAAATCCTGAGCAAATTATAGATAATGATTTAACACAAATTCAAATTAAATTTGAAAAAAACAATCCAAACATCATTTTATGTTTAAAACCATTCCATAAAATAGAATTTCTTAATAAATTAATCAATTCAACAAAAGATCCAATAATTTTCATTGATATTGATTTACTTTATACTGGATATGTAGAATCTAAAATGATTCAGAAAAAAGAAAACCTAACAATCTTTTGTCTTGATAAGACGGATTGGAAAGAAAAATTCTCAGAAATTATTTCCAAAGTATCAAAAGATCGATTTTTAGTAATTATTGACTCATTTAATGGGGTCTACAATATGTTTGATGATTTAGAATCTGCCATATTCATTAATTCATGTGTGATGTTACTCTCATCAGTTGGAAATCATACTAAATCATCAGTTGTAATAACCGGAATGGCACGAAAAAAAGAAAATGACGGTTGGGTTCTTTCACCAGGTGGAAGACACATAATCAAATCAGAAAAAACAGGCGTTTATTTTCTTAAAAAAACTGAAAATTGCTTGATAATTAGCACCTTAGATCAAACAAATGGAAAAATAAAATAGTAGATCTATGACGGCGATCAAAATTAAAACGCCGTTATAAGAGGATAATTTTAGGCAAATTATATTAATGACAAATCAAGAAATTATTTTGTTATGCCAGTAGGAATTATTCCAGACATCAGCGAACAAATGTGTATTGGATGTGCACTATGTGTAGAAATCTGTACCACACTTGGACCAGATGTCCTTAGAGTAAAACCAGTTGAAGGCTGGAAGAGAGGTAAGGCATTTGTCTTCTACCCAGAAAGATGTATTTCAGATGGTGCATGCATTGGTGTATGTCCAACAAAAGCAATCTTTTGGATGCGACCAATGGACTTTACAGTTGGACAACCAGTTCCACTCTACAAGAACTCAGTCTTCGTCAAAGGTTGGACTGAATTAATCGATTAGATTAGTTCGTCAAATTTTAATTTCTTTTTATTATTTTAAATTTTAATAGCACCTTTAGTATCATCTTTGATTTTAGGTTTTTTCTTTAACCATAGAAATGCAATAATGAACATTACACCAGGAACAAGAATAATGAATAGCATTAATTCATAATAGGTTGTTAGTCTTTGAGCTGGTTTTGCATGATATGCTTCATGAGATGTTTTTTCTGGATTATCATAAACTGCAGTAGTGAAATCAACAGAACGTTGCTCATTATTTTTGACATCACCAAATACGGTAACACTTTCCTCAGCAAAAACTGAAGAGGAATAAATTCCTTCTATTCTTATTATAACAGAACCAGAATCACTAAAAACAAAATTTCTATAATCGCCTCCAATTTGACTTAGTCCTTCATCTCTAAGGATTCCTTATCCATTTTGAAAGATTATAAAATTATATTTCATTTGTGCAAGGTTAGAATTTGTTTGTGGATCATAAAATTGATAAAGAAATTGAATTTTTTCATGAGTTTTGATGACTGGAGGATCCCATGATAAATTTACTTCTATGTTCCTATCTGGAGTATATTGTAATAAAGGAAATTCTAATTTTGTACCAGTGGCATCATGTGGATAATCTGGAATTTGTTTTTCAATAATTAAAATTCCTTCCATCCATGGATGAATTGTACAATAATAAGAAAATGTACCAGATTCCTCAAATGTATATGACCATGATTCTCCTGGCATGAATCTACCACTATCAAAAATTCCATTTGATGTTCCAAAATTATCACTCATCCAACCAAATCTTCCCGAACTCTCTCCACTTGTTACAGTATGACCTTCCTTGTCATCATTATACCAAGTAACAGTATCACCTACTTTTACAAATATTTGAGGAGGATCATACCATACTTCTGCAGAAGTATTTAGTTCAGGATTGTATGCACCTAATGGAATATCGATAATGTACTCTTCAGCAAATACAAATGAAGCTGAAGTAAAAATTACAAAAAATGACGCTAATAATAGAAATTTCATATTATACAGGCATAATTTAGATAATTAAATACTTGAGGTTATTTTCAATAATGAACATGAGGAAAACAATTTTTTTCAGTTTACAAAAAAAATTACTGGTATTAGTTTTATCTGCAACTTTGATTTCAATTTCAATTACTACTATTCTATTCTTAAATTTCGATAATATACCAATTTTTGAATTACAAGAAAATATCATATGGATTGGCATAACACTGATGATCGGATTAAGTATTCTAACATATTTTCTTTCAAAACGTCTTTCTGAACCAATTACAAAGCTTAGTGATGCAGCAAACAAAATTTCACATGGAGATTTCAGTGTTAGAACTAACATAAAATCACATGATGAAATAGGACATCTATCTTCATCTTTTGATTCAATGGCACAAAAATTACAAGAATCATTATTTGAAATTAAAGAAAAAGAAGAAGTCATCAAACAACAAGAAGATATTTTGTTGAAATTTTCTCAACATACTCAAAATGATTGTGTTGGAGTTATTGACATGAAAGATTCTACTAAAATTTCAAGTGAATTATCAGACGAAAGTATTACCAAGTTATATGAAATTTTTCTAAATTTTATGGCAAAAATTGTACAGAAGCATAATGGTGAGGTAGTAAAGAATATTGGAGATGCTTTGATGTTTAGATTTCCAAATGTTGATCCTAATGATGCTATAGTAATGAAAAATATTTTAGAATGTTGCCTATCAATGATTGATTCTCATGATGAATTGAAAAAACAACTAAATGCAGAAAATATGCCAGAATTGGATTACAAAATTAGTGCAACATATGGCTCTGTAAAAGTAGCTCAAAGTACGACTTCAAATATTTCAGACATTTTTGGACCTACAGTGAATAGATGTTTTAAAATTAATTCACTATGTCCAAGAAATAGTATAGTAGTTGGAATTAATTTATATGAAATTCTAAAAGACTTTGACGAATACGAATTTACAAAATTTACTTCAAATGAAATGGAGAAAAAATACGGTTATAATATTTTTGAAGTTAAAAGGAAAAAATAAGCTTTCAAATCTAATTATTTTTTGAAAATCTAAATTTTGATGCCCAATCATGATTTTGTTTTTTTGAAGGTTTCAATGAAAGATTGTCTAACATTTCATATGTAATTGTAAAGCCATGACCAACCATAGTAGCATCTTTGTTGTAATTTTCTTTGTTTGGTACAAATTCATCAGCTAGATCTTTAATTTTTTTAGTTTTGAGATCAAATAATCGTATTTTTTTACCATTCTCAAGTTTAATTATTGCATCACCACTTAGACCTTGAATAGAAAAAGTCTCAAAAAATCTAATTGACCCACCTTCTTTCAATTCAATAACAGAATCATAGGTAAATTTTTCTCCATAAAATAAAATTTCTCTTGCAGATAAAATTACATCATCTTCTACATTAAAAACAATAATTGAATCAGCTTCAAGTAATACTGTATTTGCAATATTTTCTGCAATAATTTTTCCATTAAGAGCTGAAATGTGAGTTCTATGCTCTTGAATTTGGAAAACTCCAACACGTACAGGATCTTCAATGCGAAATTTTCTACCATAGATATTTCCTAGTACTGTGTTGCCGTTATCTACAATAATTTTAGCACCATTATCAATTTTGTATTTATTTTCCAATGGATTTATGAATTTGAAATCTCCCTTTGTTAGGTGAATATTTGTTTGATATTCTTGTGTCCATGAAGGACTGGAAATATTACCTTGCATTACAATGGAACCATCATAACTAAAACTTCCTGCCATAAAATTTCCTTTTATCGATAAAGCTCCAGTTGCTTTTATTTCTAATTCAATTTCACCAAGAGTTTTTGATCCAAATAATCTAGATGCAGTAGAATTTGATTTATTCAATGCTAAAGCCCATTCTTCAGCAGTTTTCATTTCTTTGAATAATTCTTGGCCTAAAATTTGGTTTTTCCTTCTAACGTCAGCTTCAGAATCACCTGAATAAACTCGAGAATTTTTTAATTTTTCATTATCTGTTTCAGGGTATTTTTTACCAATTTTTAGATCGTCATATGCTTGTTTGATTTTAATAAATTGTTCATTTTCTCCACCACGATCTGAGTGAAATTGTAATGCCAATCGTCTAAATGCATCTCTAATTTCTTTCTCAGTTGAACCTTCTACAATTCCTAAGATGTCATAATTACTTTCTACCAAGTTAGTCAGGTTAATTCTAAGATTCAGTATAATCTTCAACTAGATGTGTTGCTTTGAAATTTTTCATTTCTTCATCAAAAAAGAATTTATCAGTGAGTGCAGGCTTTAGATCATCTAACCAAATTGCATTTTCATCATACTTTGCAAAAAATGGAACTTGTACCCAATCAGGATTTCTACCCTGTAAAAATCTCAAAACAATTACTTTTTGATCGCTTAGATTTGCAGTACCAATAACATGTACTTTTCCTGGTGTTGCTGACATGCTTGGTCCACGAACAGTTCTAGCTAATCCACTAACTGAAGAATATGCTTTTTTGAAAATTTCATACGCCTTTACCAGTGGAATTCCAAAGTAATGTTGAGCACCTGTATCTCTAACTACAAACATGTAGTATGGAATACATCCAAGTTGAACTTGTTTGGTCCACATTTTTGCCCACATTACTGCATCATCATTAATATGCGCTAATAGAGGAGATTGAGTTCTGATCTGTGCACCTGTTTTTCTTACTTCATTAATTGCATTTTTTACTGCATCTGTTGATAATTCATTCAAATGATTAAAGTGAGCCATAAATGCAAGATGCAATCCACTATCTGTAATTTTTTTAAAAATATCTAACATTTCTTGAGAATCTGAATCTGTTAGAAATTTGTATGGCCAATATGCTAAAGCTTTTGTTCCAATTCTAATTGTTTTGAGATTTGGAAGTTTTGCATCAATTAATGCATCAATGTATTTTGAGAAAATTTTTGCTTTCATAATCATTGGATCGCCACCTGTAAAAAGCACATCAGAAATTTCTGGATGTTCTCTAACATATTGAACTAATTGCTCTCCTTCTTGCATAGCAAATTTCATTTCATCCATGCCAACAAATTGTGGCCATCTAAAACAAAAGCTACAATATGCATGACATGTTTGACTTTGGCTAGGGAAAAAAAGACAAGTTTCTTTGTATTTATGTTGCATTCCATAAAGTTTGGTTCCATCTTTTAGTATTGGAACATTAAGCTCCATTTGTCCTGCAGGATGTGGGTTTAATTGTAAGCGTATTTCATTTGCAATCTTTGTAATTTCTTTTTTATCAAGATTATTTTTTAAAGCTGTTTCCATTTTTTTGTAATGCTCTAGTTTTAGCATTCCTTTTTGTGGAAATGTTAACACAAAGATTGGATCATTTGGAATATTATTCCAATCAATTAATTGTTCAACAACATAATTATTTGCTTTAAATGGTAAAACATTTCCTACAACTTCCATTTCAAATCGAGTTTCTTCACTAAGATTTTGAATTTGAGGAAGAGTACGAAAATTTGATAATGTATAAGATTTTAATGATGGTGAATCACTCCATGCTGATTCTTGATAGGTCATTTTGTAATTAGTGTATTTACCCTTGTTAAAGGTTACAAGATTTTTACGCATAAAATTTATTGATTTTATAAAATGAGTAAAAATGAAATTAGAAATGATAATAGAGGTTACCTTTGTACTCTAGAACATGAGTTTGATTAGAATGGGGTCAATACATGGCTGAAGAAGACTTGTCACAAATTTCTGCAGGTGAATTTGAAACTGTTTCACAGCTTTTAGCATCATCTGAATCACTTCAAATCGCATTTTTCATAGTGATTGCAGGTATGATTGGAATTGCTCTTGGTTATAGAAAATTTTCGTCTTGGGTAGGTTCAAAGAAATTCTATTATCAAAAACCACATTTTTCAAGATTTGTACGAAGAGCTGTTCTTCCATTTTTTGCAATTGCATTAATTACTGCAATCAATGTTCACATACAAACTGGTGTTTTGTTAGGAGAAGATTTATCGATAGTTGGAGATGAGGAAATATCTCCACAAGAAGTGTTTGCAAAAATTCTCAATACTTTCAATATTTTGGTAATTGGGTATACAATTTCTCATCTTATTCCAATTGCTCTTACTAAACGTGAAAAATCGAGATTAGAAAAAGAGGATTTTGATGCTTGGTTTGAAATGCGGGGATTTATTGATGATAAGGATGATTTGATTCATAAATTGTACAAATGGGTTCCACCAAAAATTACCCCAGAAGATATTGGCGAAGAGGAGTTTCAGAAATTACTCAAAACAGAAGAAGGAAGACATCAGTTAGAGAAATTTCGTACAACAAAAGATAATCCAATTGGTGGATATGAAAAATTAGTTGATAATACTTTTAAAGAATGGAAAAAATCAGAACGTGCAAAATATGAAAAATATTATCAAAATTGTATTACTGGTAACAATCAATCTGGAAGAAAGTTAAGACCAGGTACAAAACCTGATGAGATATTTCCAATTGATATGTGGAGAGAAGAAAAAAGGGCAAATGGTTTTGAACCAATAGTTCCAAGTTCTCGTCCTCCAGGATATGCAAAAAAGAAAAGAGAAGGAATTCCAAAGTCTACAAAACAGATACTTCCAGTTGGAATTTTTGTTGCAACAATTTTAGGAGTTGTTGCTTGGTGGGGGGTTGATTTGATTGTACTTGCTACAGCTACAGGAGGATTGGCGATTGGTATGGGACTAGCTTTACAAGAAACTATGCAAAATTATTTTGCATATATTCTCATTAGAAAAGATAAGATATTCGTTGAAGGTGAGCGTGTAAAACTTGATACAGGATATAATGGATATGTACACAAAATTACGCCTAGAGTTACCTATATTCGAGATGCATTAAACGAATCAGTCGCAATTATTCCAACAAGACAATTAGTCAGTGCACAAGTAATTAATTACACACAGGGAATAAAGATGGTACCTGCAATTGTGGATGTAGGTGTTTCTTATCTTAATGATCCTAAACAAGTTTCAGCTATTCTTGTAAAAGTTGGAAAACGTGCAATGAAAGAAGTCGTTGATGGTAAAGGTAGACATCTTATTAGACAAATTCGATGTCCATACATAAAAAATAATCAACCAAGTTGTGGTTGTGATAAAGATATTCATGTTGATATTAATCAACCAATTGTAAGGTTTAATCAATTCAATGATTCTGCATTAGATTTTTCATTATTCGTTTATGTTAAAGATTATGGTGCACAATTCAAAACTAAAACAGACATGAGAATAATCATGTATGAAGAGTTCAAAAGATATGATATTAGAATTCCATGGCCAATTAGAACAGTATATCAAGGAGATGAAAAACGTGAACAAGAAGAGATTGATAAGCTAGAAGATAAAAGAAATGGGGCCATTGATGAATATGGCATAGGAGATCTCGGTAGCGGCAGTGGCGAAGATGAATAATATTCTCAAAACTTAAGAATCCCATTAATTCACATTTCTTGTTGAGTAAATTATCAGTAATTGTAGGTAAATCTTCAGAAGATTTAGCAAAAAAACTATCTAGAAAAATAAATGCAAATCTGGTAAAATCAGAAATTAGAATTTTTGCCGATGGAGAAAGTAAGATAACACTAAATGGAAAAATATCTAAAAAGAAAGCTGTTGTTGTTCAATCAATTTACCCACCAGTTGATACAAATCTAATACAAGCATTATCACTTATTTCAAAAGCTAAAGAAACAGCATCCGAAGTAATTGCTGTAATTCCATACATGGGATATGCAAGACAAGATAGAGAGTTTTTACCAGGGGAAATTGTAACAATGAAAGTACTTGGGAAGCTGTTCAAAGGAGCAGGAGCATCAAAAATTATTGCAGTTGATATACACAGTGTGATTGGATTCAAACATTTTACTATCAAAACAAAAAATGTATCTGCAATTCCTGAACTTGTACAATATGTTAAGAAATTAAGCCTGAAAAATCCCCTTGTTATATCACCAGATCAAGGAGGAAAAGATAGAGCACAAGAATTTGCAAAAGAATTAGGCTCAGAATACATTGCTTTAGAGAAAAAAAGAGATAGAAAAACAGGAAAAGTTCAGATAAAAACAAAAAATATTGATGTAGCTAATAGAGATTTAATTTTAGTTGATGACATGATTAGTACTGGAGGCAGTATTGTAAAAGCTACTCAATTTCTCAAAAAACAAAAATGCAAAAAAGTGTATGTTGCATGTACTCATGCACTTTTAATGAATGATGCAGAAAGAAAAATCAAAAGAGCAGGTGTTACAAAAATTGTCAGTACAAATACAATTCCAAGCAAAACATCCATTGTAGATATATCAAATACTATTGCAAAGGCAATTTAATTATGCCAGAAAGTTTTTTTGTTTTATCTAAAGATTATCTAGAACTTGCAATAGATGAAATTACTGCATTAGCAAAAATGTATGATAGATTTTCTAAAATTAATATAATATCAAATTTAGTTATTGTTCAATCTAAAACAAATTGGAATGAAATTTCAAAAAGAGCAACATTCGTAAAAATTTCAGGGCAAGTATTACGTAAAATGTCAGGATTATTTTTAGATGAAGAAAATATTGGTGTATTAAAAAATGCAAAGAGTTTTGTTTGTAGAGTAGTAAACTTGTCATCAAATCAATTTAACATTCCAGAATTAGAAAGTTCTATGGGAGACATGATATCAAAATTCTCTCATGCAAAAGTAAATTTAGGAAATCCAGACATTACAGTATATCTAATTTTTACAAATAACGAAAACTTTTTTGGGTTTTCAAAACGAAGTAAAAATCAGATAAGACCTAAAAAAATTAAAAATTACCCTCATGAATTGGATTGGAAACTAACTAGAGTAATGATAAACCTGATAGGAATGAAAAAGGGAGAGACTGTATGTGATCCATTTTGTGGAACAGGCACAACACTACTTGAAGCAGAATCAATGGGAATTCATGGGATCGGATTGGATTTTGATGAAAAAATGTGTAAAATTGCTAAAAAAAATATTACAACTAACAAATATCATTCTAAAATTTTAAACTCTGAATTTCAAAGATTATTAGAAATATCTGACAAGTTTGATGGAATTGTAACTGATTTACCATATGGAACAGCCTCAAAAACATTAGAAAAACCTCAAGAAATACTAAAGAAATTTTTCTCAATTCTTCCTAAACGAAAAAGAATAGCAATAATGTACAAAAAAGAAATGGATTTTAACTCTAAATTGAATGGATTAAAAAAATATCATATCTATAGGCATAAAAGCTTGACCAGAACAATTCTCATTAAATGAAACTTGTATTCTTAGGAACATCAGCAGCTCAACCTACCGAAAATAGAGGTCTAACATGTATTTGTCTAGAAAAAGATGGAGAAGTTTTGATGTTTGATGCCGGTGAAGCTGCACAGATATCTTTTATGAAATCAGGTTTGGGATGGAATAAAAAAATGAAACTATTTGTTACACATATGCATGGTGATCACTGTGTGGGAATTTTAGGATTATTACAAACAATGTCAATGCAAAAAAGAACTGAAACATTAGAAATTTTTGGACCAAATGGAATTGATGAATTTATTAAAGTCAATATTAAAATATTAAATTTTGGATTATCGTTTCCTGTTTTAATAACCACCATTAAAGAAGGAAAAATATTTGAAGATGATAAATTTTCAATGTATGTTTGTAAAGCAAATCATTCAGTAACAGCATTTTCATATTTATTTGAAGAAAAAGATAAACCTGGAAGATTTAATCTAGAAAAAGCAAAACAATTAGGAATTCCAGAAGGGAAATTATGGAGTGAATTACAAAAAGGTTGTGACATTACAATTAATGAAAAAATAATAAAACCAGAACAAGTATTAGGAGAAAAACGTCCAGGTAAAAAAATTGGAATTTCTGGTGATACAATGCCTACTACAGAATTAGAAAAATTTTTTGAAGATTGTGATTATCTTGTATTTGATTCTACATTTTTAGATGAAGAAAAACATAGAGCACAAGATACATGTCATGCTACTGCAAAGCAAGCTGCAACCTTAGGTAAGAATGCTAAAGTTAAAAATTTAATTTTGACTCATTTTTCAGCTAGATATAAAAATGAAGAGGGGCATTTGATGGAAGCACAGAAAATACATGATTCAGTAATAACAGCCAAAGATTTTTTAGAAATAGAAATTAAGTAAAATGTTTGATTTAATTCAAGATCAAATTAAAAATTATAAAAAAATTGTTTTTGTAACAGGAGCTGGTATTTCACAAGAAAATGGAATTCCTACATTTCGAGGAAAAGACGGATTATGGAGAAATTATGACGTAATGAAGCTTGGCACTATTGATGCATTTTATGAGAATCCAAAACTAGTTTGGGAGTGGTATAATGAGAAAAGAAGCAATATTTTTCAGGCACAAGCAAATTTAGGTCATAAGGCAATTACTGAGCTTGAAAAATATGCTCAAGTTACAATTCTAACACAAAATATTGATGGATTACACAAAAAAGCTGGAAATTCAAATGTTTTAGAATTGCATGGCAGTATTATAAAGATCAAATGTTCTGTTTGTAATTATAATGAAGAGATTTTAACTGAAATTTCTGATTTTCCACCTCTTTGTAAATGTGGGAATATACTAAGACCTGATGTAGTATGGTTTGGAGAACCATTACCACAAGATGTATGGCAAAACGCTATTAATTATGCAAGTCAATGTGATTTAATGGTGATAGTAGGAACATACTTGTAGTATTTCCAGCAAATACGCTCCCACTATATGCAAAACAAAATAATGCAATATTAATTGAAATTAATCCAGAAAATACCGAGATGTCAAGAGAGATGGATATAATTATTAGAGATACAAGTGTAAAAACTCTGCCAAAATTAGTTTCATTATTTAAAAAATAAATTATGGTTGAAAAAATATGCCATTAATTTTGATGTCAGAAGAATCTCTTGGATTATAAACTGATGAAGTAACTATTCCATAATCTTCATGGTCTACAATCATATCTACATAATATGGAATTCCTATTGCATTATTTACATTTGTATCAAACTTTGAAATAAAATATGTACCAGAAAAAAATTTTATCAGCAGTTCTAATAACTATATTAACACTTTTTGTTTTTCCACTTGTGTCAACATATTAAAGCAAAATATTATCATCTGATTGTTGTTTAATAGATAAAGAAAGAATTTCAGGTATTTTTAAAACAATATTTTAAGATGAAATATTATTAGTTGATGATTGAATAGTTGAATCAGAATTTAAATACCACTAAAGATATTTTGAATTGATTCTATTGGATTAAAAGTTGAAATTTCTTCTTTAATTGTTTTTTGAGATGATTCTTTTACTTCAGAGATTTCATTAGATATTTTATCTCCAGCATCACTTATTTCATTAAATATTGATTCACTTGTTTTATCTACAATTTTGTCTATTGATGAATCAATTCTTTGCTTCACTGAATCAGAAGCCTTAGAACCAAAAATACTTGCATCATTTTTTAATGAATCAAGCATAATTGCAGTAGTAGAAAACAAGTTATCAATTTCATTTGAAAATATTATTCCACCTAAGATTACAATACCTGCAATTATGCCTATCTTAATGAACATCGTTGAGTAATTCCAAAAAATAGATTTTAGATTCAAACTGAAAAAAATAGTCAAAAATGAGTGAATTTTCTTAGCTAATTTTTAACTGTTTTAGCATGAAATCCAATCAATTATTCCATCAATATTTGATGAATTCAGGATTATTTTAATTGATCCAAGAGATGATTCTTCTGATTCATCACATAGTATGACTTGATCTACAAAAGCTGTTTGTTTATTTAGAAAAAACCAAGTACTGTCACCATCTAAATTATTTTCTAAATTACGTGTGTAGCTTTTTTGAGATTGTGTAGATAAAATAGATTCATAAATTTTTTCTAGAGATCTTAATTCATTTGATTGTGCTTTAATTGAAAAAATTTCGTTCTTTATAGTTGAATGCGGAAAAATATTAAAAATTGCATGTTTAACTTTATCAGGATCTTCTGACAAGTTTACTGGACAAACCATTTCTATTTTACAATTGATGTTTGGAATTTTCATTCTAACCATTTTTGAATAATTTTAAAAGTTTGTTCAATTAATTCTTCTTTTGTTTTACCAACATTAGATATTGCATTATCAGAAAGCGCAATAGAATTACTTACACCAACTCCTAATTCACGATTATCTCTTTCTTCAAAATGCTGTTTTGTTTGAGGATCATCTGATCTTCCTCTTTTTTGTAAGAAATTAAATCTAGTATCAGTAGAAGCATGAACTGCTAATAATTTTACTGTACCATATTTTTTTAGTACTTGAATTTCATCATTTGATCTAACTCCATCTATTAAAATTACATTTGAAGTTGAAGATTCTATTTGTGGTTTAACTAATTCAGCTATAGCACCAGGACCATTTTTTTCTCTTAACTCAAGCATTAATTTTCCTAAATTTTCTCTAGTAGATTCTAAATTTCTTTTTTTAACTTCTTCTCTAACAGTATTTCCCATATTGATAATTTCATAGCCTTTGGATTGCAATCCTTCTGCAATAGTAGACTTGCCAGCTCCTGGCATTCCTGTTAAGCATACAATTAGTTTTGTCAACATATATCAAAAAAAAGACTCGTCTATGAAGCTACCGGAAATAATTATAAACATACTTTAAAAAATATTATGATGCGTGTTTTTGGAGCTATTGAAATTATAAATAATGATGTAATAAATTCAATTAAAAAATTTCAAGAAGATATCAATATTGATGCTAAACCTGTAGAGCTGATAAATCTGCATTTTACTTTACAATTTCTAGGGAAAATTTCAGAGGAAATTGCTCAAAAAATTATTCAATCTCTTAAAACGATTGAATTTTCAAGTTTTGATGTCAATTTAAAAGAAATCGGAGTATTTCCTAAGCCTAAATTTTCAAGAGTGGTTTGGATTGGAACAAATGAACATGGGAGAAATATGTTAATTCAACTATCTAAAAAAGTAGAAAAATTGTTAGAGCCACTAGGGTTTTTTTCAGATAAACCATCCAAACCTCATATCACAGTATTTAGAATTAAAAAGAAGCTTGGAGACATATCAGGAGAATTGGAAAATCATAAAATGATTAATTTTAGAATACAAAAGGTGTCAAATATTAAATTAAAAAAAAGTGAGCTTGTTACAAGTGGACCAATTTATTCAGATTGGGTGGAGGTCAATGCTAAAAAATGAAACAAATAATTTCTAAAATTTCTAAAACTGTAATTCCATCAAAAATTGCAGAAGAATCAAAGAAAAAAATTGCAGAAATAGCTTTTAGTTTAGTTAAGAAAGAAATTGAAAAATATTCAGAAGTGATAGGATTAGAATTTGGTGGATCATTTGCTAAAGGTACTTGGATAACTAAAGATGCAGATATAGACATTTTCATTAAATTCAAACAAAATGTATCTGAAGAAAAATTTGAAAAAATTTCTAAAAAAATTGGATTTGATTCATTAAAAAAATATTCTCCATATGTTAGATATTCTCAACATCCATACGTTGAGGCTAAAATTATGAATACCAAGATCAATGTTGTACCATGTTATGATGTAAAGATGGGAGAATGGAAAAGTGCTGCAGATAGATCCCCATTTCATACAAAATTTATGGAAAAATCATTAACATCAAAAATGAGAAATGAGGTAAGAGTCTTAAAGATATTTTTAAAATCAAATGGAATTTACGGTGCAGAAATAGCAAAACAAGGATTTAGTGGATATATTTCAGAAGTTTTGATTCTAGAATTTGGAAGTTTTGAAAATCTTATAAAATCAATTTCGAAAATTAAAGAAAAACAAATCATTGGAAAAACAATTAAAAAATTTGATACATCAATTGTAGTAATTGATCCAATAGATAATAACCGAAACTTAGCTGCTGCTATTTCTAATGAAAATATTGGAAAATTTATTCTTATTTCAAGAGCGTTTAAAGAAAAAACAAGTTTAGAATTCTTTAAAATTAAAAAATCAAAAATATCAAATAAATTTTGGAATAATTTATTGGTTGTAAAATTTGATTTCAAAGCTAGGAGTCCAGATATTATCTGGGGACAAATCAAAAGAGCAACTTCAACATTGTCCACACAGTTAGAATTAGGAGGATTTACTGTATTGAGAAGTAAATCCCACACAGATCAACAAAAAGAAGCCTATCTTTTGTTCTTTTTAAAGGCTACCAAAATCAATGAAATCTATTCTAAAAACGGACCAGAATTTTTCAGAGAAGATAGTACTCGTAGTTTCATTGCCAAAAATCTCAAAAACGCAGAATTGGTATGGGTTGGAAACAATAGAAAAATAATTTCTCTAGAAAAAAGAAATCATACTGATGCAGTGAATTTTATGAAAGAATTTTTGAAGAAAAATCTTCAAGTAGGCATACCAAAAGGTCTTCAAAGTGATTTTAAACGAGGTTTCAAGATATCTATAGGAAACAAAAATCTAAGCAAATCAATTAAAGAGGAAGCAGCTGAATTGATTTCAGTAGATGGCACACTCCTTCATTTCAATTAAAAAATTTTCAGAGAAACCATACTCAAACATTTTAGGATATCCAAATGCAACTAGTCGTCAAATTACATCAAGAATTAATGAATTAGAAAAATTAAAAATAAAATCAATTTCTTTAACAGGTCCTACTACACTTGGTAATCTAGCAATTTTAGGAAAAGGATATGTTGGTGTTGTAGTAATTGCAAAGAAAGGTAACAAAGAGGTTGCTCTAAAAATCAGAAGAACTGATTCACAAAGAAAAAATATGAAAAATGAATCAATATTATTAAAATTAGTAAATTCAGTTAAGGTTGGTCCAAAAATGTTTGATGTGAGTAATAATTTTCTAGTTATGGAATATCTTGATGGAGAAAAATTTAGTAATTGGATTGAGATGTTAAAAGGAACTGGAAGTGTAAAAAAATTAAAATCTACAATAAAAAGTGTATTAGAAGATTGTTATAAATTAGATCAAATTGGTTTTGATCATGGTGAGTTAAGTAATATTTCCAAACATGTCATCGTAAGTAAAACAAAAATTTCTCTAATTGATTTTGAAAGTTCTAGTACAAAGAGAAGGCCTTCTAATGTAACATCCATAACTCAAGCTTTTTTTATTGGATCTGGAATTGCAAGAACCGCTCAAAAAATTTATAAAAACTCATCTAAGGAAAAAATCATTGAAGCTTTAAAATCGTATAAACAAGAGAAAACAAGAGAAAATTTTGATAATTTATTGAAAGTTTTAAAATTATAATGGGACCGGCAGGATTTGAACCTGCGACCACTAGTCCCCCAGACTAGTATCATACCAAGCTAGACTACGATCCCTCGTTTCAAAGGCATAAAATGAAATTATTAAATCGTCGTATTGATTAGTAGAATTTATGAAACTTTGCAATATTTGTCACAAAATTTCTGCTACAAATCAAGATCATCTTGATTGTGTCCAAAGAAAAAGTATAGAATCAGAAGCTGAAGATTTTAAAAATAATATTCCTGAAAATCTCAATCTTTCAAAAAATACTCAAGAATTAGATGTAGGGGTTAAGGCAATTTTAGAACATCTTTCAAAAAATAAAGATTTAGATGAATAAACTAAAACCATTTTAATAGTCTTTCTTTTTCAAATTCTATTTTTTTAGAAAGATTGTCAGACGTTGATTCTGTAAGATTTGTTAATGGTTTAGAATTTGAAAACATGTCAACTTCAATTATAGATGCGGTATCTCTACCTGATTCAATGAAACACCCACCTTTTCCATCAAATAATGCAGATTCTTCTTTAGATTGAATTCTGGATATAATATTTTGAGCTACTGTAATGCCTTCTCCTTCTGCAAAAATTCCAGCTTTTGGAACTGCCATATTTTCTGCAACCATTAAACTAGTTACATCACCTACTGCAAAGACATTTTCAAAAGATGTTTTGCAATCTCTGTCTATTGGGATAAATCCAGAATCATTTGCTAATCCAGAATCATAGATTACTTTTGGAGCAATGTGTGGTGGGACAGCTAAAAGTAAATCAAAATCAGCTTCACCATTTTCAAAAATTAGTTTTTTAGATTCAACAGATTGTATTTTAGATGAATTATGAAAAACAATTTTTTCAGAATTTACTAGTTCAAGAATTTGTTTACTTACTTTAGGACCAGCAGCTGGCAAAGTTATAGGGGCTGGACTGTAAAAATCGATTTGTATAGAATTCCGAACTCCTCGTTTTCTTAGCATGGAATCTATTAGTAAACTAGCCTCAAATGGTGCTGGAGGGCATTTGTAAGGCATTCCCATTATAGATATTGCAATTTTTCCAGATTCAATGCTCTCAAGCTTTTCACGTATTTCTAAAAGTTGATTGTGATCATAAAGATCAAGTCCATTTTCTTTTAATCCAGGAATTTTTTCAGGAGCTAATACTGCACCCATTGAAATAATTAAAAAATCAAATGGAATTTCTTGAGTTTTTGTTTTTATATTCTTGTATTCAAGATTAATTGATAAAATTTCATCTTTAATGAAATTAATTTCTTTTTTATGTAATTCGTTTAAAGATCCAGTAGAATTTTCAAATGTGCGAGTTCCATTTATGATCCACAATTTTGTAAATCCTACCATAAACCAATCTTTTTTATCAATTACAGTAATTTTTACTTGTGATGACGATAATGTATTTCTTAATTTATGTGCAGCTGAGAGTCCACCAAATCCTCCTCCTAAAATTACAACGTGTGGAATATTTGTCAATTTAAAGTGCTTGAGTTGTAGGTCGTATCAAAATCTCATTTACATTTACATGTGACGGGGAATCAACTGCATACAAAATTGCATTTGCAATATCTTCTGCTTGTAAAGCTTCCATCTTCTTTGCATTTTTTACAAATCCTTGTAAAGATTCATCAGTGATTGTATCATTAAGTTCTGTTGCAACAACTCCTGGTTCAATGCTAGTTACTCTAATGTTTGAGCGAACACTAAATTCTTGTCTTAATCCTTCACTAAATGCTGCAACAGCATATTTAGTTGCACAATAAACACTACCACCAGCAAAAACTATTCTGCCTGCTACTGATGAAAGATTAACTATATGTCCTGATTTTTTTTCTTTCATATGTGAAATTACAGCGCCTGTTGAATACAAAACACCTTTGATATTCACATCAATCATTCTATCCCATTCATCAACTTTGAGGCTTTTAAATAGACTCAAAGGCATCAAACCTGCATTATTTACAAGAATGTCAATAGAACCCCATTTCTCCAAAACTGCTTTAGCAAAATTTTCACATTCTGATCTTTGTGTTACATCTAATTTTTGAAAAAATACTTCTCCACCATCAGATGAGATTTTTTTTGCAAGTTCTTCTAATCTATCAACTCTTCTAGCACCTATGGCAACTTTTACACCTGCTTTTGATAAGGCCAAAGTAGTAGCAAATCCTATTCCACTACTAGCTCCTGTAATTATTGCAACTTTATCTTTAATCATTTAATCTTCAAACAAACTATAAGTAAACATCGTAAAAATGTTTAGACATTAAGAAAATTTGATAGTGAATTTTAACACCTTTATTAAAAGAAAAATAGTATTATAAAATATGCGGTCTGAAAAATGCGCTTATTGTGGTGATTTAACTGATTTGCCATTTCAATGTAATTATTGTAAAGATCCTTTTTGTGCAGAACATAGACTTCCTGAAAAACATAGATGTGTAAAACTCAGTCAAATTAGAGCTAGAAGATTTGGAGAGAGAAAAGTTATTCGTGATGGTGGACGTAACAAGCCGAATATTTTAAAACGAATTTTTGGAAGATTTTAAAATCAATACGGACTTTTGTCAGGAGAAATTTTTGCTCGTCTTCCTTGATAAATTAATGTAATAGCAAGTGCAAACATCACCATTGCAGTTAATGGGAAATTTTGTGGTGCTGGTAAAATGAACCAATAGTAAACTCCAAAACCAATAGACACTACTGCTTGTGTCCATAATTTTATCCATTTTGGTAATTTTGCTAATCTGCTAATAACTTCCACTACAAAAATTCCAATTACAGGATAAATTGTGTAGAAAAGAAAATCAACTACGTCAACGCCTGTATGAGACATATTTTATGATAATGGAAGGTGTAATTTCTATTTAATCTTCCAAATGAACCTTAGTTGCTATATTTTTAGCAATTAAAGCCTGGGCATTTTCATATGGAATTGTAGCTATATCTTCAGTTTTAAAAGGACCATATTTTTCTAGATCTGCACCAACAATTTCATCTACTTCATGAAGAAATCTAATGACAATTTTTTTGGTTTTATGATTTTGAGCTAATGATTCTAGAAATTTTGATTTTCCATTTATAGTTGCAGAGATAATCATTTCTGTTCTTTCACTTTGTTCTTCTTGTGAATCAAGAATGAATTTTTCTTCATCTAGTAAATAGCTTATTTCTAAATCAATAGATTTTGAAATTTTATCTAGTCTAATTTCTATTAATAATGATGCCAATTCTGTAACCATTTCTATCATTGTATCTTTGATTTTATTTTCAACCCCATCAAATTCTTGTTTCTGTAAATTTCCAATAAAATCAGCTAAATTTCTATAAAAATTTGGATCAATTTCTGAAATAGAATCATTTTCAATTTCACGTAAAACTATATGATGTAAAGAGTTGATATCGATTTGATTTGATTCTGACATTTCTTACCTAATCCTTAAATGGCTGATGTATTTGTGTTTGATTGAAGAATAAATTGCCATATAAAGTCAGTCACGGTAAAGCAATCCAAGTAACATATTCCCCTGACGAAGTTTTTTCAAGAATTCAGCACGAAGGTATTCAATTTATCGATCTTCAATTTACAGGCCTTACAGGTCATTTTCATCATACTACAATTTCAGCAAATACATTTACTCCAGAACAAATGAAAGATGGATTACCAAAATTAGACGGTTCATCAATTATTGGATTTACTAGTATTGATGATTCAGATTTACTTTTAAAACCTGATCCAAATACATTTGCAATAATTCCATGGATGACTGAAAATAAAACGGCTAGACTTTTATGTGACATTTACTGGGGAGAGGACAGGGGTAGATTATCAAGAGATCCAAGAGGAATTTCTCAAAAAGCTGAAGAATATCTCAAAACTCAAGGTTTTGATAATAGTGCTTGGGGTCCAGAAGTAGAATTCTTTGTATTTGACAAAGTACATTGGGATGTTCTAACTCCTTACAAAGGTCAATCATATTCTATCGAATCAAAAGAAGCTCCATGGAATCAATCAGGTGATGGATATCCTATGGGATTACAAGAAGGATATTACCCAAGTACGCCTGCAGATACTCTTACACCATACAGAAATGAATGTGTAAATATTCTTAGTACAAATTTTGGAATTTTATGTGATAACCATCATCATGAAGTAGCTACAGCAGGACAATGTGAAATTGATATCAAATATGATTATATGACAAATGCTGCAGATGCTGCACAAACATACAAGTATGTAATTAGAAATGTAGCACAAAAATATGGAAAAGTTGCAACAATGATGCCAAAACCAATTGCTATGGATGCTGGTTCTGGTATGCATGTTAATGTTAGTTTGTGGAAAGGATTAGTAAATGCATTTTATGATCCAGATGATGAAATTGAATTAAGCCAACTTGGAAGATACTTTTGTGGTGGAATAATTAACCATGCAAAATCACTATCTGCCATTTGTAATCCAACAACTAACTCATATCATAGATTAGTTCCAGGATATGAAGCTCCTGCATATATTGCATGGAGTTCTGGAAACCGTTCTGCCATTGTGAGAGTTCCAAAACATCTCAAAGGGAAAAATTATTCTAATCTTAAAAGACTTGAATTTAGAGCACCAGATCCTTCATCTAATCCATATCTCGTATTTGCAGCAGTTACATCAGCAGGAATGGACGGAATTAAGAAAAAGATGGATCCGGGAGATGAAGTTCGTGATGATATTTTTAAAATGACTAAATCAGATAGAGCCAAAAGGGGAATTGGTGTTCTTCCAAAAAGTCTCGGTGAAGCATTAGATGAATTAGAGAGTGACAGAAAATTCCTTAATCCAATTTATACAAATGACGTTGTAGACAAAATTATTGAACTAGAAAGAAGAGATCAACGTGAAATAGCCATAAGGCCACACCCACATGAATTTTATCTATACTTTGATGTTTAAGCTCTTTCAGCAAGTTGAAAAATATAGAATAAAGAAATAGTCATTAAAGTAAATCCACTTCCTAGAAATATTACTCTTTTACTTTCAGATGTTGCAGCTCTGTATAGTAAAACTCCACCTGCAAGACCTACAAACAATATCAACACTCCGCTAATTACTCCATCAAAACTACTGTTAGTGATAAGCGGATGAAAAAGTCCTGCAAGTAATGCAAAAAATGTAACCAAGTAAACATATTTGAATCCAGTAAGCGCTTTGGATGTAGTTTTATTCAATATTTTTCGTAAAATGGTTTAACAATTAAAGGTTTGAAAAGATTTTAAAATAATTTACATCATTCCGCCCATGTCAGGCATACCACCCATTCCAGGCATTCCGCCCATACCTCCCATTCCAGGTGGCATTCCACCTTCGCCACCGGGAGGTCCACCTGCAGATTTTTGAGTAGCAATAACATCATCGATTCTAAGAATCATACATGCAGCTTCTGCTGCAGCTGAAACAATTTGAAGTTTAACTGCAAGTGGTTCAATAATATCACCTGATTTCATATTTGCAATTTTTCCTTTCATTACATCAATTCCAGTCCATTTTTCTCCTTTCTGTTGTTTAGAACGTAAAAGTGTAAGAGTATCAATTGGATCCATTCCTGCATTTTCAGATAATGTAAGTGGAATTTCTTCTAAAGCATCAGCAAATTTTTCTGCTGCGAGTTGTTCTCTACCTTCTAAAGATTTAGCCCAACCTCTTAGTTTTGTTGCTGCATATGTTTCAGGGGCGCCTCCACCAGCAACAATTTGAGGTTTTAAAATTACATCTTTTACAACCATTAAAGCATCATGAACAGAACGTTCGACTTCATCTACTACTCTTTGTGAGCCTGCACGCAGAAGTAAGGTTACAGATTTTGGATGTTTACATCCTTCAACAAATACCCATTTATCTTCTTCAATTTTTCTTTCTTCAACAATATCAGCAGCACCAAGATCTTTTTCAAAAAGATCATCAAGATTAGTAACAATTCTAGCACCTGTTGCTTTTGCGAGTTTAGTAAGATCACTTTCTTTAATTCTTCTAACTGCTATGATTCCAGCTTTTGTAAGATAGTGCTGAGCCATATCATCCAATCCTTTTTGACATAAAACTACATTTGCACCAGAACCAATGACTTTATCAACCATCGTTTTTAGCATTCTATTTTCTTCATCTAAAAATGATTTTAGTTGTTGCGGATTTGAAATGTTAATTTTAGCATCAGTTTCAGTTTTACTAATTTCTAATGCAGTGTTGATTAATGCAATTTTAGCATCAGTGATTGATCTAGGCATACCACCATGAACAATTTCTTTATCAAGAACAATGCCTTGAATAATCATTGAATCTTTGATAGAACCCCCTGCTTTCTTTTCAACTTTAATGTCATCGATGTCAACTTCAAAAGATTCACCATCTTTTTCTGCAACGGCAAGAACAGACTTTACAATAATGTCTGCTAGCAAGTCAGAATCTTTTCTAACAAGTTTTGTCTGCATTGAAGTTTTTGCAATTTTATTTAAAATAACTTTATCATTTGCTGTAATTGTATCTGCAATTTCTTCAAGATACTCTTTTGCTTTTCTTGCAGCCTTTCTGTATCCATCAACAATAATTGTTGGATGTACATCTTGATCAATTAATGATTCTGCTTGTGAAAGTAAAGCGCCTGCCAATACAACGGCGGATGTTGTACCATCTCCAACTTCATTATCAGTAGTTTTTGAGATTTCAACTAGCATTTTTGCTGCTGGATGTTGTACATCAATTTCTTTTAGAATGGTAGCACCATCATTTGTAATCGTAACGTCACCTAATGAGTCAACTAGCATTTTATCCATACCTCTTGGCCCAAGGCTGGTATGAACAATTTCAGCAACAATTTTGGCTGCTGCAATGTTATTTTTTTGGGCTTCTCGTCCTTTAGTTTCAGTACCGCCTTCTTTTAGCAAAACAACAGGCATATTTCCTTTAGAAGTTGCTTGCATTCCCATAGATGCCAAAACTCCTATTTCCCCTTTTATACCTTCCAGATCAAGATCGATAATTTTCAAATCGCATCGGTGTTTTTAAATTGGGAAAATTAAGATAGAAAATATGGCAAAATCCCAGAATAGGGCAGATTATGATAAAATTTTTACAAAATTAAAAGAACATCACAAATGGTTTGAAAACTCAATTCCATTGATTGCAAGTGAGAACATCCCTAGTCCTGCAGTCAGGGAAGCAATAATTTCTGATTTTGGAAATAGGTATGCAGAAGGATGGCCTGGAGAAAGAGTCTATGCTGGTTGTGTCTACATTGATGAGGTAGAGTTCGAATGTATGAAACTAGCTAAAAAATTATACAAAGCAAAGTTTGCTGACGTTAGACCAATATCAGGTGTTGTTGCAAATTTGGTAATATATTCAGCATTTACAAATCCTGGAGACATTATGTTAGCACCATCAATTCCAGCTGGAGGACATATTTCACATGGAAAGAAGGAACATTCTGGAACTGCAGGATTAGTTCATGGATTAGAAATTGAATTCTATCCATTTGATGCTGAAGAAATGACAATTGATGTAGATAAAACTAAACAAAAAGTAAAAAATCTCAAAAAAAACAATCGTCTTCCAAAGATGGCAATGTTTGGTGGGTCATTGTTCTTGTTTTCTCACCCTATCAAAGAATTATCTGATTTTCTAAAGAGTTATGATATGCATATCAATTATGATGCAGCTCATGTTGCAGGATTAATTGCTGGTGGAAAATTCCAAGATCCATTACGAGAAGGAGCAGACACAATGACTATGAGTACTCATAAAACTTTGTTTGGTCCTCAAGGTGGACTTGTCTTAGGTTCAGAAGAACATGAAGAAGTTATCAAAAAAGCAACATTCCCAGGCCTTACTAGTAGTCATCATATTCATCATATGGCAGGAAAAGCCATTGCTTTTGCTGAAGCTTTAGAATTTGGGAAAGATTATGCAGTTAAGGTAATCAAAAATGCCAAAATATTTGCAGAAGCTTTGAGTGATAATGGATTCAAAGTATTGGGAGAAAAAAGAGGATTTACACAATCTCATCAGATTGCAGTTAATGTTTTAGATTATTCTGATGGTGGAAAGGTAGAAGCTGATTTAGAAAAAGCAAACATCATAGTGAACAGACAACTTATTCCAGGAGATATCAAAGCTGGAAGAAATTATTTCCATCCTGGTGGAATAAGATTAGGAGTTTCAGAAATTACACGATTAGGAATGAAAAAGAATGAAATGCAAGAGATTGCTTCTTTGATAAAACAAGTTGTAATTGATAAAAAAGATCCAAAGAAATTACTTTTAAAAGTTAAAGCATTCAGAAAGGATTATCAAAAAGTCAAATTCTGTTTTGATAACAAATTGGGTGCTTACGAATATGTCAAATTAAGATAGATTTACGAATAATCGGTAAGTAAGGATTGATCTCCTCTGCTCTTTCCAAATACTAATTCAATTTCATCTGATAAGGCATGAATTCTTCCTTTTTGATATTCACCGACATCATATTTTTCAACAAGTCTTTTTGCAAGTTTTAGATATTTTTCTACTGAACCTCTTGTAATTGTAGCAATTAGTTTATGCCCACAAACACATGTTTGAATAAGAGGCATTCGTCTAAATGATTTTCCACATGCTGTACATCTGAAACTTTGTCTTGCATATGCTCTAAGATTTCCCATCAAGTCTGGAACCAGATGTGTTGAAATTACATTTGAAACAATTTCTGAAGTATTCACAGCGTTAATTAACTCAGCATTCCTTACTTGCATGTCAAATTTGTCAAGCATTGAACCAAGTGTGGAATACGCACTTCTAGATTTTGATGTAGTAAGAGATGAGGTTGAATGTGTAAAGTGATAGTCATAAAATTGCCTTTCAGTATCAAGACGTGATTTAATAATTTCAATTGATGATATGTCTGATGATTTAATTTCTTCTAATGTAGATTCAAAAAATTCTAACGGAAGAATTTTTGTTACTTCAAGATTATGTGCTTGGGGTTGTGATTCATGAGGTAAAACATGGGGTTGAATAAGTAATGGTGCATCCATTAGTCCACCAATTCTATCTGAAAGAAATTGTCTTGAAAAATTAAGAAGACTATCCATTAGAAGCATAATAGAATCAGCATCTCCATCAGCATCTCTTCTTTTAGCAGAGTGCCAATTTGGAGTAGCAAAACAAACATGAGTTTCAGTATATCCTATGATTCGTCCAACTATTCCTACAGATGTATGAGGTGCTAAACCAATAACTAAATGTCCAATTAGATCCTCAGTATTTTTAACATTATAAAATGCAGATTTTCCATAAAATTTTTGTAATAAAACATCAATGTATTTGCATGTTGAAACTAGATATTTTCCACTTTCATATGGAATAACTACATCTTGCATTCGAAGTTCAATAATTTGTTCTATAGATTCAAGTAGTTTACCATCAATGTCATGAGAATAACCAAGTTTCTTTAGTTTCTCAATAGATGTTCCTATCCACGAAGGTTTGAATTGTGTTAATGGTGAATTTGTTGCATCAAATCTGACAGTTCCATCTTTGAATGTAGTTAATCCAAAATTTTGCCTAACAAGTCCTTTTTCAAGTGGTTCGGCAATTTTATCTTGATTGATTAGTTCCTTTACTCCTTTGAATGGTTCTTTTGCACGAATCCCCATCTTTTCCTGAGCTAAAAGCAATCTAGTTTTTAGTGGAAATGTTTGATGGGAATGAGTTGGAGCTTTTCTCTTACATTTTTCACAAAATGATTCATTAAGAATATCTCTGCAATTAGAACATCTGTAAGATATTGACGTCTTGGTGCCGCAAATTGAACATTTGATGCTAATTGAGGGTTGATTACATTGGTTACAAAATCTATTGAAAAGATTTGCATAGAAATGTTCAGTTCTGGAGGCTTTTAGAAGATCTCTTGTAGGTCCACCTTTCTCACCGATTGGAAACAATACATGAGTTGGAGGTTTCATTTGTCTAGCAGCTGCTTTTTCAGGTCTTCCTATTCTAACTCCAATACTAGTCGAAAATTTGTTGTTAATTTGAATACCTGATGTTTTTGATAAAATTTTTGGGACAGATAAATCACTAATGATTGGTTTATGTTTAAACAAAAGATTAAAGAAAATTTTTGCCTCTTGGTGTTCTAAGATCAATGTTTCATTTTCAACTTTATGAGGAGTTCCCAAATCTTCAAGAATTTTTTTGACTTGAATTGGATATTCAATTAAAATTTCATTGATTTTATTTGGTTCTAAAAGATTGATCAAATCTTTAGATGATATTCTATCCCAAAAATATAGATAATGTGGATGAAGTGGGAATTTAAAATCAAGAGAAATTTTTAATGCTTCATCAAGTGTAGGTATTTTTTGTAAAAATTGATTTAAGTATTGATTATTAGGTTCATGTTTTTGAATTTTTTGTTTTAACCCTTCTATCCAAAATTCTTCTACATAAGCTGAAGGAATCAATTGAGCATTATTTTCAAGAAAATCTCCAAATGAAATTAAAATATCACCTAAGTGAAGAATTTTTTCAATTTCATTTTTAATTTCTAATCCATGTTTAATATCTCGAATTTTTACAACGCTACCATTATTGAGACGAACAGTTGGAGTGTCAATTGAATCAACAAAAGCCACAGTAGCTCCTTTTCCAGGGATGTCTATTTTAATTTGAGTTCCTACAGCTACGGTGTGATCTAAAATTTCAGCAATAACTGGATTAATCCCAACTGCTGCAAAGCCCGTATTACATGCTCTACCATATCTTAAACGAAATCCACCTAATTTGTTAGGCATAGATAACACTGATCTGCCTGTAATTACTTCACGCATTCTTTTTGCAGCTGCATCTTCTTGGTTATCACCAGTTTGAACAGCGCCTTTCAAATCATTAAGCCATTCCCAGCCATCAAGATTATACAATTCAATTCTTTTGAGGAGTTTTTTTGATCTTCCAATCAATCCATCATTTAAGACACGTAAGGCTCCGCCTCTAACTCTATCGGTTTTGATTCTAACCATTGATTTGTGGTTGACTACCTCATATGGATCAGTATCAACACCTGCTAATTCTACTGGAAGATTAGAAATTACATGTTCAATATCTTCATCTAAAATATGAAATTGAAAACTACTTGCTTCTCTTTCATAAATTCGTAATTCTTCAACAAATCTACCAGTTTCATCATCAAAAGAATTTGCTTGAAATTTTGATAATCCTGCTATTTTTCTTACATGATCTGCAATTAACAAAGTTACTGCCGATTCTGTTCCTCCTGCTGAACGCATCGGTCCTGCAATTGAAACAGAAAGATATTCAGAACCATCTTTGTTTTTCTTAATTTTTACTTCACTAATTCCTTGTAATGGTGCAATAGTTACCCCTTCTGTGATTATTGCCAAGCCTACACGAACAGCAAGATCTAATTTGTCTTCCAAAGTAGCATCTGGAAGACAATACTTTCCCTGAGCAATTTCTTTTGCTAAAATTAACGCTGAAAGTTCCTTTCCATTAATTTTTAAAATTTCTCTTAAAGGATCAGCAATATCAATTTCATGCATTTTTGCCACTCTATCTGCCAAATCAAATGCAATTTTGGGTTCAATAATACCTGAAGAATCTGCTAAAGTAGATTTTGCAAATGCTGCATGCTCAAAAATCGAATAGGTCTCAGTTGAAAGACTAGCATAATAATCCAGATAATAATCTGGCATTTTGATATCACGAATTCGAGAAATTGCATCATTTTCAGACATGTAAAGTTCTCTTCTACTTACTTCTTTGAATTGCTTTTGCTATTTCTTCGAGTTTTTTAATACTTCCACCTTTTTCAAGGAAAGTACCAATAACTAAGGCATCAGCTCCGGCTTTAGCCAAACTTTGAGCAGTTTTTACATCTTTAATGCCGCCACCAACTATCAAAAATCCATTAAAGATGTGTCTAACAGTCTTTACCATTTCAGGAGTGACATTGGTTTTTGCGCCAGAGCCAGCTTCCAAGTAAACAAATCTCATGCCAAGAAATTGAGCAGCTAAAGCATATGCTGCAGCAATTTTTGGTTTTTCAAAAGGGATTCCTCTTGCTGCACCAACAAACCAAGCAGATGTTCCATCTCCAATTACCAAGTATGCAGTAGGTAAGGGTTCTAAACCAAATTTTAGAACACTTGGAGCTCCTAAAGCCTGAGCCTGAGTGATAAAATATGGATTTTCTGAATTCATTAATGAACTAAACAATATCGCATCTGCGTCAGGCACAACACCTGTTATATTACCTGGAAATAAAATAATTGGAATTTTTAGACCTTTTTTAATACCTTTAACAACTTGAGCCATTTCAATTTGATCAACTGCTGATGAGCCTCCAACTAGAATTGCTGAGGCTCCAATCTTTTCAACATCTTTTGCTAGTTTACTTGATGCCTGTAAGTTAGATACTTCTGAATCAATTAACACAAAGAGCAATGTATTTTTCTTTTTTAATTCTGATTTTAGGAACAATTCAACTCTATCTCCAACCATAGAAAGGGTTTGTAGATGTCTCTTTAAAGTTTAATTGGAATGCTGTATACAGATTTGTATAGCTATGGACAAGTTAGAAGAATCTAATTTTAACAATATTATCCGTAAAATCATCGAAAAATCACTGTTTACAGAGCGACAAGTTGAAATTATTCTAAATCAAAAAGATCTTCTTGAATCCAATTTTTTTATTAGTAAGGGTGCCTATTACAGGCAAGTTGGACAATCTAGAGACAAATTAATTGGATTATTCTATTCAATCATACTTTTTCGTGGTTTAGGCATACTTCTGCCTGATGACATAGATGTGATATCAAAGCTTTCTGAACAAATTAATGTGATTAATGAGAGTGATATTTTTCCGGAAAGGGAAGATGAAGTGATTGATGTGATTGATAGGCTCATTCGTCAGGCATGCAATATGTGATGTATGTGATTACCTGAGTTTGTGTCAAAAATAATTGTATGTGATAATATGTGTGAGATTGTTAATCTAAAGTGTAAAATAATATTGGTCAATCACGATAAATCACGTTACAGGCATAGAAGTTGTGATGTTAGTAGAAATTCCTGAACCTGAAGTGATTTTAAGTGTGATTTTAGCATTCATTGTAGGTATTGTTGGATTGTATACTTACCTCAAAGTACGCCCATTTGTAAAAACTAGAAGTGATGTTTTTGATGCTTCACAATCTGAACGATTAGAATATTATGAAAGACAATTAATTGATATGAAAATACGCCTAGATGCCATAGAAATTCAAGGAATTGAGCAAAAAGTGGAGGATCCTAACCTAGAATTAAAACAATTCTTAGAAAAATTAGCAAAGAATGAAATCCAAGAAAGACCAATTGAAGTTGCCAGTAGGGTTGAAGTTATTCCTGAAAAGATAGATGCTACGCCTATTATTCAAAATATTACACCTACAAGCCCAGTTGATTATGTGTTGCATCTAATCACAACCAAAGCTATGACATCACGTGATATACAAATCACATTAAAGAAAAGTAGAGAGCATACTTCACGCCTGATGAAAAAGTTGTTTGAAGAAGGATATGTTCAAAGAAATATTGAATCAAAACCATATACTTACTCAATTACTGAAAAAGGGATTGCAAAAGTAGATCAAACTAATGATAATCTCTTAGTTTAATAAGATATTTTTAAATTTTTTAGTAGTAAATTTATTAAATTTTAAGGAAAACAACCATATTTTATAATGAAATTATATTTAGATAATTTAATAATTTATATATATTATTAAATTATAATAAGAATATGTCAGTTCAAGACAACGAAGTTTTAGTAAAAATTACTTCTGCTGGTACAATATCAATTCCAAAACAGTTTAGAAAGTACATGGACATCCAAAAAGGTGAATATGTCAAAGTAATTCTTGGAAAAGACAGATTATTGGTTAGAAAAGTAACAATTTCTTAATTGATTATTGTTGTTTTTGAGTTATTTTGATTATCTGGTATGTCCATTCTCGGCCAGTTTTGGTTCTATTTACCCTGCCTTTTGTAGCAAATCGTGACAAATATGTGGAAATAATACTAAGTTTTACAGGCTCGTTATATTCATCCTCATATTTCTCAAGAATGTTAGTTGAAGTAAATTTATCTATTGGGAAAAATTTATCAATAATATTCCAAATTTTAGATCCTACTGAATCCATGTTTATTGGTTCTTGTTCTTCTTCAATATTCATCAAGTCCATCATTTCAAAAATTTTGAGAACTTTGTCCCTTGTTACATTACCTTCTAATTTAATGTCATATCTAGCACCATCAGAATCTTCCATATCAATTCGAATACGTTTGTTAGCCATCTTTGAGATCTAATTGATTAAATGTTAACAGTTGAAATGATCCCAGAATATTTGTTAACTAAGTGGTTTGTTAACATTGACTGCCTAAGTCACGCCTAGCCTATATTTTGTTATTAACAATTAATTTATAATTAGCCCCCTAAATTAGGATATTTTCATGCCTGGAGTGGAAATAAGGGGGTTAGAATAGAGATATTCACAGTGTTAACATCTATCTTAACGCCTGGAGTGGAAATAAAGGGGTCAAAATGGGTTTTTTTAAATATTTCTTAACACCAAATTAACAATTATGTTAACTTATATCTAATTTAGGATAAACCCACACACCAATATTTCCACTCTATGTTTTTTTTATTTTTTTTTATTAGAAAATCTAAAACTAACTAAAAATAATTAATTACAAACTAAACTACTATTACTATTCCATACTATACTCTCTTAATTCAGATGTAGTTGTGTTAGTGTTGAGAAGAAATGAAGGTGTGTGAGTATGTCTGATCCAATAGATGACTTGCTTAATGCAGCTGAATCTGGAAAATCAATTATTAAAAATCGAGATATTCTTCATTTTACATACATTCCAAATATTATCTTACATAGAAAAACTGAACAAGAACAAGTTACCCAATCTCTATTACCAATTTTAAAACAATCAAGACCATCAAATCTTTTAGTTTATGGAAAACCTGGAACTGGTAAAACTCTAGTTGTAAAAAAAATACTATCCAAAATTCAAGAAAGGGTTGAAAAATCAAATTTTCCTATTAAACTTATATATTCAAATTCAAAAAATGAGACCACATTATATGGATTATTAGTCAGTTTAGGCAGGCAATTAGACTTGGAACAAGATGAATTACCCTCAACTGGACTAGCTATTAGCGAAGTTTTCAAAAGACTATTAGACAAAATTGAGGAGGGAAAACTTAATGCAATTATAGTAATTGATGAGATTGATTATCTTGCTCAATTAGTAGCGAAAACAGGCAAAGATATTTTATACCAACTAACAAGGGCAAATGAGCAATTAAAACAAGGTTCTCTAACTATGGTGGGAATATCAAATGATCTAACATTCAAAGAAAAACTAGATCCCAGAGTAATTAGCAGTCTAGGAGAGGAGGAAATTGTATTTACAAATTACAACGTTGAACAAATTAAAACTATTCTTGAAGAGAGAATTAGTGAATCTTTTATAGAAAACTCTGTAGAAGAACCAGCTTTAAACCTCTGTGCTGCTCTTGCTGGAGGAGAACATGGTGATGCTAGAAGGGCTATTGACCTACTTCGTGTATCTGGTGAACTTGCAGAAAGACAACAATCTAACAAAGTTACAATTGAACATGTAAGAGAAGCCTCCTTAAAAATTGAAGAAAACAAAGAAGAAGCTTCCCTCAAATCATATCCACTTCATGAAAAATTAGTGATTATAGCTATAATGAAGGCCAATGGTTCTTCCACTGGCGAAATCTACTCTTCTTACAAAAATCTCTGTAAAGCATTAGGAAAAGATGAACTTACTCAAAGAAGAATCACACAAATGCTTAGTGAAATTGAATTATCAGGAATTATTTCTGGAAGACTAATCCATCAAGGCATTCATGGCAGGACAAAAAAATACAAACTTGCAATATCATCTGAAATGATAAAAAAATCATTCAAAGATGATCTAAGTTTGCAGGATGTTATCTAAATTAGAACTATAATTTTGATGGAAGACTTGGAAGGTTTTTAGATTTACAATTATAGCAATACCTGGATTTGGTGTCATTCCGACACTGGCTTGAAAAGGAGTTTGTTTTTGCCACGAACCTGAATTTACCAATAAAACTCCCTTATACATATCCAATTGTGCTCTATGAACATGACCTACATGAAAGATATCTGGAATATCTTGAATCACCATTAAATCCTCCAATTCAGGCGCAATTGGCGTCTGACTACCATAAATTGGACTAAGATGCCTTGCTCTGAGTAGATGTTTCATTACATTAGTGGGTCTATCATAACTAAGACCTGGCGTAGTCTTTACAATATCATCTATACTTTGTCCATGAAACATTGACACAATAACTCCATTCAAAGAGACTACAGTTGGATTACCAACCATCAATACATTTTCTCTTTCCCATAAACCTGAATTGTATTTTTCAGGGATAGCCGGTTGTGGCAATGCTCTTCTGCCTGGATCATGATTTCCAGGAATTATGATGATTTTTATATTTTTAGGTATTTTATCAATCAAGTCTTCTGCTTTTTTTAATTGCTCTTGGATTGTCTGACAAACCAATTCTTTATTCTGATTTGGATAAATTCCAACACCATCTACTATATCCCCACAAATCAAGACAAATCGAATCTTTCTTGCAACTGGATCTGGACTAGATATCCATGATATAAATTCTGAAAACTCTTCTTCCATGAAATATTTGCTTCCAATATGCAAGTCAGATAGAAAGACTGCATATGCATCACTTTCTGACTTGTTTTTTGCTTGTTCTGGAATATCAGGCAAAACCAAATCTTTGATGATATATCCTGAGTTTTTTGCAGAACCGATTCTAACCATTACAAATTGATCTATTAGTAGAGTGCCTGCAGTTTTTTGCAATTCCTCATCAAAAATTATACCCTCAAACGAGCCTGAGGGATCCTCTAGAACTATTTTCGTGATATTTCTCTCAGAATTTCTAGTAGTGACTAATCCACACACGTACAAATCATCATCAATTTTTGCATTTTTTAGAGATGCTGCTGATTTGAGTAATTTTGATTCTGGTCTGTCTGAAATTATTCGTTTAAGCTTGGTAAAACGACTCGAAAACAGGGCATTGTATCCTTTGACACCCTCACCTGATGTTATCTTGCTAGTCGGGTCCGACAATATTTTAACTTCACTTTGTAATGACAAATCTTCTTTAATTCCAAGATATGTTTCTAAATCATCTTGGTTAATCTGAAATAATTTCAGTCGTGTTTTCTCCCTTACTATTTCTTTAATTATTTTTTCTAATTTTTTAACATCTACATTTTCTAAAATCTTAAAAGCATCTGGATGAATCTGAAATCCTTTGTTTAATGCATAGTTTAATGCAAAAGAAAGTTCCTTTTTCATTATCAAAGAATATCTTTTGGTTTAATTAAATCTGCGCCTGTATCAACCCTCAAATATTGTTCATGAAATATGGCAACATGAATAAAATCAGAATAATCATATTTTTTATATTTCTAGGACTATTTGCAGCTGCATATCAAATTGGTTCAATGTCTACTGTAAGTGAAGAAGAGGCAGATATTTTCATGGCAGAATTTAAAGATCTTGTTTTAGATATTGACGCATTTGGAATCTTTACACACAACTTGATTATTGCACTTCCAATGTTTATCCCGGGATTTGGTGTTGTATGGGGACTATTTGCAGCATGGTCAACCGGATTTGCTTTTGCTGCAATAACTGTAACTGCACCACAACTTGGTGAAATTCCTCCACTTTCAATTCTTTTATTGTCTCCATTTGGATTAATGGAATTAGTTGCATATTCTTTTGGAATTTCCAGAAGTTTTATTTTGATTAAAGCAGTCATTAAAAAAACTGATTTGATTCAATTCATCAAACCAACACTAATTGAAATTGGAATTGTTGCAAGTCTTCTTTTGGCTGGAGGATATCTTGAATTTTACATGATAGAAATAGCTCAACAAGAGGGGCTAATGGACATGTCAGGATTCTAATTTTTAGGCTTATTCTTGAATTTGCTTAATTAGTCTAAAATAATCTATCTTGATAAAAAAGAAATTAAACCTAAAGGTATGAGATCATATCTTAGTGGAATTAATGACTATCTGAGATTTTTGGGAGTCAAAATTAATTCAGATGATTACAAATTATTAGTAAAAATTCTCAAAATTATAAAAACAAGAGAAATTGCTCTAACAAAAGAAGTAATTATATAATTATTGAGAAATGCTACTCCAAAACTTGTAAATAATTTGCTGAAATTACTAGACCTCTAAATCTAGTTCAAGCTTTTCTTTATGCTTACTTTGGGGGATTTTCGGTTAAAGAAATTCTAGAGGTGCAAAGAAGATGAGTACAATTCCAGTAGAAAAAATCACTAGTCTTACTGAAGAAATTGATGCTCCTGAAGGAATTGTAAATTTCTTACAAAAAAGAAATGGATTGTATTCAAAGGATTACACTTCAAGATATTCAGTAACTGAACTTGTTGGTTGTCAAAGAAAATCTCTATACAAACAACAAGGAATATCCCAAAAGGAATTATTATCTGATACAACACTTGAGAGTGTGTGGGCCACAGTTCGTGATGATTTCTTACATCAAATGACATATGCTTACAAATGGCGGGAAATGTACATTGAACACTATTCCATTAAAAGATGGAAGAGTAGCAACATTAGCAGGAAAACTCGGCATGTATGATTGGAAAACAAAGACAATCATTGATCTAAAGACAACAAAGTTTGTCAGATGGCAAATAAAACAAGGTTTCTTGCCAAAACTTGAACATATTTTACAACTACGGTGTTATGATACAATGTTTTCAGAATACATACCAGTTGAGAATCTCAACATTGTATATGCAGACATGTTTGATATTGTAACTTATAAAGTACAAGAAAGAGACTTGATTAATTGGATAAAGACTAGAATCCAAGAAATTGAGAGTGTAAAAACTAATAAAAAGATTCCAAATGGGGAAGTATCTGGATTATGTAAATTCTGTAGATACCAAACCAAATGCTTTGATATTGGAAATGGTCTAACTGACAAGCCATTATCCACGCCTAAATCTAAGGATAAATTATAAATCATATTTTACAGTAATTTTCAAAATTTTATATGTGGATCTGGTAATGTTACTATAGAATTAATTACTCGTGGAAATTTGCTTAGTTTTAATTCTATTATAATTCTCTAAATCGTGCCTAGAATCATTATAAATCATCATTAAATCTGTATTCTCTACAAATTTCTTGTTTATGCCCATCTGTTTTGAATTTTACAATTAATTTTGCCATTGCCATCTATAATTCATGTATGAATCAAGACTTACTTGATTAAACACCATTACAGATAAATTAGAAAATTCTTTTCCTTCCAAATCTTTTACTGTTCCCTCAAAACTTGTTTCATTTTCTGTAGTTATTGCCTCAAAAACATGAACTTTCATCCTATCAGTCTCAAATTTATGCTCTCGAAGATAAATCGCTATTTCAGATGGCATAAAATGCTTGTCTGGTTGTTTTGGCCAAGGCCTTGGTACTAAAACAACACTAAAACCATCAATCAATGCTTTTTGTAATTCCATTTTTTTATCTTCAATAGGAGTTGTAACATGCATTGTAATTACTTTTGATTTGTCAAGGGGAACTTTTGCTCTTGATGCAGCAACTTGAATTGAACTAATACCTGGAACAATTTCAACATCACCAAAAATTTCTATTAATCTATCAACAACTTCTGATTCTGAAAAATTAACATCACCAGTAAATGGTATGACTAATGTTCTCTCACCAAGTTCTGGAAGAATTTTTTGATAAGAGTCTTCTTGATCATTCATAGTAATTTCATAGATTTCTTTTCCTTTGGTCAAACCTTCTATTGTTTTTAGTGTGTATTTGTAACCTATAATGACATCACAGTTTTGAATTATTTCTTTTACAATTTCTGTTACATATTTTGGAGAACCAGGTCCAACACCCACAGCGTAAACTTTACTCAATTTTACTTTGTAAAATTTTGTCTGTCTTTAATATATTGCACAAAAGGCCCCCAATCCACTTTCATGTATTTTGTAGGCTCTTTTGCAGGATATTTTACCCAATCTTGGGCTATTGAATACTGAAATTTCTCATCTTTTTCACCTTTTTGATACTTTAATTGCAATGAACTTCCCCAATCTTTCTCAGTGAAACTAATACTGGAAATATCATCAAAACTTAATTCAATATTTCTATCATCTTCACAGTCATTCATCAAATCTTTTTCATCATATCCATCATGACGAACCATTGTATTTTTTGATTTGATAAAATTGATTACTTGTCTTTGAGTAATGGCCTTCCACCAATTTATTTTGGATTCTGTTTTATGAACAAACATCAAATGTTTGTCAGTTAGCACCAACATGCCTTCTTTTCCACCAATTGAAAAGAATTTTTTTGATTCTCTCCACACTGATACTATATGTGCCTGAATCTTTTCATCAGGTTCCATATTTGTTGATTTATTGGACTTTGTTAAAAACTAATACAATTAGCTTTTAAGTGAGAATTTCTGGGAAAAATTATTGAACAAACTATTCTTGATTTTATCCATTTCATTATTGTTAGTTAGTTTTGGAAATAATGCATTTGCTCAATTTGATGACAAATTAGTAGTATTGGAAACAGATCTTGGAACTATTGTAATGGAATTTTTTTCTGATGATGCCCCAAACCATGTTGATAATTTTATTGGATTAACTGAATCTGGATTTTATGATGGGGTATTATTTCATAGAATTATTCCCGGATTTATGATTCAAGGTGGTGATCCTAACACAATTAGTGGTGACCCTAACACATGGGGAATTGGCGGACCTAGTACAAGTGTGGATGCTGAATTTAATTCAATTAAACATAATCGTGGAATAGTATCGATGGCAAGATCTGCTGATCCTAACAGTGGAGGTTCACAATTTTTTATTGTTCATAAAGATTCTAATTTTTTAGATGAACAATACACAGTTTTTGGAAGAATTGTTACTGAAGAAAGCTTTGAAACTTTAGATAAAATTGCATCTGTAGAAACTGGCAATAGAGATGACCCATTAGATCCCGAATCAGTTAGAATTACAAAGACTGTAGTGGTTACTCGTTCTGAAGTTTTAAATCTTTTAAAATTATCAGATCCTGAACGCATAGAATCTATGGCACCTCCTTCTACTGGTAATCAAAAATTTGAAAGTTCCAAACATGAAATTTCATTTAATGTACCTGAAGGATGGATGTTACAAGAACCAGAAAAAACCGAAGAAAGTTCTCCTGACATTGTTGCAGTTGGACCAAAGATAGGCATAATGAATCCAAATATTTCTTTAACAATACAAAATACTGATCAAAAAACTTTTGATGAAATAATATCTGAAAAAACTGACAGATTGAAAGGAATTGTAGACTCTGGAAATCTAGAAATAATTTCACAAGAAAAAACTACTATTAATGGAAAAGAGGCATTTGTAATTAATGCAAAAGGAATATTTTTTTCTGATGCTGAAAATTTAAACGTACAATTTAGAGAAATTATTTTTTATAATGCTGAAAAATATTACATTATTGTATACGCAAATGGGTTAGATGATTTTGCTTCACAACTTCCAAGATTTGAAGAAACAATAGATTCCTTTGAAATATTATCAGAAGATGTCTATGAAGATTTCTCAGGAGGAGAAACTGATGAAGGTGGTGGGTGTTTGATAGCAACTGCTACATTTGGATCAGAACTTGCACCACAAGTTCAACAACTTCGTGAACTTAGAGATAATACTCTTTTGTCAACAGAATCTGGAACTGCTTTCATGAGCGGATTCAACCAATTCTACTATTCTTTTTCACCAATAATTGCTGATTTGGAACGAGAAAATCCTCTTTTCAAAGAAGCTGTAAAACTCTCAATCACTCCAATGTTATCTACATTATTCATTTTAAATTATGTTGAGATTGATTCTGAATCAGAAATACTATCTTATGGAATTGGAATAATTTTGATGAATGTTGGAATGTATTTTGCAGCCCCAGCAATTGTTATTTATAAAATTAGAAAATAATTAAATCCCTTTTACCAAACATCATCTACTTCATCAAGCAGCTTGTATTCTTTCTCTGTATCACGTTTCATTAGTTTTAGTCTTGAGATGTCTCTATCAAAGAACAAATCTATTGTCCAGTCAAGAAATATACGAGTTTTTTTATCAAATGTTGTAATTTTTGAGAGGTAAATATTTCTCCAAATTAACCAGGCCCAAAATCCAGAAATATTCATTCCTAAAAATGTAGCAATCCCTGATCTTTTTCCAATAATTGCCATCTGACCCTTGGAATGATAAACAAATTTTTCTTTTTTAGAATTTTCAATTAGTGAGATTAAATTTTTAGCTGCAATTTTTGCTTGAGCTTCTGCAATTTGTGCAGTTGGAGGTATCGGTCTCTCTGTTTTAGGATCAATATGTAATGCACAATCACCTATTGCAAATACTCCTGGAAATTCTGAAACTTCTAGATAGTCATTTACCATCACTTTTCCTTTCTCTGTCTTGAACATTGATCTCTTAATGGTATTAACTGGAGTGACTCCTGCAGTCCAAATCAATGTCTTTGTAATTATTGAATTAATTTCAGATGAATCAATTGCATCATTTGGATTTTCATCTAGTGACTTTGTCGTAACTTCATTACCATCAAAACTGGTAACTGCAGTTTTTAATCTAATGTCAATACCTCTCTCTACCAGCTTGTCTTTTGCAAAATCTGCAAGCTTTTTGTTAAATCCAGGCAAAATCATTCCTAGAGCTTCTAAAACAATTACTTTGAGATCTTCTTTGTGAATTGTAGGATAATGTTTTCTTGCATCTAAAAGAAGATCCATTAGTTCTCCTGCAGTTTCAATTCCTGCAAATCCGCCTCCTACTACAACAAAATTCAAAAAACTTTTTCGAAGAATTGGATTAGTTTCATTTTCTGCTTGCTCAAGCATGTCGATTACTCTATTTCTTAACATAACGGCATCATTGAGTGTCTTCATAGTGTAAGCATTTTTTTCGACATCAGCCATACCAAAAAAGTTAGTCTCACTTCCGAGGGCAACTACCAGAAAATCATAATGTATTGAGATACTTCTTTTATCTCCTGTTCCCCACAATGTGACTAATTTTCCATAGGGATCAATGTTTTTGATTCTACCTTCATAAAATTTCGTTTTCTTACAAATGGTTCTAATTGGCAAAACAATATGCCTGGTTTCAATCATTCCAGATGCTACCTGTGGTAACATTGGTGTAAATAATAGAAAATTGTCTTCACTTACCATTACTAGCTCCATTTCAGGGTCATTTCCAAATTTTGATTCTAATTGTCTAGCACATTCTACCCCTGCAAATCCACCTCCTAAAATTACAATTTTTTTCTTATTTCTAGCCAAACGTGCATTTCTCACAAATTGGATGAATATATGCTATAAGAATAATTTTCATTTAATTCACTACTATGGTTATATTCGCATAATATCTGAATGTAAGATATCATAGGCCCGAGATGAATCTCTTTCATTTAGAATTATTGTAATGCTTTCTTGACTGAAAAATGCATTTACTAGTTCAACTCCATTTGCATGTAACACTTCTGCAACATAAGAAACCACATCTGATTGATTTTGGACACTTGGAATGGAAATTCGAATTTTTGCAAGACCAGTGCTAAACGTATTTTCATTTTGTGATACATTACTGAAAATTTGTCTAATATCATCCATATCTTCTGCTAGAAATCTAAATGAATCAGATAATCTAAAAAACTCATAATTGTTAGTTACCTTGGAGAATTTATCTAAAATTGCCATTGGATCCATTTGATTTGAATCCTTTACTGAAAACTTGACATCCATTATTCCATCAGTTAATGATAATCTTGCATTTTTCAAAACTGATTCTTCTTTGACATTCTCTTTAATTTCAAACGAATCTGCAAATCTCTTAATCGCTACAACTACTGTATTGAGATTAACAGAATTTCCAAGAATTTTTTCTATGTCTGGTTGAATCTTTACTGCCAGAGCTGTGTAATTTATCAAATCCATCTTCATGCAATCATAAATTGAACGATTTCTAGTGATAATCTCTCTGACAACTTCAGGTATAGACATGTTTGTAGTCCTCATTAAGATTATTATATTGTGTCAGTTATAATAGGATTATGTAAGAATTCATGATAATATTAATAATCTTTATATAATGTCATATATATTACATATTATAGGTGAATATGACAATGTTCTTTGATAGTGAATTTGATAGAATTTTCAAAAGAATGTCAAACTCTTTTTTTAACATAGATGACATTTTTGAAGAATTCAAGGGGAATGGTTCTGAATCTGATCCACATTGTTACGGTTATACAATAACCGTTGGTCCTGATGGAAAACCTGTGATAAAGGAGTATGGAAATGTCAAACCAGGTCTACTTCCAACTTTTGATACACGAGAACCACTTGTCGACACAATTGTCGATGAAAAAGAAAAAATAGTAAAACTCATAGCTGAGATGCCCGGAGTTGAAAAATCTGATGTCAAAATTGTTGTTGAAAACAAGATAGTTGATCTTTCAGCAGAACATGACAACAAAAAATATCATGTGAAAGTTCCTGTCCAACACAAAGTTGATGAGAACTCTGCAAAAGCTTCTTACAAAAATGGAGTTTTGCAAATCGTCTTCAAATTAGTTGAAGAAGAAAAACCAAAAGGTAAAACGGTGGAGGTTGAATAAACCCCTCGTTAATTTTTGAGGTAATAATATGAGTGAAATAATTTTAAAAATAGATGAGAGTCCTCAACAACATATTGGAAGAGGTAGAGCAATTGTTGATCCTAAAATTATTGAGGATCAAAAATGGAATATTGGACAAATCTTAGAACTAACATACAATAAAAAAACACATGTGAAACTTTGGCCAAGTACTCCTGAAGAATATGGATCAGGATTTATCAAAATAGATGGAATGACAAGACAAAATATTGGTGCAGGAATTGGAGATAAAATATCTATAAAATCTGTTGAAGCTATTGATGCTGAACAAATTACATTATCTCCAACTGAAAAATTACCTATTGATGAAGAACAGTTACATAATGTAATGATCTCAAATTTCCAAAATCATGTTTTTACTGTTCATGATTCAATTCAACTACCAACACAAATGGGTGGAAAAATACAATTTATTACAACTAGTACAAAACCATCAAAACCTGTTATTGTTACTGAAGATACAGTCTTCAAACTTGGAGCAATGACAAAAGCAATTGATGCTTCTATTCCAAGAATAACATATGACGAATTAGGAGGCCTAAAAAACGAGGTCAAAAAGATCCGTGAGATGGTAGAATTACCAATGAGACATCCCGAATTATTTGAAAAAATAGGTGTGGAAGCCCCAAAAGGTGTCTTACTATACGGTCCTCCTGGAACTGGTAAAACCTTATTGGCAAAAGCAGTAGCTGGAGAGACCAATGCGCATTTTATCTCTCTAAGCGGCCCTGAAATTATGGGAAAACATTATGGAGAAAGTGAAGAGCGAATCAGAGAAATATTTACTCAAGCTGAAGAAAATGCTCCTAGCATAATTTTCATTGACGAAATTGATTCTATTGCTCCAAAAAGAGATGAAGTATCAGGAGAATTAGAAAAAAGAATTGTCTCGCAATTGTTAACGCTAATGGATGGTATGAAATCCAGAGGTAAGGTTGTGGTAATTGCAGCTACTAACAGACCTGATTCAATTGATCCTGCATTAAGAAGACCAGGAAGATTTGATAGAGAAATTGAAATTGGAATTCCTGATGATGAGGGACGATTTGATATTCTTTCAATTCATACACGTGGAATGCCAATTAATGAAAAAGTAGATCTCAGACAAATCTCAAAAATTACGCATGGATTTGTAGGAGCTGATTTGGAAGTTTTAGCCAAAGAAGCTGCAATGAGATCTCTTCGTAGAATTCTTCCTGAGATTGATCTTGATGAAGAAAAAATTTCATCTGATATTCTTCAAAAAATTCAAATCACTAGTGATGACTTTAGAGATGCATTAAAAGAAGTTAGACCAAGTGCACTTAGAGAAGTTCAAGTTCAAGTTCCAAATGTTAGTTGGGATGACGTTGGTGGTTTAGATCAATTAAAAGAAGAACTTCAAGAAGCTGTTGAATGGCCAATCAAATACAAGGATGCATATGATTATGTTGATGTAGAGTCACCAAAAGGAATTTTACTTTATGGTCCCCCAGGAACTGGAAAAACCATGATAGCAAAAGCTCTTGCAAAAATGACAGAGTCTAATTTTATTAGCATCAAAGGCCCCGAATTACTCTCAAAATGGGTAGGAGAGTCTGAAAAAGGAGTAAGAGAAATCTTCAGAAAAGCCAGACAAGCAGCGCCATGTATCATCTTTTTAGATGAAGTTGATGCACTTGTTCCAAGAAGAGGTAGTAGTGGTTCAGATTCACATGTCACAGAAAATGTGGTATCTCAAATTCTAACTGAAATTGATGGATTAGAAGAACTGCACAACGTATTGATAATTGGTGCAACAAACCGATTAGATATTGTAGATGAGGCTTTGCTCAGACCAGGCAGATTTGATAGAATTATTCAAGTTCCAAATCCAGATGAAAAAGGACGACAACACATCTTTGAGATTCATATAAAAAACAAGCCACTTGCAAGTGATGTGAAAATTTCAGAAATAGTAAAGTTGACTGATAATTTCAGTGGTGCAGAAATTGCAGCAGTCACAAACAGAGCTGCAATAGCTGCTTTGAAGAGATACGTTGGAGTCAAGTCAAAAAATGTCAAAGAGATCAAAATTATACAACAAGATCTAATTGATGCTGTGGATAAGGTCAAGTCTCAAAAAAAAGAGGCACCTATACCTCAATTCATAAAATAGTCTAAATACTAAAGAAAATGACGAAAAACATGAAACTCTATCTTGATTTTGAACCTTGCAAAGAATGCAATGAAATGATGACTGGATTAAGTAGTCCTGAAATGCTATTTGCAGATGAAAAAACCAGAGCAGACGAATCAGCAAAATTTCTTAGACATCTTACATACAACCATAATGAGGTAGTTCAAGCAGTCATGGAAGATCTTCCAAAACAGAAAAGAGATCAAGAACCTGATTTCTACAAGTAATCTATTTCATTTTTAGAAATTAATAATTATATTCATATACAAAACTGCTGTAATATTTTTGTGAAATTATAAAATGAAAATTAGCCTTGTTTTTAGTATAATTGCTCTACTTACAGTAGTTAGTTTTTTACAAATTTCATTAGCTTTTGAAACAGATCAAGAACCAGAACCTCCACAAATTCCAGAACCTAGCCCTTCACCTGAACCTATTAGAATGCCAAATCCTGTACCTATACCAGACCCTTTTCCTGCAGAATCTGATTCAGATAAAGTAAAACGATTAACTGAGGAAAATGATAATCTAAAACAACAAAATAAGAATTTGCAAAATCAAATATTATCTTTAAAAAATGAAAAATCACGATTGCAAGCAGAAATTTCAGAATTAAATGATTCTATAGAAAATCTTAAAAAAATAACATCAGAACAAATTCGTGTAATAATGGATCTAGTAAATCAATTAAAAAATGTAATTTATGAAACGGTATTTAATTAAAAAATCTATTTCTTAATTGATTCCAAAGAATATCCACGGTTTGTAATCATTTGAGTAACTGCTTCTATAGTGTAATCAATTCCATGTTCTTCTTCAAAATGATTTCTTAGTTTTTCAATTGTAGCTATAGTTTTTTCTTCATCAAGAATATATTCACATTCAAAACCATAATCTTCACATCTCAATTTTAATGTCATTCAGCTTGGAAAATAGATTGAACCTATAAAAACTGTAGACACTTATTTCTAAATCTAAACTTGATTAGGCACAAATTACACCTAAATTTAATTCAAATAGCACTAATAATGTAATCAACTTCTATTGAATGTATGAAAGGTCTAGAGTTTATTTTTCTTGGAGTGGGCTCGGTACTTGGAGCATATCTGAGATTCAAAGTAATAGAATCTCCTTTACTTTTTAACACATTACCCATCAATGTCTTGATAGTTAATGTACTTGGAGCATTTATCTTGGGTGTATTTGTTGTTCTATCACAACACTGGCATCTTGATGGGAGATATTCTTTATTTGCGGCAGTAGGATTTTGTGGTTCACTTACAACAATGTCATCATTTGCACTTGATTCTAGTAATCTTTTAGAGAATAATCACTATGGAATACTTGTTATCAACATACTAGCTAATGTTGGACTCTCAATTTCGGCATTAATTGGAGGAAAGTCATTAATGAGTGCAATTATTAATAATTAATTAGAAATGGTCTATTCATATCAAGTTGTAAAATTTCAAACGATTTCTTTTGTGCAGGGAACTCATTGGTCCCAATCAGTAGGTGATAAAGGAATTCTTTACAAATCACTCAAAGATCCATTCTCAAAACTAATCGTTCAATCTTCTAATGGTTCAAAAAAATTATACCATGTTCCAAAAGATAGAACAGTTGTTGTAACAAATGATACTGTACATTTTCTAGGTGAAATAGCTTAATTATTTAAAAAATTGATCAACCTGATCTCTATATTTTAAAGCAATTTTTCCAAATTCTGTAAAATCATCTGCAGTTGGATATTTCATTTTCATTGCATATTGATTAATGAATATAGATAATGCACTACCAATAATTAGATTGTACACCCCGTCTGCAATATTATTTGAATATGGAAATGCTACTCTGATAAATGGCAAATATGTTTCAGTCTGAGAAATCATTAGTTTGATATGTTTTTCAACAAAATCTTCTACTTCAGCAGGAATTGCCATAATTACACTTGTGTTGATTTCTTATAAGTAGAACTTTATTTCTTAGGCATGATTTTATCTGATAATTTGAGCCATGTACTTTTCTTTTCCCTTTCTACTTCTTGGAAGACATCTTAGTTGTCTATTACAACATGGACAAATTATTCCTTCAAATTCTACAAACATTTCACAGTGATTGCATCTTTTTTGCCCAGCTGCATATCTACCAATTTCTGTTGGTTTTAGCGCCTTGTATTTTCTGCGTTCTCCTATACAATAGGTCACAAAATACTAAGAAATTATCTAAAGATAAAACGTTTGATTGCAGTGCACTCATTTTTTTTAAATTTGATTAAAATGAAATTGAATTTATATCACTTATTTTATTTTTCATTATTGCTTGATTTAGACAAGAAAGTATTTGGAAATATTGCAACCAAAGAAATCATAGGTGCTGATCCGCCTGCATTTCCTGATATGAAAAAGAATCTTGAAAATGAACTTGTAACATTACTTGCAGAACTAGAAACTCTCTCCAATGAAAGTTTAGAAAAATTATTAGAAGAACAAAAAATTGCTGAAGATCATATCAATAGTAGACCTGGTGCAATGGCCTTGGCTCAAAACAAAATTCAATTATTCAATGAATACAATAAAAAATATGTCCAAACTATGAAGCAAAAATTACAATCTCAATTCTCTTAAACTCATTTTTTGAAGAATACATTCCAAGAGATATTTTAAAACAGGCACAATTTTTTAAAAAATTGCCCAGTTCTGCATAGCTTACAATTATCTATTCTTTTTGCGATTCTTCAGCTTTTTCTTTGATAAATCCACCTTCTATTGTATCATCTTTGGATTTCTCAAATGTTTTTTCTACTATGATCAAATCATCTTTAGGATCTTCTGGAGGCGTTACAAATCCCCCTTCAACAGACTCTGGCGGAGGAATTTTCTTTGATTTTCCAAGTCCTATTGTCGTAATAATTACTGATGATAAAATAATAAAGAATACAAGTTGTGGATATGCATCTCCATTTGGCAATCCCATAGTAATTGGATACGTTGCAAGAACTGCAGCAGCTAAACCTCTTGGAATCATAGAGTTTGTTACTGCCCTATCCAAAAGTGAAAATCTTTTTGTTAATGTTACTTTACCAACAAATATTCTACCAAAGTAAATTGCAATTGTTATCAAAACTCCAAACACAAGATATTCAATTTGTCCAAAACTTGCCATTAATCCAACAAATACAAAGAAGAATGATCTTACCAAAAATGTCAATTGATTGTGTGTAGGATCATCCATCTCAATTCTTGGAAGTTTGAATCTTAGTACGCGTGAAAGATGACTTTTGTTTCCAATCATTAAACCAAATACTAAAGCAGTTAATGCACCTGATTCTCCAAATGAATTTGCCAAAAAGAACAAAACAAACAAGACTCCTAATGTAAGCATGTATGCGTGTTGAGCATTACCAAGCTTTGTAGATACATACATCCAAGGAATTCCTACTCCAAAACCAAGTACTAAACCAACTACAACTGCCCTTCCGATGGTTTCTTGTAGAGTCTGAATATCAAAATGTCCAGCTAAGACTGCTTCAAATAGAATAAACGCAATAATTGTAGCTAAAATATCAGTTAATGCAGATTCAAAACTTAGCATCGATTTAGTTTCTTCTGAAATTTTGACGTTTCTTACTAATCCAAATACAATTGCTGAACTACTTCCTCCTACAATAGATCCTAACAGAATGCTCTCTAACCATAACCATCCTAATGCAAAATGTGCAGCAAGGGTAACCATTACAATTGATAAAATAAACCCAAGAACTGCAAGCGTGACTGAAAAATGTGCAGTTTTCAAAACATGTTTGATGTCTAGATTTAATCCACCATCAAACATGATTATAATTAATGCAAGAGCTGCAAAATACGGAACTACTTGAATTACAGCTTCAGGTTGAATAATTCCAAACACTGGTCCAATAATTACACCAAGAATCATTAGAAAAGCTACGTCTGGAATACCTGTTTTTTTAAAGAATGCTTCACCTGCTACTCCTAGAAAAATCACTACACCTGCAGCAAGTAATATCACATGAGCTTCTGCAATAGGTCCGTCATTACTAGATAATGTCCCAATAGAATTTTGCAACTCTGTGAATTTATCAAAAATCATACTTGCATCAAAATTTGATAATGAAGGTGTATCTCCTGTTTGGCCTCTAAACAAATTCAAAATCGATAAAATTATGAGATTCATTAATGTCTGAATGTAAATACATCTGGATAAAAGTTAAACTCGGCAATTCATTATTTTTAGGCTCTATTTGATTTTTAAATAACATATTATAGCCAACTATAATGAGCGCTACTAATCAGCTTCGTGCTGATCATGATCAAGTTCGTCGATTAGAAAAAATAGTATCAAAATGTGCTGCTGAATTATACAAAGGCACTACGATTCCTTTTTCAGATTTAACAAAAATTACTATAGTAATTTCAGAATTTGTGGATACCATTCATCACTCAAGAGAAGAAGATTCGTATTTTCCGTGTGTAGCAAGCTATGATTCTTTAAAAGAAGAAATTCGAAAATTCATGATTGAGCATGAATTTGGAAGAAATGTAGCTCGACAAATATCACATCATCTAAAAAGATGGAAAAACGGAGAAGATGCACAAGAACCTGTTTCAAGATATCTGAGAACATATGCAATTTTTCTAAATGATCATCTTAACAAAGAAAACAAGTTCTTTGATACTGCAGAGGCTGAAGTTTTATCAAAAGAAGAAGAAATTGAAATGTATGAACAATACCGATCAGTTTTTGCAATTGTGAAAAAAGTTGAGGAATTAATTGCAGATATTGATTATTTAGAAAATCAACCATGGGCTAAAAATTAACGTAAGCTCTTTATGGGTTATTTAGAAATTTCATTTATGAAACCTTTCATTCTTTGGATGACTGGTCTTCCTTGTTCAGGAAAGACTACGATTGTTAAAGATTTGCAAAAAGATATTCCAAATTTGGCAATGCTTGATGGTGATGAACTAAGAGAATGGTTCTCTCCAAAAGATTTTTCAAAAGCAGGACGTGATGAGCATAACAAAAAAGTTGCTCATTTGGCAAAGCTTTTGTTAAAACACGGCGTTCCAAGCGCGGTATCTCTTGTATCTCCATATCTTGAGAACAGGGAAAATGCTAGAGAGATTATCAATGCAGGCGATCAGTTTGCAGAATGTTATGTAAAATGTTCACTTGAAAAATGTGAAGAAAGAGATGTCAAAGGTATGTATGCCAAGGCTAGAAAAGGAGAAATCAAAGGATTTACAGGAATTGATGATCCTTATGAAGCTCCTGAAAAAGCAGATTTAGTAGTTGATACAGAACATGATTTACTTTCAGATAGTGCAAACAAAGTAAAGGACTTCCTTAAAGGAAGAAACCTACTCTAATTTTTTAAATTCCTCAATTATTTTATTATGAATTAATCCATTTGTCACTAGAATTCCATTTTGATGAAACACATCTTTGTTATTGTATGTGATGTCATTTCCTAACATGTCTGTCATTTTACCTCCTGCCTCTGAAATTATACAATAAGCAGCAGCAGAATCCCATTCTTTCATTTTGTTTGTAGTTGTAATGTATGCTTCAGCTTCACCTGAACTAATTTTTCCTACTTTTAACGAACTACCCATACTTGTGAAATTCTCAATACCTAATTTTTTAATAAATGATTTTTCTTTATCTGATAAATGATGTCTTGAACCCACAGTTCTGCATTTTGAAATTTTTGAAACATTAGTTACAGATATTTTATTCCATTTTTTATTTGAAAATCTAAAGGCACCACTTCCTTTTTGAGCAACAAACAATGTTTTTTCTGTCGGCCATCCAATTACACCAAGAATTGGTTTTTTATTTTTAATTAAGGAAATCATTACTGTAAATTCACCTGTTTTATCAATAAAATCAGAAGTTCCATCAAGCGGATCTACAATCCATATTGTATCTTGTGATAATCTATTAAGATCATCCTTATCTTCTTCAGACAAAATCCAATGTTTTGTATGAGATAGAATTTTTTTAATTACTTTATTACTCTTTAAATCAGCATCTGTAACTGGAGAATCATCATTTTTTGTAGATGTTTTGTAATCTTTTTGATAAATATCTAAAATCGCATTACCTGCTTCTATTGCCGCCTCGATAGCAATATCTAATTCTGGAATTTTGTTAGAAATGGGAATATCTTGCAATTAAAATTACCTAGGTTGTAAGTTCTGGCTTTAATGTCCAGGCAATTCCAAGAACAATAAATGGAATTGACATTACTCCAATGATGGCAAGTATTGTGTTAAATTGTGCTGCTGGAATCTCTGGGTTATTTATTATCCATGGCAAAGGCAACGTTATGACTATCCAAATAATTCCTAAAAGTATGATTAACTTTGCTTTTGCTTTTCTGTCTTTCATAGTCTTTTCTCCTTTGGCGTTGTATTAAATTCATCTAAATTCATTTTATTGATTCCCCCCCATCTACAGTTAGTACTGCACCTGTGGTCCATAATGCATCATCTGAGGCAAAATACAAAACTGCTTTTCCAATTTCATCAGGTTGTCCAATTCTACCAATTGGATGTTCACTATTCATGAATTCTTTGTCTTTCTTAGTCTTCAAAAACGGTTTTGTCATATCTGTGTCTACTATTCCAGGACAAATACAATTAACTCTAATCTTATCTTTTGAATATTCAAGTGCCCAACATTTTGTTAACAAAATTAAAGCAGCTTTTGATGCAGAATATGCATCTGCATTAAATCCTTGATATGCCTTTATTCCAGCATCTGATGATATGTTAATTATTGAACCAGATGTTTTTTGCAAATGTGGAATTGCCTCCTTGGTAAATCTAAATTGTCCTGTAAGATTTACGTCCAAAACTTCATTCCATTCTTCCTCATCAATTTCATGCAATTTTTTAATCTCAGGAAATATTCCTGCGTTATTTACAAGAATATCTAATTTTCCAAATTTTTCAATTACTTTACTTATGACATTTTTTACTTCACTTGTAATTCTAATGTTGGCTACTATTCCTATTGCATTAGGAATTTCTTTCACTGCATTTTCTAATCTTTCTTTATTTTTTGCAGTAATTGCTACAGTAGCTCCATTTTTTGAAAGAATTTTTGCAGTAGATAATCCAATTCCACGACTTCCACTAGTTACTAGAGCAATTTTACCAGATAATCTCAATATTATCTAGTCTCAAAATCGTAATTTATAGATCTATTAATCAATTTTAGGCATAAAAAATTATATAAAATATATTAATTTTCTACAAATTTTAGTATTAAATTTTAAATACTTGTAGTTATTATAATTATTAATGTCGAAAGATATAACCACTATCGACTAAATGTGCGTAGCCCCGCAGAACGAAAAAAGTGATCAGACGTTAAACGACTGATAAAGAGAGGAAATCTCTCATTGTTCTGTAACAAAGGGGTGTACGCCTTTTTAATTTTCTAAAAGATCAACAGATATCGAACCCAATGTTTCTCCGTTTGGATTAATTACAATTGAAATTTTTTGTATATCTGAAATTAAAATATTTTTTTGCCCATCATAATCCCATGTAAAATATTCTGAGATTCCGGTTTGATGTGGTGTTCCTATTAGCTTAAAATCTTCAGAAAAATCAAATGTATCTCCATTCATAGTAATTGATAAAATTTTTGGACTACTACCATTTGGAACAAATCTAAAAAAATATTCACCTTTTTCAAGAGTAAAATTTTCAGTATAGATTCCATTAACGTAAAGATTAGGATCTGCAAGTGTTACATGAAATAAAATATTCTTTTTCTCATCTGTTTTATCTGATGAAAAACTTACTAAAATAATTATTATTATTACAATTACAGGTATGATGACAATTATTATTTTTTTCAATAAAATATATTCTAAATTGCATTATAAAAATAAATTCTATCAATAGGCTCAAGTTCGTAAATATTGCACAAAATTTGTCAATGGATTTTATTTGTAAAAGATGTGAGTATATATTTCAAATAATAAATAAAGAATCAGTTTGTGAAGATTGTGATGCCCAGTTAGTTTTACTAGATAAACAGCTAAAGATTAATGATGAAAGAATAAAGAAACTCGAAGAACATAAAAAATCTGAATTAAAAAACCCTAAATCAGAAAATCCTAAAACTCATTTAGGAACTATGGACCGATTAGTGCATAATTTACAATTTGAATACAAAAAACATGATGGAATAATTAAAATGATAAACTCTAAAACTTTATTCTAAATCTTCTCACACCATGATTTCAAATGACTCTTTTTAGAAAGTATTTTCCAGTATTTTTTTATTCATAATGGTCTGATGCAGGCAGAAATCTTCAAAACATATCATTTTACTTAGTTATTTTTAATGCCATGTGAACCATTATTTACACTGGAAATTAAGTACATATTCTAAAATCAAACTTATGCCTAGTTTATCCAACAAATGGTCAAAGCAATCCAAGCCTGGTATTACTGAAAAAATTAATGATACTATCAAGCCTAAAGGTGCCTTAAAGCCAAGAGTACAGGATGGAATTAAAAAATTACAATTACAAATTAAAAAATTAGATACTATGCTATCCAGTTTGCAAGAGCGTGATGCAAAATTATTTCAACGAATTGTAGATGCAACACAAAAACATGATACTCAAACAAGCAAAGTTCTTGGGAATGAACTAGCTGAAGTTAGAAAAGTTACAAAAATTTTGAGTAGTGCCAGAATAGCACTAGAACAAATAGAATTACGATTAACTACATGCAGTGATCTCGGAGATACTGTAGTAGCTATAATGCCAACAATGGGACTGATGAAGAATCTTAAATCATCTCTTGGAAAAATTATGCCAGGGGCTGAGCAAGAAATTGGTCAAATGGCAGAAATGCTTGGTGGTTTTATGACTGAAAGTTTCTCAGGAGATGCAGCATTTGGAATGAATGAAACAACCAATGCAGAATCTGAAAGTATCTTAAAAGAGGCTGCTGCGGTTGCTGAAAGTTCAGCAGGACAAATGTTCCCTTCAGTTCCAACAGATACGCAAGAAGCAACAACCACTAGCAAATATCTTTAATTTTAAAATTTTATTTATTAAATGAATCTTTAGATTCTTTAATTTTTTTGACTCTGCTACCTTCATCATCAATTACTCTATCAACACCAGAAAGTCTATCTCTTAAGACATTGATAATAGAGCCCACTTCATCTGCTTCATTTTCTACTTTTTGTCTTTTATTGGCAAGTTCTGCAATTCCTTTATTTTCTTCTTCTATGTATTCACTAACTTTCTGAAGTTTTTCTTTAAGATTCTTAATATCAACTGATTCTTCTTCAATATCTTTTTCAAGTAAAGTTCTCTTATCTTTAAGATTTTTAATCATTAAACCAACATAATCTATTGCTTCTTCTAATTTTGCTCGTTTCCCCATTAATTCTCCGATTCCAATTTGACTGGTTGATTCTGTAGTAGAATTGGATTCTTCAGTATTTACATTCTCATTTTTCTCTTCTACCATTTCTCCACCTTCTTCATTCTTGAATTTATCAAACATTTTATGATTTACTTTTCAAAATGGGAATAAAAAGTTACTATGCATCTCAAAGCTGACCTTGTGAATGATTTTTAGTCAACTAAAGAAAAAAATGGTGATTTTTCACTAAATTATTTTTTGAATTCTTGGGTGAAATCAATTAATTTTTTTGAATTAGTGATTGGTTCTCCAATCTGTAGTAATCTGAGACTGGGTTGTTTCAGGATTTTTTATCATAGAATTCACTAGTAAAGCTACAACTCTATTTTCTTCATCTGTTTCTGCATTTTTTCCAGAAAATATCACTTTGAAGCTTACTTTTTTCTCTGTATCACCATCTATTGAAATCTCTCATAAATTTTCTCCCAATTTTGATGCTTTTCCATCAAAAATGATGATTCCTGCATGATATGCCTTGTAATTCACATAACCCCAAGAGATTTGATCATCAAATGATAGCATTCTTTACAAATCTCCTTTTGTAAGATCTTCAGGCAAAGCATAATGATTGATTTTTAGCTTTCCATCGACTACTTTTTCTGTTAGAATTCCTCTAAATTACCTTCGTTTTCTCCAAATACGCCCCACCTGATAGGGGTTGGAGTGATGGAGAAGCAGATTCTGTCAAGGATATGATAAAGTTGCTAGCTGATGGTGTTGACTATGTAACATTTGATGATGAATTTCTGTTTGACAGCCTACGAGATGTTAGGTTATCTCTTGGAATGCCATATTATGATCAAAATTATCAGTTGCAGTATGACACAGGCATCTATAACAGGCCCTGCTGGTAATGCTACTGCTTCTGCTGCACCTGCTAATACTATTGCTGCAGCCTCAGAGCAGATAACGTCATTCCTTTGATTACAGTAGATTTTTACTCTTTTCAGAAATTTCTTAAGCTGTGAGACTTTTACTTTCTATTGCCATTTTACTTTCTGTTGTTGTCATTAGCAGTGTCAGTATTGCATCTGCAATTTCTGATGAGGACAGAATCGCAAAGATTCAAGCTGGTATTGACAAGCTGTTAGATAGAATCAATGTATTGGAGAACAAAAAAATAGATCTGGATGATAGAATAGACGACCTAAAGGATAAGATATACAAAAAACAGACACTTCTGAATAAGGTTAGTGGTATACCAGTTTTTTCTGACTTTGATTTGGATGCAGACAACGAAAAGCCAACTGGAATCATATATCTAAACGGCAATCTATGGGTAGTTGATAATGGAGATGACAAAGTCTACGCATACAACGCAGACGGAACCCTAGTTTTAGGTTCTGACTTTGATCTGGCTTCAGGCAGCAGTAGCCCAGCTGGAATCACATCTTTCAACGGCAAATTCTATGTACTTGATCGTACTAATTCAGCTGACAAGGTATACGCATACAACGCAGACGGAACCCGAGCTGCATCCTTGGACTTTGATTTGCCCTCAGACAACACTAGTTCATTTGGAATCACGGCACTATACGACAAATTCTATGTAGTTGATCTTGATGACACAGTCTACGCATACAACACAGCAGACGGCTCACGAGCTGCATCTTCTGACTTTTCACTTAAAAAAGACTCATCTCCAGATGGAATCACATCACTGCACGGCAAGCTATGGGTAGTTGATGGTAGTAGCCCTGACTCCGTATACCCATACAATCAGACGGAACAAGGGATCTACTTCTCAACATTAATTTAGATACAGACAACGATAACCCAGTTGGAATCGCATCAGCATCGATGAATGGCACGCTGTGGGTAGTTGATGCGGTAAATACAAAAGTCTACGCATACAACAGAACAGACGGAATTGTAGGTTCAGATTTTAACTTTGACTTGCATAGCAGCAACGGTGCTCCAACCGGAATTACAGCACTAGTCGATAAATTATATGTACTTGATGAGACAGATACAAAAGTCTACGCATACTATGCAAACAGCCTAGACGACAATGATGGAAGACGAGCTTCAGGCTCTGACATTACTCTGGATAGCTCCAACACCGCCCCAACTGGAATCACATCATCTGATAATAAATTCTGGATAGTTGATTCTACCACTGGTGATTACAAAGTCTACGCATACAACACAGCAGACGGCTCACGAGCTGCATCTTCTGACTTTGATCTGAGTGTACATACCAGCTCACCGCAGAGCATCACAGCACATGAAGGCAAGCTGTGGATAGGTGATAGTAATAATATTAGAGTCTACAACGCAGCAGACGGCTCACGTGTTTCATCCTTGGACTTTGATTTGAATTCAGAGAATCATTCCATAGATGGAATCACAGTATCAGATAACAGGTTCTGGGTAGTTGATGCTTCAGATGACAAAATCTACAGCTATGACGTGCCTACTCCAGATACAACAGATACAATAGATCCTACACTGAGTGCCGTATCCATATCATCTGATAATACAAATGATACAACTAGGGCTACCCTTGGTAATACCGTTACACTAGACTTTACCTCTTCTAAACCTATAGAAACACCAACTGTAACCATCCATGGAGTTGTAGTTACTACAGTTACTGGAAGTGGTACCTCTTGGAGTGCCACAAAAACAATCACATCTGGAGATGCTGATGGTCCAGTAACATTTACCATAGACTTTACTGACCTGGCAGCAAATGACGGTACTCAGGTTACCAGCATTACTACTGGCTCTAGTGTTACCGTTGATCAAACGGCACCGACACTGATTGCAGTATCCATAGAGTCTAATAATTCAAATGATACAACTTTGGCTACAGCTGGTAATACCGTCACACTAAGCTTTACCTCTTCAGAACCTATACTGCCACCAACTGTAACCATTAATGGAGATACAGTTACTGCTACAGTTCTTGGAGGTGACACTACTACTTGGAGTGCTGAAACAACAATCGCATCCACAGACTCTGATGGTGTCGTAGACTTTAGCATATCTTTTTTTGACCTGGCTTCCAATGACGGTGGTATAGCTACCAGTCCTACTACTAGTAACCCCGACGTCACTGTTGATAATACAGCTCCAGAACTAGATACAGTATCCATAGTATCTGATAATACAGATACGTCTACTGCTACAACTGATGATACTGTCACACTAGAGTTTACCTCTTCAGAACCTATACAGACACCAGCTGTAACTTTTGGTGGAATTTCTGCTGCTACAGTTACTGGAAGTGGTGATACTTGGAGTGCCACAAAAACAATCACAGCAGCTGATGTTGATGGCAGTGCTGTAACATTTGACATATCTTTTTCTGATTTAGCTACCAATGCCGGCACTCCAGTTACCAGTACTACTGATAGCAGTGTTGTCACTGTTTATCAAACAGCTCCCGATACAACAGCTCCTACACTGACTGTAGTATCCATAGAGTCTGATAATTCAAATGATACATCTAGGGCTACAACTGGTAATACCATCACACTAAGCTTTACCTCTTCAGAACCTATAGGAACACCGGATGTAACTATCCATGGAGGTGCTGCTACAGTTACTGGAAGCAATATTACCTGGAGTGCCACAAAAGCAATCGCATCCACAGATGATGATGGTGCCGTAGCATTCACCATTGATTTTTCTGATTTAGCTGCTACTCCAAATGTCGGTACTCAGGTCACTGCTACTAAGGATGGCACCGGCGTCACTGTTGATAATACAGCTCCTACACTGACTGCCGTATCCATAGTATCTGATAATACAGATACATCTAGGGCTACAACTGATGATACCGTCACACTAAGCTTTATCTCTTCAGAAAATATAGGAACACCGACTGTAACCTTTGGTGGAGTTGCTGCATCTACAGTTACTGGAAGTGGTGATACTTGGAGTGCCACAAAAACAATCACATCTGGAGATTCTGATGGCAGTACCGTAATGTTTGCCATAGCTTTTTCTGACTTGGCAACAAATGCCGGCACTACGGTTACCAGTATTACTACTGGCTCTAGTGTCACTGTTTATCAAACAGCTCCAGATACACTAGCTCCTATACTGACTGTAGTATCCATAGAGTCTAATAATTCAGATACGTCTAGGGCTATCCTTGGTGATACCGTCACACTAAGCTTTACCTCTTCAGAACCTATAGGAACACCAACTGTAACCATTAATACGGCTACTGCAACTGTTACACCTGCAGTTGCTGGAAGCACTACCTCTTGGAGTGCCACAAAAATAATCACACCAGCAGATAATGATAGTGCCGTAGCATTTACCATTGATTTCTCTGATTTAGCTGCTACTCCAAATGCCGGTACTCAGGTCATTGCTACTAAGGATGGCACCAGTGTTACCGTTGATACAACAGCTCCAACACTATCTCTAGTATCCATAGTATCTGATAATACAGATACGTCTAGGGCTACAACTGATAATACCGTCACACTAAGCTTTACCTCTTCTGAATCTATACTGGAACCGACTGTAACCTTTGGTGGAGTTGATGCATCTGCAGTTATTGGAGGTGATAATACCTCTTGGAGTGCCACAAAAACAATCACATCAGCTGATGCTGATGGCAGCACTGTAACATTTGCTATAGACTTTACTGACTTGGCAACAAATGGCGGTATCTCGATTATCGGTCCTACCGATAGCACCAGTGTTACTGTTTATCAAACAGCTCCCGATACAACAGCTCCTACACTGACTGTAGTATCCATAGAGTCTAATAATTCAAATGATAGTTCTTTGGCTACAACTGGTAATACCATCACACTAAGCTTTACCTCTTCAGAACCTATAGGAACACCAACTGTAACCATTAATACGGTTACTGCAACTGTTACACCTGCAGCTCCCGGAAGCACTACCTCTTGGAGTGCTGAAACAACAATCACATCTACAGATGCTGATGGCGTTGTAACCTTTACCATATCTTTTTCTGATTTAGCTGCTACTCCAAATGCCGGCACTCCAGTTACTGATACTACTGATAACACCGGCGTCACTGTTGATAATACAGCTCCAACCAGGAACTCTAGAGGCAGTAATGATGACTCTAAAACCAGACCAACATTTGGAATATCAGGGCAGACATTTGCCCAAATTGTGAACTGTGGCTATTCCATGGACGGGGTGTGCACTAACGTAACAGAGTACCATGTCGATTACAACAGACAAATAATTCAGACGGGAACCACACATGACTTTGCACTAAAGGCATATGCGCAAAACGGAATGAAGAGCTTTGTCATAGGCTTTGGTGTGAATGAGGTGGGAGCACCAGCCTCAGAGTCAGAAGCATCCATTACTGTAAACCTGGGCAGGGATTACACATTAGACTCTACATACACGATAGACTCTGTAGAGTATGACAATGATGAGAATGTGATAGGTGAGAATGCCACATTTGCAGTGTCTGGTGTTTCATGTAACGGTGGTAGTGATGATGATGATGATGATAATGATGGTGATAGTAGCATAATCCAAAAGGACCAAACCCAGTGTACCCAGCTTTTAATTGACGGGGTATTATTCAGAGAGGCAATGTATGACGAGCCATTCATGATAGAGGCAGTTGATGCCAAGAGAAAGGTAATCACACACTACATGAATGAGGGCCTGCAGATAATCGGAGAGTCCATAAACGAGCCGCCAACCCACAAGTTCTCAAGCAAGAAAACATCCCAGTCTGATGCAGTAATACTAGAACTGGTACGAACTGACAAGCTAAAGAACATCTGGACTGACCAGTTTGGATACACATGGAGTGCAGACACGCCTGATGAGTGGTATTACGTGGTTGGACCGGCACTGGATAATTCCAGCGCATGTGACAGTATGGACCACAGGGTATGTGATGCGTTTGCAGAGAAATTAAAATACCACACCAGTAAGATGGAGTCCCTGCGTGATTCCATGTATGGTGATATCTATGTGGCAGAGCCATTTGATGATCTGGATGAGGTCGTCACGTTTCTGATGACTCCTGGTGAATCTCGGACGCAGTTTCTCGATGATAATGCCATGATGTGGATTCGCAACTAGAGTCCGGCTTTTGTGTGTGTGTCTGTAGTTCACCTCAATTATGAAATGAATGGAGGCATACGCTGCTGCCGTATTCTAAAAGGGAACCAGTTTCTCCTCCTCCTAACTTCAGATGAGGGCTTTGTATGCAGAACTCGTTAAAGTTTTGAAGTTTTTACAGTTTTGTTTGGACTAAAGAGAAAATACTCTAAACAGTCTTGTTTACTAAACTGGTATATTCTGTGATTGCAGCTTTGGTACTTATTCTAATGGACGTGTGCCGTCTGAATTATACACGTAGACTTTGATATCTGCATAGTCAGGTACCCATAGCTTGTCATTCAGTGCTGCAATTCCCCCTGTTCTTTATATATTAAAATTTATCAAATTGGTATAATATTTAGAAAAATCAAATATTTTCCATTAAAATATTTCAAAATGATGTTTTTGTAGAAAAACAATGTTTTCTTGAATCAATTTTTAGGCATGATTTTTTTATTTATTTTCAAAACTATCAAAAATTGGGTAATTTTTTTGGTGAAACTGCTGTTCCGCTTTGCGTTCCGCTATGAAGTTTCAGAATGTTCCTCATAAACCACATTGTTCTACACTAGAGCATGTCAAAACAACAATACAGGTCCGAAATGGGCATAATGGGTGATATATTAGACGTAACCGCCGATGGTGGTCGTGGTGGAGTCATTGTATCTGCAATCTCTCGCAAAGCCAACCTATCTCACTACGCAGTACTAGACAAATGTGAGAAACTGGTAGAAGCTGGCTTGGTCGAATCCGTCAAAAATGACAGGAACAGAGTCTTTTTGATTACTGAAAAAGGACTTCAGTTTTTCCAAGAATTCAAGAGATTTCAGGGACTAGTCGAAAGCATGAATCTAAGGTATTGAGCATATATGTATCCAGAAATCGTACAAATCCATAGGAATGAGTCTCTTCGAGAAGATGGAATGCTTTTTGTAAGGACTGATGGTATCCTCGATACAATGATGAAAATACCACTTTTGGTAGCAAGTGTAATCATTGTAGCAGCAATAATACCAATTCAGTCTTCATTCAGTTCTCCTAGAGTCTTAGATCTAACCATTTATCCAGATGGCACAACTCACGTTTCTACTGAAATTGACATGGATCCACTAGCTACTGATTATGAACTTGAATTGTTTGGTAGTACAATTGATAATTTTGTCGCTGTAAGTGAAAATGACTTTTTACTTTCTTCTGACGTTATTGGCAATTCAGCACTGATTGAAACTTTTGGTTCTTCTGTTATATCTGTAGAATATGATATTCATGATTTAGTATCTAAACAAGGTAGAGTTTGGACATTTTCTTTAGATACACTTTCTGATTTTACATTACTTTTACCAAAAAATTCTGCAATAGTTGGCATGTCAAATATCCCAATTAATATGGAAATTATCAATGATCAAAACCGTTTAACATTATCTAGCGGCAATACTGAAATTGATTATCTTTTCAGCACAACACCAGATGTTTCAATTCCTATTGTACCTATTGATTCTACTGATTCAAATTATCTATCTTATGTAATACTTGGTGGAGTTGCAGCAGCAGCTGCAATAGGTATTGTAGCAGTTGCTAAAACAAAACAAAAAAATAAAAACTCTATTCGAGAAAATTCAACACTACAAACTGAAAGAATTGATCCTGATACAATCTTTAAGCTAAAACCAGATATTCGTGAAGATGATAAAGAAATAGTGAAGTTTATCTCTGATAACGGAGGAGAAGTGCTTGAAAGTGATTTGCGAAAGAAATTTTTACAACCAAGAACCACCATGTGGCGTGCCGTTAAGAGATTAGAGCGTAATGGAATTATTGAAATTGACAAGAAAGATATGCAAAATTTAGTAAAATTACGTAAGGAAATGGATGAGGAAGAATGAAAACATTAGCACTATTTACAATGTTTGTATTAATTTTTGGAACTGCATCCACTTCACTTATTAGTAATGCATATGCACAAAACGATCCTCACATTCTATTACGTATTGCTACACAAGCTGACAAACAAATCTTTAATCAATTAGATAGAATTTATGATGAATCCATTCCTTCTGATATACAAATTTTATATCAAAAAGGTCACACTGCCGTTGAATCATTAGAAAATTCTCTGCCTGACAATGTAGACCAAGCACAGGAAAATTTTCTTACTGCAATGAAAGCCTTTAAGCAAATTACAAGAATGATTTCTGAATCTACATCAGATGCAAAAAATATTTCGCCAGATGTATCTGATAGAGATCTTAAAAGTGAATTAAACAGATTACAAAAATATTTCCAGAGCATAAAGACAATATCCGAAAAACACGATACTGGAATTGATTTATCTGAAATTGAGCAATTATTTGTTCAAGCATATGAAGAGATAAACTCTGATGAATTTGAAGCAGCAACTGAAACAATTGAACAATTAGAATTACTTATTGAAATAATCAAACAAAATATTCGTGGACATGAATCTCATTCAACATCTGATAGAAACAAAACTTTTGTTTTAAAACAACTAGACAAAATTAAAACTTCATTAGATAAAGCTGAATCTAGCGATTCTGATATACCTGAGCTTGAAGAAGCAAATTCTTTAGTTCAAGAAATTGAAACTCTAATTTCTGAAAATAATATTTCTGATGTAAAGAAAAAATTTACAGAATTGATTAAACTAGTAAAAATCATCGAAAAATTGATTGATTAGATAGCATAAGCTTCATATACATTTTCCAAAGAATTTGAACATGGCATCCAAAGCAATTACAATCGGTGTTGGAATACCAATGATAATTGTAGGTGCGTTAATGGCATGGCTATGGGCTCCAATAGAAGGAGATCTTCAAAATCAAGTAGAGCTAGTAGGAAGTACCATTGGAATCTTGGGAGTAATATTTTTCATCGCTGGGGTATTCTATACAAAAGAACCGGTAATGCATTAGAAACTCACTGAATAAATAATGAAAAAAATTACAATTATTACTTGAAAGTAAGATTATTTGAAATATTTACATCAGTTGAGGGTGAGGGAATTCTTTATGGTACAAAGACGCTTTTTGTTAGATTAGCAGGATGCCCATTTACTTGTTTTTACTGTGATACAAAAGAATCCCTCCCTCTTGATTCTGGAACAGAGTATTCTATTGAAGATGCAAATCTATTAATTGATTCTAGCTTAAAGAATCAAACTTACAAAGTTAATTTTACAGGCGGTGATCCACTAATTCAACATGAAGCAGTGGCATTACTTGCAAAACACATACAAGATAAAAAAATCCCAACATATCTAGAATCGTCATGTTTTGATATTGACAGGTTTGATCATGTTTTGCCATTTATTGATATTGTTAAAATTGAATTTAAAACAAAAGATTCTGATTTTGTTGACTCAAAACATTATGAAAAATTAATTGGTCATACAATGAAATGTCTCCAGTCATCTGTAAAATCAAAAAAAACAACATACATCAAAGTTGTAGTTAGTTCAAAGACTCAGCCAAATGAATTTGCAATGCTGGTTCAGGAAATTTTCAATATCGTATCAAAAGATGATATTGATGGATTCGTCATTCAACCAACTTATGGGATTTCAGAACCATCACTAGAACTTTTATTGGAATTGTATGATTTGGTATACCCTCATTACATTGATGTTAAGGTGGTACCTCAATTACACAAATTTATTGGCGCCCCATGACATCAGAACCTGCGTAAAAATCTGACTAGGTTCAAATACTAGAATAAGTCTGTTAAATCATCAAATGGACCAAGAACGTGTAAAAAAACTTGTTAGAGAACTAATCATTGAAGTTGGGGAAGATCCTACGCGTGAAGGGTTACGTGAAACTCCTGAAAGAATTGCAAACATGTACAAAGAAATCTTTGGTGGATATGATTCTGATTCAGAATTGTCAGTTCAATTCTCAGAAGATTCTGATGTAGTAATTGCACGAGATATTCAGTTTTATTCAATGTGTGAACACCATATGTTGCCATTTTATGGAAAAATCCACATTGCTTACTCACCAAACGGTAGAGTCTTTGGAATTTCTAAACTTGTTAGATTGGTGGAAAAATATTCAAAAAGACTCCAAATTCAGGAACGACTCACTAAAAATATCGCCGACGAACTACACTCTCAAGGGGTAAAAGGTGTTGTAGTTTTAGCTGATGCAGAGCACCTTTGTATGAAAATGCGTGGTGTCAAAAATGATGCAACACTTTCTTCATCAGCATTTAGAGGAATTTATGAAAACAAGGAAGAAAAAGCAGGCGTAATGGCACTTGTTAAAAATCGTGCCTCAGATCTCTCCTTTTAGATAATACTGAAAAATTAAATAATCATTATTTTTGATCACAAACATGGGAGCAAATCCGTATATTCACATTCCAAAAGAATCATGGCCAAACTGGACATGGTATGCTATTGAATGTATTATTGTAATTGCAATTTCTATGTTGACTTCAAGTAAAATTACGGATTCTATTGAAGGACTCACTCCAGAAGTGCAAAATTATGTGTTTATGGGAATCGTTGGTGGATTCTTTTTAGTTTGGTACATTGGTATTAGAGGTTTGATTCTAAAAAAGAAAATTCTTAGAAACAACTACTAAAATTATTTTAAATATTTTGTTTTATCTATAATTCCAGCTTTTTCAAATGCAATTTTTCTATTATTGCAAGATTCACAAATTCCACAATGATATTTTTTATTTGAATAACAACTCCATGTTTTAAATATGGAATTGCCTAAAACTTTCATACCTGATTTTAATAAATCACTCTTTGATAATCCCATACGATACGGTGACCAAATCTCAATATTTTTTCGTAGTTTTGATTTAATTCCGTCAATTTCACCTTGATTAAATGCAGACTCTAGCTTTTTAGCAAAATTTGGTCTGCAATCAGGATAATGTCTGTCTCCAGTATGAGCACCATACACTACTAGAGTTGCGTTAAGTGTAAAAGCCCACGCTGATGCAATTGATAAAAAAACTGCATTTCTAATGGGTACTACAATCGAATACTCAAATTTGCTAGGAATTTTTCTCTTAGAACTTGTTAAAACATTTGAATTTCCATACAAATCCTTCATAAAACCAATATCAATTACTTTGTGTTGTTTTAACCCTAATTTTTTTGCAAAAGATTTAGCAGCAACAATTTCACTATTTGCTTTTTGTCCGTATGAAAATGTGATGCCATACAACTCATATTTTGATTTTAAATATGAAACAGCACAAACAGAATCAATCCCCCCACTAAAAACAATAACAGCTTTCTTCATAATTCATCAACTATTTTCTTTTATCAGCTGCACCTTTACTTGGTTTACATATTACAGTTTGACACTTTGTATTTGCAGATGCAAATCCTTTCTCCATTGCTAAACTAATCTTTCTTAAATCAGCTGAACTTTTTGAAAAAGCAATCATCGATGGCCCTGCACCACTAATCGTAACACCCAAGGCACCAGCTTTAATCGCTTTTTCTTTTACTCTAGCAAATCCTGGAATCATATGTTGTCTTGCAGGTTCAACTATCACGTCTTTAATTGAATTCCCAATCATTATGGGATCTTTTTTCATAAAACCTGCTACAATTGCTGCTGCATTGGACAAATTCAAAATACTATCAGTTAGCTTAATTTTTTTTGGAATAACTCCCCTTGAAACTTTTGTTTTCTTTTTTGGAACATTAATTTTTGGAACTGCCACACACATTCTAAGATTAGTTGGAGGATCAATTCTGATTACATCTAAAGGATTTGTTTTTACAATTACAAAACCTCCTAAGACAGAAGCTGCAACATTATCATAATGAACTGTACCTGCACTTGCTTTTTCTCCAGAACCTGCAAATTCTACTAGGGTATTGTCATCTAGTTTTAGTCCAAATAATTTATCAAATGCAACTGCTGCTGCTGCTGCTGATGCTGCACTGCTTCCCATTCCAAATCCTGCAGGGATTCCTTTTTTAATTTTAATTTCTATGCCATCTTTAATTTTGAATTTTTTCTTCATGTTTTTTACGACTAATCCTGCAGTATTTTTTTCAGGATTTGTTGGAATATTATCATCTGTAATTATTTTAATTCCATTTTTTATTTTGGTTAAGGTGACTGTATCATAAAATGCATCTAGTGCTAATCCAAACACATCAAATCCTGGACCTAAATTTGCAGTTGAAGAAGGGGCTTTGACTGTAACTTTTGATACCATTTAACCTTCTACCTCTTCACCCAAATTAAGAATTCTGCTTAATGCTCCTTCAAGATTTCCAACACCATCACCTGTAACATTTGATATTGGAATTAATCCTTGTGCAAATCCACCCAAATTTAATCCTCGTAAAATACTTGTAGTTAGCGTATATGTATCACCATCTGTATCTTTAGCAATTGCATTTTCTAATGTTTTCAAATTTGTAGACCATTGTAAAATATCTTTTAATTTGTCTCCAATAAGATCTTTTTTTGTAAGAACATTGATTGTTGGTAAATTCAAACGTAGTCTAATTGATGTTGCAAGTAATGCAATTGAAACAAAATTAACTGGTGAAGTAATAAGAGAACCATCAAAAAGAAAAATATTTGTTTTTTCTTCATTTGAAATATTATCTACTATGAAACGTCCACTAGAACGATATGCAAATAATTCAATTTGACCTGGTGTGTCTACAATTAGATAATCTGGATTTACTTTATTAACATCATTTTGAATATCATCAATTTTTGATGCAATCAAATCATTTGCCATAACCATAGCACCATTTGGACCAAGTTCATACTGTTGCATAATTGATACATAATCAACGTAATCTCTAACATCAATATCACAAGTGTATGGCATGCTATCTACACCTGGATCCAAATTTAAAATTGCAGCAAATGCTCCATTTCTTGAATAATAATCCTGTAACTTTGATGTGAGTAAAGATTTTCCAGAACCAGCAGTACCTGAAACAAAAATTGTTTTCAATCCGTCTAATTTTCTCTATTTGCTTATATTTCAAACTAGCTTGGTTTGGATATTATTATCAATGAAAATACCAAATTGGTATTCAAAAAGAAGAAAAAATTCCACTTGGTCTTTATCTGATTGAATTTTATCTTATTTGTGAATCAAACTACTTTTGAAAAGGAAGCTTGTCTCAAAGATTTAGTTGTTAAATTACTCAAAGATAGGAATCTTTCAGATTATGATATGCTGGATTCATTGTTTGAAGAAATTAAACATGAACTTCATAATTATGTCAAATCCTCTAATTCTGAATAATTTCTATGCCTAGTTCTAGATAACAATTTTTCCTGACTGGAAATGTACTCAACTTTCATATTTGATTCCTCAAAAAAATCATCAAATGAACTGGAGAATAGTTGCTATTCCTATCACTTTAATTCCTATTTTCATAATCGCAATCCAATTTGATATTCAAATAGAAGATATTCTAGCAATTGGATTACTTCCATTTATTGGTGCAATTGTTGCCATGATGATAAAATTAGGACTTCAAGGAATTAAATTTGCATACATTACAAGAAAGTATCTTGGAAATTTTGACCCATTTTTCAAATTAGTAGGTGTTAGAGTCGGTAGTGAATTTATTAAATTTACAACTCCAATGTTTATTGGAGCAGAATTTGTTGTAATTTATTATTTGAAGAAAAAAGGAATTGAACTTTCAAAAGCTACATGGATTGCACTCGTTGATATTGTAACTGAAGTTCTTGCAGCAGGTTTGTTATCTATGTTGGCAGGAATAATTGCATTATTGAATGGGGCATATATAGTTGGAATAGTTATTTTAGCTACTAGTATTTCTATAACATCTTTATGGATGGTTATGTTTTTCTTATCTTCTAAACGCATATTTCAAGTTCCAAATATTTTACAAACTCTTGTTAAAAAATTAGGAAAAGAAAAAGGAACCAAAATCATTAATCAAACCAATTCTTGGATGGAAGAAACATGTACTATGATTAGAGAAAATATACAAACTCCAGAATCTAAAAAAATCTTTACTATTTCATTTTTGTTTTCTCTTGCTTCATGGTTATTTTATGGAATTTCATTTATGATTATTGCAATGGGAACAGGATTTGTAATTAATGCATTTGATTCTATTATGGCAGTTATGGGTGCAAATGCAATTGGAAACTTGCCAATTACCATAGGCGGTTCAGGTTTGGCAGAATTTGGAATTATTGCATATCTAAACAATTTAGATCCTTTTGCTTTTGAAATTACTGAGGGAATTGTTGCTTGGGATGCGGTAATTGGATGGAGAATTGCGACATACTATGTTCCAATTGTAATTACATGGCTACTTTTAGTAAAATTAGCCTTGAGTAAGATACCAAAATCACAGTCTTCATAGAAACCACTTTATCTTTAAATGATTTTTTTGATTTGTGGATTTTAAAAACAAGGTTGTTTTAATCACTGGCGCCTCATCGGGAATTGGTAAAGATTCTGCAATAGAATTTGCAAAGCTAGGAGCTAACATAGTTCTAGTTTCAAGAACAAAAGAAAAGCTTGAACAAGTTGCTGATGAATTAAAACAATTCAATGTGACTGTTTTGATCTGTCAATGTGATGTATCTAAAAAAGATCAAGTAAAGGAAATGTCAAAAACAGTCTTAGAAAAATTTGATTCAGTTGATATTTTAGTAAATAATGCAGGTTTTGCAATATATGGTTCTGTATCTGATCTTAGTATTGATGAAATAGAATCACAGATGGAGACAAATTATTTTGGAATGATTTATTGCATCAAAAATTTCCTTCCATTAATGTTAAATAAAAAATCTGGACATATTGTCAATGTAGCATCAGTAGCTGCTAGTTTTGGATTACCTGGTATTGCCTCATACTGTGCTTCAAAATTTGCAATGTTGGGATTTTCAGAAGGTCTTAAACATGAATTAAAAAATTCTGGAGTTGGAATCACTGTTGTTAGTCCTATTATGGTTAGAACTAACTTTTTTGAACATCCTTCATTTGAAAAAATGCCAAAATTTTCTCCGACTTCACTTAGTTCTAAGACTGTAGCAAAAGCAATTATAAAAGCAGCAAATTCTCCTAGGTTAGAAATTATAGTTCCATCTGTAGTACGAGGCGCAGTATGGATAAAAAACACATTTCCTTATTTTATCAACCCAATTTTAGGAAAAGCTTTCAAAAAACAATTAGATTCAATGAAAAAAGATTAATTTTATTCTTCCAAATCATCATTTGTAGATTGACTAGATTCTACATCCATTAATTCTAGTGATTTTAAATCAAATTGGTAAATTGCCTTCATGTCAATTTCTTTTTCTTTCTCTAAAAATTCTGATACTTTTTTGCTTAATGGAGCTTTATGTTGATCAAAAACAAATTCATAAACTTCACCTTTTAACAAATCATCTATTTTGATATCTTTTGCCACATTCATAGTTACAATATGCCGTCCATCTTCTACTTCATCATACAACTGAACATCTACTTTATTGTCCTCATAATAGAATTCTAAAATGTATCCTGATTTTTTTATCTCTTTAGGTTTTTTGAATTTTACATTTTGAATTTCATCAGTAACCCATTCTGGAATTTTATCTTCTTTCTTTTTTACCATGGTAAACCACTCTAGTTTTCTGCTTTTTCTTTTTTACTTTTTGACCACCATTCTAGATAGTCATCATGTTTATCATCACGTGTTCTTTCTCTTTGATTTAACTTGAATCTAATATCTGAAACTTCTTCTCTTGTTGCGTATAATCCACATCTTTTACAAATGAAATGTCTTCTGTTTTTTTCATCCATTTTCATTGGAATGTCAATTTCATCAAATAATTTGAACAAAGCATCTCTATTTCTGTCCTCCTCTTCTGGGAAATCCTCTATGTATTTTGCTTCTATTTTCTTTTTCTCTCGTGAAGTACATTCGGGACAGTTAGGCACTGTTGATTTGGCTTAATTTTTTCCATAAAAGCGTTCCCACAATCTTTGGTGATTGATATTATCTGACACGCGGATTTTTTCATCATCCCTTGCGGTCCGTTCGCCCATCGAAATCCCGCGTGCCAGATGAGAAAAATCATCAAAATAATCTATTATTTCTTTTCTTCTAATGTCTGAGCAGCAATCTTTGCTGAATTTTCTGCTCCATTAGGAACAAAATTCTTTGAGAATTCATTCAAACTGTCTTGAAATTTATCATAATTTTCTTTAATTTTGGTTATTCCTTTGGTTACTTGATTTGTTTTAATCGCAAGCACACCTAGGTTTTTCTCTTCAGCCCATTTGATGTTGTTTGTGTGCTCATCATAAATTGGAATTCCAATTATTGGTTTTGATTTTCCACCCATAATTTCACCCATTACTGTATGAGAACCATTTACAACTGCATATTTACATAAATCTAGAATTGTATCTTTTTCTTGCTCTGAAAGAAAACCAATATCAATTTGTATCCAGTCAATTTTTTTATCCAAAGCCTCTGTAACTGAATATTTTTTTCCATCTTTTCCTAACACTGTATCTATATTGGAATCATTTCTGGCATGTGAGATTATTCTTTTCTCATTTCTCATCTCATCTTGATGAAATACTTCTTCATATCTCTGACCAGTTCCATCATTAGTTGATTTGTTTCCTGTTCTCATCCAATATCCAAATTCATTATCTTTTACTAATTTCTCAAGATCAGAGGTGTCTTCTTCTTTGATTTGTTTACTATTTGTAAAATATCCAACATATGTAATTTTTCCTTCAACTTCTTTTATGAAATTTAGATTATATTCACACATTGTGTATGGTGGTGGCGAATCTGCCACGAGAATTTTTGATGCTTTTGCAATTTGTTTTGCAACAAAAATTAATGATGGGTAAAGATATGATCTTGAATTGTATAATTTTGGTCTAAATTGATTTGTTACAAACAAACTAGGAATGTTTCTGTTTTTAGCTAGAATATTTGAACCCATATCACCATCATTAATTACTAGATCAAATTTTTCTTTATTGTAGAGTTTTCTTTCTTCTCTCAAATAATTTGTAATTTGTCTAACTAGTGATGGATTTTTTGAAATTGGTAATAATAAATTCATTAATGATTTGGAAACACTTGGACCAAATTTACCATCAATTGGTGTTGGCATTAAAATTTCATGAATTTTTTCTTTTTGATCGGGAAATTTTTTTAATAATTTCTCATAAACATGATCTTTACTAGAAAAATGAACCTCGAATTCTTCTTTGATATGTTCACCTAAAACATCATTTAGCCTCATCATTCGTGAATAATGGCCACTTCCCCATGGATAGATGAATTCTCCTATTTTGAGCACAATATGAAACGAAATATGCCGTTTAAATTCTCAGTGATTTTCAAGAGAATCTAAAATATCATGAACATTGTTAGGGCCTACCTGAACTGTAATGATTTTCTTTGTATTAAGTGCAGATTCAACTTCTTTTTTTGAAAAAGATGGAATTTCATCAGTTGATATTGTAACTGATTTTTTCAATTTTTTGATGTTTCTTTCTAGGCCTATCTCTTTTGCTTCATTAAACAAATTAGAATCAACTCCTGTAAGTGGTAAAATAGGAATTTTCTTTTTTCCAAATGCTATTTTTAATGAATTATCAATAAAATCTGGTGAAAAAATTAACGGAGATAATGCTAATGATACACGATTATTAGAATATTGTAATAATATTTCTAATATTGAATTTACATAAACTAAATAATTTTTAGCCCCATTGGGACTAATTTTTAATTGCAAAAATTCAATCTCAATTACATCTTGCACTAATCTTGGAATAATTTGATTAATTATTTTTGCAAGATTCATCAATTCTGATTTTTGCCTATAGCAAACTATTATCTTTGTATCATAGCCTTGTTTGATTGTTTCATAACAAGAAACTGCTGATATTTCATCATATACTGCACAAATAGTTTTTTGATTTTGTGATTGATATGGAATTCCATCTTTCCCATTATCTGAAAAAATACAGATGTATGCATTATTTTTTGTAAGATACGTGTATAGTAATTTATCAAAATTTTCATCTGTTCCTGGATGAGCCCCCAGTTTTACTTTTTTTCCTATAATGTTTGATGTTGCAGCAATTTCTACATCCTTAGTAACAAATCCTTTAGAAATCCCTTCTACTTTTACGAGAAATTTTTCTCCCTTTAAGAGCAAATTACCTCCTATTGAGGTAATCTCAGAAACAATGTTCCCAAATTCATTTTTTATTTGTCTTGCAATAGCAATTTTCTCAATTCCAAAAAGTAAATTGATTGCAGATGATGCAAATACGGGATCATTTGCATTAACTAGTATTATTTCCCCATCACGTTTGACAGATTTAAATTCTTGATTTTTTATTTTTAAAATTTTTTTAATATTGGAAATTAATTGTGGAATTTTATTTTTTGAAAATATAGTTGGAAAAACTACTACATATGATATTTCATCCATATTTTCTATTTTGAATTATACTTGTTTATAATTTAGGATAAAGTTTCGGGTAATCAATATAAAACAAATACTCCAAGTGAAAATATGACAAAATTCACCCAAGAACAAGTAGATGAATTAAACTCAAAAATTAAGACTACACAAGAGGCATTAGAATGGGTTTCTAATAATCTTCATCCCAAAGTTGCAAAAGCATCTAGTTTTGGAGCTGAAGATGCAGTAGTTATGGATATTATGCTAAAAATTAATCCTAAATTTCGATTCTTTACACTCGATACTGGACGATTGCCACAAGAAACCTATGACATTATAGATATTGTTAGTAAAAAATACAATATTTCTATCGAAATACTATTTCCAGATACAAAAGAAGTTGAAGATATGGTTCGTGATAAAGGAGTAAATCTATTCTATGAAAGTATCGATAATAGAAAACTTTGTTGTGAAATTCGTAAAGTACATCCAATGAACAAAATGTTAGACACTTTGGATGGTTGGATTACTGGATTAAGATGTGATCAGACCACAAATAGAATCAATGTGACAATTTTTCAACTAGACCATGGACATGGTGGAATTTTAAAAATAAATCCAATTATAAATTGGACTTGGGATCAAATTCAAGAATATATCAAAAAAAATAACTTACCTTACAACAGTTTACTTGACAAAGGTTTTTCAAGTATAGGATGTGAGCCATGTACTAGAGCAATTAAACCTGGAGAAGATATTAGAGCAGGTAGATGGTGGTGGGAACAAAGAGGTAACAAAGAGTGTGGCCTTCATATAGACCCTTGATAGATGATTTATTATGTCAGAAAACAATGCAATCAAACCACATGGTGGAATACTAGTTAACAGAATTACCAAAATTGATCCTACAGGACTATTTTCAATTACAATTAGTGAAGATCTTGCAAATGATGTTGAAAATATTGCAGATGGAATTTTTAGTCCTTTGGAGGGGTTTTTAGGACAACGAGACTTTGAAAGTGTTGTATTACGTGGAAGATTATCTAATGATTTAGCTTGGACCATTCCAATTGTTCTTGATGTAGATGAAGAAACTGCTACTAAAATGAAAGAGTCACAAGATGTGTTATTGAAAAATCCTGATGGAGTTGGAGTTGCAGTTTTACATGTTGAGGAAACATTTTCTTTTGATAAAGAAAAAGCAGCTCAAGGAGTCTATGGAACTAATGATTCAGCACATCCAGGTGTTGCATATACAATGTCAATGAAAGATTATTTGGTTGGCGGAAAAATTGATTATATTCAAAGACCAAATGATACAGAAATTAGAAAAAATAGATTAACACCAATTCAAACACGTGAATCTTTTGTAAAAGCAGGATGGAAAACCATCTGTGCTTTCCAAACCAGAAATCCACCGCATGTAGCACATGAAATGTTACAAAAAACATCAATTACTACACGTGATGGTGTATTTGTAAATCCAGTAATTGGTAAGAAAAAGGCTGGTGATTTTGTAGATGAAGTAATTGTAAAATGCTATGAAACAATGATAAAATTATACTATCCAGAAAATCGATGTAAACTTGGTACATTACATACACAGATGAAGTATGCAGGTCCAAAAGAAGCAATTCATCATGCAATTATGAGACAAAACTATGGTTGCACACACATCATAATTGGACGAGACCATGCAGGTGTTGGAAAGTTTTATGATCCAATGGCAGCACAAAAAATCTTTGATGATTATCTAGAGTTAGAAATTTCTCCGGTATTTTTCCCACCATTCTTCTATTGTAAGAAATGTCTAACATATACCACTCCTAAAGCATGTCCACATGGTGATGATGTTAAAGAGCAAATTAGTGGAACTGCACTAAGAGAAATAATTCAAAATGGTCAGGCACCATCAGAATTTATTCTAAGACCAGAAGTGGCACAAGTGATTTTAGATCATCCAAAACCATTTGTTGATTAGATTTTTATTCAATCAAATTAGATCTAGCTTGTGAAATATCTCTTTACATTAATTTTATGTTTAGGAATTTTTGTTTCCCCAGTATTTGCTCAAGAACAAAAGAATCCATCGTTAATTATTGGTACATTAGAAATTCCTTCAGATAAATTTAACACAGTATTACGTGAAGCTCCAATTAGAATTTTAGATGATGTTCATGCAGTTAGCTGGCAAGTAACAATTGATAATAATTTACTTTATGCAAATCCAAGTGGTACTGCAGTTCTTAGACTATATGATCAAGAGACACAAGATGAATTTATTGAAGTCGGTATGGGACCACAACCTGACAATAAATTTTGGGTTGCAGTACAAACTCCAAAAGAAGGTTACATTGTTGTTCATAGAGATTTAGATAGAGGTTGGTATCCTGAAGCAAAATCTATCATATCTTATACTGATAGAGCAGGACTAACCGTAAATAATGGGGCAAGAATTGTAGTTACTAATCTGGATATAGGTCAATTTGCAATCTATTCGTATTCTGTTCATGGAATGGAGGGTTCCACTGATCCTCCAGCAGTAAGTTCTGGTAGTATGATTGTAGAATTTCTATCAGGTGATCCTGCAAAGAATATCTTTGCATTTTATCCATTTGTAATGGCTGCAGGTGTTGGAGCAATTGTTGGAATATTGTTTTTAACTAAGAAGCGTTCTTAGATTTATAAAATTTACAATTTTTCTTAATCTGACATACATTACACATTGGTGAAATTGGTTTACAAATATTCTGACCATACATTACAAATGTATCATTAATATCAATCCAATATTTCTTTTTAATTTTTTTCATTAACTCTTGTTCTGTTTCTTCTGGATTTTTTGTTTCAACTAAACCTAGTCTGTTTGAAATTCTATGAACATGAATATCTACTGGAATTGCTGGTTTTTCAAATGCATATACAAGAACACAATTTGCAGTTTTTCTTCCCACTCCAGGTAATTGTACCAAAGTATCCAAGTCATCTGGAACTTTACCTTTGTATTTTTTATCAATAATTTTTGCAACTTCAATAATTCTTTTAGATTTTACATGAAAGAATCCAATTGATTTAATTATTTTTTCTACATCTTTTACTTTTGCACTAGCTAACTGTTTTGGATTTTTATACTTTGAGAATAATTCTTTAACGGCTTTAGTTGTAGCTTCGTCTTTAGTTCTTGCAGATAATATTGTTCCAATTAAAATACTAAATGGACCAGTTTCTGCATCATGAAGATCTCTTAATGCAGTTATTCTTGGAGGCTTTACTGCGTTCATTGTCTTTGTCATTCCTGAAAGTATTTTTTGCATTTTCAACTGAAAAACTACCTACAAGTATTATAACTGTAATGTCAAAAGAATTCTATTGGAATTAACTAAAGATGAAGAATCTGCATTAAAAGGTGAACAAGGGAAAATTATGCAAATGGCATATAGAATTCTTGTTGCAACAGGTGAGGCAACTGATGCTGAAAAACTAATTCCAATAGAGTGGGTTCATCTTTCAGGTGTAAATTACAACACAATTGGTGATGCCGGTGAAGAATTTCTATCTAGTGTTAGTAAAAATGCACGAGTTAAGGTAAAAACCACTTTGAATCCAATGGGATTTGATATTGATAATGTATCAAACTATGGATTAGATGAGAATTTTATCTCAAAACAACTATCCATTAAAAATTCTTATGAAACAATGGGAGTTATTCCTTCATTTTCATGTATTCCATATGAAATATTTGACATTCCAAAAAATGGAACTCAAGTAGCTTTTGCAGAAAGTAATGCTGCAATTCATGCAAATTCTTTTGATAATTTAAAAACAAACAAAGAAAGTGCATTTAGTGCACTTGCAAGTGCACTGGTTGGAAAAAGTCCATACTCATCAATAAGAAAAGAAGACAATCCAAACATCACAATTAGAATGAAAGTGAATAATCCAAATGAATTGACATATGGGATGCTTGGATTTTTTGCAGGAAAAATTGGAGATACATCTGTAAATATTTCGGGATTAGGAGAGATGGATAAAAGACAAACCAAAGCAATGTGTGGAGGAATGGGAACATCTGGAACTTGTGCTAAATTTATTTTTGGAGAAGGTAACTCTGATTGTGAAAAAATAGATTTTGATGAAAAAGAGATGAAAAATGTACATGATGAACTAAACACTGCAGAAAAAGGTGATATTATCACGCTTGGTAGTCCTCAATTAGGTTTAGATGAGATATCTGATCTTACTGGTAAACTAAAGGGTAGATCTTTTCAGAAAAGATGTATGGTGTTTATGCCAAGAACAGTAAAGGAACAATCTACAAAAATTGGATATACTGCTGATCTTGAACGAGCAGGATGTGAAATTCTATCTGATTGCTGTACATGTTTGTCACCTTTGATTAGTAAAGATAATGTTGATGCAGTCACCACTAATAGTATTAAAGGTGCATTTTATCTTAAAAATTCCAATGGTGTAGATGTTAATCTAAAATCATTATTACAAATAGTTGAAGATGAGACAAGATGAAAGTTTTAGTTTCAGGAAATGTAGAAGGCATTGTTTTAAAATCTGAAAATCCAATTAACTTCTTAGGAACAGTAGATAAAAAAACTGGAATTATTAGTGACAAGAATCATGATTTGTATCAAAAATCAATCAAAAATGCAATTCTTGTTTTTCCATCTGGTGTAGGTAGTAGTGTTGGTGCATATACCATTTATTCAATAAAATCAAATGATACAGCACCTCTTGCAATGATTTGTCAAAAAGCAGATCTAATAGTGGCCACCGGATGTGCATTGGCAAATATTCCCATGATTACAATTAGTGATGAGGAATTTAATTCAATTAAAAATGGAATGAAAATTTCATTTGATACTGAATCTAGTCAAATTCATTATCAATAATATTTCCTTGTTGTGCATCTCCCATCTTTACTTCTATTATCTGACTTTTACCAGCTGGTAATGCACGAACAAATTCATCAATGTTTATTTTTCTTATAATATCTTCAAATAATTTAGAAAATTCTATTCGTATCTTTTTAGCAGTTTCTGCCATTTCTGATCCATGTGGTTCTATTATTGCATAACAAAGTGAATTTTTCTTAATTGGTTCTGGTGGCCCGCATGTTAAGATATAATCATCATCTATTGGCATAATTCCAACAGCTAATCGAAGTGTTTCTGATTTGATAAAATTTCTTTGTCCTTCAATAGTAAATGAGCCCTTTGGAAGAAATTCTCCACTTGGTGCAGATTTTTTTACTTGTTCAGGTTGAACCCAGTAAGCACTTATTCCATACAGTCCTTCTCTCCATGCTCTGCTGAAACAAACTGTAGCATGTGCAATTTCATTCATGCTTGTGTCTGGTACATTTTCTGCATCTTTAATAATAAAAAATGGCGAACCAAAAATATCTCCGTGAAATATCTTGTCATTTTTTTCTAAATGCTTTCTAACTATAGCTGAATTTGATGCAGCATCCCTTCCACCAATTGTAAGATATCCATCAGTTGTAAAGAACCATCTGTATCTTTCAAACCAATTTTTCTTTCTGATTTCTGAAACTACTATTAGATCTTTTTCTGCCTCTGTTTTACTTTGGAATTTTTCTAATTTTTTTTCTGTTTTTTCTTTAATTGATTGAATAGAAGATATTGCACCTGATTGTTTTTTTGCTTCATTAAATAATACTGATGCAATTGATTGTAAAGGGGATTGAATGTTTATCTTTACTTTTTCATTTTGAATAATAATTAATGAAACTCCTTTTTCACTAACTAATTTTGCATTATTGTTTGCTAATATTTCTTGCGCTAAATTATCTTCAATTGAAATTATTCCTTTTGATACCATTTCAAAAAGAGAGTTTGCAACATTTGTAATATTTTTTGATCTTTCTTTTACTGTTTGAATAGCTTTTTCTTGTTCAGAAATTTGAGTTTCTAATTCTTTAATTTTTTTATCTGAACCAGTAGATTGAACTAATTTTCCTTTTTTAATAATATTTTCAGTAAATACAGTATCTAATCCTTCAATGAAACTATTAGCTGATATTACTTCACCCTCTAATTTTCCTAATTTAATAGGGAGAACTTCAGTTTTTTCATTTCTAACTATTACAGCTTCATGATTTCCTGATACTATGTCTGAAACAATTTTCTTTACAGTCTCAAATATTTTCTTTATCTCTTCTTCTGTTAACAAATTTCCAATTTTTTTACCATCAATTTCTGCTATTTCAAAAACTGCTTCAACATATTTTTTAGGCAAACCTAAAGTTCGTCCAAACCATTTCGCTGCAAGCAAATCTGTAGTTTTAAGTTCATCAAAGTCTGATTCTTTTAAATTAAAAATATCTAGATCGCTACTTGGTGGTTGAACATATTCTAATCCGACACTAAGTTTTCTATGTCTGACATCTATTGAATGTTGTAATGCAAGAATTTTCATTTCATTATTACAAAGTAAGATATTTCCATCTCCGAAGAATTCTCCTATTAAAACAAACTCTTTTCCAAATCCTTCAAATGTAAAATATGCAATTCTCTCAGCACCAATTTGTTTAATTTTTTTTAATTTCAATCTAAGTAAATCACTTCGCAATCTTTTGAGTAATCTGTTTGGCTCCATTTGATCTATTTTTACCGCAGTTAACCAAACACCTGATGTTGATATCATCATGAATAGATCACTTTTTTCTGTATGGTGAAGTTTGAAGAGAATGCTATCTTTTGTAATTCCATAGATATTGCTGATATAGTAGTCTTGAACTTGTTCTGTAATTTTATCAACTAGATATCGTAGTTCAATCCCTGATAGTGTCATAATCATCCTTATCTTGTCTAAAATTATACTCTTGCTTTGATATGCTCAAATTTTGGCCAAAGATATTAAACATGGTTTGCTTGAGACACGCTAGAAATTTACTTGGCAAAATTCAAAAAGAAAAAATCTGAACCTACAATTGATCTTAATAATTCTAAAAAAGAGTCTGTAGAAGATATTTCAGTAGATCTTCCAGAAACGGAAAAATCTGAACCTATTTCTGAAACTCCTTCAAGTGATCCACCTGTGAGTGTTGCTGAGAAAAGTGAAAAAGATAGAAAATTAAACAAATTATTTTGGATACGTATTGCTTTGGCTATAATAGCAGGAACTGCAGCAACTTTCATTTTTGAAGATATTGAAGGTGAAGATAGAAGATGGGCATCAATTGGATTTATGATTGTAATATTTTTTGGAACTGTAATCGTCGCTAAAGGAATGAAAATGCAATTACCATCATCTGATAGAAAAAAAGTTGTTACACAAGCTATAGGCAGCTATGTTTTTCTATACTTGTTTTCATGGATTGTAAGTTATACATTAACTCACTTAGGAAGTACGACTAGTGGAATTAACATTTAGTTTAGAAATAAAAAAATGGTAATGGTATATGTGGAAATTTAAAACACCAGGTATTCCTGATGAAGAATTTGAGAGGGCAGAAAAAGTTCCCATCACCAAAGAAGAAGTTAGAGTTATTCAAATAAGTAAAGCTCAATTAAAACCAGGTCAAATTGTTTATGATATTGGATGTGGTAGTGGCTCTATTTCTATTGAGGCTGCATTACAAATAGAATCATCTGGTAAAGTATTAGCAATAGATTATGATGAAAATGCTATAGAATTAACTAAAAAGAATATGAAAAAATTTGACATATTAAATATTTCAGTAATTTATGGTAATGCTAAAGAAAAAATTTTAGAACTTGAAGAAGCTGATACTATATTTATTGGCGGAACTGGTGGAGATACTAAAGATATAGTTGAATTATCTGAAAACAAATTAAAATCTGGAGGTCGAATTGTGATCGGCATTATACTAATTGAGACTCTATATTCTGTGTTACAAGTATTAGAAAAATTACAATTTGAATCAGTCGATATTACTCAAGTTACTATATCTAAAAGTAGAAAAACTAGTACAGGAACTATGATGCTTGCAAGAAATCCTGTAACTATCGTATCTGCCACTAAAATCTAATCTAGATTTTTAATTAGGGAGAAAATTATACATTTTATGCCTGGATTAATTGGAATAGGAGTAGGTCCTGGAGATGTTGAATTACTTACTGTAAAGGCTGTCAAAGCAATTCAGAATGCAGATATCATAATGTGTCCTGCATCTCATGAAGACAGACTTAGTATCGCATTTGCAGTTGTTTCACCAATAATTGATAAATCTAAAAATCAAGATATTGTAAAACTAATTTTTCCAATGACAAAGGATAAAGATGTTTTAAAAGCTGCATGGAAAAAAAATGCTAAAATAATGGCAGAAACTGTATTGACTGGAAAAAATGTTGTTTATCTTACTGTAGGTGATCCGTTCTTGTACAGTACCTGGATATACATGCATAAAGATCTTAAAGAAAATTATCCTGACATGGACATTAGTGTAATTCCTGGAATCGTTTCCATGTTTACATTTGCAGCCAAAGTTGGTGTAAGTGTAGCTGAGGGTGCAGAAAAAGTTGCTATTATTCCATCTTGTTATGATTTATCAAGTGTAAAAGAAATTGCAAAACATTCTGAATCAATGATATTTCTTAAAGACGGTCGTTATTTTGATAAAGTAATTGAAGTTTTAAAAGAATCTGGATTTCCTGACAACTCTATCTTTGCTATTGGACAAGATCTTGGAACAGAGAATGAAATTATTAGAAAAATGACTTTAGGTGAGGTAAATGATTCATCATTAACTACAAAGTATTTCTCAATTTTGGTGGTAAAACGTGTCTGATGTATTTTTTGTTGGATGCGGTCCAGGTGATCCTGAACTAATTACAGTTAAAGCTAAAAAATTAATTCAAAAAGCAGATGTTGTTGTATATTCCGGTTCTTTAATTCCTGAACCCATTTTGAAACTATGTAAAAAAGGCAAACTATATGATGCTGCTAAACTAGTTAGAGAAGAAATTTTTGATCTGTTATACAAGAATGCAAAAAAAGACAAACTTGTTGTTAGATTACATGATGGTGATCCTTCAATTTATGGTGCAATTAAGGAACAGACTGACAATTTAGAAAAAAAAGGAATAAAATCTATTGTCGTACCTGGTGTTACTGCATTTTTAGCCTCAGCTGCTGCACTTGGAATGCAATTAACTCTTCCTGGAGTTACTCAAACAATCATTGTTACAAGGGCAGAATCACGAACCAAAGTACCAAAGCGAGAAAAAATTTCTGAACTTTCAAAACATAAAGCAACTTTGATTTTTTACCTTAGTATTCATTTACTTTTAAAATTAACTAAAGAAGCAATTGTAGGTGGATATAAAGAATCTACTCCAGTTGCTGTAGTTTATCGAGCAAGCTGGCCCGATCAAAAAATTATCAAGGGAACACTTGGTGATATTGTAAAAAAAGTAAGAGATGAAAAAATTACGAGAACTGCAATTGTAATAATTAGTGATGCGATAGATCCTGAAACTTATGAGTATTCTAAATTATACGACAAGAACTTTAGCCATGGCTATAGAAAAATAAATAAAAATAAAAAAAAGTTTAGTTAATGTCTATGGTCCCATTGGATCTGTACTACTAATGATAATATCTCTGTTAACTGTTAACTGATCACCATTATTCAATGATACTTGAGATGGGAAGTTTTTCATTGCAAACACGCCAAGCCCACCAGCTGTCTCATTGAACAATTCTGCTTCTCTAATTACATTTGCTGATTCAGAACCAGTGTATGTGAATTGATTTGATATTCTTTGAGTGACTGAAGCTTCATTTGCTGTTGCATTGGTAAATCCAGATACTCCTACAGTTTGACTTACAGTACCAACAGCTCTTTCTACTCCATTACCAATTTCAGTGATTTCATTTGTCAATGTTGTTCTAGTTGTATCTTCTGGAAGATCAGTAGTACCATTATCTAAGCCAATCCATATGTATTGTCCTAAGGCAGATGCATCTGTTGCAGTATATCAAGGAAATAGTATTCCAGCAATTAATGGACGTTTTACTAAAATTCCAAATGATGAAAATTTTGTTGCAATAGGTACCGCATCTGATAAATTTGATAGATATAGTACAACACCTCATGCAAGCTACGAATTTAAAATTCCTCTAGATGTAATAGGACGTTCAAACAATTATGGTTTTTACATTTCAGCTTATGATACAGATCCACAAAATCATTATTCATGGCCATACGATATAAAAAAAAACAATCTCTATTATCAATTTCTAGTCCTAATCAATGGGGTAATCTTGTATCTCATGACAAATCTTTTCCTGAATTTAATTTTTCAAGCTTATTTTTCTTCCTTATTCCATTAATGATAATCTTTACAGTAGTTATAAAATTTAATTTATTTAAAACAAGTATTCTTAATAATTAGAAAATCCTGTCATACCATCAAAAATAGTGCCTACACCCTATAATTTTTTATTTAAAAATTAATATCCGCTAATTTTTTTCCTAATTGCATGACTCTTGAAGGTAGGATTGAAAAAAACCTCAAATTTCTATAATCATTCCTACCTATAATGAATCCCAAAACATACTAAATATATTAAAATCAATTGGTGATATTATTCCAAAAAATATTCTTACTCAAACAATTGTGGTAGATGATAACTCCCCTGATGGTACAGGTAAAATTGTTGATGATCATTTAAAAAATGTAAAAAAAATTGCTGGAAATACAATAGATATTATTCATAGAACAACTAAAAATGGATTAAGTTCAGCAATACTTAGTGGAATACAGCGTGCAACAGGTGACACTATAATTGTAATGGATAGTGATCTTTCTCATCCACCACAAATAATTCCAAAAATGATTGAAGCATTCAAACAATATCAATGTGATCTTGTTGTAGCTTCAAGATACATTACAGGAGGAAATATTCATGGTTGGACATTTAAGAGAAAAATAATGAGTAAAATTGCAACTGAAATTGCAAAAAAAGGATTAGGTATTAAAACAAAAGATTCAATGTCAGGATTCTTTGCTTTTAAAAAAAATATCATTAAAGAATTAAATTTTGATGCATTAGGTTACAAGTTTCTTTTAGAAATTCTTGTAAAAACTAAAGGCATTAACATAAAAGAAATTCCATATACTTTTGAAAATAGAAAATTTGGTTCAAGTAAATTAGATAGTTCAATTATTATTGATTATTTCAGATCTGTATGGAAACTTTACAAAAATGGAAAACTAAAAACAATTGATGAAACACGTAACTCTATTCATTTTCTTTCAAAAGCTGTAAGATTTTTTACTGTTGGAGCATCAGGAATTGGTGTAAACTATCTAGTCTCAATACTCTTTACATCTAGTTTAACAGAATTATGGTATATTCATGCAAATATCTTTGGAATAATTGCATTTATAATTACTAATTTTATCTTAAATAAAGTCTGGACGTTTGAAGACTGAGACTTTTCACGAAAGAAAACACTTTCACAATATGCAAAATTTAGTCTATTTAGTTCATTAGGTGCATTAGTACAAGTTACAATGATGTTTTGGTTAGTAGAATCACATGGTATTGTACAACCATTAGCTTTAATTTTAGCAATTGCAACTGCAGCGTTTAGTAATTTTATCTTTAACAAAACATTAACTTTCAAAGAAAAACTTTGGCAATAAATTATAAAATAATAGTGTACTTGTTGTTGCATTAATTGTTAGTATTTTAATGCAATATAGATATCTTAATTCAGAAAAATAATTTTAAACATTCACAAGAATTTTTCAATTTTGATATAAATATTGAAAACGCTAATTTGACTGATTTATCAACTGATTTTATTTTTAAAATTAGTGGAATTAATAATAAATACTTTATCGATGGAAATATTCGGACATACCTTAAACTATTATTTGAATTGGATAACAACAATTCGTAATTGTATGCATACTCGGAAGATCATATTGATAATGGATTTGATTGGGAATTTGATAACACACGTCCATATGAGTTTGATAGAGAATATAATGATTGGGAATTTTATGAAATTGATAATGGTAAAATACTAAACTGCTTTCCAGAAGAACAGCTTTATGAAGATCCTTCATTACTAAGAGCTTTAAAAGAACTTTGAAAAAATTAAAAATAAGAAACATTCGTCTTTTCTACTCTACTCAAATGTTGATGTAGAGCTTTGAGACGAAAGTCCTGTTGAAGTTGGTACAGATGGGAATTTGTCTCCTATCTGTTGCTCAGCTACTGCAGATGCTTCTTGAAGAATCTTTTCTGTTTCTTCACTTGAAACGTCAGACTCCATACTAAATGAGTCTCCTGCAAGAGAATCCATCATCAGTCCATTAAGTGTCTGGGTCATACTGTTCAATTCTGAATCAGCTTCTGGCATGAATCTTCCTAGCGATGACTTCAATCCCTTCATTGTAGACATTGCTGGTCCAATTGCTACCATAGCATCACCAAGATCATGAATAGTTGTCAGTCTTAGTTGGACTTGTTCTAACGACATTCTTGCGTTGCCGAGCATCTTTGTAACTTTACGAATTTCAGCTAATTCGTTAGACAAAACTCTACTTGTGCTAGTATCATGTTGTTGCATTGCAGTTACGACTCGTTGAAAGAGTTGCGCATCTCTTTCGTGCAGTTTACCTAACATAGAGTCCATTTTTGAGATTTGGACTTGTAGTTTGTTCACTGCAGTTTGAATTCGTGGTTTTAATGCACCTTGAGGTTTTACTGCATCACGTAGTTTGCCAGTTACGCTTTGGGTCTCCTGTCGAGCCCAAGTACTGTCGAAGTTTGGCATGGTTAATGATTTAGAAATTTAGTCTTAATCAACGGTGTGTATTTAGATCAACTTTAGAGTAAAATTAGCTAACAAAATCTAAATCTAATCCAATAAAATAATATTTCATGGTAAAGGTTGTTGTTTTTGATTCTGGTTTAGGCTCATTATCAGTAATCAAACCAATTCAAAAACAATTCAAATGTAATGTAATTTACTTTGCGGATTCAAAAAATTTTCCATATGGAAAAAAATCTATTAAAGAAATCAAAAATATCACACTACAAACAATTTCAAACCTTCAATCTTTATTTAAGCCTGAATTAATTATTGTTGGATCAAACACTCTATCGCTTTCATTAGATTCACATCCAAAAAATGTTTTTACTGTGTTACCACCATTAACTAAAGCAATAAAAATAACAAAATCTAAATCTATTGCAATATTAGCAACAGAATCTGTTGTAAAAAGTAATTTACTTGATAATTATATAAAAAAATTTAATACAAAGAATACCAAAATCATTAAAATCAATGCATCAAGACTTGTAGAATTAGTTGAATGCGGCGTTTTTTATTCAAATTCTAAACTATGCACAGATATAATCAAAAAAACTCTAAGTTCTAAACTTATTAATAATAATATAGATGTGGTAATATTATCTAGTACACATCTGCCCTTTCTTTCAGAATTTCTTGAAAATATGTTTCCTTACATAACTTTCATTGATCCTAGTGAATCATTAGCAAAAAAACTAAAGAAAATATATTTTGATTATAATGGACAAAGAAATTCATTACAAGTTTATAGTTCCGGAAATATTAAGCTGTTTAAAAATAAACTTAATCATATGAAAATCAAAACTAAAGTTTCAAAACTTATAATTCAATAAACAATCATTACATATTCTATTTTTGTGTTACAAAAGTATTTTTAAAAAAATAAAAAATATTTTTGATTTTTTAAATTAATTGCCAATTTTTTGTAAAAAATGAAAATACCATTTTGGTATCCATCAAAGAAAATTACAATTAGTGGAACAATAAGAGATTTCCATGATTCTCATCCTAATATGGAACAAGAATGTTCTGATGGAAAATGTAGTAGAATTGAATATGGTATAGTTCAAAATGACTTAGGTCTTGACAGTACTCCTAATTTCAATCAGACCACACCAACTACAAGTAATGCAGCTGACTTTTTACAATGGTATCATGATGTTTCAGGTGTAAATGACTCTAAGTCTTTCTCATTAGATCTCAAAAAATCATCTGACAATCCAGCAATCTATACTTTTGATTCTGGTAAAGGATTCTTTCCAATAGATAAAGAACTATTTGGCAAAGAAGGATTCAAGCACAATTATCACTTTACAATAGAATTCCATGAAGAATCCACCTATGAATCTGGACAAATGTTCAAGTTTACTGGCGATGATGATGTGTGGGTTTTCATTGATAACAAACTAGCTATTGATTTAGGGGGGGGGAGTTCATCCAGCTAAATCTGCAACTGTTGACTTGGATTCATTAGGATTAGTCGAGGGACAAATTTATGATATTGATGTTTTCTTTGTAGAAAGACAAACAGCATAATCAAACTTTAGAATTGACACATAAATTGTAATGAATTAAAAATTATAATTTATTTTTAAAATTTAAGGAAATGCAATTGATTCAGAAATTATAGAGTCAAGTTCTGAAATCTTTATTCTACTTTGTTCCATTGAATCTCTTTTTCTAATGGTGACAGTCTCATCTTGTAAAGTTTGGTGATCAACAGTTATTGCAAATGGAGAACCAATTTCATCTAGTCTTCTATATCGTCTACCAATAGCTCCTGAATGATCTAAAAATGCGTCACATTTTCTTTTCATTTGAAGGTAAATTTCATTTGTTTTCTCCTTCAAACCATCCTTTTTTACGAGTGATAACATTCCCACGTGTACTGGTGCAAGATATGGCTTTAATGATAATACAATTCTTTCATGCTCTTTATCATCTTTCAAACTATGTTCTAAAATTGTGTAAAGACTTCTGTCAATTCCCATTGAAATCTCAAATACATGTGGTAATACTTTATCATCATCATCCATTATCTCAAATTTTTGTTTACTTTTTGTTGCATGACTAGTTAAATCATAATCAGATCTATAGTTACATGCCACAAGTTCAAGCCATCCAATTGTAGTTTCAACCTCAAAATCAAATGCAACTTCTGCATAGAATGCTTTTTCTTTATCACCTAGTTTTCTGAATCTACTTTTTGTAATGTCTATTCCTGTTTTTTCATAAAATTCAATTAAAATTCCTAAATAATATGCTATAAGCTTGTTAGGAACAACTCCAGACTCTACTGCTTCTTTACATGTCATGGAGACAGGATCAGCATTTGTTTGAACTCTAATAATGACATCTTGAATTTCTGAAAATTTTTCCATTTCAGATAGTTTGTTGGGATTACAAAACACTTCAATTTCTGCTTGATAAAACTCTCTTAGACGAAGTAGACTTTGTCTTGGGGCTATTTCATTTCTAAAACTTTTTCCTACTTGGGCAATTCCTAAGGGAAGTCTTCCTCTCATTGTTTTGTACAATCTAGGAAAATCTACAAAGATTGATTGACATGTTTCTGGTCTAAGATATGCTTCTTCTTCTTCAGGACCAATACCAACTTTAAACATCATGTTGAAATTCTTTGTTTTATCAAAGTCTCCTTTGCATTTTGGGCATTTGATATTGTTTTTAACAATTACATTATCAAATTCTTCTAAATCTGCACTTTCAGGTATTTCAATTTGAGTAAGTTCAGCAATAGTTCTATCAGCTCTAAATGTGGCATTACATTTTATACATTTGATTATTGGATCAGCAAAATTTCTCAAATGTCCAGATGCTTCAAACACTGATTTTGACATAATTTGAGATCCATCAATTTCAAGCATTCCATCTCTTCGGATTAATTCTCTCCTCCATAATTCAAGAAATTTATTTTTTAAACTAACTCCAGATGGACCATATTCCCAAAAACCAGCTTGAGCATCAGCATAAACTTCACAACTAGGAAAGTAAAATCCACGCTCAAGTGCTAATTTCATTACAGCTTCATAATCCATTATATCATCCACTCATCCATGAAATAAATTTCTACGCAAATCCCTTTGCCACTCTAACATTTTCAAAGTCATCTCTATCACCGTCAATAGGCGTTTCTAAAATTATAGGAATTTTTTTCTTGTTGATAAATTTTACAACTGCTGAAATTCCTTTCTCACCTATTCCACCTAGTCCTAAATGATAATGTCTATCAAGATTACAACCAAGTTCTCCTTTAGCATCATTAAGATGAAGAATTTTTAAATTATCTATCCCTACATGTTTATCAAATTCTGTAAAAGTTTTCTTTACATTCTCTTCAGTTTTTAAATCATACCCTGCAACAAATGCATGACATGTATCTATACACACACCAAATTTTTTTGCAGGTTTTAATTGTTTGAAAATCTCTCCCAATTGTTCAAAATCAGAACCTACAGAATTTTTTTGTCCTGCTGTATTTTCTAAAAGAATCATTACATCATTTTTTGCTTTTGCAGCTTTTGTCAACCCTTCAACCAGTCTCTTAATTCCAGCTTCATCTCCAGTACCTAAATGACTACCAAGATGTGTTACAAGATATGGAATTCCTAATTGTGCGCATCTTTCAGTTTCATCAATCAAAGTTTTAACAGATTTTTCAAATCCATCATCTTTGGGTGATGCAAGATTTGGTAAATATGGCATATGTGCACAAGTTGCAAATCTATCAATTTTACTTGTTTTTAGTTTTAATTTGAAATTATCAATGTCTTCTTTGATGAGTGGTTTTGCATGCCAGCCTCTTGGGTTTCTAGTAAAAATTTGAAATGCAGAGCATTCTCTCTCAACTGCATTATCTACTGATTTGTCAATGGATCCTGATATTGAAACATGACATCCGATCTGCATGCACCTATTTTTCTAAAACATAATTTAAACCAGCATCAAATTTGAAAATCAGATTTTTATGTAAACTAAGTGAATTACTTTCATGCTAGCGCTTGGACAAGATGAAATTGCAAAATATCCGTTTTTAGCAGATGCTGGTCAATATCTTAAAGATCAAGGATTTTCACTTGAACAATTTGGCTCAGATCCTGATTTGAAGCAACTAATTGAAAAGGCATATGAACGAATTCTAGTTGCAGCAGATGGTAAAATCTATCAATCTGATCTAGATGGAGATCATGTTTCAAAAGAGGCTGCTCTTCCTAGAGAAGTTTTCTCATTTCTTTTAGCTATAGTTCTATTGAAATTAAGTGGGATGCATACTTTAATCAAAAGATTTGCATTAGCAGAAGCTAGAAGAGCGGAAAAATATTTAGAAAAAGATCTTGCAAATATATCTGATGAATCAAAAAATCAACTTGCAATTAGAGTAATTGATGATCTCTTTTCAGTTCAAGTAGAAAAATCCAATGATTATTTTGTAATCCCTGCTTCAGATTATCTAAAACATTCTATTAACTTTCATGAAAGAGAATGGAAATTAATTAATAGACATGTAGAAAATGGACAAGTTTTTCTTTCACCACATGAAACTGTTAGATTGATAAGAAAGGAATTGGGCACATACATCAATTCAAAAATTATTAATGCTAAAACACCTACAATGATTCCTGGATTTGAGGATTCAGTTAACAAATTAGTTTCATTATCGAAAAAGTTTGTTACATACACTGTATCTACCGGAGAATATCCACCTTGCATAAAGCATGCAATTGACATACTTGAAAAAGGTGAAAATCTGCCACACTCTGGAAGATTTATGCTTGCTACTTTTCTTTTATCTAAAGGACAAACAGTACAACAAATTGCACCATTATTCAAAAATGCTCCTGACTATAATCCTCGTGTTACACTGTACCAACTTAATCATTTGGCAGGTATTTCTGGAAGTGGAACGCAGTATTTATGTCCCTCTTGTGAGAAATTGAAAACTCAAAGTCTGTGTTTTGCAATACCTGAATGCGATAATATTATTAATCCTCTACAATTTGGAAGGAAGAAAAAATAATGCAAGAAATTGATATACAATTTTTAGAAGATTCTTTTAAAAAATATTATTTTAATCATTTTGATCTAATCACAGTTCCAGAAAGAACATCTGAGAGAGAATTTGGTTATCAGAAATTTAATTCAGGAATGACTCGCCATATTTCGCTAAAAGATGATAAAGAATTACATTTATTACTAATGCAAAATGTTCCATCTGATGTTTATTGTTCAAATGCATACTATACATTTCCTAATTTATCAATGAATGAAAAAGATTGGAAAGAAGCAGATCTAATTTTTGATATTGATGCAAAAGATCTAAATTTATCATGTAGGAATGGTCATACTGTATCAATTTGCAATGAATGTAATGAAGTTTCAAAAAATTCTACACAATGTTCAAAATGCAATTCATCAAAATTAGAAAAAAAATCTTTACCATGTAAAAATTGCATTGATGCCTCAAAAATTGAAGTAGAAAAATTATCTGAAGTTTTAATTAATGATTTAGCAATTTTAAAAGAAAATATTCAAGTATATTTTTCTGGCAATGAAGGATTTCATGTTTATGTATATAATTCACAATTCCAAGAAATTGGATCTAGAGAAAGATCCGAACTAACTGATTATTTCTCTCTCCGTGGAGCTATTCCTGAAACGTTTGGAATGAAGAAACTCAAACAAAATCGTGCATATTTTCCTGATTTTGAAGAAAAAGGTTGGAGAGGTAGATTCTCTAAACAAGTGTTTGGTTCAAAATCTAAACGTTCAAAGATAATTACAGAATTACTTGCAAATGGTTATTCTTCTTTTCAAAAAACCTTAGATGATATATCTGAAAATATCGGAGTGAAAATTGATCCTAATGTTACTATGGATATTCATAGAATCTTTAGATTGCCAGGTTCTATTAACAGTAAAAGTGGTCTTACAAAAATTCAATGCAATGATTTAACAAAGTTTGATCCATATGTAGAAGCATCTTTTCTAAGTGATGATACGGTAGAAGTTTTTGCAAATTGCCCAATAGAATTTAAATTAAAAAATAAAAAATTTGGGCCACACATTAATGAAAAAATAACAATTCCTACATATGCTGCTGTTTACATGATTTGCAAAAAATTAGCTAGAATAGCTTGATTTTGCTGGTAAGACATTAATTTACCGAATCTCAAGAAAATTTAGTTTTGTATAGCGCCTCTACTGATAAGCAAACTCCACCTCCTGATGCTGGAAAATACATCCGATTAGGTATTGTTGCACTTATTGGAATAGCAATTTTCATCATGGTAGGAAATCAAGCAGTTGTTTTATCAATGAATTTTACAGAGTTTGGTGATCAATTTACTAAACCTCTCTACTACACACTTGTTTCTACTTTAGTTTTGTCTGCAATTGCTCTAGTTCGAGTTAATGTTGGAAGGAGATCCTCAATTTTTTGGTATGCTATTAGCATTGGAATTAGATTTTTAGGAAGCGGTGGACAACAACCAATTTCTAATACTTTGACAAGTTTTAGAGATCATAAATTATCTACACTACAATTTGTAATTTGGCAAATTACTAAGATCTTACTTTTTGGAGCTTTCTTTGCAAATATCATGTTTGGATTTGCAGCCGTTTCATTTATTGATGGAAATACTTTGGGGGTTGAAAATCTTCTATCGTTGTTTACTTTGCCTTTTGTAACTCCAGATACTGATTCAAATTATGCATTAGAAAATGTTGTTCCAATGATCCCTGCTTTGGTAATACTGATTCCTCCATTACTTGCAGCAATTGGACTTCGTTTAGTTTTGTATGTTGGAATACATAGAATAATCAATGTTATTACATCTTTTTTGAAAGATTCCAATGAAGGTAAACCAAGATATCTAAATTATGTTTCAACGATTGAAGGAATAATTGGTATTGGAGTAATATGGGCAGGATTTAATCTATTTTTTACAGATCAAATAGATTACAATACGAGATATGTAATTGGTGGTACCTTAGTTATTGGTTTTGCATTAATTGCATTTTCAGTAGTTGATCAAATTAGGGCTCGCGTACTAACTCATATGTTTAAGAGAGATGTATACATTAGATTTTTAACAATTCTTGTAATTATAGTTATTGTAATAGCTGTTGTTTTAGTTAATGACAGTATTGCAGATTCAAAAAAGATTGAATTTTTAGGACCATACACTGCTCAACAAATTGGAGTAAATCGTTATCTTGGAGAATTAAATGATGTACAAGAAAACACTCATGACGTTAAACTTACATCTGTTTCAGCAAATAATATTAAAAATTATGTAAAACAGAATAGTGATGTTCTTGATGTAATTCGAATTTGGGATTGGGAAGCAGCTTTTGCTAAATTAAAGCCTGAAATTGGATTAATCCCCTATGTAGACTTTCAAGACAATGATATTCTTCGCTTTAACAATACTTTGTACTGGACAGCTTCTATGAAACCAATTACACCACCAACTGTTAGCCTTGAAAACAAATGGTATAATGAACATCTTGTCGTCACTCATGTTCCAAATGGATTTCTTACTTTAGAGGCAACTGACGGTCAAATCGTAGATAGTAGCGAATTTTTCAAACAAAGAGAAATCTACTACGGTGAAGGTGGCCTCTTTGAAGAAACTTGGTCTGCTTATCCTAATTCTAGAGGTTCAGAAAGTGCTGAAGTTGCAGATGGATATTATTCTGGTCAAGGTGGATTAGATGTTTCACCACCTCTAAGTTGGGCATTTGAGCCAAACTTTTTACTTTCATTTCCTACTGAATCTGTTCACATCATGAGATACAAAGATGTTCATGATAGAATGGAAACGCTGTATCCTTATTTCCTCTATGACTTGTTTGGAAAAGAATTAGATTCAATCCCTGTAACTGATGGACAAAAATCCTATTGGTTGATTCCTTTAATTATTGGATTTGATACAGGTGATGTTCCTTGGTCTATTGGTAATCCTTACTTACGTTTGGTAGGTTATGCTCTTGTTGATTCATACAATGGTGATATTCAATTACTAAAAACAGGTGATGATTTCTTTTCAGAAATATTTGCTGGTCAATATTCTGAACAATTCAAACCAATGCCATCTTGGTTAGAAGAACAAATTAGATATCCAGTTGAGTTATTTAATTGGAAAACACAGATGTATAATATTTATCATGTAACTAATGTTGAGACATTTATCCAAGCTAATGAATTTTATGAAATTCCAGCCGGTCTTGAAACATATTATGTTGAAGCAAAACCTCCTGGTTTTGAACAAACTGAATTTGTAGGATTACTTTCTTTAGAATTAAAAGGTTCCAAAGGTAGAAATCTTGCAGGATTTATGATAGTTGAAAATGATCTTTCCAATTTAGGTGATATACAATTCTATGAAGTCCCATTAAACTCTACAACAAAATTAATTGGACCAACTGCAGTTAGAGAAGCACTTGATAGAGATCCAGAATTTGCTCAACTAAAAACGCTTTTGAAAAATACAAGAGTTGGAGACAATATACTATATCACGTAGGTGATCATGATGTCTACTTTATTCCAGTGTATACTTCAGGTGCTGGTGGTGTAGTTGCCCAATTAGGAACCATTGCAGCAGTAGGTGCTGCATTTAATGGTGAATATTTTGTAGGTTTAGGTGAAACTCAAGAAGAAGCGTTTGAAGCTTATTTGAAAAAAGTTTCTGGCGTAGCATCAACTACAACTACTGCTGATGATGATTATGTTGAATTAGCTAAAAATGATAGAATTGAAATTATAAAATCTGTATTTGAAATAAATGACATTTTTGTATCTGAACCAACTTCTATTCAGATTCCTTTATCATTTAATGAAGGAGAACTCTTCTTCTTTACTGAAGGCGATCGTGTAGACGCTGAAGAATTCTTATCTATATTCATAGATGATTTTGTAAAACCACGTAGTGATAGAGTGTTCATGTGGCAAGAAGATACAATTCTCAATATTGGAACTGTATTTGTAAAAGATGGACTTCCTGAGATACATTATGTCTCGATTGAGGTAGGCAATTAATTGCTTCTTGTTGTTGATAACGGCTCTATTTACACAAAACAATTAACTGATTTTTTAAATGAAAAAAAGATTTCATTTGAAAAACAATCTCCACAACTATTAAACTTAAATTTACTTTCAAATTATGATTCTTTTATTCTTTCTGGACGTAGAAAAAATGAAAAAAAGATTAATGAAATTAATTCTAAAATTATTACATACTGTATTAAAAATAATAACAAACTACTTGGAATTTGTTATGGTGCAGAAATTTTAGCACTTACTTTGGGTGGCACAATTAGAAAAATTTCTTTTTTACAAAAAGGAAATGAACTAATTCAAATTATAAATGATAATCCTTTCTGTAATAATTCTTTAAAAGTATTTGAAAGTCATAGTTTTGAAATATCTAAATTGCCTGATGTTTTGATTCCTATTGCAAAATCAAATAATTGTAAATATGAAATTATCCAATATGAAAAAAAACCAATTTTTGGAACTCAATTTCATCCTGAAATGAGTCATGACGGTAATGATTTAATTGAAAAATTTTGTTTACTATGATTGATTTTAATAACTCCCAAAATTTCTTTCTTTTATGGATGAAGAAAACCATGAATTATTATTACCTTTAGTTAGAGATGAAAATATTTGTCTTCCTTTACCAATTAACGTAGTATCAAAATATTGGAATATTGATTTGCCTATGGCAGAAGCCCTTGAATCTGCTAAAAAATATTCTGGATTTGATGGCAGTATCTTAATTGAGGGAATAGAAACTGCAGAAAGGTATGGTTTAACGTGCAAAGTAGTTAATTCATCTTTAGTTGAATTAAAAAAAATTATTGATTTAGGAATTCCACCTATTGTAATCCTTCCTGGAGTCCCTGAAATTACACAACATGCTTCTGTCATTACTGGTTTTGATGAAGAAGAAAAAACAATTTTGCATTATATTCAAAATAATAATCAGAAAGGGGAACAACAAGAAGGAGTAATACCTCAAAATATTTTTGAGAAAGAATGGTCTGAAGAAGGAAAATTATTGATTATTTTAGCTCCATCTGATATTTTGTCTTCAATTAATCTCGAAAATAACTATAGTGATAAATCAAATAGATTATGTCTAATTTCTGAAAAGCAAAATATTTTAAAAAATATTCCTGAAGCACTTGAATCATTAAAACAAGCCATAGAGATGGATGAAAATAATTCAATTGCTTTGAATCTATTTGGCACAATGCTTAATGCTCAAAACTCTTCTGATTGTATAAAATATTACGAAAAATGTTTGCAAATAAATAAAAAATCCTATTTGACCTATAATGGTCTAGGAAATTTTTATCTTAAAACTAATCAATTTGAAAAGGCAGAAAATTATTACAATAAGGCCATTGAAATTAATCCAAAACGTTCTGCAAAAATATACAAAAACCGTGCTTATCTTAGGGAAAAACAAAATAAAAATTTTGATGCAAAAGATGATCTTAAAAATTATTTGAAATATTATCCAAAAGCTCCTGATAGGGGAATAATAGAACAAGCAATTAGAGAATTATAATGCGGAGTGCGGGATTTGAACCCGCGGCCTTCAGCTTGGGAAGCTGACGTCATACCAGACTAAACTAACTCCGCCTAGAACAGTATAGTCAATTATGATTAAATATCTTAATTGATAACTCTAAACATGGATGCAAGATGCCCTGAATGTGAAAAAGTTGCAATATTAGACGATGATGTAACAAATGTAAGATGTCCCCATTGTAACTTTAAAGCAGATTATGAAACCTATCTTGAAATTATGAAAGATCAAGCTATCAATATGTCAGCTGATTATATTCCAGATAGACCTGGAATTTAATTACCAATAATTTCCTTTGTCAGAGCAATCTAAATGAGCTCCACAATTTGGGCAAAACATATGGCATGCTTGCATGTCGACCATTTTATTATCACACCTTGGACATCTAATTTCTTCTGCCATGCCTATCATTGTAAATCTTGATTTAAAAATAATGTCCAAAGGTTAATTAGTCGTTCATTTTTTTTTGGAATAATTGGCAAACTTCAAACTTACAATCTCTGACATTAAAGGAAAATCAATTTCAAAAGAACTCAAAGATAGTGATGCTAATCCATTATTAGGATTAGAGTTAGGAAATGAAACTGATGCATCAATTGTAGGATTATCCGGAAAATTACGACTCACTGGAGGCAGTGACAAATCTGGAGTTCCAATGAGAAGTGATCTTCATGGTGGATCAAGAAAAAGAGTTTTACTTGTTAAAGGTGTTGGTTTACAAGATGCAGAACATGGAACACGAAAAAGAAAACTAATGCGAGGAAATCTGGTATCAGAAGAAATCTATCAAGTAAATTGTAAGTTTGATGGAGAATTGCCGGTTGAAGCTCCTGTAGAAGAAGTAACAGAAGAAAAAACTGAAGATAAAAAAGAATAACTTAACATATACCGATTCTACTTTTTGACACATGCATTGGAGAGAAACTCTTCCTAATTGGTACATCAAAAAATATGGTTATCAACCATGTGTTAATATTGGTACTGCAGGTCATGTAGATCATGGAAAAACTACTCTAATTCAAGCTTTAACTGGTTCATGGACAAGTGTACATAGTCAAGAGCTTAAACGTGGCATTACCATTCGTGTTGGATATTCTGATGCAGCATTTTACAAATGTAAAAAATGTGCAGAACCTTTAGGATATTCTACTATTCCAAAATGTAACAACTGTGGAAAAGAAAGTGAATTATCTAGAGTTGTTAGTTTTGTAGATAGTCCTGGTCACGAAAGTTTGATGGCAAATATGCTTTCAGGCTCTGCATTAATGGATGGTGCATTACTTTTGGCTGCAGCAAATGAAAAAGTTCCAAAACCACAAACAAAAGAACATCTATTAGCACTTCAAACTCTTGGAATTCAACAAATTGTTGTAGTTCAAAATAAAGTTGATTTACTTTCATATGAGGAAGCACTTGCAAATTATCAAGAAATTACAACATTTGTTAAAGGAAGTTATGCTACAAAAGCTCCTGTAATCCCAATTTCGGCTCAATCTGGATTAAACATTGATGCATTAATTGGTGCAATAGAATCGACAATCAAAACACCGGAAAGAGATGAGAAAGCAGATACTGTAATGCATGTTTTACGTTCTTTTGATGTAAACAAACCTGGAATAAAATTAAAAGATATCAAAGGTGGTGTTATTGGTGGAAGTTTAACTCAGGGAATTTTCAATATTGGGGATGAAATTGAAATTAAACCAGGAATAATGAATGAAAAGAAAAAGACCTATGAACCATTATTAACAGAAATTACTTCATTGGGAACTGCTGCAGGAATTGTTGAATCGGTAAAACCAGGTGGCTTGGTAGCTATTGGAACAAAATTAGATCCATCAATGACTAGAAGTGATTCATTCATTGGATCAGTTATTGGCAAACCTGGCACACTTCCTGATAATTCAACACTGCTAAAATTAGATGTTAATTTGTTTGACTCTGCAGTAGGTGCTACTGAAGATATTAAAATACTACCAATTTCATCTGGAGAATTACTTCGACTTAATATTGGTACTGCTCCAGTTTTAGGTACAGTCAAAAAAATAAAATCAACGAATGTTGAGATAGAACTAAGGAGACCTGCATGTATATTTGAAGGTGGTAATGTTGCAATTAGTAGAAGAATCGCTGAAAGATGGCGACTTATTGGTGCGGGAATAATTGGTTGAAGTCATCTGTGACACTAACTTTCTAATTCACTTAGCCACACATAGAATCAAAAATTTATATAATCTTGATATTGAGATAGGGCAAATCAATTTTGTCGTACCTCAAGTTGTAAAAAATGAATTGTTTGAATTAGAAAAAAATTCTGAAAAAAAACTAGATATTCAATCTACTTTAAATTATATTAAAAATTTTAAAATAATCCCTATACTTGGTTCTTTTGCTGATAAAGAATTACTTGATTATGTATCAAAAAATAGAGTGATTGTAGCTACAATGGATAAAGAATTGAAAAAACAGATTAAAAATTATGGAAGTTCAATAATGTCTTTTTCAAATAATAAAATTGTTTTAGAATCTTAGAAATATTTAACTTTAAGATATACTGAATTATGATATGACTTTTACTTTAGAAAGTTTAGCCTTTGAGAATGGTGGAATAATCCCTAAAAAATATGGTTATAAACATGGAAACATTAGCCCTCCTTTGAAAATTAATGAAATTCCTAAAAATACAATATCTCTTGTCTTGATAATGGATGATCCAGATGCAATGGGTGTTGTTGGTAAAATTTGGGTACATTGGGTTGTATGGAACATTAAACCTCAAAATTCTGAATTTGAGGAAAATTCTATTCCAACATATTGTATGGAAGGGGAAACTGATTTTGGTGAAATTGGTTATGGAGGTCCTGCTCCTCCAGATAAAGAACATACGTATATTTTCAAATTATATGCTTTAGATCAAAAACTAGATGTCAGTAAAGGTTCTAGTAAAAAAGAAATTGAATTAGCAATGAAAAATCATATCATTTTAGAAACGACTCTTGAAGGAAGATATGCGCCTTAATTTTTAATAGATTTATTATTTTTTATCCAAAGAGTAATAAACAAAGTTTTTTGAAAAATATTAGTTGATAGCAAATTCTAAACTTCTTTCCGTAGGTAATTTTGACTTTAAATTAAATCATTTATTGGTAATTGGAATTCTAGTTTTAGCATTTACTGTTTCTTTTCTTCTTCGTGTTCAACCTGCAAATGATGGATTTGAATTAAATGAATTTGATCCTTTTTTTAATTATAGAGCTACACAATATGTTGTTGACAATGGAATATCTGAATATTTTGATTGGAATGATGATTTAAGTTGGTATCCTAAAGGAAGGAACGTTTCTGCAACGTCTCAAGTGATGTTACACTTAACAGCTGCTATAACTTATTCAATTTTTGGGGCAGGATCTAGTCTATATGATTTCACAATTTTATTTCCAGTTATTTTTAGCTCATTATCTGCAATTGTAATTTTTGCCCTAGTTAGAGTAATTGGTGGCACAACTGCTGGATTATTTTCTGCAATGTTATATTCGATATCTATTCCTATTTTGATTCGAAGTCCTATTGGATGGTTCAAATCAGAGCCTTTGGGAATATTTTTCAGCTTATTATTCATATATTTACTCATAAGTGGAATTACTTCTCAAAATAAGAAAATAGCATTTGCTAAACTAATAGGAGCTGGAATTATTACAACTTTTGCTATTTCATCTTGGGGAGGAAATCAATTTTTTATTATCCCATTAGGAATTTTCTTTATTATTTTACCATTTTTAAGAACTGATCATAAATTCATCATGTGGGCAATTCCACTTTATACAATTACAACTCTCGTGACTTCTTTAGGATTTGAAAGAACAAGCTCCGTTTTTGTTTCTGGACTTGGAGGCATCTCTTTAATATTATCTCCTATAATTTTACTATCTTGCATTTTTATTCAAAGTAAAAGTTCAAAACATAAAATAAGAAATGGATTGATCTTTTTACTGGCAATTCTCATTTCATTACCTGTTGTTTTAGTTATAAATTCTGAATTAGAATTTTTACCAACTGCAAGTCATCGATATATGAATGCCTTAAATCCATTTTTAACAACTACAGATCCATTAGTGGATTCTGTATCTGAACATGCAACTACAACCCTATCCCAATCCTTTTTGTTTCATTCTGTTTTGATGATTTTTTCTGGTTTAGGAATTTGGTTAATAATAAAAAATCTTCAAAATAATAATTCTAGTTTTATAAAAAATGATATGTTATCATTTGCATTAATTATGGGAATCACGGGAGTTTATGTAAGTTCAACATTTGTTAGATTAGAGGTTTTTGCATCAATATCTCTTATTATTTTAGCATCATTGGGATTAACTGCTTTGATAAAACAATTTTTTAATTCATCTCAAACAAAAATACCCGTTAGAAAGTTGATCCAATTACCATTTGTTGTTGGAATTATTCTTTTATTGATTAGTCCTTTAGTTTATCCTATTGGTTCTGATGTTTCCACTTTATCTAATGCAACTCCTACTATCTTGAATGGTGGTTCATATTATGCAATTTCTACAAATGATTGGTTAGATGCCTTAGATTGGATTAAAAATAATACTCCAAAAGATGCAGTTATTGCATCGTGGTGGGATTATGGTTATTGGATTTCTACAATGGGTGAAAGAGCAGTTTTGGCAGATAATTCTACTCTTCATACATCTATAATCCAAAATATTGCAAAAATACTACTTAGTAATCCCGATTCTGCACGGAATTTACTTGTTGATATGCAAGCTGATTATGTTATTGTTTTTGTAGCAGGTGAAAAATTAGACATAGGTACATCTGAATCATTTTATAGATTAGGCGGAGGAGGTGATGAATCTAAAAAACAATGGTTTATCAAAATAGCAGATGAAGACTCTTCAAAATATTTACATTCAGATGGATTAAGTGGAACTGATTATTTTTGGAATGAAACTTTACTTGGTAAGATGTTTCCATTTTCTCCATTAGGTTACGTTAATCCAAACAATTTGAATCAACAATCTAAAACATATGTTCCTGGAATGATGGAAATCTATGAAAAGGATGTCAAATTCCCATCTGATGGTGATGGACCATTAAGATTAGTTTATGCTTCTTCTAGTTTTACTGAAGAAAAAATTGGACCAATGCTAGGAGTTTTTATTTATGAAATTAACAAAGATTACAAACCAATATCTTAGTTTTTTGAATATCTTTCTGCCAATCTATATCTCATGTATTTATCATCCGGTGAAAATTTGGCAGGATGTACAGAAATAGTTTCTTCACTACACTTTGGACATTTTTCTTTTAATGTGTAATGATTACACTTTGGACATTTTCTTAATAAAAATCGCATTTTAATTTTCTCTTGATTTCTTTGAATCTTCTCTAATAAATTTGAATGAACCTTTTTTCTTTTGTATATTAGTTTCGACTTCTTCAATAATTGGTTTTAGTAATTTTTCTGCAGATTTAAAATCTTCTGAAGAAATTGATAATCTATATTTTGGTGCACCTAAATATGTAATATCTATAGTAGAATCTTTTTTAATGATATCCAATAATGTTTTTTTAATTATTTCAACACCATCTGATTGATTATTTGTAATTTCCATTATTCCTCTAATTTCAACTGAGGGCAGTTTAATTTTTGAACAAATATCTTGAATTACTGTTGCAGTTTTTTTTGCAAGCTTGAGTTCTTTTGCTGATTCGATTCCATTTCTTCCAATAGATATGAATGCATCATATACCGAATCAAATTTTGAATAAATAATATCTTCTAATTTTTCTATTTCTTCATCTGATAACTTTGTTTTTTCTTGAACATTTTGTAACAGTGTTTTACCTTTTTCAAACTTTTTAACTTCTTTTAGCTTTTGCTTTTTCTGATCTTTTGAAATTTGTTTTAGTGATAGATCTATATCTCCTCGTTGAGTATTCACTTTTTTTACAAGAAGAACTTTTTTCTCCCCGTCTCTGACAAATCTATTTACTGATCTAATCCATCCGGGTGCAATTTCTGAAATATGTAAAAATCCTTGGATATTATCATATTCATCTAATGTGACATATGCCCCATGATCCATTACTTTGGTAATTGTTGCTAGAATAATTTCACCTTGCTCTGGCATTTCTTGGGTTTCAGTAGACATTTCTTCTAAAACTCATTCATGCGTAAATTAATGTTTGCTGGTTAGAAATCAATGCCTTTTTTTGCTTTAATTCCTTGCTGAAATGGATGTTTTATCTCTCTCATCTCTGTAACTAGATCCGCAATTTCTATGATTTCATCTTTCGCATAATTCCCAGTTAATACCAAATCCACATTTTTTGGTTTTGATTTTATAATGTTTAGAACATCATTAACTGAAATTAAATTAAGATTTACCGCATAATTTATTTCATCTAAAATTACAATATCATAATTTCCTGATTGAATTTTTTCATTACTAATTCTGATTGCTTCTTTTGCTACTCTTTCATGATCTTCTTTTGGACTTTTGTCATCAATTATCCCTACAAACCCCTTACCCATCGCTACCATTTCAAATTCCGGTTCTAGTCTTTTAGATGAATTCATTTCACCATAATGCCATGAACCTTTGATAAATTGAATCATACAAGTTTTCTTTTCATATCCTGTGGCACGTAAGGCAATTCCTAGTGCTGCAGTTGTTTTTCCTTTTCCTTTTCCAGTATAAACAATTGTTAAACCGTCATTTTCCATAAATTTGATTCAATAGATCTATCTAAAAACATTAAGAATATCTAAAATCTATTAATTTAAATAAAAAATGTTCCTAGTCATGCAAATTGAGAATTCCTAGAATTGTAATTGCAGGTACCACTAGTGGAGTTGGAAAAACATTGATCACATGTTCAATAATACATGCTTTACAAAAAAATGGTTTATCAGTTCAACCGTTTAAGGTCGGACCTGATTATATTGATCCAGGTTATCTTTCAAGTATTTCAAAAAATGAAACATACAATTTGGATGCATGGCTTATGGGTGAAAATCAACTTTTGAACAGTTTTACTTCAAATTCCAAATCTGATATATCTGTAATAGAAGGTGTCATGGGATATTATGATGGATTTCGTGGAGATTCAAACTATGCCAGTACTCACCATGTAGCATCATTAACAAAATCTCATGTCTTACTAGTTTTAGATGCCAGTAAAACTTCTCGCTCTATAGCTGCTACTGCTCTTGGATTCCTAAAATTTCATAGAAATTCTCGAATTTCTGGAATTATTCTAAACAAAATAGGCAGCAAAAAACATGAACTTTTGTGCAAAAGTGCTCTAGAAAAAATTAAAATTCCAATAATTGGTGTTGTTCCAAAAAATTTATTATTAAATATGCCTTCTAGACATTTAGGACTAATCTCAACATTAGAGAATAAAATTCTTAAAAAACAAATTGAAAAAATCTCAAAAATAATATCTCCATATTTCGATGTTAATCAAATTATTGAAATTGCAAAAAATTCTAGTAATCTTAATAAAAAATTAAAACCTGCACATAAGAAAATAAAAACTACTATTGCAGTTGCACTTGACACTTCATTTAATTTCTATTATCAAGATAATTTAGAGGCATTACGTCGTGAAGGTGCAAATTTAAAATTTTTCAGTCCTGTGAAAGATAAAAAAATTCCAAAATGTGATGGACTTTACATTGGTGGTGGGTTTCCTGAAGTTTTAGGAAATGCTCTTGCAAAAAATCAAACTATGAAAAAATCAATAAAAAATTTATCTGAAGATAATCTTCCGATTTATGCTGAATGTGGTGGATTAATGTACTTGACAAAATCTATTTCATCTGAAAATAAAAAATACAAAATGATTGGTTTATTTGATGCAGAAACTAACATGACAAAGAAAATGAGACTTCACTACACTAAAGGTAGGATGATTTTAAAAAATCCAATCTCTGATAAATTACATGCTTTTCAAGGTCATGAATTTCATTATTCAGAATTAAATTCAGTTGCATCTGATTTACAGTTTGCTTATAGCTTAGAAATTGGTGAGGGAATTAAAAAACATCAGGATGGGTTAATACAAGATAATACTTTGGCATCTTATGGGCATTTGTATTTTGATAGCTCAAACTATGCAGGAATTTTTGTTAAAAATTGCCTAAATTATTCAAAAAGATGATTCTGCTCTAATTAATTTAAAAATTGCATTAATTGTTGCAGATACTGAAGAACTTCCTCCCTTTCGACCGATATTAGTAATGAATGGCACTTCTTCTAATTCGGATAGTTCTTCTTTTGATTCAGCAGCACAGATGAATCCTACTGGAATTCCAATGATTAAGGCAGGTTTTACAATGCCTTCTTTGACCATTTGAATTACTTCTTGTAGAGCAGTTGGGGCATTTCCAATTGCTACAACTCCCCCATCAATATCCAAAATTGCTGCTCTCATGGATACCTGCGAACGTGTTTTGCCTTCTTTTTTTGCCAATTCCATCATTTCTGGTTTTGAAATATTACAAACTATGTTATTTCCAAAATCTTTTGGATTTTGCTTATTCATTCCTCCAATTACTCCATTGACATCAACTACTATACTACAACCATTTTTCAAAGCCTTCATTCCACTCTCAATTGCATCTTTGTGAAAAATTAACTTATTTTTGTCTGCAAAATCAAAATCTGCTGTTGAATGAATTATTCTTCTAACAATTGGCCATTCTTTTTCATTAAATTTGTGAGGGCCTATTTCATCTTCAATCATTTGCATACTAGCATCCTCAATTGATTGGCCTTTCTTAGTTTGCATTTTCTACCTCTTTGGCTCTCTCTAATATCAAATCTATTATTTTCTGATCTGTTCCTATATGTTTTGTAATAAAAGAATTTTTTATATTAGAATTTTTTAATGCTGGAATCAAATCATTATTGATATCTGTTTTTACATGTGCTCCTTCATGAAGAAAATAAAATACAATTACCAAAATTTTGGGATTATCTTTTTCACATTTTTTAATTCCTTCAAAAATATCTGGCTGTTCTATCTCTAACCAACATCTACTTACATTTCTATAGGAATCTTTTAGATTATTTACAATGTAATCCAATGACATTTGAGCCTTGGGATCTTTACTTCCATGTCCAATTATCATTACATCTACTTTATTATTAGAAAGTGTGATTTGATTTTCTTTTAATGTTGTAGATATTCTATTTTCAACAACATCTACCAAAGTTTTATGCATGCTCATTTGTTTTGTAACTACAAATTTTACTTTGGTATCTTTTTGAAATTTCATCACATCAGTAACCGCATTTTTTATTTTTCTACCTGGATACAAAAAATATGGAACTATAGTCAAAGAATCAATATTTTCTTTAAGACATTTTGAAATCCCATCTTCAATATATGGCGGTTCAACCTCTAGAAAACAAAAATCAGTAAAAACATAGTCACCTTTTGCTTTAATTCCTTGACAAATTACATCCAATTCTTCAGATGCTTCTCTTTCTCTACTTCCTCTATCAATTAGTAATAATCCTCGTTTCAATTCATTATTCTCGCTATGGCTATAGTCAAATTTGGTGGGAATTTCTGCTTTTCTACTATTAATTGGCCTTTAGACACTTTGATTGCAGCAGCTTCAGAAACACTTGCAGTTCCTTCAAATGCTTTTACAGTTTCAGATGGATTTGGAGTAGAAATTTCAGCTAAATCTTCTCTATTTACATATTCTATTGGAATTCCAATTTCTTTTCCAAGATCTATTAATCCTTGTACATCTTCAGGTTTTTTTATTGATACTAATTTTGCAATTGATTTTGAATTTAGTTTGAACTTTTCTAAGCAAAACTCAACCCCTTCCCTAATGGTATCTTTTGAAGTATCCCAATGCAATCCAATTCCAATTACTAAACTAGGAGGTCGATAAATTACAGATTCTTTAATTATTTCATCATCAATAGTTTTGTCAGAAATTATTAGGTGAGCTTTAGAATTTGATTTTTTTAAATCTTCCATGTTTTTATAAATCACAACATTTTTTGGTAATTTTTTATACCAATTTTTCTCTCCTGTTTCTTGAAATACACCTATTGGTTCTTCATTTACCATATGTGCACTAATTTTTGTTACAGTAGAATCATCATCTATTTTCCAATTAAATTCTCTTCCTACAAGATCAACTGCAATTGTTTTGTTTACATCAGCTGCCGTGGTTATTACAGGTAAAGCTCCTAGTTTTTTTGCAATTTCTTCAGTGAGTTCATTGGCTCCTCCTATATGTCCAGATAAAACACTAATCACAAAATTTGTTTTATCATCAATTACAATTACTGCAGGATCTGTTTTTTTATCTTTCAAATATGGAGCAATCAATCTAATCACTGCTCCTAATGAAAAAATACAGATTAATGCATTATTATTTTGAAAAAGTTCAATAATTTTCTCTGTTGTAGGCTCAGAATACCATGTAATTCCTACTGCTTCAGTTGTTAGTTTTGAAGGAGCAAATACACTGCAATCTGGAAATAGTTTTTTTAGATTCTCTCCAATATTTACTCCATTTTTAGTAATGGCAAGAACTGAAGTTTTTTCCATAATCAAAATCTTTTAACTTTAATAAAATACCTTACTGTTCAGATTTTCTAGCCAAAATATTTCCTTCAAAATCAAACAATATTACATCAATTGGAACTTTTTCTTCAGAATGTTTTCTCATATGTCTATATGTTTCACCACAAATCAAGTCGAAAAATCCCTCAACTTTATTTTCCTGAATGATTTCTGAAACATGTCTTGCTGTGTTTGCTTTTTTTATATTTTGAATTACACTTTCATTAGCATTACATTTTTGAGCTAAATCGGCTAGAAAACTCATATCTACTTTAGATCCTTTAACATGAGTTTGTTTGACTCCTGCTGCCATTTTTGCTAGCTTTCCAATGAAACCAACAACATATGCCTTATTGATCTCTTTTCTACCACACTGTTGAATTGCATATCCTGAAAAATCACCTATTTGTACAAAACAATGCTCCGGCAAATTCACTATTTGTTTTGCAAAATCTTCACTTCTTCCACCTGTTGTAAACACTACTGTATCATTACCCATTGCAATTGATACATCCAAATTTTGTCTGATTGATGCTGCATAAGCTGCTGTAGAAAATGGGATAACAATTCCACTAGTTCCTAAAATTGAAATTCCATTTGTAATCCCTAATCTTGGATTGTCTGTTTTAGGTCCTAACTCTTTTCCTTTAGGTACTGAAATAACTATTCTAATTCCTTTTTCTAAAAGAATTTCTTTTCCCATCTCTCTTAGATTTTCAATAATCATTTTTTTAGGAACTGGGTTTATGGCAGGTTTGTTAATTTCTAAACCTAATCCTGGTTTAGTTACTATTCCTACCCCTTCTCCACCATCAATCTCAATTTCATTTATTTTTTCAGTAAATGACAACTTTACAATAATTTCTGCTCCATGAGTAACGTCAGGATCATCTCCTCCATTTTTGATCACTGAACATTTTGCTTTGTCAGATTCAAATTCACATGAATGTATTGGAATTTGAAGATAGGATCTTTTTGGTAATAAAATATCTACACTCTTAATTTTTTTCTGATTAATTATTGATAATAGTGCAGCTTTTGATGCTGCAGTTGCAGAACTCCCTGTAGTATAACCTGTCTTTAATTTTGTCTTTTCTTCTTCCACATTAGTTGTATTCATTTTATGGTATTAACTCTTATTTTATAATTATTCAAATAGATTTAAAATTAAAACAAACTTGGTTCTATTATGGTTGAATCTCTAAAAATTGTTGTTACTGGAGCTAGTGGTTTTATTGCAAAAAATCTCCGAAAATATTTATCAGAAAAAAATATTGAGTTAATCTCAATATCTAGAAATGACTTTAAGAATTTTAAATATGAAACAAAAATTATTTCAAAAAATTATGAAGAAAAAAATATCTTTGAAAAGATACAAAATTCAGATACATTAATTCATCTTGTTGGGATAGGAAAACAATCTGTAAATGTTGATTATGACATGATAAATACTGATTTGACAAAACATATTGTAAATTTAAGCAAAAAAGCTAAAATAAAAAAAATTATTTTTTTGAGTGGTTTAGGAGTTTCATCAAATACATCATTGAGTTATTTTATTTCAAAATATAATGCAGAAAAACAAATTATTGATTCTGGTTTAAATTTTACAATTTTTAGACCTTCATATATTGTTGGAAAAGATGATTTATTTTCTAAAAATCTAAAAAATCAGATTAAATCTGGAGAAATTATAATTCCAGGCTCTGGAACATATTCAATTCAACCAATACATGTGTCTGATGTTGTAAAAGTTATTTTTGAATCTATAACACAATTAAGATTTAATAACAAAATTATTGATCTTGTTGGCCCTGATTATGTAACTTTTGAAAAATATGTTAAATTTTTTTCTAAAGGAACTAAAACCAAAATTAGGAAAATTAATCTTGAAGACGCATATCATCATGCAATTATAAATTCCAAATCTGATTTTGGAATTGATGATCTCAATATTTTAATTGGCAATTTTAAAGGAAATCACAAAAGATTATCTAAAATATCTAAAATTAAATTTCAATCTGTATTGGAATTACTACAATCCGGCAGATTGCTTTAATGTTTCAGATTTATCGGTTTTTTCCCAAGTAAATTCTGGCTCATTTCTTCCAAAATGACCATAAGTAGCAGTTTTTTTGTAAATAGGTCTCTTCAAATCTAATTGTGAAATAATTCCTGATGGCTTCATATCGAAATTCTTTCTAACTAATTCCTCAATTTGATTTTCAGGAATTTTGTTTGTTCCAAATGTATTAACATAAAGTGATACTGGTTCTGCTACTCCTATTGCATATGCTAATTGAACTTCACACCTATCGGCTAATCCTGCAGCTACAAGATTTTTTGCAATGTATCTACACATGTAACATGCAGATCTATCGACTTTAGATGGATCCTTACCTGAGAAAGCACCTCCACCATGTCTTCCAAATCCACCATAACTATCAACAATGATTTTTCTTCCAGTTAATCCTGCGTCTCCATGTGGACCACCAATCACAAATTTTCCTGTTGGATTAATGTGAGTTTTAATTTCATCATTCCAAAGACTTCCTAAAACTGGTTTGATAACTTTATCAATAATTTCTCTTGAAATTTCCTCTTGTGATACTTCTGGAGTATGTTGTGTAGATATAACAACTGTTTCAATTTTTGTAGGTTTGTCATCTTCATATCTTACAGATACTTGTGATTTACCATCAGGCCTTACCCATGGTAAAGTTTGATCTCTTCTTACTTGTGATAGTTTTTGAATAAGTTTGTGTGCTAGTAGAATTGGCATGGGCATTAATTCTTTAGTTTCATTTGATGCATAACCAAACATTAAACCTTGATCCCCTGCACCTTGTTCTTTTTCTTCAGTAGCTGTTACACCTTGACTAATGTCTGGACTTTGTGAATGAAGTTTTAAATTTATTTTACAACTATCTCCATCAAACATCAAATCTTTGTTATCATAACCAATCTCTTTAATTGTTTTTCTGATTAATTCTTCTTGAGCCTTTTGATCAAATTCCGCTTTTGATGTGACTTCTCCTGATACAACTACATAATCAGTTGTAACCATTGTTTCAACTGCAACTCGGGAATTAGGATCTTGTCTAAGATATTCATCTAAAAATGCATCCGAAATATTATCACACACTTTGTCTGGGTGTCCTTCTGTAACTGATTCAGAGGTGAATAGAAAATTATTGGTCATAAAACCACATCGTTAACTAGAGTTCGTTTTCTAGTTTGATAAATAATACATTGTTGCCTCTTACGATTACTCTGCCGTAATTTGCAATTGTTCTACCATCATGAAGCTCTTCAGCATCAGTCATAATCAAATTCATATAGGAATCCACGTTATCCATCTTTCCTTTGTATTCTACTTCATTTTTCAGTCTTACAGTAACTTTCTTTTTAGTACTTTTTTGAAGAGTTGTTAGAGGTCTTTTTGCGCTATTTGATTGTTCCACCGATTGTTCACTTGTCTTGCAACTTTGTTCTCTAGCATAAAAGCCTTACCTCTTTTATGAAAATTGAAATTCCTTAAATTTCTTCTTCTTTTTTAATAATTATTCAAATGATCTCTACAAGTTTAAAGAAATTAGACAAATTCTTGTTAGGTGGAATCCCTAATAATGTAATTGTAGATGTCTTTGGTGAAAACGGAACTGGAAAAACTCTATTTTTATTACAATTATGCATAAATTCAATTAAAAATGGTGGTAATGTTCTATATTTTGACACTACAGGTGGATTTAGACCAGAACGAATTATCGAAATTCAAAAAGAATTAGAAATAGAGATTAATTTATTGGAAAAAATAACTGTATCTAGAATTACAAATACTTCAGAACAAATTAAATTAATTAACAATCTTGAACAAAGTGATTTTTCTTTAATAGTAATTGATAATATTACTGATTTATTTTCTTACGAGTACCAAAAAGATGAATCTACGTTTGAAAAAAATCTATTATTTATGAAATACATGCATGAATTATCAAAATTGGCAATTACAAAAAATATTCCAATTATAATTACAAATATGATTAGAATAGCAAATGATACTGAAGTAGAAAATATGCAAAATGCAATTGATCCTTACACTCATATCAAAATTCATCTTTTTAGAAATTCATCAAAATTTAATGGTCAAATTCATTGGGCATTAAAAAAAGAAAATTTTTCTTATACTATTAATAAAATTGGACTATCTGATATTAGTGAAGATTTTTAATGGTCTAGTATTAGGTTAAACAATGGCAGGAATTTTTGATTCAATACCAATTATCACTGTAGTTTTATTTGCACTTGGCTTAGTTGGTGTAATTGTTTATGAAAGATCACGATCAAATAACACTACTGAATCATCATCTTAATTCTTTATTTGGAAAATTTGGTTTTTTTAAACTAACTGAAATTCAAAAAAAGCATCACCAATAATTTTATAAAAAAAAAGATTGTCTTGTGATTGTACCTACTGGTTCTGGTAAAACTGAATGTTCAGTCATACCAATTTTTTCACTTTTAAAAAATGTTAAAAAAACTGGCAAAATTAAAACTCTATACATTACTCCTCTAAGGGCATTTAATCGTGATGTCTTTAGAAGAATTACAAAATATGCTCATGAAAATCAATTAACAATTAATATTCGTCACGGTGATACTAGTCAAAAAGATAGAAAAAAGATAACTGAAAATCCACCAGACATTCTAATTATCCTCCTGAAACCCTTGTAATTTTTTTAACGCAAGTCAAAATACTCACTGCATTAACCTTTTAAAATGAGTGTGATTTTTGTGTATTTTCTTGGATTGCTCTAATGCATAACCCCGACTTCGTGTAATTGCTGATAGTGTGGTTTTGTAGATATCTTCATCTCAGTTGGTTTTGAGGGTACAACTTCTGTATTAAGACACATATGAGATTTTTGATCTACTACTCTAACCAGACATTTCTGTGTACTACTATACGTGATTTTATCATCTGATCCGCATCGGCATTTCATTATAGACAATTTAATTCCTCCAATACCTCTTCATGTCCAGTTATTCTGTCCTGGTAGTTATGGTCGCAGTTTGCTTGTTTCAGCTTGACAAGTGTGTCAGCAGATTCTATGAGATTTATTTCATCAGCTCCTGCAAGAATTTTAAGAAATATGGTTGATGAGAAACATTTGTTCAAACAAATCTATGAAGCAGAAAGACAATATGTTGTTATGAGAGGTTTTTGGGATTCTTAATTCTTTTTTATGATTTTAGAAAATGGAGTAATGAATAATTCTATTCTACCTTCTAACCCTGATTTTGCATTAAGTCCTGTAATTGAAATAATTTCTCCTAGTTCACATTTATCAATAATTCTTGATAGATTTCTCCAACCTTTTACCCAAATTTGTCCTGTATCATCTTCAACAAACATTTCTGAAAGTGCTATTGATTCTCCTGATTTTGTTTGAATTTCACGTCTTTCAGGAACTTTCAATACTATTGATTCAATACAATAACTTGCATCTACTTTGATGTCATTAATTTTTGTTCTAAGTTGAGACAGTAAAGGAATAGATTCGTCATTGTCTAATTTTCTTACAAAAGAGTTTTCATCTAATGTAATGAAATTTCCATAAACTTTTGATGGCATACATTCTATGACATCACCTTCTATACAGATACTAGTTGAGTTTGAAAAATCACTGATATTAAATAAATTCTTTTTATTATCAACGGCTAAAATCATATTTTTACCGCTTTCTGTTGGAGTTATGGATAAAACTCTTGTAATAATTGGTTCTGCTTCTTTACCACCTTCAATTTCAATTATTGTTGCATCATTTCCATGAATTTCTAGTCCTTGATTTCCTGATTTTACTCTAACACCAAGTAATCTCACTTTAGCAGCTTGTGAAATCATATTTGGTATAGTTGATTCATCTTTACCCCATAGTACTACTCTCATTGCACTACCGTCTTTACCTTTTAGTCTCATTCTTAGTGCTTTTCCAGGCATACCGCGAGAATTTGTAAATTCCATTCCACTAATCATCCCATCAATGGTTCCAGAAATTACTAGATTTTTTTGTCCTTCTTGAGACTCACTAACATCTTTTGTAATGGTATCAATAGTTGGAATTTCACTTTTAGTATCTCTAGTTTCTATATTTGATCCAGAACCAATGTTAATGGTTGGAGAACCATCTAAATCAGATTTCACATAAGCTTTTATTATTTTGATTAGATCACCTGGTTTTAGATTTTCAAGACCAGGAAGATTTGCTTTTTCATCCCATAATTTTACACTAGCTGTAGAATTTGAATCGTATACAGTCATTGTTCTAAGATAAAATGGAGAACCATCTTTTCTAGAAAACTGTTTTGCAGGTGAAAGGTTCAAAACCCTTGTTTCTAATGAAATTTCTTTTGCTCCTGCGTATAGATCTTTTAATTCAATATTGATTTTTTCTGGATCTGATAATGCTATCCCATAATCAGAAGCAATTAGGAATAATGCACCTTGATCTGTTAGATAGCCCGCACCAATCTTTTCTTTTTTCTGTTTAATTTGTTCTTCAAGATCATTTTTAGTTAAATCTGGTTTTTGTACAAGTAATTTATCAATAAGATTTTCAAATTCAGACAACTCATTTTTGATAAACTCATTCTATTAATAAAAATTTCATTTTTTTGAGATTATATTTTTTTAATAAAATGATCGCTTAGATATATTTTATTAAATTTTTAACTCTGTTAAATCGATAATTTTCTAAATTCCTACATGATTTATCATAATTAATTCCAATTTTCCAAAAAATATCTCGATTTATCTCATTAACTAAATTAATAGGAAGATCGCACTTTTGGTATGTCCTGTATTGATGTTAATCATTTATCAAAATTGTATGGTTCAGTTCATGCAGTAGATGATCTTGTTCTATCAGTAAAATCAGGCCAAGTTTTTGGATTTTTAGGCCCAAACGGAGCTGGAAAATCTACCACAATCAAACTTCTTACTGCTCTCATTCCACCATCAAGTGGCTCATTAACTATTTTGGGTGTTGATGCTGTAGCCGAACCTCTTAAAATTCGTCATAAAATTGGAGTTGTTTTACAACAACCAAGTTATGAGCCTACATTATCAGTGGAAAAATCTCTTGAAAAATATGGAATGATGTGGAATGTACCTAAAATTGAACGTAAAAAAAGGATGGAACAACTCTTGAATGATTTTGATCTAGTTGAAATTCGTAAGAGAAGAAACGAAGATCTATCTATTGGCCAAAGAAGAAGAGTCCAAGTTGCACGTGAATTTATGCATGACATGGAATTATTATTTTTAGATGAACCTACAGTTGGATTAGATCCAAGTGCTAGAAGAAAATTATTAGATTATTTAAAAAATAAAGTTAAAACAGGTTTGACAATTTTTTATACCACACATATTTTATCTGAAGCAGAATATTTATGTAATCAAATAGCTATTATTGATAAAGGAAAAATTGTCACTGTTGATTCTCCTGATGCATTAAAAAATAGATTTGGGAAAGAAAAAACAATTAAAATTCATTTATTAGAAAAACAATCTGAAACCATTTCTCTTTTATCTGGTATTTCTGATTGTAAAATTGATTTTGAAACTGGAACCAATATCATTATTCGCTCAGAGCAATCTGAACTAGTATTATTAAAAGTATTAAAAATTCTTAATGAAAATGGAATTGCGATCGAAGATCTATCTGCGGTACCAACAAATCTTGAAGAAATCTTTTTGAATATGGTAAGAGAAAATGCATCCAATAATTAGACTTGTTAATAGAAATCTTACAATTTCACTTAACCCTGGGTTTTTAATTTGGCAAGTAATTTTTCCTTTAATCTATATTTTTGTAGCAGGGTTTGCATATGCTCCATTGATTAATGCTGTTCCATTTGGAAATAAAGAACTTGACTATCCTGCATTTTTAGCATCTGGTATGATTGGATTTAACATAATGAATAGTACACTAATTTCTGGCATCATTATTTGGAATGATAGAAAACATGGAATGTTTGAACAAATTATGTCTGGACCATTTACCAGGAGTCATTATATTCTAAGTAATATTTGCACTATTGGAATAATTGGATTAGTTAGTGCTGCACTGATAGCTGTAGTTGGATATCCTGTATTTTTTGAATCTGTCGAATTTTCATTTATTACAATACCCATAATCATTTTTGGCGCTATCACTGGTTCAGTACTTTTTGGTTCATTGGCATCAATTATTTCAACAAGATTACGCTCAAGTGAGGGGTTTAATGTCATCATCAATACTGTTTTTCTTTTCTTTGCTTTTGTTAGTACTGCATTTTATCCAGCTGATGGTGCTCCAGAACCCTTACGAACTGCATTTTATCTAAATCCACTAACATACCTTGTTGATGTAATTAGAGCAGGAATTTTTGGAACTATCGATGAGTTTGTAATTATTGAAATGATGATACTAGTGGCAATTGCATCAACATTATTTGTTATTGCTTCACGACTACTTACAAAATTAGATTTTTAATAGTTAAATTATTTTTTAAATTTTTCATATAACGCATTAATTTTTTTCACAATATCCAAATTTTCATATTCCATTAATTTTAGATTTGGAATAACGCAATGACCTCCAATAATACCTGGATACATTTTTGGTCTATTACCCAAGTTTTCATGAATCTCATCTGCAAATTTCCACATTTCATCAAAATCTATGCCTTCTTTTTCACAAATCATTTTAGTAATTTGAGCATAATTGATTAGCCATCCATAGTATGTTGTATCAACTAAAATTTTTGCTAACTCTGCAGTTTTTGTTGTTGACATCCATTCTACTTTTTCAAATCGTTTTTCTAAATCTATTTTTATTTTAGGATCTATCTGTTTATCATCTGATGAAATAAATTTCGTATATTTTTTAATATCATCTAAAAATCTTCTATGTACACCTCTAACTGGTGAAAATAAAACTGGTACTTTGGAATTATTTTGTATGTTTTTTGTTGTTCCAGGTTTTACTGTAGAATGTATTAGAACAGCTTTTAGACCTTCAATCTTATTGATCCAATTTATTGTAATATCAATAAATTTTGTTAATTCTCCAGGAATACAAACATGAAGATATTCTGGATTTTTGATTTGATCATTCTCTGAATAGTTCTTACATTTTGAACTATTTGTATCAATTCCAACACAATCACATTTTCTTTCCTCTAAAAGATGAAATAGAGTTTCTCCAACTTCACCCATTCCTAAAATGATATCAGTCATACGCTTAATTTCAAAAAAACTATCTATGTTATATTCGTGTACAAAAATTGATTATTTTTAAAGAAAGTAGCCCGGCCCAGACTCGAACTGGGGTCAAAGGCTTCAAAGGCCTCTATGCTTGACCGCTACACTACCGGGCTGCTAAATCGAGCACTCCCATTCCCTTAATGAACTTTTTATTTTGATTTGACTCTTAAAATCAAATTCAATTATTCTTTAATTATCTTGATCAATTTTTCAATAGGATTTTCCATATGTTTTCTAATTCTTTCTGCTCTTTTTTGACTCTCATTATTGGAAGATTCAAAAATTTTTTTAATATGATTTGAAATCTTGTTTGGGCTTGTTTCTTTTTTTATCAGATATTTTTTTACTAAGAAATTTTCAATGATATTTGGAACTGCATTATATGATATTGTAGGAATTCCCATTAATGCCGATTCAGCAGTCATGGTGCCACCAGATCCAATAAAAATATCTGTGTGCTTTAACAAATGTTTTCCATCATATGTCATTTTTACAATTTTGACTTTTTTGCTAATAATTTTTTGTAAATTTTCAATTTGTTTCGTATATCTACCCAAGACTACGATGTTTTCATTTTCATATTCACTTTCAATTTTTTTTATAATTGGAATAATTTTACTAGATTTTGATGTGTATGATGCCTCTTCTTCTTCTATTCGTATTAAAATATTTTTCCTATTGTTGTTTTTGAATGGTAATTTTGATTTTTCATCAATTTTTCGTTGTATTGTAACGAATGCATCAATTGCTTTGTATTGAATAATATTTTTTTCATCAATCCCATACTTTGAAAATTCCTTTTTAGGTATTGTAAGAGGAATTAATAATTTTTGAATTAATGGTAATGTCAAACGCATTACTGCTTCTGCATGTGGAGAATCACAAAATGCTATATGTTTAATTCCTAATCCAAAAGCGATTCTTGCTGCTTCTGGAGAACAAAAACTAATTACAATATAGGGGGAAAATGTCTTAATTTTCCTAGACAATTTCTCCATTCTGTTAATGCTAGCTTTGAGTTTAGTTTTTTTGTCTCCTCCACCGTATTTACCAACATAAATCAGGTTAAAATTACGTATTTTTGCTAATTTTGAAACTTCTTCATAATCTCTTGAAGTACACAAAATATCATGTTTTTTCCTTAATTTTTCAATTATTGGTTCAGAAAACAATAATTGTTTTGGTGTAAGAATATCTATCCAAATTTTCAAGTAATTTCTCTAATTAGGGTAAGTTCAATAAGTTTTTCTTAGTCTAATACTAGCTGTAGTATATGAGGGGAGCAAAAGTTGTCGTTTATGGTCTTAGTACTGAAGGATATGCAATTGCATCTCAAATGGCAATTAAAGGTGCAGATGTTTACATAATAGATGAATCAACTCCATCAGCAATTTCGCTCAAATCTGAAATTGCTAAAACATATCCAAATGTATCTTCTTTAAAAGAAGATGAACCTCTCTTAGCAATGGAGCCAATTGATGTGGCAATTTCAAAAGCACAATATCTTTTCTTTACTCCGAGAATCAGAAAAACTGGACAAGACATCAAAACTGAAATTCATTCAAAATTTAAAGATGCAGTTACATCAATGAAAAAAAATAGCTCTGTCATTTTTACACTTCCAACTGGATTTGGTGGTAATAATGAAAATATTTCATTACTTGAACATGTAACAGGTTTTGAGGCAGGTAAACATATTTCATACTTTTATTATCCTCTTGAAGATCTTAAAGAACCACCAAAAATAATTGGATCATTTAACGGAAAAGAAGATTCAATATTGGCAGAACTTCTTACAGTAGGTAAAAAAGAGAAAAAATTTGTAGCAATCTCATCATCTGAGCATTTTCATGCTATTGATGTTTTATCCGGATTTTCTAGTTTATGTAGCGTTTTAGAAGTCTGTAAATACGCTCAAGATGATATTACTAAAAATGATCTTTCTTCAGATGATTTTCAAGAAATATTCTTAGATAATATGGTTAGTGGGTTATTTGATTTGAAATCTTTAGGCTCATCTTTTGAAGGCGCAAATTCTCTCATGTATCTAATTAATGGCAGTGTTAAAGGAATTGATGGATATATCAAGCGATTAATTGATGAGATTCGCTTGACGTTAAAGAAAAATGATCTTAAAGCAAGTAGAACAAAGATTGCATTGTCTTGGACACTTGATCAACATGCAATGCGTGGGGATAAAATTGAGATGCTACAAAATCTAACATCAAAATTACGTGATTATATTGGTGATGTTGAAGCATATGAAGATCCAAGCTTTGATCTATTTCATAGCGATAAAACTACAATTGTTGTAGCATGTTCAAAATCTGATTTTGATAATATTGAAAAAACTAAACAGGATTCTGATCTAATAATTATAAAAGCTAATCCTTTATGTGAAACAATCAATAATAGTATAAATTAGCTAAATTACTACTTTTATTGAATTGTCTAATGAATCTAATTCTGATGAAATTCCAGTTAATGTAATATCTGAAACTGAAATAGAAGATGATTCTTCTATACATGAATCAAAATCTTTAGAATTTACCATTGAAGAAATATCTGAGCAATTAGTTTTAGAAAAACAAAAATCATCTGAATATGAAGAAAAATTAAAACTTGTGTTGGCTGATTTTCAAAATTTAAGTAGAAAAACCCAAACAGATATCGAAAATAGTGTTAATACAAAAATTAATGATTTTGCATTAGATTTTCTGAAAATTTATGATGATTTTGTTAGGGCAAAAGAAGTTTTTTCTGAAAATAAAATTAATTCAGATGGTTTAGATTCTATTTTAAAAAATATGGACTCATTATTACAAAAATATCATATTGTCTCAATAGAGGCATTAGGAGAAATTTTTAATCCAAATTTTCATGAGGCAATATCGATAATCAATGATCCAGATTTGGATGATAATACAATCACAAAAGAGATCAGGAAGGGATATATTTCTCATGAGAGAGTTATAAGACCCACGTTAGTAGAAATTTCAAAAAAAGGATGATGATAAAATATGGTTAAAATAATTGGAATCGATTTAGGAACAAGTAACTCTGCAGCAGCAGTTGTAATGGGTGGAAAACCTACCATTATTCCAGCAGCTGAAGGCGCCACTGTGGGTGGTAAAGCATTTCCCTCAGTTGTAGCATTTTCTAAAGATGGTGATCTTTTGGTTGGTGAGCCTGCAAGAAGACAATCTGTAACAAATCCAGATAGAACTATTTTTGCTGCTAAAAGAAAAATGGGCTCTGATCATATTTTTAAAATTTTAGATAAAGAATACAAACCTCAACAAATCTCATCATTCATTCTTCAGAAAATTAAAAAAGATGCTGAGGCATTTATTGGTGAACCTGTTAGTAAAGCAGTCATCACTGTTCCTGCATATTTTGATGATAATCAACGTCAAGCTACTAAAGATGCTGGGATAATTGCAGGACTAGATGTTGTTAGAATAATTAATGAACCAACTGCAGCATCTTTGGCATTTGGATTAGATAAAGCCAAACAAGACATGAAAATTCTTGTCTTTGATTTTGGTGGTGGTACGTTAGATGTTACCATAATGGAAATGGGTGGAGGCGTTTTTGAAGTTCTTAGTACATCTGGTGATACTCAACTAGGCGGTACAGATATGGATAAAGTTCTAATTGATTTCATTGTTGATGAATTCAAGAAAAAAGAAGGTGTAGATCTTACTTCAGATTCAACTGCAATGACTAGAATTAGAGAAGCTGCAGAAAAAACAAAAATTGAATTATCTACAGTTATGGAAACCGATGTTAATTTACCATTTATTTCACATGATCCCTCTGCAGGTGCTAAGAATTTAGAATTAAGAATTACTAGAGCTAAACTAGATGAATTAATTGAACCAATTGTTCAGCGATGTAAACCTTCAGTACTCAAAGTATTAGAAGATGCAAAACTTTCAAATTCTGATATTAATAAAATTGTGATGGTCGGTGGACCGACTAGAATTCCATTAGTGAAAAAATTTGTAAGTGAATTAGTTGGTCAAGAATCTGAATCAGGTGTGGATCCAATGGAAGCAGTAGCAATGGGTGCAGCAATTCAGGCAGGAATTATTGCTGGAGATGTAAGTAGTGATATTGTTTTGCTTGATGTAACTCCTCTGACATTGGGAATTGAAACTTTAGGTGGTGTTAGAGAACCATTAATTGAAAGAAATACTACTATTCCAACTTCAAAAAGCAAAGTTTTCACAACAGCGGCTGATAATCAAACCGCAGTTACTATTCATGTTGTTCAGGGTGAAAGACCAATGGCAACTGATAATGTATCATTAGGAAGTTTTAATCTTACAGATTTACCACCTGCTCCTAGAGGAGTTCCTCAAATTGAAGTTAAATTTGATATTGATGCTAATGGAATAATCAATGTTACAGCAAAAGATCTTGGAACACAAAAAGAAGCAAAAATTACAATTGAATCTACATCAAAACTATCTAAAGAAGAAATTGAAAAATTAAAAGAAGATGCAGAAAAATTTTCTGATGAAGATAAAAAGAAGAAAGAAAAAATTGATTTAAAGAATGAAGCAGAAAGTTACATTTACACTGTAGAAAAATTAGTAAATCACGATCTTAAAGATAAAATTTCACAAGAACAAGGAATCAAAATTACTGACGCTGTAAAGGAACTTAGAGAAGTTCTAGATAAAGAACCAGACGAATTAAAACCTAAACTTGACGCACTACAAACATTGGTTAATGAAGTAACAACCGAACTTTACAAAAATGCTTCACCTCCACCAGGAGCTGAAGGACAACCAGGAGCTGAAGGACAACCAGGAGCTGAAGGACAACCAGGAGCTGAAGGACAACCAGGAGCTGAAGGACAACCAGGAGCTGAAGGACAACCAGGAGCTGAAGGACAACCAGGAGCTGAAGGACAACCAGGAGCTGAAGGACAACCAGGAGCTGAAGGACAACCAGGAGCTGAAGGACAACCAGGAGCTGAAGGACAACCAAATGAATCATCTTCAACTGATGAAACAAAAACCAACTAAGTTTCTAATTCAATCATTTATACGGTAATTACAATAAAGGTATAATTCATGAGTTCAAAACGTGACTATTATGAGGTTTTAGGTGTCACAAAAACATCTTCACTAGATGAGATCAAACAACAGTATAGAAAATTAGCATTAAAATTCCACCCTGACCGTAACAAATCTTCAGAATCTGGAGAACATTTTAAAGAAATTTCTGAAGCATATGCAGTTATTTCAGATCCTGAAAAAAAGCAAGTCTATGATCAACATGGTCATGCTGGTGTTGATGGAAGATATTCTAGTGAAGATATTTTTCAAGGAGCACAAGGGGGAGGTTTTGATTCTATTTTTGAATCAATATTTGGTGGCGGTGGTGGAGGTTTTGGTTTTAATCAACAACAAGGTTTTGGTTTTAATCAACAACAAGGTTCTGATCTTCTCTATGAGACTCATGTAACTTTGGAGGATGTATTACGTGGTAAAAAAATGGAAATTAATTTACAAAAACAAATTCAATGTGATATTTGTAACGGTTCAGGTGCTAAACCTGGTACCCACAAGAAAACATGTGGAACATGTAACGGTCAAGGACAAGTTAGACAAATTCGTAATATGGGGTTTACTTCCTTTGTTACTGCTGCACCTTGTCCTGCTTGTAGAGGTCAGGGATCAATAATCGAAACACCATGCAATAAATGTAAAGGACAGGGAAGAAAAAAAGGTTCTAAAATTGTAACCTTTGAGATTCCTCCTGGAATTGATTCAGGCGATTACACTGTATCTGGAGAAGGAAATGAAATTCCAGATGGTGTAAATGGTGATTTGATTGTTAGAGTAAGAGTACAACCTCATTCAAAGTTTAATCGTGATGGAAAAGACATTTTTTATGATCATGATGTTTCTATGATTGATGCTGCTTTAGGATGTGAAATCATCGTTCCAACTTTGGAGGGAAATGAAAAAATTAAGGTTGATGCAGGTAGTCAACCAAATACTATTGTCAAATTAAAAGGGAAAGGAGTAACTCATATCAATTCTAGGGGCAAAGGGGATCAATTTGTAAGAATTGTGGTGAATGTTCCTAAAAAACTCAGTAAACAACAAAAAAATCTTTTAGATGAATTTAAAAAATCTGGTGACAGATTAGTATAATGAAAATTGCACTAGATGTTGATGGTGTACTTGCAGATGTTATAATCTCCTGGATAAATTATAGTAATTCTATTAGATCTAAAATTGCTAAACATCAGATAACTAGTTGGGAATTTTGGAATGAATTTAATATAGATCGTTATGATTTTTATACTGAATTAAGCTCTTGTTGGAAAAATTGGATGACAATTCCTACTACTGAAAAAAATTTATCGTTAACAACAAAATCTCTCACTAATATTGGTCAAGTAGATATTGTAACTGCAAGAGAACATTCTACTGATTCTTTTGTTAAATCTTGGTTGGATCATCATAATATTGCATATGATAATTATGTATCAGTAATTGACGGTCCAATGAAAGCTGATCTAGATTATGATGTGTTTATTGATGATTCACCATTAAATGCAGCAAAATTTCTTAAAAATAAGAAAAAATTGATTTTATATTCACAACCATGGAATCACCATGTTTCTAATGATAACATTAATCGAGTTTCAAATCTTTCAGAAGCAATAGAAAAAATAAAACTTACTTAACTTTTTTCAAGTTTTCTAATGCTAACTTGATGACCATTTCTAATATGTGTAACATGTGTCAAATTTACTAATTCGTTAATTTTGTCTTCACTATAGAATTTGGCATTGTAGGTTCCCAAAACTTTCTTACAATTTGAACAATACACTTCATTGAATTCCATTTTATTTCTTGATTAATTTTATATGGTTGTTTCATGGTATAATAAAGAAACTTATTCTAGATCTCAAATTTTTTCAATGCGGGAGTCACCCAGCCTGGTCAACGGTGTAAGGTTCAGATCCTTATCTTCTAGGAGTTCGTGGGTTCAAATCCCACTTCCCGCATTTACTAACTAAATATTCTCCAATTTCTTTTTGATATTTTTTAAAAGAAGGTTGTTAATTATCTCACCAGAAGCTTTACCCCTTAATTCTTTCATAACAATTCCCATTAATGGTCCAACCGCTCTTTCTTTTTGATTTTTGATAATTTCTTCATTTTTATCTACTATGTTTTCAATAATTTTTTCTAGTTCTTCCTCATTAACAGATTCAATTGATGCATTTTTCATTGCTTCTTCTGCTGTATTTGCTTTTCCAGACATTATATTTTCAAATATCATTTCAATTGATTCTTTAGCAATTTTTTTATCTTCTAATAAATCAAATAATTTAAAAATTTCATCATTTTTTAATAAATTAGAATTTAATCCACTTCTTTCCAAATTTGTAATTGTTGAACAAAGAATTGATGCAACAAATGTAGGATTGGTTTTAATTTTTTCAATAATTTTTTCAAATAATCCAATATATCGTGAATCAAAAATTTGTTCAGATAATTGCGGATTAATTTTGTATTTTGTTTCTAGTTCTTTGATAGAATCATCCCAAGATTTTGGAATATTCTTTCCTGCTTCCAATAATTCATTTTTTGTAATAATTATTGGGGGAACATCTGTTTCAGGGTACATTCTAGCTGCTCCTGGTCTTGGTCTTAGAAACTTTGTTTCACCTGATTGAGTAGCTAATCTAGTGTCTATTGGTATTCCATGATTTTTGATATGCTCTATTCTTAAAATAATTTGATCAATTACAGTGTAAATTTTTTCTTCAGGTGATGCCAAAATCAAAAAAGCATCATTTTCATTGATTTTAGAATATTTCTTTAATTTTTCTAAATCTATTTCTTCTACTCCATAATTGGGTAATTCATCTGAATGAAAAACTCCTCCAATTCCAAAAAATCTAACTAGTTCTGTTACTTCTTTACCTAATCTTATGCCTTCATAAGGTGAATATCCAAAAACTCCAGCCATATTTCTAAATATAATTGCCATAATTTTCTGATTTTTCTTCAAGGCTGATTGAATAATCTTTGATTTACACTCTGAAAATAATTCTGTAATATCTTTACTATCTTTCTTGTCATAAATCCAATTTTTTTCTTGGATTTTTTTTGAAATTTTTAATAAGCCATGTTGTCTTTTGGCTTCGTATTCAACAACCTTTTCTAATTGATCTAATTGTTGTACACCTTTTACTTCAATTACAACTCCTCCTCCATCTTTTATTGATACATTAACGTCTTGTCTTATAGAGCCTAATCCTCTTTTTACTTTTTTTGTACTTCGCAAAATTCTTCCTAATGACAGTGCAATTTTTTTAATCTCTGTTAATTCAACTTCAAAAGGCTCTGTTGCAATTTCAACTAAAGGAACTCCTAGACGTTCCAAACCAAATTTTCTCACAAAACCCTCATCTCCCAAATTTTTGGCAGCATCTTCTTCTAAACAAATAGATTGAACTCCTATCTTTATTTCTCCTGTATTAAAAAATCCTCCCTGGGAAATTAGCATAGTGCGTTGAAATCCTGTAGTATTGGAGCCGTCAATTACTGTTTTTCTCATTGGATAAATTTCACTAAAAATATTTGATTTTAAAGCAGAAGAAATAATCAATGAGATTTTTCTTGCATCTTCATCTAATTCATGTGGTGGCTCTTCATCCTGTTCAACCAAACAACTACTTTCATCATTTGCATAATACATTATTGTTTTTGATTTTGTACTTTCAAATAGTGCAGCAGGATCAAATTTGCCTAATTCACTTTTAGATACACGTAATTTTCTTTGAAATTTAATTGAATACTCATCAGATTCTATTGGATTGCAATTACAGAATAATTTTTTATTTGTTGCTAACTGCTGATGAATTTCTAATCCAACTTTAACACCTACATCTTTTATTGAGAATTCTTTCATATTGACACCTGATTATGTTGAAAATTCTGATGCAATTCTATTCAGCATGATTTCTTTAATTTCTTTACGATTTTCAGTGTTTCCCATAGTCCACATTGCCTTTACCAAGGCAATTTCAGGTATCATATTTTCTAGAGGGATTATTCCTAAATCAAGAAGATCTCTGCCACTTTCGTAAACTGTCATTCTCACTCTGCCATCTATACACTGTGAAGTCATTCCCATAAAGATGCTTTTTTCATTTGCCATTTTCACCATTGGATACATGTTTTCTCCGATATGGCCTAACCCAGTACCTTCAAAAATTATTGCTTTGTATCCCGCATCTATAATATTTTTTAACATAATTGGATCATATCCTGGATAATATTTTACTAGAGCAACTTTTTCATTTATTTTTATTTTAGGATTATATTCTTTAGTTGTAAAAAAATTATCTTTCATATTATTATGAATTTCATTATTTGCAATTAAAAATGCAGGATCATTTCCTACTGTTTGAAATGCTCCTCTTTTACTAGTATGATTTTTTCTTACTCTTGTCCCAATATGACAAGCAATTGTTTCATCATTTTTATCTTGATGCATTGCTATGTAAATTCCATTTGTTTTACATTCTGTAAGAAATTTTACAGCTCCAATAAGATTCAGTGCAGCATCTGATGATGCACGATCTGATGATCTTTGAGAACCTACCAATGCTATTGGAATTGGAAATCCTGCTAATGAAAAAGAAAGATAGGATGATGTATAATGCATAGTATCTGTACCATGTGCAATAATGATTCCCACATAATCTGAATTCAAATACTCATTTATTGTTTGAGCAATTTTTAACCAATGTTTAGGCATAATGTTTTCAGAATATTCTGAAAACAATACCTTAGTGTCTACATTTGCAATTTTAGCAAGCTCAGGAACGGATGAATTTAATTCTTCAGCAGTTAATACTGGCGTAACTGCTCCAGTTCTGTAATCAATTTTACTTGCAATTGTGCCTCCGGTTGACAATAATAGAATTTTTGGTAAATTTTCATTTTTCTCAATCTTTTCGTTTTTTTCAACAATTTTTTCTGATGTCTGACTTTTTTCAATCTTTTCAATTTTATCGATTTCTAAACCAATATTGTATCCACTTTTTAATTTCAAAACAATATGTTTATCATCACTGTGTTCATATCTTGGCATCACAATTCCTGAATAAGTGATATCTGTTAGAATTTTTACAGAATCTCCAATTGAAATTTTATTTGTTTTGAGAAATTCTAAGGATTTTCCTTCATACCCAGTATATTCTGACATTTATGAGGATTAGATTTGTTATTTTATTAAAACTACCTGTAATAGGAAGCTACCAGTTTTTCGCCTATCTTGAGGTCTTTTTGCTCTCTCACTTTTTTTACTGCTTCTTCAAAGTGCTTCATGGTAACCTTAGCATCAACATCTGCCTTTTCAATGTCCTTTACATCTGGATGTGAATCTAAGAATTCGTGAATGACTAGAGATACTGCAGTGTTTGCAATAGATGCTGTATCTGCGCCACTAAGTCCATCAGTTATCTCTGATAATTTTTCGAAATCAATACGTTGAGAATCATTTTCATCACTAATCGTTGGAATTTTTTCAGCATTAATTTTCAAGATATTCTTTCTACTTTCTTTATCTGGAAGTGGAATTTGAATAATTTTATCAAATCTTCCTGGTCTTAATAATGCAGGATCAATCATGTCTGCTCTGTTTGTTGCAGCTAATACTATAACACCGTGCATGTTTTCCATACCATCTAATTCTGTTAGTAATTGACTCACTACTCTTTCGGTAACTGCCGTTTCTCCACCGGCTCCTCTAATTGGTGCAATAGAATCAATTTCATCAAAGAATATAACACATGGTGCAGACTGACGTGCACGTTTAAAAATTTCTCTAATCCCTCTCTCTGATTCTCCTACCCATTTGGATAAGAGTTCGGGGCCTCTAACTGAAACAAAATTTGCTTCACTTTGAGTAGCTACTGCTTTTGCAAGTAGAGTTTTACCTGTACCACTTGGTCCGTGTAATAATATACCTCTTGGCATTTTATGTCCTAATTTATCATAAAGACCTGGATATTTCATTGGCCATTCTACAGCTTCTTGTAGTTCTTTTTTGACTTCTTCTAATCCACCAACATCTTCCCATTTTACATCTGGATTCTCAATGAATACTTCTCGCATTCCAGATGGTGTTACTTCAATCAATGCTTTCTGGAAATCGTCATGATTTACAATTAGCTTATCCAAAGTCTCTGGTGGAAGTTTTTCTTCTTCTAAATTTAAGATGGGTAGTAATCGTCTCAAACATTTCATTGCAGCTTCTTTACAGAGATATTCTAAATCTGCACCAACATATCCATGACTAACTGCTGATATTTTTTTCATATCGACATCATCTGATAATGGCATATTTCTACTGTGAATTGCAAGAATGTCACTTCTTCCTTTTTTATCTGGAACTTTGATCTCAATTTCTCTATCAAATCTCCCTGGTCTTCTTAGTGCTGGATCAATTGCATTTGGTCTATTCGTTGCAGAAATTACAATTACTTTACCTCTTGCTTCCAATCCATCCATTAATGATAACATTTGAGAAACAACTCTTCGTTCAACTTCTCCTGTAACTTCTTCTCTTTTTGGTGCAATAGAATCAATTTCATCAACAAAGATAATTGATGGAGCTTTTTCTCTTGCTTCTTTGAAAATTTCTCTTAATCTTGCTTCACTTTCACCATAAAACTTACTCATAATTTCAGGACCTGAAATGCTGATAAAATGTGCATTACTTTCATTTGCTACTGCTTTTGCAAGTAGTGTTTTACCAGTACCAGGTGGACCATACAACAATACGCCTTTTGGAGCTTCAATTCCTAACTTTTCAAAAATTTCAGGATGTCTTAATGGAAGTTCAATCATTTCCCTAACTTTTTTAATTTCATTTGAAATTCCACCAATGTCCTCATAGGTTACTTGTGGAACTCCACGTAATGTTTCTCCTTTTTCTGCAATATGGAAAACAGTTTTTTGAGTTACTAATACAGCATCGGCTGCTGGATTCACTCCAATAACTTGAAAAGTTAAACGTCCGCCAAAGTATGGAACCATTACATTATCTCCTTTTATCAAAGGAACGCTCTCTAAAGCATCTGCAAGATATCTTTCATCAATTGGTGGAATTGCTTCTAGGGGAGCAACTACTATTTTTTCTGCAGCTACTGCTTTAATTTTTCTAACAGATATGGTATCACCAATTGCAATTCCTGAATTATTTCTTCCAAGCCCATCAATTCTGATAATTCCTTTACCTTCATCTGAAGGATAAAGTGGAAGACATTTTGCTACGGTTCTTCTTTTACCTTTAATTTCAATAACATCGCCTGTTGAAGCATTTAATGTGTCCATAGAATCATAATCAATTCTTGCTACTCCTCTTCCAACATCACGTGTATATGCTTCAAGAACTTTGAGTGAAAGAGCATTTTGACTCATACATACCAGCCTGAATTCTAATTTTTATACCTTTGTGGTAATTTCCAGAAATAACAGAGAATACCACAAGCTTAAAATTCTCTTTACGTCAGAAACGATCAACTTGGGTAAGAGACCATTAGTTCGAAGACGAGGCCGTGGAGGCAACCAGTTTAGATCTACATCTACTGGAAAAGTAGGCGCAAAAGCAAATTATCCACGTTTTCCACTTTCAGAACAACATAAAGGCGAAATTATCGATCTTGTTCATGAGCGTGGTAGAGAAGCACCATTGGCCAAAGTAAGATTTGAAGACGGTTCTGTTTCATTCGTACCTGCGATCCTTGGAACAACTGTAGGCGCAACTTTACAATTTGGATTAAAATCAGAAATTAAAAAAGGAAATGTCATTAGTGTTCAAAATATTCCTGATGGTACAATTGTGTGTAATATTGAAAAGCACTTTGGGGATGGTGGTGCTATTGTTAAATCTGCAGGTACTGATGCAACAATCTTTTCACATGGTGATGATGGTGTAACAGTCAAACTTCCATCTGGAAAATTTACTACTCTTAATCCTAAAAATAGAGCCATGATTGGTACTCTAGCTGGTGGTGGAGCAAGTGAACGACATTTTATGAGTGCTGGTAACAAGTGGCGTAGTTTTAAAGCTAAAGGAAAGAAATATCCAATTGTAAGAGGTGTTGCTCAAGCAGCATATGTACACCCACACGGCGGTGGTCGTCATCAACACGTTGGACAAAGTTCTACAGTTTCAAGAGATGCTCCTCCTGGTGCAAAGGTTGGTAGTATTGCAGCAAGAAAGACCGGTAGAGCTAGAATTAAAGAAAGAAAGTAGTTTTTCTTTTAGCCTAAAATTGATTAATAGCTTAATGAAATATTGTTTTAGTGTCAAAACAACGTGTTAGACTTTTTGTAACTGGAAAGGTACAAGGTGTTTTTTTCCGCCAAACATTGAAGGTTATGGCAAAGAAAAATGATGTTTTTGGTTGGGTAAAAAATCTCAAAGATGGTAGAGTAGAAGCTGTCTTAGAAGGTGACGGAGAAAAAATTGATAGATTAATTGAATGGGCTCATAGTGGTCCTGCTAATGCAAGAGTTGAGGATGTGGAGATACGTAATGAAAAATTCACTGAAGAATTTTCAAAATTTGATGTATTGTATTAATGAATTTCTTCAAATGCATTTTTGATAGTTTCGCTTATCACTGAGATTTCTTGGTCTGTTTTTACTTGAATAATTTGAATTGGATCTTTTCTACTTTTTTGAATTTTTATGATTATTCCTTCTCTGTCTGGTTCTACATCTGCAAACCATCTGAATGTCATTGATTTACAAAAAACTACTCTATGCATTCTCACATCTTCAATCACTTTATCTCCTAAAGAGAAGCAAAACTCTCTAATTGAATCAAATAATGGTAATACTGGAGTTGGAATTTGTTTCTTAAAGTCTTCATAACTTCTTTTGTTCCCAAATGAAATAATTCCTTCCATAATGTTGGAATTTTTATTTTAATTATAAAGGTAGTAGATCCGCTGGTTCCAGTCTAGACGAATAGCCCCATTTCAAGGCGTACAAGATCCGCCACGTTGACGAGGAAGCGTGGATGCCCCATCTTAGGATTGCTCCCTCCCGGACCTCATCCCTTTCGATGGTTCGGTCTTAGAAGTTATCCCTTCAGATATTTCTAGTCCTGCAACCACCCGCCTCGGCGTGATTTCATTTCCGCACACCAAGCGGGAATTACCCATCTAGAGATTTACCCAACAGTTGCTGATCTCTGCGTATAGCCGGTTTCAGAATAGGGTACGGCTGGCACCCTGATCTTACCTACTACCAATTGTCCTAAGAAAGTATGTTATATTTGCATTAGGTTTGATTTTCTTTTAGTTTTAAAACTATACTGCAAACTGAGCATACATTACCTGTGCAGTCATTTCCACATTTTTCACATTTTATTTTTACTTTAGAACTAGAATTCTTTACTACTGTTGAAACTTTGAGAATTGATTGATAGAAATTATTTTTAATTCCACTATGCTGATTTTCTAATGAATTTAAAAATTCACGAATTTTTGTTCTTATCCCCTCATTCATGTGTGGACATGGTTCTGATTGAAATGGCATATCGTTTGTAAATGCATAAAAGACTATTTCAGATTCATAAATCTCACAAAATGGTTTTATTTTTCTTAAATCATTTGCAGAAGTATCAGGATCCATCCATCCAATCTTAGTTGTATCTCCAGAAAGCATGTTTATCACAAATGTCTGCAATGTATCATCTAGATTGTGACCCGTTGCAATTACATCTGCTCCAATGTCTTTTGCTGCATAATCTATTGCTCTTCTTCTTAGAGTTCCACAGATTGAACAAGATGATGTTTTTTCATTTTCTCGTAAATCTAAGGCCTCATCTAATGTCAATTCAAAAAGATCTTTGTATGCGTAGACTTTATGTTCTACATTTAATTCAGCACAAAACTTTTCAACAATTTCTAATGCCTCATTTCTATACCCTGGTATTCCTTCGTCGATAGTTATTGCTTTTATTCTAAAACTATGAGTTAATGCCATTTCATTAATGATTTTTAATAATGCTAGAGAGTCTTTTCCACCCGATACTGCAACTGCAACTAGTTCGTCATGTTTAATCATGTTATATTTTGAAATTGTTTTTGCAGTTTTTCTTACAATTGATTTTGAGAAACATTGCGAACAAAGTTTTTCCCCGGAATATTTTCTTGTATATGCTGCAGGATTTTCACATCTGTCACAACTCATGAAATCAACTATCCTTTTTCATTAATGATTCTTTAGGAATTTAGACCAGTCTGTTATTAACATCTAGGCACTAACTATCTAACATGTCAACTAGGCATATATTCCAATCAAATTCAAAAGAAGCCATTTACACCTTTGAACAAAAAATATCACAATTTATTGAAAAACAACGAAAGTGTTTATCTGAAAAAAATCAAGAACTTTTTCTAAAATATAATGAAGATATGATTGTTCATAGCATATCTGATAGTACTAGGTACAAGAATCTAAATCATTTTAGATTATTGATAGATATTTTACAAAAAGATTGGGCAGATGTAACTAAGGAAGATTTGAGAACACTTGTAGCCAAAATAATGATAAAACATGGAAAAAATGGAAAAGAATCTGGTTATTCACGTGTAGTAAAAATTTCATTAAAGGCAGTTGTAAGATTTGCCAAATTAGGTTCAAGAAACAAACCTAAAGATGGAGAATATCAATGATAAAATTCATCAAAATAAAGAAGGTAGAAGACAAACTTACACGAGAAGATTTACCTACTGATAAAGAACTCCAAAAAATTCTAGCAGTATGTGCTGACTCGTCAATGTTTGATAATAAATTGAAAATTTGGGCTCTACTGGAAACCATATTCCAAAAATTCCAGAAAACGAAAAAATGCCATGTACACTAGTAGACTATCATTAATCCATATGTAAGGAAGGAGCAATATTCAGAAGATCCCACACTCATAGATAGAGTAGGCAAGGAAGAATGTGAGAAGATTGTATCTTGGATACTAAATTTACCTGATGCTGAGTGTAAATATGAAGATAGTGAGACGGTAAGAAAAGAATGGGGGGAGAAACTAGCAAGTCTAGAAATAGGTTACTTGCAAAATTGTTGGGAACTAACAGAGCACAATTCCTCTATTTCTGTAATGAAAATCATTCATGAGTATTATAAAAAAACAGGTAATAGTATTTACATTGATCAAATGATAAAGACTTTACACAATCAAGGATTTGTCGTCAAACAAAACATAGTGTTTAATGTTAAAGCAAAAACAGAAGAGAGTAAACAAACAAAAATATGATTTTAAATTTATTATAATTAATGTACAAATGTACAAGCTATTGGAAAAATATGTTTAGTATTCATGTATTGTACATTAAAAATTCCAATCAGAAATATGCTAATATGTAATTGTGTTTAATTGATAGTAGAAATGAACTCATAACTAGATCAAATACTAACTGGATATCTAAAAGGAAATAGTTATGTCGATTCTTTAACACTAGAAGATATTCCCGTCTTCAAGCAGTTTTTTTGTGAGTATTTACAAGAAAAAGAACACATAACCGCAGAAAAATTAGATGAAGTCTTTAAAAGATGGTGTTGTAGATGAAGTTCTGGAAGAATATTTCCAGAAGCTCGTAGATATGCAGTGTATGGACTATGATTTCGTTGTAAATTAAAACAATATCACATTGCTCGGTTGTTAGGTATATGTACTCGAACAATTAGAAGAGATATGCGAAAGTTGGAAAGACAATTATTTCACCAAGCGGACAATTTTCCAATTATTTTATGCATGCCAAATGTCTGTTTTTTAAAAATTTTTTTAGGGAAATTTTGAATAAATACGTAAATGCAATAATGAGCATGATGAAGTAATAGATTTGATAATTTTAGAGTGGAATTGAATTTTAATTTTCGTTGATGGTTTAACCATGGACAATATTTTGAGAGTATTATACGATAGAATATGTTTATGATTACCATGTTATCTCCATAAGATACTATTTAAAGAAAAATACATGCAATTTATCCAGAAACAGATTAATTTTGGGCACAAATTATCGGTTTAACGATATCTATTTAAAATAAAACGATATATCTTTATTAGAAATAGTATTTAAAATAAAACGATATATCTTTATTAGAAATAGTATTTAAAATAAACCATATAATGAAAAAGGAAATTCGTACTAATATCAAAGGTAGGGTCGCAAGGATATTGTTTAATGAACCTAATGGTACACTAACAAAATATCGAATAGCAAAATCAGCAGATAGTGGATATCCTTGGATTCATAATCTATTAAAAAAATTAGAACAACAAGGAATCATTCAGAAGACCAAAGTAAAGAACTTCAAATCGTTAATGACATGGTGGAAACAATGGCAACCACTTCCAGAATATAGAGAATATATGATTCAAAGACCATTAGAACTATTGAAAGAAACTAATCTGGAATATGCTCTTACAACATATCAGGCAGAAAATAAAATACAAAATTATCTATTTCCATCACGAACTGATATTTACATTCATTCAGAAGATAAACTAACGTGGCATGAACTACTAGTCCAAAATGGATTAGTGGGTAAAGGAAATATGAGAATCATAATTGGAGATGATCATGTGTTTTACAAATCATTTCAAGTAGATGGTTTTACATTAGTATCAATACCTCAAATAATATTTGATTTGTATAATGAAGGTAATGTTGGTATTGAGGCAGGAGATATGTTATTAGAAAAGGTGGAGAAAGATGCTTTACAAAAATTATGAGACAGATATATCAAAAGATAATCTAGTCACCGTATTCTCAAAAGTAACACCACCTCTTTGTTTACTTGGTGGTTGGGCCGTTTACTTGACTGTAAATGTAAATTATAAAAATGACAAAGGAAGAAACTATCATGGTTCAAAAGATATTGATCTAGGATTTCATTTTGAAAAAAATGAATCTAAAGAATCATTAATAAATTCAGCATTTAATCAATCCATCAAAGCTCTAGAAGAAATTGGATTTTATTCTGTTTGTTTTAGATTAATTCAGCATTATCGTAGAGAAACTAAACAGGTATTAACTCAAGAACAAGCAAGAAAGGTTCCACAATATGATTTATTTGATTTGTATGTTGACCCTATAGTAGATAACATTCCTGACAAAATCCATGATGTTCTGGGAGTTACTCCTGTAGATGAAAAGCTGTTAGGATTAGTATTTGAGAAGGGACAATTTATTGAAATAGAAGAATTTGGAGTAAAAATTAGACTTCCAAAACCAGAAGTACTGCTTGCCACCAAACTCATATCATTACCAAGACGAACAAAAGATCACAAAAAATGGAAAGATATTGCTGATATCTATGCTCTGATGTGGTATTCAGGTACGAAACTCGATAAAATGAAATTTGGAGTATTGGAATTACTATCTCAAAAAGATGTAAAAAAGGCATTTTTAAAAATTGAGGATTCTGATTATAAAACAGCTTCAGAAGCTATTGGAATAGAATTAGATGAAATGAAAAATGTGATTAATAGTTTTATAGAGAAAACCGAATCAAAAATTATGAGTCAAGAAAAAGATAAAGTTATGAATGATGATAAATGGAGAATGCCATTTAATATAGGATATGACAAATTTGTTTTAATTAACAAAGCACTGTATCAACAACAAGTAGATTCTAAACCAGTTTCATTGGAAAAACTCCTGTCATTAACATCTCTGAATAAATCAACTCTTGTATCTAATATTTCATTTTTAAAATCTATTGGAATAGTTGAAGAATTTGAATCACATGAATACAAACTAACTACTCCACTCGGTAGTACCTATGCAAAAGCACATTTTGGAGAAGATAAAAAATTAATAGAATCAACAACCATTAAACTAATTGAAAATTCTCATCTAAATTTATTATCTGATAAATTAAAACTAAACAAAAATATGGAATTAAAAGATCTTTATTCCTATATCAAAACTCTTGGTAGATTTTCATCAGGTAGTGAAATGAGTGGAATGAGTGCACCCTATGCAACAGGTGCAAAAACTCTTTTGCATATATTCAAAGATGCTGGTTTGATTTCAGAATCAATCGAATTAAATGTTTCTGGACAGCATCTTGTCTCACAAACAAAATCAACGAACATATCTTCTAAACCCAAATCAAAATCTAGAGAAAAATCAGTCAAACAAATTTCAACATCTACTAATGAAACAATTTCTACATTAGGAAAATTAATTGTAAAAGGTATTGGAACCATTGACATTAACGATGATGACACATTAGGAATAGCAGAAATGTATTTGAATTTACTTAAGAAGAAAATTCAAAGTAATCAAGAAGATTTAAAATCTGATGAAGAACTTTGAATAAAACAAAGAAATATTTGCTATGTCACATTGTTAGGATCTCTGATGAACATCTCCTTATCGTCAAAAACTAATCTCAAAAACCATGTTCTTTATGTTTGATATACAAATAATAACTTTTGATAATTATTACCATAAACAGTACCGATTATAATGACCCTATAGGGGTGTGGTTCCACACTTCAGATGTTTTTTCTCAATTCCGTGATCACTAATAACTCTGGCACCTTCAACTCCATGACCTGTATTTGCTAATGCTTGAGAAATAATACCATCTTTCTCAAATTTTGCAATAATGCTTCTGATTCTATTTAATTTTGTTACATCAACGGATATATCTTTAGCAATTTTTCTAAGGAAGAATTCAAAGAAAGATAAACCTGTAATCATAGATTCTCTTGGGTTTTTTCATGTTCTAATAATGCTTTTGTGATATTATTTAGATTCAATTCCTGTTCACTTAGATAAGTGAAAGTTTTTCCATCTAAAATATCTATGAGAACGTTTTTGACTCCTATTTCATTATTTAATGATCGAACTAATTTATCCAAATATTGACGTGGTAAAATATTATCTGATTGAGGAATTTTGAAACTATCTGATTTATCTTTCTCTAATGCTCCCGATGTACTTCCCCATCTATTTAGAATTGCAACAATTTGTTTTTCTGAATTTCCTAGTTTCATTAATGTCTTAACAAATCCTGCAGATTCTAATTGCATCAATCCTTGACTTAATAGATTAACATATAACAAAAAGGGTGCAAAGTCTTGTAAAAAAGTTCTAAATAAAATTGATAAATCTGATATGTGACAATTTCTAATTTCCGAAACCATATCCGATCTTATTTTAAATAATTCATCATCAGTTTCTACAATTATTTTTAAATCTAAACAAGTTTTGAATGCTCTTTCAAATATTTTTCGTTCATAGTTTAAACTAAGCCCTGTGAAAATTTCTTCCTTATTTAGAGGTCCATCTGAATTAGCAATTAGTTTAGCCATTTTCATAACCTTCTTTACGGAAATTTCTTGTATTGTTAAGATTGAATTTTTAGAACTCATACAACTTTTATCAAAAAATGTAATATAATAGAACTCAACATTATGAGTGCATTGGAAAATGGAAACACAAACAATATTTAGCATATGCCACAAGACACAATACCTCAATATTCTTTGATATAGAAAATTTTTTGATAATCAAGACCTAAAGAAAAAATAATTTATAAAAAAAATCAAACTTTGGAAAAATTAAGGGGTTTTTCAACCCTAACCAATGGATCTAGATTTCATTTTCTCAGATGAAAACTTGTTTTATGCCCAAGTATGTTGAACAAACTTGGCTGAATTCTTTAGGTATTTTTTATATTGTAAACCAACCTGATTTCAAATATGACAAGGCAATATTGAGGCCAAATAAGGCAAAAGTGAATGCGTATATTCCTAACATTACTGTGTTGACTGATTTATCTGAAAATCTTTTATCAATAATAGTATGAATGAATTTCCCTCCATCTAAAATTGGTAAAGGGAGCATGTTGATAATTCCAATGAAAAATGAAATCATCCATAGCCATAACAAGAACATTGAAATGTTGAAATCAACATTTGTCCAATCGATGAAATTCATTATCGGTTTGTATGGGATTGAATTATCTCTCATAATTCCTATTAATCCTCTTTCAGGATCATCAGGAGATGCCATTACTTCTAATGTTTTTTCCAATGCTTGACCATCTCTAAGTATAGATACACTAGCTGTTTCTCCTGGATTCAAGATAGGAAAATCAGCTGGACCATGAATCGGCACACCATTAATTGTCGTGATGACGTCATTTGCAAGTAATCCTGCTTGTTCAGCTCCTGAGTTTTCTATAATTGAAAGTATCAAAACTCCTTGTGATACTTCATAAAATGTGTTTAAGACAACTTCTCCAAACAATGGAATACTTTCTAAAACCATTCCAAAAATTGGATTAGTTAGCATAATTACACCTAAAACAATTGCAAACATTACATTTGATGTAGCACCTGCACCAATTACTCTTAATTTTGAAATCTTTTTAGCTTTATCAAATTCTTCTTCATCTGGTTCTACAAATCCTGCAAACAATGCAATGAATACTGCAAATCCGCCTGTCTTTATTTTTATTTTTTCTAATGCAGCTACTATACCGTGTGCCCCTTCATGCATAACTAATACAATTGGAATTGAAAGTAAAAAGTATGTAATAGCTGGTGCTGAAGTCAATGTAACTCCTGGGATAAGTACCGTCAATGCTGAAAAATTTGATGGTGCAGAAAAATAGTTTGAAATATTATTTAACAAAAAGTAAAATGCAAATCCCATCATTATGAAACCTGAAATTACACTTACATCTGCAAAAATTTTGATGCTTCTTTTTGTCCTTCCTAGAATTTTGATTAATACTTCATTTACGCTTTTATTCTTGTATACTAGACTGTATGCCTTTAATTCAAAACCGTATTTTTCTAATTTGAGAGCTTTTGCAATTACAATTATGACCACCCAAGCCATTAAGACATAGATTATTGCATTCTGAGTAATAAAATCAAGTTCCAAACTAATTGTTAATTTTTTAAGGTACGGCCATTTATCGGTTACTATGAAACCGGTGATAGTCATCTCTACATATCCTAACAAAAAATCAATTTCTAAAATTGCAAATGAACTTGTAAAAAGTAAGACAGTTGCATGTGTTAATATTTCTAAAATCTCATCAATTTACTCTTGGAAAGGAAAAGTAGAAGATTCATCAGAATATCTTGCTATATTCAAAACAATTACAAAAAATAAAACTCTGCTAAAAAAGAAAATTAAAGAAACACATCCATATGATGTTCCAGAAATAGCGGAAATTGATGTTATTTCAATTGACAAATCATATCTAAAATGGTTAGTTGAATCTACAATCTAAGACTCTACAGAATATCTTAACAGAGAAATAATCCCACCTAGACCTGTAACTCTAAGACCGATATCAGTTGATGAATCGACACTGTAAATTTTCACTCCCTTGTTTTCTGCATCATTAAGAAAATCTATCATTTTTTGTTCATCATTATCTTGTATTGCTTTATCAGAAAACACAAGTGATTCAACTGCACACATTTGATTTGCATCAAAAGTTTCAGTATATCCCATTGTGAATTTTCTACTCTTCTTATTTGCCAAAATCATAACTTCCTCAATAATGGATGAAGCTTTGGCCAACTTGCTATCTGACATTATTTCTTGCATTGTTTGTGATTTTGTAAACGTGTAAATTCCATCTTCACCTCCAGAATCAATCCCATCAACTACTTGAATCTTAAATTTCTGAAGTTTTTGTGATTTTTCTATAAAATTTGCAAATCTTTTTTTTGTTTCACCTGGACCAAAAATTACTATGGTGTCTCCTTCTTTGAAAATACTTGATAGTGCTTGTTGTACTTGCTCAAAGAATTTTTCAATATTGAAATCAGTTTTGTATCTTTTTCCACCGGATCCTGAATAGATATTTGGCATAAATTCCAAATGTGTACCTCGTAATCTTGCAATGCCACTATCACTTGTATCAATTGCAACTAAAACAAAACTAATTTGATTATTACTTGATTCTAAAAGTTTTTTTTCTATGGGCAACCATTTTTTCTTTGAAATTGTAATTCCGTCATTAAGTTTTAAAATAAATGAATGGTGTGATCCGTGTGGTACTGATTCGTTACTTGATTCAGAAATTGTACCACTTATTCTTAATTTATCTAAGACATCATCAAGTGAAATTTTTTCTACAGATAATGCAATTCTAATCTTAATTCTTTCACCTTTATCTGGTCTTGCATAATCTTTATCTTGTTTTAGAACTCTAGTTGTATCTCCAACCACTTTATCGTTTTCTTTGATAATACGACGTAAGTTCAAAAGATCTTCTGAATCTTCTGGCATGACTGATATTGAATTCTCATCTATTGTCTTTGTAATCATGATATTGTTCTAATTTACAAAGAGAAAAGAGTTTAGCTTGTAGCTTCTTTAGTTTTAGCTTCTTCTGATTTCTTTTTTAGATAATTTTCAACCCATTCTAAAGTGAGAACGCCTGTTTCAGATAAATTTGTTAAAGAGTTTGCAGAGGCCTCTCCTGTAACTTTACCGTTGTTTCTTTTCAACTGTCTCCATTTTAGGGATGTATTTCCACTTTTTGAATTATAGATTATTCCTAAAACATCTTTTCCATTGACAAATGTAACATCTCTAATTTTTTTCAAAGTAACTTTGTCAGCTGCTTCAACATAAATTGCTCCAAGTTTATCCTCTCTTTCGGCAAAAACCTCAGAATCCTCCAAATAAGCTCTTGGTGCATAGGACATGCATGTACTTGAAATGACAAATCTTCTAAAACTTTCCAATGAGGCGGGGGTATCTATTACAACCATTTTGAATAAATAAACTATTGGCCATTTATCAAGCTTCTTGAAAGACTCAATAGGAAACTATTTGAAATATGCCTTGCGGGCAGTGATGTACCTATCCCTTTGATTGATGATGATGAGGATCTTGAGTTCTGAGCCTGCCTTAGGATTTTAATTAATCATTATTATAAAAAAAATCATGAAATCCCTTACTGAATATCTAACATTTGAAGTAAAAACTAGGAGAGCATTTGTCAATATTACCTCTGATGTAAGCAAACTGGTAACAAAAAGCAAAGTTCAGGAAGGTCTTTGTCTTGTAAATGCGATGCATATCACTGCAAGTGTTTTCATTAATGATGATGAAGGTGGACTGTTACATGATTATGAAAAATGGTTAGAAGGGTTAGCTCCGCATGCACCAACTACACAATATGACCATAACAAAACAGGCGAAGACAATGCAGATGCCCATTTAAAACGACAAGTGATGGGAAGAGAAGTTGTAGTTGCTATAACTAATGGTAAATTAGATTTTGGACCGTGGGAAGAAATCTTTTATGGTGAATTTGATGGTAAAAGGCCAAAAAGAGTTTTAGTTAAAATTATTGGAGAATAATTACCCAAAGTCTGCATCACGTTTTTGACTTTGTGATTCATTCTTTCTTGCTGCATCTCTGAATTCATCATTATGATTTTGAGGTCCATGTCCACATTTTACACATGCAATTTTAAATCCATCCTCATTTTTTTCATATGTTTCACATCCACAGAAACATGCCATGAATCAATATATTTTCTAAGATGATATATCTTTTGGGTTGTAATTTTGTTTATGCCGACTTGCAACATTCGCCCATTGGAATTTTATGATCATGTGGACATTTTCTTGGATGTTTTAGCATTACACAAAGTGCATCTGTAAATTGCTTGTTCATATGATGTTCAATTCCACAAACCATTTCCTCATCAATTGCTACTTTTAGTGCACTATCCATGAGTACTTCTAGCAATCTACTGTTTCGCATCATGCTTGCACCTATTCTTTCACCATCTTCTGTAAGTCTTACTCCTGCTTTATTGTAATTTACAAGATTTTTCAAATTTAATTTCTTAAGCATTTGAACAACACTTGGTTGTCTTATATTGAGCATTTTTGCAATTGTACTGATTTTGACATCCTCACCTCTTTCTTTGATGTGCCAAATTGCTTTGAGATACATTTCTACATGTTCTGCCTCTGCAGTACCTACAAAGAGTGTCTCTTCATCTAATGCATCCATGTTTACACCTTCTTTGAATCTTTTAATAAATATTCAAAGTATTGACGTGCAAATCCTGCCAATCCTGCATGATCTGCCCAAATAGCTACAACTTCGGAAGAATTCACCCCTCCTAATTCTGGGCCTAAGAGAATCACTACATATCTTTTATCTGAAATTATACCTCCTCCAAACAGTCCTTTCTTGATTGTTACTTTGGCAACTCGTTTGATTGCAGTGATTGATTCTTTATCCATTTTATCTGATGCGAGAATTGTAATCTGTACTCCTTTGTCATGAAGTGATCTTAATTTTGGCAATGCCTGTTTTACTAGATCCACTCCTGCTTCAGGCAATGCAATCATCACCTCATTTCTACATGTATCCACCATTTCCAAAATTTTAGCTGCAATGTTTATTGCGCCAGATAAAACCCAAATATCTGGTCTTTCACTAGTGCCACTTTTCTCGTACAATGGAACTAGCTCATTTAGAATTATGTTTTGATTCTGTGAAAAATCGTTTTCCATCTTTTGTTTTGTAGTTTCTAATCCAGTAGATGGAGACTTTGCAAAATATTTTGTCGGTCTTGCATCATCTGAACCAATCCATCCTTTCTCTTCCAAAGTTCCCAATACTTCGTAAATTTTTGAGTATGGAACTCCAGATTTTTGACTAAGATCTGATGCTGTTAATTCCCCTGATTTGAGCAAAGCTGAAAATGTTCTAATTTCATAACTAGTAAGACCAATTTTTTCTAATGACTTTTTGGTTTTATCTGATATACTCATATGCGATCTTGTCGATCTGTTTTGCTATTTAAATCAGATATGCCTACCTCCTAAATTCCACACGGGGCCAAGTAGGAAATGGATTATATACCATCTCAGAAAAGTCAACAATACAGGCATGGCATTAATTCAGATATCCAATCAGTCAACTAAAAATTTAGGTAAGAAATCCACAATTAGATTTACTCAAAGTATTTGTCCAGACTGTAACATGATTTTGGATGCTGAAGTCTTTGAGAGGGATAGTCAAGTTTTCATGTCAAAAGTTTGTCCAACTCACGGTGAATGTGAGGAATTATACTTTGGTTCTTATGAGATGTACAAAAAATTCAGTACATACTGGATGGATGGCAAAGGTGCTCATTCTCCAAACGTAATGATTGACAAATGTTCATGTCCAAACAACTGTGGATTATGCTCAAACCATCTATCTCACAGTGGATTAGCAAACATGATTGTAACTAACAGATGTGATTTAACATGCTGGTATTGTTTCTTTTATGTTAAGAAAGGCCTTGAAGGTGCTTACATGTATGAGCCGGATCATACTCAAGTTAGAGGCATGATGAAGACTTTGCGAGCTGAGAGGCCAATTCCAGGAAACTCTATGCAAATCACTGGTGGTGAACCAATGCTTAGAGAAGATATTGCCGATGTTATTAAAATTATGAAAGAGGAAGGTGTTGACCATATTCAAATGAATACTAATGGTATTAGACATGCAATGGATCCAGAAGCTGCAAGAGAAGTAAGACTTGCTGGATGTAACAACTTGTATCTTTCCTTTGATGGTGTAACTGCAAGAACAAACCCAAAGAATCACTGGGAAATTCCATATGCACTTGATAGTTGCAGAAAAACAGGCACTACTGTAGTATTTGTTCCAACAGTAATCAAATCAATCAATGATCATGAACTAGGTGGAATTATCAGATATGCACAAAAGAACATGGATGTAGTTCATGCTGTAAACTTTCAACCAGTATCATTAACTGGAAGAATGGGAAAAACTGAGCGTGAAAAATATAGAATCACGGTTCCTGATTGTGTTCAAAGAATTGAAGAGCAAACAAACGGTGAAGTAACTGTTGATGATTGGTTCCCAGTTCCAAGCTGTATGCCATTAACAAATGTGATTGAAGCATTTTCAAGTAAACCAAAATACGAATTATCAATTCACTTTGCTTGCGGTGCAGGAACATACATCTTTGAGGATGCAGATACAAAGAAATTTGTCCCACTAACAAAATTCTGTGACATTCAAGGAATGTTGGAATTATTTGAAGATAAAGCAGAAGAAATTCGTTCTGGTAAAAACAAGTACTTTACAATGCTTGAGGTTGTTAGAAAACTCAAAGGCTTTGTTGATACAAAGAAACAACCAGCAGGACTAGATTTAGCAAAAATGTTTGGTAACATCCTGATGAAGAGATCATTTGATTCAGTTGGTTCATGGCACGTCAAAGGACTATTCCTTGGCATGATGCATTTCCAAGACAAATACAATGAGGATTTAGAAAGATTGCAAAGATGTGATATTCACTATGTAACTCCGGACCTTAGAATAGTCCCATTCTGTGCATTCAATGTAATCCCAGAATGGTATAGGGATAGAATTCAAAAGAAATATTCTATCACTGTAGAGGAATGGGAAGAAAGGGAAGGTGTCAAATTAGAAGATGGTTTGTACAGAGGCCTTATGAGACGTGGTGCAGGTGACGAACTTGCTGCTGGCTGTGCAAAGAGTCAGATGTTCCATGATGCTTCTCAAGCAACAATGTAAATCTGATTTTTTAATCCAAGACCTTAAAAGGTCTATAAATTATTTTTATTTATGAAAATTCTATTCATTTCACCTAGATATGAGGGTGGGATCGGAGGGTACGCAACAAGAGTTGCAAAGAAACTGCAAAAAAACGGATTTGATGTAGAATTAATGAGGGTTCCACACATTCCTATAAAAAATCTAAAAAACCCATCATTTGTAATTTTTGGAGTCATAAAGGCAATGGCAAAAACCAAAGAGTATGATGTTGTGCATGCATGGAATGTTCCCTCTGTGTTTGTTATGGAAAAGATCAAGACAAAGAAGAAGATATTGGGAATTTATGGAGTGTACGGACAACAGATTGAGCAACTGCATTCTAAAACAACAAGTAAGATTGGAAAGAGTGCCGAAAAAAAAGCGCTCAAAATTGCAGATGTGTTTACAACAGATTCAAAATATGTTAAAGATTCTTACAAAAACGAGTGGGGCATTGATTTTGTTCATCTGCCAGGGCCGTTGGATGCGTCAGAATTTCGGGATATACCAGATATCGTTCCAAAAAAGAATCAGATAATTTACGTTGGAAGAGACAGCTATGAGAAGGGCATAGATATTTTAAAAAAGATTGAAGATCGTATCAATGGGAATGTTGTATATTGCACAGATGTGCCGTGGAAGGATGCAATGAAAAAACTAAAAGAATCCACTATGCTTGTCGTACCTTCGCGGGCAGAGAGCTTGCCTCAAGTAATCAAAGAAGCATTTTATCTAAAAATTCCCGTAATTGCTACAAATGTTGGAGGTATATCAGAATTGATTGAAAATGAAGAAACTGGAATTTTGGTTGAATCAGAAAATCCCCAATCCCTGCTTGAAGAGATAAATAAATTACTAAAAAACCCAATTTTACAAGAAAAATTATCTGAAAATGGCCATAAATTTATCATAGAAAATTATACTTGGGAATCATTGCATCAAAAGTATGTTGATTTTTATCAAAATCTGATTAAATAAAATCATACAATCCCATTCATGATTTTTTTTAGACCCTCTTCTAGCTGAATTTCTGGGCGCCAATCCAAATATTTTTGAGTATTCAAAAGATCTGCTTGACTAAGTTTGACATCCCCTTTTCTAGGCTCTTTAAAAATTGGTTTGGAATCATTATTTGAAATTCCAATCATTAATTCTGCCAATTCCAAAATTGTTGTCGGGACACCAGTTCCAATATTAAAAAAGCCATTTTTTGTATCTGATAGCATTGCTTGAAGATTTGCACTAGCTACATCCTCAACTGATATAAAATCTCTAACTTGTTTACCGTCTCCATAAACTATTGGGGCAGTTTTATTCTTCAAACACTCTAAAAATTTTGTGATAACTCCTGCATATGTTCCCGTTTGACCTTTTCCAAACACATTGAAATACCTTAATCCTATAATTGAGCATCCCTCTTTAGAATATTTTTCTGCAAGATTATCTTTTTCAACTTTAGTTTGTCCATAGGGATTTATGGGATTCTTTGGATCATCTTCTTTAATGGGAATTTTTTCAGTTTTACCATAAACACTTGAACTACTAGCATAAACAACCTTAACACCAATTTTTTTTGCAATTTTAAATATATTTTCAGTGCCATTCACATTAACATTGTGATATTCTTCAGGTTTTTCAAAGGATTCTGGAACTAGTGTTAATCCTGCTTCATGAAAGATTCCATCAATATTTTGTAGGTGATTTTCAAGTAATGAATAATCTCTCACATCTACTTGATAAAATTCTAACTTGTCCGAATCATGTAAATTTTCTTTTTTCCCTGTATGCATATTATCAAGTACTAAAATATCATGATTTTTTTCTAAAAGTAACTTGGTTATGTAACTGCCAATGAATCCGGCTCCACCCGTAACTGCAAATTTCATAAAATCATTTTTTTTGCCACATGTTTAAATCTTAATTATGAATCATAACCCTAAATAACAAATAAACATCCATCAAATTATCCAAGGTAAATAAAATGAATAAAACAATAATTGAAATGCCTGAAGAAGAATTAAATGATAATATTCAATCTGAAAATATACAAGTTTGTGTAATAGGAATTGGTCGAATTGGCCTTCCTACAGCCTTATCTTTTGCAAATTCAGGATTCAATACAATTGGAATGGATATCAATGAAAATTTTGTTGAAAATATCAACAATGGTGTTTTTCCTCTAAAGGATGAACCTGGGTATGATGTAATGTTTGATAAGGTTAGATCAGAAAAAAATTCAAAGCAACTTCAAAAATTGAAAGTATGGTGTCAAATTCAGATGTTATTTTATTGTCACTTCTAACTCCTATGATTCATCTAATGTACTAAATTATTCTGCTCTAAAATCTGTTGGAAGACAGTTACATGATTTTCTTTCAAAGGGATCACTAGTAATTATAGAAAGCACTATTGAACCTGAGTTTGTTGAAAATACATTAATTTCAATCATTGAGGGAGATGATAAAAAATTAAAGGCTGGATACGATTTTGCTATGGGATAAGTCAAGAATGGATATCTAAATATTCAAACAAAGCTGATTTAGACATTCGTCATGTAAATAAATTATTAGGGATTTTAGCATTAGAAATTTGGTATAGAGTATTTATTACAAAAGAAATGAAATCTTCTACAAAACTTTCAAATTAAATATCTTTTAATATTTTTAAAAATTCCTTTGCACTTTTATTCCAATTAAAATTATCTTCTATGAATTTTCTTCCTAATTCCCCCATGGTTTTTCTTTTTTCTTCATCATTAATTAATAATGATAATTTTTCAATATATTCTTCTGAATTTCCTTTTTCTACTAAAAAACCTGTAATATTATTTTTCATAAGTTCTGGAATTCCTCCTACGTTTGTTGCAACAACCGGTTTTTTCATTAATTGTGCCTCCTGTAATGTAAGTGGCAACATATCAATTCCACTAACAAGTGCATAGACATCTATTTCCGATAAATATTCTCGAACTTTATCAGGATACTCTAAAGGCCCTAACCATTTAAAATTCTGGTATTTACTCAAAACAGATAATATTTTTTCACGATATGGTCCATCTCCAGCCCAATAAAACATAACATCAGGCATAGAATTCAGAACATTTTCTAAAATTAACATCTCTTTAGCTTTTCCCCAAATTACTGCACTTTGTAATAATCCTACACAAGGATGTTTTAGATTCATACTTTTCATTGAATACCAGTTTGTTGCTGAAATTCCTTGATACATTACCCCTGTTTTTTTATGAGGATATTTTTCATTAACAATTTCTTCTAAATGTTTACAAATAGGAACAATTAATGATGATTTTTCAAATGTTTCTTTTGAAAAAGAAATCCAAGTTTGTAATGCTAATCTTTTAACAAATGATTTGTAAAGAGTATTTTTTGCCCATTCAAATTCTTTCCAAATATTACCTATCAAGTATATTACTAAAGGGATTTTATTTTTTGATGCAGCATGTGCAAAATGCCTTTGTCTATTAACTAGGATGATATCCGGCTTAAATTCTGATATCAATTTATCGTATTTTTTTCTTGTTTTAAACCAATCTGAGATTTTTCTACTTGGAAAACCATTACATATGTCTGAATCAATTACTAATTTACATTGAACTCCCAAGTTTGTTAAAGCCTTTTCAAATTCTCTTAAATGAAAAATTTTTGATGGAGAACCTCCAATAAGTAATCTCATAAATTATTAGATATGCTCTTACTATAAAAATTGAATATTTATCTAAATCAATTATTAATAAAAATTGAAATTCAATATTTTATTAATGCTCATCTTTTAACTTTGATATTGAAGAATAAACCTCTATAATTTCAGTTCTAATTTTTTTCTTGATTTTTATTAAAAGACTGTCTCTACATGTGGGACAGATAAGAAATTCTAGAAGCAACACTAACTTGTAAAAAATGTAAAGAATTATTCCCTATTACCACTGGAATTCCGAGATTTGTTAAAGACTGAAGATACTTTTTCAGCAAAATGGAGAAACATGCCATAAAAATTATCCGGCTCAAGATTGGATTGATTTTCAACAAAAATGGTTTTTGAACGATATGAATGCAAATCTCATAAACAATTTAATGAATTCTTAAAAAATAAAAATACTATTCTTGATGCTGGAACTGGTGTGTGGAATTCTGCTTACATGTTATCTGCAAATTCAAATTCACAAGTTTTTGCATTGGATGCTAGCGAAAGTATTGATTTTGCATACAAAAATATGGGAAAATCTCTAATATTCATTTCTTATAAGCTAATCTTCGTGTATTACCATTTAATAAAAATTTTTTTTGATTTTATTTATTCAATTTCAGAAAAAATTAATGAATTTAAGAAAATTGTACCTCTCAATGATTGATTTTGGGCTAGATCCATTTATTGTTTTTAGAGATAATAAATATTACATTTTTTTGAAGAATTTATTTATAAAAAATAAAGGCATATTTCATTTTTTATAATTGATCATAAAGGCGATCTTTCAAAACCACAAACAATTCTGGATATGTCACATCATTTGTCATTTCTCTTTGTTTTTTATTATAATAAAGAATACTATATGATTTCTCGAATCGTCTGAAAATAGTACTATTGAAGTGTACAAATGTTTAGAATTTCCAGCAAAGTGGGAATTTTATAAGATATTGATGAATAAAGTGGTTGTAACTGATTCAGTATTATTTTATTATGATAATAAGCGGTGGGTCTTTACAACCATAGTGACAAAGAAAAATAAAAATGAATTATGTTTATTTTATTCAGACAATCCATCAAGTGATAAATGGATTTACACCCAAAAAACCCGATAGTTTCAAAGAATAAGGGTGTTCTAGATCTGCTGGAAGAATTTTTGAAGAAAATGGAATAATTAAACGGCCAGCACAGTATTCCTCAAAAAGTTATGGATATGGAGCTGATATTTTATCAAATTAATACGATTAAATGAAACCGATTATCAAGAAAGTGAAATTAATTCCATATATCAAGATTGGAATAAAAATATAATTGGAATCCATACTTTTGCACGTGATAATAAATCAACTATGCTTGATATGCATATTAAAAAATCCATATGGAAGGATAAATTCATTTTAAAATTGATGTCAAACTAATTAAACAAAATTAAAAACATAAAATGTTATAGAATAATGTCGGTATTTTTGAGTGAAAAAATTTAGGTAATGATGGACTTTAATATTAAATATAATTGATTATAACTTATATTCAATATGACTTCAAAAAATTCACCCGATTTTTTTATTGTAGGTGCACCAAGAGCTGGTACAACATCATTGCATAGATACCTTGATCAAATCTCCGATGTTTTCATGTGTCCCAAAGGAAGTGGATTTTTCAGTGAATTTGCCACTGGCAGAGTAAAAACAATCCAAGAATATAAAAAATTATTTGAAAAAGCCTTTGAAAATCAACTAATTGGAGATGCTACTCCAATGTATCTAAGTGATCCAACCACTCCAAAAAAAATACATGAATCTAATCCTTATGCTAAAATAATTATTTTATTACGAGATCCAATAGAACGTTCATTTTCTCATTATCTATCTTTCATTCGAAATGGGTATGAAAAAGAATCTTTTTCTAAACAATTACAACGATATTTTGAAATTAAATCCCAACAAGGAACTTTCCATGATTATGTCATAATGCCTAGCTTTTACTATGATTCTATCAGTCGTTATTTCGAAATATTTGGAGAAAAACAAGTCAAAATATGGCTTTATGAAGAATTTTCTAATGATGTTGAAAAGATTGTAAAGGAAATAATGAATTTTTTAGATATTGATTCTGAATTACCTAAAAATGTTGGCAAAAAATACAACGAATATGCTCAACTACCAAATAATATTCAAAAATCAATAATACAGAATCAACTCATTTCAGGTATGGCCAAAAAATTTCTTCCTAAATCAACCCGATTAACTTTCTGTAATATGCTGAATAAAAATAATTTGAAACCAGTATTACAAGAAAGTGAAATAAAAAAATTACATAAAATTTTTGTTGAAGATGCAGAAAAAATACAGAAATTATTAAAAAGAAATCTTAATTGGAATAATTTTGTTGAAACTAAATGATAGATAATAAATTAGAAATTGTAATTATTTGTGAAAATGAACCTATTCCTGCATGGTTAAATGATTTAATTTCTAAATTAAGCAATTCAAATTTTTCTAAAATTTCATGCCTACTATTTTCAAATAATAAAAAAAAGCCTAGAAATTCACTCTCAGTTTTAGCATATAAAAAATTCGATTCAAGATTTTCACTTTCAATGAATGCTTTAGAAAAATTAGATATTTCTATTCCTACTATATACAAACAATCAATATTTCTGAATGAAAATTTTTCAATTTCAAAAACAATTGAATCATTTAATATTCATGAAATAGATCTGATTATTTCATTAGTAGATGATCCTATCCCTCAATCAATCTCTAAAGTTTCAAAACATGGTGTTTGGTCATTAGAACATGGGCTTGCTTCTAATTATCCAAGTGGATTTATTGAAGTAATTGAACAACACGAAGTAATAGATTCAAAAATTATTTCAATTAAAAATAACTCTAAAAAAATTCTTTTACATTCTTATTCATCTGTTGATCCTTTTTCAGTAAAAAGAACAATGAACTCTATTTATTGGAAGGGAAGTTCTCTCTTTTATAATTTAATTAAAAAACTTATTTTATCAGAAAATGATTTTGGAGTTGAATTTGTACCAATAAATTCTGAAAAGAAAAAAATTGGTTTATTTACTCTGTCCAAGTCTTTGTATAAAAAATATAACAATTATAAAAATAATTCCTTAAAATATTTTGATCAATGGACATTAATGTATAATTTTGAAAATGATATTTCTTATTCATTTAAAAACTTTATAGAAATTTCATCACCTGAAGATAGGTTTTGGGCTGATCCATTTATCATTTTTCAAGACAATGAATATTTTGTATTTTTTGAAGAATCTTTACTTTCTAATCCTAAAGGTTGGATTTCTTATTTCAGACTGGATGAAAATGGAAATTATACTCAACCTGAAAGTATTTTGAAAAAAGATTACCATTTATCATATCCATCCATCTTTGAATTTGATGGAGTTCATTATATGATTCCAGAATCCTCAACAACCAATAAAATTGATATTTTCAAATGTATCGATTTTCCAAAAAAATGGGAGTATCATAAGACAATTTTGAATGATATTAGTGCAGTGGATCCTACAATTTTCCAAAAGAATGGAAAATGGTGGCTTTTTGCAGGAACAATTGAAAATGCTGGAATTTCCCCATCAGATGAACTTTCACTATTTTATTCTGATAACCCTCTTTCTGATGACTGGATTTCACATCCTCTGAATCCTATTGTATCTGATGTTCGTAAAGCACGACCTGCGGGAAATATTTTTGAGCAAAATCATAATCTCCTAAGACCTGCTCAAAATAGTTCATATGGATATGGATATGGAATTTCAATAAATAAAATAAAAACAATTGACGAATCACATTATGTAGAATCGATTGATTCACAAATAATTCCAAATTGGGATTCTGAAATCTCTGGAATTCATACTATTAATCATACAAATAACCTAACTATGATAGATGCTAAGTATAGGAGATTTAGAGCTGCATAATAAAATAAACCTTGAACTTTTGGTGTACTAGGACATAATTTATGGAAATGCAATTAATTAAAGATGGATTACATAACTGGCTAGAACGTCATCCAAAATTGGTACCGGGGCATTTTTCATTTAATGGATCTAAAAGATTAGTATGTGGCGGATTTAGAATCTTAACTCATTCTTCTAGAATTCTACCTGATCTTATTATTCCTGGTTTTCATAAAACTGCTTCAACGTCATTATATTATTATTTAATTCAACATCCTAATATTGGAAAAGCTGAATACAAAGAGATAGAATATTTCTCTTACTCCTATTGGAGAGGAGAAAAATGGTATCGATCTCATTTTCCTACTAGATTTACAAAAAATAAATTTGAAAAAAAATTTAAACAAAAATATTTTTCTATTGATGGTTCTCCTGGTTATTCTATCCATTCTTTAGTTCCAGAACGTATTCAAAAATTAATCCCAAATGCTAAATTAATTTTCATTTTAAGAAATCCAATAGATAGGGCATATTCCGATTATCAATATCAATTTAGAGAAGGATGGGAACATACACCTTCATTTGAAGAAGCTATAGAACAAGATGGAAAAAGATATGATAATTCAGTAAAAAATTATAAAAATGATTCAGTTAGAGCCTATAATCTATTTCAAAAAATTGATACACCTTATCTATCTGTCAGCAAATATGTAAATTATTTGGAGAATTGGTTCAATTATTTCCCAAAAGAGAATTTTCTAATTTTATTAACTGAAGAATTAGAAAGTAATCCTGATCAAACATTCGAGAAAATTTTTAAATTTTTAGATATACCTTCTTTCAAAATTTCAAATTTATCAAAACAAAATGTTGGCTCATACAGTCATATGAGTCACAAAACAAGAGAGTCACTTATCACGTTATTCAAACCTTATAATGAAAGATTAGAAAAATTATTGAATAGAAAATTTAATTGGGACATATAATTTGTTATAAATTTTTAGAATTATAATAAAATTAATTCCATTCTAATTTAATTTTTAGAAATTTTTCCAATGCTTCATTATAATCTTTATAAATTTCACTTAATTTGATTCTAGTTTCTGAATTCATCTCTGGATATTTTCCAACATTTTGTTTGGTTAATTTTTTAAACTCAATCTTTGAAATTCCTATAAAGTCACAAACTTTGTTTAATTCTTTTTGTGAATTTTCATTAAAATCTTCAGTTTTTAGGATTAAAATTTGCTCTTTTGGGAAAACTTCATACCATTTTGTCAGATGTTCAATGTATTTACTTATTGAAATATACGGAAATTTTATTTGCTTTCTGTTGTAGATTGTTAATTCATCCCTTTCAAACTGTTTCATTAATAATATTTTTCTATTATTATCCTCTTCAATTGCTTCTTCAAAAGATAATTCTTCCATACCCCTTTTTTTTCTGTAATGATATTGAGAATATGCCCTATCTATTGGATTTCTTAAAATGAAAATTAATTTGGTATTTGGAATTAATTCTTTAATTCGTTTAGCAGCTTTTGGATGAATTGCATATGATGGGGAAGCTTCTCCTGTTTTAAACGGAATATTGAATTTTCTTTCTAGATATTTTTTATAAATTTTCAAAGGGAATTGTGCTTTATAATAATTTGAACCTGATCCAAATGAAAAATTAAAAAAATGAATTTCCTTTTTTGAAGCAGGCATTATATTTGGATGCTTTGATAAATATTTATATAAAAAAGTGGTTCCTGTTTTCTGATATCCAATAACTATAAAATCTGGATAAACTCTCCATCTGCTTGTAATATCTCTAAAAGTCCTCCCCATAGTGAAACTTTTTGGATTCAGTCTTGGATGTTTATGAAACCAATTTCTAATTTTTTGGTATGATTTATTGGATATTTTTTTCAACTCCTAAATTCCTTGCCGTCAATACGGAATAAACTGCTCCTCCTATAGATGACAAAACTACTCCTACTGCTATTCCTTCAATTCCATATAATTGTCCTAAACTTATGATGGAAATTACTATTAATGCAGTTCTAATAATTCCTATAGTTAGAACATGTCTCCCTTTCTCATTGCTTAATAATTTTGATTTAGTTGTTATAATTATTGTTTGAGGAATTACAGCCAAACTAATAATTCTAATCACTGAATCTGCTTCAGAGAATTTTGGGAATACGATGGAACTTATTTCAGGTCCGATAAATGCTCCCGTAACTCCTATGATGATAGAAATTAAAATTATACTATTTTTTAATTTTTTATTTTCAATTCCACTTGATTCTTGAGGAATTAAATATTTACCGACGATTATTGGTAAGATCATCAGTAATGAAAAAAACTGCATCCCTAAAGAATAACTTCCTAAAATTAAAAATCCAAACATTGGTCCAATTACAATCTTATCAATTGACCCATGCAATGCTGATGTTAATGTATGTGCATAATTAAATAAAATAAAATTACTTTTTTCCTTAAACAATTTAAAATCAATTTTTGTTTCTTGAAAACCGTGAATTATCTTTATTATTCCTAGGAATAGTGAAATTGCCATGCCTAAAATAATTCCCTCTTTCCCAATCAGTAAGAATAACCCTAGGCTTAATGAAATCATTAAAACTTTCTGAATAAGAGTATATTTTGTGTATGCCTTGAAATATCTCTTTCCTAATACGTCTGTATATGCTAATGCAAAAACTAGATATCCAATTACAAGTAAACCTACAGTGAAATCTTGTACAATAAATGCAACAATTATTGCTGAAATTATCCCAATAATTAAATTGATTAAATAAAAAGTTGCATGAATTCGAACATTTTTTGCTGAATATACTAGCAAACTTTGGGTTGCTCCTAATAATGATACATTGGATGCTATTGCAGCTATGGATAGCATATAATTTATTTCTCCATATGTTTCTGGTCCAATTAATGTTGCAAGATAGAACCAAAACAATGCTGCAATTGCTGAACCTATTACATCTGTAATCCCGATAGAAGAAATATCTTTCACTTTACTAAATCTATTTGACAATTTTTTTCCTCATCAGATAATATTTAGTTTTCAACTTTACTATAATGTTCTTTCAATTTTTTATACAAGATTTTTTTAGTTGGGTCTTTTGGAATTTCACTAGGATCATTCAATTTGTTTGTGATGATAATTTTTTTGGGCATTTTAAATCTAGCTATTTTATTTTTAAAAACTCCTTTAAATATTCTTCTTTAATATTATTATTTTTAGTTTTTACAAATACACAAATTTCTTCTTCCAATAATTTATCTGGCATTCCTATCACTGCACATTCATCAACACCTGGATGTTGATATAGAATATTTTTGATTTCAGCAGAAGGTGGAAAGACACAGGTAGTCCTCCAGACGATATACTTGATGCCAACAAATTGATTCTTAATATTTTGGGAGAAACTACCGAATTAATTAATGAAGAAAATATTGATATAAAAAATAAAATTCTGATGGGAAAAAAATTCATTAATTTCAAAAAATGCAAATTTGTTAGGACCATTAATTATGGGAAACAATTGTAAGATTGGATCTGGTGTGACACTAGGTCCATATGTTAGCTTGAGTGATGATTCCATTATTGATAATTCTGTTGTAGAAAATTCAATACTTGTGGAGAATTGTAAACTTTTAGGAAAAATCTATCTTTTAAATGGCATAATAGGTAAAAATTGTCAAATTTTAACAAACCTTGAAAATTCTTTACTATAAAATTAATTTCTAATTTTTTGATTTAATATAATCAATAGATTCCACAGGTGTAGGATTTATTTTTAATATCACTGACAAGTAAATAGTTGAAAAATCTAATAAATAAATTAAACTAATTAACTTTGAAAGAATATTTCCCTCTACAGAATGAATTTCTTTAAACTTAATATCTCTCTCTTTAAAATATTTTTTTAAAATATCCCATCGTTCTTTTGTTTTAATATAATCATCTGCACCTTGGACTAATATTGGTTTTAAATCATCCTGCTCTTCCCAAGCTACAATTTCATTATGACAAGCTTCAATTACATCTTCTACAATCACATGCATTTTTGAATTTTCTTGAAGTGAATTTTTATATCTAATTATAGCAGCTTGTAATCCCCATGGATAATAAATTACTGGAATGTTTGTAATCCATTCTGCCAAATTTAATGCTAAATTACTATCTGTTAAATTATTGTATGAAATTTTTGCTTGCATCTCTTTTAAATAATTCAATGATTCATGAATATCTTCTTTTTTTAATGGTAATATTGGTTCTAATACATTTAGCATAGAATACAAAAATGTTGGAAATGATGCACGTGGAGAGTGTGTCTTTTCAATTTTTCTAAATTCAACTCCTTCTTTTTTACAATATTCTTCCATTAGTCCTCCAGCTGTAAAAACTAACAATCTACAACTATTCTTCTTTGCTAAATCTAACACAGTAAGTGTTTCTATTGTATTTCCAGAAATACTTGTGCATATTACAAGTGTATTTTTTCCAACTGTTTTTGGAAGTAGATATCCTTTAACAACTGTAACGTAAATTTTGGTTTTTGATAGTATTGCCTCAAAAATATCTCCCAATGTGCCAGATCCACCCATTCCTGCAAAAACAATATGATCAATCTCTTCTGATTCATATTTTTCATAGTTTTCTTCAAATGCTTTTACAGCCATCTCAGGCCATTTGTCATAAACTAAATACATTTTATCTGAATCAATTTTATTCAAAATTTCTTTATTCATCAATAATTGTTTCATTGATATTTTGGAATATAACAGTTAACATAACTAATTACAATTGTTTAAAGAAATTATAATGAAATCAAATTCTGGAATAAAATTTTGGTTTTATTCATAGATGATGAATGTGATATAATTAATCAAGTCAGATCTTAAAATTCCACTTTACAATATTCACACTCTTTTGGCTTATCCTACACATCATCTCATTTTTACAGATAAACACAATAAATCTAAATTGTGTAATGCATCAAAATACAATTCTAGATTTGCAAGCCTCGTCTCTTCGTCTGAAACTTGAGATTCAGACCAATCACTATGAATTGCGTGTAATAATTTATGAATTAACACAACTGTAACCATCTTAAAATTACCCTCAGTTTGTTTCTCCAAGGCCTTATGAATTCCAATTTTATGAAACGGGTGAGGACCATCAATGTACCCATAAGCATATTCTTTGTCAGTCTGAATTAATACACTAAATTTTGCAGTGGCAAAAAACCCGATGTCAGATCTATGGAGACATTAAATGTAAAAGATGGGGATATTTTAGAAATTCAAGCTAAGAGAAAAACAGTTGCAAAATGTAAAAGATTTGTAGAGTTGCCAGAAGAACTTTTTGCAAGTATTAAGAATTAAATTAATTTATTTTAAATATGGCTTGAAAATATTTATAGTAAAATGCTTGATTCTGATATTCATATGGATTCATCATTAAGAACAGTGGAGTGGAAAGATAACAAAGTGATTATGATTGAGCAAACAAAGCTTCCAAATGAGCTTGTATTTGTAGAATATGATAATTTTAATCAAGTTGCAAATGCCATCAAAACTTTGATAGTTAGAGGAGCACCCGCAATTGGAGTATCTGGAGCGTTTGGATTGGGGTTGGCTGCTTTACAAAGCAAGGCTACCACAAAAGAAGAGTTACTGTCTGACTTGGAGGATGCAAGAAAAATTCTCTTTGCAACCAGACCAACTGCAGTAAACTTGGGTTGGGGCTTGGAAAAAATCATGAACGTTGCAAAGACTGGAGATTCGATTGAACAAATTCAAGAACTAGTAATTTCTACTGCTAAAAAAATGGCAGATGAAGATATTGAAATAAACAAAACAATGGGAAAGAACGGTTCAGTTCTTTTTGAGAATAATGACACAATTATGACTCACTGTAATGCTGGTGCACTAGCTACTGTGGCATATGGAACAGCCTTAGGTGTAATTAGAGCAACTAGAGAGAGTGGAAAAAACGTCAAAGTTATAGCTACTGAGACTAGACCAATTCAACAGGGTTCACGATTAACAGCATTTGAGTTAAAACATGACGGATTTGATGTAAGTCTAATTCCAGATACTGCCGTAGGATATTCAATGGCATCTGGTCTAGTCAACAAAGTAATAGTCGGTGCTGACAGAATTGTAAAAACAGGACATGTCTTTAACAAAATTGGAACTTATCAGGTAGCAACAATGGCCAAACAACATGACATTCCATTTTATGTTGCAGCTCCATTATCCACAATTGATCTCAACACAAAGGCTAAAGATGTAATAATTGAGATGCGTAAAGGAAGCGAGGTCACTGGAATTGGTGACAAAAAGACTGCCCCTGATGATATCAATGTGATAAATCCTGCGTTTGATATGACCCCGCCTGAACTAATTTCGGGAATAATTACTGAAAAAGGCGTGGCTACTGCTCCATATGAAAAATCAATCCCAAAATTATTTCAAGCTAATAATTAGAAAGTTTTTATTGATTTTCAAACTGTCATTTAAAATATGAGTATAGTTTCTGCACAAGCAATTGAGGATTCACTCAAGCAATGCATGGATCCTGAAGTTCCCCTAAACATTGTGGAAATGGGACTAATCTATGGGATTGATGTTACTGAAAACAATGACGTTAATATCAAAATGACCATGACTACGCAAGGCTGTCCTTTACATGAAACTTTGATTCAAGATGCAACAAGATATGCCAAAAAAGTTCCTGGTGTGAATAATGTAAAAATTGACATTGTATGGGAACCTGCATGGTCTATGGATAAAATGACTGAAGAAGGAAAAATGAAAATCAAAAACATGGGTGCTGCAATGAACACACCAGCGCCAATAAACTATGAAACTGCATTACCACAAGGAGTTGGAAAACTAGTTCAACAAGATGATGGATCAATGGTTTTAGCTAATGAACATGAACAGGGATTTATGGTGAATCAGGCAATAGTTGACTTTTGGAAGTCATGTAACGGAGAACGCAAAGTTACAGAGCTAGTTGAGGTATTTGCCCAACAAACAGGATTACAAAGAAATCAAGTTGAAAAAGAAGTCATGCAGTTACTACAACAATTGCGTGAGGGTGGATTAATTGCTATTGCAGGTCAGCCAGACACTCCAAATGTTGAATTTAAAAAGTAATTTTAAAAAATATAGTTTGAATTGGCGCCATCAAAGTTTATTGTAACCCCTGAAAGATATTTTATTTTATTTTCAATTATTGCTTTGACAAAATTTCCAATCTCTTCTGGCTCTCCCAATCTTTTCATTGGCAGTGTTTTCTCAAATTCTTGAATATTGTCAATTAATTCCCGAGTTCTATCTGTGTTTATTGGACCTGGTGCAATGTTAACACTGCTGATATTTTTTTGAGCGTATTCTTTACTTAACACCTTGAAAACTTCAGAAAAAGCTGCACGATATGCTGATGATATTATCAGTTTTGCATTTGGTTCTTTAATTACATTGGAACTTATCAGAAAGATGTATCCGTTATCATTAATTTTGATATTTTGCAGTATGGTAACAAATCCCAGAAATAATTGATTGTGATATAGATTCCAGTCATCTTTAGTTATAGTTGAGAATGGTTTTGGAGGTGGACCACCTGTGTTTAAAACTAGAATGTCTGTCTGAGTATTTTTTTTCAAAAATTTTCTCACACTGTCTAAATTTGATGTATCAATGTCTTTTTTTGATGCTGCAAAAACGTCAATATTTATTGATTTGAGAGCATCTGAAATTGCTTTACCTATTCCACGTGAACCTCCAAGAACTATTGCTCTAGTCATATTATTTTCAAAGTCAACTTGATAATTAAATTTCTTTAGTAGACAAATTACTTTTAATTAAATCAAAAACCATAGTAACAATGTTTTGAAAATACTTTAAAAATCCCTCAGAAAGAGAGACTCACAAGAGAAGAATTTGTAGAGAAATTCTACAGCAAAAGCAAGTCTTTTGGTTCAAAGAGTGTAATTCTTTCTGTATTGAAGAATTTTGATGATTTCTGTACCGAAATGTATGGACAAGATTATGAAAAATTACTTGATGATCTTAGGGGAGATTGGGTGATGCTATCTCCAAGAAGACAAAAAATTTGTAAAAATGGAGGTGAAAATATGATAAATTATGAAACTGTCTCGATAGAACTTTCTCTTGATTACATCAAAGCTATCAAATGCATGTGTCAAAAAATGAATATTTCAAGACAAATTTTTCTGAAAAAAATGTGTTGAACAACTAATCTTTGGAATCTGTTATCTGCCAATAGATTATGACGCTGATCATCTATGGGGAAATATAGAAGAAATGGGATTAAAACATGATATCTCAATTGATGAAGAAATAGAACAGGATCGTAAGAATCATGAATAACGAAAGAAATCAGAGAAGCATTGATTTTCATTTTAGACTCCCTAGAGACTTGGAGGATAAACTTGAGATGTATCATAAGCAAAGACGACATTCAAGTCTTTCTCACACATTCAAATATTTTTTGAAGCTTGGAATAAAATCTGCCAAACTCCTCGAAGAACTCAAAGATAATCCTTCAAAAAAAGAAAATATTGTGGTAGAATGGAATGATCTTTTGAATCATATTACATCCAGGTGATCTAATTGAAAATGAAATGGCAAAAATTTCTGATGAAGAATTAGAAACTGTTGTCATGAAAGTATATTGTGAATTAAAACAAAGAAAACGAAATTTACGAAGAAGAGAATTTCAATCGAAACAGAATATGCTTAAAAATCATGTAGAATCAAATATGGTAAATCTAATTGGAGACATAACTCCACTAAATGATTTTATTTGACCTGTTAGATCTTCTGATTTGTTTTGGAATTAATATTGGATAAAATAACCCTGTATGTGTAGTACATGTGTGGATTATGTGTGATACATAAAAATTCTATATGCGATCTTTTTTACTATACTTTATCACTTTCACATTTATACACAATATTTAAAATTGTTCTTGAATTCTTTCGTCTAAATATACAATTACTAAAAAAACAGTGGCTATTTTATCATATGTTGTTTTGTAAATGACGTCTTACATATGAAAATGTAAATTCAAAAAGTTTTGTCCAGAGTTTTTTTATCATAGAATTTGAAATAATAATTTCTCATTTTTTATTATAAAAAGTGATTACCATCATATAATTTTGTAATATATAAAGAACTGATCACTTGACTATTTTGTAATATATAAAGAACTGATCACTTGACTATTTTGTAATATATAAAGAACTGATCACTTGACTATTTTGTAATATATAAAGAACTGATCACTTGGCTATTTTGGGCTCTGTCAAGCCTACGGTTGGTATTTCAGACGTAAACTTTCGGTTGGCGGCATTTTAGGCGGTACTGCATTTTCTGCCGCTTCATAGCGGCAAACTTGATGAAAATGAAGGTTAGATCTTACTGCGTGGAGTGGAAATATTTGCTTAATTTGATTAAGTTAAACGTTTAATTTCTAAAATTATATTATGTTGTGCTGATACTACTATTGGCTAATTAATTACTCTACTATTTCGATCTTATCTGATAAGGCGTTGTCCAAATTTTTGACTCAAAATCAACGGCGTTGTCCAAATCTTAGTTTTTCAGGCCTGCTTGGTGTCACTTTATCTGCACTTTATTGCTTTTGATTTCCTGTATGTGGTGGAATTCTTCTGTGGCAGGATTGTGATGCAGTGCATCTTATGCCAAAACGTTGCAGGGCCGTACAGCACACGCTAGACACACAACACGTGTTTCTTGTGTCGTTTCACTATGACAGCCAGGTTGTAGCAGACGCACCTGAGGAGCAGCTGCAGTCTTTGCGTTGCCGGTTTCTTTGCGCGAACAACTGCAGTAAACCTGCACTTGAATGACGAGAACACCGATTCCACTATGCTGCGCTGATGGTATGTATCTTCAAACTCTTCAGGGTTTTTTTCCTGCCACCGGAGCATCTCTGCCCTTGGACCGAATCCTTTACTACGCGGTTCTTGCGGGTGCAGATCACAGGCCTTCTGCCAGTATTGCGGATCATCTTATAGTTCTCGTGTGCATCATATCCTGCATCAAGCATCACGCATCCTGGCACCGTCAGGAACCCTTTTGATCATCTTCCGGAACACCGGCGAGTCGTGTGCCAGTCCACGGGTAACTGCACAGGATACGATCTTTCTTCCCTTTACGTCAGTAACTATGTGCAGCTTGATGAATTCGCGCCTGGGGATGATGCCTTTCTTGGCATCCTCCCACACTCTGCATACCTGACTATGGCAACCCCGGTGGCGTCGCCCAGCAGCGATCCGTGTGCATGAGATTCTGCCTGCTTTTCTATTATCTCGTGCAGCCACTTGTAATCTGCCATTATGGTGGCCGCATGATGCAGACATGATTTTGATGGAACGGTTTTTAGTTCGTACATGCGCGTAGTGATCCTTGATGTGTCTGTAGGTATGAGACATGTTGACGGTATGAATGGCAGCGAAACTCTCGATCTGCAAGACATGCCATGTATGGAATCATTCGTATTTCACTAGATGTGACAGGCGAATAGATCTCAAACAGGAGGAGGGGCAACGAGGGTCTTTATCCGTAACTTTGTTACGTGGCCTTTGTCCCTTCTTCTTATCTCATATTTTTTGTAGTATCCTGATGGACGCTCCCATTTCTTGCCGTCGGCATTCTTGCTTTTGCAGCGTTTCTCGTCTCTGCTGTCTTTTGTGACTTTATCATATTTTTTACTCATCAAGCCTGGCGCGAGATCCGTGATCTTTAAGCTTTTCGTTGATTTTGAGTTAAAAATTTGGACAATGCCTGCTAGTTAGATTTCTTTAATTTCTGTAATCGTACCTAACACAGAATCCATTTTAACAATTGCTTTTTTCTCATCCCATCCCAATGCCACATACCAATCTCCGGCATCATCATGATATTTTGTCTCTAGAGTTTTGGTATTTTCAGGTTTGAGATCATATTTTTTAGCAATACCTGAAATTGCGAGTGCGATTGCATCCTTTTCCTTTTCCAAGCGTCTTTTCATTAATCCTATTCCTGGACTCATATTTTCTCTACAATGTTTCATCTAATATAGTTAATTCACCATAGTATTTTTTTAGGATAACCGCTTTTGCAGTCACATACCAAGTCAGAAAGAGCCTGAGATAATTGACTGTGGGTATTTTTTGCATATGTGTAGTCTGCCACACTGATGGTTTCAAAAAAAAAAAAAGCAATTCAATTGTTGGACTTGTTGCTACAAGGTGACATCAAGCTAAGAGATGTAATGCTTGATCTCTCAAAGAGCTGGAATTCTGAGCATGATTCATTTTACAGTCTAGTTCAAACATGGGCTGGTCTTTTAGATGATAATATCAAAATTTTAGAAGCAATACAAAAGGAACTTCATGTGAATTGTAAGCATCTAAAGAAAATGAGGGACAAAATATCTGATGTACAGGAATATTGTATAAATTGTAATTTAGATTTGTAATATGATATAGATATTGTTTATCGAAACTAAAATTTCCAGTCTTCACGTTTTATGAGCTCCATTAATTTGATAGAAGAAATTCCGTATGTTTTTGCAACAAAGGGAATTTTTAATTTTGAACCAATTCCTTCTTGAGTAACAATAATCATTTCAGAACCATCAAAATTTACTGGAGCATGACGAGCTAGTGCTATTACAAATGGATCTGCTTCAGCACCCATCTTTCCAGGTTTAACTAAATAGGAATGATTTGCCATGATCTCCGAAACCAATTCTATAATCTGAGCATTATTGTTTACAAACATTCTATTATTTTTCTTACACCATTTGTATAATTCAGGACTTTTGTTAGAAGTAATCTCTTTGAGAACTTCAATAGGACAAATTATTCTGTTATTTTTGACCAAGTTTTCCAAATTGTCCCATAAACCAGAAAAGTTTGATTTTGGATAAAATTGCGTAAGTTCAATCCAAACATTAGTGTCAACTACATAAACAGAAGCCATATTTTTTAAAGCCTTTTTTGAAGATTGTCAAAATATTTAAGATTTAGATGCAAATAGTCAATCACGTCACTATAATTCACCATTTGTTTTTCTTTAGATTCAAACACTAAAGATACAAATTTTCTACCTTTCTGACTTAAGCAAATGTCTATAGGATGAGGGCCTCCTTTGCCTTTCTTTTTTGTTTTAGTCATTTCTTCTTTTTTGATTTCTTCGAAGTTTGTTTGGTAGAAATCTGAGAAAGAAGTTTTTGGGTTTATTCTTAACATGCGTACAACTACTGCTTGTTTACTGGCATTGAATTGTGATGATAATTTGTTTATGATTTCTTTTGGACTCTCAAGTTTTTCTTCCCATTTTGATGCTTGATCTAAAAACTCTTGTCTTGGCATCAAAACAGAACCTGCAAAAACATTACACCATGTTTCCACTCTTTGTAATTCATCATTGTTATTTTTTGGTAGATTAGAATTTGGCATGCATATTCCATCAGTTTTCAATAGAATGTGTGCATATTCATGAAGAAGAGTGAATATTTTAGGTTTGTAAGAATCAGCAGAATTTACAACAATGGTTCTAGGAAATCCATCTGTTAGGGTAAATCCCCTAGCTTCTTCAATACTCATACTTAGCTGATATACAAAAATATTGAAAGATTCAATCTTTTCTCTTAATTTATTATAAAATATCCTGGTAGATTTTCTTGTTTCTTTTGACAAGAGCTCATCTTCAGATTCAAAACCAAGATGTATTCTTTCAATTTTTGCAACTTCTTCTGGATCAAATTTTAAAGAATAATTTCGAATTTTTGGTTTCATGTTCATCGATTGCATTTCTAAAAGTTCTTTTGAAACCGATTGTAAGTAACGTGATTCTCTAATTGCTGCAAGTGTTTTTTTAGATAATTTTTCTTTTTTTGTACCTGCAATTTTTCTATAATCAGTTAACTCTGATTCAATAGGGGGTTTAGGTAGAAAAAATACTGCCAAGGGTCGTTTGACACATTTTGCAATTTTTTCTAATTTTGTTAATTCTATTTTAGTTTCTTTAGATTGTAATTTATTGATAATATCCTCAGAGATATTGGATTTTTTTGCTAGTTCATTTACATCCCAACCTCCACTTTCTAATGCCCAACGTACAACGTTAGGATTAACTTTCACTAAGACAGTTTGTTTAGGCATTCGTTTTTATTGTAAACTATCTGGTATTAAGAATTATAGATTTCTATAGTCTGTTGCATAATTCTTCCTAGCATATTACCGTGAATATCTACATCTCTTTCTCTAGAGACCGAAAAAGCTAAAGATCAGTAGATCATAACAGTTGTAGATGACTGACAACAGGAAGTACATCAAGCGTGGTCAAGCACTGATCATCTGGGACGATCCGCAAAGATATGAGAAGGAGGTGGCTGGCGCAAACAAGAACAAGGTGCGGTGCGCCGTTCCAGTACGCCGAGTCGCTGTTTGCGGCCCTAGCGGTAGTAAAATCGATAACGGGACTGCCGTACAGGTACCTGCAGGGAATGTTGATTGAGACGCTCGATGACGGGGATTCTCCCTGAGGGGGGATTATGCAACAAACTACAAGCTTGACATATGTTTCTTCAATCTCGATTTGTTTTTTTTCGTCTTTTCCAATTCGTCTTCTATTTTTGAAAAATCTGACATTGTAAGGTGTGCTTCACACTTTAGACACATTTTGATCTGATCCTTTTCTGATAATGAATAATATGTGTCCAAATAATTGTGATGTCCAATTAGTGCATGTGCAAAATTTGATCCTGCAATATTGCTGACTGTAGTGTAAAAAAATTCCCTTAATGCATGATAGTGGATTAATCTCTTTCCGTTACGCATTCTCATGTTAAAGTCAGGAATGTTTTTCAGATAGTTATTTAGTGACTATTCCAAAATGTCAACAGAGCCTCGCTGTTCGTCAATTTTTGGCATTATCTTTCTTTTTGCTAGAGATGTCTTTCCAAAAATTTTCACATTTTGCAAATTCACATTTGAATCATTTTTTCCATGTAAAATAACGATTAAGATAGTCCTTCAAAACACTTGTAGCTTCTGTAGTAAGAAATGTTTCACTGTCCTCTCGCGTCTTTGTAGTTTCAGCACGGATGAATATTTTTGTGGAATTATTACTAAAATCAATGTCAGACAGACGCAACTCTGCAATCTCTCCTATTCTCATTCCGCTTGCTATTGCAACATAGAAAACAGTTCTAATCTTGAAAGGCAATACATTGAGAACTCTGACTATGAGATCCCTTGTGAGCGGCTCTTTTCTAATCTTGTGAATCTTTGGTAATCGAATTCACTGCTTGCATTTTTCATTGTATATCTCAATACCAATATGTGTAAGATAGCCCTTGATTTCTGAAAATCATTGCTTGACAGTCCTTGGATAAATTCCAGACTTTGACAAAAATATGACATAATCGCTGAGAACCTTGTAGATGTCAATCCTGTTATTGCTTACCTCCTCTTGTAATTGTAATTCATCCATGTTGTAACTCTTATCAAGGAATTTTCTAAATCCGTTCTTTCTTCCTCTAATTGCTGAATGATAACTTCGAACAGACGCATGACTCTGAGATGTGGAAAATATCGCATCTAGAAAATTCTACAATGTCTTGTCTGCTTCCTCACATCTGTAATTTTCTGCCATTGAAGTGTCTAGGTATGACTACTGATAAAAAACCCAAGTGGTTATCTTAGTGTTATACACAGAACTTCGTTAATTCAAAATATTACTCATAACGTTAAATTTTTCAAATTGATAGTCTTACTACATTTCAAATAACCCTATTACATTATAGAGTTAAAATGAAACTAATTGCAAGACTTTCAAATTCTTCATTTGGAAAATCCACTACTCTTGTTTCATTGGTCTCAATTTTGGCAGTTATTGGTCCGATTGTGATTGTTTCAGCAGGATTTTGGGATGCAATTTCCCATCTTCAAAAAGAACCAGAATTTTTCTGGAGTCCATCCCACATTGTAGTATACTTTGGAGTTTCAATGACTAGTTGTGCTGCAATAATGGGCGGCGTGCTAATTCTTCGAAAATCTGTTCACGGTTCTCTTAAAACTGGAATTAAGATAGTAATTGCAGGGTCTGTTTTACAAATTGTTTCAGGCTTTGGAGATTCACTGTCTCATGATGTTTTTGGAATTGATGGACTAATCTCATGGTCTCACCAACCGCTGGAATTAGGACTAGTACTTGCATCATTAGGAGCAGTCTTGATATTAAAAAATAGAGAACACACTAAACTCAAATTTTTCCTTCCTTTCTCAATAGTAGCGTTTTTGTTTTTTACAACCTGGTTGATTTTTAACTTTGTTTTAATATTTGGACACACAATCCAATGCATTCAAATCTATGAGATATTTTCTTCTGGCTGCTCTATTTTGTAATTTTTTATTTTTACATATGACATTACCATCATTACTAGAGCACCTACAAGAACCATTATTCCTGATGGAAGCATTTTCTGAGAGTTTGTATTCCCAAACTCTATTTGTATATCAATTAGATTTTTTGAAATATTTGTAATCTTTAGTGTGTATTCCCCTTCTTCGTTAAAATCAAAATATCCCACTGACATTTTTGTTTGCACCATTTGTTCTGCAATCACATTTTCTCTAATATCTAATACCTGAACAAAAACCTCTTCTCTTTCAAATTCAGGCATGTATAATTTGTAATATCCAATATCTGAACCAGAAAATTCTGATTTTATTTCAAAAGAGTTTGATTGTTTTAGTAGAATTGAATCGTATCTTTTTTCAGTTTCATCAAAAATGAATGCTGTCCAAATTATTCCTATAATGACTAGTATCAATCCAATTTTGAATGATGATATCTTCATTTCATCATGCAGAGAAATAATTTACTTTATAAGATAATCTAAAGGGCTCGGAGGGCTTCGATCCCTCGACCTAGCGGTTCGAAGCCGCTCGCACTATCCAGACTGTGCAACGAGTCCAAACAAGTAAGATTTTAACGGGTCTAAATATCTGTCTAGATACTTTGAAGGTGTCAAAAAAAGTGGTTGGGGTTGAATATGCCATTAGAGATATTGTTCTTGCTGCAAGAAAAGTTGAACAAACAGGAATGAAAGTTGATTATCTCAACATTGGAGATCCTGTTCAATTTGGATTTCAACCGCCTGATAATGTAAAGCAAGCTTTGATTGATGCCATTAACAGAGGTGATAATTTCTATTCTTCATCTGAAGGCCTCTTAGAATTAAGGCAAGAAATTGCCAAAAAAGAAAATGCCAAAGGGCTCTCAATTAATGCCGATGATATTTTAATCACAAATGGAGTCTCTGAAGGCCTTGACATGGTTATTTCCTCTATAGTCGAAGAGGGTGATGAGGTACTGTTACCAGGCCCATACTATCCTCCATATGCTTCCTATGTCAGATTACACGGAGGGGTTCCTGTAGAGTTTGCAGTGGACTTGAATAATTCTACACCTGACATTGATGATATTAAATCCAAAATCACGCCAAAGACTGTAGCTATCTGTCTGATCAGTCCAAACAACCCTACTGGCGTCGTGTTTAATGAAAAAGCACTCAAAGAATTGGTGGATATTGCAAACCAGCACAATCTCTACATTATCTGTGATGAGATTTATGATCAAATAGTATTTGATGACAAGTTCGTTGGAATTGGAAAGGTGGCCGGTGATTCACCTGTAATTATTCTTAATGGATTCTCCAAGGTTCATCTAATGTCTGGCTGGAGAATTGGATACATTGCGTTTAATCAATCACCACAACTCAAAGAGTTACGTGAACATTTGCCAAAACTAGCAAGAGTCAGGATTGCAACTAGTCTTCCTGTGCAATATGCAGCTTTGGAATCACTTTGTGGACCTCAAGATTACATTGGTAAATTTGTTTTAGAAATGAAAAAACATAGAGACTTGGTTGTTAAACGACTAAATGAAATGCCTGGACTATCGTGTCCAAACCCAAAGGGTGCATTTTATGCATTTCCAAAAATTGAAGATAACAAATTTGGAACAGATAAAGAATTTGTAGCACAATTATTGGAACAAAAAGGTGTACTTACTGTTCATGGTTCTGGATTTGGCAAACAATATGGAAGTGGACATTTTAGACTAGTGTATCTGCCAAGTTTGCAAGTGTTAGATTCTGCAATGAACAAAATTGAAGAGTTTGTTAGTAGTTCCAAACAGTAAACTTTTCAGGAATAATTTCTATAATGCAATCAGTATCCTCCAGTAGTTCTTTTGCTGATTTATTCTCTAGTGTTTTAAAATATCGTAAAAGAATTTTCTTTGCAATTGTTTTTACCTTGGATTTTTCTAAAATAAGATTGGCGTTTCCTTGTACTAGTACGCCGTAAATATTTGGAGCATTAATTCCAACATCCACACAGCACGAAACATGCTTGTTTTTCATTACGTTTTTTGCCTTTTGTGTTTTGGTGTTTGTTCCAATGTGGAATTTTTTTCCGCCATACCTGTACCAAACAGGCGCAATATGCGGCGTTTTGTTTTTACCAATTGTTGCCAATCGCAGTATCTTCTGCTGGGCAAGAAATTCATCTCTTTTGTTCATGTTTTTTAAATCCCAATGCTATCATAAAAATCCCAAAGCCTAACATTGCCACTGAAACTTTTTCATTTGTAAATTCCCCACTAATCAAAAAGTCTTCGACAAACTCAACTCCCCAAATCAACAACTGCTGAATTAGAACTATTCCTCCCATCACACAAAAAAGTACGCCAATTGCAGTAAACCAATTCCTACCACGTCTATAGTATTCGTGACTCATGTTAAATGAAAATGATATTAAATAATTTTGATACCTGGATTCTTTATCTTGTTTCTAATCATTGCATTTAGCAACAATGGAGTAGACATTTCTGCAAGATATGATAATTCAATTGGGCCCAAGTAAATTGCTCTTAATCCCTTGATTTCATCAATTAAACCATTTACTATTTGCACTGAACTATCATCGTCTCCACAAACAAAGATGTCATAATCTAATTCCAGTGTGGGATTGACTAGCTTTTTCTCAGAAATCACATGAAATGCTGATACTAGTTTTGATTTATCCTTCATATGGCTTGCAACAAGTTTGTATGAAAATGGCTTGTTTTCTTTAATTGAAACACATTCAAATCCTACATCCGTTTTTGTCATTGGAACAATTGGAGATACGACAACACAACTATCTTTGATTTGTGATAAAATTCCTGAACATACAGAATCAATATTCTCATATGGGATTGATAAAATCAAAACATCGCTTTCTTTTGCAGCTGAAACATTATCGTTTCCAGTGATTGTTCCTTTAATTTCTCCAAATGCTTCTTTTGCAAGATTGGTATATTCTACAGCTGATTCAGATGCTCTTACAGCATCTCTTGAACCAATAATTACATCATTGTTTTGGGACCATCTTAGAGCAAATCCTTTACCCATTCCACCGGTTCCACCAATAATTCCAATTTTCATGATATATCTATCTGACAATGTTATTATTATCTCTATTTGAAAATCGTTTAATTTGGGACAGATTATCTTCCTTAGACATGGACAGGCAAAAAATAATACTGAAAGAATACTTGCTGGACGAACAGAAGGAGTTCCTTTAACTGAAACTGGAATTCAACAAGCTGAACATGCTGCTGAATTGCTTGAACACATGAACGTATCGGCAATTTATTCTAGTCCTATCCAAAGAGCAAAGCATACTGCAGAAATTGTCGGCAAACACAATTCACTTGATATTACAATTGATGAACGTCTAATTGAATTAGACATGGGAAAATTTACTGGAATGCCATATGATGAAATTTTTACCAGTCACGGTAACGTCTTTATGAAATTCTATAATGGTGAATTAGAAATTGCCCATAATGGCGTTGAAACTTTTGATCAAGTGAAAAAACGAGTTTTAGGAATTGTAAACCATGCTATTGAAAATCATCCCGATGAAAATGTGGTTCTTGTAACTCACATGGATCCAATCAAAGCGATGCTTTCAACAATTGTAGACTTGTCTCCTACCAATCTCTTTGAACTAATCATTGCAAATGCATCTCTTAATATTTTTAGAGAAAAAGATCAAAAGTTTTCCCTTTCAGGACTTAATGTAATGCATCCATCCAGATTCGATCAGGGTTGGTAGCTAGTAATCTTGAAAACCCTTAAATAGAATTTACAGGTCACGTCATTCAATCGCTATGGAGAAATTCGTCGGATTATTCTTAGTATTGGCAGTTTTGATGGTTATCCCAGCTGTAGACTTGGCATTTGCTGCAGGTGACGAACCTGGAGAATATCTTGATCGTAGAGTGGTTATTTGGAATTTATTTTATAGATTAATGACTGTGGGATTCACTGTAGGTGCAGTAGTATCTGGAACAATCATTTGGCAATGCTGGAGATTCAGAGAATCTCATCCAAAAGCAAAACCAACACCCTATGAGGGAACGGACTGGTAGTAATGGGTGGGCATTCTAATTGGCCTGAATGGATTTACATTGGTATCGTTGTAGCTTTAATGGTTTGGGTAGGTGCAGAAGCTTGGGAAGCAGAAAGACTTGTTGAACATGTTCCAGAAGATGCCAAAACAATTATTGTAACTGGGCAACAATGGTTCTGGACTTTTGAACATGAAGATGGTACCAAAGAAATTGGAGAACTGCATGTTGAAGTTGGCAAGGCTTACAGATTCTTAATAGAGTCTAAAGACGTTAATCATTCTTTTAATATCCATGATTATGTTGTTTTGATGGATGCAATACCTGGCAGGGTAAACACTGTATGGTTTGCTCCAACTGAAGCAGGAACTCATGATATTCAATGTAGGGAATATTGCGGATTAATTCACTATAACATGCGTGGAACTTTAATTGTGGAGGATCCAACAGCTTGACAACGCTTTTATCACAATTTTCAATGCTCAACTCTGAGGAGATTATCTAATGGTTCTAGAATTACAAAAGCCACGTCCAATTTGGCAAATAATGTTCTCAACACACCACACTGATATTGGTTTACTCTATCTAATTACGTCACTAGCATTCTTGTTCTTGGGTGGATCATTAGCTCTTGCAATTAGGGCAGAATTGTTCTTGCCTGGTGCACAAATTATTGGTGATGCAATGACCTTTAACAGAATTTTTACAGTTCACGGTACAACGTTAATTTTCTTGTTTATCATTCCATTTGCATCTGCAGTTGGTAACTACTATGTTCCAATTATGGTCAGATACAAAGACATGGCTTATCCAAAACTTAATGCAATTGCATTTTGGATGATTCCACCTGCAGGAGCCCTTATCTGGTTGGGCTTTGCAGATTTCACTTGGTATGCAACGCCGCCGTATTCTATAATCAGTGCCCCTGGCCCAGCTGCTGACATGTGGATATTTGGATTAAAGATTTTGGGTATATCCTCAGTGCTAGGTGCAATCAACTTTGTAGTTACAATTCTCAAATGTAAACATCCTGACATGTCCATTGGCCAAGTCCCGTTATTGGCATGGTCTTTCTTATCATCATCTTTGATTATTCTTGTTGCAATCCCTACGTTTGCTGCAGCACTTTTGATGTTACTAACTGACAGACTTGGCGTAAGTGGATTTTTCAATCCTGCAATGGGCGGAGATCCAATTGCATATGCCCACTTGTTTTGGTTTACATTCCATCCTGAAGTGTATGTGTTGGTAATTCCTGCAATCGGCATGATGTATGAAATCATTCCAAGATTCTCAAGAAAGCCAATTTACAGTTACAACTCTGGGGTCTTTGCATTTGTTTTGTTATCTATTGTCGGTTTCTCATCATGGGCACACCACATGTACGCAACCGGAATGTCATTTACTGAAAAAACTGTATTCATGGTAGGAACACTTGCAGCAGTTCCGGCATCTGCAATGCATGTCTTTAACTTTGTTGCAACAATGTGGAATGGTAGAATCAAATTCTCAACCCCGATGATGTGGGCTGTTGGTGGCATTGCATTGTTCTTCTCTGCAGGTGCAGGTGGTGTTGCAAACGCTGCTATGCCATTAGACTTTACAACACACGATACATACTGGGTGGTAGGACACTTTCATCTCTTTGTGATGGGTACAATCGCATTTGGTTCAATTGGATTCCTGTACTACATGTTCCCATATGTAACAGGAAGAATGTACAATGAAACTATGGGTAAGATCCACTTTATAATGTCATTTGTAGGAACCGTATTGGTATTCTTTACACAGCACGTACTTGGATTATATGGAATGCCAAGAAGAATTTTCGATTATCCGCCAATTCCTGAATGGATTGCTATGAACCAAATTGCAACAGTAGGAGCAATGGTTATCGGTGTTAGTATGGCAATCTTCTTAGCAAACATGATTTACAGTTCTGGAAAAGGAAAATTTGCAAATACCGAAGACCCATTTGGAGTCGGTGGCAAGTACTACTATCCATTTGAGGCAAAGAACCCATCGCATTAGGAGATATATGAAATGAGTCACGATAATTCCCAAGTTTACAGAACAACCCCAGCAAGAACTGGAAAAATGATGATCATCATGTTAGGTATCTGTATTGCTGGTGGAGGAATATTCTTTTCAATGTGGGACTATTGGATATCACAACCAGCACCAGTAGTAGCAATGATGGCAGGTGGTGATGATCATTTAGCAGCAGGTCCAGCAGCACACACTGGAGATACAATTACACAAGATCTTTATTTTATAGAATCATCTGACTTTAGGACTTTGGCATTTAACGCATTACCGGGAGAACCTGATAACAATCCAACAATTAACATGAATGTCGGAGACAAAGTAATCTTTAATGTAGATAATGTAGGAAAATCATTCCACTCTTTCGGTGTTACTCGTGATGATGAAGGCTTTGGAGGAATTATTCCTGGAAGTGAGGTTGCATTAGCATCAAATCCATTAAAACCAGGAGAAGATGGTTCTTCTGAATTTATTGCCGGTGAAGAGGGAGTTTATTATTACATTTGTACTGTTCCAGGTCACAGAGACCAAGGAATGGTTGGTAAAATCATTGTTGGTGATGTTTTAGTTGAAGAAGTAATGGCACCAGAACCAGAGGTAGTGGAAGAAGTAATGGCACCAGAACCAGAGGTAGTGGAAGAAGTAATGGCACCCGAATCTGTAGCATATGATGGAGTAATATCTATCCCAGAAGGCTCAGGATTCCCTGGATGTGATGATACTAATTCATGTTACATTCCATTTCATGTTTCAATTTCAGCAGGTGAAGAAATTACTTGGTCAAATGATGACTCTGTACTCATACTGTAACAAGTGGATTGTTTGGCGCTCCCTTTGATGGAATATTTGATAGTAGTATCCTTATAGCTGGTGATACCTTCTCTGTAACTCTTGATGACTCTGGCGAATATCCTTACTATTGTATAGTTCATCCTTGGATGATTGGTAACATTACAGTAAACTAGAATCGAATAATTTTGGCAATCCAATATCTCGCATTAACAACAATGATAGTTTTGTATTCGCTAATGTTTATTGGTGGATATATTTCCGCAGCAGGACTGGGATTGACTTGTCCTGAATGGCCTCTATGCCCAAATGGGGTAATGCCATCAGAAGAATATCTTATTGAATGGATTCATAGAACTACTGCTGCAACTACTGGCGTATTAGTAATCTCAACTATGGTTGCAAGTCTAATTAACAAGAATTCTGATTTAAAAATCAAAATTACAAGCTCACTTGCAACTGTATTGGTAATTACTCAGATTACATTGGGTGCTCTGGTAATTGATACAAAACTTCATGCAGTGCTAGTTGCAATTCACTTGGGAATAGGCATTTGGTTGTTTGCTATGGTATTGTTAACTGTATTATTTGCATTTAGAATTGCAAAATTCTCAAAACCAGTCAGTTCTTAGATTTTTTAAAAACTCTTGGCAAGTAAATATACATTATAATTCCTGTAAATACCAAAGCACCTGTAGTGATTGCACCAATGAATACTATTCCAAATGGACTTTGTGTTCCCATGTTAAATGTATAAGTTAAGGTGTCATTGGATCCTTCCATGTCATACAAATCTACTTTAACAATGTGATTTCCTACGTTTCTCCAAACATAATCAAAATCCCAATGGGTTCCTGTAACTGATGTTGGGGGAATTGCATCTACTTGTTGGTCATTATAGTACACTCTGATACCCATTGTAAAATTATCAACTTCATCATAATCAAATCCTTTTGTTACTTTAATTAGAAATTGAGATGGTTCATCAATTTGTGGAAATTCTGGTAGTGTGGCTACTTGAACTCTATACCCGCCATATGATTGCTCAGCAGAATTAAAGAATGAATGTGCATATACAGAATCAAATCCTGAATACGATGAGAAAACTAAAACAAAGATCAAGAAAACTGATCGTTTTTTAGCCATTTAGAATATCATGCAAACTCGATGAATATATTGTAAATCAATTCTTATACGAAAATCTTCAAAACCTTTAAATCCTTATTGGCAAGAAACCCAATCGTTGACCCTTGTTACAAAATCAATCGATATCAAAACACCTGTAGAGAATGTTTTTACCTACTTTGCAAGACCAGAACATGTTTCTGATCAAATAAAAAATGACACAGTAGGCATGACAGTAGTTCCTATGGATATTAAAGAAGGAATGGGTGTTGGTACAACCTTTAGAATTATCGGTGACTTTGGCGGAAAACGTTTAGAGTGGGATTGCGAAACAACTGAATTCGTTAAAAATGAGAGAATCACTGCCAAACAAATTGAAGGTCCATTCAAAAACTGGCAAATTACCAACGAATTCAAGGCATTAGGTAATAATCTTACAAGAGTAACCATGTCAGTAGAGTATAGCATGCCATTTGGTCCTTTGGGGGCAATTTTGGACAAGGCAAAATTTGCAAAATCTGCCGAAAAAGGAATGGAAACTGCCCTATACAATGTTAGAGGATTACTAGAAGGAAACGGTTCAATTCCAGTATACATTACACTAGATGCATACCAAAAACTTTTAGCAGAAAAGAAAAAGATGAATGATGTTCCTGTTTCAACTGCACTCACTGCAATCATTGAAAAATACAATGAGATTCAAGCTAAAGCATAAAACAAAGTTTTCATATATTTTAAAATCTTAAGATTAATAACAACTCTGGGCATATTTATTTCGGTGGGTCTATGGCGCAGCCAGGTAGCGCACCGGACTCTTAATCCGGTTGTCAAGGGTCCGAATCCCTTTAGACCCGCTCTCTTTTTAGTGACAAATAAAGACCCAGATGCTATAAAGTAATGGACATTGAAGTTGATGACATGACAGGTAGTGCATATTCTAACTTTGTTGAATCAATCAAGAGCAAGTACACCAGACGTGGATATGTCAGAGACCTGCTACAGTTCCTAGAAAAGATTCCTGATGATTTTTTCATGCAACATCTAAACAAGAAACCAAAGTCACACAACCCAAAAAATCTCCGCAGAATCTCTAATCGTTCCAAGTTTATTGTAGGATTGATTAGAGAACCACTAGAGTTACTCAAAAGGGGTTAAACCCCATGAGTTCTCTTTTTTGTAGTCATTCTCAAAAATCTCATAGAATTTATTGTAAATGTTCTAGCACTGGAGATTATCAATTAGTTTTGTGCAAAGATTGTTATGAAAATGAAAGTAAAGATTTTGTCATAAAAGAGGAATCTCTTTCATGATTTTCTCTTTTTTGAAATTTGGGGATGATTTTTGAATGAAATTTAGAAAAACTATTGATCTTAATCATAATGCAATGAAAACTCAAGGGATAACCAGTTACTACATGTCTATGAAGGATTGCCTAATAGAGGTAAAAAATTCATCAACAAGGCGATCAGGATAAATCAAACAGGCGAACCATTCACTGTTCATAATTTTCCAGAAATTTCACGAGATACCTACAAACAATATGTTTTTCAGCTCAGACAATGCGGTTTAGTACAAGTTGTTTCAAAAACTGTCTTTGCTTACTACAAAGTACCTGGATTCAGATTAAATGGATATTATGAAAAACTAACTCCAAACCTTACGGGGGTATCGATAAACAATTGTTCTAAGTTTAATCGGGAAAATATTTCACAATTTCTTCAAGATTATCTAAATTCATTAGATTATCCTGCATTACACAACATTAGATTACATTTTCATCATGATTTTATTTTTGATCATGTTAAATCACATATCCCATTAACGGGAATTCGTTTTGTTCCAGAAAATAAATCACTTGTAATATCTCTAAACTTCTCTCGGGAGGTCTATACTGTATCGGTGTAGTAAATCCTGACATAATTCTTGCTGAATCCATGTATGGGGGTAATCTTACTCAAAGACATTCTCTTCAAATTCCTTAGGACTGAAGCGAACACTTTGATTTTAGATGTTACATCATTCCAATCTTCCAAGTTAGTGGCATCGTCCAAACCAGACTGTGTGTGTATAGCACGACAGGGAAAGTGTCGATACAAGGAGATAGGAGGTGATTAGATGGGTTTGTCATGGCAACATTCTTTTCTTTTTTTCCTTAAAGAAATATAACGAAGATTTTTTGGCTGCAAGATAGAGTTTCCTTGAATGCAGAAATTTTTTATCTCAAATCCAAGATGCGGTAAAAAATCCTTTAACAATGCATCCTCTTGATGAAAAAAGAGTTGCAAGACTTCTCTATGAAGAAGCAAAAACAAATGGTTGGTATGGAATGGATGAAATTCAAACTATAGTAAACAGTTTAGACTCAAAGTTCAGTAATTACACTAGAAAGAGAATTGAATCAATAGCATTTACAATTCAACTTCTTTTTGATGAATCTAGGTGATCTTTTTTTGTTGATAATACTTTTCTAATTTAATGACTGTATAAAAAGCACTATAAGTACTGAATTATTTCATCAACGAAAAGAAAAAACATCTTGAGGGCATTATTACATTATAAAAACAACTCTCTCTCAAAAAGATAGTTTTGAGTTGGCAGAACAAATGCACAAAAATTTGGATTCTGAATTACATGTGTTAGAAATAATTCATGCTCAATTGATGCCTAAATGTAAATATCCTAAAAAATATCGTGACAAAACAAAGGATGGAAATCTATATTGCATGAATTGCAATATGGATCTTTAATTTTTTTTATAAATAATATGCGAAAATTTTAAGTTCATATATGAGAAACAAAAGCATTGGGATTTTTTGATGTATTAAAAAAAAATAGAAAGCAAGTAAACCGAGAAAATCAAGAACAAGGTAAAGCAGGAGAAAGGAAAATCAAAAAAGAATACGAATTTTCAGGATACAAAGTAACTAGAACTGGTAAAGGTCATGATTTTAAAGCAGAAAAAAAAGATTGGTTTACTGGAAAGAAAAAAACAAAATACATTGAAGTTAAAACTGGAAATTCTAAACTATCTAAACTTCAAAATAAAAAGCGTGGACAATTTGGGAACAAATATGTGGTTGAACGTCTTGAACCTACACCGTTTGGATTATCTACGAATAACCGTGAATCTGATTTGAGTTCTAAAAAACAGAAAGAAAATCGTTCAAATCCTTTTGGGGTTGCTAATACTATTGGTTGGGGCTCTAGTTCACCAAAAAAGAAAACAACCAAGAAGAAAACCACAAAAAAGAAAACTACTCCAAGGAAGAAATCTACCAGTATTTTTGGTTCTAGTTCAATAGATTCCATTTTTGGTTCTAGTTCACCAAAAAAGAAAACAACCAAGAAGAAAACCACAAAAAAGAAAACTACTCCAAGGAAGAAATCTACCAGTATTTGGGGCTCATCTAGTAAAAGTAAGAAAAATACGGGAATTTGGTAAATTCATCAGTTAAATCTCAAGCAAATCCCCACTACCAATTAATTTCCTGTAATTGAAATCAGATCTACACATAAAATTTTGAAAATTTTTTGATAGAAAAGTATAAAGCTCAGATCCTCATACTATAGATAAAATTGAATAGCAAAAAGACTTCATTAGTAGAATCATATCCTACCTTTAGACCCGCTTTTAATTCCCAAAACTAAATATTTCTTGCAATAAAATTATTTTTTTTATTTTAATTTCAGTATTTTTTTAAAATCAAGTAACTCATCAACTCCTAAAGGTTTTGAAATTACTTTTCTACAACTAGTACTGTTCCATCCATACCTAAGACAGTAAACTAATTTTACATAGCTAGTAGGGATCATGCAATTGCGGAAAAAATTTGTACTGTAGCGTGTTTTCATGTTATAAGAATGTGTCTTTGTCGTATCTCCCGTGTAAGATTGGTATCATCAATTATAATATTTTTGTTGTAATCCAGTGAATCACAAATTAATACATGCTTTATTCTTCTATTATCATGGCGTTTCCTAGACATGTTCACATCTCACTAGATAAAATAAAATACATGTCTAAAAAAACAAGGACACATTTAACAAGTAGGTATCCCATAACTTAGCAGAACCCTGTAAATTTAATTCAAGCAATGCATGATGGAAGGAAAATTGAGATTAAAATATCTGAGAAGGAAAACCTACTACTTTTACAATAGTTTTACCAAAACTTGTATCTATACAAAAAGCTAAACTATTATCAAAATAAAAACTACAGTTTTTTTAATAATGTAAATCTAGGTTTATCTGGTTCTATGTCCTCATGCATATCCACATTACTGACAACTCTTACTTTATAGTTCAACCATCTATTTTGCATGTTGCGTGATTTTTTGTTTACGTCAATCTGTTTTTCTGCTTCTTCAAATTTCTCACAATTCATAATGTATTTTCCAGAGACTCTAAACATTTCTGCAACTCCTTTTTCTAGTGTTTCATCATCCAAATAATTCATCAATCCATGTGTAAATACAAAATCTATTGATGAATCCTCAAAAGGAAGTTTGGTGATGGTGCCATTTTTGAAATTTCCATTTGGTATCTTTTCTTGTGCAATATCTAATGCATGATCATTTAGATCAATACCTCCAAATTGAAATGTATCTGGAAATAATCTTAAATCAATCCCTGTCCCACAACCAATTTCTAATACACTTGTACAGCGTAAAGAAGCAGCTAAATCTTTAACAAATTTTGCAAATTCTTCATTGTATCTTGATTCATTTTCATCTGAATATTTGTTCCAAAATTCTTCATCATAACTCATAGAATTTTCTAAACACAGCTGTATTTGATATTAATTGTTTAGTGCTGACATTTGCATGGGATGAGTTTTGTATCAAATGTGCAATCATGTGGCCCATCTGATTTTCCTTGCGTAGGAATATCTTTCATACAATCATCATGGCGACCTTTTCTACAAAACCAACAAATTTCTTGAGTTTCACCAGGGGAGGAGCATGAATCCATAGTTTTCAGTCCTTATTGTGGGTAAAAAACTTCATGGAATTTAGATAAATGTCAACCATGGCAAGAATCTTTCATCTTTACCCATGACTACATCTGTAAATGATTTTTGTAGTGATTTAGTAATATTTCCCATTGCTCCTTTTCCAATTTTTACTTTATCTATCTGAGTAACTGATTTTACTTCAGCTGCAGTTCCTGTCATGAAGATTTCATCTGCATTATAGAGATCATCGCGTTCTAGATCCCGTTCAACTACAAAACCTCCGTTCTCTTCAATAATTTGAATGATGCTATCTCTAGTAATTCCCTCCAGTCCTCCTGCTGAAAGTGGAGGGGTTTGAATAATATTGTCCTTGATGATGAAAATATTTTCTGCACTGCCTTCTGCAACTTTGCCATGATAATTTAACATGATGGCCTCATCATATCCATTTTCTAATGCTTCCATTCTTGCAAGAGCTGCATTTGCATAGTTTGATGCAGCTTTTGCTTGCATTGGTTGAGATCTTGAATCAATTTTAGTCCAACTTGATACTTTACATTTTGCTCCTGAAAATTTTCCTGCTTTTGATTCACCCATCTTCCATTCCCAACATGAAATTGAAACATCTACTTTGTTAGTGGTAGGAGTTAACCCCATTGTTCCATATCCATAATATGCCAATGGTCTAATGTATGCCTCTTTGAGTCCTCCTGCTTGCACAGTTTTTACAATTGCATCAGAAATTATTTTTTTTGAGAATTGCATTTTCATTGAATATAGTTTTGCAGATTTGAACAATCTATCAACATGTTCTGGTAATCTAAAAATTGCTGATCCATTTGGGGTATCATAACATCTAATCCCTTCAAAAATTGATGTTGAATAGTGTAATGCATGAGTTAATACGTGAACTTTGGCATCTTTGAATGGTACTAGTTTTCCATTCATCCATATTTTACCAATCTCTTTCATAGGAGAGCAAAAAATCTATGCTAATTTAAAGAATTATCTTTTTTATCCATTTTATTTATCTTAAACTACATATCTGATTAGCCATGAGTTTTGCTATGGAGTGGACTTTGGGCTTTGCTGGAATTATTTTACTTGTGATAGGCTTGGTTGGTCAGGCATTTGAAATGAGAAAAATTCGCCTATCTATATACAAAGATGAGGATTTGGGCTCGGCTAATATTTTTGCAAATAAAAAGAACTTCAAATGGTATGCCTTGTTAGGCATTGGTATTCTTCTTTGGTACGTAGCTGAGCGTGTGTGAATAGTTCTATATAGATCAGCTCTAAATACTAGAAACTTTAATGTATAGTATCGCGTGTTTTGGGTAACGCCGGACTAAATCTAGATAATGGTCCAAGAATAAACCCATGATGGCGGTTTACAGGTGAAAGCCCGTAACGCCACTTTATATTATTCAAAATTAATCTTTGAAATTTCTTGATGGATTGCTTTGATGGCTTTGTCAATGTTACCATGTGTATCCTCTACAACAATAATTATTCGTGAAGTCTCTTCCTGTGCATCCATGTTCAATATGTTTAGTCCTGATTCTCCAATCTTTGCACTAGTTCTAGAAACTACTTGTTGAACTCTCCACATTTCATCTCCGATTAATGTAATGACTCCTCGGTTGTATGTTATTGTAGCAAGTGAATCAAACCCTAAAATATATTTTTCATTTCTCTTTACATAATCCCCATCTAAAAATAACATCCTGGAAAATTCTATACCATCTTTTGTAAATGGTGATAGGATGACAAATTCACTGTAATGTTTGTCTTTTTCTAAAGATGTCAATAATTTTTGAATGGCACTTGTTTCAATTCTAAAAATCGCACAATTCTCTTTTCCTGTAACAATTTTTATTGGATGTCCTTTCTGTTCCTTCAAACTTCGTTTTATTGTAGTAATTTTTTCTGGGTTTTTCATATTTGTAATGGTAATTGGCATATCCACACCATTTTCTACAATCTCTTTAATTGCAATTGGATCTAAAATTTTCATTCCAAACATTCCAGCTAATCTTGCTTCATTGTAAGACAATTGAATTATCTCTCTTAGATTCGCATCCACAATTTTTGGATCAGCTGAAACTACTGCACTATCTTTCTCAAAGTCTATGCTAGTTTCATATTTTTTATGAAATAATATTCCAAGATCAGCTGCAGTTCTATCTGAACCTCCGCGCTCATATGTTGTAGCAATATTGTCAACTGTTTTTCCAATAAATCCGCCTATGGTGATTACATCATTATTTTCTACCAATTTTGCAATCTTGCCCATTTTCTCTCTAGATTCGATAGCAAGGAAATTTGTAAATTCTATATTTTTATCCGTAATGATTGGCCAGTTTTCAAATTCTACTGCTTCAGTCTTTATGCCGTTACTTTTTAGAATATGATTCATTACATGTGACATTAAAATTTCCCCTGAAAATCCTAATGCTTGAGAACGGATTTCGTTGGCAAATTCTTTGTTACTATAGGCCTCATCAAGGGCATTTTGTGCTTTTTCAAGATGAAAATCAATTGTTTTCTTGCAATTTTCCTTGTTATTCTCATCAACCATCTCTAGAATTTTTTGATAAGCTGACTTTACAATATCTAAAGATGGTTTTATTTCATTTTCTGCATTTTTACCTTGTTCTAGTATTACATCAGTTAGCGAACGCTTTTTTTCGTTGTGTATTGTTAATGGGGCTGAAAAAACTGCAATAATTTTGGAATTTGTTTTTAAATTTACAATCCTTTGAATAATTTTTGGAATTCCTTCGCCGTTTGGACCCAGTGCACTGCCACCAAATTTAGCAATTATTAACTTAGTCATAGCACTTTATCAAAATCAAATGGCCTTCTATTAAGCATTTGATTACAAATTCATTAATTTTTGAATAATATCTGATGCAACTTTGGCACCATCAGTATTCACTTGATTTCTTTTCTCTTCTAGTTTTTTCAAAATTAATTCATCTAATCTGTTTATATCCTCAAAAACAAAACCCTGATCTTTTGCGTTGTCTTCTTGCTCAAAATGCCCTTTAATTGGTATGAATATTGCCGGAGTTCCGTATGCATTAGCCTCATCTATAGTTGATTTTCCAGCCAATGAAATGATCACATCTGCAGCATAAATTAATTCATGCAAATTATGTACAAATCCTAAATTTTTTACATTTTCAAATTTTTTGTTTACTGCTGGACCTGAAACTAAAACTATATCTAAATCCTGATTAATATTTAAAAGTACTTTTAGTGCTTTTTCAATTAAAAATAGGCCTGCACTAGTACCTCCTATAGAAATGACTATTGTTCTTTTTACAAAAGAAAATTTCTTTCGTAATTCATCCCTGGTATAGTTTGTCTCTCTAACTATGGGACCTACCATTCTAACATTATCATGATCATCTCCAATTTCAGGAAAAATTACGGTATCGCATTTTTTAATTATTTCTTGCATTGATTTGTTCATCTTTTTTTCAATAAATGATGCTATTCCTTTAGTGAAATGTGTCTCTAAAACATCTGTAACTAGTACTGTTGGGATAATCATTTCTTGTGCAACTGTTAGTGATGCAAAATCCTCATCACTAATTACTAAATTTGGTTTGTTTTTTTGAAGAATTTTTTCTGAAATAGTTTTACAATCTCTATAGTATTTATAATAATTCCACAACCACTTTGCAGGATTCTTGAATGTTCCATTTTCAATAATAAATGATGGTGGGTTGTAAACATCTTGTACATTATGATTTAATTTTTCTAGAATTTTTGCAGCACCACTTCCTGTGATAAAATTTGTAGAAATATTTTCAAAGTTATTCACAATTGCAATATCTCGAGTTACGTGACCTAGTCCAATTGGACTGGAAAAAAAACTACAAACATTCATGATTTTCTTGATTTTCTATCAAATTTCTAGATTTTCACTTGTCTCAAAGTTTAAATGGATTTTAACAAGGTAGGTTTCTGGGCTCATAGTCCAGATCGGTTATGACGTCGCCCTTACACGGCGAAGATCCGGGGTTCAAATCCCCGTGGGCCCACCTACCATCATGGGACTAAAATAGGATGCACATCATGCCATCATCTGATGGAAATTAGTCTTGAGAAGATTAACACCAGAACAGATTCATATCAGTTATTTTTAGATTCTATCAGAAACGAGTCCACAAAGAGACGATACAAGAATCTACTTGATGTATTTCTGAGATAATCCCAAATCAAGTATATTCAGAACATTTGGGTAAAATACCAAAAAATAGAGATGCTAAGATATCAGCTAGTCTTTTTGTTGAATTGGCAAAACAAGATACAGATTTGGCATCAGATGTAATTGCAGCATACATCAAAGAAGACAGAAAGAGGGTAGAATCTGGTGAGATTAGCTCTCAAACAATTCCTAATCACATAAAATCAATCAAAGTTTTACTTGATGCAAATAGAATTCCAATTCATTGGAAGTCTTTACACAAATTATTGCCAAGACGAGAAGATGACTCTTTCAAAGGTGCATCTTTGTTAATTTACAGAGGAGATTCTGAAAGCTATTGGACATTTATCACTCCTGAAGCTTGTATTGCACTTGATCTTTATCGTGAGAAATGGAAAGCAGATGTTGGAAAATATCCAGAACTTGATGATCTGTTAATCAAATCTGTTGCATCTCCTATGATTCGTAGACAATTAAAAAGGAGTTAGAAAGAGAGTAGACAAAATTGTACATGACATAGGTTTGAGACCTCCATTGCCACCAGTACAAAGAAGACATGAAGTGTAATTAAATCATGGCTTTAGAAAATATTTCAATACAATGCTTAGACGTGCAAAAGTGGATTATCTAGACAAAGAACACTTGATGGGACAAAGTAGGCTTGGAGAAACATTATGAGCGGTATAATGAGGCTGATTTTGAGAGATTCCATGAATACCAAAAGGCAATTCTTTTTTTTACAATATCTGATGTTGAGCGAACAAAATTTGAAAATCAACAACTAAAAGAAGAAAAATCTACTCTAGAACGCAAAATTCCTGCAATGATCCAAGATGCAGTAGAGCGAATCAAGACAGATTTGCAAAAAGAAGGTTGCCCAAGAGAGTATGTATGAACCAGAACAATTTCCAGGATTAATTTATAGAATACAGGATAGCTGTGTGGAGATATTGTTTGCATCTGGTAAAGGTGTCATAGCTGGAGCAAAATCTATTGAAGAGATAAATTCTGCATATTATGAGGTAAATATTAAGACATCCTAGATATTTCTGTTTTATTTTTGTTGTTTAGATTGTTTGATAAAATTATCATTTGAAAAATTTGATTGTTAGAGTCAATCTGTTTGAGATGATACAGGAGTCTTAAGCGACTAGTATCTAAATACGGTCTGTACCTAGGATGACTTGAACCTTCATTAATCTTCGTTTGATTCTGTTATTTTCTTCAATACCATGCCGCAATTAGACAAACATTCACAATAGATTATTTGTCAACTTACTAGTGTCAAAGCAATTTACGAAATTTTTATTTAAGATATTTCATGACTAGGAAAAAGTTAGTTCTAGATCAAATTATTTTATGTAAAGTACTGTTAATGATTATGTCTTTAGTTGGTAGCCGACTGGCACCATTTGATAACTTTACCGAGATATCTTATGCATACACAGCAGTCGGTGTTATTATAATTTCAAAATTATTTGTTTTTTCCATCAATTATGGTCTTTTTTGATATGTATAATTTTTGAAATATATCTTAATTGAGGCTATTTTCACGATCTACTTTTGCGGAAATTAGTATAATTTCGCATTATATTATACACGTGGATTTTATAATTTTACGAACAAATATTGCGAAAGAAGAGTTAAATTCGCAAGATACGATCGTAGACCATGGAGAAAATAGACATAACTCCAGATAAAAGCTTAATCAAAAAATTAGGATTAACTGGATATAGAACAGAACAGGCAATCTCAGAACTTGTCGATAATTCTATTGATGCAAGAATTCCTGGAAGATCTGAAAAAATTGATGTACGATTAGATTTTGATAAGGGAACGATAACAATTACTGATAATGGTTCTGGAATGGATTTACCAGAACTAAAAAATGCGTTAACCATTGCTAAAGAAACAAAAAAAGAAGGTGAGAAACTTGGACATTTTGGGCTTGGTATGAAGAGTGCATGTTCAAATTTAGGAAAATACTTTCGAATTAGCACCACAAAAAAAGATTCTGATATAGAATTTTCTGCAGAATATGATGAAGAAAAATGGTTAAAAGATAAATCACTAGATTGGAAAAATTTTGAAGTAGAAAAAATAAAAAAAGAAATTTCTTGGGTTGGTACAATAATAATTATCAGCAAACTCAACATTCCATTATATCCAAATCAGATTACAAGCTTTAAGAACAGATTCGGAATTCGATATGGACCATATTTGAAAAGTGGTAATATTCAGTTGAGAATCAACTCGCGAGTATGTAAATCCGTAGAACCTAATATTGAAAAAGGAAGTAAAAGAAAAATTGACATACCTCTATCTGGAAAAAATAGATTGGTTGGTTGGATTGGACTTTTAGAAAAGCGTTCCATCAAAGGAGATTATGGTATTCATCTTTATAGAAAAGAGCGATTGATAAAAGCTTTTGATAAATTTGGAATTAGACCGCATCCTGAAGTTGCAAAAATTATTGGTGAGCTTCATTTAGATCACGTACCAGTTAATTTTCATAAAACAGGGTTCCTTGAAGATGCATTAGAATACAAGGAATCTGAAAATGCTTTCAAAAATGATCCTACTGTGATTGAAGTTTTACGAAGTTCACTATCTAGAAAAGTGGAAGTTAGTGAAATTTCAAGAATTTTAAAATCTACACACATGATGCCTGAGATTCCAATTGATACAAGAATCAGTGCTGCAAGTGCAAAAACTCTACTAAAAAAAGCCGATATTTTTCCTATCCAGAGTAAATTAGGTAAGACCACTATTGAATTTCACGATGCTGATTCGAGTCTATATTCAATATCCAAAGAAGATAATTCTTATAAAATTAAGATAAATCGGAATAGTCCTGTATTCAAGGCATTCAAAAATCCATTATTTTTGATTGGTTTGATCAAAATTGAGGCTGAATTAGTAATAGAAAATCCATCAAAATACAAAGAATTCATCAAAGAAAGAAATGAAGCATGGAATACCTTTGTAACAAATTGGTCTCCTAAAGAAGACAAGAAAATTCAGATTAGAAATGAGAAAGAAGTACCTCTATCAAACTATTCTCTTTCTGAAGAATTGATTGAATTACATGATTTTCTAAAAGAAAAATTCCCTCAGACTTTTCAGTTTACCGGATTAAGTACATTGTTCTCCTTTTTACAGAATGCATACAATACAGTGATCTATAACATTCAGACAACTAATGGTTCTGGATTCGAATTACGTGATATTATAATGGAATATGTTGATAACAATTTTACAGTTTTACTTGAACCAGATTACGTAGAACTAAAGACGGTCACTGAATTATTGAATGTAAAAAAAATTATTGTGATAAGGGAATATGCTGAAAAACTAACTTCTACATGGTCCACCCCTGAAAAATCTTGGTTAGATCTTTATGTCGAGGTAGAAAAAAAGAAACTTAATTTGTATAAAGATGAACTTTTAATAATTTTAGAAAATCTTGTTGAAATGAATCTGATTATACCAACTAAATTGAAATCCCTTGCAAGACACAAGAAACTTATTAATGATATAGAACCTTATCTGGAAGATGCTTTTTAATTGCCTTTACATTTTTCAGATGCTCTAAAATTTGAAAACATTGAAACAATTGCAAAAAAATATCATTTTGGTAGATATGATTACGTTGAAAAATTTATCATGGATTTTGAAATGCAATATCAGATTTTACAAAAATTAGATTGTGTCACTAGAGGTGGAATGTGTATTCCTTTTCATACAGTTGAACATGAAGCTAATCGATTAAGTATTGATATCGATTTATTAACAAAATCTAGTATATCTGATGTTGAAAAAACTATGAACGTAATTAATAATTCTCTAAATGAAGTTGACATCGAATTAATGGTTCCAAAAATATCTTATCCAATAGCAAATCTTTGTTCCTATCGAGTACATTATACATCATTTTCAGGCAAAAAAGATTGGATAAAAGTCGATTATCTATGTAAAATGGATGTTGATTTACCAATTAAAATAGTTCCAAGTAATTATGAATTATTTGCTTTGACTACAGATTATGAACTGAAAATTCTATCTAGAGGAGGATTAATTGCTGATAAATTAACCACATTATCTTTAAACACCATTGGTTTACCTGAAAGAAAATTTGGTGAAATTCCAAAACAAGTTTTTGACATAGGTTCACAAATTAGATTGATATCCAAAGAAGATACTATTGAAATTTTTAAAACATTTAAAAAATTTACAGATTTTAAAATAGAAATTTTTGAACGTTCTCCAAAATACACAATCACTGAAATAATAAATGGAATTGAAAATTCATTATTAGGATTTTTTGAATTTGATAAAACTGCTGTACATTTAACAAAAGATCAAGATGACAAATTTAGAAATTTCATGGGAACTTATCTAGGTAATCATATTTACAGAAGAACTGAACATTTGGCGAATGTTCTTTTGGTGCTTATACTAATAAATAAAATTAAAGAATATTTGTCATCACCTGAAAAATTAGACACACTTTCAGAAAACTTCTTAGATATAATAAATAAAATTAATTCTTACAAAACACTTGATGTTCCTGAAATACGCATTGAATCTCAACGATTATTGTCACAACAATTACCTGACTTTATTGAATCATATAAGAAAATGCTTAAAGGTCAACCATTGGAATACATTTACTTATTGAAGGAAGTGCATTCCCCATAAACGGTTCAAGTCTCTAAAGACTAGAACTTTGGACAACTTTTTCTAATTGTATCTAAATGTCAGGTATGATGACTATCAAAAAAGCCCTTAAAATGATAGATTGGTGGATTGAACAAAAGAAATCTGGAATAACAAGACTTGAGAAAGAATGGGATTTTACAGGTGATTCTCATGGAATAGGCAAATCCCTTCTTAATGTAGATAAAACTATAATTGAAAATTTAGAATTATTAAAAAAAGAACTTGTTCCAAATTGTAAACATCCAAAGAAAATGAGGGATAAATCTCCTGATGGAAAATGGTATTGTATGAATTGTAATTCTGATTTATGATTGGCAAATGCTTAAGTTCATACTATTTAGAGACACATTGTGAATTTGAGGACGTCTGTCATTATACTTAGTTTAATCGTAATAGGAATTTTTCTAACAGTTTTTGTGATTCCGTTTGTTGATGAATTTGAAACAATAAATTGTATAACTGCTCCATGTAATATTCCAAAAATTACAATTATGGAGAAAATTCAACAAATATTGGGATGGGAAATAAGTGTTGGATTTGACGATTTAGCATGGATTCTACCTACTATTGCTCTAATTATCACAATAATCACTTTTACCGTGGCTCAATGGAAAACAAAGAAACTTGAATCTGTAAAACTGATTTTAAATATAGAATCTAGATTTCTTCAACCTGAAAATAACGAAGTAAGTAAACGAATGAATGCTTATATTAGTAAAAAAATATCTTTTGATGTAGGGAAAGATGTTGATGATAAGAATAGACGAGATCTTTACAACTATCTTTCTGAAATTAGTAGTGTGTCTGTATCATGACGATGGAATAATGACCGTCCCTCAGGTTTATGAATTACTAGGTTCAGGAATTATTGATGTTATGAGGATTGAATCTATTGTAAATTTAATTGAAGAAGAAAGAAATCTCATCAAGTAGATTTGTATGATAATTTACAAAAAACTTTTGGAATAATGATTGATTATCAAAATAAAAAATTTAAAGAAAATACTCCTGAGAATCTAAAAGAATTTATTGCTAAGAAATTAAATGATGATATGGGAATAGAATCAAAAAAATCTATAATATTTGATGTAGAAGGTAAACCTCCAAAAAAATCCAATTGGGGTAAGGATGATGCACATCTGATTGTAAAATTAAGGGAAGAAGCACTCAAAGCTCGTGAAAAATTAGAAATTCGTGGTTGTTTTCAAGGTAAAGTAAAATTGAATTTGATAGTTCATGCTCCTAATATTGATAATATGGAATACAAACAAACTGGTGATGATGATCCGAAAAAATTCATTGGAGATTTGGACAGTTTAGTTGCTGGCGTATGTGAATATTTACAACCTGCTCCTACAAATCCTGATCTTGAAATTCATTCTGTGTTTGAAGGAAAAGATGAGATAGGTCCTTCTATTCCAATAATTATCCAGAATGATGCTCAAATCGTAGAAATTACTGCAAAAAAAGAGATTGATGATACCTTACACTATCATGTTGAAGTTACTGCTCTTTAATCTGCGTCTATTCCTATCCCCAATTTGGTAGCTGAATCTACATGGGTCAATTTTTAGTCTTAATTATTTACAAAACATGTTGTTTTTATTGAACACACTATTGTTTATGAAATTAATCAAGTATGATAAATTATACCAAAATGTAGAAATTGTGATGATGATTTTATTTTAAATGACACTAGTTTTTGTTCTGGGAATTGTTCATCCATTCAAAAAGATATTTTTTACATTAATCCATATCCAAAAAATGGTTCAGGCACTATTGGTTTCTTTATTTTTTAGAGTACTATTCTGTATAATGAACCAACAAGGCACTATCCATCACAGGTAATACAGATATGATATTTTTACCATGTTGGGATAGAAAGTCATTAACTACATCTTGAAGATAAACTCCTGGAGCCAATTGCTTGGATTCAAAATATTTTATTTTATGAATCATTGATATTTAATAAAAGTAATGTGTATTAAGAATTCAATCACATTCTTCAACAAATATCCAAGATAACCCTATAATTTCTTCCCAAGATGGATTTGAATTATTCTCTTTCATGATATTGGCTATGTGAAATTTGTTTATAATACTCATGAATCATTTGTTCAGATCATTGATCCATGTTGTTGAGTTAAACTAAGAAATCTTAACTTACCTTTTGGTTACTGCCGAATTTTAATACGTTGTATGTTGTATAGTTATAGAGAAAAATGACTGAATTTCTTGCACTCTATCATGCATCAAAAGCTGCAAAAGAAAAATTTGGTGAAATGTCTTCTGAAGAAATGTCAAAGACCATGGAGGCCTGGATGAAATGGGCTCAAAACTGTGGTGAACATCTTATTGATATGGTGGGGGGGGGGGCTCCACTTGGCAATGGAAAACATCTTGAAACATCAGGTTCCACACCAAGTAGTTCTGAGGTTGGAGGATACTCCATCATGCAAGCAGACAATGTTGTAAAAATAGAAGAATTACTCAAAGATAACCCTCATCTTACATACAGCAGCAGTAGCAATTGCACTGGCAGTAGTTTGTTTTGTTCTTAGATGTAAAGGACATTCTGATGGATCTCATAATCATGATTATGATAAAGTTAGTACAGATGATAAACACGTTCACGTTGATTAATAAATAACAACCTTACATTTGATTTTATTTTTATTCTATTTTACAACAGCTTTTACTTTGCAGACCTCTTGCAATCCACCAAATAGAGAAAATTAATACTCCTACTGAAATGAATTTTAATTCCAATCCTTGCATTGGAAACAATGACAATCCCCCGACAGCACTCAAAATCACTGCAAGAGGCGCGGTACATGCTGGACATCCTGGAGTGAATGCAGCAAATGCTCCACCTAATACTGCAGATGAGTTTGATTTTACAGAATTCATCATCTTCATCCTCTTTATCTTAAATGCCATCATTGCAAAATTTATTCCTGCTAGCGATGATATTGCTATTGTCAATCCTACTGACGTCACAATGTATGATGGCATTATCTCCATTGTTGTGCTCAAATGAGATGGCAACATTGACATTGTCAAAAAGTAATAGATTATTCCCAATCCTGTGCCACTAATTACGGCAATAGATGCGTATCTTTTTGTTGTTAATACATTTGATATTAATTGTAATTTACTTGCCAAGCAGGTTCATTTACAATTCATCATATTTTAACTATCTTTGTTTAACCAAAGATTATTACCCATAAACGGCTTGTCAAAAACATGACAGAGTTCTCATCTGAAGAAAAAATCATTCTAGTCCAGCATGGAATTAAAAAATATGAAAACGAAGAAATTGTTACTGAAAAACTAAAGGTGATATTATCTGAAAAAGATATTCAAAGAAATATTGATACTCTTATTGGAACACAGCGAGTTAGAAGAATAGGTCCTGAAATTCTTCAAAACAATGAAAGTCACACTGAATTACCAGATCTTCCAGAAAGCCTCAAATCTTTAATTGATAATCTTTAGTTTGAAAAATTCTTAAACTACCACAATGCAAGCTTTTGATATGAAGAAATTAATTTTGTTTTCAAGTCTTTTGGTTTTGATTTTTCTTTTGTCATTTTCAATTGACTCTTCCTTTGCACATCCTCATTCCGGTCAAGTTCTAATCAATGGCCATACACATATGCCTCAAACTGAAATTACTCCACTAATTGGAATGACCGGTCTTGAAAAATCAACTATTTTCTTTCATTCTTCTGAAGATAACACTTTACCATGGGCATATGTTGAAGGAAAAATTACAAATCATGTAGAAGGGTATCCTGTAATTATTCAAATTTTCAAAGATGGCGATGCAGTTCATTTTGCTCAAACTGATGTGAGCTCAGATGGCAATTATGAGTACAAATTTAGAGTGTTAAATTCTGATAATGGTGCCACAACCAAATTATTTGATGGCGACTATTCAGTTAAAATCTTCAAAGTAGTATACATGTATCAAGAAAATTTAATTTAGAATCCTCGTAACCCTTCTGGACGTACAATTTCTGGATGCTCTTTCATCCATTCAACTTTCTCTAGCATCTCTTGTTTGTCTTGAGGAAATGTTCCTTTTACATTATATGCATTTGAACCATGATTTACTCTAAATACAATTTCTTCTTTTGTATCAATTTGATTTACCAAATCGTATAGCTCTTCTAATGATTCATCATCACTAATTTTAACAAATTCACCTTCATACTTGTCTATGAATTCTTGTTTAATTCCATTTTCTAAATAGAGTGTTAGGGCACCAACATAATTTGGTGAACATGCACTAAGTACTTCTGCAGTTCCTTTGATGTGATCTTTGGAATATTTTTTCCCACCTAATCCTAAAATTACCATACATGACATTACATATCCTGCTTCTTTTGCTTTGTTTACTGATTTGATGATTGTTTTTGCTATAGCTCCCTTTGTAACTTTTTTTAGAACAATGTCTGAACCACTCTCAATCCCTAGATAAAACATATCCAGTCCTGCCTCATTCATTTTCTTTAGCTCTTCAGATGTTTTCTTTAGTATGTTCATGGGCATTGCATAACAAGAAATTCTTTCAATGTTTTGAAATTTTCCTCTAATGTATTTTACAACTTTAATCATATATTCAGAATCAAGGTTTAACGCATCTCCATCTGCAAGAAATACTCTTCTAGTGTCAGGAAGATAGCCTGCCATCATGTCAATTTCTGCTTTAACATCTTCCCACGGTCTTTCAGAATATTCTTTTGATCTATACATATCACAAAATGAGCATTCGTTAAATGAGCATCCTAATGTGACTTGGAAAATCAATGATCTAGCTTCTGATGGTGGTCTATACAGTGGTGCATCATAATTTAACATCATTTTTTAGTTCACTGAAATTGTCTGATTATGTTTTTTATACTTTCTACTATTGTTTATCCCCGAATACCTTTTAGTAGTAAATGAGAAGGAATTTCATAACTTATGGCCAATGATCCTGATACAAAAAGACTCCTGTGGTTTGTATTTACAGGTTCACGAGGCGGATTAAATCGATTAAAAATAATTTCAAAACTCAAGGAAAATCCGTTTAACACAAACCAATTAGCAAAGGAATTGGGTCTTGATTACAAGGCTATTCAGCATCATATCAGAGTATTAGAAAAAAATAATATGATAAGCAAAGTTGGAGAAAAATATAATGTGACTTACTTTATCTCCACTTTTCTTGAAGTAAATATGGAGACATTTGATGAAATTAAAGAAAAATTGGATAAAAGTAAATAAAAGCTCGCGAGGTGTTTTATTCTAATGGAATCTACTTCTCTAGTATTGTCTATTGTCTCAATTGCAAATATGGGCATACTTGGAATTTTAATTTGTATATTTGGAAAAATGTATGGAAAGACTAAAGCCCAGCTTCCTTTGGGCATGATAGTGGTAGCAGGAATGCTGTTTTTACATAATGTTATTGGCGCATTAGCTTATTTTTCAATGGAAGAAATTTTCTCACATGAAATATTCCCATACATGTTGGGGGTAGGTATTGCAGAACTTGCAGGGTTGATAATATTTTTGAAGATTACTTTGGACTAATCTTAGTTTATTTGTAACAAACTAGAATTAAAAATATGCTACAGGAATATCTAAAACTAAATAAAAATATTCTTATAGCATTTGCAGCATCAATAATAATTTCAGCTGTTATTGCTCAAATTTTATCTGATCAATCTAATTATCTAAACACCACTTATACAACAATTGCAGATTATACTATTTATTTTTCAGTTTTTAGTAGCTTGTTTTATCTAGATAACAGAAAAAAATATCGATTAGAATCTGGCAAAACTGATACTATAAAATTAAAACATGATTTAAAAAAACTAATTACCTCTCTAGGAATTGCTGAGGTTGTTTATACAGTAGTTAGATGGGCATTACAGTATTATCTTCTAACAATAAGCTATGATCCATATTTGGCATCAATTATATCTCAAGGAATCTCTACAATTATTTACATGATGGTACTAAATCTTATTGTAAAGGTAACAAGGTTGTATAAAGATGGAAATTAGTATTTACGTTGACGGTTCTGGTGGTACAAACAGTGGGTATGGCTATTTTATAAAAGAAACTGGAGAATCATTTTATGAAAAAAAACCTGAACTTACAAACAATCAGGCTGAATATCTGGCGATAATTTCTGCATTAAACAAATATGTTGATTCTGATGAAAAAGTTACCATTTACAGCGATTCTAAAAATACTGTAAACCAATTAAATCATGAATTTGCAATAAACAATGAAGCATTAAGAAATCTGGCTAGAGAAGCATGGGGAATTATTGGAAAATTTTCAAATTTATCAATTGTCTGGGTTCCTAGAAAAGAGAATTTAGCAGGAAAAATGCTGGGAAGCTAAAAATTAGAGATCAGAAATTTTCGAGAATAACTTTATTATACAAAATTTTAGATTGAACTTAACATGACAGAATCTGTTATCTTATCACCGAAATCCATTGCAGTAATTGGTGCATCTGATAAGAGAGGAAGTGTTGGTGCCACTATTACATCAAATATTATGAATGGTTTCAAAGGAATTGTTTATCCGATTAGCCCATCTAGAGATCAAGTCTTTTACAAAAAAGCATACAAATCTGTTTTAGATGTTCCAAAACCAATTGATCTTGCAGTTATTGTAATCAAAAATACATTGGTTGCACCTGTGTTGGAAGAATGTGGAAAAAAAAAAGTCAAAGGCGTTATCATCATCACTGCAGGTTTCAAAGAAGTTGATGAAGAGGGAGCAAAACGTGAACAAGAACTTGAAGACATAGCTAAAAAATACAATATCCAAATTATTGGACCTAACTGTCTTGGTGTCATGAATCTTGATCCAAAGACAATGATGAATTCCACTTTTCTTAAAGTTACACCAAAGTCTGGAAAAATTGCACTTGTCTCACAAAGTGGCGCAATATGTGCGGCTCTAGTTGAAGATGCCAGTGCTCAAGGAATTGGTTTCTCAGCAGTTGTAAGCCTTGGAAACAAAGCTGTAATGAGCGAAGTTGACATTTTGAAAATTCTTGCAAATCATAAACAAACCGAAGTTATTGTAATGTATCTTGAAGATATGGGGGATGGCCAAGAATTCCTTAAAGTTTGTAAAAATATTACTAAAAAACTCAAAAAACCAGTCCTTGTACTCAAATCAGGACGTAGTCCAGAGGGTGCAAAAGCTGCAATGTCTCATACTGGAGCTTTAATGGGCTCAGATGAAATCTATGATGCTTTACTAAAACAATCAGGTGCTATTCGAGTTGATACTATGGAGGAATTATTTGATTATGCAACTGCATTTTCAAAACAACCACTTCCAGCAGCAGGTGATCTTGTAATTGTTTCAAACGCAGGCGGACCTGCAATTATCTCAACTGATGCATGTTCAAAGTTAAAAATTAACATGGCAGACATCACTAGTGTTAGAAAAAAAATTGACACGGTAATTCCTCCTTGGGGAAGCTCTAGGAATCCTGTTGATATAGTAGGTGATGCTGATTTTAATAGATTCCACAATGTTTTAGACCGTGTACTTACACATCCTAAAGTTGGATCTGTCATTACAATGTGTACACCATCAGGAACTTTAGATTATGATAAACTAGCAGAAGTTATTGTTTCAATGTCTAAAAAATACAAAAAAACAATGCTTGCAAGTTTAATGGGATTAGATGAAGGAATTACAAATAGAGAAATTTTAGCAAAAGGAAATGTTCCATATTACAATTATGCAGAAGGTGCTATCAGAACTCTATCTGCCATGATTAGATTTTCAAATTGGATAAAATCTCCAAATGGAAAAATTACAAAATTCAAAGTAAACAAAGCAAAGGCAAAGGCAATTTTTGATAAAGTAAAAAAAGAAAAGAGACCAAATCTTTTAGAAGAAGAAGGACAAGAAGTTCTCAAAGCTTATGGTTTATCTTTACCACAAAGTGCACTTGCCAAAAATGAAGTAGAAGCAGTAAAAATTGCAAAGAAGATTGGTTACCCTGTTGTAATGAAGATTGCGTCTCCACAAATTATTCACAAGTCTGATGCAGGTGGTGTTAAAGTAAACTTGACAAATGATTCTGAAATTAAAGAGGCATACAAAACAATTATCAAAAATGCTAAAAAATACAACAGTAAAGCTGAGATCAAAGGCGTTCTAATTGTAGAGATGGTAAAAGGTGGCAAAGAACTCATCATAGGCTCCAAACTGGAGCTTGGATTTGGTCCAGTGATTATGCTTGGAATGGGTGGAATCTATGTAGAAGTTCTCAAAGATGTGACCTTCAAACTTGCACCGGTAACTAATCTAGAAGCTGATGACATGATTGCATCAATTAAAACTCAAAAATTACTCCAAGGGGTTAGAGGTGAAAAGCCATCTGATATTGCAAAACTTTCTGAGTGTATTCAGAGATTGTCTCAACTAGTTTCAGATTTTACAGAGATCAAAGAATTAGACATGAATCCAGTCCTTGTAATGGAAAAAGGAAAAGGTTGTCGTATCCTTGATGTCAGAATAGGTCTCTGATCGCAGTTTATTCCTAAAATTTAGCTTGCACTAATTTAGAATATTTATACAACATCAAGATAAATAATGTTGTATGGCTAATGTCTTAAAGACAATTAGAACTGGAAACGATTACATTAAAAGCCTTAGAGGTAGAGATCTCAAAATTTATCTTTTTGGTGAACTAGTTAAAGAACCTGTAGACCATCCAATGATTAGACCATCAATTAATGCAGTTGCAGAAACTTATGATCTTGCAGTACGTGAAGAAGCATTAGCTTCTGCTGATTCATCAATTACTGGACTTCGAGTTAACAGATTTTTACACATTGCAGAAAGTGCAGAAGATTTAGTTTTACAAAATAAAATGCAGAGAAAACTTGGACAAAATACTGGAACATGTTTCCAAAGATGTGTTGGAATGGATGCAATGAATTCCTTACATTCTACTACATTTGAAATTGATGAAAAACATGGAACCAATTATCATAAACGATTCTTAGAATTTGTAAAGATGGTGCAACAAGAAAATCTTGTAATTGGTGGAGCAATGACAGATCCTAAAGGGGATAGAAGTAAGGGTCCAGCAGAACAAGATGACCCTGATTTGTTTACCAGAGTTGTAGATAGAGATGAGAAAGGAGTCTATGTTTCAGGTGCAAAAGCTCATCAAACAGGATGTATCAACTCTCACTGGATAATTTTAATGCCAACAATTAGACTAACTGAAGATGATAAAGACTGGGCAATAGTTGGTGCAGTTCCTGCAGATGTTAAAGGTATTACTTACATTTACGGTAGACAGTCTTGCGACACTCGAAGCATGGAGGAGGGTGACATTGATGATGGTAATGCAAAGTTTAGTGGTCAAGAAGCTTTAATGATTTTAGATAGAGTGTTTATTCCATGGGATAAAATTTTCATGCATGGAGAATATGAATTTGCATCTATGCTTATAGAGCGATTCACTTGCTATCATAGACGTAGTTATGTATGCAAAACAGGTCTAGGTGATGTGTTAATTGGAGCAGCAGCTACAATTGCAGATTACAATGGTGTTCCTAAAGTATCTCACATTAAGGATAAAATTATTGAAATGACTCATCTCAATGAAACAATTTTTGCTGCAGGAATTGCATCATCACACCAAGCACAGAAAATGAAATCTGGTGTTTATCTAAATGATGATATGCTTGCACAAGTTTGCAAACACAATGTTACACGATTCCCATATGAGATTAGTAGATTAGCACAAGATATTGCAGGCGGACTAGTAGTTACATTGCCATCTGAAAAAGACTTTAGACATCCTGAAGCAGGACCATTACTTCGAAAATATCTTGTAGGACGAAAAGGAGTTGATGTAGAAAATAGAATGAGAATTTTAAGATTAATTGAAAATATGACCCTGGGTCGAAATGCAGTTGGATATCTTACAGAATCAATGCATGGTGCAGGCTCACCTCAAGCACAAAGAATTCAAATTCAGAGACAGATGCAAGTAGGTTACAAAATGAATTTGGCAAAGAACTTGGCTGGTGTTACTAATGATATTGTAGAACCAAATGAACCATCTGGATACTTTAAACGAGTTTTCAAAACAAAAGACTCTGTTCTTTAAATTTTAAAATTAGTTTTATATTTTTAAATAATTTAAATTCGAGAATATTTTTTCCTAAATTTCCAAAATAGCTTTTATTTTTCTTACTAACAGGATCTTAAGTAATAATCAGGCCCATTTGTTGATGCAGATGGCACTAACAACGAATCTTGGGTAAAATTTGACCTAACTTAGAACAACAATGGAAATGGTAACAGAAAGATAACTATCATTGATGAATTCGCACCAGAATGTCAAACCGATGGCTCTACTCCCGGAATTTGTGGTAACATCAACAAGAACTCGGTTCTTTTTTCTTTTTTTATAATTTTGATAAATATAATTTCAATATTACACAAGTAATACTACTCTTGAAACTAATGATTTCTCTGGATCCTTTTTTAGTAGATATGACGTAATTATACTACCAAGCAGACAGGACGATCTATTGCGCTTGTCATATGCATATGTGAACTTGTTTGCCTGAATAATTACAAAAATTAGTTTTCTTTTTATTTTGAATTCTTATCTGATTTTAATTTCTTGTCTTCTATAGCGCCTTCGATATTTTTGAATTTGTCTTCAATCACATCTGTTTTTGCATTGTTTTCAATTTCATCAGAATCAACATGCTGTTCAAGTCTAATTTCTCCTCCGGTTTTCTCAACATGCTCTGAATATTCAGAATCTTTTTCAATTTTATCAATACCTGATAATTCTTCAATTGTATCTGGATTAGCAGATTCATCAGGATCAGTTAATGAAAGTTCTTTCACATTTTTCTTTTTTACAAATTGCTTTACTACCATTATTCCAATGACTATTGCAATTATGACATAGTTGATTGGCGGTTTTATCAACTGGGTGATGTAACCAACTTGTGGAAGAATATGTGCCACTTTTCCTATGTATTCTTCTTCAGTAAGTGGAAAGTCTGTTCCTGGAATTGATGTTGGGTTTGCATCTCCTTTTGTTCTAATTGTTTTAGGATCATCATCTATGATTGACGCAACTCTATGTACAATTACTCTATTATGATCTGATGGCCGATTAAACACAATGATGTCTCCAATCTCAATATCTTCAAAAGGCACATGTCCTGAAACTACCAACACGTCATATACTTCTAAAACTGGAATCATACTTTCACTTGCAACAACATAAAATGGATTTTGTGTTCCAAATGCTACTTGTAGGCCAATCCAAATAACTAATACCCCTACTCCGACAATTATGATGTCTTTTACTACTCCTTTAGGGATTGATCTTTTTGCCAATTATATTCTCGCTTATAGTATCATTGATTAAATTTACTATCTATCAGATTTTGCTTCCACAATCTTCACAAAATTTGGAACCTTCTTTGTTTTCAAATCCACAGTTAGAGCATTTTCCTGGATGAGATTCCACTTCAGGATTTCCTAAAAGAACGACTTCGCCAATTTTTTTAATGCTATTCCATGGTATGCTATATTCCGTACCATCTTCTTTAGTAATTACTAGAACCATTGATTGTGTAGAATCAATTCCAACTTGTTTTGCAGTTCCAATTTTATTTGCACTTTCATCAAATACTGCTTTTCCTTCAATTGATGTAACTGAAGTTGTCGGACCTGGCTGTGTCACAGTTGGTTGTGGAGCTGTTGCAGGTTCTGCTACTTGTTGCGGAATGGTTTCTGGTTGTGTATTTTGAGATTCTAGTGGTTTTGCAACTCCAACTTCTCCTGCTTCATTTTCTTTTTTGAATTCCCTGTATTCAGCAATAGAAGCATTACATGAATTACAAATGTATTGACCTCGTTCTGCAAGTATTAGATTTTCTGCAACTTCTTCATTTGGATTTTCAAATTCTATTTTTGGAGAACCCTCATATTCTTTCTCACAAGTATTGCAAAAATGTTTAGTAATTTTATCAGCATCTAACCTTCCAATTGGTGCCAAAAATAGATCTGGACCTCCTAGATTTCCTTTCATTTGTTGTTCGTCAGTGACAGTAGCCATAATGTAGCCCCCAGAACCTCTTAATTTTTTAAGTCTAAGCTCTGAACTCATATTTGAGATTTACCAAAACGTCATTTAAGTATATACCAAAATTAATTTTCTAACAAAAAATATGGTGTAAATTCTGGTGAACGTTTTTAGGTACGTGCAATAAAATAATGTTAGAATGACTGTTACACAAATTTCAGATGCAAAATCATGGGAAGTAGATGTGATAAATTCTGACATTCCTGTATTTGTAGACTTTTGGGCCGAATGGTGTGGACCGTGTAGAATGGTAGGTCCAGTAGTTGAAGAACTAGCAGCTGACTATGATGGCAAAGTAAAATTTGTCAAAGTTAACGTTGATGAGGCTAATGAATTGGCATCAAAATACAATGTCTTTAGTATTCCAACTTTAATCCTCCTTAACAAAGGCGAAATAGTTAGTCAGCAAGTAGGTGCAGCATCTAAAGAATCATACCAAGGTATGATTGATAGAGCACTCGAATAAACAAACACATTTTTCCTCTTTTTTGATCCTAAAGTAATTAATATTCCAAAAATTGAGTATGATTATGTCATTTGGTGAAGTAGATACACTTGGTATGCTTTTTGACAAACTACAGAGTTTGTTTGATGAATCTCAAGGATACTATGAATCATTTCTTGATACAAACAACATGTACAAGAAAGGTATGCTCAGTGACAAAGAATTCTTTCAAAAATTAGGTGATTATACAGTTGCATATTCTGCATTAGAATTTCTAGCTATCAAAGTAATCTTTGAATTAAAAAAATCTGTAGGTTCTGGTTCTGGAAATACACAATCTCCAGGATTAATGCCTGGAATGGGACAACCTGGAATGATGGCAGGTGGAATGGGACAACCAAGAGCAGGAACTGCAGAAAATCCAGTAGGTGGAAGTCCTCCAGGAATTGTTTCTGCACAAGAAGCATTTGGAGATGTGGGAACATTACCTTCACCTGATCCAGCATTAATGCCAAGACAAATGGCACCGCAACAAAGTGGGAATGGATGTTCTTCATGTGGTGCAGTACTTAGAACAAATGCAAAGTTTTGTACAAAGTGTGGCGCTAAAGCCTAAAATTAGTAAATTAAAAAATTATTTTCTTATTGTGTTGTTCCGCATTCAGGACAGAATTTTGCAGTAGATGATAAATTGTTACCACATTCAGAACAAAAGTTTCCATTTGAAACTTGTTCATTAAATGCATTTCCAACATTTGCTGAACTTTTGACAGCCCCTGATGGTACGTATGTATCATCATCAATTAAGACTGGTTCAAAGTCTTGTTCTATCAAATATGTCATCATTCTCGGAATTCCTTTACCCTCATTTTTTGGATCTGGCACTGAATCTCCTAACCAAAATGCAAATCTCATCAGAGTTAGTTCTGGAGTAGAGAATGCTAATGTGTGCTTTGACATGTAGTCTTGTGCAGCTTTTTTGCCGTCAAAAACTTCCATGATGATGATATTTTTCATTTATGTATAATAGTTTCTGGAAAAGTGGACCGGGAGGGAATCGCACCCTCGACATCCTCGTTGCGAACGAGGCATTATACTCCTAAACCACCGGCCCTCAGAATATCTCTTTTCAGTTGTTCTTTTATTCATTTTCTCAAGTGATTTGACAAAAAAACTAAAGTTTACACTCCTGTGTGGAGAGATTTTAAAATAATAAACCGCCAAAAACTTGTGTGAGAATTGCCATGATCCCAATTATGAAAAGTTTCATTCCTAATTTCATTTAATCGACTCTCTTTTTTTGATTATTTTGTGTCTCTTTAACTGGTTTTTTCTGTAATTTTCTCAACGCATAATAGCCCACCTTACATAAAATTTTCAGATGACGTATGACACTGTAATTACTAATTCACATGTAATCCTTCCCCAAGGAGTGATTGAGAAAAATATTCTCATAGATGAGGGAAAAATAGTTGGATTTACAACTGATACACCTGCATGTGATCATAAAATTAATGGTGCAGGATTGGTTTCAGTTCCAGGACCTATTGATACTCATGTTCATTATGGTGTCTATTCTCCAATTAATGAAGCTGCAAAAACTGAATCCCACGCTGCAGCAATTGGTGGGATTACTACCATGATGCGAATGCTTCGACTAGGTAATCCTTTCACAAATTCTTTACAATCACAGCTTGATTCAGCATCACAAAATCATTATGTTGATTATACAATACATGCTTCAATTTTTACACCACAACAAATCAGTGAGATGAATTATTGTGTTGAAAAAGGAATCACATCTTTTAAAATTTACATGAATCTTGGTGGTGAAGTAGGTCATGTATACATGGACATGCCACCAAACTCTTCTAGTCTTGTTGAATCCAAAGTCAATGTAACTGATGAGATAGTTGAACAAACAGTAAAGGCAGCAGCCGAGCTTGGTTGCCCTGTTTTAGTTCATGCAGAAGATTACGAATCATGTGGGTGTGGAATTAAAACTGCAAAAGAAAAAAATCAAGATGGATTATCTGCATGGTCTTCTAGTCGTTCTCCAGAATTTGAAGCCAAAGCAATCAAAACTGTATCAAAGTTTGGTAGGGATCATGATTGTGTAATTTATTTTGTACATATTGGTTCTGAGCGTGCATTAAAACAAATTGAAGAAGAAAAAAAACTTGGAACCAAAATTTTTGTAGAGACATGTCCTCACTATCTTACTTTATCTTATGAGAAACAATCCGGATATCTTGCCAAAGTCATGCCTCCAATTCGAACAGAAGATGATAGAAAGGCAGTATGGGATGCTTTGTCCAATAACCAAATTGATACTATAGGTACTGATCATGTTGCAAACCAGCTCAAACTAAAACTAGATGGTGATAATGTATGGAGTGCTCTTGCGGGATTTCCTGGAATAGGAACAGTAATTCCAATTTTACTTAATGATGGTGTTAACCAAAAGAAAATTTCTCTAGAACAATTTGTACGATTTACTAGTCAAAATGCCGCTCAAATTTTTGGAATGTATCCACAAAAAGGTACTCTTGAGAAAAATTCTGATGCGGATATTGTAATGATAGATTTGAAAAAGAAAAAAACTGTAACTTCAGATTTGTTTGGAGGCTTTTCTGATTATATTGTATATGAGGGTAGAAAACTAACTGGATGGCCTGTTAAAACAATGGTTAGAGGTGAACTGGTTGCTGAGAACTTTGAGGTGATTGGAAAACTCGGCCATGGTAAACTAGTAGATAGAAAAATTAACTTGTATTCGAAATAAAACTTCTAAAGAATATCAAATTTACCATTTTCTTTGGCTTTGTAAATCACATTTGGCTTTCTCAAAAATATTCCTGACTCTAAAACACCTGTGGTTTGTTTAATTTTTTGAGTTAAAGATTTGGGATCCTTTATTGTTCCAAAATTACAATCCAAAATTATGTTCCCGTTTTCTGTAAAGAATGGATATCCTCTATCAAGTGAACGAATTTGTGCACTTCCTCCCAATTCTTTAATTGATTTTACAACTGTTTTTCTTGCAAGAGGATGAATTTCTACTGGAACAGTTCTATTGAAATTTTTTACAAACTTTGTCTTGTCTGCCATTACTACAACTCTCTTTGCAAGACTAAATAGAATATTTTCTCGCAGTAAAGCTCCGCCACCGCCTTTGATTACATAATTTTTTGAATCAATTTGGTCTGCACCATCAAATACAACATCTATGTGTTCTACCTGATCAGCTTCTACTAGTGGTATGCCACCTTTTTCAGCAATTAATTTAATTTGCAATGATGTTGGAACTCCTCGTATATTGTAATTTTTTAGTTTGATTAGTTTTGATAATGATTTTACAAGAGTAGTTGCTGCTCGTCCACTACCTAATCCAATCACATAATCATCTTTAACAATTTTTAATGCATCATTTGATAATGCCTTGATGGCATCATCGTAGGTCATTTACTCTACCTCTGCTTGATCAAGCTTTGATAGTACTCTCATGATATTACCTTTGATTTTATCTAAATCATCTGCATCATCATCATCAAAGTCATCCTCTAATGTAGTTGGTTTTTGTACTGTTGGTTCTGGTATTCTTGGCTCTGGAAGTGCTTTATGTTCTGTAATTTTTGCAACTTCGTCATCCAAATTTGGTTTAGTCTCTAAATTAACTTTAGGTTTTGGTGTAACTGATTGGATTATCTCAATTTTATCTTCAACTTTTGGTTTTTGCTGTATGATTTCTTGAATGATTTCATCTTTTGGTTTGATTAATTCTGTTTGAACTATTCTTGGTTGCGGCATTGGTTTTACAATTTGTTCTGCCTTATTTTCAAATAATGGGAATTTTGGTTCTTTTCTTGAAATATTTGTTAGAGTCGTTAATTCAAATGATTGTCTTGATCTTGTTGGAGGAATCTCAATTGGTTCTGATTTACTTTCTTTTGGTTTCTCAAAATTAAATACGTTGGAAACCTTTTGTTTTGTTTCTTGTTTTGCTTCAGAAATTTTTGGTGTTTCAACTTGAGTGCTTATTATTTTTGATGACAATTCATACAGTCTATCATCAAGTTTTGATAATTTTTGATCCATTAATGTTATCAAGCCATCACCAACTGGACCCAAGTCTGGATGATTACTTGCTTGTTCAAGTTTTTCGAGTTTGGCTAATACAATTCCTAATTGGTGTTGATACTTTAGTAACAACTTGTCTTTTTGAATTTTAGAAAATTCAGATTCTGCTTGATATAATCTTGAAATGGTTTTAGTTAGGATATCTTTTTCAATTTTTAATGAACTGATTTGACTTTTGATGTGTGAACTAGCACCTATACTAAGTAATTGATTTTTGTCTCTTGGCATTCTACGTACAGCAGCGGCTGTAGCAACACCTGCTAATGAACTAAGAATTAGAACAATTTCTTGCATCTATGTATACCATTTAATCCAAGAATACTTTCTGCGTTTAGCCTCTGGGAATCCACAACTTGCACATTGGTGATGACGTTTGTGTAGTGAGTTCTTACCACATCTTCTACATCTGATGTGAACTTTCTTTTTTGTAAAACCACCCATAGAACTTGTGCCTTTAGTCATCGCAATTCACCTAATTATGTGCCTGCTGGTGGAGGGGAAATCATTACTACATTATCTCCTCTAACTACAATGCTTCCGAGGCTTATAGAATCGCCTTCAGCAGGAATTTCTTCTGAAGAATCGAGTAGCAGGTTCATGTGTTGGTCAAAACCTAAAAGAGTACCTCTAATGGTCTTGCTTCCTTTGAGTTTTATCAATACTACTTGATTGATACTCTCATCCAATACTTTTACTGCCATATCAACGGACATCAATAATCACTTATTGACATGGATATCAAGGCATTATATTAAATTTCCATTGGTGAAATTAAGAGCTATGCCCAGTAAGGCAAGTTTGACACTTTTTTCCAAGATTTTTGATAATTTCAGCTAAAATTGCTTGTCCATCTTTCTTTGTAGCTTTTCTTGGATCTCCCCAAATTCCATTTTTAGTAGCTTTAGGAAATGATTGATTTGCTAGTTTTCCAAGTTTAAGAATTTCTTTCTTTGTCATTCCATCAGTATCTAGACCTTTTTTTGCTAAATTCATTTTGACATTTTTTGATATTGCTAACATTAGTGAGGTTTCTACAAACCCTGCATGATCAAACTCTCTTTCCATAAAATGCCAGTAGGATAATGGGAACACTCTTAGTTTATTTTTAGAGATTTTTCCAAGTTTTACATCTAAATTTTTTATTGGTTTTAGATTTCCATGATGGCCATTAATTATGAAAACTGTTTTGATGTTGTTTGATAATAATGATGAACACAAATCAGTTAGTACAGTACGTAGAGTTGATTCTCTAACACTTAGATTAAAAAAAGGTGCATGCTCATATGAGACTCCATAATTTAGTGTAGGGAGTAAAAGATATCCAAATTTTTCTGATATTTTTTTTGCAATTTCAGTTACAATATCCGAATCAGTTGATATGGGTAAATGTGGTCCATGTTGCTCAATTGAGCCTACAGGAATCACTGCAACTTGCTTTTTGTTTAAAATTGATCTTCTTAAGTTAGGATCAAACTGTGTTTTAATGTTTACCATCTAATTCACTTTAATTTGATGTGAACCTTTCTCCAGCGAACTTCAAGTTTGTTTTCTAAATGCATCTTCATTGCTTTCAGTAAGGTGTCTGCTTCAAGTTTTTGTCCTTTAGATTTTATTTGCTCTAACGTATAATTTGGATCTACTTTGAAAGAGTCTTGGAAGATAATTGGCCCTTGATCCAAGTTCTCAGTTACATAGTGCGATGTAACACCAATAATCTTTGTACCTCTTTCAAATGCTTGTGCATATGCAGAAGCTCCTGAAAATGCTGGCAGTAATGATGGATGAATGTTAATTATTCTATTTGGATATCTCCAAACAAAATTAGGACTAAGAATTCTCATGTATCTTGCAAGTGAAATCAAATCAATGTTGTATTTTTTGCATATCTGAATGATTTTCTCTTCAGCTTTGTCTTGTACTTTCTCTTCTACTAATATAAATGGAATTTTTGCTTTTTTTGCTAGAGATTCTAATGTTTTTTCAGTACCAATAACTACTGAAATTTTTCCCTTCAGTGATTTTGAATTTGCTAAAATTGTTTGCAAACAAAGCGGTTCTTTAGTTACTAGTACTGCAATATTTTTTTGTAAATTAGTTTCGTGGTGTGTACTCACATCCATCTTTTCTTTTTTAGATAAACTTTGAATGTCTGAATCAAATTTCTTAACATCAATTGTTTTTGAAAAAGATACTTCTAGATACATTCCGAAAAGACCTTTGATTACATTTTGATTTACTTTCTCAATGTTTCCACCTTTAGAGAATGCAAAATTTGTAAATGTAGCTACTATTCCCTCTCTGTCTTTACCAACTACTGTAATACCTACAACTGTTTTCATGACTTGTTTGCTAAAGATTTTCTCATTATTAATCATTCACAGAAATCAAAATGGTGCGGGAGGTGGGATTTGAACCCACGAAATCCTAAGATATAGGGTCCTAAGCCCTACGCCTTTGACCAGGCTGGGCGACTCCCGCAACGGACATGCCATTAAACACAAAGTTAACTGTTGTGAGACAATAGATAGACAACCAAATTTTTAGATCTATTTGATATAATTAAAATTTGTATTAAAAATATGAGTAAAAAAGAAGATTATAACATTCTAGTTAAAAAAGATGGAAAATTCTTTGTTGGATATTGTTTAGAAATACCACAAGCATGAGGTCAAGGAGATACAAAACAAGAAGCTGTAACAGATAAAAAAAAAAGCAATCAAATTATGCAAATCTTATCTTGAAGATAAAACGAAAGATTTAGCCTCAAAATTAGTTATTGTATCACTCTGAGTTTATCTGTTATTGGATATTTGGAAATACTCAAAGCATTATGGAAAAGCGATTTTTATCCTACAAGACAAACAGAAAGTCATATTATAGTTGAAGATGGTGTGATGGATTATGGGCTTTTATTCCTAGAAAAAAAGGAACTTGGTAAAGGATTGATATTATCAATAATTTCTGATTATGGATTAACAAAGAAAGAATTTCTTAAATTATTGTGAATTTCATTGTTTTATTTTGACATTTACGACATCAGTATCAAAAATTTTATCATCAGTTACATTTAATTTTAATATATAATTTCCTATAATATCAGGTGTAAAAGTAGGATTGTTAGTATTAGCATTAGATAAATCATCTATTGTAATTTCACTATCCGTAGGCACTTTGAAAAAAGTCCATGAATAGGTTATTGTGTCATTATTAGGTAAAGCGGTTCCACTACCAGAACCATCCAGAGTTATCTTCTTTATGCTTCTAGTTTGGTTTTCTCCTGCTTCTGCATGTAACGAAGTTATTGTAACTGTATCAGGTTCTAATGAATCCTTGTAACCATCATTTACTAGTAAACTAAAAACAAAAGTTCCAAATTCATCTAACATTGTAAATGTTGATGTTGAGTTTTTTGTTTTATTACTATCTAGCATAACTTTAGTACCGTCTGTTTGTGACCATGTGTAATACAAAATAGATTTTTCAGTATCAGTGCTGTTTGATCCGTCAAGTGTAACTGTACTGCCACTTGCATAATGTCCATCAATTCCAGCGTCAGCTATTGGTGGGTCATTGAAACTGTTATTTTGAGCAGGTAATACAAAGAATATTTTACTTGTACCTGATTCAGATTTTATTTCATCCTTTAAGGTGTATGATGCGTTTACTTGTACTGTGTATTCCCCTCTAGTTGGACTGTTGTCAGGGATTTGGAATCGGTTAATGTAATTTCCATTAGAATCAGTTACACCACTAAAACTTTCCATTGTTTCACCTGAAGGATTGATTATCTTTCCAGTTACTGAAACATCTTCTAACTCGTTTCCTACATAATCATTATAATTTGGATTGTATCTGTGTCCGCTATCATCTGTGACTAGAACATCATACACTAGTTCTTTTTTCCATTGAACGCTATGCGGAAGTGACAAAAAGGCTTTAATTTTTATATTCTGTGTTGTAGTATCTGTTTTTGTTGCTTTCTTTTCTGTGATGGCATCTGTTTTCTCTACTAGTCCCATTCCAGTTATTATTTTTGATTTCTCAAAATCTGCAAGAATATCTTCTCTAGTCTTTTCTGAATTTGATATTATCTTTTTTTGTTCAGTTGTTTTCTCTTGACTATCTTTAAATTTTTTTAATGTTTCTGCTAGTTTGTCTTGCTTTTCTTGTAATTGTTGTTCCTTAAATGATAATTCTTTAGATTCTGCTTCATCTAGTTGCATCTGTTTTTCATTCATTTCATCAAATAGATTACGTTGGTAATGTTTTTTGGTAGGTTCACTTGAATCTGTAACAAATCTTAATTTTGTATCCGAATTTGTTTTTACTAGGACTAGATATTTTTCTTGACTAATTTGCTTTGATAGAATCTTTAGGTTATTTTGTTTATCTAATATGTAAAACCTATCTTTTTTCTCTATGACTTTGATGTTATCTATATTGATAATATTGTTATCAATGTTTAAGGTTCCTGATACTTTACCATTTGAAAACTCTAGGAATAATTGAGAATTATGAAAAGTGCCAGTTAATGACTCTGGAATAATCATGGCTTTAGAATGTATGGGAATGAAAAATAATATAAAAAATAGAAAAATCCCAATTATTGGTAAAATCATACTGTTCTTCATTACAAACTTTGTTTAAAAATATGATATTTTATTTTAGGTATAATATCATAAAATTATGATTTATCGTAACTACTCCCCTGAAAGACTAAAAGAACATTAGTAAAGTTGAAGAATTATTGATTTTGTAACTTGACATTGAAACTAAAAAACACTACAGTAAAATATAATCACTATTCAAAATAACTCAAAGATGTAGAATTTCATCTAGAATCGTGTTTGCAAATCTTCTATTTATGGTATTTTTTGTTTTTGCAATTTTTATCAAATGTGGAATCAATTCTTTGTCTTCAAAACATAGTTTTAACACGTTATAATATTCTAGTATTATGGAATCATTTTCCTCACAACGTATTTTTTCTATTATTTTTTCTGCTCTTGATATTTTATTGTCAAGTGACAAGTGATTTATTCCATATTGTAAAAATGTCTGTACTATCTCACCGTGTCTTGGTTCTATTGATACAGCTAATCGAAACTTTGTCATTTTTTCAAATTCATCAATAATTTGTTTTAATGTACTATCAAATTTCATGTAATAGCGCTGCATTAATGGTGATATCTGACGTAGTAAGATTTCATCAAACTCGTAATTTTTTGATAGGTTTCTTTCTGCATCAATGACTAGCTCTATTACTACAAACACAAACCTCAGAGGATCTCTAATCTCTGATTTTTTATATTCTACAGGGTATTTTGTAAACATTTGATTTAACAGATTAATTGCATGTGCTGATAACAAACCTCTTCTTTTATCCGCATTCAAAGTCTTGATTATTTTGAGTAGCGTTACAGAAAATATTGAATAGTTTTTGGCAGATGTTCCTTTATTTTTCAAACACTGAATCTCAAAATTATTTGCAAATTCATCCAAAATCTTTGGAATTTGTTCAGTTTGTTCTATATTTCTGAAATTAATTATTTTACCTGTATTTTCTTCTGGTATAAATAATGGATTTGCTAGTTTTAATGCACTTTGGATTGTTGTTAGTTTGCTTTTATTTCCCTTACCGTATTTGCTTTTTTGTAGAGCTTGTATGGATTTAATCAATGAATCATGCAATATTTTATCATGAAATGTCTTTTTGATAAACGTAGGGATTAAATAAAAAATTGTAGACGAGAAAAATAAAAAAAAAACAAAATAAAAAGTAACTATTTTATATCTTTAGGACTCATCTTAGTATATTTTTTAATTATTCTGATATCTTTTTCCAATTTTTCTAATTCTTGTTTTGTGGTTTGTAGTTCTGATTTCTCATCTTGTAATTTTTGAATTTCAATTTTATTTCGTTCTGAATCATTAATGGTTAATTCAGATATTGTTTTTTTGAATTCTATAAATAATTTATTTTTCAATGCGTTAAGATAAGTATTATCTAATGGAATTGTAACAGAATGACCCACCAATTTCTCTGCAAGATTTATGTTTACTCCATTAGTTGTTTTCATAATTGTATTGAATCTTTTTCTGAATGCAGTGTTTAACGCCTTATCATAACGATTATCGATTTTTACACGTTCAATTCTAGCATTTTTTGCAATTCTGTTAATTATTTGAAAAGCATTATTTTCTGACAATGGTTTTACTGGAGCTTGTCTTATTTCATTATAATCTGTTCTAAACACAGGTGAATTTTTTGTGATATTTTCACCATGTCCAATTCTTTCATCTCTGTATTCATGTAATGCTATTGTTGCTTTGAGTGTAAGAAATCCCCAACAATGTTCATTGGAATTTTCATACATATGAACAGCAAGACAACCTAAGGCATTGTTTCAATTATTCCAAATGTAAGTATTGGATCCACAATAACACCCTGTCTTGAATCAAGAGAATCCATGGAATGAACCAAAGCCTTTGCTCTAGTATCTTGTGCAACCTCTAGCATTTTTCTAATATCTTCATCAGTGTATGTTTTTTCACCTCCTATCTTATGATCTGGTATGCCTTGTATCATTTTTCTAAGAACTGTCTTATGCAGAATTTTCTTATTCATATCAAAAAATAATTCTATCGCATAAAGTACAGGCCTAACCGATGAACGTTTTAATCCTTTTTCTTTTAACATGAGTAGATATTTTTCTATAATGTCTTGTCTAGTATCATCATCTAACTCAATTAATGTTGAAAAACTCTTGATTTTTGATTCATTTAGGAATCATTTAAAATGATATTCATATTTTTTCCTAGTCTTTTTATTTCCTATTCAATTTGGAAATAATTGATAACACTTCTCTATCATAATTACCATACATTACGGAATTATCTATCTATCGTCTCACGGCATATACACACAAATTTATCTATTATTGCAGTATAGTGTGGCAAAATATTTTGGAACAAATGGAATTCGTGGAGTCTTTTCTGAAGATTTTACCTTAGAATTTGTTCATGATATGACACTTGCAATTGGAACACACTTTGGAAAAGGACCTGTATTGATAGGATATGATGGACGAGAATCAAGTCCTGCTATATGCAAAGTAGTTAGTTCTGCTCTTAATTCGATAGGAATCGATTGCAAGGTTGCAGGAATTATCCCAACCCCGTGTTTGGAATTTGCAGTTAAAAGTTTAGGATATTCAGGTGGATTGATGATTACTGCATCACACAATCCATCTCAATACAACGGAATCAAACCTGCCGCTAAAGATGGAGTTGAAATTTCACGTGAAGATGAATTAATCATTGAAGATATTTACATACAAAAAACCTGGCTAGGAAAACCTGCAAAATGGGGAATTACAGGAATAGAAAATAGAGCAATTGAAACATATCTTAAAGGAATTATCTCACATGTTGATTCTAAGCTAATAGAATCAAAACATTTCAAAGTTGTTTTGGATTTGGGAAATGGTGCACAGGCAGTGTCTGCACCTAATTTTTGTGAATTACTTGATTGTGAAACATTTCTAATAAATAAAAAAATTGATGGGGAATTCCCAGGACATGGATCAGAACCAACTCCGCAAAATCTCTCAGAACTTTCAAAAACAGTAATAGAAAATAATGCAGATGTGGGAATTGCATTTGATGGAGATGGTGATAGAAGTATTTTTTGTGATAACCGTGGAGAAATATTAACTGGAGACAAGTCTGCACTAGTACTTACACAACACATTTTGAAGAAAAATTCAAACTCTTTAGTTGTAACTTGTTTGAATTCTGGTTCTAACATTGAGGTTTTAGCTGAGAAATTTAATTCCAAAGTAATTCGAACTAAAGTTGGCAGTGTTGAGGTTTCCAGAAAAATGGTTCCAACTGATGCACTGATTGGATTTGAAGAGAACGGTGGTTTCATGTATGGCAAGCATAATCAAGTTAGGGACGGTTGCATGGCTTTGGCATTGATGCTTGATTTATTGGCAACATCTGGAAAGTCACTAACTGAAGAAATTGCTAGTCTACCTCCATCATTTACCACTAAAGACAAAGTTCCATGCTCTGCAGACAAAGTCTCAAATTTGATTTCTTCTCTAAAAGAGGAATTTCCTAATTCTGACACTTTTGATGGCATCAAGATTACAATTGATCCTAAAAATTGGGTAATGATTAGACCTAGTGGGACTGAACCAATAGTTAGAGTCTATGCAGAAGCTGAAAGTCAGGAGAAATTAGATACTTTGATGTCTGAATTTCTTGCAAAAGTCAATTCCATAATTTCCCGATAACACTTTTAAAACCAAACTCATCGATGGATAGAATGGAGAATGAACCCCTAGGGTGACGAAGTATGGGAAAAGCCTATTATGTTAAATTTGAGACGCCAGAAGAACTCGTTAATCCGATCTTAGAAGCCATAAGAGTCGCATCTACAAGCGGTAAAGTCAAGAAAGGAACTAACGAAGCAACCAAGGCAATTGAACGTGGTACTAGTAAATTAATTGTAATTGCTGAAGATGTTGAACCTCCAGAGGTAGTAGCTCATCTTCCAATTCTATGTGAGGAACAAGGTGCAGCATATGCATTTGTACCAAGTAAATCAGAATTGGGTAAATCATTAGGTATTGATATTACTTCTGCCGCTGCAGCAATTTTGGATGCAGGTGATGCACAACACATTGTAGACCAAGTTGTATCATCGATAGCTAAAATTAAAGGTGGTAAGACTGAAGAATGAGTCAAAACGCTGAAGAAGTAGTTCAATCTGAAATTATTCAAATTGTTGGTAGAACCGGCATTGCTGGTGAAGTAATTCAAGTTAGAGTTAAAGTTCTTACTGGTAAGGATAAAGGAAGAATTCTTACAAGAAACGTCAAGGGTTCTGTTAGGATGGGAGAAATTCTAATGCTAAGAGAAACTGAGAGAGAAGCAAAGAAAATTCATTAGGTGATATGATATGAGTCTTTTAGTTAAACCGTGTAATTTCTGCGCAAGACCCGTAGCAAAAGGATCTGGTACTATGTTTGCTAAAAATGATGGAACTGTTCTATGGTTCTGTTCTTCAAAATGTAAAAAGAATGGACTAGTCCTAAAACGTGATCCAAGAAAACTAAAGTGGACCAAAAAATACGTTAAAGGCGGAATTAGAAAGTAGTAGAATTGACTGAACAATCGTTATTCATTGTAAAGCCTGATGCAGTAGCTAGAAATCTAGTTGGTGAAGTTGTATCAAGATTTGAAAAAAAAGGATTCAAGCTATTGAAACTAAGGATGTTTACATTTTCTCAAGCACAGGCTGAGAATTTTTACAGAGTTCATAAAGACAAGCCATTCTTTGGCGAACTAACATCATTTATCACATCAGGACCTGTTGTTGCTGCTATCATTGAAGGAAGCAATGCAATTGCTACTACACGAATAATGATTGGTGCAACAAAATCATTTGAAGCAGAACCTGGCTCCATTAGAGGAGATTTTGGATTAGGATTTAGTGAAAATATTATTCACGCATCAGATTCCCAAGACAGTTTTGATCACGAATCGAGGGTAGCATTTGAGTGATCTGATTTGCAAATTCGTCAGCCAATAGTGGCAGTTCTTGGTCATGTAGACTCTGGAAAAACATCCCTCTTAGATAGAATTCGTGGAACAGGTGTTCAAGGCAGAGAAGCAGGTGGAATTACTCAACATATTGGCGCAAGTTTTCTTCCAACTGAAACAATCAAAGAAATGTGTGGTCTTTTATACAAAAAACTAGAACAATCCGAAAACAAGGTTCCAGGATTATTGGTAATTGATACACCAGGACACGAAGTTTTTACAAATCTTCGCTCTAGAGGTGGCTCTGCTGCTGATATTGCAATACTAGTAGTTGATGTTAATCGAGGTTTTCAACTACAAACAAATGAAAGTTTAAAAATTTTACAAAGCAGAAAAGTTCCATTTGTTGTAGCGCTAAACAAGTGTGATCAAATTTCTGGATGGCGAAAGTCTGATACAAAATTCATCACTCAATCAATCAAAGAACAAGATGCATCAATTCAAGCTGATTTGGATCAAAAAATGTATGACGTTGTGGGAACATTATCAATTTTGGGATACAAATCAGAAGCATTTTACCGTGTACAGGACTTTAAATCAGAAATTGCCATAGTTCCAATATCTGCACGTTCAGGAGTTGGAATCCCGGAATTACTAAGTGTTTTAGTTGGTTTGACTCAGCAATATCTTCAAAAAAGACTAAACCAAGAAGAAAAAGAGCCACGTGGAATTGTACTTGAGGTAAAAGATGAAGTTGGATTGGGACAAACAGCAAATGTAATTCTAATTGATGGTACAATCAAAAAAGAAAACAGCATTGTTGTTGCAAGACGTGATGGTGTAATAGTTACAAAACCTAAAGCATTACTTTTACCAAAACCACTTGATGAAATGCGTGATCCACGTGACAAGTTTAAACCTGTTCTTCAAGTAGATGCAGCTGCTGGTCTAAAAATTGCATCACCGGATTTGGAAGGCGTTCTTCCTGGAAGTACTCTTTATGTAGCAGCAAATGATGAGGAGATTGCAAAATATACAAAACTCATAGAATCTGAGATGAAATCTGTCTTTGTTGATACTGAAATCAATGGAGTTATTCTAAAATGTGATACCATAGGCTCACTTGAGGCAATAATGGAGATGTTAAAGCGTTCTCAAGTCCCTGTTTCTAAAGCAGACATTGGTCCTGTAACTAGACGAGATGTGATAGAGGCCAAAGCTATCAAAGAAAAAGATAGGCATCTTGGAGTTATCTTGGCATTTAATGTCAAAATGTTAACTGATGCAAAAGACGAATCAGAAACAAGTCATATCAAACTATTTGAGGATAATGTAATTTACAGTTTAATTGATACCTATAACACTTGGGTGGAAGAGGATTCAGCAAATGAAGAAGATGCAGTGTTTGCAGAGCTTGTTCCAATATCAAAATTTACTTTCATGAAAGGAATGGTGTTTAGAAACAACAACCCTGCAGTATTTGGTGTACGTGTAGATGTTGGAAATCTGAAACATAAAATTCCATTTATGAATATGTCTGGACATAAAGTTGGATACATTCACCAGCTTCAACTTGATAAAAAAACGGTATCTTCTGCAAAAACAGGAGATGAGGTTGCATGTTCTGTTAAAGATGTTACAATTGGTAGACAAATCTTTGAAGATGAAATATACTATACATTTCCACCATCGCATGAAGCAAAACAAATTCTCAATAAATTTCTGCACAAGCTATCCACTGAGGAACAAGAAGTGTTTAATGATATTGTAAGAATTCAGCGAGAAATAGAACCAGTTTATGCATACTAGTTAGGATACTTTTTACAAATCATATGAATTCCAGGAGCTCCTACTGCTCCCATCATTTTATCTACAATTTGACCTGCTTTGAACATGATAAAAGTTGGAATGGACTGTACAGCATATTTCATTGATATGCTTTGATTTTGATCAACGTTAACTCTTGCAAATTTTACATTTGGATATTGTTTTGATAGGCTTTCAAATACTGGATGCATTGATTTACATGGACCACACCACTCTGCCCAGAAATCTACCAAAGTTGGATTTTTAGCAGATATTGTTTGGTCAAAATTAGACTCATTCAAATCGATGATTCCAGGCTCGGTTTTGGGTTCTGGTTCTGGTTTTAGCATCTCATCCATTTTTCTCTGCATAATCTTTGCAATTTCTGGGTCTTCAGACAATGTATATCAAAAATTCATTCGACTAAAAAATCTATGTTGAAAACTACTCTTCATCTGATTTGATGGGAATTGCTTCATATCTTCTTGATTTGCAAATTGGGCACTGGTCTATGTATTTTGTAAAACTCACTGAAGTGTATGCAATACCGCATTCTCCACAAATTCTTAGATTTCTACCTAGTTTACCCATGGTTCATTATGAAAAAGCATTGTGATTAAAACTTAGCTTTTAATTTTTTACCAGAATTGCCACCAAGACTTTACAACTGGTTTATCAACAATTGTGCATACACTATCAATCAACTTTGTTCCAGGTCCACAAATGCCAAATTTTTTCTCTTTTACAACTGGTTCTTCTAATCCAACTGCTTGGTAAATAGAATCATACTCTGAAAAGTTTTCATCAAACCACTCCTTGTAAGTTGCCTCTGTATTGTATCTGTCAACATAGCTCTGCGGATCTTTGGTGATATCAATAAATGGTGCTAGTACAACTGGTTCTTCTAATCCAACTGCTTGGTAAATAGAATCATACTCTGAAAAGTTTTCATCAAACCACTCCTTGTAAGTTGCCTCTGTATTGTATCTGTCAACATAGCTCTGCGGATCTTTGGTGATATCAATAAATGGTGCTGGAATTAGTAATGGTTCTTCTAATCCAACTGCTTGGTAAATAGAATCATACTCTGAAAAGTTTTCATCAAACCACTCCTTGTAAGTTGCCTCTGTATTGTATCTGTCAACATAGCTCTGCGGATCTTTGGTGGTATCAACAAATGGTGCTACTCCTAATTCTACATATGTTGTTGGTTCTGGTATAGGTTGTGAGCTGGTAATTACATCATTTACTGTAATGGTTACAGTTTCCTTATCTGATAATCCGTCTTTTTTTGCAACTATGTCTAGTGAATATGTTTTCCCACCATCAGAACTTGTTGGTGTCCATGAAAACGCACCTGTGTTTGATATGATTTTGGCCCCTGCTGGAGGATTCTTGTCTAAACTAAACACTACATCCTTGACTGAATTATCTGCCAATTTGACAGTAAATAGTAATAGTTTACCTTCATCTATTGTTAATTTACCTAAAGGATTAATTTCCACATTAGTTGATTTTGGTGTGGTAGAAAATTCATTTGATGTAGCACTTGTACCAACAGCATTAATTGCTGAAACTCTGTATGTGTACTTTGTATTTGTGCTAAGGTTTGTATGAGAATATGCTGTTGTAGTGCTTTTCGTATCTGCAACTAATGTTATGTATGAATTATCATCTTTTTTCATTTCAATTTTGTAGCCTGTAATTGGAGTGTTCCCATCCTTTACTGGCGGACTCCATGATAAATTGATTTGAGTTGATGAGACAACTGATGCAGTTAATTTTATTGGCGGAGAAGATTTTGCCATCTGAACTGCAGTTGAAGTGATTGGATCATCTATTATGTTTACTGAATCTTTTCGTGGCGTAGCTGATGCAGTTGGAGATTCTTCAGTAAAACCATGTCCAATATTTGCACTAACTGCAAATGTGTATGTTTTGTCAGTTGACAAATTAGTAACAATAAATGTTGTAGTTCCTGAATTTGTGCTTCCCAAGTCATCATACACTCCTGCAATTAGTTCTTCTTTAATCTTATAGCCTGTAATTGGCTGTTTAAAAGTTTCAGATGGTGGCAACCAAGATAATTTGATTTGGCTTGGTGCAATAGCAGTTGCAGTCAAAGCTGTTGGTGTTTTTGTATGCATTGGTTTTATTGAATCACTTGATGATGTTGTACTAGTTCCTGCTGAATTAATTGAATAAACACGATAAGAATAAGTTTCACTTGAATCTAGACCTTGATGAATAAATGATGTAGTTTTACTTGCAGTATTTTCTGTAACTGTAATGTAGTTCTCTGAGCCTATTTTGTACTCTATTTTATAACCTGTAATTTCAGGGATATTTTCTGCCATGTCTGGTTCAGTCCATGAAAGAATTATTGAAGTTGGAGATACTGGTGATGCATTAAGATTATCTGGTTTATCTGGAAGTAAAACTGTAGATCTGGAATTTAGATCAAACACTTGGATTCTATTATTGCCTGAATCTGCTACCATTAACAAGTCATTGGTTTCATCCAGTGCAATTCCCATTGGTGAATTAAATTGTCCATTTCCAGAACCAGTCGTTCCAAACTCTTCAACAAAACAAACTCCATTTATTATTTTATCAGTTCTGCTAGGGCAAGTGTTACCATCAACTATTTCAAACACTTGGATTCTATCATTGTCTGAATCTGCAACATAAAGCAAATCGTTTGCTGAATCATATGCTAGTCCACCTGGATCATCAAACTCTCCATCATCTGTACCTGCTGATCCAAACTCTTCAACAAAACAAACACCGTCAGCTGCTTCTACTGTTCCGCTAGGGCAAGTTGTACCTGTAACTAGTTCAAAGATTACTATTCTATCGTTTCCAGAATCTGAAACATAGAGAATTTGATTTGAATTATCAATTATCATGTTTGTGGGATTTTTAAAATCATCATTTCCATTAAATGAATCAAATCCAAACATATAGTTTCCCTTTGAATCAAAGACTGATATTGAATCTGTTTTAATATCTGATACTAGAATTTCTTTAGTTGATTCTTGAATTACAATTCCAGTAGCTGAACCAAGATATCCATCTTCTGAATTAATTGATGACCCAAATTTTGATTGGAATTCTCCATCATCATCGAAAATTTGAACTCGTTTATTATCTGCATCAACTACGAAAAATTGCCCTAATGCATCCCTTGCAATGCTAAGTGGTTTGTCAAATTGTCCATCTCCATCAGCATCTGCCCCATCTGCATCATCATTACAATCCTGAATTGATGCAATATCACATAAAGATCCAAATTTAAAATCATAATCTCCATCATCTTCAAAAACACTAATTCTATGATTATTGCTATCTACAACAAAGATTTTCTTTCCATTTTTATCAATAATGATGTCTGTAGGATTGTCAAATTCATTATTTTCTGTACCTGTTGATCCAAATTTAAAAGAAAATTCAGATTCAGCGTATGCAAATTGGATAGATACGATACAAAGTGTGAATAATAGACTAAAGATTACTTTATTTTTCAATATGTGACTAGTCATCATAATTCAACGTTAAAAAATTAGATAATAAATTTCACTACCTATTAGATCAATTGAGATTTACTATATCTCAAGTTTTTTAGATTTTGATATATTTTCTAGTCTTGATAACTATGATTGCAGGTATTCCAATATACATTCCCAAATTTATCAATATCACACCAATCCCATATGATACAACTTTTGATTCTGTTTCTGCATGTGACATTACAGATAATGAAGATAGTAGTGGAGTAATTCCAATCTTTATCATCTCTTTGAATGCTGGATTTTCTCTTTCCATATCCGCAATGTGTGGTGAGAATGAATAGTACAATTCGTTAAATCCTGCCATAAATGATATTCCAGATTCTGTATTCATTAATTGATTGTCTCTTATTTCTCTAAGTAATTGAACTTGTGGCGCCATCTCTGAGCCATATGCTGCAGTGGCAATTAGACAACCTCCGCCTTTTGAATTATCTACAATTGCACACATTCCGTTAACTAGATCAGTTCCTTCTCCACATTCCCCAAATTCTTCTTCAATAATTTCTGGTTCTTTTAATCCAACTGCTTGGTAAATAGAATCATACTCTGAAAAGTTTTCATCAAACCACTCCTTGTAAGTTGCCTCTGTATTGTATCTGTCAACATAGTATTGTGGATCTAAATTTGGATCAACAAATGGTGCTAGTACAACTGGTTCTTTTAATCCAACTGCTTGGTAAATAGAATCATACTCTGAAAAGTTTTCATCAAACCACTCCTTGTAAGTTGCCTCTGTATTGTATCTGTCAACATAGCTCTGCGGATCTTTGGTGATATCAACAAATGGTGCTGGAATTGGTAATGGTTCTTTTAATCCAACTGCTTGGTAAATAGAATCATACTCTGAAAAGTTTTCATCAAACCACTCCTTGTAAGTTGCCTCTGTATTGTATCTGTCAACATAGCCCTGCGGATCTTTGGCACTATCAACAAATGATGCCAACCCTAATTCTACATCTGTTGGCGGTTCTGTTATTTCTGGTTCAGGCTCTGGTGCAGGTTGTGTAGGTGGCAGAGTTGTAGTGATTGGTTTGTTTGATACTGTAACTGTAATGGTTTCTTTTTCTTCTAGTGGATCTGCCTTTACTATGATATCAAAAATATATTTTCCTGATTGAGAATCCGTTGGAGTCCAAGAAAATACTCCTGTGTCTTTGTTAATTATTGCACCATTAGGATTATTTTCCAATCTAAATTCTTCATCTGTAATTTGTGAATCTGTAATACTTGCAATAAAAGATAATTTTTCTGTTTCATTGACTTGCTTGTTTCCAATAGGATCTAAAATTAATTCAAAGTCTGGTAGGACGGTGGCAATTCTATTATTATATTTAATTTTGATTAATGTTCCATCTGCTGGTTGTTGAAGTTCTGTGAATATGTTAATTGTGTAAATACCTTTAGTTTTAAAAAAATCATTTGCGTTAACTGGAATAAATGTAAATGTTCCTCCAGCAGCCTTTACAGTTCGATTTATTTTTTCAACAGATGGTCTTTCCATAATAGCTGTTACTGTTACTTCTCCTTCATCACTTACTGTTCCTGAAATAGTGAATTCCTCATCAATTGAAATTATTTCCTTGTCAATGTCTACAGTCTCTACATCTGCATGAACTGGCACAATCATTAGAATGATTAATGAAAATATTGCAAATAGTCCTAGACTTGTTCTCACACTAGTGACTCTGTGGCAGAGTCTTTTAAAAAACACGTATAATTTCTTCTATGGAGTTGCAAAGAATTATTCACAAACTTTACAGATCCAGTAAAAATCGCATATAAACTCCATTTTCTTCTCTAATCTCCATATCGTAAAATGTTGGGGCTTTGATTTCGACTTTGAAATTATGTTTTTTCACATCTAATGTCTCTCCATATGCTATTGCATTGATTTTATATCCGTCATTTTTTTCAATGTTAAATTCTAATCTTTTGATTGCAAATCCTTCAGTAATTAGAATAAATGGTATTTCTTCTAGCCAACTATACAATAGATAATGCAAGTCTTTTCCATTGGCAGAAAATCTCATTTGTCCTTTCTCTTCTACTTTGTTTTGGTCTAGTGTAAGATTGATTTCTGCATCAGCCGCTACTGCAAATGCTTCTTTGAGGTCTTTTGCAGTAACTTCAATTATTGCATCTGTTGCATGATCTAAAAACTTGTAACTCAATTGAAGACTTGTAGTTTATCTGATTATTAATTTAGGTGGTTTATTCTGCCTTTTCATCTAATTCTATTATTCCAAATATGTTTCCTTCAGTATCTGTGCATTGTGCAAACCATCCAACTTTTAAAATTGCCATTTTTGGAATAAGCAAATATCCACCGTTTTCTGTAATCTTTTTAGAAAATTCATCAATTGATGGAACATTAATTGTATTTGTCATTCCCATTTGCCCTGGCATTCTTTTTGACATTCCTCCATCAATTCCTGGCTGCTCTGATCCAGTCTTTGTCATCCAATAGTCCATTGGTCCGTCCCATTTCTCAAATTTCCAATCAAACACGTCTCCGTAGAACTTTTGTGCTCTCTCTGGATTATCCACTGGTATATCAAAATGTGAAATTCTTGGCATGAGCTATTTGACATGCTAAATTATTTAAAAATGAGCTTTATTCTTTTTAGAAATTCACTATTTTAAAATTAGAATACAACTATCATAATATTATGAAGGCAACATGTTTTGATGGAAAAAATATGAATTATGATGAAAATTATCCTGACCCAAAATCTGGAGAGGCATTAGTTAGAGTAAATTTAGCTGGAATTTGTGGAACTGACTTGGAAATTTTAGACGGCTATATGCAATATCATGGAATATTGGGTCATGAGTTTGTTGGAACTGTGGAGAAATCTGATAATTCTGATTTGATTGGAAAACGAGTTGTCGGTGAGATTAATGCTGGATGTGGAGCATGTGAGTCTTGTGCGAAAGGAATGGATAGACATTGTCCAAACAGAACAGTTCTTGGAATTTTAAAACGCGATGGAGCATTTGCTGAATTCCTCTCATTGCCTGAAAAAAATCTCCATGTTATTCCTGATGGTATAACTGATGAGCAAGCAGTATTTGTGGAGCCTTTAGCTGCTGCCTTTGAAATCAAAGAGCAGGTAACACTGCAACCACAATGGAGTGTTGCAGTAGTTGGTGATGGACGATTAGCTCAACTGATTATTCAGGTTTTAAAATTAACATGTCCTAATTTGACATGCTTTGGTAGACATGCAAGCAAGCTTGCAGGGTTGGTAAATAGTGGAATTAAAATCAAAATTGGCATTGAATCCTCTGATGAGCAGTCATTTGATTTGGTAGTGGAGGCCACTGGAAGTAATTCTGGATTTGCAGACACTATGAAATTGATTAAACCTCGTGGAACTGTGATATTAAAATCAACTATAGCATCAAGGGAAAATCTTGATTTGACTCCAACTATAATTAATGAAATCACTTTGATTGGTTCTCGCTGTGGATTATTCAAACCTGCAATTGATGCACTAGCTACTGGTATGATTTTAGTTGATTCTATGATTGATTCTACATATCCTTTAGAGAAATTTTCAGAAGCTATAGAGCATGCAAAGAAACCTGATACGTTGAAGGTATTTTTAAAACCATAAAAAATAAAAAAAAATTCCAACTAGAGTTGGAGATTACTTCATTCGTACAATGTCTATTTTGACAACTGGGTTACCCCATGCATGAATACTTTGTAGTAAATCATCTCCGCCCATAATTCCTGGGTGTGGAATAATTACTCCATTCTCTGCAATTGATTCATTGCTTGCACCGGTTCCTTCATCATCTGAAGAAATACCGATTGCACCTTGGCAAGGAGGAACAATGTCTGCAAAGTTTTCTGTATTCATTTCAGTTCTTGCATCATATGCCATTGCGTAAATTGTTTTTTGGTTAATTGGAAGTTTGACTGAGTCAATTCCTGCAAAACCATCATTTGTACAAACCAACATGCTTGCAAATGAAAGATATCTCATGTTACCTTCAGATGACACTACAAAGGTCTCTGAATGACTCAAGCCTGTATTTCCAGGATCATTTGCTGGAACTAGAGGAGTCTCACCTTGAACAATACTCAAAATACCTGATTTACCTTGTAGCATTTTGACTAGTGGTTCTGGATTTCCATTTTCAGATAATTGCTGAATTTGATTACTTGCCATCTCTCCTACACTGAAAAATCCTGCATTTGCAGAATGTGTTACTAGTAGGGGTGGAGTAATTGGCTGTCCTGGTGTGAGATTTGTAATGGTAACCTCATACATCTTTGATTTTGCTGCACTAGATTCAGGTATTCCTACTACACTTACAACAGCTAGCATTGCAACTATTGCACTTAGAGCAAGAACACTTGTCTTTTTTGATTTCATTAAACAAATAATTTGAAAAAATCATCTTAAGCATTTGCCCAGTTTAGACCCCAATCTTTTTTTGAATTATCTTCTAGTAATCCAAACAAGAATTGACAATCCAATTGTTTGAATCACATTGATTGCAAACAAATAGTGAGATACCATATCTGCTGACATCATCAATGCTTTGTCATCCATGTAAAGAGTTGACCAAAATAATACAATTACAATATTTTGAATCATCAATAGTGCTGCAACTAAAACTAGACCTGAGGTATAGTAGGATCTAATCACTCTCATGTTTTGAACATATGTTGCAATTACAACTAGTAACAATCCAATGTTAAGAAGTGCAGATACTACTGCAGCTAGCATAAAGTCTACCAATGTAACTTGCTCCGATGATTCGTTAATTTACTTTGTTCCAATTTTTAGCACAATCTCCTCTAAAACACTTTGATTCTCTTTCATAATTTCTGTTAATTGATATTCTGCACCATACTCTTTTTCTGCTTTTGTGACCAGCTCGTTTTTTGCAAGAATCTTTACATGATGAATTACTGTTTTGTGATCTAAATCTAGCACTGTTGCAATTTTGTTTGCATTCATTGGGGTATCTTTGACTAGATTGAGGATTTTTGCCCTGTTTATGCCACCTCTTGTGCCTGCAATGATTGACCAAAGTATCATTTTGAACCTAGGGTCAGGCCCTACCTGGGAATTACTTGTCCCTGAAAATGAAAATAATCCTCTTGGAATAATTTGTGGAAATGAAAATACTGGTAAAGTAATTGTTGATGCTAACACTGATTGTCCAGAATTTGTGTTAGATATAAAAAATTTCTTTTGTGAGTTTTTGGGATTATTGAGTAGATAACTCTGCACTACCAAACAAAACACCAAATGCTTTACACCAAACCAATACTTTGTTGTATTTACCTAGATCCGTATCCTCTGGAATCTCATAATTTTGATTGCCATTATTAGCTTTGAGTTTTCCCAAGTTAACAAACTCTGATGCATTCTCATCAGTTGATAAATACACATACAAGTCTGGTCCATTGGTTGCTTTGAAATTCTCCAGTCTTAGTATTGTGCTATTGTCTTCTAATGGAATAGTTAATGCCTCTCCTTGTGCATCATGAACTCCATCACCAATTCCAACAAATGAACCTGCATAAGACATTGGAACTGTCTCTTCCATCATCTCATCTTCCATCATAGTATCATCTTCCATCATAGTATCATCTTCCATCATAGTATCATCTTCCATCATAGTATCATCTTCCATCATAGTATCATCTTCCATCATAGTATCATCTTCCATCATAGTATCATCTTCCATCATAGTATCATCTTCCATCATCTCATCTTCCATCATAGTATCATCTTCCATCATAGTATCATCTTCCATCATAGTATCATCTTCCATCATAGTATCATCTTCCATCATAGTATCATCTTCCATCATAGTATCATCTTCCATCATAGTATCATCTTCCATCATAGTATCATCATGATCTTCCATCATGATGTCTTTGTTATCCATCTTTGATTGAACTAATGCACCAGTTGGAATTGCCTCATCAATAGTTGATTCTGTAAAGTATGGTGATATTGCAAATACTGAAACTGCTCCAACTATAATTGCCAGAATTCCAATTACTGCTATTAGTTTCATGATTGAATCACAAGTTTTTGGTATATAGCCAATTTTCCAGTTTTGACCCCAATCTTTAGGAATAAAATATGCCTGTAACCATTACTCGTAAGGTAATTTAGTATGATTTACTTCTCAGAAACAAATGGAACTATTTGATTCTTTTTTGATATGGATTGCAGATTTTTTAGGTGATCATCTCTATGAAGGAATTTTTCTAGCAGCATTACTTGAAACTATAATTCCGCCAATCCCTACATTGGCAATATTTCCGACTGCAGGGTTTCTAGCATACCAACAAGGAATTACAATATTTGGATTAATTCCAATGATAATTCTTGGTGCAATTGGTGCTACAGTTGGAACATCGGCAATCTATTTTATTGCATTAAAACTTGGACGTGTTGTTTTACTTCGTTATTTGAAATATGTTAAAGTAAATGAAAAAAAATTAGAACGAGTTGAAATTTGGTTTGAAAAATATGGTGACAAGGCAGTATTTCTGGGAAGAATGATCCCAGTAATGCGGGAAATGATTTCAGTTCCTGCAGGATTACTTGAAATGAAAATTCCAAAATTTATACTATACACATTTGCAGGTTCTTGCGTTTGGTCCTCTATTACCATTCTATCTGGTTATTATTTTGGTGAAGCAATTGGTCTTAGTGCAAATACCACATTGCCTTAAATATTGAAAACACCATATGCAATGTACGTCCTAAACTGTTTGGTTGGATGATGGCAGGGATTCTTTAATACTTCCCCCCAGTAATTGAAGAATTTCTGTTTCTAAAAACTATCTAGAGTTTTCTGTTTCTTTTCATCCCAAATCAATTCCCGCATTCCTAGTTGCATTCTTAGTGAATTTGCAGTTGCAGGACCAAACCCTTCAAAGTGATTGTTTGCCATTACCATTGCATTTGGAACATCCTTAATTTTTCCCAGTTTTTGAGCCCAATTTGCTATCAAATCCTCTTTATTTTTGGAAACTTTGCCAAACTCTGAATCTGGAATGGACCTGTCTCCAATTAATCTAACATAAAGATAGTTTGATGTTATCGGCATTGGATTATTCACTTTTGCAACTTCATTCCATACAAGGCAGTGATTGTTTTGCTTCAGATATGTTATGGCCTCATCTGTAAACCATGATTCATGCCTTCCTTCAATTGGATATACAAAATCCTCTGGAAGTAAATCAAAGAGTTCTCCTAGTCTTGGTTTTACCTCATCAAATGATAATGATGGTGGCAGCTGCAATACTAGGGCTGAAATTTTTCCATGAATTGGAGCCAGTGATGCTAAAAATGAAAATACTTCTGGATTTACTCTATCCAGTCTTTTTTCATGTGTTATAATTGATGGGAATTTTGCTGTAAATCTAAAATGTCTTGGAGTATCTGCATTCCATCGTCGAACTATCTCTTGTGCTGGAATTCTGTAAAATGTAGAGTTTATTTCAGTTATCTCAAAAAGCTGAGAATAATATTTGAGCCATTCAGAACTTTTTAGATTCTTAGGATAAAATGTACCTGACCATCCTTGATAGCTCCATCCGGTACAACCAATTTTGATATTCATTGTAATTGTTACACTGATAATGTTTTTACAATTAAGGTTACTGATTATAAAAAATGGAACTTGAGACCAACAACGATTAGTTATTTGGTGAGAGTTCCAACTTGATATGATAATGTAAATTTAGTATTTAGATCATACTGATAATCATACGTGTTGGTTATATGCAAATTTAATTCATTGAAATTATTTTGTAACGAAATAGGAAACGAGGCCTAGTGGAAAATCACGAATTTTAGATACTTCTATCCTTTTCGTGTTTTCCTATTTCTATCTGCCCACTTCCTCAAAGCTTACTCTCTGAATTTCAGCAGGTATGATAGTCCTCGTCAGTTATAATATGGTAAAATGAAATTTAAAGAGTTCTAGACTAATTCTTAAAACTTATTTAAAAATATTATAAAAAACTTATAAATTTACATGATCTTGATGATCTGCTTTATTATTTAATAACGCCTATATACACTGAAGACAGAACATTGGGGTATTCAAAGCACAATATCCTATTGTCGTGTTACATGTCAACGCATACTGCTTGGCATCGTAAAGGATAACCCGCAGAAAACTTCTGTCTTCTATTTTGTTAATTTTTTAGCCTTTACAAAAACTGCTGACCATTGACTCCAGGTCAGTCTACCTGTCTGTGTGTTTTGTTTTGATGGGTGATATGATGTTAGAATTTTGAATTTCTCATATGAGAATAGTTTGTTGTGTCCAAACTTTTCTGGTTTAACATCATATAGTTTGCATGCAGCATCATATCCAATTTTTCCAAGACAAAGAATCACTGTAATGTTTTTTAGAATTTCTTTTTCTTGTTCCAAATAACTAAAACAAGTATCCATCTCTTCACGAGTTGGTTTGTTTTGAGGTGGCGCACATCTCACTGCTGCAGTAATGTATGCGTTATTTAGTATCATTCCGTCATTTGCAGTTTGACTGGTTGGAATTGACGCAAATCCATACTTGTGCATCACTTTGAATAACCAATCCCCTGATGAATCACCTGTAAACATTCTTCCTGTTCTGTTTCCACCATGAGCTGCTGGTGCTAATCCTACAATTAACAATTTTGCATTAATATCTCCAAACCCTGATAGTGGTTTACCATAGTATTTTTCTTCTTTAAAGCGCCTTACCTTATTTTTTGCGACATCTCTAATGTATTCTGATAATCTTGGGCATTTTTTGCAGTTTGCAATCTTTTTGTTTAGAGATTCTATTGATTTCATTTTATGATCATTATTCTTATGGGAATTTGTCTGTAAAGACTTTTTTCCAGTGGTAGTTGTCCTCCACGTGGCATTGCAGGTTTTACTTGTTTTTCAATTGCAATTAGTAATGCCATTACGATTGTTAGACCAACAGATTTTTTGTTGCGTTGTCTAGTCATAGGAAAAATTCCAAAATTATTGTATTTAAGGGAAAAGAAAAAATGATTCATGTGTGTCCGGCGTTAAATTGGCAAAAATTACCTCATTTGTAATAAAAGATCCGTTACTTTACTACGATATACTTTATATGTAAATACTTTGAAAAAAATACAATGGAAAGTACACAACTTCTAAGTGTTGTTTTATCACTAATCATGGTGTTTGGAGTATCTGCAGGTTCTGCATATGCACAAACTGATGATGTAGATGATACCTCAATTGAAGACAAAATAGAAGAAATTGAAGTAGAGATGGAAGATGAAGTTGACAATACAACAGATGACGTAACAGACGATGAAACTGATGGAGATGTTGACAGAGATTTTAGAGAAAAACTTGCTTCATGGTGTGAAATGACTGATGAGGAAAAAAGTGCAGCTGCTGAAAAATATGGTAAAACTGAAGAGATGGTTGCCAAAGCAGATAGATATTGTACTTTGGATGAATCAGACAGAGCAGACTTTATCGCCGAACACAGAGATGAATTCAGAGCTCACATGAAAGAAAAAATGATGGACAAAGCATATGATAAACCACACATGGATTATGATAGACTATGTGCATTAGCAGAATCTGACCGTGAAGCAGAAATTGATGATTCTGAAAAACTTGATAGACTTTCTAAATGGTGTGAAATGACACCTGAAGAGAGAGAGGATTACAAGAAAGAACATCATGGTGAAATGAAAGATAAAGTTCATGATAAAATGTCTGATGTAGCAAAAGACAAACTCAAAATGAAATTATCTGACAAATCTGACCGACTCAAAGCAATAATCATGACAAAACATGACATTTCTGACGAGCGTCGAGATGAAATCAAGGCAAAATACATGGAAAAACATGGTGATTTGACTGATGCTGAAAAATCAGATTTGAAAATGAAATTCAAAGATCACATGGAACGCATGAAACACCAAATCTCTGATGAACGTAAATCTGATATTCATGACAGACTAGCTGAGATGAAAGCCTTCAAGGCAGAACTCCGTGAAAAAGCATCTGAAATGACTGACGAGGAAAAGCAAAAACTTCGAGAAGAATTCATTGAAAAGGCAAAAGACATGCAACTAGCATGGATTTCCCCACGTACACAAATTACTGCTGGCATTGATGCTGGTGATGTTGAATGTCGTGAAGGATTTAATCTTGTAATGAAAGCATCAAATGGTGTTCCAATATGTCTCAAAGCCGATACAGCACTTAAGATGATAGATAGAGGACTAGTCGTTCCTGCTAGCTAATTTTTTTTCTTTTTTATTTTTGAACTGATAAATAACACGTTGATGATTTTTAGCAGTTATCATCCTGAAAATACTATCATCTATTATTAAAAAAAGTAATTAAGAATACTACTGCTAATGAAATCAAACCAATCCCAAACATGATAGTACCTGCTTCTCCAATTTGTGAAATTGTTGCTTGTTCTAGAAAATTATAACTACTAATTATTCCTGCTAAAATCCATAACACAATACCTATTCCAATACAACTAAAAATGAATACATAAACTCCCATTTTACTTCATCTCCCTTTTACGAGACTTATCTAAACCCAAAATAGGCATTATTTTATCTCCTTGAGAAATATTTTTTTGATAATAACAACTATCTCTACAAATTTTTAATTTAGGTAAAATTTCTCTTGAATAATAATCATAAGGTTGTTGGCCCAAATTTCCTTTATGAGCAAGATTGGTTACTAATTCCACAAATTGGATTGTCTCGAGGCTAGATAATCCAAAAACAAAAGGCATGATATTCTGTCTTGTTTTGATTCCTGTTTCCTTTTCTGTTTTTTCAATATACTTTGGATCGTCAAATAATCCATCACGATCTTGCTGAATTTGTCCTGTGTTTAATGCATTTAGACAATCTAAACATGCTCTTTCTGGTCCAACTGTTTGTGCTCTAAACATTCCATGGACTAATTTTTCATCTGATATTCTAAAACTAATTCCTCCGTCAATTACTGGGATTAAACATGAATAAGCCAAATGATTTAATATTTGTCTAGGCCTATCTTATCGACTTGAAAGGCAATTGCACAATTCAAACACAAAGCCAGTTCAATTAGATTTGCATGACAACAAAATCAAAGAAAAATGGCACTTTGTAGGAATATTTACTATGGCAGAATTGAAATCATGCAACAAAATCAAAAATGAAAAGGCTTGGCATTTTGAAATTGATAATATTCCTGATAAGATGTCCAACACTCTAGACAAATTAGATGATGGTGTTTGTAAGTATCTGAGTATTGCAAATAGTGGGGCAAGTATTCAATGACGGTCTGCTTTGGTTTGTGTGATAGTGGCAATTGTAATAGAAAATATTTTACATTATCTAGAGAGAATCTAAGATATTGTATAAGATGTAAAATTTATTTCAATTTTGAATCTGTGATGTGTATCTGTTGTAATACAAGATGTAGGTCAGCCAGTAGGATATTCAGAAAGGAAGAAAAAACTAGAATTGAATAATTTCATATTTCATACAAAAATTCTACTAATTTCAAAGTTACAACTTACATACAAAATCTTAGATTATAACTATTAATTTCATAACTTAATTCTACCAATTGGACTAGGAGGCCTGTGATCTGCACCCGCAAGAACCGCGTAGTAAAGGGATTCGGTCCAAGGGCGGAGATGCTCCGGTGGCAGGAAAAAAACCCTGAAGAGTTTGAAGATACATACCATCAGCGCAGCATAGTGGAATCGGTGTTCTCGTCGTTCAAGTGCAGGTTTACTGCCAGTTGTTCGCGCAAAGAAACCGGCAACGCAAAGACTGCAGCTGCTCCTCCTCAGGTGCGTCTGCTACAACCTGGCTGTCATAGTGAAACGACACAAGAAACACGTGTTGTGTGTCTAGCGTGTGCTGTACTGTCCTGCAACGTTTTGGCACAGGACATACTGCACCATATCATGCCACGGGAAAATTCAGTCATATGCGGGAAATCAAAAGCAACAAAGTGCAGATAAAGTGACACCAAGTAGGTCTGAAAAACTAAGATTTGGACAACGCCAATTTGGTGCAAAGGAAAATAAAGTACAAACAAGTGAGGAAAAATTTGTAGACGAGAAAAAGGAGATTCAAAAGAAAGCCGCACTAAAAGGAAGGGAGCAGGTTCCAAAGCTTATCAACAAGCCAATCAATAAAAGATTTCTGAATTTGAAATATGATCCATATGATGTAAAAGCAATTCTTCACCCAATTGATTTTGTAGTGTTTAATGGAATGAATAGTGGTCAGGTTACTGATGTTACATTGTTGTCTGGCAAGACTGAGAATCCACACACAGAATTTTCACAGCGCAATTGCAGATGCAGTAAAGGAGAAGAGATATGATTGGAAGGTTCTGAGGGTGTCGCATGACGGAGAAGTGGAATATAAGTAAAGATAATCACGAATGAATAAAGTATCAACAAATATTCCTAGAAGATATCTATTTTTTATAAAAAACATGTACGCGTGATCTTTTTAAATTAAATATGGTCAGCAATAATGACATTCTAGAATATACAAAAGAAAAATACGGATATTCTGCAAAAAAATGGATGGATTGCTCATGCCAAAGAATATTATAATTTAGATGTAAATCCGGCTCACAATCGCTCAGGAGAGCGAAAATGGCTGTGTCCTAAGAAGAGACTGATAGAATTTGAAGAAATTTTCAAGCATTTTGGATTATTAGATTAATGATGTAACCTAATTTAGAACATATTCTGAAATACTGTTTGGACTTATAGTCCATTTCACCACATTCATTTCTGCCAATCTTCCCATAGTTGAGAGTCTCCATTGAGAAATTTTCTTTTCGAGTTTGTCATTCTCTAAATCAACAACGATGTTGTATTTTTTTACCATGTCTGGATTCTTTTTTATATATTGTTGTGTAGTTATGAGTAATTCTTTTTCTAAATTCTCTAAATTCTCTTTAGCAAATTCCCCTTTTTTGGATTTTTTAAATTTCTTTACGCACTCTATTGATGTTTTTACAAGTAAATTCTCTAATTCTCTTTGTGGAATTAATTCATTTAAGATAAATTTTGATTCTTCATCTGTAAGTGGTGATTGATCATAGTTTGATTTTATGATAATTGGATTTTCCATCAAAAAGAATTTTTTACCTAATTCTGTTAATGATATAAAAATTTCCCCTTCTTCTTCAAATGCATAGGCTAAACCTAATGCTGATAACGCTCCTTCAAAATGTCTTTTCTTCAGAATTCTACTATTTCTAATTTTTCCAATAAAAAGATCTTTTATTCTCATTTGTGCGATGTTTATCATATCTTCATCTTTTTCATCACTATTTTTTTTTGGTAGACCTGTAGATTTTTTTTCATTTCTAGGAACGTTATTTTCATTTTCATATTTTGTAATCATACTCCCAATTTCTTCTGCAATATCATATGTGTGAACTCTTAATTCTTTTAATCCTACTTTGGTATCGTTTTTACTTTCTAACAAATGACATAACACTGCAACTGAAATTTTTACTGGGAATAATCTACTATATCCGCCAGATAACAATGGATTTCCATCATAAGAAATTGGGTTTTTTGGTTCTGATATTTTTAAGTTTTCAATATATTTTATAGTGTTTTGATAATTCCCCTGTAATTTTAAATAATCATAATTAGTTTGTGCTAAAGTAGCCTGTTCACTTCTTTCACTGATTCCTTGATCAATTTCTAAAGAACCAAAATGTCTTTGGATTTCATCTGGTTTCATACTTTGTTTCATAAATAATTCCTGTTCTGTGGAAAATGGTTTTAGACTCTGCATTATTTCTACACAATCCTCTGGATGTTTACTCTCCCATGCAAGAAGAATCTCAGTTGCTGATTTCATAAAATCATCCAAATCTTTGAATTTTTTTGTTTCTACAAGTTCGTTGATTCTTCGTTCATGCATTATTGATACATTATAACTCATTTTACTTGCCAATCAACTTTATAGATAATTAACCTATAAAAATTATGTGTATAAAGGGTTAGAATTGGTAATAAAGCTGATCGCTATAATGTATATGAAATGTAAGTGATTTAGGAAAAAATAAGATCTTTATATAAAAATAGGTAATTGTATATACAAATAAAGGGTACATTTATTATTAAGTGAACCTATAGTTAGGCATGGTCGATAAAACAGACAGATCCACAAATGGGTTCACCTTTGATACCTGTGTTGGAATCAAAATTTGTGAGAATCAAAATTTCGGGAGTCTCTTGGCTTGTCGTGTAAATTTTGAGAGGTCAGATATTCATTTAAGTTCTCAGACCATTTTTGAGACAAAAAGATTGGGTTATGATATTGGTCACATCTCAAAACAAATTCAAAAAATGATTGGGACAAACATCATCATTAATGGCCACATTACTAATGACATGCAAAATGATGCAGACTATCTTTTGACCGTGTGTCCAACATTACATCCTGGAGATAGCCAAATTCTAGCCTATACTCGTGCAACAGGATCTACTCTGATTACCTGTGACAGAGGATTGGCCGAGGCTGCAACTTTATCTGGTGTAAAAGTTGTAAATCCCGATTTATTACTATATGATAAATTTGAAAATAACACAAAATCAAGGATTCGTGTAATTTTCAAACAAGTAATTGTAAAACCAACCTTTGCAAAACAACAAATAAAATCTCAACTACTAAAGCCTGGCAAGAAAATTATTTGGAGGTCATTTGTATGAGCCTTATAACTTTCTCTGAAGCTCATTGTCTTGAACGTGACATTGAAGTTGAAGGAATTGTAAAATCTATGGAGACGGGTTGTGAAGTATGGATTGACTATTTACAAGATTACAGACGTGTTTGTAATGCAAAATTAGCTGATGGTGAAATTTTCTATATTGTACAAATATTCTTTTTTGATGTGGCTTATATTGTGTTTCATTATCCTGCATTCGTGTTAATTATTTTAGGAATTTACTTTTTAACAAAAAAAGAAAATAACAAAATTATGAATAATGAAAATTAAACTTTTGATAAATTTGCTATGTTAGGTTATTTTTTCTTGAACATCATCAGGAAAAATTCGCATTCCTTTAGAATTTATATTATTTTTTCTTAGATTCATTACGTATTTGTTAACAAAATTACTAGATGAGTTACGCAATTGATTTAATTTGATCATCATCATCTCAATGTTTTCTTACAACAAGATCCAAAGCTAGGAAAAACCATTCTCAATTCATGTTCAACCACACAAAATTGGCAAAAAGACCAAAATCAGTTCCTATCCGTAACGGGACTGACTGTTCCACAGTTTGATTCCCTGTCAAAAGAAATCAAAAAACAGTACAAAGCCACAAAAGAGACACACGTCTATCAAAAAAGAAAAGACTGCAAGAGATTTGTGGAATTGTTAATTTCAAGATAAAATAAAAAGACGAGCTTGTTGTGATTCCATGACATCGCAGAAGAATTGGAAATCAGGCGGAATGAAAGGTTGGATTTTTTTTGTAATTGGCAACTCATCTAACAGTTACGGAAGCAGATCCGAGTAACATGGCTATGGCCAATGCGCCTTGATGAGTGTAAAGCAGACATGCAAGGCAAGAAACGATAGTTTTCTTGATGTAATGCGTATACACATGTGACCAAAACGCGTCAAAAAACTACCTAATTACAAAAATATTAGATCATTTTTACAATTAGATCTTTGCGTATTCGAACAAAAAATAATTTTCCAGATTAACCAGTAGGATCCGTGACCTTGCCCATGAATAGTATCGCACCGCTTTCGTCGTCCTGTATTATGAATATGAACGGGTGATCTGCGACAAATGGCAGCAGGTAGGGTTCACCATCATCCTCATCAGCAGTTATCACTGTAACGGCTGCCGCCTCGGTTCCCTCCTCATTCACGTCCACGTATGTTTTTTGTATTGCATAATTCACGTACAACCCCGGACGTATGCCTGAGAAATCTGCAAGCTCCGCGTCAAAGGCATCAACCATGCCAAGTGACATCATGGGGTTTACTAGGTTGTATGTCAATTCCATCTCAAACTTTGGCACAGACACAGCCACATCTATCCCTGCAACTGCCAGCTGCCACTCCCGTACACTCTCGGCTGACATCGTATCCTCCAGTGCATATATGCCGTCCCGCTCTAAAGGCAAGAGTATCAGCATTGAGAGCCTGTCTCCCTTGTATGGCAGTTTGAGCACTTGTATGCCATCTGTCTGCGTATAGTTAAAGTTTCCACGCACATTCATAAAGTCAGCTTTGACGCTCTGTTCAGAGTCAGTCCAAAAATTGGATTTGCGCGTATCCTCCTCTGGAAACTGCGTCACCCATGTTCCCTTGAAATATACGGCATTTGTTAGCACCATTACGGCAGGATGTATAAGGTGATTGGGCCTTATCACATCCGTTATCTTGCCGTGTGTCTTGTCTGATGCCCATGCGTTTATCTTCTTTGCCCCCTCGTTTGGCGTATCGAATGTGTCGATGTCTGCAAGGTAAACATCGCGCACAATGTCTACGTATGTGGGCGGTGGTTCAAACCCGTAAGTCCACACCGCGTTTGCCATGGCAAGCTCCGCATGCGAGTCGTGGCGGTTAAGCGAGGAGAGTGTGTGGGATGTCACGTTATGGCGGGCTTTCGTGTCAGATTCAAATTCGAAGACGTCAAGCATCTGGCTTGCCGTCTTGCCTCCTGCCCCCTCGTATAGCATGGAGAATGCCATGTACATGCTGGCAGAAGAGAAGAAAACGTTTCTATCTTTATCTGAGACCTGCCGGTAAAAGTCAATTGCAAAGTCGTTGTTGGTGAGGGCCATCGAGTCCGGTATCTCAGAGTGTTTGTCTTGTGTACCAGAATACATGGCGCCGTACAGCAGCAGTACCGATGCTGCTACTGCAACAGTTACTGTCACAACCAATGTCTTCTTGCCTGGGCCAAATCCTGCCGTTATTGGGGAATTCACAGGTATTCAATCCTTACTGGAATCCTGCTCTGCACGTGTATCTTAAAAAACCCATATTATATAATATATTATGTAATGTCAGACGTAATGTAGTATATGAAAATTATACTCACCAGTCATTTGCATCTATATTGGTTCTGTGTAATCTTCGGTTCATAGATTTTATTCCAAATTTTTGTTCAATGAGGCGTTTGAAATGATAGTTTTCCATTTATTTTTACCGTCTATTTCAATCATTGAAGCTTGAGCTAGAGTCTACCTTTCAAGGCTTCGTCCCTAAAAGAGCATCTAAGAGAATTTAGGTATGAATCTATATCTCCATACGCAACAGACACTAAATTATATCCCTCGATAAGTTAGCAAAACCCAAGATTACACAGAACCCGATTTACGTATAACACCCGCTAACACGACAGAACCCTATTCAATTCTAGTTAACTAAAGATCATCAAAAATTTGGATGCTATACTTGTACATAAATGAAATAAAATTATGAAAAAATAATGCAAGGATTTATTGTCAAACAACCTTATTCAGGACAAATAATTAACGGTGCAAAAAAATTTGAGTTTAGAAATTTTAGAACTAACAAACTTGATGAACCATGCTATCTTCTTAGTGAAGGGCATGTATTAGGGAAAATCATGTTTATAGAAATTAAAGAGATCAATAAAGATTGGAGATATGCCTGTAGAATAAAGGTAATTAAAAAATTCGAGAAACCTTGGAAATACAATCATCTCATGGGGGCTCAAAGATGGGTAAAATCAGTCATCAAAAAATCTCAGAAATAACTAAAATTCTTAAAAATACACAAAATAATATCAGATCAAGTCAATGAATCTATATCCCCAAGACTACAGAACCGCACAAGATAACTTCTATAAACAAATGATTCACATTTCAAATGATTCGTTTTGGGAAACGCAAATTTGACAAAATATCATAAGGCAATCCGGGATAAGATTCCTGAAATTATCAAAAAAGACGGCTATACTTGTAATGTAGAGACATTATCTGACGAGGAATTCTTGGTTGAAATTGAAAAGAAACTATCTGAAGAAGTAGCAGAGTATCAAAATGACAAAAAACCTGAGGAATTGGCAGATATTCTAGAAGTGGTTTATCAAATTGCAAAACTTCGAGGAATATCAAAAGAAGAACTAGAGAAGATTAGAGTGAAAAAAGTTGAAGAGAGAGGTTCGTTTGAAAAGAATTTGTTTTTAATTGATACTGACAAATCTGAATAGATTATTCTAAATTCTATAATCGCATAGAGTCTTCAAATTACATGCATTGCATTTGTTTACGCTGTTATGATGTTCAGGTTCACTTATACCGAGAGAGATTGTTGCAAATTTCTGCAATGATACATGCAAATAATAAAGTGAGAAAGCGTCTTGTAACTCTGAAAATACTTTGTATGGCTCTCTAGTCTTTCTATCACAAATTCTAATCTCCCATTTCTTTTGTGTATGAGGCATTTCAAAGAAATCCTCAGGACTTGCACGTCTCTTTGCAGAATAACTGGAATTTAGATATGCTAAGACTTGTAGTAGTTGGTTAGGGTAAGGTTGGGTTTTGTTATCGTAAATCTGAGGACGTCCTGCAAATTTATCATCTTGAACTACTAGTGTTTCATCTATTCTGAGAATCTTATCTATTCTACCAGATAGTGAAACTAGAACATTCTCTGATGGGAACTCAAAGGGAATGTTTAGCGTAGAGTAGATATTCTCTCTTGCAAATTCGATATCTTCTTGTTTATCTTCAATTTGTTCAACTGAAACAGGTTCTAATTCTACATGTTCTGCTTCATATTTTTCCTCTGCAGAATGGGCTTTAGTGCCTAAAATTAGAGATTGTGATGGTTTTGGTTTTACTCCTTGAATTGATAATGGAATTTTGTATTCACAATATCCTAAGCAATCTGCAAAATCAGTGACTGATGCAGAAAGTAATGTGATGTCAGTTTCTCTGTTGATTTTGATCAATAATATCTTCTTTACTATTCATTAATGATTATTCAGTATTTTGTTCTAGTAAGATCTATAAAGAAAGCAGAATCGTTTGCATTATGTCTGAAATTGCAAAATGGTGGAATGGACTCTTATCAGAATTAGATTTAGATACTAAAGTTCAATAGTTTTAGAATAATTTCCACCGATCTCATAATTTTACGCTGAATTATGTTGAATAAACTTGACACAATATCTCAATCATCCTTTGATTTGGCTCCAGTCAACTCAAATCTAACTGGAATCGCAGCACCGGATGGCAAGCTATGGGTAGTTGACATTATAAATGACAAAGTCTACGCATACAACGCAGCAGACGGAACTAGACCATAAGAATAAGAACCAAAACCAGGTTCTGTCTAATAATAGTGACATGGATTTTATTCCGAATTTTTGTTCAATGAGGCGTTTTGAATTATGGCTTTGGTGGTAGTAGTAGTAGTTTTCCATCATACAACGAAAATCCAACAGAATCGAATACTTAATAAACATGAATTATAATTTTGGTTTATATGAAATATGTTGCATCTTCTTCTTCTTCTGCTGCTATATCTGCATCTATTACGGCATCAGCATTACTGACAGTCTTTGCAGCCTTTGGTTTGGCCCAGCGGGGGGGGGGGGAGAAATACTATTACGGCATCAGCATTACTGACAGTCTTTGCAGTCTTGGGTATATCCCTGGCTTTGGGCATGGCAGAAACAAACCCTGTTGCATTTGCACAGACTTTATCTGATAACTATGATCTGGATTCAAGCAACACAGATGCAACTGGAATTACAGAATTAAACGGCAAGATATACGTAGTTGATAGTGGTGATACCAAACTCTTTGCATACAACGCAGACGGCACACGAGTTTCAGCTTCTGACGTTAATCTGGGTTCAAACAACGGCAATCCCGCTGGAATCACAGCACTGCACGGCAAGCTATTGGTAGTTGATAATAATGATGGCAAGGTATATGCATACAATCCCAACGACTCACGAGCATCATCTTCGGATTTTAATCTGGATGCAGCCAACGGTAATCCAAACGGAATCACAGCACTGCACGGCAATCTATGGATAGTTGACAATACAGCTAACAAAGTATTCGTGTATAATCCAGACGGCACCCTAGTCTCATCCTCTGAGATTGGTCTGTCCAGTGACAACGGAGATTCAAAAGGAATCACAGCACTGCACGGCAAGCTATGGGTAGTTGATAGAACAGATAACATAGTCTATGTGTATAATCCAGATGGAACACAAGATTCATCTTTTGAGTTTGCTCTGGATGCTGCCAACGCCTCTGCAACTGGAATCACGACACTGCACGGCAAGATATGGGTAGTTGATAATGGAGGTGAAAAACTCTACGTGTATGATGATGTACCAGCTCCTTTGGCTTTTAGCTTTCGTATTGATGAAGACAATAACTCCCCATCTGGAATCACGGCACTAAACGGCAAGTTCTGGGTACTTGATAATGATAATGAAAAAGTCTACGCATACAACGCAGACGGAACACGAGCTGCTACATCTTTTGACTTTGATTTACATTCAACCAACGGTAGCCCATTTGGAATCACAGCATTAAACGGCAAGCTATGGGTAACTGATAGTGCAGATAACAAAGTCTACGCATACAACGCAGACGGAACCCAAGTTTCAGGTTCTGACTTTAACTTGGCTTCAGCCAACGGTAGCCCAGCTGGAATCACATCTTTCAACAACAAATTCTATGTACTTGATCGTACTAATTCAGCTGACAAGGTATACGCATACAACGCAGACGGAACCCGAGCTGCATCCTTGGACTTTAGTTTGCCCTCAGCCAACACTAGTTCATATGGAATCACAGCACTATACGACAAATTCTATGTAGTTGATCTTGATACAAGAGTCTACGCATACAACGCAGCAGACGGCACCAGAGACACAGATTCTGAGTTTCACCATAAAAGAAACGGATCTCCACAGGGAATCACAGCACTGCACGGCAAACTATGGCTAGTTGATAGTGATAGCCCTGACACAGTATACCCATACAATCCAGACGGAACAAGGGATCTCCTTCTCAACATTAATTTACATACAGACAACGGTAACCCATCTGGAATTACAGCATGGAACAGCACGTTGTGGGTAGTTGATGATGTAAATACAAAAGTCTACGCATACAACAGAACAGACGGAATTGTAGGTTCAGATTTTGACTTTGAATTGCATAGCAACAACGGATCTCCAACCGGAATTACATCCACATCCACATCCACATCCACATCCCTAGGTGACAAATTCTGGGTAGTTGATGAGGTAGATACAAAAGTCTACGCATACAACGCAGCAGACGGAACCCGAGCTGCTGCATCTTTTGACATTAATCTGGCCAGCTCCGTTGATACTCTATTTGGAGTCACATTCCTAAATGACAAATTCTGGGTAGCTGATCTAGATGATGAAAAAATCTACGCATACAATTCAGACGGAACCCGAGCTGCATCTTCTGACATTACTCTGAGTTCGGATTACACAAATCTTAGTGGAATCACAGCACTAGATGGCAAGCTGTGGGTACTTGATATTGACAAAGTCTACGCATACAATTCAGACGGAACCCGAGCTGCATCCTTGGACTTTGATTTGGATGCAGCCAACTCTAGTTCATATGGAATCACAGCACTAGATAACAGGTTCTGGGTAGTTGATAATTCAGGTGACATAATCTACAGCTATGACGTGCCTACTCCAGATATAATAGTGCCAACACTATCTCTAGTATCCATAGTATCTGATAATGTAGATACGTCTAGGGCTACAACTGATGATACTGTCACACTAAGCTTTACCTCTTCAGAACCTATAGAAACACCTACTGTAACCATTAATGGAGTTGCTGCTGATACAGTTACTGGAAGTGGTGATACTTGGAGTGCCACAAAAATAATCACAGCATCTGATGTTGATGGCAGCACTGTAACCTTTACCATAGATTTTACTGACTTTGCAACAAATGCCGGTGCTCAAGTTACTGCTACTGACGATAGCAGTGCTGTTACTGTTTATCAAACAGCTCCCGATACAACACCTCCAATACTGACTGTAGTATCCATAGAGTCTAATAATTCAAATGATACGACTATGGCTACCCTTGGTGATACCATCACACTAAGCTTTACCTCTGATGAACCTATAGAAACACCAACTGTAACCATTAATGGAGTTACTGTATCTGCAGTTATTGAAAGTGGTAATACTTGGAGTGCCACAAAAACAACCACACCAGCAGATGCTGATGGTCCTGTAACATTTAGAATAACTTTTACTGACCTGGCAGCAAATGACGGTATTGCAGTTACCAGTCCTACTGCTGATAACTCCGGTGTCACTGTTAATAAAACGGCACCGACACTGATTGCCGTATCCATAGAGTCTAATAATTCAGATACGTCTAGGGCTACCCTTGATGATATCATCACACTAAGCTTTACCTCTGATGAACCTATAGGAACACCGGATGTAACCATTAATGGAATTACTGCAACTGTTGCACCTGCAGTTGCTGGAAGCACTATCTCTTGGAGTGCCACAAAAGCAATCACAGCTGCAGATAATGATGGTGCCGTAGAATTTACCATAGACTTTACTGACTTGGCAACAAATGATGGTATTCAGATTACCAGTACTATGGATGGCTCTAGTGTTACCGTTGATCAAACGGCACCGACACTGATTGACGTATCCATAGAGTCTAATTCACTTGATACAACTTTGGCTACAGCTGGTAATACCGTCACACTAAGCTTTACCTCTGATGAACCTATACTGGAACCGACTGTAACCATTAGTGGAGATGGTGCATCTGCTATAGTTACTGGAAGTGGTGTTTCTTGGAGTGCCACAAAGACTGTCGCATCCACAGATGATGATGGTGTCGTAACCTTTAGCATAACTTATTCTGACCTGGCAACAAATGACGGTAGTATAATTACCAGTCCTACTGTTGGTAACCCCGACGTCACTGTTGATAATACAGCTCCAGAACTAGATACAGTATCCATAGCATCTGATAATGCAGATCCATCTAGGGCTACAACTGGAGATACTGTCACACTAATCTTTACCTCTTTAGACCCTATACAGACACCAACTGTAACCTTTGGTGGAATTTCTGCTGTAGTTACTGGAAGTGCTACCTCTTGGAGTGCTGCAAAAATAATCACAGATACAGATTCTGATGGCAGTGCTGTAACATTTACCATAGATTTTACTGACTGGGCAACAAATGACGGCACTCCAGTTACCAGTACTACTGATAGCAGTGTTGTCACTGTTTATCAACCAACTCTAGATACAACAGCTCCAGAACTAATTGCCGTATCCATAGAGTCTAATAATTCAGATACGTCTAGGGCTACCCTTGATGATATCATCACACTAAGCTTTACCTCTGATGAACCTATAGGAACACCGGATGTAACCATTAATACGGTTACTGCAACAGTTGTACCTACAGTTGCTGGAAGCACTACCTCTTGGAGTGCCACAAAAACAATCACAGCTGCAGATAATGATGGTGCCGTAGAATTTACCATAGACTTTACTGACTTGGCAACAAATGATGGTATTCAGATTACCAGCATTACTACTGGCTCTAGTGTTACCGTTGATCAAACAGCTCCAGAACTAACTGCCGTATCCATAGAGTCTAATAATTCAAATGATACAACTTTGGCTACAGCTGGTAATACCATCACACTAAGCTTTACCTCTTCAGAACCTATACTGGAACCAACTGTAACCATTAATGGAGATACAGTTACTGCTACAGTTCTTGGAGGTGACACTACTACTTGGAGTGCTGAAACAACAATCGCATCCACAGACTCTGATGGTGTCGTAGACTTTAGCATAACTTATTCTGACCTGGCTTCCAATGACGGTGGTATAGCTACCAGTCCTACTGCTGATAACTCCGACGTCACTGTTGATAATACAGATCCAGAACTACCTCAAGTATCCATAGAGTCTAATAATTCAAATGATACAACTTTGGCTACAGCTGGTGATACCGTCACACTAAGCTTTATCTTTTCAGAACCTATACTGGAACCGACTGTAACCATTAGTGGAGATGGTGCATCTGCTATAGTTACTGGAAGTGGTGTTTCTTGGAGTGCCACAAAGACTGTCGTATCCACAGACTCTGATGGTGACGTAACATTTACCATAGACTTTACTGACTTGGCAACAAATGACGGTGTTCCGGTTACTTCTACTGGCAATCCCCTTTATGTCACTGTTGATAATACAGCTCCAACACTAACTACAGTATCCATAGAATCTGATAATACAGATACAAATTTGGCTACAACTGATGATACTGTCACACTAGAGTTTACCTCTTTAGAACCTATACAGACACCAGCTGTAACTTTTGGTGGAATTTCTGCTGATACAGTTACTGAAAGTGGTAATACTTGGAGTGCCACAAAAATAATCACGGCAGCAGATGCTGATGGCAGTGCTGTAACATTTGCCATATCTTTTTCTGATTTAGCTACCAATGACGGTACTCTAGTTACCAGTACTACTGATAGCAGTGTTGTCACTGTTTATCAAACAGCTCCCGATACAACAGATCCAGAACTAAATATAGTATCCATAGAGTCTAATAATTCAGATACGTCTAGGGCTACCCTTGGTGATATCATCACACTAAGCTTTACCTCTTCAGAACCTATAGAAACACCGGATGTAACCATTAATGGGGATATAGCTGCAGCAGCTTCTGGAAGTGATAATACTTGGAGTGCCACAAAAACAATCACATCTGGAGATGCTGATGGTCCAGTAACATTTACCATAGACTTTACTGACCTGGCAGCAAATGACGGTACTCAGGTTACCAGCATTACTACTGGCTCTGGTGTTACCGTTGATCAAACGGCTCCAGAACTAACTGCAGTAACCATAACATCTAATAATTCAAATCCATCTAGGGCTACAACTGATGATATTGTAACACTAAGCTTTACATCTTCAGAAAATATAGGAACACCTATTGTAACGTTTGGTGGAGTTACTGCTACAGTTACTGGAAGCACTACCTCTTGGAGTGCTACAAAAACAATCACAGCAGCAGATGCTGATGACAGTATCGTAACATTTGCCATAAATTATTCTGATTTAGCTACCAATGCCGGTACTCAGGTTACCAGTATTACTACTGGCTCTAGTGTCACTGTTTATCAAACAGCTCCCGATACAACAGCTCCTACACTGACTGTAGTATCAATAGAGTCTAATAATTCAAATGATCCGTTTTTGGCCACAACTGATGATACCATCACACTAAGCTTTACCTCTTCTGAACCTATAGGAACACCAACTGTAACCATTAATACGGCTACTGCAACTGTTACACCTGCAGTTGCTGGAAGCACTACCTCTTGGAGTGCCACAAAAATAATCACAGCTGCAGATAATGATGGTGCCGTAGAATTTACCATTGATTTCTCTGATTTAGCTGCTACTCCAAATACTGGTACTCAGGTCATTGCTACTAAGGATGGCACCGGCGTCACTGTTGATAAAACAGCTCCAACACTATTTCCAGTAACCCTAGAGTCTAGCAATGCAGATCAATTTTTGGCTATGAAAGATGATACCATCACATTACGTTTTACTGCCTCTGAAGATATAGTAACACCTGTTGTAACCATTAATGGAGTTGATGCATCTGCTACAGTTACCGGAAGTGGTGATACTTGGAGTGCCACAAAAATAATCACAGCAGCTGATGTTGATGGCAGTACTGTAACTTTTACCATAGATTTTACTGACTTGGCAACAAATGTCGGTACTACAGTTATTGACGTTACTGCAGATGTTGCCACTATTACAGTTGATCAAACAGTACCAACACTGCACACAATATCCATAACATCTGATAATTCTGATGATAATACCTTGGCTACGGCAGGTAATACTGTTACATTAAATTTCGAGTCCTCTGAAGATATCAAAACACCTGTTGTAACCATCAATCAAGTTCCAGTTACTCCAGTTGCTGTAGGTGACAGCACTGCCTGGAGTGCTACAAGGACTATCACATCCTCAGATGCTGATGGTATCGTAGATTTTACCATAAATTATTCTGATCTTGCATCCAATGCCGGTGTTGAAGTTACTGGCATTACTGTTGGCTCTGATGTTACTGTTGATAATACAGCTCCAACACTAACTGCCGTATCCATAACATCTAATAATTCAAATGATATAACTAGGGCTACAGCTGGTAATACCATCACACTAAGCTTTACCTCTTCAGAACCTATAGAAACACCAACTGTAACCTTTAGTGGAGTTGCTGCATCTGTTACAGTTACTGGAAGCAACACTTCTTGGAGTGCTGAAACAACAATCGCATCCACAGATGTTGAAGGTGCCGTAGCCTTTAGCATATCTTATTCTGACCTGGTAGCAAATGACGGTAGTATAGTTACCCGTCCTACTGCTGGTAATCCCGACGTCACTGTTGATAATACAGCTCCGGAACTGACTGTAGTATCCATAACATCTAATAATTCAAATGATAGTTCTTTGGCTACAGATGGTAATACCATCACACTAAGCTTTACCTCTTCAGAACCTATACTGGAACCGACTGTAACCATTAGTGGAGATGGTGCATCTGCTATAGTTACTGGAAGTGGTATCTCTTGGAGTGCCACAAAGACTGTCGCATCCACAGATGATGATGGTGTCGTAGCCTTTAGCATAACTTATTCTGACCTGGCAACAAATGACGGTACTCAGGTTACCAGTGTTAATGATGGCACCAGTGTTACTGTTGATCAAACGGCACCGACACTATCTCTAGTATCCATAGTATCTAATAATGCAGATCCATCTAGGGCTACAACTGATGATACCATCACACTAAGCTTTACCTCTTCAGAACCTATACTGGAACCGACTGTAACCTTTAGTGGAGTTGCTGCATCTGCAGTTATTGGAGGTGATAATACCTCTTGGAGTGCCACAAAAACAATCACATCAGCTGATGCTGATGGCAGCACTGTAACATTTGCTATAGACTTTACTGACTTGGCAACAAATGGCGGTATCTCGATTACCGGTCCTACTGATGGCACCAGTGTTACTGTTTATCAAACAGCTCCCGATACAACAGCTCCTACACTGACTGTAGTATCCATAGTATCTAATAATTCAAATGATAGTTCTTTGGCTACAACTGATAATACCATCACACTAAGCTTTACCTCTTCAGAACCTATAGGAACACCGGATGTAACCATTAATGGGGATATAGCTGCAGCAGCTTCTGGAAGTGGTAATACTTGGAGTGCCACAAAAACAATCACATCTGGAGATGCTGATGGTCCAGTAACATTTACCATAGACTTTACTGACCTGGCAGCAAATGACGGTACTCAGGTTACCAGCATTACTACTGGCTCTGGTGTCACCGTTGATCAAACAGCTCCAGAACTAACTGCAGTATCCATAGTATCTAATAATTCAAATGATACAACTAGGGCTACAGCTGGTAATACCGTCACACTAAGCTTTACCTCTTCAGAACCCATACTGCCACCAACTGTAACCATTAGTGGAGATGGTGCATCTGCTGTAGTTACTGGAAGCAATACCTCTTGGAGTGCCACAAAGACTGTCGCATCCACAGATGCTGATGGTGCCGTAGCCTTTAGCATAACTTATTCTGACCTGGCAACAAATGACGGTACTCAGGTTACCAGTGTTAATGATGGCACCAGTGTTACTGTTGATCAAACGGCACCGACACTATCTCTAGTATCCATAGTATCTGATAATACAGATACGTCTAGGGCTACAACTGGTAATACCGTCACACTAAGCTTTACCTCTTCAGAACCCATACTGGAACCGATTGTAACCATTAGTGGAGGTGGTGCATCTGCTATAGTTACTGGAAGCAATACCTCTTGGAGTGCCACAAAAACAATCACATCAGCTGATGCTGATGGCAGCACTGTAACATTTGCTATAGACTTTACTGACTTGGCAACAAATGATGGTATCTTGATTACCGGTCCTACTGATGGCACCAGTGTTACTGTTTATCAAACAGCTCCCGATACAACAGTTCCTACACTAACTGTAGTATCCATAAGATCTGATAATTCAAATGATAGTTCTTTGGCCACAACTGATGATACCATCACACTAAGCTTTACCTCCTCTGAGAATATAGGAACACCAACTGTAACCTTTGATGGAGTTGCAGCATCTGTTACAGTTACTGGAAGCAACACTTCTTGGAGTGCTGAAACAACAATCACAGATGCAGATTCTGATGGTGCCGTAGAATTTACCATTGATTTCTCTGATTTAGCTGCTACTCCAAATGTCGGTACTCAGGTCATTGCTACTGAGGATGGCACCAGTGTTACCGTTGATACAACAGCTCCAACACTATCTCTAGTATCCATAGTATCTGATAATACAGATCCATCTAGGGCTACAACTGATAATACCGTCACACTAAGCTTTACCTCTTCTGAACCCATACTGGAACCGACTGTAACCTTTGGTGGAGTTGATGCATCTGCAGTTATTGGAGGTGATAATACCTCTTGGAGTGCCACAAAAACAATCACATCAGCTGATGCTGATGGCAGCACTGTAACATTTGCTATAGACTTTACTGACTTGGCAACAAATGGCGGTATCCCGATTACCGGTCCTACCGATAGCACCAGTGTTACTGTTTATCAAACAGCTCCCGATACAACAGCTCCTACACTGACTGTAGTATCCATAGAGTCTGATAATTCAAATGATAGTTCTTTGGCTACAACTGATAATACCATCACACTAAGCTTTACCTCTTCAGAACCTATAGGAACACCAACTGTAACCATTAATACGGCTACTGCAACTGTTACACCTGCAGCTCCCGGAAGCACTACCTCTTGGAGTGCTGAAACAACAATCACATCTACAGATGATGATGGCGTTGTAACCTTTACCATAGATTTTTCTGATTTAGCTGCTACTTCAAATGACGGTACTCCAGTTACTGATACTACTGATAACACCGGCGTCACTGTTGATAATACAGCTCCAACTAGGAACTCTAGAGGCAGTAATGATGACTCTAAAACCAGACCAACATTTGGAATATCAGGGCAGACATTTGCCCAAATTGTGAACTGTGGCTATTCCATGGACGGGGTGTGCACTAACGTAACAGAGTACCATGTAGATTACAACAGACAAATAATTCAGACGGGAACCACACATGACTTTGCACTAAAGGCATATGCGCAAAACGGAATGAAGAGCTTTGTCATAGGCTTTGGTGTGAATGAGGTGGGAGCACCAGCCTCAGAGTCAGAGGCATCCATTACTGTAAACCTGGGCAGGGATTACACATTAGACTCTACATACACGATAGACTCTGTAGAGTATGACAATGATGAGAACGTGATAGGTGAGAATGCCACATTTGCAGTGTCTGGTGTTTCATGTAACGGTGGTGGTGGTAGTAGTGATGATGATAATGATGATAATGATGGTGATAGTAGCATAATCCAAAAGGACCAAACCCAGTGCACCCAGCTTTTAATTGACGGGGTATTATTCAGAGAGGCAATGTATGACGAGCCATTCATGATAGAGGCAGTTGATGCCAAGAGAAAGGTAATCACACACTACATGAATGAGGGCCTGCAGATAATCGGAGAGTCCATAAACGAGCCGCCAACCCACAAGTTCTCAAGCAAGAAAACATCCCAGTCTGATGCAGTAATACTAGAACTGACAAGAACTGACAAGCTAAAGAACATTTGGACTGACCAGTTTGGATACACATGGAGTGCAGACACGCCTGATGAGTGGTATTACGTGGATGGACCGGTACTGGATAATTCCAGCGCATGTGACAGTATGGACCATAGGGTATGTGATGCGTTTGCAGAGAAATTAAAATACCACACCAGTAAGATGGAGTCCCTGCGTGATTCCATGTATGGTGATATCTATGTGGCAGAGCCCTTTGATGATCTGGATGAGGTCGTCACGTTTCTGATGACTCCTGGTGAATCTCGGACGCAGTTTCTCGATGATAATGCCATGATGTGGATTCGCAACTAGAATAGTCCACTACTGTAGAGATGATGATGGAAATGTGGATATGACGTAGTGAAAAATATTTTCTACTACACTTTTCACTATCACACAAACCAGAACATATGGTCATTGAACATCAATCCATCTTTCTAAAGTATCACACATCTTTGATTTTTGATTCTGTTTGAGTTGCTTTTTATGTTTGATACTATCTAGTTTATCCTGCAGAATCTTACATTCTAACTTTATTTTTTTAGTGCTAGTTACATTTCAGAAATGATCATAAGATGAGTTGCGCAATTACAAACAAAATCCAACCTTTCATTTCGTCTGATTTCCAATGGTTCTGCGATGTCATGGAATCACAACAAGCTCGTCTTTTTATCTTATCTTGAAATTAACAATTCCACATACTGCAACTCATTATTCCATCATATCTGCATAGTTTGTTCCTAAACACATCATCACTACTAATTCTAAATTCCTTGATTTGAGCAAATGACATGCTCAACTTTGATTCTGATTTAGATTGAGATTGATTCCATTCCTTTTGAGATGATGCGCTCAACTCCTTGTCCTTTTTTTTCTTGTATGGTAAATGCTGATTTGGTCTGGAAAGTCTTTGAATTCCCAAACCCAAGATCATAAAATTGTAACAGCTCTTCAGACAGTATGGATGTTTTGCCTTGTATATTTTGTAATCATGATGACTACCTGTAGAATGTGCAGATTTGTGTATTATGACTCTATCAAGATTTACTGTAATCTGATTTTGTACTGTGTGTGTTTTTTCTTTTTGTCTGAATAGTGCGATTTTTTTGGTACGATCTTTCGGTCTTGGGATTGGCTGTTCTGTTCCATCTGTAATTACAATTAATTCAGGAAAGAACCGTTGTAACTCTCACGGTTTTGAGCTTTTTGGCATCTGCATATTTTTTTGGCAGGAATCGGAATTGATTGTTTTATTGCAGGCCCTAATATCTAATGTCCCTCATTACATTTGATTTATCCAGATCAAAAATCATTCCCAACATGTCATATGTTGTGTACATTCGATATACGTCATAAATTTAGAATTCGGTCTTTGAAGGATAATAGATCAAATTTGTGTCGTCCTGCACCAATCTCTTGCAGTCTTCTTTTTTGATAGACGTGTGTCTCTTCTGTGACTTTGTACTGTTTTTTGATTTCTTTTGACAGGGAATCAAACTGTGGAACAGTCAATCCCGTTACGGATAGGGAACTGATTTTGATCTTTTTGTCAGTTTTGTGTGGTTGAACATGAATTGAGAATGGTTTTTCCTAGCTTTGGATCTTGTTGTAAGAAAACATTGAGATGATGATGATCAAATTGAATCAATTGCGCAACTGATCTAGTAGATTCTTCTATTGCACCAATAGATTCATCGTCATCTAATACACAATTTCCTTCACCTAAAGAAAAATTTGACTTTGTTTTTTTACCTTGATATTTTGTTGCACCATGTTTTCCTCTATATTCATCACACCACGATTTAATATCATCTGTTCTTAATTTCTTGATGGTTTCAACTAAAGAATCAGAGGTAAATTGCACATGTTTGAAAACAAGATGTGCTTTAGATTCAGGATACAATATTTTTGCAATGAATGGAATTATTTCTCCAACAGCGTCACCTCGTCCTAAAACCACTAATAGTTTGTATTTTGGAAGAAAAATTAAGCCATACAAATCCCTAGTTTTTTGAAATGGAATACCACGTCTAGGACTAATTTGATACTGAAAATCTAGACCAATAATATAATTATCATCTTTCATCTTATTATGTTCAAAACTACAATTAAGAGTGATTTTTCTAATCATGGAATTTTTGTCAGGTGTTTTTCTTGGAACGGATTTTAATTTGCTAAATTTTGCTTTAATTTGTTCTATGGTCAAAGGAAATTCCATTTTAAAAAATTCTGCTTTACGATACATACCTAATTTGAACTATAGAAATTTGTTATTTAAGAATTTTATATTATAATAATTTTGTTAATTCTTTTTGCACTATGCAGATATTTCGATAGCTTTAGTGCGAGCAATAACTTCTGCTAATTCCTCCGTAATAGTTAAAGCAGAATTTAAAACCTCAAAACCTACAATCTCTCCACGATCATCTACATCAACAAACTTGTCATTTCCTGAAGGAATAGTTTTGACTATTTTTTTATCACTAATTTTTATGTAAAATGCATTAGCGTCTTTATCATATATTATTGAAACCATTTGCTCTCAAGCCTCCTTTATCTTGCCACATGGTTGTAATTACCACATTCTCATTAATATGTCTCGTGTATATAACCAATAGGAATGGTTCACTTGCATATGGTGCGTCATTAACTAAACTAAAACATTTGAAATTATTATTCTCAGAATCATAAATATTAGAAATTGGATTTAAAACAACAGCGTGCACTTGCTCTTCAGTAATTTCCCTTTGAATCATACGCTCTTGACAATGACCTGTTATTCTAACTCTAGGTTGTCTTTCCACATTATATTAAATTAGAACAAGTATTTCAGTGGTGTTTTATTCAACCATGTAAATTATTTAGATAATTCCTGAAATTCATTTTTAGCATCAAAATAAGTTTCAATAATATCAATGACTTCATTAGAATACATAAGATGAGTTGCGCAATTACAAAAAAAAAAAAATCCAACCTTTCATTCCGCCTGATTTCTAATCTTTCTGCGATGTCATGGAATCACAACAAGCTCGTCTTTTTATCTTATCTTGAAATTAACAATTCCACATACTGCAACTCATTATTCCATCATATCTGCATAGTTTGTTCCTAAACACATCATCACTACTAATTCTAAATTCCTTGATTTGAGCAAATGACATGCTCAACTTTGATTCTGATTTTAGATTGGGATCTGTTCAATTCCTTTTGAGATGATGCGCTCAACTCCTTGTCCTTTTTTTTCTTGTATGGTAAATGCTGATTTGGTCTGGAAAGTCTTTGAATTCCCAAACCCAAGATCATAAAATTGTAACAGCTCCTCAGACAGTATGGATGTTTTGCTTTGCATATTTTGTAATCATGATGACTACCTGTAGAATGTGCAGACTTGTGGATTATGACTCTATCAAGATTTATTGCAATCTGATTTTGTACTGTGTGTTTTTTCTTTCTTTTTGCCTAAATAGTACGATTTTTTTGGTACGATTTTTTGGTCTTGGCTGATTGGCTAGTTGTTCTGCTCCATCTGTAATTACAATTAATTCAGGAAAGAACCGTTGTAACTCTTGCACGGTTTTAAGCTTTTTGGCATCTGCATATTTTTTGGCAGGAATCGGAATTGATTGTTTTATTGCAGGCCCTAATATCTAATGTCCCTCATTACATTTGATTTATCCAGATCAAAAATCATTCCCAACATGTCATATGTTGTGTACATTCGATATACGTCATAAATTTAGAATTCTGTCTTTGAGGGATAATAGATCAAACTTGTGTCGTCCTGCACCAACTCTTGCAGTCTTTTCTTTTTTGATAGACGTGTCTCTTTTGTGGCTTTACTGTTTTTTGATTTCTTTTGACAGGGAATCAAACTGTGGAACAGTCGTCAATCCTGTTACGGATAGGGAACTGATTTTAGTCTTTTTGCCAGTTTTGTGTGGTTGAACATGAATTGAGAATGATTTTTCCTAGCTTTGGATCTTGAGATTGTTGCGCATTAATTATTTCATATGCTTTTAAAATATTTTGTAAGTCATTTAGTTTGTTAAAAATTAATTGTCTGAGTTTATTTTTTACTCCATAGGTGTCAAAATATCTCAATTCCACCTTGTTATCGATGTTCCAGTTTGACAAATTTTATCCTTCTAGAGATTTTTAATCCTGTATAATAAAAGATCATACATAAATAAAATATAAGAAAAATACCATTGTGGAAATCAAACATAAAAATTTCATAAAAATAAATTCTGAACAAATAGAATTAGATAATTTTGTAATTGATGAACTACAGCTAGTAAAATTTTTTCTTGAATTACAAGATGAAAGTAATCATACTCAGGTACAATTGAGGGATAAAATAATTTATTTATTGAAAATGGGACGAATGGCAGATAAATCGATAAAAATAGGTGACGAAGTTGAGTATGTGGAAAAAAGTTTCACTGTATTAAAACAAGATATTGAAAATCAAATTAAAAATAATTTTTCAGACTCGATGAAAAATAAAATTGAATTATTTTTAGGACCTGATGGAAGTTTTGTAAAAGAACTTCAGGGAACTTTTGGTACTGACGGTGAACATAGTAAAAAAATTAATGAGTTAGTAGAAAATTCCAAAGAACAATTCAGTTCGTTATTAGATCGAAATAATGAAGATAGTCCATTTAAAATGCTCGAGAAATCGATGTTTGAAAAATTAAATGAAATTAAAGAATCCTTAGATAAACAAGAAGGTTATAAAAAAGGAAAATCTAAATCAACACAAAAAGGATTTGATTTTGAAGATTTTGTTGAATCTATTTTAGCAGAATCTTCACAATTACTTAATTGTAATTTTGAAAGAACAAGTAACATCAAAGGAATTGCAGGTAAGGGTAACACCGGTAAAGGAGACTTTGTTTTAACAGACAAAAATACAAATAAAAAAATTGTTTTGGAAGCAAAAAAACTTACCACTGATCCAACTATTAAAGAGGCATTAGAATATTCTAGAACCTCTATAGAAAATCGAGCTGCAGATTACTGTGTCTACATTTATTGTGATGTAGATGATACAACCATTCCTCCTGCAGGAATGTTTAATGAAATTGCAAAAAATATTCTATTTGTAACTGTGTCTGATACTGATTCATATGAAGCAAAAGAACGAATGATTAGATTAGGCTGCAGTTGGGCATTAGAAAGAATAAGATCTGATGTTTCTAAAAATGAAAAGCTTGATGAAAGGTTAAAAGAATTGGAAAGTAGACTTCGTAAGGATTTCGATCGAATTAAAACAATGAAAATTAATTCTACCAGTGTTGTTAATTCGTGTAGTGAAATGATTTCAGAATTAAAAGACGATTTGGGTTTGAAGCCTGAAAAAAAAATCTAAAAAACTTTGATTTTGTGATTTTTAAATAATCTGTAAATAAAATTATTAAAATATTGAATTTTTAATTATTTCACAAATCAAAAAATTGTTATATGTGTTAACTGGCTTATTATTTTATGTTAGTTCAAGCTATTGAAATCATAGATGGTGTAAGGCGATTGGGAGCTGAAGGTGATATTTCAGAAGAACAAATTAGCAACTTGACTGTAGGAACTAAATTGAATATTACCAGAGTAAGACCTGGCATTAACATGATTGGGGCTACAAAACCAATAGTTGATAGTCAGATTACCGTTTCTCAGTATGAGATCCTAAAAGTTGAAGAAAAACAAACTAAAATTAATGTATCATACATAGAGATGGAAGTCTGAGAAATCCCGTTGATATCTTAGTAAGACTATTTTAAAATTTTTTTAGTTGGAGTATTTTTAAACATTATGGGACACAAAATCTCAACAACTCACATTGAAACTGAATGGATTCTGCTTGATATTTAATTTTCAATTATTCACTAATCTGCATTTTCCCAATTCTGTTTTCACGATCTTCTTTTAGCATTTTCCGTAATTCCTTTGCAGTTTCTTCACTTGCTTGCAAAAATTCACTTGAATTTAAAAAACTAATTTTCATTTCTTTTTCTTTTGCCCATTTATTGACCAATGTTATTACATAATCTCTCATTTTATTTTCAGTAAACATTGTCTTTGAAATAAAATTCATCATTCTAGTATCAATATCTAGAATAACCTTTTCAATTGATAGTCTAGTTGATATTTATTTGATCAACACAATATTGTAGTAACTTACATCTTGGCCTGAATGGTTTCAATTAGTAAATCTATCTAAAGTCTATCTTTGTTTCTATCGTTTTTCATAATTTTAGAAATTTTCTCATGTGCTTTTTTAGATACTGCTATCTTGTCAAATAGAGACAGGTATCTGAGTTCTTTTCCTTTAATTTTTAAATAATCATTTAGATAACCAACTTTTAAATTTTGAATTCGTTTAGTTGAATCTGCCAATTTCATATTAATGCTAACAATTTTACATTCAATATCAAAAATTATTTTCTCGATCACATGTCTTTGTTGAAAATTTTCAGCTTTATCCAGATTTTCACGTAGTCTTGAGCGTTGAATATTTAATCTTTCAAGACTAACCATAACATATCCTTCAAGATTCAGAAAATTACTGTTGATCAAAATTTTATTATGCCAATGATCAATATCACTGTTAATCGTATTTCTATTAATCTTCATCAACTCTGAAATTTTTCGAGCTGAATATCCATACTCGAAATGCAACCGATACACTTCATCTAGTCGTTTTACTTTCTCATCTTTAGAGTATGGTCCACCTTTTTTCTTGGAATTTATTTTAGATGACTTTCCAGATTCAATAAACTCTGAACTCACATCAAGTGGATTTTTTGATACTTGGGCCAATGATTTTCTTATGTTTCTATTTGATTTGAAATGGATCTTGCATCAAATGTTGACCCCAGCTTAACACAAAATCAATTACACATAACCAAAAATGGCATAGTTTGGCATAGTTGTCACGCCTATAGAAATATTCAAATCATTCTACTATAATACTAAATCATTGCAATATGAGATTCTAAAAAACCCAATGGGATTAATTGAATTCACTTTAAACAAAGATGAAAAAGTTACAGCAGAAGCTGCATCCATGGTATACATCAAAGGTAACATCCTAACTGAAACCAAAATGAGAAAGGGTGGATTTCTAAAATCAATCAAAGCTGCAGCATTTGGTGGTGAATCATTTTTTGTAAATGAGTTCATTGCACAAGAAGACAACTGCAAGCTAGGATTAACTGGAAATACACTGGGGGATATCCAAGTAATAAAAATACAAGAAGAATTTATTGTTCAATCTGGTGCATTTGTAGGCTCTACTGGAGAACTAACTTTAGACACTAAATGGCAGGGATTCACAAAGGGAATCTTTGGAACAAACATGTTCATGCTAAAGACAGTAGGCAATGGTGAGATTTTTGTAAACGCATGGGGAGGAATCATTTCACATACATTAAACTCAGGTGAAAAAATGCTAATTGACAATTATCAGCTAGTAGCTCTTAGTTCTACAGCGGGTTACAATGTTACAAGACATGGCAGTCTGAAAACCACTTTATTTGGAGGAGAGGCATTAGTAATTGAAATTACAGGACCCGGAACTGTATACATTCAAACCAAAAATGTAATGGAGTTTGTACGCTCTATACTTCCGTTTTTGCCAAAAAGAAATTAAACTGTAACATCAAATAGAAATATCTCTATCAGAATTATATGATTTTTTTTCTGGAACACCATGAATTTGTAGTGAGGCCAAATATCCCAATTGCTCTGAATGTAATTTATCACTGCCAAATGATATCAAAATTCTATCATCATGATTAATCTCATATGACAAAATATCAGAAACTTTTTCCCCGTTTATCATAAACACCAAAGAGTTTTTCTCATCTGCACAAAACATCTTATCAGTTATGGCATCAATTGTACTTAATGTAATGCATTGATCAGTAATTTTTACTCCAAATGATGCAAAGAGCATCTCTAGCGGAACTCCAGTTGCATGCTTGTGAATCTCATATGGATTGTGATTCTCAAAATGGATATACTTGCTTTGAATCTGAAACTGTGGTAATCCAAAGTTTAGCTTGTCCCCTTCTACAAAAACTACTATTGCTGCATGTGTATGATCACTACCAAACTGACCCACATCATACTTTGCAGCCATTTTCTGCTCATCTGTCTTAAATGATGTATTATTTGTTATCTGCGAATCAATCTCACTTTGGTTTACAAAATAGTACGAAAAGATTCCAGCTGAGATTAAAACAAAAGCAACAACTGATATCATCAAAATTCTACTTTTGGGGTTTGATTCTATTGGTGATTCAAAATATGCAGAATTGCTCTCATCTACTCTTCCTGGAAGAGAATAATCAGAATTCTCATTAGGTAATACTTTATCAGACAACCAATATCAATAATTCCTTCAGCTATAAATTTTCATTTTTATCAAAAAGAAACTAGGATTCACAATAAATTCTGCCATTTCTTAGCTGCTACTCCTGTTTTCTCACCTGTAACTAAATCTGTTCCAGTTTGTGATTGGTACACTGGTGCAGCTGCAATGAATAACACAAATGGTATCACAACTAATGCTACAATTACTAGTGGTTTTACAAAGATTTTGTAAAAAACATGAACTTGAGAGTTTTAATAATTTCCAAGAGTTGAAAAACTATGGTTCAGATTCAGTAGGTGGATTCAATCTTTGCTCTTCATCAATACGGTCATGGCAATCTTGTAATTCCTCTGGCTGACCAATGTATAGTTCTCTGCACTCTTGCTCAAGGTATGTTTTTTGATATAATTGCCATTTGACTTTATCACTTTCATTCTCAACTATACTCTCACCAGGATTTTCTTGCTCTATTGATTCGATGAAAAAAACTGCAAATATTGCTGCAACTATAACTGGAATTACTATAACTGAAATAATTATTACAGGTTTCATTTCTTTTCCTTGTTGTCTTTTTTGTTAAAGATAAGATCAGAGTCCCCTTCTTTGATTTTATATTCATCAAATACTTTTTTTTGCTTTATCATGATTTCTCTATATTCCTCTTCCATGAATTATCTCATGGAATTGTCAACTTAAGCCTATTGGAGTTGGGTTCTGTCTAACAATAGGGAATATGAATCAAAACCATTCATCTGGCACTATAATATCATTTTGGATTCTAGTTGAGCTAATAGATAAAACATATCGAGGCTCAGCAACACAAGCAATCACTGCAACTACAACCTGTAACTAGTGTTTATAAAACACCCCTCTTTTTCTTTTTTTATTATGAGTGGTAGGGATTTGCCTGTTATCTGTACAATCTGACAGAACCTATAATCCCTATTATTAGACAGAACCCTCTAAAAGGATCATTGTACAATCATCATCTGTATTCTCCACCACAATCTCCAATGACATCAAAGAGATCATTTGATTTTGCAGTAACAGAACTAATCAATGACATGTCTTGCTCATCTAATTTTACATTGAACACTTTACTATTGTCTTCTCTGTGTTCTGAAATCCCTAACCGTGCACCAATTATTACTCCTGCAACTTGTGGTTTGTCTAATACAAAACGTGTTGCAACATTTGCAATGCTGCAGTTGTGTTTCTGTGCGATACCATTCAACACAGATAACAACTCTTGGAATAATTGCCATCCACCCCATGCATCAATCATGTTTTTGTATTTTTGCAGACTGGATGTAGTTAATTCACCTCTGTGCGGCTCATCAACTCTGATATATTTCTCAGAGAAAAATCCTCCAAGTAATGTTCCATAGGATAGAATCTTTATTCCATGTTTTGCAAAAAACGGAGCCATCACTCTATCTGGTCTTTGATCTAAAATCGAATACTGTACCTGGTTTGATACAATGTCATATCCCTGCTCTTTCATGATTTTTACTCGTTCAGTATCAAAGTTTGTCAGTCCAATATGTTTAATTTTATTCTCTTTTTGTAATTTTGATAAATTATTTAGCGCATCAAGATAACTCATGTTATTGTAATCCCACCAATGAAACTGGAGCAAATCGATACAGTTTGTTTTCATTTTTTGCAGTGATTGCTCGATATAGTGAGTTACAATACTGTTACTCATTGGACCCGGATTTGGTACAAACTTTGTTAGTGCTTGAAAATTATTGTTACTTATTTTTCCTCCAAATTCTCCAATTAATGACTCTGCAGGACCGTAAATATCTGCCAAATCCCATGTGGTAAATCCCGACTCTTGATATTTTTCCATATCTGATATAGCTGATTCTGAATCAATCTGACCGTGACCTCCTGCAATTTGCCACATTCCATTAAGAATTCTGCAAATCTCCAAATCTCCAAGACGAGTTTTCTCAATTGGCATATTTCAATACAATTTTTCTTTAGAATATAGTTTACTAGGATAATATTGAGTGAAACATACAGAGTTTTAGAATATTTTGGATATTGTAAAAAGTGCGGAATTATTTGCAAAGAACAAACATGCAGGACAATTCAGAGCAGATGAAACCACACCATACTCTAAGCATCTTGATGATGTTGTAAATCGACTAAAAAGTTTGGGTGTAATTGATGAGCAAATATTTTGTGCAGGGTGGTTACATGATACCATAGAGAACACAGCAACAACCTTTGATGATCTGTATGAGCAGTTTGAAAGTGAAATAGTAGTACTAGTCTCATCAATATCAAAAGACCTGACACTAACTAGAAAAAAACGAGAGCAAGCATATGTAATTTTGCTCAAAGAATCATCATTTAGTGCAAAATTAATCAAGCTGTGCGATATCTCTGCAAACTTGGGTGAACTCAAAAATTCTAGCGCATCAAAATCAAAGAAGATGCGACTAGTAAAACAGCAAAGACGTTATCTCAGTATTATCAGAAACGACATTCTTGGAAATTCAAACTATCCATACGTACAATCCCTTATAGAAAGCGCCAATGTAATTTTCATAAAGTTTGGTCAGAGACCAATATCACTAAACTCAAAATCATCAAACTAGCCTCAAAACACTTGCATAATCTTAAATTCACAAATTTCATTTAATACATATGGCTGAAAATAATGATTATGAAATCCTAGACCAATTAAACAATAAATATTTCACAGAACTAGAGCATTCAGTTCCACACATGCAACAAACATTATTTGATTTACAAAATGAATTTTACAAGACATGGAGAAATGTAATTACTGCAAATACATCACTGTATAAAGAATTCCTATCCAACTCTGGATATCAATCCCCACAAGCTGCAAAAGATATTGTAGAAAATCTCAGCGAAGAGGCTTTAAAATTTCGTATCGTATACAACAAATTTGCAATATCAAACATTGAAACTGTGAAAAATACTGCAAAAACATGGAATGACAATGCAGATGCATTTGTAGATTTGAATCAAAAAATTATGCATTATTGGCTAGATGCATTTTCTCAAAAAAGAAAATAATCTAACCATTCCACCAATAATTCTAAGTCATTACAGAAATATCTAAATTCCAATCATTTGAGAACTAGATATCTTGGAACTGCCACGTGGAATGAAAGACTTTGAGAGTAAAGAAAACGCAAACATCGAACATATCAGGTCTCATTTTAAGAAATTATCTAGTTTGTATGGGTTTTCATTTATGGATCCGTCTTCAATTGAACTATTATCAACACTAGAGACAAAGTCTGGTCCTGGAATTAGAGATGAAATTTACTTTTTCAAAGATAAAGGAGATAGAGAAGTCGCATTACGTTTTGACTTTACAATGGGACTCACAAGATATGCCACGTCTCAAAAATCAATAAAGCTGCCAGCAAAAATCTCAGCATTTGGTGGGGTGTTTCGATATGATGAGCCACAAAAGGGAAGATACCGATATTTTCACCAATGGGATATTGAAATTTATGGCAAAGCCAGTCTCGAATCAGAAGCTGAAATAATTGAAGTTACATCCAGATTATTTGATTCTCTATTACTCAAAGATATTACAATTGATATCAATCACAGAAATCTTGTAGAATCATACATTAACAAAGTCTTTGATTCAACAGATCCAGAATTGGTTGCAGATATTTTACGAGCGGTAGACAAGATTGCAAAAAAATCTAAAGAGCAAATTCTAAAAGAATTTCAAGAAAAAGGATATGAGACTGAAAAATTAGAAAAAATTCTAAAATTCTCACAAATCAAGGGAAGCATCTCACAGGTAGAAAAAGAATTTGACACAACACAACTAGAATCCTGGGGTGAACTAAAACAATTATTTGATTCACTTGAGAACAGGGGAGTTTCAAACGTTAGAATTAATTTTGGTATAGTTCGAGGACTAGATTATTATTCAGGTATAGTCTTTGAGGTATTTGATAAAAATTCTACTTTGGGCGCACTAGCTGGTGGAGGTAGATATGATACTTTAACTAAAGCATTCAACAGAGAAGACATTGGTGCAACAGGAGTTGCAGGTGGAGTGGAGAGAATAATACTTACTATGCAAGAGCAAAAAATAATTTCTGAAACAAAACAAAGCAGAGTAGCAGTACTGTACATTAATGAAGACATGCAAAAAGTTGCCCATTCTATCACATCTCTACTTCGACTCAACAACATTCCAACTGATATTGATTTAGCAGGACGTAATTTGAAAAAGCAAATGGATATTGCAACAAACGCCAAATTTGCAATAATAGTTGGACCACAAGAACTAGAAAATGGAAATGTAGTTCTCAAAGATATGATAAATGGAACTGAAGGAATTTTATCTTTAGAAAAACTAACTGAAGACCCAAAGTCTATTTTTAATTTAGAAAAGCTCTAGTTAGCATCATAATCTCAGGACCGCTAGTCAAAGAACCTACAACCATGCAGTGATTATTTACCAAAATTCCTGATGAGACATATGGGATGCCATTGTTTATCGAACTCTGCTCAATTTTTACGCCTAGGACATTAGCTATAGTCTTCATGTCTTCCTCGTCTGCTTCTGGATGAATTGCAGCACCTGTTGCATTTGCAATCAAAACAACTCCTGTTTGGTTGAATCCTGCAATCTTTTTCTGAATTACCTCAACTCCCAAAACATCTGATATTGTTTGACAATCTTGTTTTGATAACCAAGGAGATACAACTGCTCCTTTGTCGTTGGCACAAATTACATTTCCAAGTGCATTAAATTTGGTATCTAAAACTCCAACTTTTAAATCCGTTTCAGCTTTCAAATAATCATATTCGTTTTGATAAGCAGTAGTTGGTAGTAAGACTCCTTTGTTGTTCATAACTGATAATGCACCAATCAATCTAGTATTTGCAATTGCAGTGTGATGAATTTCTATATCCAGATAACTTGCAAGTTTGTCAGCTTTTGTTTGAGCAAATCCCATTGGAACTAATCCAATACTATCATTGACAGTAATGTACACTCCAAGGTTTGGTCCCTTATACACATCATACTTGACAATATCCATATCCAGAGAATTAACACTTGATCGTTATGAACGTAAGGAAATTTCCCTTCCTAGTTGATCGATCCTTCACTTGTTTGTTCATGCCCGAACTATCTAGCTTTAAATAATAACTATAAGAAAATTGTAACATGCCAATAGCAGAAAATTTTCCTGAAGGCCTAAAGCCACTTGGAAAAATCGCCATCGATGATGGAAATTTCCATATTATGTGGGGTCCAGGTAAAACCAAAAACACTGATGGTTCACAAGCTGAAATGTTAGCAGATGCAGACGTTGTTGCAGCATATGCAGCAAGAGGTGAAGAACAAGTTCCTCTTGGTGTTAGTGGTACAATGGTTGCAGTCGATTGGGATTCTTGTGTTGCAGATGGTGCTTGCATTGAGGCTTGTCCTGTACAGGTGTTTCAATGGTATAGAACCGAAAAAGATATTCCAGCAAAAGATATTGTTGGTCAAACCTTTGCAGGTACAGGCAGTGACGTAAAAGATGAACGCAAAGATCTTACCGATAAAGCAGATCCAATCAGAGAACACGATTGTATCTGGTGTATGGCATGTGTTTCAGTATGTCCTCCAGCAGCCATCAAAGTTGATCAATCAAATGTCGAAAAACATGAAAGCGCTGCAAAAACTTTGTAATCTCAACTATCTCGAACCTAAAAATTTATGATTTTTATATTATTTTTTATTTAGTCTGAACTAATTTTGTCTAGATTTAAATAATATTCTAAAATAATCAAATTATGGCAGATCTACAAATACCTGAAGACTTTTGTCACGATGATGTAAAACCAAAAGGAAAAACAAGCCATTCAGATGGTGAAAATTTCCATTATATCTGGGGTGACGGAAGAACAGACGGTGCAGCATTCTCAAATGACGATGTAAAAGCAGCCTATGAAGCAAGAGGAGAAAAACAAGTTCCTCTAGGAATTCATGGTACTTCTGTTGCAGTCGATTGGGATTCATGTGTTGCAGCTGGCGCTTGCATGAGTGTATGTCCAGTTCAGACATTCCAATGGTTCAGAACCGAAAAAGATATTCCAGCAGACAAATGCTTGGGAGAAACTTTTGAAGGAACTGGCTTGACAGAACAAGATGAAAGATTAGATTATACAGACAAATCACAACCAATCAGAGAACACGATTGTACAGTTTGTATGGCTTGTCAAGAAATTTGTCCTGAAGGAGCTATTCTAATTGAATCAGCTAACCAAGAATGGCACGAGAAAGCAGCCGGAACATATGTACTTATGAAATCCGGTTCTGAGAATCCACACGCACACGATTAAAAAGAATTTTTTCTTTTTTCTTATTTTTCTATTTTACATCAACAGATTTTAACCACTATTATCCAAGATTTTTTGCAGAGGTCGCCTAGCTCGGTAGGGCGCGGGCCTTGAGAGCCTGTGTGCGCAAGCATACGGGGGTTCAAATCCCTCTCTCTGCGTTTTAATTTTCTACTCTAGATAGTTCTGCCAACATTGCAGATAGTTGGATTTCAGAATTTGCTCCAACTAGTATTCTATAATCATACTTTGCAATTATCTCTAAAATATCTGCCAACTTGGCATGCTTTGATTTGAATACTGCAGCGTTAATGTATTTTAGAAAATCCGATTCAGACATTCCATAAACTTTGATTAGCTCTATCATTTTCTCTCTAGCTTCTGTAACTTTTCCAGCTAGTGCAATTTTTAGAACTTCATCAACATCACTGGTTTTAGTCAAGCCTGCTGATGATTTTACATTCTCCTCAGTTACCTCCCCAAGACTTGCAGTTGCCTGCATCAGATTTATGGCATGTCTCAAATCCCCTTCAGAATAATCATAAATTGCTTTGAGGCCTTTTTTGTCAGCTTGTATCTTTTCTTTTTTGACAATCTCCTCTAGTCTGCCAATGACATCCTCTTCAGAAACTGTGGTAAACTTGAATGTTGCACATCTACTCTGAATTGGGTCTATAATTTTTGAAATATTGTTAGCTATGAAAATAAATCTACAAATCTTTGCAGTATCCTCAATAATTCGTCTTAATGCTGTTTGTGCATCATTGGTCATCTCGTCTGCCTCATCTAGAATGATAATTTTGAATGGCACTTCGGCCATTCCTGCAAATCTGGAGAATTTCTTTACCTTTTCTCTGACCATTCCTATTCCTCTTTCATCAGATGCGTTTAGCTCTAGGGTATAGTCTCTGGAATATTCTCCCAAAATTTGTCTTGCAACACACAATGCAGTAGTTGTTTTTCCAACCCCTGCAGAACCTGAAAACATCAAGTGCGGCATATCTGTTGGATCTTTGATTAAAGCCTCCAAACTGCCAATAATTTCAGTTTGGTTTACAATTTCAGAAAGTTTTGTTGGTCGATACTTTTCTACCCACATTCCAGTTTCAAGCATGTGTATCAAATGCTAAATCCCATTAATAAATCCGAATTGGTTATTATAATATCCTATATCTTAAAATCAAAATCTGGCATAATTAGATGCGATCAGCCTGGAATCAATTAGGATCAATTGATCTAACTAAATTGTTAACAGAATTGATCGATCCGATACTTGAGGATCTAAATCAGAAAAAGTGATCTCAAATGGAAATAGACAAAGTAGAAAAAGTGCATTCAATTGGATATCGCCTAAAGGATGCTAAAGTTACAGTTAATCAAGATTTCAAGTATAATGTTGCAGGTATGAAAATTGAGGGTACACAGGGGGACACAAACAATATGCCACAATGGATAGGAAAAATTCTCTCTGAAACTAAAATAGGAACACTAAACTCTCCAGATATGATTACCCAGCTAAAACAAGCATTGTCAAAAGAAAAGATGGTAGGCGAATATCAAATCTCTACACTTGATCCTCATTTTTACATCAAGCTAAAAGAATCAATAAAGGAACTAAACCGTGATGATTTTGATAAAGTGGAAAGTATGATGTTAGAATTATTTAGAATGAGAAGAGGCAAACTAGTAAAGATTGCAGACTCTATCAAACTAAATTCAGAATTATACAACAAACTAACTGTTGAGGAAAGTATTTTCTACAAAACCATTAATGATAACAGCGTAGAGTTTGAAAAGCAGATAAGAGGAGAACAAAATTAACATGGCTCAAGCTAGCATATTTACAGATTCTGCTTTATCTGATAAGGTAAAAGAATTCTTAACTCGATTCAAAGATAGAGCTGGCAATTACAAGTATGTAGATGCAATCGATGAGATGATGCCAAAGAATACAAAATACATTATCGTTGATTACAATGATTTGGTAGTAGAGCCACAAATTGAGATAATATTTTCAAAAAATCCTGATAGACTCTTTGATGCATTTGGGCGAGCAATCAAAGAAGCACTACAAACAAGATTTCCAGAATATGCAGAAAAGATCAAAGATGAAGTTCGTGTAAGACTAGTCAATTTTCCATTAGAGCGAAGTCTAAGACAAATCACTGCTGAAACTATTGGAAAAATTACAAGTGTTTCAGGAATGGTGGTTAGAGCATCTGAAGTAAAACCATTAGCAAAAGAACTAGTCTTTGTATGCCCTGATGAACATATCACCAAAGTAATTCAACTAAAAGGAATGGATGTTAAGATGCCTATAGTCTGTGATAATCCAAGTTGCAAACATAGGGATTTTGAGTTAAATCCAGAATCTAGCAAGTTTATTGATTTTCAAATATTGAGATTACAAGAACTTCCTGAGGATTTACCTCCAGGACAATTACCTCACTATATTGATGTCACAATTAGGCAGGATTTGGTAGATAATTCAAGACCTGGAGACAGAATCATCCTAACTGGTGTGGTTCGAGTAGAGCAAGAACCAGTTGCAGGAATCCAAAGAGGACATAGTGGATTGTACAGATTAAGAATTGAGGGAAACAATATTGAATTTTTGAGTGGACGTGGTTCAAAGACTGATAGAAAAATAGGTCGAGAAGAAATCTCTCCTGAAGAAGAAAAACTAATCAAATCATTGAGTCAAAGCTCTGATGTTTATCAAAGATTAATTGATTCATTTGCTCCACACATTCAAGGTCAAGCATTAATCAAAGAAGCAATTCTATTGCTAATTGTTGGGTCTAACCAAAGATTGCTTGGTGATGGAAGTAAGATTAGAGGAGACATTAACGTATTTTTAGTTGGAGATCCTGGTACTGCAAAATCTGAAATGCTAAAGTTTTGTGCAAGAATTGCACCCCGAGGACTGTACACTTCAGGTAGAGGTTCTACAGCTGCTGGTCTTACTGCTGCTGTAGTTAGAGACAAGACAGGAATTATGATGTTAGAAGCTGGTGCAGTAGTGTTAGGTGATCAAGGTCTTGTAAGTATAGACGAATTTGATAAAATGAAACCTGAAGATAGAAGTGCATTGCATGAAGTTATGGAACAACAGTCTGCAAGTATTGCAAAGGGTGGTATTGTAGCTACACTAAATGCAAGAACTTCAATTTTGGCTGCAGCAAACCCAATGTATGGAAAATATGATCCTTTCAAAAATATTACAGAAAATGTAAATCTACCAATTCCATTGCTTACAAGATTTGACTTGATCTTTGTAGTTAGAGATATTCCAACTAAAGAAAGAGATACAATGATTGCAAAGCACATTATTCAAAGAAATACAACTCAAGGCACCGATAAAAAATCAGTCATTGAAGTTGATTTGCTAACAAAATATCTCTCATATGCAAAACGCGGTGTACCAGAACTGACGCCAGAGGCTGAAACCAAAATTCTTGATTACTATCTACAGATGAGAAACGTAGAATCTGAAGAAATGATTACAGTTACTCCTAGACAACTAGAGGGAATTATCAGACTTTCAACTGCTAGGGCAAGATTACTCATGAAAGACACGGTAGAGGAAGAAGATGCAGACCGTGCAATATTCCTAATTCAGAGCATGCTTCAGGATGCTGGAGTCGATGTTAATACTGGTAAGGTCGATCTTGGTGTACTTCAAGGAAAACCACGAAGTGAAGTCTCAAGGATGCACTTGTTCATGGATGTTCTCAAAGGTCTTGAAGGGGACAACAAAGTTCCAGTAGAGGAGAGAACATTTGTCCAAGAACTAGAAAAGAGTGAAAAATTCACAGAAGAAGAGGCAAGAAACTATATTCGAAGAATGCTCAGAGAAGCATCTATTTATGAATCAAAACCCGGTCACTATAACCGAGTATGAATATAGATAAACTAAAACTCCATGATTCTGCAATCGAATTTCTAAAATCACAAGGTTTTACAAAATTATATCCACCACAAGCTGATAGTGTAAATTCTGGATTACTAGATGGAAAAAGCATTCTAGTGTCAGCTCCTACTGCAAGTGGAAAAACTCTGATTGCAATGCTTGCAATGTTGAGTTATTTATCAAAGAACAAAGGAAAGGTGATTTATCTTAGTCCATTACGAGCACTAGCTGCTGAAAAGTTTATAGAATTTAAAAAATTAGAAAAAATTGCCATAGGAAATAAAGTAAAGGTTGCAATATCCACAGGTGATTTTGAAATCCTTGAAAAAAATCTAGAGAATAGTAATGTATTGATTTTAACAAATGAAAAAATGGATTCTATAATTCGACACGGTGCTGAATGGGTTGATGAGATTGGACTGGTAATCTCCGATGAGGTTCATTTGATTGGAGATGAAAATAGAGGTCCTACGCTTGAAATGATTCTCACACAACTCAAACTATTAGAAACAAAACCCCAAATTGTTGGTCTTAGTGCTACAATTACAAATTCTGATGAGATTGCAGATTGGCTTGAATGTACACTAGTAAAAAATGACTGGCGACCAGTTCCGCTATCTGAAGGCGTATGTGATGAAGGTCAGGTTACAATGAGTGATGGCAAAACCTTTGAAGTTGAGCGTACTTTGATGGGAACACCAATTGATTTAGGCGTACAATCAGTATATCAAGGAGGTCAATCCCTGGTATTTGCAGAGACTAGAACTCGCTCAAAATCTCTTGCAACAAAAGCAGCTGATGCGATTTTTAAGATATTAGAAAAAAAAGAAATTAATGATCTAGAAAAAACATCAAAAAAACTTTTGGCAGAAAATGAACATACTGAACTAGTCAAAACTTTGGCATTACTTGTAAAAAAAGGAGTTGCATTTCATCATGCAGGACTAAATCAAAAATGCAGAGAAACAATAGAGACGGAATTTCGTAAAGGTACAATCAAACTATTATCCTCCACTCCTACTCTGGCTGCAGGTGTTAATCTTCCTGCAAGACGAGTTGTAATATCAAATATCAATAGATATAATGCCAAAGTTGGTGCAAACAGACCAATCAGTATTTTAGAATACAAACAACTCTGCGGAAGAGCTGGAAGACCACAATACGATGATTATGGAGAATCAATTATTGTTGGAAATGGAAACACAGAAGATCTAATTGAATATTATGTCAATGGTGAACCTGAAGCAATCACATCGAAAATCACAGATGACAAATCTTTACGAACTCATATACTCAGTGTTATAGTTACACATCCAGGAATTAAAAAAGAAGAAATTCTAGAATTCTTTTTGCAAACATTGGGTGGTTTACAATCAAGAAAACCTACAATAAAATTTGCAATTGATATTTCATTACGATTTCTTTCAAGCAAGTTTTTGATAATTAAAAAAGGTGAACGATATGCTGCTACTGAATTTGGAAAAAAGACATCAATGCTGTATATTGATCCATTAACTGCAACATACTTTAGAGATTCAATAAAAAATATTTCCCAAGAAAGAAAACACACATTTGGATTTTTACATTTAATTACAAGCTGTGAAGAATTTTTCCCAAAATTCTCACTACGACAAAAAGATTATGAAACTGCAAGTTTGATGATCGAGAACAATTCCTCACAACTTTTAGAGCCAATCTCCGAGTATGATTGCTCAAGAAGTCTTTTGGCTTTACAGTCATGGATTACTGAATCTACTGAATTATCTCTCTCTGATAGCCTCGGAATAGAGTCTGGAGACATGCATAGGATGACTGAAAATGCTAACTGGCTCACATATTGTCTTAGGGAGATTTCAAAGCATGTGGAAAGAGCAGATTTACTTGAAGAATTTGATGATTTGAGAAATAGAGTGGTTTATGGAATTAGAGAGGAGCTGCTTGATTTGGTTAGAGTCAAAGGAATTGGACGGGTTAGGGCACGAATCCTTTTCAAACATGGAATAAAAAATCTGGATGATTTGAGAAAAATCCCTGTGAATAAATTGGCAGACATTGATAAAATTGGTTCAACTATTGCAGATAACATAAAGGCTGAGTTACTAAAGGTTAGAAATTGATTGAATTAATATTTCCAGCAATTCTTTCTTGTATTGTTGCATTTGTATTGGTGTATGTGACAACTCCTAGTTTAATTAAATATTTGATTAAAAATAATTCTACAGTTCCTGATATTCACAAAAAAGAAAAGCCAATGATTGCTCGTCCTGGTGGACCTGTAATTATAATTGCAATTTTAATATCCGAATCTATTTTGTATGTCTTTTTTCCAAGTGTATCTATTTTGGCAATAATGATTACAAGTTTTCTGGCATTTATTGTTGGATACATTGATGACAAAAAAACAATGAGTGGTTGGTTCAAACCATTAGCACTTGCAGCTGCTGCAATTCCAATAATTTTATTGGGGGCATATGACACTGATTTAGCATTTCCTCTTTTTGGAGAATTAAAAATCCCACTACTTTATTTAGCAATAATAATTTTGATAATCCCTATCACTGGAAATACTATTAATTCAATTGACATACTTAATGGTGTTGTTAGTGGATTTATGATAATTGCAAGTAGTGTACTGACAATCTCTTTAGTGATAGTTGAAAATTATGATATTGCTATTGCTAGCCTTCCCTTAGTTTTTGTCGCTTTGGCTTTTTATAAATATCATAAAATTCCCAGCAAAATATTTCCCGGTGATTCTGGTGCATTGACATTTGGTGCTATGTATGGTGTGATATCTATTGTTGGACATGTTGAAATTATATCTGCTATTGCTTTACTGCCTGCAATTATCAACTCTTTTTTATTTTTATCTAGCACAAAACGTATTGTAGAACATCGTGCAATAAAATTAAAACCTGTGATTATAACTGATGATTTTAAACTAAAAGCAATTAAAGATTCTAAAGCACCAATAACTTTATTCCGAATTATTGTTTCGAGATCTGCCATGTCAGATAAACAAGTTTCATATGTTATTTTTAAATTGACAATTTTTTCAGGATTTTTGGCAATCATTACTGCATTTTTAATGGATGTAAGATTTTGAAAGCACTTTATGGATTTATCTTTTGTATGTGGCTTTTAATTTTAATTGGTGGAGGGATAGCTGCTATTATTTTAGGACCACTCTCTATAACTGGATATGGATTTCTAGATCCAATCATTTCTTCTATACTAAAGGGGATAATTGCAATTTTATTGGTTTTATTGTGGATTGTAATTTTACTTAAAATGAAACAATGGATTTTTACACGAACTATTACTGACTAATCCACATCATTTATCTTAATACTATGGCATTAATTTTCATTAAATTAATTTGACATCTAATTTTGTTTGTAAAATTATAGTTTATAGGAATTTATTGAATGAGTACGATTAGTTTTTATAATTTTTATAAATTATTATTTTGTTGGATAAGATAATCCTTTTTGGTACTGGTCAACTTGCACAACTTTTACATGATTATATTCAAGACGACGGTCAGTTTGAAATTGTTGCATTCACTGCTGATAATCCTGATGTAGAAACACTTTATGATTTACCCGTTATTGATTTCAATCATGTAGAATCACAATTTAATCCCTCTGAATATAAAATGTTAATAGTGATTGGTTATTCTGAGAGAAATCAAAAAAGAAAAAGAGTATTTGAACGTGTAAAAAATAAAGGATATTGTATGGTGAATTACATACATTCTACTAGTATTGTTCCAAAATCTACTGAGATTGGAGAAAATTGTATAATACTTGAAAATAATGTCTTTCAACCACATGTTTCTATAGGTGATGATTCTGGAATGTTAACATCAAACGTTGTTAGTCATCATGTACGAATTGAGGCCCATTGTTTTATTACAGAACATGTTTGTATTGGCGGGCGGGCCATCATAGGTTCTGGCTCTACCCTTGGTTTAAATTCTACAATAAAACAACGTGTAAAAATAGCAAACAAAACTTTTGTTGGAGCAAATGTATTTGTAAAATCAGACACTACAGAGAATTCTGTTTACGAAGCTCCCGACTCTAAAATTATTTCTTCATAGTAATAATAGTCGTAAAGTTATCATATCAAATGTCCTATAATTCAATTTTCAAAATTTAAAAAATACAATTATCCGTAATTTTTTTAAGACCTATTATTATTTTCCTATCATGACAAAATATGTTTTTTTAAGTCATGATGTAGATTGGAAATTTAGAGGACCATCCAAACAACATATTCTTGAAAGAAAAGATCGATTTGATAAATCTGTGTTAGAAAATTTAGATGTAATCAATCCCTATGATAATTTCAACGAAATTATGACAATTGAAGAAAAATATAATTGTAAATCAACATTTTTTTTCAGAACAAAATATGAGGATGGTGATTTTAGAGATTATGAAAGCCAGATACATGAATTAGAACAGGCTGGATGGGAAATAGGATTACATTTGGATCCTGATTCTATTTACAGTGCATATAAGATTTCAAAGGAGTATGATAATTTATCTAGTATTACAAAAAATAAAATAATTGGAAATCGTGTTCATTACTTGAATTATGATGATTCATTACTACCCAAATTAAAAGAATTAGGAATAACATATGATTCCTCATTAAAATATTCCAAATCTGAATTGGTTGATGATGATTTTGGTTTTTATCAAAAAGATATAATTCAATTTCCAGTTACCATTATGGATGCATATCTATTTGCATATATGGGAATAACTGAAGCAAACATCTTATCTTTTTTTGAACGTGTATTAAAAAAAGATAATGACATATTCACTATTGTATGGCATGACAATGTTCTTAGAATGAAAGGTGGGCGTTTCTATGCTAATATTATGGAATATTTGTATTCTAATGATGTTGTTTTTTGTACCGGTAAAGAAATGTGTGATTTAGTTAATACTAATACCTTTAAATAATAATTTATGAACTTTAGTTTCTAAGGATACATTTTTACCTTATTTGAAGAAATTAAAATAATTCTACAATGATTAAAAATTTAATACAAGAACAACGAGAAAAATTTATACAAAAATGGATTCCAGAATTATTCTCAAAAAAATATACTAGTGTTTTATATGTTGGAGCAAATAAAAAACGACAACATTTTTTAGATCTTTTTGAATCTACTAAATATTCTAAAATTACGATTATAGAGATATTTGAAGAAAATATAAAATTTCTTAAAAATAAATTTAATAATTCTAAAATTTATTCTATTATTCAAGGTGATGTAAGGGATATTGACAAATTAAATTTGGATAAATTTGACGTTGTTTTTTTCTGGCACGGGATTGATCTTTTACCCAAAAATGATATTAAGGCAACTATAAAAAAACTTGAAGATATTGGTAGCAATTTATTGGTATTAGGTATGCCATTTGGCAGTTATCTGAAAGATGACACTGTATATGATGATAATCAGAATGAAGATCACATCAGTCCAATATATCCATCATTTTTAGAAGATCTTGGATTTGAAATTAGAACTTTAGGTCCTTCTGATGAAATTGGTTCTAGTATTACTGCCTGGAAATTTTTAAATTAAATTTACTTTTTTTTCTAAGATAATCTACTGATTAACCCATTGTTGTTTTTTCTTATTGTATTCTTCTCTACTATATCTAATTGAAGCTGGTGAACCCATTACAACTACGTTTTCAGGAACATCTCTTGTTACAATTGCACCCATTGAAACAACACTATTTTTTCCTACAGTGACACCTGCTTTGATAACTGCACGTGCACCAATAATCGCATTATCTTCAATTGTAACCCCTACCATTTTATCACACATTGGATAAGGATCATTAGTTAATACTACGGCTGGTCCGATGAACACATTTTTTCCAATCCTTGAAAGTGGTGGTATGTATGCTTGACTTTCAATCTTTGTATTTTCACCAATCTTTACATTATAATCAATATGGGCAAGAGAACCAATTTTGACGTTATCCCCGATTTCTACATCATCACCAACATATGAAAAATGCCAAACCTGAACATTTTCACCAATTTTTGCTTTTTCTGAAATAAAATTAGTAACCATTGTCTCACAAGTGCCATGGTTTTGCCTTTTTAATAATTTTTTCAGGTAATTGATCCTTGAATTTTTTCAGAAATTCCATTTCTTGTTTTTTGTCTCGTAGTTCATCTGGTAACATGATTGGGATTTCTTCTATAATTGGATAAAATCTAGAACATTTTGGGCAAAATATTACTCCTTCTGATACCATGTTGTCATTTTCCTTCATTTCAAATAATTCCAAAGGATGAGTTTTGTCTATGGGACAAGCCAAAATATCCATCATTGTTTTGTTCATTTTAGATCCAGATAGATAGGAATTCCTTTCTGACTAGATAAAAGTGCAGCTTCGGCAATTTTTGTAACGTTGACTGCTTCTTGTGATTTTACAACTAGTTCATTTTTACCTTCAATTGCTCCAAGGAAACTTTGAATTTCTAATAATAATGGCTCTTGTTTTTCATTTTGGATAGTTTCTGACTCTTCATCTTTTTCTACAATTATTTCTTGACTGATAAAATCCGATGAAATTATTGCATCAGTACACACCGCATTGAATTTTCTTAATTTTTTTGGCGTGATCCAATTTGATGTAATGATTGCAACCTTGTCATTTTTGTATCCTAACATAATGCTTGTAAAATCTTCATGTTCATGTTTTATTTTTCCTGCCCTTGCAAATACTACTTGTGGCATATCATTAAAGAGCCAATTTGCAGTATCAATATCGTGAACTGATGTATCATAGATAATTCCAACATCTTTGATGTGTAGAGGCATTCTGTTTTCCCTGTGAAATTCAAGCATAACTAAATCTCCATATTTTTTCTCATTAACCATTTTTTTCACTATGTCGACTGCAGGATTGAACCTTTCAATGTATCCACAAGTTAGAATTACTTTATTTTTTTCTGCTAATGTTGCAAGTTCTTGACCGTCTTCTGATTTGTAAGCCATTGGTTTTTCTACAAAGACATGTTTTTTTGCCTCTAACAATTTTTTTGCAATTGCAGTATGAGTTGATGTGGGTGTTACTACAAATGCACCATCAAATTCTTCGGTAGTTAGTAATTTATCCAATGATTCATAGTGATTTACAGAATATTTTTCTCCATACTCTTTACTTTTTTGAGAATCTGAATCACATACAGCTATCAAAACTTCTAATTGAGATAAAATTCTTGTATGATTTTTACCCCATCCCCCGGTTCCAATTTGAACAATTTTCATTTAATATACCTCAGTTAACCAATGAGAATAATCCTCATTTTTGTTCATTACTATTTCAGCATACTCTTGCATAATCTTTTTTGTAATATCTCCTGGTTTGCCATTTCCTACTTGCTTTGAATCCATCTTGATGATTGGTATAATTTCTGCAGCAGTACCTGTTAGGAAAATTTCTTTTGATATGATCAATTCACTTCTTGTAACATTTCGTTCAACCATACCTATATCCAAATCTTTTGCAATTTTGATTACTGCATCACGAGTAATTCCTTCTAATGCAGATGAGGACAGTGTCGGTGTTATCAATTGACCATTTCTTACAATGAAAATATTTTCACCTGGTGCTTCGCTGACATTTCCATTATGATCAAGTAAAATTGCCTCATCAACTCCATTTCGTTTTGCTTCCTGTGTGGCGATTATAGAATTTAGATAGTTTCCTCCCATTTTTGCTTGTGGGGGTGTAGACATATCAGAGAATTTTCTCCAAGATACAACCCCTGCGGTAATTCCATTTTTGTTAAATAAATCCCCAAAAGGAAATGTAAAGATTGCAACACTAGTTGGTGCTTTTTCAGTAACATGTAGATTAATTCCATAATCTCCTACAAAATAAAATGGTCTAATGTAACAAGATTTTTTTATTTTATTTTTTTTACAAATGTCAATTATTGCACTAGTAATCTCATCATCTGAATAGTTCAGTGAAATATTATAAAATTTACCTGATCTCCTAAATCTTTTTACGTGTTCGTCTAGTCTGAAGACATTTAGATTTTTTCCATTCCAATATGCTCTAATCCCCTCAAAGACTGATGTTCCATAATGAATTGCATGCGTTGTAATTGGAACTTGTGCTTTTTCTGTAAGAACATATTTTCCATCAAACCATACATATTTTGAAAGAGGTAGTGCCATGGAAAATTTTTACTGCCTGTGTATTAATCTCTATTTATCTTGAATATCCTTCTTTAGGAAACTTCATTCCTATAATTCTAATAGTTTGATCTTCTTCGCTTGCAAATTTCTCAATCGTTTTCCATTTTTCTTGTATTATTTTGATTATGCTTTCTGGAACATCATCTTTCCATGAATGTTCTTCTTCATGAACTGCATTATACAATTTGTCTTTTACTGATGTTGCAGACAATGACTTTCTTTCTCCAATTTTGGGTTTTAATCTATAGAGTTTCAACATGTATCCTTCAGCTTTATCTCCAGTATATGAAAAAAATTTACCTTCTACTCCGTCAAGGATTTGTTTTCTTAGTTTCCATGATTTTCTTCTAACTAATGGTGGCAAATATTTTTTGAACGGTGCATAAAATGCATAATCATCGGTAATTTGGATTGAATCACCAAAAATAGTTTCAAGCATTTTTTTTCTAGTCTCAAAATTAAATGGGAAACTTTTACTGTTTATTTCTCTATCTTCATCTTTGAAGACTACAGGCATTACTTTAACAATATCTGCTTGTTTTTTTAATTCTGTAATAATTTCCACGTGGGCATTTGTTACAGGGTTTAGATGTGCTAGATATAGTGCTGTAATCAATTTACATCACCTAAATAATTCTCATATTTCAATGATTGATATTTTAAATTTTTTTATCCGTATGATTCGTATTTGACTTCAAAGCTTCCATCTTCACGTTTATCGTGTTCAGTGATGAAACCTTTAGGATTCAAGAAGTCCATTACACCATCAATAGTTCCTTGCCAACCACAAACATAGAATATTGTGTTCTCTTTAGTTATTTTATCGTCAATTAATTCTTCTAATGGTGAAAGTTCGTTGTCTCTTGGTCTTAGGAATGTTTCAACCCTGCCTACTTGACCTGCCCATGATCTGTTAAACCACTCTTGTGGCCTACTGATTGCTGCTCTGTATCTGAAATTCCATTCATCTTTTCCTCTAGCAATACTTTCATTCTCAAGACCTGTTAGCAAATCCTTGTAACTTAATTCATCTACATAACTTGCTCCTTGTAAAACTACAATCTCACGTTTGTCTCCAGTATCATGAAGATGTTGTGCAAAACTTACAAATGGTGCAAGACCTGTTCCACCCCCGATACAAACAATTCGGCGATTGTCTTTTTCACCGTTTGCTAATTCTTCATTAATTAATAATGCCCTGCCTGTAGGCTTTAACCAAAGAATTTCATCACCTTCTTTGGCATTAAATATTTGAGTAGTTAATCTACCTGGCAGTGGTTTTCTTACCCATCTGATAACTAGTTCAACATACTCTTTATTTTCTGGATGAGATGCGATTGAATATGCTCGTCTAACAATTTTTCCTCCTTCTACAGGATTTGGTAATCCCAATGTGATGAATTGACCTGCTTGATAATCTGGAACCGGTCCATCTTTTGGCACAATTCTCATAATTACAAGATCTTCTTTTAATAATTGAACATAAGTGACAGTTGCTTTGTTATCTACGACCATAACGATTGGATCAGCATTTGCAAGGTTAAATATATTGTGTTAAGTTTAGAATTTGATTTTCTAATTAACCGCTAAACGTTAATAACCAATTTAAAAAACATATTTCGATCAGAATTCTGATTATTGGGCCGGTCGTCTAGTCCGGTAGGATAGGTGCATGGCATGCATCGGATCGAGGGTTCAAATCCCTTCCGGTCCACTTATTTTTTTTTATTAACAAAATCATTTTTTCTATTTCAGAATCTTTCTCTTTACAAATCTCATTGATTTTTTCTTCTGAAATTGTAATATCTAAATTAATTATTCCTTGCAGTGCGCTTTTCTTTACTTCTATATTGGAATCTAATGTTGCCTCAAGAAAAACCTCTTTAGCCTCCAGAGCTTTTAGATGGCCTAATGCTCCAAGTGCACATGATCTTACCATGGACCGTTCATCTTTTACAAGTTTAATTATTTCTGGAATGGCTAATGTCTCATTTCTATTTGCCAATACCAGTGATACAAAACCTCTGATATTTTTGTTTGCAGCATTCAAACTATTAATTAAAAAATTTGAAATATCATTTTTATTTAATAAGAGTGAACTAAATGCTTCTCCTCTAACTTCCATATCATCATCATCTAACTTTGAAATTATTTTTTTTAAAATTTCTGGATCATTAGCATTATCCAAAGTCTTCAAAATTTTGATTTTTTCTTTACTGTTTCCTAATTCTAAAACTTTTGAAATATTTTTCAAGTCCTGACTAGAATCCTTCTTTCTAGTTAATAATGGTTCAAATTTTTCATTTAATTTAAAAATATCCTTTTAGCTTTAAATTATCCTTAAATACCAAATTTTGCATGTCAAATGAAACCCGAGACACCGTATTCATTGGTAAGAAACCATTGATGGCATATGTAACATCAGCGCTAATTCAATTGGCAAACTTACCGACCGTCAACATCAAAGCTAGAGGACTCAGCATAGGTCGTGCTGTGGATGTAGCTCAAATCATTGCAAGAAAGACAGAAAATGCAGGCTACTCTATCGGAGAAATTAAAATTGGCTCAGAATCATTAGAGTCACAAGACGGTAGAACTAGAAACGTTTCAACAATAGAAATTGAAGTAAAGAGAGTTACGTCTTAATCGTGCTTTACTTGAAATTTTTTATTTTATTATCTTTTTGATTTTTCGTATTTTTTTTCCATTTTTCTAAATTTTGGGAGTTCAACCAAGTCGTTAAACTGATCAAAATTCACAACTTTTTGTTTATACTTTGAAGTGTTTCCAGATTTTTTTAATTCAGTTAGTATATTCATTGTTGCAAATGTATTTGCATACAAAACTGATAATGGATAAAGAATAATGTTGAATCCCATCTTACTTAATGTCTCAGCTGAACTCAATGGAGTTGCTCCTCCTTCAATCATATTTGCAACTAGTGGTACATTGATTTCTTTTCCTATTTTTTTCATTTCACCTATTGATTTTGGTGCTTCAACAAAAACTGCATCGGCACCCGTTTGCTTGTTTTGTTTTCCACGAGCAATTGCCTCATCTAATCCTTCAGTTGCTCTTGCGTCAGTTCTTGCAACAATAATGAAATCTTTGCTTTCTCTTGCATCAATTGCAGCAGATAGTTTCTCGGTGTATTCCTCTTGGGAAATCACTTCTTTTCCTTGCATGTGACCACATCGTTTAGGCCATTTCTGGTCTTCTAAGAATATGCCTGATGCACCAGCTGATTCTAATTCTTTTACTAATTTCCAAACACTTAACGCATTTCCGTATCCTGTATCTGAATCAACAATTACTGGGACTGATACGGCTCTACAAATTCTTCTAGCATTGTCTACAGTTTCAGTGGCTCCGATAAATCCATAATCTGGCATTCCAAATAGTGTGGCAGAAGTTCCATATCCTGTTTGAAACATTGCATCAAATCCTACTTTTTGAGCAATTTTTGCACCTAGTGCATCATAAACACCTGGAATTACAAGTGGTTTTTTTGATTTTAACATGCTTTTCAAATTTTTCATAACTATGTTCTTTTTCTGAATTATTTATGATTTTAATTGATTGTTATCTAATATTCAAAATTGAATTTTTAATTATTCGATCTTAATTTCTTTACCTTTTTTTATTACTTCTTTTTCTTGAACTTTTTTTAGTTCAGATTCTAGGAATTCTTTGTATTTGTTGGTCTCATCATCATTCATGTTGGCATAATTAGAACTTAGAATAGATCCCATCACTGATATCTTCTCTAATAGATCTACTGCGACAAATCTTCCGACATTACTTAATCTGAACAAAACCTCTAACTGCTTTTTGACAATGTCATTTACTTTATCTACATCCTGTGCTGTATCATTTCCTTTCTTTGTTAGTTGGTATTTCCCATCTTTAGTTTCTTCAACTAATTCTTCATCTAGCAGTCTACCTAATAATGGATAAATCAATCCTGGTGAAGGTTTCCAAATTCCGTTACTTTGTTCTACTGCATAATCGATAATCTCTTTTCCTGTATGTGGTGTTTTTTTTAATAATTCCAAAATAAAATATCTTGAAAATCCTCTGGGGATTGAGCTTCCTACTCTTTGAAACCACTCTGAAATCATCACTAGTGATATCACTAGTGATACATTTTAATATTTTGGATCATGCCTACCAACTACTACATATTTATCCAGCCCAAAGCAAGTTTGACTGAAAAATGGTAGATTCTATAGAATTTGACTTGATCATTTGTGGTTCTGGATTGGCAGGTTTACGAGCAGCAATTGCTGCTGCAAAAAAAGGGCCTCATCTCAAAATTGGGGTTGTTTCCAAAGTCCAAGTAATGCGTTCTCATTCTGTTTCAGCAGAAGGTGGAACTGCTGCAGTTCTTTTTGAGGATGAAGGTGATACTATTGAATCACATGTTTATGATACTGTAAAAGGAAGTGATTTTCTTGCAGACCAAGATGTTGCTGAAAGACTCTGTGTTGAATCGCCACAAGAAATTCATCAATTAGATCATTGGGGAATGCCATGGTCAAGACGAAAGGATGGAAGAATTGATCAACGAAACTTTGGAGGTTATAGTTTCCCTAGAGCTACATATGCATCAGATAAAGTTGGTTTCTTTGAAATGCAAACTTTGTATGATACATGTCAAAAATTTGAAAATATTGAATATCTTAACGAATGGTTTGTAACATCAATTATTCATGATGGAAAACGATTCATGGGAGTTACTGCAATCGAATTAGGTTCTGGTACTTTTTACACTATCAAAGGAAAAGCTCTCATCATTGCAACTGGTGGTGCTGGGAGATTGTACAGCTTTTCAACTTATGCACTTTCTTCAACTCCTGATGGTTTGGATATGGGATTACGAGCTGGCATGGCACTCAAAGATATGGAGTTTGTTCAATTTCATCCAACAGGAATTTTGCCATCTGGAATTCTAATTACTGAAGGTGCAAGAGGAGAAGGTGGTTATCTTCTTAACAACAAAGGTGAGCGATTTATGAAATCATATGCAGCAGGTAAAATGGAATTAGCTCCACGAGATATTGTATCAAGATCAATTATGACAGAAATTCAAGAAGGTCGTGGATTCAAACATGAAACTGGTGTTGATTGTTTGAAACTTGATTTGAGACATCTTGGAGATGAAAAAATTAAAGAGAAATTAGGTGGCATTAGAGAAATATCAATTAAATTTTCAGGTCAAGATCCTGCTAAAGATTTGTTAGACATTAGACCAGTTTGCCATTACATGATGGGAGGACTTCATACTGATATTGATGGCGCAACTGAAATTCAAGGAGTTTGGGCTGCAGGTGAGGCTGCATGCAACAGCGTTCATGGCTCCAACCGTTTAGGCGCAAATTCAACCTCTGAATGCATTGTTTGGGGTAAAATCACTGGTGAATTGGCAGTTGATTATATTCAAAATAATCCACAAACTAATCCTTGGCCTCATCATTTGGTGGCATCTGAAGAAAAGAGAATCTATGATGGAATTTTTAGAGGAAACGGTGATGTTAATCCATATGAAATTAGACAAGAACTTACTGATACAATGAATGATAAAGCATATGTTTACAGAAATGAAACCAGCTTGGTCGAAGGTCTTAAAAAAATTCGAGAATTAAAGACGCAGACTTGGAAACATGTTGATGATAAAGCAAAAGAATACAATACCAATTTTGCAAATGTAATGGAGCTTGACTCTATGTTTAGAGTAGCAGAAATTATCCTACTTGGTGCAATTAATAGAAAAGAATCTCGTGGTGCACACGCAAGAACTGATTATCCAAAACGTGATGATGCAAGCTTTTTACATCATACTCTTGCCTACTATGATCCAATTGAGCCAATTATGAAAACACATCCTGTTATAATTACCAAGTATCAGCCAGTAGAGAGGAAATACTAGATATGCCACAAGACGAACACAAAGAAGGTATTGGAGGAATGATTAACCCTCGTAGATATGGAATTGAACGCGTTGCATATTTGTTAATGCGATTAAGCGGATTGGGATTATTGGCATATTTTATTGGTCATATTTATGAAACAAGTAATATTTTACGAGGTCAAGTTGGCTGGGATGATTTCATGGAACTCATATCTGGCACTGAAGGACATGTAATCATGTCTATTGTAATTGCAATGTGTGTATTTCATACTGTCAATGGAGTTCGAGTAATGTTGGGACATGGAGGAGTTGGTATAGGAAAACCTGCAAGACCTGATTATCCATATGATCCAGCATCCCAAAATTACAGACATAAAATAGGAATTTATTCTGCAATAGTTCTTGCAGCAGTTGCAATGATGTATGGTTTAGCGGTAATGTTTGGTGAATAAAATGAGAGAAAGTACAATAATGAAAATTCACTATGGGACTGCTTTAGCAGCTGTAGCCTTGGTGGCAGTTCACATTTTGATGCGTCTTACTATGGGATATGCCGAGTCTTTAGAATATGAGAATGTTCTTGCAAACTACAAATTTGTTCCATATGCTATAATGCTTGAATTAATTCTAATTTTATTATCTGTTCATGGATTTAATGGACTTCGAGTAATCTTACTTGAATTAAAGCAAGGAAGAATGTATGAAAAAGCCGTTTCTTATGGTTGTTTTGCTGCTATGATTGGATTAATAGCCTACGGCTCAAGAACAATTATTATGACTAACATGGGGATGGGATAGAAATGGCACAAGTTTCTAGTGTTTCAAACGAGCAATCTCTAACTGCAAAGTCTGCTCTCCTTAGAATTTCAAGATATAATCCAGAACATGATGAATCAAGCCAATTCATGGAATTTAATGTCAAATATGAAAAGTGGACAACTGTTCTAGAAGCTATACTTGATGTGAAAAAACATTTTGATCATTCTGTTGCAGTTCGTTATTCTTGTAGACAAGCTACATGTGGTTCATGTGGAATGATAATCAATGGAAGACCAAAATTAGCATGTTTTACTAAAATTAGCGAATTGGATTCTAATGTTGTTACCGTTGAACCAATGAATAACTTCCCAGTAATTCGTGATTTAGCTGTAAAGTTTGAAAAATTATTTGATACTCATCAAAAAATTAAGCCATATCTGATTCGAGATGATACGGAATTAGTATCTGATGAAAAAGAATTTTTACAAACTCCTGAAGAAGTAGAACAATACATCCAATTTGCAAATTGTATCAAATGTGGTTTGTGTAATTCTGCATGCCCTACAATGGCTACTGATTCTTCATTTGTGGGTCCACAAGCATTAGCACAAGCATATCGGTATGTTGCTGATAGTAGAGATAAAGGAAAAGATTCTAGGTTAAAAATAATTGATGAATCTCACGGTATATGGAGATGTCATTTTGCTGGTTCTTGTAGTCAAGTATGTCCAAAAGGTGTTGATCCTGCAATGGGAATTCAATTACTTCGAGGATATATGTTGGGTTTTAGAAGTTAACCTGATTTTTTTGGATTAGGACTGTTGTTTACTTGATTGTTAATTTGTTCAGCCATAAAGTGATTTGATACATTAACTTTAACATCATTTACTCCATCTACTTTCAAAAGATTATCGTGAACATCTTGACAAATTTTAAAACCAAACACTGCTGGACAGAATGGACTGGTAAGATGCAAATCAACTTTGACATTGCTGTCGTTGATATCAACTTCATCAATTAATTCTAGTTCTACAATTGATGTGTTAATTTCTGGATCTACAATTTTTGACAGCTCATCGAATATTTTCACTCGCATTAGTTTGATATCTTGGCTCATGTCGTGAAAACCATCGATGCTATATATAACCATTTTAGAACTTAGGTAATGTATCGTTCTCGTCTTGGTACTGATTTGAGTGACATTACTTTAGATTATGTTTCATCAATTAATGATGATTCGGAAATTGCTCTTTATGATATTCTTGGAAGTCAAGCTCACACTTTGATGTTATTTCAAAATAGTATCATTACAAAAAATGATGTAAAAAAAATCTTATCTGCGTTAGAGAATTTAAAAAATGAAAAATTTGATGCCTCATCTGGTGCTGAAGACATTCACGAATTGATTGAAACATTGGTGATAAAGAAAGCTGGAATGGCCAGTGGTGGAAAAATGCATACGGCGAGATCTCGAAATGATCAGGTTGCACTAGATATTCGAATGAAAATTAGAGATGATATCAATATTGTCTGTAATTGTCTTTTAGATACAATTGAAGCCCTTGTATCTGTGGCTAAAAACCATCAAAAAACAATCATGCCATTATACACTCATCTTCAACAAGCACAAGCCGGCTTATTTTCCCATTATCTTTTAGCACAAGCTGATGTATTAACGCGAGATTTTGAAAGATTGTTTGGAACATTTGAGAGAATAAACAAAAGTCCACTCGGTGCAGGACCTGTAGGCGGAACTAGTATTCCTATTGATAGACATAGCACTGCAAAGATGTTAGGTTTTGATGGTCTTGTTGAAAACTCAATTGATGCAACAAGCACACGAGATTTTGTAGCAGAATATGTTGCAATGGTTTCTATTTTAATGACTAATCTTAGTAAAATTTCTGAAGATTTTGTTATCTGGTCTACTACTGAATTTTCATTCATTGAACTTTCAGATGAATTTACATCTCCTTCTAGTGTGATGCCACAAAAAAAGAATCCAGATATTTTAGAATTAACTCGAGGAAAGACTGCAGAAGTAATTGGAAACTTGACTGCAATTTTAACAACTGTCAAAGGATTAGCATCTGGATATGGGCGAGATTTACAACAAATTAAATCATCTATCTGGTCTACATCAAAAATTTCTATCAGTGCATTGATAATTTTAAAATCAATCCTTCTAACTTTGAAAGTAAATGAAAAACAAATGAAAAAAGTAACTGAATCAAGTAATCTAATTGCATTAGATATTGCTGAAAAATTGGTTCAAGAAGGAATTCCATTTAGAGTGACTCATAAAATTTCGGGAATCTTGGTTCAATTGGCACATAGTTCAAAAAAACCTATTTCAAAATTAAGTTTGGCTGAAATTAAAAAATCAGTTTCTGACACTAGAGTTGATCCTAAGATAGTCTCAAAAATCATATCTTCTACAACTGTTGTTTCATCACTGAAAGATAGAACATCTTTAGGTTCTTCAGGATATGATGAACAAAAAAGAATGATTTCTGATAGAATTCAGAAGATCAATCTGTATAGAACTGGTGTGTTACAAAGAGAAAATAAAATCAGTTCTGCGATAGATGATTTGACAAAACAAGTTAATGCTATAATCTGATGAATAACGCAAGGGAGTGGGTCTAGTGCCATACCTGGAAGGTGACTGGTTTTTGTGCGATAGATAATCTGATGAATAACGCAAAGGGAAGCGGGTCTAGAGGGATTCGGACCCTCGACAACCGGATTAAAAGTCCGGTGCGCTACCTGGCTGCGCCATAGACCCTCATAAAAAATGCCTTAATTGTATAATTTAGTCTTTTACCAAAGATTTTGTTGTGACAGAAACTTTTAATCTGGCATTCTGATTCAAACAACTTGTGCCCTTGTAGTATAGCCCGGTCTAGAATTCGGCCCTGTCACGGCTGAGACGCGTGTTCAAATCCCGCCGAGGGCGCCATTATTTCTATTTTCAATATTTTGTAATCTGATTTACCAATCAAAATTATATTTTAAGAAATGATTATTGAAAAATCCTTTTCAGATGATTGATGCCACAAGAATATTAAAATTCAGGCAATTTTAGTAAATTTTGTTGTCTGAAGAGAAAAAAGAATCTAAAGTTGAAGCAAATCCTGTTGAAGATTCTGTTTTAGAACAGGCATCAGCAGATAATATTAAAGCCGCAGACAAAGCTAAGACAGCAGATGCTGCAGTAGTGAAAGCTGAGGCAGCAGCTAAAGCCGTAGAAGAAGCAGAAAATGCAGTAAAAGAAGCAATTGCAAAAGCTGAAGCAGCAAAAGCAGAAGCTGAGGCAGCATCTGAGGAAGAATACAAAGCAATTGCAGCTGAATCAAAAGCAGAATCTACTGCAAAATCAGATTTTACATTTAAGAGAAAAGGAGAAGAAATTTTTAGACGTGATATGGGTGAACCCGAATTTTGGTTAGATAAAGCAGATCGTTTTCCACGACCAATTCTTTCAGCAGATGAACAAGAATCTCTTACTAGACAAGCAGAGGTATATCATGATCATACTCCTGCATATGTTCCTGAACATGTTCTTAGTCCTGAATTTGCAGGTGTTTCAAATTATGAACGTGGTGTTGATTCATTTTTAGAAGAACTTGAACAAAAACTTGAACAATTAAAAAATAATCCTAATGCAATTGAAAAAGAAATTAAAGAAACAGAGAATGAAATTACTTACTTGGAATCTTTACATGAGAATTTCTATATTGGAATGAATGTTTTTAGAACTGCTAAAGGCGGTAGGGATAAGATTAAAGCATAATAGGTGAATGGTTTGGGTCAAGTATCTTTTGATGTTGTGAATTCTCGAGTAACTTTCAAAAATATTCCTTTACACACATTATCAAAATTTACTTTTAAAGATGTGACTGCTGCATGTGAAGAATTTAAAAAAATTCCCGGTGTTGAAGAATGTATTATTATTCAAACTGCAAGTCGTGTAGAAATTTTTACAGTAAGTAATGTGGAAACAGTTGATTCTCCTGATGCAAGAAGAGCAGAAGGCAAAGCACTTGTTCTAAATCAAGTAAAAGACACTTGGGTATCCTTGTCTTCTTTAGAGCAAATTGATATTGATCATTTTGATCAAACTCTTGAAGTTTACAAAGGCGATGATGTTTATTTGAATTTATTACGATTGGCATCTGGATTGGATTCTGTTGTTGTTGGAAAACAAGAAGTTTTTGATGAAATTGTTCAGTCTTTGGCAAATGCAAAGAATGCCGGTGTCTCAGGAAACATCTTAAACAAATTATTTGAAAGTGTAATCCGATTAGCAATCCGAATGAGGGATACTACTGGAATCGCAAAAGGTGTTATTTCATTAGGTGATATAGCAATAAAACTAGTTGATGAAAAGGCAGGACTAGATTCTAAGAAAAAAGTCTTGATAATTGGAACAGGCGAGCCTGCAGCAATGCTTGCAAAAACTTTGAAGAAAAAGGATATCAATTTTGATGTGACAAGTAGAAGTATAGAGCGTGCTACTGGATTTACAACAATTCTTAGTGGAACACCTGTAGATTTCAATGATGTTTTAGTAGGATTTGATAAATATGATATAATTTTTGTTGCAACTACTTGTGATTATTTCTTGATTACATACGATAGAATTCGATTAGTAATGGAAGAAAAGAAAAAAGGAACACTCATTCTAGATTTATCTGATCCAAGAACTGTTGATGAAGGAATAACTGCACTTCCTGGAATCAAATTATTGTTTAGAGATCAGATTGCAGAGATTTATGAAGAAAGTGTAAAAGCTAGAATAGGTATTGTTCCAGCAGTAGAGAAAATTATAGGAAAAGAACTTCCAGTTTTATCTGCTAGAATGAAAAGATTGGATGCTTAATTTTTGCTATAATCCTTGTTTTCTTAAGAGAAATTGCATAACGGCTTCTTTAGAATAATCTATTCCATGTTCTTCATCTGTATGAGTTCTAAAATCATCAATGACTGTTTCCATTTCCCCTTCAGCTACAAAATCACATTCAAACCCATAATCATCACACTTGAGTTTTGCCATGCTTTGGTAGAAAAATAATTAGTATAAAAATCCACAGGTATATAATCACTAGATCTAATTTTGTTATGAAATAATAATGAAAATTATTAGAACTAAATTATTTATCCGTATGATTCAAATTTGATTCCAAAACTTCCGTCTGACTTTTTTTCATGTTCTGTAACAAAACCTTTTGGACCTAGATATTCAATAACTCCATCAATTGTTCCTTGGTATCCACAAATGTAGATGATTGTATTTTCTGGAGTAAGTTTTTCACCTACTATTTCCTCTATCGGTGATAATTCAGTTTTTTTATCCGGTTTGAAAAATGATTCAACTCTGCCTACGTGACCATTCCAGGATCTATTGAAATGCTCTTTCGGTCTACTGATTGCAGATCTGTATCTAAAATTCCATTGGTCTCTTCCTCTTTTTTCACTTTCTAATTCCAAATCTGTTAGTAGTCTTTTGTAACTTAATTCATCAACATAACTTGCGCCATGAAGAACAACTACTTCTCGTTTATCATTAGTGTCGTGGAAATGTTTTGCAAATGCAATAAATGGCGCTAATCCAGTACCGCCGCCTACACAAATTATTCTTCTGTTATCTTTTTGTCCGTTAGGTAGCTTGTCGCTAATTTGTAATGCAGCACCGGTTGGATCTCCAAGAGATACTTCATCACCAACACTTAGATAAAATAATTCAGTAGTTACACGACCGGGCAGTGGTTTTCTTACCCACCTAATTACAAATTCAAAATAATCTCTATTTCCTGCATGTGATGCAATCGAATATGCTCTTCTGACAACTTTTTTCTCTGCAGGAATAGGGAGACCTATTGTTAAAAATTGACCTGTTTTATATTCTGGCATTCCGTTTTCTGGAACCAATCTAATAATTACTAGATCTTCTTTAAGCAACTCTCTATAGACGACCTTTGCTTTCATCTCAGTAACCATACAAGAAGTTTTTTCCTGACTTTGGTTAAATATATTTCTCTTAGCATCTATCCAGTAAAATCTATTGAAAACCCAAGAATGCTAAATGAATTATAACACATTCACTATTTTCATTCTAAAAATTCATTTTTTGATTTGTGACATCATTTCATCAAGAATTTCCTGATTTGCAGCTGCAATAAAAGAAACCCTTGTTTGATAACTTAGATCCGCATCAAGTGGATTCAAGCTGGCATCTAATAGTAATCCCCCTGCCTCTTTAACAATCACATAACCTGCGGCAATATCCTGAATTCTGATTTTATCTCTTAAATCAATAAAAATATCCATCAGCCCTTTTGCAAACATTGCCATTTCAAGAGCATTTGCTCCAAAATGCCTTGTATGGTTATGATTTTCAAAAATTGGGTGTAATTTATTCATTAATTCAATTGACGCACCTGATGTGTTAATTCCCACTATTTTATAGATGGGATCTTTTTTGTGCACCTTGATTTGTTCGTTATTGAAAAATGCGCCTTTGTTTTTTGATGCCCAATACATTTCTCCGTTTGAGAGATTTGTAATCACTCCATCTGTAATTGAACTAAGCTTATCTTCAGTAGCAAATGCCAATGAACTACAAAAAAATGGAACACCACGTACTGCATTGGCAGAACCATCTATAGCATCCATGATGATGAACCCCTTGGGATTATCTGAAAGTTCCACTCGTCCACACTCTTCACCTAAAACTACACACTCAAAACCAATTTCCTTTAGATAGTCTAAAACAGTTTTTTCAGCAACAATGTCAATGTTTCGTGAAATATCTCCGCCTGCTCCAACTCCAAAATCACCTGCTGCATATTTCGTCCCTGCAAGATCTTTTACATTTTCATAAATTCTATTTGAAGCTTCACGGAGTATTTCTATTACTTCCATGTTGTCAAGCTGGTCGCTCGTAATTTAAGTGAAGAAAATATTTAATTTGAAAGCATAAATAACAACAAAAAAGATTAACGGTTGTGAGTGGCAAGGATCAATCTGTAATTAGCAAAGAGTCTTTGATGAGTACAAAATCTGGAAAACAGATTATAAAACAAGCTTTGTTCAAATCTAAAGGTTACAAATTATTTAATAAATACAAAGAAGAAACAGCAATCCAATTCCCAAATTTTGCAGAAAGATTTGCTCAGGGATTACTCCATGAAATGAAATCTGATACAAATCCCAATGCAACTCAACAAGCATTTGGCAATGAAGTAGATTCCACTGAAATTATCCTAAATGCATCTGAAATTGAGCCTATAAAATCAAAACTAGATAGTCTTGAAGTAATGCAAGATAGAGTAAACCGAATTTTAAATTCAAATTTTGTGAAAATGACTTTCCCTGTTTTTAACGGATTATTTGATGCAGCAGCAGAATATTCTGGACGAGATGATCCTCAATTAAAACAGGATATGGTTGAAGGACATATTCTTGCAATTGATTTGAGTGAACCTATGGATAGAATTGTAGATAAAGATGAAGACTTGGAATTTCTTGATGATTATAAACTAATGAATCCATACATTTTGAAATTGGCCAGAGATAAAATTTCAAAAGGCGGTGAGCAGGTTCTAAAAGAATTTGAAGCAGGATTTGAGGATGCCAGAATTGGACAATATCTAGATGAAAAATTAAAATCAAAACCGAATGAAATTACTGAAGAGGCGATGACTCTGTCTTATAAAAAATATCGTGCGGTAATGGGAACTGCTGGAAGAAATATGGCTTTAGCTGAAAGACCTTTGGCTGAAATTTTCTACTTGGGTATGGCAAGAGCTGCTGAAGGAGTTGGATGTGGAAATGAAATTGAAGATTCGATTAAAAATGGTTTTGTAAAAATACCTTCTTGGCCACTTTACTATTCATTATTATCAAATGATGTAAAAAAAGGATTTGATGTTACTTTGGAAAAAAGTAATTTGTATTTGCAGGATGCAAGACTTGTACTTGAATTATTGCCTGATAATTTTTCTCACAAAGAGTTTTTGGAATTCTTATTTTTGACCGTAGAGCATTATAATCAATACTGGTACAATAAATTACAAAAAGCTAACAAATGGTCTGAGTATCAGTCTAAACTTCCCAAGTGATTACATTGATGTGGTCTGAAAAATACCGTCCTCAGATAATTTCTGACATGGTGGGAAATGAGGAAGCGCGGGTAGCAATTACTGAATGGTTTGTTAAATGGAAAAAAGGTACAAAGCCATTACTTTTAGTTGGTCCTCCCGGAATTGGAAAAACTACAATTGCGTATCTTGTTGCCAAACAGTTCGGATATGATATGATTGGACTAAATGCTAGTGATGTCCGAAGTAAATCTCGAATTAATGAAATTCTTATGCCTGTTTTGAGCAACGTGAGCGTTTTAGGAACTCCGATGATATTTGTAGATGAAGTAGATGGAATTCACGGTCGTGGTGATTATGGTGGTGCATCTGCACTTGTTGATATTCTAAAAGAGCCTACAGTTCCAATTGTTCTTGCTGCAAATAGTGATGCATCTGACAAAATGAAAAGTATCAAAAAAGTAGTGAAAACGGTTCAATTCAAAAAAATTCCTCCACGATTATTGAGAGTATACCTTGAAAATATTTTAAAAAAACAAAGTGCAAAATTAAGTCCGGGTTCCATAATCAAAGTTATTGATAAATCAAAAGGAGATATTCGCTCAATGATTAATCTTACACAATCTTTAGTTACAGGATTTAACCCGCAAACAGACCAATCTTTTGAAAGTATTAATGTTGAAGATGGGGTAAATGCATTCTTTAAAGCAAATTCAATTGATGAAGCCCGTAGTGTTCTTTATTCAATGCAAATTGATCCTCGGGAAAAAATTAATGCGTTTTATTCTAGTATTGTAACTAGTAATCTGGATAGCTCTTCACTTGCAAAATATTTGGAAACAATATCTAATGCAGATATGCTTTTTGGAAGAATAATGAAAACTCAGAATTGGAGATTACTTCGATATCTAAATGATATTTTAATTAAATTATATCAAAATGATGACAGGATAAGATATTCCCAATACAATTTATCGTGGCCTTTACTTAATAGGATTCGTTGGGATGGTGCAAAAATAAAATCCTTATCTTCTGTCATGGCAAAAAAATTACATTTGTCTTCTAGTTCTTTTGTAACTTTGTGTTTGCCTTTTGTTTTACTCTGCATCCAAAATAAAACACTTGAATTAGAATTAGAAGAAACATTTGGAGATATAATTGAAAAGGAGATTGAACTAATACAATGAGCTGGAGGAAAATCCCAATGAAATTTCCTGGCATATGCATTGTTTGCAATGAGCAAATACCTGTAAATGAAATTGGTTTATGGGCTAAAGGTTTGGGCGTAAAACATGAAAAATGTGCCCAAATCAATGAATTGCAATGCATTGTGTGTGGCGCTCCTGCTGGTTGCGCTCAATGTGAATTTCAGGAAGTCTGTGATATTCCAAATGTTTCACAATTATGCATCTGTAAAAAATGTAGTGAAGAAAGGGATAGCTTTAGCTCTTACCAAAAATCTGTAAATAAGAAATTTGCAATTCTTAACTCCTGAAATTCTAAAATAAACAACGATCACTGATTTTTCTAAAAATCTCATATGCTGATATTTTCAAACTAAATTAATATAGGAAACCCTCTTGGTTTAGAATACCGTGCATTCTGAAAAGATTGAAGGATATACTAAAAAGAATAACATAGCATTACAAGGGGGCGGTCAAGATAGAATCAAGGCCCAACACGATAAGGGAAAACTAACTGCTCGTGAAAGAATCAATTTATTACTAGATGAAGGCACCTTTACTGAAATTGATCCATTAACCACACATCATTACCATGAATATGACATGCAGAAAAAGAAATTCTTTACTGATGGTGTAATTGGTGGATATGGAAATGTGGATGGAAGACAAATCTTTGTCTTTGCTTATGACTTTACCGTACTTGGTGGAACATTAAGTCAAATGGGTGCTAAAAAAATCTGCAAACTAATGGATCATGCAGTTCAAACTGGATGTCCGATAATTGGCATAATGGATTCTGGTGGAGCTAGAATTCAAGAAGGAATCATGAGTCTTGATGGATTTGCAGATATCTTTTATCATAATCAATTAGCTTCTGGTGTAATTCCGCAAATTACTGCAAGCATTGGTCCATCTGCAGGTGGTTCTGTATATTCTCCTGCAATGACTGACTTTGTAATTATGGTTGAAAAAGTAGGAACAATGTTTGTTACCGGACCTGATGTAGTCAAGACTGTATTAGGTGAGGAAATTTCATTTGATGATCTTGGTGGAGCAATGACTCATGGTTCAAAAAGCGGTGTTGCACATTTCGTGGCTCAGAATGAATACGAATGCATGGATTATATCAAAAAATTAATTTCGTATTTGCCTCAAAATAATACTGAAGCACCACCAAAAATTACTACTGATGATGATCCAAACAGAATGGATCATAACTTGATTAACATAATTCCAGAAAATCCATTACAACCATATGACATGAAAGAAATCATAAATTCCATTGTTGATAACCATGAATTCTTTGAAGTCCATGAATTATTTGCTCCAAACATTATAGTTGGTTTTGGACGAATGAATGGTAAGGTGGTTGGCATTGTTGCAAACCAACCAATACATCTTGCAGGCGCATTAGATATTGATTCATCAAACAAGGCAGCTAGATTCATTCGATTCTGTGATGCATTTAACATCTCTCTTATTACTCTAGTAGATACACCCGGATACATGCCAGGTTCCAATCAAGAACACAATGGTATCATTAGACATGGCAGCAAGTTACTTTATGCATACTGTGAAGCCACTGTTCCAAGAATTACTCTAGTCATTGGTAAAGCATATGGTGGAGCATACATTGCAATGGGAAGTAAAAATCTTAGAACTGACATTAATTATGCATGGCCAACTGCCAGATGTGCTGTTTTAGGTGGAGAAGCTGCTGTAAAAATTATGTATAGAAAAGATCTCAAGGAAGCCGAAGATGCTGAGGCATTAAAAAAACAATTAATTGATGAATTTGCAGAAAAATTTGAAAATCCATACGTTGCTGCATCGCATGGAACTGTAGATAATGTAATTGATCCTGCTGAAACAAGACCTATGTTGATCAAGGCACTTGAAATGCTTGAAAACAAAAGAGTAAAACAACTACCAAGAAAACATGGAAATATCAATCTGTGATTAAATATGATTGAAAAAGTACTTATCGCAAACAGAGGAGAAATTGCTTTACGTGTAATTAGAACATGCAAGGCATTAGGAATCAAAACAGTCGCTGTTTATTCTGATGAAGATCACAATTCAATGCATGTAAAACAGGCTACTGAAGCATATCATATCGGTGAAGCAGCTCCTGCAAAATCTTATCTTAATCAAGAAAAAATCCTTAAAGTAATGCTTGCATCTGGAGCAGATGCTGTCCATCCAGGATATGGTTTCCTTTCAGAAAATGATGACTTTGCAAATTTGTGTGAGAAAAATAAAATTATTTTCATTGGCCCTACTGCCGAATCTATGAATCTTTGCGGAGATAAAATGAAATGTAAGGATGCAATGCTTAAAGCAAAAGTTCCAACTGTACCTGGAAGTCCTGGTTTAGTAAAAGATGTAGCTGATGCAGAAAAGATTGCAAATGAAATTGGATATCCTGTAATGCTAAAATCAGTTTACGGTGGTGGAGGTCGTGGAATTAGAATTGTAACTAATGATAAGGAATTACGAGATGGTTTTGAATCCGTAACTGCTGAGTCAATTTCAGCAGTAGGAAAATCTGCAATCCTTGTAGAAAAATACTTGGAAAAAACAAGACATATTGAATATCAATTTGCTCGAGATACTCATGGTAACACTGTACATATCTTTGAGAGAGAATGCTCCATTCAGCGACGTAACCAAAAATTAATCGAACAAACTCCTTCGCCAATTGTTGATGAAGAAACACGATCACGTGTAGGCGAATCTGTCTGTAGGGCTGCTGATGCAGTGGGCTATACCAACCTGGGTACTGCTGAATTTCTAAGGGCTGATAATGGAGACTTTTACTTTATTGAAATTAATGCAAGATTGCAAGTAGAGCATCCAATTACAGAGTTTGTTTCTGGATTGGATTTAGTCAAATTACAACTAGATATTGCAAATGGCGAGGCAATCCCATTCAAGCAAAGTGATCTGAAAATGAACGGTTATGCAATCGAGTGCAGAATTAATGCAGAAGATACTTTCTTGGACTTTGCTCCCTCAACAGGACCTGTTCCGGATGTAATCATTCCTGCAGGGCCAAGTGTTAGATGTGATACATATCTTTATCCTGGATGTACTGTTTCACCGTTTTATGACTCGCTTATGGCAAAACTCGTTACATGGGGACAAACATTTGAGGAATCTAGAACCAGAATGCTTGCTGCATTAAATGATTTTTACATTCAAGGTGTTGAAACTTCAATACCTCTATACAAAACAATTCTAAATTCTGATGAATACAAAAATGGAGATCTTTCTACAGACTTTTTAAAACGTTATGATATGATTGATAGATTAACTGCCGATCTTAAGAAAGAAAAAGAAGAGAAAAGTGAGGCTGCTTTAGCTGCTGCAATAATTCATTCTGAATATTTTAAGAGTAGAGTACAAAATAACACTGCTAATGACTCAAATTGGAAATACAAATTGGATTGATGAAAAATGAATTATAAAATACAAGGCATTGAAAAATCATTTGAAGGAAAGATAATAGAAAATTTTGGAAATAATGAATATGTAATTAAAATTAATGATAACGAACATAAATTAAAAATCATTACTATGAATTCTAAAGGTATGGAATTTATCTTAGATCAAAAATATCACAAAGCAAAATATCTTGAGCAATCTACAAATGAAATGAATATTGTAATTGACAATGTTCCAATTATAATTAATCGCAACACTCACTTTGATGAAGTCGTCTACAAAAACTCTGGAGGTGCAAGTAGTGGTGATGCACAATTGACTTTGAAAAGTCAAATTCCTGGCAAGGTTGTATCAATATCTGTTTCAGAGGGAGATTCTGTACAGAAAGGAGACGTTGTTTGTACTTTAGAATCAATGAAAATGCAAGTTGCTATAAAATCTCACAAAGATGGAGTTATCAAAACAATAAAAGTTAAAGAAACTGGAACTGTTGCTAAAGGCAACGTTGTTGCAGAAATAGAATAGAATTTTTTATTTTAAGAAATTTTTAATTTCTTCATAGTTTGGTTCTTTTAATGGATCTTCTGATACCCATTTGTAACCAATTTTCCCGTCTTCATTGATAATGAAAATGGAACGTTTTGCTGCATTGTAATCTTTAATGTGAAGTAAATCTGGCATCAAAATACCATAATCTCGAATTGTTTTGCTTGTGTAATCTGCCAATAATGGAAAGTTAAAGTTATTTTTTTCTGCAAATGCTTTATTTGCAAATGGACCATCATTACTAATTGCAACTATTTTGGCCCCAAGTTCTGAAATTTCTTTCCAAGAGTCTCTAAATGAACAGAGTTCTACTTCACAGACAGGCGAACTTGCTGCAACTATGAATGATAATACTATTTTTCTACCCTTGAATTCATCCATATTTCTCATTTTTAATTCGGTATCTACAAGTTCAAATCCTGGAGCAATGTCTCCTACATTTAATGACATGATTGCTCTTTGATATTATCCTATTAAGTCCTTTTCAAAATTATTTTTTTCAAAAATTGATCCTAAAATGAAACATACCTTTTTATACAAAAAATTTTTTTTCAGGCATAAGAAAACTAATTTCTTGTGATGATGATCTTAAATAATAATTGGTAGGCATTATGAGATGTTTTTTTGATTGCATGCCGTGATAATATCTGTGGTTCTGAATTTGTTAGGCATGGAAAAATAGATAATGTCGCAACCCCACAAAATGCAATAAAAAAACATTCCAACATTTTGCAATCTCTTTCTAATTTTATACGGCACATGTTAAAAAAATGTGACGAGTTTTGTATCAAACACTATGAACCAGAAATAAAAAATAAAAAGCAGTAACAACCTCCAAATCCTTGCAATTTTATGTATATGCGTCCTAATTCAGATCTCCAATTTGTTTATGATTTTTTTAAACTCTGCAAACAACTCCATCAGAGTGGGTGTCAGATATACCCCGTCAAGGCCGTTCTTGTGACCCATCAGTTTTTCTGCAAGGTTATAGTTTACAGAATTGTTAATCTTGAGTATAGTGTTGAATCTCTTTCTAAATCCGTGGTCTGTCTGTACTTCATAGCGGCTGTTTTCTTTGTGTCTGATCATGATGCCTCTTGATACTGTTCTGGACACTACTGACCTTGCCCCGCTCCATCCAAGCTGCCTGCGATCTGAGCTTGCCGTAGCAAAGATTGGGGTATCCTCACAGAATATCTCACCGTACTTTCTGCGATATCTGTGATATGCATTGAGTGCTTTTGAGGCCTGCGGGGTAAGAAAACTCCAGTACTCCTCGATATGCTCTGCATAGAGCTTTACCGCATTGCTGCCATGAGGCATTTTTCTGATGTGTTTGATTGACAGCTCGTGATCAAATATCCCTATTCTGGCACCTGTTGATGCCAAAAAATGAATCAGGGCCTTGTCCCTAAGACTTGATGCAGCAGATACTATCTCTCTGACCTCTTGTGTGGAATAGGATCTCAGACTCTGAGGTTTCTGCTTTTGTGGGAACATCTTGTGTATTATGTTCCAGTTCAAATCTATCTGGTTCATGACACAAAAATGCTTTATTCCCTGAAACTTTGAGGGGATGGTGTTTGGATTCATAGTCTGCTTTAACTCTATCAGGTAGCATTCCAGCAAGTTTTGCAAGTCTAGCTGTGGAATTAGCAGCAGTTCATCCATGCAACTGACATTTAGAAATCTCATGAACTGGTGCAAGTGTGACGTGTAGTTATTTTTGGTATATTGCGACTTGATTGACTCTTCAAATAATACTGCGCTTCGTTGCTTTGCTATCGATGTGATCAAGTGTTATATTTTTACAGAGTTTCTATTTCTGCACATGCGTCTATGAATATACATTATTTTATTTTCATATGTAAAATGTCAGGATACAGCAATTATGGTTTTCGAACCCGTGTTATTTTACGAGTCCATTGTCATAATCCCTGATAAACTCTTGGCGTATTTCTTAACCCAGTTGAAAACAGACTGATGAGACATTTGACACCTTGTAATTTTAGAAATTGTTTAACGCCCCTTAGTGATTCACCAGTAAAGTAAAGTTATAATGCAGAAGTAATGGCCTGTGGTGAGGCGTGCATCTTCTCAAATCCCAGATTGATTGAGAATATATCTTGTTGCAGTCTTTGCAGGCATATCTTTGGATTGAGTGTGTCTTGTTCTTTCTGATTCCTCTCTTGATTATGTTTTCAGATTTGCATACAATACAACAGTCAATACTTACAGAATTCAGAACAACTTTTGGCTTTACTTCCTTTTTAATGGCAAGTAAAAATTCTACTGCATGAATGTGCTTGCAGCAAGTTCTTCTAAAGTTGTAAGCCTCACAGCCTTAACAGAAAAAATTATCTACCGTAAACTTGACAGTTCTGTGAAAATAAAGAATTGAAATATTTGTCAACTTTAGATGAAGAAATAATAAAATCAATTAAAAAAAGTAATTCCGATTACTAAAATACCAAAAGAAATAGTTACTGGAAAGTTTCTACAATATTTGAAAGAACGGAATAAACTTATCCCAGAGATAAATTATGTGTCTCTACAAAGAACTTAAAACGTCTCAAAAGTCCCGATAGTTTACACATAAAATTTTCATTTAAGACCAGACAAGTTGACGGAACCCCGATTTTTGGTTCTGTTGGGTTATGGGGATATAGAATAAATTGGAAACAAAAAATACTTGTGCTAAATCAAAATTCAAAATGAAACAGCAGACAATTCATTTCGGAGATTCACAAAATATGGATTTTATTAAAGATGGAACGGTTGATTTTATTATGACTTCTCCTCCATATTGGAATCTCAAAGATTATGGAAACAAGGATCAGATTGGACAAGGTGACTATGATTCCTATCTGAAACAACTGAACAATGTTTGGAATGAATGTTATCGAATAGCCAAACCAAATACAGTATTCATATTAAATATCGGAAATAGGCGACATAATAAAGAATATTTGCCTATTGGGTTTGATATTTATTCAAAAATGAAGAAATGGAAGTTATGGGATTCATTGATCTGATATATTCCAAATGCACTTCCTCAACCTGCTTCATATATGGAAAGATTGTTTGATAACAAGTATGAGTTTTTATTGATTTTTACTAAAGATGGTGGGAACACAGATTACACATTCCATAAACCACGTGTTCCTAACAAATATCGTGATGTTGATCATAGAAAGCATAAGATGAATATCAAAGGCAGATGCTTGGGAAACATAATTTGTATTCCTGCATACAGACCACCTAATGTAAAATCAATGAATTACCATGTAGCATCTTATCCTGAGGAATTGGTATCTATTATGATTGATACTATGACAAACAAGAATGATGTGGTGTTTGATCCATTCCTAGGGTCTGGAACTACATTGAAAGTGGCAAATGCTATGGGTAGAAAAGGTATAGGCATTGAAGTCAATAATAATTTTGAATCTGTAATAAGAGGGAAAATCCAAGAGCCATTTGAAGTGCCAGATTGGAAGACCATAGATTTGATACATTCTACCAGTATGGACACCACTCCAAGAACTCCTCGTAAAGTGCATTTGTTAAAAAACAAGTAGAAGATGTCATAGTTCGTACTCATATCTATATCCTCATAACCCAACAGAATCTGATGTAGGAGGTGGGGGTACTACTAAGTAGTACCACTACTCATTGAATAAAAATTCAGCGTAAATCTATATCCCCATAACCCAACAGAACCCGATTTTTAAACATTTAATTGTAATGGTATTCCAATTTTTATATGTTTACGGTAATTACTATTCTAGTAGGTATTCTGATCTTGGCTGGGAGCTGGGCCCACTTTTCCTCAGATGACGAATATGCTGCCTTGCCATTAGCGTCCCTCTTTGTTTTTGACTATGCCTTGGCTGACGTGCCAGGTGCCCTAGGCCTGACAGCTGCCGGCAACATCGGCGACACTTTCCGCCGTGAGCTTGACGGCGCCAGCGGCATCGCCATATTCGAGTCAGGCGGTACTACGTACGCTGCAGTCACAGCCCACAATGATGACGGCGTCCAGATAATCAGACTTGCAAATCCTGCCAGACCGGCTGCTGTAGGCAACATCGGCGACAACGACAAACGCGAGCTTGGAGGAGCCTACGGCATCGCCATATTCGAGTCAGGCGGTACCCCGTACGCTGCAGTTGCAGGCTACTATGACGCAGGCGTCCAGATAATCAGTCTTGCAAATCCTGCCAGACCGACTGCTGTAGGCAGCATCAACGACACTGACAGTTACAAGCTTCACGGCGCTTATGACATTACCACATTCAAGTCAGGCACCGCCACGTACGCAGCAGTCACCTCGTACATTGACGACGGCGTTCAGATAATCGACATTACCGATCCTACCAATCCGGTCGCAGCCGGCAACATCGGCGACACTGCTGACCTTGAGCTTGACGCCTCCTTTAATATCGCTATCTTTAACTCAGGCGGTACCCCGTACGCTGCAGTCGCAGGATACATTGACGACGGCGTTCAGATAATCGACATTACCGATCCTTATAACCCGGTCGCAGCAGGCAGCATCGACGACACTGCTGAGCTTGAGCTTGATGGCGCCCACAGTATTGCCATCTTCGAGTCAGGTGGCGCCACGTATGCGGCAGTTGCCTCGTACCTTGACGACGGCGTCCAGATAATCGACATTACCAATCCCTATAACCCGGTCGCAGCAGGCAGCATCGACGACACCTCCGGCCTTGAGCTTAACGGCGCCAGCAGCATTGTCATATTCGAGTTAGGCACCACCCCGTACGCTGCAGTCGCAGGATACATTGACGACGGCGTCCAGATAATCGACATTACCGATCCCTATAACCCGGTCGCAGCAGGCAGAATCGTCGACAACGGCAAACGCGAGCTTGACGGCGCCCGCAGCATCGCCACATTCGAGTCAGGCGGTACCACGTACGTGGCAGTCACCGCAGCCATTGACGACGGCGTCCAGATACTAGGCATAAACCGCCTGCCAACTGTCAACGCTGGCCCAGACCTGACAGTTGATGAAGGTGACACCATTTCCCTATCCGGGACGGCCACCAACGATGATGGCAACACGTTGATCTACTCGTGGGCGCACGATTCTGCATTGGACATATCCTTCAACACGACATTCCCTGTTATCACATTTGTGGCGCCTCAGGTGAGCGCCAACACCACGATCACATTTACCTTGACGGCAAACGACGGCACTTACACCTCGTCTGACTCGGCAATCCTTACCATTTCAGATATTCCAGATATTCCAGATATTCCAGATATTCCAGATATTCCAGATATTCCAGATATTCCAGATATTCCAGATATTCCAGATATTCCAGATATTCCAGATATTCCAGATATTCCAGATATTCCAGACATAGATCCTCCTCCTGTCACGACCTTTGTAACCACATGGCAGACCACTAGTACAGGTGAATCCATAACAATCCCCGCCCGAGGAACGTACACAGTAGACTGGGGCGACGGGACAGTAGATGCCGATGTCAGGAACAGCCAGACCCATGCGTACGACACGGCCGGCAATCATACCGTACGTATATCTGATGGCATCACGGGGTTCCACCTTGATGGCCACTCTGATGCCTCCAAGCTGAGATCGGTGGACCAGTGGGGCGATGCGCGATGGAAGTCGATGTATTCCTCGTTTAAAGGCGCCTCAAACATGATCCTGCACGCTACTGACGCACCAGATCTCTCCAGTGTCAAAGACGCCCGATACATGTTCATGAATGCCCACGCCTTTGACGGCGACCTCTCCGGCTGGGATCTCTCCAGTGTCAAAGACGCCCGATACATGTTCATGAATGCCCACGCCTTTGACGGCGACCTCTCCGCATGGGATGTTTCCCGTGTCAAAGACATGGAGGGAATGTTCTGGGGAGCCCACGCCTTTGACGGCGACCTCTCCGCATGGGACGTCTCGTCGGTAACTGACATGTATCGCATGTTCAACAAGGCCAGCTCCTTTGACGGGGATATATCTACGTGGAACGTTTCAAGCGTGGCAAACATGAATGGCATGTTCAATTCTGCTTCCTCATTTAATGGCGACCTCTCCGCATGGGACGTCTCGTCGGTAACCAATATGTATGCCATGTTTGCAGGTGCTTCCTCATTTAATGGCGACCTCTCCGCATGGGACGTCTCATCGGTGACTGACATGGCAGACATGTTACGTGCTGCTTCCTCATTTAATGGCGACCTCTCCGGCTGGGATATCACGAGCGTGACCCGTATGTATGCCATGTTCTACGAGGCCGACGCGTTTGATCAAAATCTGGGCCCGTGGTATATGGTGCTGGATGATGTTGTCATAGACGGCAGCAGCGTCCCGGGAGAAGTGGGCAGGATCTCCGCACAGAACTCGTTTCTGGACGATCAAAACCCGACATACGGCATAGGCTCGGGCGGGGATTCGGCCTATTTTAAGATCAACGGCAGCAGTATACTCAAGATGAAGTCGGTGCCTGATGGGCACGCAGGCCCGTATTCGGTCACCATAACCTCCACCGGAACGTATGGCTCGGAAAACTCCCGCACCTTTGATATATCTGTAACGGAAGGAACCGGCAACGCGCTGTCGGCGGCGCCATCTGATCCGCGCGACGTAGGTGAGATCATCCTGTCCAGCACTCAGCCCGGAACGATCGAGATAACCTGGAATGCTCCTGGCGAGACGCCCAGGGACTATCGCGTAGTGTGGGCCAAGGCAGGAGAGAACTTTTTGCCGAGGAGTGACCTGACAGGCAACGCCTTTCTCACCTTTCCTGACTACACCGTCACGAGTCTAGATGAGGGTGAAGAGTACAAGGTAAAGGTGCGCGCCCGATACAACGGCGGCGGCCCAGGGGAGTGGAGCGACATAACCACCATCACAGTTGCCGGAACCTGATGACATCGAATACAATGCCAAACCAGTCATGAATATGCGGCAGGGATTGGTAGATACATTTACCTGACATGAGTCAATAGAAGATATGCGCAATCCGCTAAAAATTGAATTTTGATGATAAATCATGTCTGCCATCATCATGGTAGTACCATGATTTGAATACAGCAGGATAACAGTCAAAATTAGATTCAATTCTTGCAATTAATTCCAAGATGTTCATTCTGTTTTTTATTGATGTCCAGCCAATCTTGTATCTCCAGCTGTTTGCCTCATTTTCACAAAGAGTTTCTTTTACTCCATTCTCATCCATAATCCGAGCTAATAGTTTTAAAATATTAATTTTGTTTCTTTTAATTTTTTTTCCAAAACTTTTTCTTCTTGTTTACTTTATCATGAATCACTTTTCCCTCCTCCTCCTCCTCCTCCATTGATTTGTCATAGCTTTTCTTGCAGAATCCCTCAAAGTTTCTTACTGCTGACTGGGATGTTTTTTGCGTATTGACTGCTTTTGTCTGTATTCTTTGCTCAAAACCAATTTGATCTTTGGTTTTTGAAAGAAAGGTAGATATTTTATTAGAATCCACCATTTATCTTTAAAAATGTGCCTAAAACGATTGAATTATATACAAAAATTGGAGTGAAAAGCTAAATTGGTCGGAGAATTAGCGGGCAATTACAGTACCGTTGTATTGATGTTTGGCTTTGCCGTAGCAGCTATGGCTCCAGCTTTGGTTATTTCCAGGATGATTTCCCCTCGAAAAATTAGCAATCCGGTGAAATTCTTGCCAATGGAATGTGGACAAGTTCCGACTGGTGAGGGTAGAACTCATTTCATGATGCAGTATTATCCGTATATTCTAATGTTTGTAGTATTTGATGTCATGGCAATTTTCTTGTACGCTTGGGGAAGCGTACTTTTTGAAATTCCAAAGGTGGCAACTCTGCCGGTGATGGGATTCTTGGCCATTATGTTTGGGGCAATGGCATTTGCATTGTATCAGTCAGGGAGAAGAAGGATATGGTAGTTTTTTATACAAATTGTATTTACGAGGGTAGGGGATAAGATTGCTTAAGGATTTACTAACACCAGAAAATGCAAATGTCTTCATCGGAAAGTTAGGAGATATTTTAGAAAAAGCAATTGATAAACCATTGGGCTATGCCATTAATTGGGGTAGAATTTGGTCACTCTGGCCTGTTCACATTGAAACAGCTTGTTGCAGTGTAGAATTTGGTGCAGCATCAAGTCCAAGATATGATGTTGAAAGGTTTGGTATCATTGAAGCATTTGGTTCACTTAGACAATGTGATCTTGTAGTTGTTCAGGGAACTATTACAAGAAAAATGGCACCGCGTCTCAGATTAGTTTATGATCAAATGCCAGAACCAAAGTATGTAATTGCTATGGGGGCATGTGCAATTACTGGAGGTTTGTATTTTGATTCATACAATGTACTTCCAGGAATTGACGGAATTATTCCAGTTGATGTCTATGTTCCAGGTTGCCCACCTAGACCTGAAACTCTCATCCAAGGATGCATGTTATTACAAGAAAAAATCAAGAGAATGAAGGCTAGGAAGTTTGTATAGTTCTTAATTCTTAAAACAGATGTTTTTCTAACCATAACGTATGGAATTAAAGTTAGAAGAAATAAAATCATCAGCTTATCAGAACTTTACTGATTGTGTCAGAAATGATAAAACCAGAATAAACTATCAAAGAGATCTTGTAAAGTTTCTTGATTTGATTCTAGGGCAGATTTACACAGAAAACAAGGTCACAATGCAAGTGTATTATCACAACAAGCAAAACAGGTAAACCAAGACTACTTTCAAAGTTTTCATCACTGACGGATTGCCATCTTGTGCCATAACATACAAGAAAGAATTTTGGGCAAGATCACGAGAACCGAGAACAACCCACATTCGCCATTTCACCTTACTGGGGATATGAACAATGACACAATGGAGAGATTAAACGGTGAATTTCGAGATAGGGATAAAGTCACCATAGGTTTGAAAATAATGGATTCTCCATTTATTGACGGTTACCAACTATACTACAATTACATTTGACCTCACATGAGTTTGAAGAATAGAATCCCTGCCGGGGCCTACGGGATTACTATACAGGGAGTGAACAAATGGAAAACGTTGATTCAGAACGCAAGCAAAAATTAAAGAAAGTTGCTAAGCTTGGTGTAAAGTGTGCTTGGTTAGTGTCATGGATTTGCTTGTTTGGGATTATTTTTTTAAAAATGGATAAAATAAAGTAGTATGTGGATCAAAAAATCTAGGCATAACACTAAATTACACTTTAAAATTGAGATAAAATGAGCAAATTGGAAAATAATCCAATAAATGAAGAAGCATTAACTTTGGGACTAGTTTTAAAAAATTTAGACAATTTTGACATGTCTACATTTCAGGGAAGATTGATTTTACAGAAATCAGTTTACCTGATGCAAGCATTTGATATTTACATTGGACATAATTTTTCATGGTATCTTCGCGGTCCGTATTCATCTCACTTGGCAAGTGTTGGGTTTCAACTACAAGAAAATTATGATGGAGTTCCAAAAGGTAAATTTGAAAAAGCAGTGCAAAAAAAATTCGAAGGATTCCTTGGTTTTATGGAAGATAAGAAAAATGATCCAGACCGACTTGAGATACTAGCATCAATACATTTTCTAAAAAAAATATACTCTAAAATGTCAAAAGCAGATATTCTTGAGAAAGTAAAGAATAAACAAAAATACTTTACAAAAAAACAATGTGAAGATGCATGGATTGAACTTAAGAGTGAAGATTTGTTATAATGTCATTAAAAATTAAAGGTACTGTATTCCCACAACAAAAAGTGACAAGAAATTTTTCAGATAATTTTTCAGTTTTACGTAAAACGTTAAACATTAACGATGCAGGAGTTTTTTTCATGCTAGCTGATGCAGCATGTTCTACACGACCAAAAGTGGACATAGAGAAAATCCACATTGATGTTTTTAAAAGTAAAAAAATTGCAACGCCTAAAATTAACAAAAATGATTTAGAGACATTAGAAATCCTCAATGATTCAGAATTGATGAAGGAAATCAAAATGAGTCAAAAAGAAACAAAGAAAGGCGGTTCAGTACAGTGGAAAAAAGTAAAGATCCCAGTATAACTAATACTGTATCGTTATCTTCGAGATGTGAAAAATCATATAAAAAATTTGCAAAAAAGGCTGATCCAAAATTATTCAAAATAATAAATGACAGTATAAATCAATTAGAAACAAATCCAGAACTTGGACAAGAATTAAGTCAAAATTTGAAGGGAATGCGTTCTATCCATATCAATCAATTTAATTATAGAATAGTTTACGAGGTTGAGCAAGGTAACCCTAGTAACATAATCACAGTACATGCTATTTTACATAGAAAGAATGCTTATTCAGATCTTTCAACATATTTGGGTCGATAGATACATCATTCAGATTGATGAACCTGCTTTTTTCATACCGCAAGAACTACAAAAAAGATATCCATCTTTATGCCTAACCCAATAATGTAGAGTATGATTTTCCATATTTTCTAAATAGTGTTTTAAACTTAAAAAATACTTGGTTATTTGTAAAGTTGCAAATTATTATGATAATCTTGGCAACCGAAAAATCAATTAAGAAAATACACTTGCTTCAATCTTTATTGTAATGGAAAATCATTAGAATCTAGTGATTAGACAATATTATCTACGAACTATGCGGCGGCTTGAATATTATCTACGTTTTCAATATTGTCTTTTTTTGCCGAAGACTTTATATCAACAGAGCTTTGAATTTGTAAGATATGAAACACCACTTTGCAGTATCAGATGGCATATCAAGACCATTTATTATGTGGTAATATCTGGAAAAATGACAGATTTTACCAAATATCGATCTTTAGTATATATAAAATCCCAAATAAACGCTAAAATGTATGACGACTAGGAAGTTTGTATAATGAGTACTGAAACTGAAAATCCTCCTGCAGATGTTCAACCTAAAGTAGAGTCTCCTCCGCCTAAACCTGTAGCAAAAAAACCTGAAGCAGCACCTGCAGTGATACCTGCATTTGAAAAGAATATTTCTGATAAAATTGTTGAAAAATTTGGTGACAAAGTTGAAGTTGGATTTGTAAAAGAGGACAGAGTTAGAATTAATGTCGGTAGAGAAAATGTACATGACGTTGCTGAATTTATTCGTGATGGGCTAAATTATGATCATGTTGAATCTGTTTCAGGCGTAGACTATCCTCAAGACAATGAAATTGAAGTTGTTTACCATATAGGATCATACGATGATTCTTCATTGGCAAGACAAATTCTAGTTTTAGCAACAAGAGCACAAAGAGAAACAGACCCAATTCCTGGAAATGACGCAACCCGACTTCCAACTCTTAGAGATGTGTTTTACAGCGTAGAATTTCACGAAAGAGAAGTTTTTGAAATGTTTGGAGTTTTCTTTGAAGGTCATCCTGATAATAGACGATTGCTTTTGCCAGAAGATTGGGCAGATTTACCTCCGCTTCGAAAGGACTTTGCAATAAAAGGTAGATAGAGATGGCTTTTGAATTACCACCTGGATTGGCACTCCAAAAAGTTGATGAGAGAATAATGACTCTCAATGTAGGGCCACAGCATCCCGGTTCTGGTCACATGAGACTTGTTGTACAAATTGATGGTGATTACATTGTTGCATGTGATCCTGATCCTGGATACGTTCATCGTGGAGAAGAGAAGATGGCAGAATACAGAAATTATATCTTAAACATTCCTCACCTGGAAAGACCTGTAATTCATGATTCGTGTAATGTACTTTATCCATATGTTTTAGGGGCAGAAGAAATACTTGGCATTGAAGTTCCAGAACGAGCAAAGTATGTTCGAGTAATTGCATCTGAATTAAACCGATGCATATACATCATGTACTGGCTTGCAATTTATGGAATCTTTTTGGGTCACTCTACAATGTTTATGTGGCCTGCAGGTGACCGCGAACTCTTAATTGATCTTATGGAAAAAATGACTGGTGCCAGAGTGACACATGCACACTTTGTTCCAGGCGGAGTTAGAAATGACTTGCCGCCAAACTTTGAGGATGTCTGCTTACGACAAGTCAACTATTTTGAAAAACGTATCAAAGAATACGCGGCAATATTTTATGACAATCCAATTTTAATTGCAAGAACTAGAGACACTGGCATACTATCAAGACAGGATGCAATAAGATATGGAACAACAGGCTCTGTACTTCGTGCTAGTGGTGTTGATTATGATCTTAGAGTAAAGGAGCCATATGATGTCTATGAAGAATTAGATGTTCACACAAATGTGATGAAGGACGGAGATTCTTATGCAAGATCCAAAATTCCATGGCTTGACATGATAGAGAGCTGTAACATTATTAGGCAGGCTTTGCAAAAAATGCCAAAGTCCGGCTCAGTTAGAGTTAAACTAAAACCCAATCCAAAAGGCAAAGGACTTGATTCTGTATACAAACGCGTAGAATCCGGACGAGGTTCATTGGGTTGCTATATTGTCTCTGATGGAAAAACAGAACCATATCGGGTAAAGTTGAGTGTTCCCTCCTTTAGAAATTTGATTGCATTGCCAAATCTTCTCCGAGGTGAAAAACTAGGCAACATGCCATCTGTTTATTGGAGTCTGAACTACTGGCCCGTGGAGGCAGACCGATAAATGTCAGTTATCGCACCAAATTTCAAACTAAGTGAATTTATTAAATCACTGCTTGATAATGTGTTTTGGATAATACTGATACTGGTTTTAGTCGGCCTTCCGGCAGTGTTCATGATTCTGTTTGTTCTTGAAATGCCTGTAATTGATGGTGAATTACTTACACCGTTTCTTGCATTAACTTGGTTGGCGGACCCATCCCGTATTCTTCCGGTGGTTCATGCATTCATGGCAACTGATATCTTTAGAGTAATGGCATTTCCTGGATTTGGATTTGCAGCATTGCTTGTGATGGCTGTAATCTTTGCAGAACGAAAGATAATGGCAAAATTACAATTAAGAGTTGGCCCTTTTTACTGTGGAAAGTTTGAAGGAATTTTGCAATTAATCGGGGATGGGTTGAAATTACTATCCAAAGAAATTATCATTCCTGCAAAAGCTGACAAACCAATTTTCTGGGCTGCACCTGTATTGTTTGTCGGAGTGGCCGCAGCGTTTGTTGCACTAATTCCCGTTGCACCGGGCTGGGTAGTGGCAGATGTGGATATGGGATTGCTTGCAGTCTTTGCAATTATTGGTTTTTTTCCAATTGTAACTATTCTTTCAGCATGGTCTGCAAATAGCAAATTCCCATTCATAGGAGGTGTTAGGGCATTATTCCAGATGGTTTCATTTGAAATTCCATTGATCTTGTCCTTGTTAGGCGTCGTTATGATTACTGGAACTTTTAATTTATCCGAAATCGCTGCCAGCCAATCTAGCTTCCCTTGGATTGTATTTTTACCTGTAGGTGCAATCGTATTCTTTATTACAATTCTTGCAGAATTAGAAAGAATTCCATTTGATTTACCAGAGGCAGAAAGTGAAATCGTCGCTGGATGGCTAACTGAATTGTCTGGAATGATGTATGGCCTTGTCCAAATGGGAACTTATCTGAAACTTTATGCATTTGCAGGATTGTTTGTCGTGCTATTCCTTGGTGGTTGGAACGGCCCAATGGTTGTGCCCCCATTCCCTGCAGAACTTCTTGCAGATGGAATTCAAATGGGTCCTGTCACTGCAAATATTCCTGGATTGCCATTATTTACACAAGAAATGCTTAATGGTACACTTTGGTTTGTTCTCAAAACTTTTGCAGTAATCTTTTTCATGATATTGCCAAGAGGAGTTTTCCCAAGAATCAGAGTTGATATGCTATTGAACCTTGGTTGGGGCAAACTGATCGGACTAGCTTTCGTTAACATCTTTATTGCACTTGGCTTGGTTTACGCTGGAGTGCTAGGACCTGGAGGATTACAATAATGGGAACTGCAACTGGCATTATTCGTGCATTGAATTCCGGCATCAAGCATATTGCAATGAAGCGATTCACACTTCGATATCCTGAAGAAAAATTAAAGTTTGTAGGTGATGGATACCAATTTGATCCATCAACAGGTGTTGGCATTGCTGGACTAAAAGGACGTCATATGTTATTTCATGATCACTGTACTGGATGTCAATTATGCTCAATTGCATGTGAGGGTGTTGCAGAAGCTATTGCAATGGTAAAAGTCCCAGAAGAGCAAAAACAAAATAAAAAATCAATCATGCCGCAAATTGATTATGGAAAATGTGTTTTCTGCGGTCTATGCGTTGATGCATGTCCGTTTTATGCCTTATACATGACTAATGATTATGAACTATCTTCATTTACAAAAGAAGGCCTAATCTATACTCCTGCCCAACTTCAGGTAAAACCATACGTTGCACAAGATAGTGAAATTCAAATTTCTGATAGGGGTGCAACCCATGGCTGATGCAGTATTTCTTGCATTAACTGTGATAACACTTGGTTCTGCAATTGCAGCACTTGAAATGAGATCATTAATTTATGGCTCTATTGCTTTGATGGGAACCTTGGGTGGAGTTGCAGGGTTCTTTTTCTTGCTTGATGCCCCCTTTGTTGCATTATTCCAACTGGCAGTTTATGTTGGCTCTATTGCTGTTCTGATTTTGTTTACTGTCATGCTAGTAAAAAGGGAGTTAATCTTTAAAAAAATTGAAGACAAGCGAAGAAAATTTGCAGGAATTGGTTTGATGCTTGTAATTATGGTTTCATTAGGCGCAGTGTTTTTAGATTCCGGAATCAAAACAATAACTACTGATGAGCCTGCTACTGACTTTAGAGATATCGGAACTGACTTTGTAACATATTATTGGCCGGCATTAATTTTGATGGGATTAATTCTTGCAGGATCCATTACCGGATCACTAATTTTAGCTAGAAGAGAGGATGTGGAGAATGACCAGCGAGCTAATTGATTTTACACTTGTATCTGTAGCTATGCTTGGCATAGGAATCTACGGTCTTGCCGTTAAACGTAATTTCATACGTATGCTTTTTGCAGTTGAAATTATCATCAATGCTGCAAATCTAAACATGGTTGCCTTTGGCAGATTCTTACCTCACAGTGGCGGGCAGACGATGGCATTATTCTCAATTGCAATTGCTGCAGCAGAAGTTGCAGTGGGATTGTCTCTAATTATTGTAGCCTATCGCATGTATCAGAATGTCGATATTGCAGACTTTAGGAGCTTGAAGGGATAATGGAGTATGCATTATTGCAGGCAGTTTTCTTGCCATTACTTTTGTCTCCAGTTGCATACGTTATTGGAAGAAAAGCAGGCCCAACACCTGCAATGTGGTTTACGTTTGCAATTCTGCTATACGCTACAATTCTTGTAATCACTGCAGCAGCGCTATCTGGAACCGTGGAGGAGCATTATCCATGGACAGAGCAGTTTGGAGAGTTTGGTTTCTTGCTGGATGGACTAGCATCACCATTTGCAATAATGATTTATGTCTTATCCACTATCTTGGTGATTTACTCAAAGCCATACATGATTCATAAATTCCATGAGCAGTTTGAGGAAGAAAAGAAAATTGTTTCATCTGCAGGTGGCCAAACATCCATCATTGAATCATCGTCTCTTACAAATTATGTAAATGCAAAATCTGGACTTTACTTTGCACTGTATCTTGTCTTTGCAATGGGCATGCTTGGAACAGTTCTTTCAACCAATCTGATTGAATTTTATGTATTTTTTGAGGTCATGCTTATCCCTGGTTTCTTCCTAGTTGCACTTTGGGGCGATGGCCCAAGAAGAAAAATTGGTTTAATGTTCTTGTTTTGGACCCATGCTGGTGCCGTAGTTTTACTATTGGGATTTTTGATGATTGGTCTAACCATTGGCAGTTTTGACTTTGCAGATATCAATGAATCTGAAATTCCAAAAGACATTCTCATGTTATCTGCAGTTGCAATTTCAATAGGCCTTGGTGTAAAACTAGCAGTCTTTATGTTCCATATCTGGCTTCCATATGTTCACGGTTCTGCACCTACACCAATCAGTGCATTGCTGTCTCCTGCAATGATCGGAATTGGCGCTTATGGCATTTTCAGATTGATTGTAGAATTTTTACCCTCAACGTTTGCAGATCTTGCAATATGGTTCCACATATGGGGCCTTGTTACAATGATTTACGGTGGTGCCATGGCACTGATGCAAGATGATCTAAAACGTATGCTTGCATATTCTAGCATCAGTCAGATGGGCTACATCCTGTTTGGCATTGGCTCGATATCTGTACTTGGTCTTGCAGGTGCAGAGATGATGTATGTAACACACGCCATTGGAAAAGGCATTCTCTTCATGATGGCCGGAATTATCATTGTCAAAGTCGGAACCAAAAGTATCTCTAAACTTGGAGGACTGGCAGGAAAGATGCCAATTACTGCCGTATGTGCAGTTATTGGTGCATTAACAATAATGGGTGTTCCACCAACAAGTGGTTTCATGGGAGAATGGATTCTCTTTTTCGGTGCATTGGAGACTGCAATTGAAGAAGGCTCGACACTTAGAGCAGTAACATTTGGTCTAGGCCTCATTGCAACAGCTCTTACCATGTCTTACATGCTGTGGATGCTAAAACGCGTATTCTTTGGAAAAACCCCTGAGCATCTTGAACATGTGAAGGAAGGAAGTTGGCACATGACTGTACCAATGATGGTATTGGCAGGATTCTCAATTGTGGTTGGCATTTATCCGGATATTTTCTTGAAGACAATAATTCCATACATGAACGGAGTGCTGGGAGTCTAGATTATGGCAGCTGAAGCTTTCGGATTACCATTTGAAATTGGAGCCGCAAGCGCATGGTTGGTTTGGATTTTACCCTTTGCTGCTGCATTAATTATTCCAGGCGTTGGCAAACTATCAAAACACGCAACTGGATATGTTGCAGTGGCATTTGCTTTGATGAGTGCATTATCTGCCGCATCCCTTCTTCCAATGGCTTTGGAGGCCCACGAACTCCATGATCAGATAATGTGGATTGAGGCAATTGGTCTTAAAGCTGGAGTTTTGGCAGATCCGCTTTCAATAATAATGTCAAATGTAGTTGGTTGGATTTCATTCCTCATTATGATTTACAGTACAGGATACATGAAGGGTGACAAAGACATTTCAAGATTTTGGTTCTGGATGCTGTTCTTCATTGGCTCAATGCAACTAATCGTACTATCTGATAACTTACTCCAAGTATTCTTTGGATGGGAAGGTGTAGGACTTGCGTCTTATGCCTTGATCAGCTTTTGGTATCGTGATAAAAAGAAGGATCATGTTGGTGTTGAAGGCAGAACTGTTCTTGGCATGCTGGATTACTATTCACCAACACATGCTGGCATGAAGGCATTCATCATGACCAAAGTTGGAGATGTGATGATGATTGCAGGTATGCTGTTGATATTTTTGTTTGCAGGTACTTTTGGATTTAAAGAACTAATGCATGAGACTGAATGGGCAACTAGTATGGCTGCTCAGGGGCTACTAGTCCCTGCATTTGTTTTGTTGTTTGGCGGCGCAATGGGAAAATCTGCACAATTCCCACTAAACGAATGGCTGCTTGAAGCAATGACTGGTCCTACTGCCGTTTCTGCATTAATTCACGCAGCAACTATGGTTAAAGCAGGTGTATTCTTGGTGGCAAGGATTGGTCCGCTTGTATTTGCATTAGGTGCTGCAGGAATTATGGCTGATCAATTCTTTGAGATAATTGCTTGGGTTGGCGCAATTACTGCATTGCTACTTGCAACACAAGGCATGGTGAATAACGAAATTAAAAAAGTTCTTGCATATTCTACTGGTTCCCAAATTGGTTATATGATGATGGCATTAGGTGTTGCAGGACTGTCTTATCAATATGTTGATGGCTATACTGCGGGATTTTTCCATTTAATTTCCCACGCAATGTTCAAGGCTTCATTATTCATGGCAGCCGGTTCGCTATTACATGTTGTTGGTTCTAGATTCATGAGCGATATGGGCGGTTTGAGAAAACACATGAAAAAAACTTATGTGTTCATGTGGGCTGCCGGCCTTGGTTTAATGGGTGCACCATTTATCACTACGGGCTTTTGGAGCAAGGATGCAGTCTTTGCCGCAGTCTATACATCTGGAAATGAATGGGCAATGCCACTCTACATCATCGCTGTTCTAACTGCTGTTATCACTGCATTTTACACAACAAGAATGATTGGACTAGTCTTCTTTGGAAAGAAGAGCAAACATATCGAAAAGATGGAAGAAGAAGGACATCATATCCATGAGGCACCAATGTCAATGTGGATTCCATACGGAATTCTTGCAGTACTTACTATTGGAATTGGTCTTGTTGGACTATCTGCAGAAGAAGGACTGCATCACCTGTTTGTAGAATATCTTGAAGAATCATTTGGCATTCACACTGCACATGTTACTACTGATGAATCATCAATCTTACCTGAATTCCTGCAAGGTCTCAATCCTGTTGCTTTAGGTTCCTCACTAGTGGCATTTGCTACGGGAATTGGACTAGGTTATATATTCTATATTGGCAGATGGGTTGATCCTGTGAAATTTGTAAATTCAAATATTGTCTTTTATTCAATCCACAAACTTTTCTTAAACCGGTGGTATCTTAACGCAATGGTATACTGGTGCTTTGTTGTAGCCCCCCTATGGCTTGCAAGAGGGGTATTCCGATACTTTGAAAAGACCGCCATCGATTACGGTATGAATGCTGGAGTCCAAAAGGCAGTTGGATGGAGTGCCAAAGTTGTACAGGGAACCCAAACAGGCGTCTCACAATCATATCTATTCGTATTTGGAGCAGGATTACTATTCGTAGTTCTGATACTGCTGATATAGGAGAAATGATGAAATGTTAGAAATTACTTCCACTCCCCTGGTATTAATCGCAATTTTGGGCACTGTTGGAATCCTTCTTCCAATTATTAGTATAGTGAGAAAAGAGCAAGGTTCAAACTCATTTTATGCAGTCATTGCATTTGCTGCACTAATCGTATCCATGGGATATGTTGGATACCAATTTTATGCTGAAAATATTGCGTCATCTGCCCTGTTCTCTGAAGACGTAATTGTCGATGATGCATTTGGAGGCTTTTTTGCAGTTGCAATGCTTGTTGTTGCAATTTTCACAACTGTCGGCTCTTTTAACTATATGCGAAAACACAACTCGCCTGCTGTCTACTATTCATTAATTTTACTTGCAACTATTGGAATGATCCTAGTTGCCTATTCGACTGATTTGATAATGTTATTTGTTGCATGGGAGCTGATGAGTATTCCAACATACATTCTGGTCGGATACATGAAAAGGAATCCCAGCTCTAATGAAGCCGCTCTAAAATATTTCCTCTTTGGTGCACTGTCTTCTGCAATCATAGTCTATGGAATTTCAATCTCCTATGGATTGACAGGTTCTACAAATATTGGAGAGGTAATTCAGGGGTATGCAACACTTGATCCTTCAATGCTGCCGCTTGCATTACTCTCAGTTGGAATGTTTATTGCCGGCTTTGGATTCAAAATGGGACTCGTACCGTTCCATCAATGGCTCCCGGATACCTATGAGGGTGCCCCACCTGCAATTACGGCACTGCTGGCTGCTGCAACAAAGAAAGCCGGCTTTGCTGCATCAATCAGAGTCATAGTTCTTGGAATGGTAGTTTTGAACCTTGATTGGACTTTGGCTCTTGGAATTATTGCAGTTATGACAATGACTATTGGAAATGTTGCTGCAATCATGCAAAAGAGCATATCAAGAATGTTGGCATATTCTAGTATTGCACATGCGGGATACATTCTGATTGGGCTTGCAGTGGCACCGCACAGCTCACTTGGGTTGCAAGGTTCCTTGTATCAAATTATGAATCATGCCGTAATGAAAGGTGCTGCATTTATTGCAGTTACGGGCATTGTGACCACCCTTGCAGTTACTCACATTGACAAACTACGGGGACTAGGACGGCGAATGCCAATCACTGCATTGGGTCTGGTTCTTGCATTATTTGCATTGGCCGGAATTCCGCCACTCTCTGGATTTTGGAGCAAGCTGATGTTGTTTGGCAGCGCTTTGGATGCTGGTTCTACCCTGTGGTGGGCACCGTGGCTTGCAATCGCCGGCGTACTCAACAGTGCGCTATCGCTTGCTTACTATGGCTGGCTTGCAAGAAAAATGTACTTTGAAGGTGAAACTGAAAAGAGGGTTGCAGAACCAAAATCAATTATTGCCGTAATGATATTCTCATCAATCTTCCTGGTAGGATTTGGTGTATACCCTGAGCCACTGTTAAAGTTTGTAGAGTTTGCAACCCCGATAATCAGTCTGGGCCTTATGCCTTAAACGAAGTAAACTTGATCAAATTATCTAGATTTATTCTTGCATCGCTGTCTGGAATTTTTCTTAGTGCTGATCTTGCTTTTTCTGAATATTCTTTTAACAATTCTTCCATTTTGTCAAAGACATCCCTGGGGTCAGAACTCTTCTTGATTAGCAAATTAAACAGCTTATCCTCATTTTTCCAATCAAGCAAATCATCTCTAATTTGATATGCAATTCCTAGATTTTTTCCATATTCATCTAATGCGTCAATCTGCTCTTCAGTACCGTTTGCAATAATTGCACCTATCCTTGCTGCCACTTGAAATGCAACTGCTGTTTTGTACTCTATTACTTTTAGATAGTCATCAAACGTTACATCCTTGCTGTTTTCCAATCTACCCTCAATCATTTCCCCTTCACTCATTAGCATGGCAGTGGTGGCCAAATCTTTTGTAATTCTGGCATTATCCAATCTGGATGATATTGCAAGAATTAATCCTAAAACAAAATCCCCTGTCAGCACGCTTGTATTGTATCCGTACTTGACATGAAATGGCTCTTTCTGTCTTCTCATGGTTTCCTCATCGATAATGTCATCATGAATAATTGATTCCATGTGTAAAAACTCCACAGCACATGATGCTGATAGCACGTTTTCATCAATTTTACCCACACTCTCAGCTGCCAAATTCAAAATAATGGGCCTGATTCGTTTGCCTCCCTCTAAGGAATATTTTAGAGGTTCAATAAATTCAGATTCAGAATAAATGGAAAGCTCATCATCTAATGCCTGATTAATTCGCTGAATGTAATTTCCACAAGTTTCAAGTAAAGGATTTATCTCGATATTTTTCCTGTCCAAGATGGCCTGATCAAAAAACTTTGCTATAAGTAAATAAATCTTGGTGCTCCAGCCGGGATTTGAACCCGGGATCTTTGCCTTGAAAGGGCAAAATGCTTGACCGGTCTACACCACTGGAACCCATGAAAATTATTTTTTTATGACCATAAAATCTTTTGTAAACCACAAAGATTTTTTTATTGGCCTTGTTGAAGATGAATCATGAACATAATACAGAAAATTGATGAAATGATTGAAGAAAAAAGTTTACTAAAACACTCATTTTACCAAATGTGGTCTGATGGAAAATTAACACAGGAATCTCTGGCAGGTTATTCTAAAGAATATTTTCAGCTTGTAAAGGCAGTTCCTTCCTTTATGACTCTGATTATTGAAAAATCTCCGGAATCTGTAATTAGTGAACTAGCAGCAAATCAACAAGAAGAATCTGATCACATTAAACCATGGATTGCATTTGCTGGCAAACTTGGAATATCTGAGGATGAATTAATCTCATATTCTGGAACTGCTAAAACTAAGAAAGCCGTATCTGATTTGAATGGATTAATGACTACTTTTGATGGCGGTGCATGCGCAATGTATGCATTTGAAAAAGAGATTCCTAAAATCAGTCAAACTAAACTTGATGGATTGGCTGAATTTTATGGAATGACAAGTAATGAATCTACAGAATATTTCAAGCTTCACACAAAAGCTGACATTAGACATGCAGCATCTTGGAGAAACATTTTGGAGAAATCCTCAGTTGACTCTAGCAACCTGATTGAAATTGCCGACAAATCAATTTCAGCACAAAACTTGTTGCTTGATAGCTGTTATGAAGAATACTGCTAATCTCATAACATTTTAAACCTAAGAAAAAATTCCTTTGCTTGGGGCCCGTAACTCAGCTTGGTAGAGTAACCGGCTCATAACCGGTGAGCCAAGGGATCAAAGCCCTTCGGGCCCATACACACTATACTTGCCAAACTGAACCCCAACGTTTCCCTTGGTCTTTGCTGTGTCTGTGGATTATCAATTATTGTAAGAAGAAGAAGAAATAGATTCCATTGTCTAATCTAGATAAGATCAAAAAGGTAAGCGAGATTGAGAAAGCCACAACTCGAGTCAGCTGAAATTTTTTATAGAACCCGTGAAAAAACAACACTTATTTACAAAAAAAAAAAAACGTTTCTCATTGATATTTAATATAAAAAATTACATTGTGATAGCATTGCTTGTTGCAATGGCTGCCGCCTCAATTACCACTATTACCAGTCTTGCATATGCGCAATCAAGCGGTGGTGCAACTGATCTGAGTGCAGAATACTATCTGGGTACAATTAGATGAGTTGCGCAATTACAAACAAAACCCAACCTTTCATTCCGTTTGATTTCTGATTCTTCTGTAATGTCATGGAATCACAACAAGCTCGTCTTTCCATCTTATCTTGAAATTAACAATTCCACATACAATCTCACTTGTTCTATCATATCTGCATAGTTTGTTCCTAAACACATCACTACTAATTCTAAATTTCTTGATTTGAGCAATGACATGCTCAACTTTGATTCTGATTTTAGATTGGGATCTGTTCCATTCCTTTTGAGATGCGTTCAGCTCTCTGTTCTTCTTTTTCTTGCATGGTATAATGCTGATTTGGTCTGGAAAGTCTTTTTGAATTCCCAAATACCCAAGATCATAAAATTGTAACAGCTCCTCAGACAGTACCGGATGTTTTGTCTTGTATATTTTGTAATCATGATGACTGCCTGGAGAATGTGTAGATTTGTGGATTATGACTCCATCAAGATTTACTGTAATTTGATTTTGTACTGTGTGTTTTTTCTTTTTGCCTGAATAGTGCGATTTTCTTTTGGCACGATCTTTCGGTCTTGGGATTGGCTGTTCTGTTCCATCTGTAATTACAATTAATTCAGGAAAGAACCGTTGTAACTCTTGCACGGTTTTGAGCTTTTTGGCATCTGCATATTTTTTGGCAGGAATCGGAATTGATTGTTTTATTGCAGGCTCTAAATATTTAATGTCCCTCATTACATTTGATTTATCCAGATCAAAAATCATTCCCAACATGTCATTGTTGTGTACATTCGATAGTACATCATAAACATTAGAATTCTGTCTTTGAGGGATAGATCAAATTTGTGTCCTGCACCAATCTCTCGCAGTCTTTTCTTTTTTGATAGACGTGTGTCTCTTCTGTGGCTTTGTACTGTTTTTTGATTTCTTTTAACAGGGAATCAAACTGTGGAACAGTTATTCCCGTTACGGATAGGAAACTGTTTTGGTCTTTTTGTTAGTTTTGTGTAGTTGAACATGAATTGAGAATGATTTTTCCTAGCTTTGGATCTTGTTGTAAGAAAACATTGAGATGATGATCAAATTAAATCAATTGCGCAACTGATCTAATTGTACTGACTTGGACTGCTCCTGCAGGTTATACTTCTGCGTATGACATAGAGCGCTATGATGGCTCTAGTTGGGTTGAAATTGGTACGACCAATGACACAGAATTTATTGTGACAAAAGACAATAATGACGGCGAGTCCATATTTGGCACTGGCCAACAATACCGTGTCACCATTGATGATGGTACTAGTACAGCTGGTGTCCGTCCTCCAATAATAGAACTGATTAGTCCTCATGGTGCAACTGAACTGTTGAGTCTGTCTGCTCTATCCGGAGATACTTTCATAAATCAAATTAATGTGGTGGTACCACTGTACATATCCAACCTTGTTGAAAACAGTACCCTCTTCGGACACTCATAGTGTGACTTTTGATATACCATACTATACTGACAAGGCCAGTGAGACCATAGTAATTAGCGCCCTTCCTACTGATTCTCTTGGCATCAATGGCAATGCATCTACAAAAGCAGTTAACATCACATATACAAATCTTGATGGCACTACTCCTCTTGTAGAACCGCCGACACCAACTACAGATACGACAGTGCCAACACTAACTGCAGTATCCATAACATCTAGTAATGCTGATACAACTAGGGCTACAACTGGTGATACTGTCACAGTATATTTCACTGCTTCAGAGGATATACAGAGACCAACTGTAATCATTAATGGAGCTACAATTACTGCTACAGTTACAGGAGATGGTGATGATGCCTGGCGTGCTCCAAAAATAATCAGTGCAGCAGATTCTGATGGCCCAGTAACGTTTAGCATATCTTTTACTGACTTGGCCTCAAATGCCGGTGATACAATTAATACTACTACTGATAACTCTGCTGTTACTGTTTATCAAACAAGCACGCCACCACCACTAGACACAACAGTTCCAACACTGGGTACAGTAACCATAGAATCCAGTAATTCAGATCCGTCTAGGGCTACAACTGGTGATACCATCACACTAAGCTTTACTGCTTCTGAAGGTATACTGCCACCAACTGTAATCATTAATGGAGCTACAATTACTGCAGTTGCTGAAAGTGGCGATACTGATTGGAGTGCTACAAAAACAATCGTACCTGCAGATAATGATGGCCCAGTAACGTTTACCATAGCTTATTCTGACTTGGCTAACAATGCCGGCACTCCGGTTACCAGTCTTACTGCTGGCTCTGGTGTCACCATTGATAAAACAGCTCCAACACTGACTGCAGTAAACATAAGATTTAGTGATTTAGATAATACATCTTCGGCTACAACTGATGATATCATCACACTGCGTTTTAGATCCTCTGAAGATATACAGAGACCATCTGTAACCATTAATGACGATGCACCTACTACACTTACTGGAAATGGTAAGACTGCTTGGACTGCTACAAGAACAATCACATCTGGAGATACTGGCATCGTAATGTTTACCATAGATTATTCTGATTTGGCAACAAATGCCGGTGATACGGTTACTGATACTGACGATAACACTAGTGTTACTGTTGTTCAACCAGTTACTCCAGGACCACCACCACCACCACCTACAGATACAACACCACCAACACTAACTGCCGTATCCATAGCATCTAATAATTCAAATCCATCCTTGGCTACAACTGGTGATATCATCACACTAAGTTTTACCTCCTCTGAGAATATAGAAACCCCAACTGTAACCTTTGGTGAAGTTGCTGTAGCATCTACAGTTACTGGAAGCAACACTTCTTGGACTGCTACAAAAACAATCACAGCTTCAGATACTGATGGCCCTGTAGATTTTACCATAAACTATACTGATTTAGATTCAAATCTTGGTACTCCGGTTATCAGTACTATCGGTGGCACTAGTGTTACCATTGATCAAACACCACCAACACTAACTGCAGTATCCATAGCATCTGACAATTCAAATACGTCTAGGGCTACAACTGGTGATACTGTCACACTAAGTTTTACCTCCTCTGAGAATATAGGAACACCCACTGTAACCTTTGGTGGAGGTGCTGCATCTACAGTTACTGGAAGCAACACTTCTTGGAGTGCCACAAAAATAATCACAGATGCAGATGTTGATGGCAGCACTGTAATGTTTGCCATAGATTATATTGATTTGGCTTCCAATGACGGTATCCAGGTTATTGATGTTACTGATAGTACCGGAGTTACTATTGATCAACCAACAACTCCACCTTCAACTAGTCAAGAAATAGAAATACAACGAGAGAATCTTGGTGTGACCAACACTGGAGGAATCAAGTTTAGCATTGGCGGATTGGATGCATCAACATACTATGAATATTCTACATCAAAATGCGATGTTGCTGACCTTGATGATGAAACCTGTTCAGATTTCATATTTGCAAAGCGCTCTGATAGTAACGGTGTACTTGTCATAATAATGGCCGGTCCGTTCACCCGTGAACAATATGTATTTGTTGATGTAAAAGAAATAGGTAAAGCTGATCCAATATATCATACAGATTTCATAGTACAGGTACAAAATGACGGCATGTTATCCTTTGAACCAAATGTTATAACATCTTAATCACCAACTCCATACTCTAATCACAATCAACAGCGGAATTCTAAACATCTCAAAAGTTGAGATTGACGAATACACGCCAAAGCACCTATCTAGGATATTAATCCCAAGAAATTTCAAAGCCCCAATACACAAAATAAATGATGAAACAATTTTTACAGATATTGAAAAGAACTTCCTCATCTTTGTAATGAATATCCTCTAAAATTGTACTAACTGAGATCGCTAAATGTTCATGAGATGTCTCATCAAGATTAAACATAGGCCAGGTAACCATCTTTAGCAGATCTTTTAATAATGAAATCTCCACATAGGTGACAATTTGTTTTAAAATCACTCACATTGATAACATAATAACCTCATGTAAAAATATGATCTATTGCTAGTCAATTGACGATTACTTGTATATCAATTAAAAAATTCTCAATAATCTTAAATTATCATATGTGTTCTTGAATCTAAGATGGGATTAGATGTTTTTGATGCTATCGCGTTAACTATTCATGCAAATAACGACGAAATCGTAAGTAAAACAACAATACAGAAATTAATTTATTTTCATACAGTTACGATCAAGAATTTAGACATTTCAAACTATACTCATTATTTCTATGGTCCATTTAATCGAGAAGTATCAACTGCATTAGAAGACATGTCTGAATTTTTATATGTTGATCAAAATACCATTTCAGGATATTATGAAACTTACAATTACAAGTTAACAGATAATGGAATCAAATATGCTGAAACTGCAATGGAGAAATATGCTGAAGAATTCAAAATAATTTCTAAAACTATTGAGATATGTAAAGAATACTGTGAACTAAAACTAACACCTCTATCATATGCAGCAAAAGTTCACTATATTTTAGCAAATTCTAAAGATCAACTTAAAGACAAATATTCAGCAGAAGATGTAAAAACAATTGCAAAAGATTTTGATTGGAATATTTCTGCCGAAGATGCATTAACCGGACTTGCGCTACTTCAAAATCTCGATCTTGTCTCTATCTCATAGTTATTTTAGATTCAAAGCAATCAGAGATCCACTTTATGGATTCATTGATCTTTCTGAATTAGAAACCAAAGTAATGGATAGTGAAATTTTTAGAAGATTACAGTTTATCAAACAACTCTCTCATGCATATGTTGTTTATCCATTATCTATCTGGTTCAAGTCTCTATTTTTGAATATCTGAAAAATTTATTTTCTAGTTGTTTGTATAGGTAATATTCTAAAAGAGAAAAATTATGACGCCTAAATTGAATCAAACCTTAAAAGCAAAATATTCTAAAGCCCTTCGGGTCCATTATTTCCATTAGTTTTAAAATGAGCAAATTAAAAATTATCTGGCCGCAATGAAGAATCAGAGTTATATCTGAATTGATGATTGAAAGGCATTTGACTGAGCTGCCAATATTTCATTTGTTGATTTGCTTTTTCACTTTATCTAGGATGCCTTGATCAATTAGTTTTTGCTCAAACAAAGTCTCTGTGATTTGTAAAATATTTAGAATTGAATGCATTTTCACTCCCAGCTCTAATAATGCTTCATCAGCACCCTCCATTCTATTTACAATAACGTATGCGTCCTTAACTGAAATGTTCACTTTTTTCAAAGATTTTACTGCATTAACTACAGAACCACCTGTGGTTGCAACATCGTCTATCATTACAACTTTCATGTTGTCATGAATTTCCCCTTCAACTGATTTTGATGTCCCATAATCTTTTGGCCTACTTCGTACATAGATTAGCGGTTTGACTGTTTCAATTGCCAGTGCTGCTGCAATTACCAAACCTCCCGTAGGAACTGAAACAATTGAATCAAAGCTGCCTAATCCAATATCTTGGCCGATTTCATTTTCAAGATATTTTACCATTTTTCTAAATTCAATAGGATGACTTGAAACCAATCTCAAATCCACATAATACGAACTCTGCTTTCCACTTGCAAGTGTAAAGTCACCAAATTTTATGATGCCATTTTGATGCAAAAAGGTTGCAAACTCTTTGACAAATTCCACACAAAATTTAACTCCACTTGATTTATTTTGTTTTGTATTGAAGAATAATTATGCCTGAAATCTGGTTAAATTACGGAATTACTGACGTGGTTTTAGATATAAAGGCTGAAAACTTGGAGCAAAAAATTGATTCTGAAGGTAAAATTCTAGATGATGCAGCGATCAATGAAAAATTAAACACTCTAGATTTGTCAAAACCAATGGAACTTGTAGTATTGCATAATTCCAAATCAATTCTAAAAATCATCTCTTCGCTGTTTACACTATGTGAGCAAAAATCTAAACCATTTCCAAAAATACTGACTGATAAAAGAATTCTAAATTTAGTAAAGTCTGGATTGCCTGAAGGAAGCTCAATTAATGAATTTGATGATGATGTTGGTATTTCGAATTCAAATCTGGTGTTCATGGGGGAGATGGAATTTGATGGATTATTTGGATATGAGACCATTTCTACACGCTTGATTAAAAAATTTGGCCAAGAATCCATGCTCTCAGCATATGCAAAAAGACAGGGAAATCTTCCTACGCCTGGACAATATCCTGAAAGTTTAACTGAAGCAAAAAAGTTTGCAGATAATTTTGAAATTCAAGGAATAGAAATTATAGCAAACTCTGAAGGGATTGTAGATTTTTCAATAGGACATCCTTCAGAAACTATTGCATCCACAAAATTACTTGAATCCAATGCAATCAAAGATGTTGGTCAACACAAAACAATGGTGATAAGCACCGGAAAGGATGCAAGCAATGATAACCTCGGAAACTCTTTTTCGTCTCTTTGGAATTGCTCTAATGCTATCAAAAAAGATGGTCTTGTTATTTTGATTGCTGAATGTAAGGGCGGCTTGGGTTCTGATGCATTCCAGCAATACATTGAAGACAGGTTAACAATTGAGCAACTGCGAAATCCAGCTAAATACATTAACGGCATGGAAGATTTGCTGTTTCTTTCAGAAATCCAGAAAAATTTTCAGATAGGACTGGTCTCAATTTTACCTGAATTTTATGCCAAGAAACTTGGCATGATTTCAATGCAAGGCATAAAATATTCTATGGATTATATTCTAAAAACACAAGGAGCACGTCAAAAAGTTGCAGTAGTTACTGATGGTGCTAGACTATTGTTAAGATAATGATAATAATCCTGGCAAAAAACTTGATGGAAGTGGGGCACACAGAATCGCCAATACTATAATTCCAATGTATGCAAGCTTTCTATTTTTTGAAAGAGGCGAGACATCATCTAACGGGGATGCACTGGGATTTTTTCTACTCATCATGAAAATCAATATTGCCATTGGCCAAAAATTTAACAAAACAAGAACCCCTATGCTTCCGTACGTTGCATACGTGTGTACTTTTGAGCCCATCAGTGTTCTAGCTAAATGTCCTCCGTCCAATTGCCATGCAGGTAGTAAATTGATAAATGTAATTAGATATCCAACCCAAGCCGCAAAAATAAAAGGTGTCATGTATATTGTATTCCCATACATCTCTCCTTTTCCAAACAAAGCTAAACTGGCAGTCAACAACAATGGTTCTCCCAAGCTCCAAGATCCTAATCTTGGATCATCTAATATTTCCCCTGCAATTGTTTGCTCTAAAATTGGTGCAGTGTATGCCCCATAAATTGAAACAATGATTGCGATTACTAATCCTGCAATTGGGCCTGCAATCGCCACATCAAATAAAATTTCTCGATTAATGGTAAGGCCCCTTGATCTAATGATTGCCCCGAATGTTGGAATGCCGTATATTGGAATTCCTGGAAGAAAATACGGCCACGTTGTTTTTAATTTATGTTTTTTAGCAGCAATCATGTGGCCAAGCTCATGAACTCCTAGAATTCCCATAAGTGCCAATACATAAAATATTGAAATCTCCAGCGGGTCACCAAGATCTACAATTGTATTTCCAAAAGAAGTCTTGTGGTATCCATCAAACATTACAAATCCTATGACTAGTACAAACAAAATTCGTGGTATCCATGGTGAATTTAGCCATCTTCTTTGTTTACTTGGAGGAAATTTTTGAATTATGACGTAGAGTTCATCATTTTCCATCTTTTCTAATTTAGAAACATATCGCATGTCTTCTAATTCCCTTGCCAAATTCTCAAATTTTGGTTTAAAATCACCATCTTCAATTTTAAATTCCAATGAAAATTCAGATTTGGTAAAGTCACTGACTTGAAATATGGAATTAACTAATGAAATAATATCTTCTTGTGAGGGCTCTTCCATCTTTTTTAGACTGGATTTTTCCATTAAATGGTCTTTTGGTTTAAAATTAAATATTGATAATACTGTGCATAATTATGCAGGTAATTCTTAGGCAATTGGATGATTGCAATATTAGAAGAGCCGAGCCAAGCGATCTAATCTCTGTCATGGAAATCAATCTCAAAACCCTGCCTGAACATTATTCTGATTATTTCTATGAAAGCTTACTCGCTGAATTACCTGAGGCTTTTATTATTGCAGAAATCGGCGGAAAACATGTTGGATATATCATGTGTAAAACAGAATTTGGTTTTTCAAATTTTAAGAAATTAGGTTTTGTCAAAAAAGGACATGTAGTATCTATTGCAGTGCTTGATGAACATAGAAGAAAAGGTATTGGAAATGCACTTGTTGAAGAATCAGTCAATGGTGTAAAATTAAGACAATGTGATGAATTCTATTTGGAAGTACGATGCAGCAATAATGAAGCCGTCAGGCTATATGAAAAACTGGGGTTTACAATTAGACAACAGCTAAACGCCTATTATCGAGATGGCGAGGATGCATATCTCATGGCAATTGAATTAAATTAGTTCAAACCAATAAATAACTCACAAAAAATTCTTCGCCATGGACAAGCGAAAAGGAACGGGTGTCACTATTTTTGTAATGTGTATTGGAGGTTTTTTTCTTTATGCATATTTGTTGATGCTTTCTGAATGGAGTCCAATCATATTACAATTATCTGTCTTGATGATTGCTGGAGGAATTTTAGGAGTTATTGCATGGATTGGATATGTAATGGCAACAACAAAACCTTCGTCTGCTTCTATTACTTCTGAAGATTAAATTATTTAGAAATTTTTATATCCACAACTGTTTGATAATATCTGGGGCCCACTGCTCTGACAATTTTTGAATTTAGAATTTCTGATTTTACTGGCGCCACACTGAGATAGTGTTCTTCTGAAAGTTTTCCAGCGTCTGTTTTTTTGTCTGCATGAATGTGTGAATAATAATGAATGATGCCCTGATCTTTTGTTGTATTTATCGCCGATTCTAGAAATTCATCTGATCTTTCAGGTAACAACATCAACGTTCTATCTGATTTATCCATTAATTGCCCTTTGATAATTTCAGATGCATTCCCGTTAATTGAAATCACATTTCCTGCAAGCTTGTTTAATCCAATATTTGTTTCACATAATCTTGAGGCAACTGGATTAATGTCTAGACTATACACCATGCAATTTTTCTTCTTTGCAGCCATAATGGAAAACATTCCAATACCTGCAAACATGTTGGTCATTACCTCTCCATTTTGAATCAAATTGGCAATTCTCTCTCTTTCAGTAGACAGTCTGGGCGAAAAAAATGCATTTTTTACATCTACTGTAAACCTGCATCCAAATTCCTTGTACTCTGTCTCCGTATTGTCTTCCCCTGCAAGAATTTCCAAATCCCTTGTTCGAAAATCCCCCTCCACTGCCGAGGCCTGGCAGAATACACTTCTGACAATTTTTACTTCACCTAGCAGTGCTTCTCCGATAGTTTTCTTTTTTGATAAAAGCGAATCTGGAATTCTTACAATAATTATTTCGCCAATCTGATCAAATGCCGAAATTAATTCATCACTTTCTTTTTCTGTGAGCACATTTTCCAGTGCTTTTTTTAACATCCGGGTCAATGTTTGTAGTAAAAGTTTCCAGTTGTTTTTTGATCTTTATCCAACCTGCTTTCTAGTTTATTTACTCGTGGCCTCAGACTTTTTTCGTCTCTTCTAAATGACATGTCTAATGATTTTAGAAATCTATTCATTGCGTCCGGTTTTGGCATTGGTGATGTGGCAATGCCTGCAGAGCCTGATTCCCCTTCAAATATTATCATTGAATCTGAAACCAAATCCATCAACTGTAAATCGTGATCAATAATAATTGCAGACTTTCCATATGAGCGCACAAATTTTTGTAAAAATTTTGCTACTGCGATTCTGTCCTCTACATCTAAAAATGCTGAAGGCTCATCTAATGCATACAAATCAACTTTTTGTAATAGGCATGATGCAACTGCCACTTTTTGTAATTCTCCTCCAGAAAGTTTTTTGACAGATTTGTTGTATAGTTTTTTAATTTTTAATGGATCTAGAATTTGCTCCTCTTCAGTACTTCCTTCAACTTGATTTCCATTTGCCTGGTCTAATACTGAAATCACCTCTACATCAAGATTATTTTGAAGGTACTGTGGCTTGTATGCTATCTTGATTTTTTCATCAATGCTGCCAGAATCTGGTTTTTCAACTCCTGCAATCATTTTCATTAGAGTCGTTTTACCAAGTGCATTAGCGCCCATTATTCCTAAAACTTCACCTTTTCTTATTCTTCCAGGCTCAATTGTCACTGAAAATGATGGATATTTTTTCTCCAGTTTTGGATATGTAAGAATCTCACTTCCTTCTTGAAAGATATCTGTAGATGAAGATGACACATCAAAAGAAAATTTCTTATCTCTAAATCTTACATTTTCATTTGGTAAATACCCATCAAGAAAAACATTGATTCCAACTTTGGTAGATAGAATGCCTGAAACAATCCCATATGCTGTAGGCTCTCCATATAATACTTCGATATAATCACTCAGAAAATCTAATAATGTTAAATCATGCTCTACTACCATTACACTTTTTCCAATTTTAGCTAAACTTTGTATTACTCTTGCCACTCCTGTTCTTTGAAAGACATCGTTGTATGAGGATGGTTCATCAAAAAAGTAAAATCCTGTATCTTTAGATGCTGCTGCAGCAACTGCAATCCTTTGTAATTCCCCACCACTTAGTTCTTTCAAACTTTGTTCCATTGAGTTTTCCAACCCCAATGTTTTGATTAATTCTCTTGACACTCCCCGCTCATCATATTTGTCAAGTAACTCTTTACCTGTCCCATCAAATGCTTGAGCAATGTGATGTACTTGTTGTGGTTTTATTGAAGCACGAATTTGTTTTTGTTCTATTTTTTCAAAATGTTGTTTAAGCTCTGTTCCACTATAATGTTTCAAAATCTCGTCCCACCCTGGTGGATTTTCATATCTGCCTAAATTTGGTTTGAGATTTCCTGACAGGATGTTTAATACTGTACTTTTCCCCATTCCGTTTCTTCCCAACAGGCCTACTACCTCTCCTTTCTTTGGTGTGGGCAATTTGTAAAGTCGAAATGAATTCATGCCATATTGATGAATTTTATCTGTAGCTAATTCGCTTGCAAGATTGACAATTGTTATTGCGTCAAAAGGACACACTTTGACACAAATTCCACATCCATTACAAATATCCTCATCAATCTGAGCTTTCTTTGATTCTTCGTTTATTGTAACACATTCTGCGCCTGATTTGTTGACGGGGCAATATTTTATACATTCCAAGCCACATTTTTGTGGCTGACAAAGATCCTGATCTAAAACCGCTACTCTGTGAGTCATATTGTAATTCGATATTTTCTTTGCTTTATACCTATTTTGAACACATTCTAAATCTGGCGTTACGTTAATAGATGAGAATTTGACACCGAATTTCAAGCCGGCCATAGCGTTAGGGTGCGACCCAATCCCATTCCGAACTTGGAAGTCAAACCTAATGTCGCTGTTGTGCTACTAAGATGCGAGAGCTCTTGGGAAGCAGCAGTGCTGGCATTTTCTACTTTACAATCAATCTTTTAATATTGAATTAATCTGGTTGATGTGAATTCAATATGTCAAATTGTAGTGTCTGTGGAGAAATATGTGATAATGATATTCGATTGCTCAATCACATGATGGAAAAACATGGTTGGAGAAATCCAAATGTTGAGGCCCCTGACAGAAATAGTAGAGGATACTAATTTTATAAATTCTGCAAATAATCTAAAATCAATCTTACTCCAAAACCCGTAGCACCTTTTGGATTGTATGATTTTTCTTTTGTAGCTCCCTGTGTCCATGCAACTCCTGCAATGTCGATATGAGTCCAAGGCGTTTTTTCAATAGCATTTTTCAAAAATGCTGCAGCGGTAATCGTGCCAGCTGCTCTCCCGATTCCAACATTTTTCATATCTGCAACATCTGATTTTATCATATCCATATAGTCCTGATTTAATGGAAGCTCCCAAACTTCTTCAGTAGTTCTTTTAGAAGAGTCTGTAATTTTCTTTGCTAGTTTTTCATCATTTGACACAATGGCTGCTACGTTAGTACCCAAGGCTACAATACAAGCTCCAGTTAAAGTTGCAAAGTCAATTATTGCTTTTGGAGAATAATGTTTTTCCCCGTATGATAAAGCATCAGCTAAAATCAACCTGCCTTCTGCATCCGTATTTAGAATTTCAGCAGTTTTCCCACTGTATAGTTTTATAATGTCTCCCGGTCTATATGATTCCCCACCTGGCATATTTTCAACTGAAGGAATAATTCCAACCACATTGATTGGTAGTTTTAATTCTGAAACTGATTTCATTATGCCGAGAACAGTACAGCCACCACACTTGTCAAATTTCATCTCATCCATTCCACTTCCTGGTTTTAATGAAATTCCACCAGTGTCAAATGTAACGGCCTTACCTACCAAAACAACGGGTTTCTCATTTCGTTGTCCTCGATTATGCTCCAAAATAATTAATTTTGGTTGATTTTTACTTCCTTGGCCCACTGCTGAAATTCCGCCAAAACCTTTCCTCTTTAATTCTGGCTCTGAGACAACTTTACAAATCATTTTATTTTTTTTAGACATGTCTTTTGCAAAGTTTGCTAATGTTGCAGGGGTACATTCGTTTGGAGGTAAGTTTGCAATGCTTTTTGCAAATATTGCACCCTCGGCAATAATTTCGGCAGTCTTGATGGCTTTTGAAATTTTGTTTGATTTTGATACAATGACTGTAAGATCTGGGGAGGTTTCTGCTTTTTCTGATTTAAATTTATCAAATTTGTAAAGAGCCATTTTGACACCTTCGATAATTTGAGAAACTGCAGAGATTGGTTCAGATATGAAACTTTGTGGAGAAATTATTGAAAATTCTTTTAATTTCAACTCTCTTGCTTTCTGGGCAATCTTCCCTGAAACAAATCTAATCGTATCTTTTGTTAGATTCTCTTTTTCCCCTATGCCTGCAAGCAAAATTCTTTGTACGGGTTTTTTTCCAGGGATTGGAATGATGCTTAGTCTTCCTAGTTTGCCTTCCATATCCTTTAGAGACTGATTTATTATAAATTCAGTTTTAGCATCGAATTTTGGCAGACCTATAACCTTGTTAGAGTTTTCTATTACAAATCCGCATAGAAGACTTGTTTTCTTTTTTGCAGAGCTCTCAGTTTTGATTTTCACTATGAGCACCTGTTTTTCAAGTATTATTTAGATTTACTATAGATCTATTATCTTGCTATTGGCAATTAGACTGGTTGATCTTACAAATACTGCCTTGACTGTTTTGCAATCTTGATTACATTCTTTGCTCATTCTAATCGTTGATGATTTTTTTATTTTTTCAATTAAAATTGATTTTGTCAATGGGAGTAAAGCTGCCCTGCCGCCATATGCTCTTTTTTTAGTAATAAACCAAAACATGTCTAATGCAGTTTCATCTAGAATTTCTTCTCTTATTTTTTTTCCAAATTCTGAATAATGGCCAATTATTGTTATTTTACCTCTGGCAAAAAAGTCAACAGTTCTTGCAAATTTCATACACAAATAACACTGATTATCAAATAATACAATTGGAATGTTTTCTTTAATTTCCATAATAATACAGAGTCGCAATCAAATTAAAATTTTACAGATTTAATACCTGAAATTCCCATTGATGGTTATGACACTGGTTGCAGATAAACCTGATTCTAGTCATGCTAAGACTGGGGAATTTCCTTGTGTTTCATGTCATACAGATTGCTGCAAAGAATATGTGATATTTGTTAATGCCCATGATGTTTACCGACTTTCAGTGGGATTAGGTGTGGCCCCTGAGAATTTTTTAGAGATTTATGGAGCCAAGGATTATTCTTTGGGAATCAAGGTAAAAGAAGGCCTGATTGATCTTGCTTTAAAACAAAAAAATGGTGCGTGTGAATTTCTTGAAGAAACTAAAGATGTCTTTAGATGCACCGTTAATGATTTCAAACCAGATGTGTGCAAATCATATCCATTTCAAATGAAAAATGGAAAATTGATTCAAATGAGTGACATAATGTGCCCCGTAGACTGGGATATTTCAGAATTTGAGAAAATGATGGCAACCCATCTTAAAAAAGACGAATCTGAGTGGAAGTTCTATGATGAACTTGTAAAGGAATGGAATGCAAAGCATTGGAGAAAAAAACCATTATCTTCATTTTTTAAATTTATGTTGGATAAAGTGGAATCCTCTTTGAAATCTTGATAGATTGATTCGCATTTTTGACATGCCTCATATTTTGAAATTTTACAATCAGATATTTTTTTAGAAGTAGATTTTTATTCGATTTGAGAGGATATCGTTGCAGATGGGTCTTAATTATTATCAAACCAAGAAAAATATTCTCAGAGCCCGTAAATTAGTGATTAAAGGAACCAATGCTGCCGGGTCTGGTCATCCTGGCGGTTCATTTTCTATGGCTGAAATTTTAGGATGCTTGTTTAACAAACATTTGAAATTTGATCCTAATAATCCTCAGTGGGAAGATAGAGATCGATTAGTGCTATCAAAAGGACATGCTGCTCCTGGATTATTTTCTAATATGGCAGTAGCTGGATATTTTCCAGAATCTGAAATTGAGACGCTTCGAAAGTTTGGTAGTAGATTGCAAGGACATCCAGATCTAAAGTGTCCTGGGGTAGAATTTTGTGGCGGTTCATTAGGCACAGGACTATCATATTCTATTGGAATTGCACTTGCTGCAAAAATTGATTCCAAAGATCATCATGTCTATACTATTCTTGGAGATGGTGAGTCTGATGAGGGACAAGTATGGGAAGCTGCAATGTCTGCATCAAAATACAAGGTTGATAATCTTACAGCTTTTCTTGATAGGAATTTCATTCAACAAGATTCGTACACTGAAAAAATTATGCCCCTTGATGAAAATTTAGACGGTTTAGATATCTCTGAAATGTGGAAGGATGCGTCACGTTGGAAAACTGGTGACAAGTGGAGATCATTTGGTTGGAATGTTATTGAAATTGATGGACATCGAGTTGAACAAATTGATGCAGCCATTACAAAAGCAAATGCCGTAAAGGGAGTTCCAACAATAATCATTTCAAGAACAATTAAAGGAAAATCTGTTGAACATATGGAAGATAATCCTCAATGGCACGGAAAAGCTCCTGACACTGATGTTGTTCCAATAATTAACCTTGAATTGGATTCACAATTTATGATTGCGCCCTCTATTATTGCAGGAGACATGACAAATTTAGAAAATGAAATTAAACGATGTGTCACTGGCAGGGCAGACTATATTCATCTTGATGTTATGGATGGCCAATTTGTCCCGACAAAAACATTTGATCACAATAAAATCAAAGAACTAAGACCGCTTACAATAATTCCATTTGACACTCATTTGATGATTAATGAACCTGTAAAATATGTCAAAGACTATGTTGATGCAGGCAGTGATATTGTTACTGTTCATGCTGAAGTAACTGATGAATCTAGTTTTGGAGAAATACATGATATATTAAAACAAAATCAGGCAGGTGTGGGTTTTTCAATTAATCCTGACACTGAATTACCTGAATGGTCTTACAAATTTTTACAATCCCTTGATCAATTAATTGTAATGTCTGTTGTACCTGGAAAATCTGGTCAAAAGTACATTGAAGAAACTCATGAAAAAATGAAAAGATTGAATTCTGTATTGAAACAACATAACTTTTCAGGCTGTATTGAGGCTGATGGGGGAGTGAATCTTGAAAATATTGGTTCAGTATTTGCTGATGGTGCTCGTGTTTTTGTAGGTGGTGGTGCAATAATTGGCCAGCAGAATGTTAGATCTGCCATTAGGGATTTTAGAAATGAGGTATTGAAATCAAGAAGACACGAATTACTTGCAAAAGCAAATGAACTTGGTGGAGGTGATCTAGTAAACAAATGGATTGGCTTACATGTGATAGGTGAAAAACAAGAACAAATTAAAAAAATTGCACAGGGGGCTGGATACATTTGAATGAACCTGCAATGACAGATATGCGTTCAGAGTATTCAAAATCTTTAATTCAATTGGGAAGAGAAAACCCTGACGTTGTTGTTTTAGGTGCAGATACAACTGATTCATTAAAAACTTCTGGATTTGGAAAAGAATTTCCCAATCGATTTTTCAATGTGGGTATTGCTGAAGCTAATCTTGTTACAATGTCTGCAGGACTAGCAGTATCTGGAAAGATCTCCTTTGCTAGTACTTATGCCATATTTTTACCTGGCAGGGCAGTTGATCAAATAAGAAATAATATTGCCTATCCTTCACCTCCTGGAAAAAAAGGTCTTAATGTAAAATTAGTTACATCTCATGGTGGGTTATCTGTAGGGCCTGATGGGGGTTCACATCAAACAATTGAAGATATTGCTATAATTAGGGTAATTCCAAATTTCAGAGTTTTTATTCCTGCTGATACAGTAGCAGTTTCAAAGCTGACTCAATTAATGGCTAGAGAGTATGGTCCATTTTATATGAGAATGGCTAGATCTAAAACACCCCTTGTTCATTCTGAATCTCAAGAATTCCAAATTGGGAAAGGTATCACTCTACGAGACGGTTCAGATTGTACTATTGCTGCATGTGGTATTACAGTTAGAATGGCTCTAGAAGCTGCTGAAACATTACAACAACAAGAAGGAATTTCTTGCCGAGTTTTAGATATGTTTTCAATCAAACCTATTGACCATGATATTTTAGAAAAGGCAGCTAGAGAAACTGGTTGTATTGTAACGACTGAAGAACATAACATACTCGGTGGAATGGGTTCGGCAGTAGCCGAATCTGTTTCGGAATCTCACCCTGTGCCAATTAAGAGAATTGGAGTCCAAGATATGTTTGGTGAATCTGCGCGTGATAATGAAGTTCCATTACTCTTGGAGAAACATGGAATAACATCTTTTAATATGGCAAAGCAAGTTAAAGAAATTAGGAGCAAAAAATTATGAAGATTTTTCTTGATACTGCTAATCTTGAATCCATAAGAAAATTTAACGACATGGGTTTGTTAGATGGAATTACAACCAATCCTTCTCTTATGTTCAAAGAAGGTGGTAATCCGAAAGATACAATGGAGGAAATCACAAAAATCATCAAAGGCGATGTAAGTTTAGAAGTTGTCAGTACTGAATATTCTGGAATGATGGAAGAAGGTAAACGCCTTCGTCAATATGGAGACAATGTTGTAGTTAAAGTTCCTATGACTCCTGATGGTCTAAAAGCATGCAAGTCATTTTCATCTGAAGGAATTCCTGTTAACGTTACTTTGATCTTTTCTGCAAATCAAGCTTTACTTGCTGCAAAAGCTGGAGCAAAATATGTTAGTCCATTTATTGGAAGATTGGATGATGTTGGCCAAGATGGGATGAAATTAATTAAAGAAATTAAAGAAATATTTTCAAATTATAAAAAGTTTGAAACTCAAATTCTAGTTGCAAGTGTTCGTCATCCGGTACATGTAGTTGATGCTGCAAAAATTGGTGCAGATGTTGTTACATTGCCTCCGGCAGTATTAGATAAGATGATGTTACACCCGTTAACAAAAATTGGTTTGGAAAATTTTCTTTCTGATTGGGATAAACTAAAATCTGGAAATCCGGATATCAAAATATAATAAAATTTAGAGAATAACATCAAGTAGAATTTTTAAAAATAAAGAATTGATGTGATTCTATTAATTTTTACTTTTTCTAGAACCTGTGCCTCTACCGGTGCTGATTGTTCTTCCTTTTGTATTGGCTGCTTTCTTTGATTCAGGCATGTCTCCTAGTTTTCTAGAACCAGTTCCTCTTCCGGATGAAACCATTGTGTTTGATGCTGCTTTTTTTCTTGCTTCTTGAATTTTCTTAAAATCGTCTCCAGACCATTTTGAAGCATCCTCATCAACTTCGATAGTTCCTGTGCCTCTACCTGTTCTAATTCTAATTTTCCCCATAAATTAGTTAAAATTATCTTGTATTTATCTAAGCTCATTTTTGGTTCTGTGAAGTTGTCAAGGGATAATCTAAACTGAATTTTCCTTGTAGAGACTGGCATTTTCAATGATAGTTTCCAGCGATTCTTACCATCCACTTTAATCAACCTTGAAAGGCAAGACACCAGCAGAACAAGCTTTGATAGAGGTTGATGGCAAGAACAAGTGGATCATATTAATTCAAAACGCCTCACTAAACAAGGATTCGGAATAAATCTATATCCCCATACGCAACAGACCCTAAATTATATCCCTCGATAAGTTAGCAGAACCTAATTTACAGCAATTTATTAATCATTCAAGACAGAAATACTGTGGATGAGCAAACCGCACCAATACGTCGTCAATCCGGAGTTCAACGATCTCCAAAAATTCGTCTGGGAAGGCCTAAATCAAATTGGTAGACCAATCTCTCAAATAAAAACAGATGGGAAAAAAGGCATGAAGGGCGATTACACTAATCAGGAATTTAAAGAGAAACCAATATGGCATAACAAATCTAATCTGGATGAATTTGTGGCAAGATCACTTGATCTGAATTTAGACGATTATGGAAAAGACAAAGGGAAAAACAAGCTTTACAAAGCTATTGCAAATGAGGTTGGAAGGCTAAGAAGGAAAGGAATCATTATAGACTGGAGGCACATTTCTTCTAAAGATACAGGTATGGGTGTGTGGCGATTAGACAAGACCAAGCTTAACACATTTGTGTACAAGCATACCAAAAAAGAGATCAAGAACAATAATTATCATTGCAGTGGCTCGCTAAGCATGATATTTGTACGGCAAAAACAAAATGCTTTCAGGTCTGAACTTTTATATGAATACAACAATAAATGTGTATTTTGCGGATTTCGTCTTCCAGAATATTTGATCGGTGCACATATTGTGCCATATTTTGAGATGAAAAGAAAAGATGCAGATAATTCCATGAATCCTGTCAATGGTTTATTGTTATGCAAGCTATGCGATGTTGCATTTGAGCGTGGTTCTATAACAGTAGAAGAAGATCTGGGCATAGTGATATCTGAATATCTGCAAGAACAAAACAATCCTGCTATAAAATCATGGATTAATTTCATTCATCCAGAGATTCACCTCAAAAAGAATGCAAGATATCCTCCAGATCCTAGATATCTAAAATGGAAAAAGAAAATTATTGGTAAATAACAATAATGAATTATGGTTCTGCTAACTTGTCAAGGGATAATCTAAACTGAATTTTCCTTGTAGAGACTGGCATTTTCAATGATAGTTTCCAGCGATTCTTACCATCCACTTTAATCAATCTTGAAAGGCAAGACACCAGCAGAACAAGCTTTGATAGAAGTTGATGGCAAGAACAAGTGGATCATATTAATTCAAAACGCCTCACTAAACAAGGATTCGGAATAAATCTATATCCCCATACGCAACAGACCCTAAATTATATCCCTCGATAAGTTAGCAGAACCTCATTTTTCAAGAATAGATCTGGATTTTTTATTTTAATTACTTATCCAGCCTAGTTTTTTGAAATATGCAAACATCATGATTGCAGGAATCGCTGATGCGATTATCACAATTATAAAAGTTGTAAATGGCCCTAAAATCATTGAATTATTTCCAATTCCTCCTGGTAAATCCACATTCATTCCATAAAATGTGCCAATGACTGTTGATGGGATTGCTAGTGTAAAAATTATTGTCAATACTGCAAGAACTTTGTTTGTTTTTTCAGTACTTAATACGAAATCAGTATCTTTGTAAATTTCCATGGTTTCTCTTGACTCTTCCAACGTTTCAATCACTTTGTCAATGTGATCAATTACGTCGTCATAGTATAATGTCATTTCATTATCATCATTATCTGAAAATTGTTTAACGCATTTTGCTATTTCCATTACAAATTTCTTTAATGGATTGGCTATTCTTCTTAACCTGTTAATTTCCCTTCTAAGTAAGGCAATACTTCTTGCTACTGGCTTTGTTTCATCAAAAACTCTATCTTCAATATCATCTAGATTTGCAATAATTTTTCTTGATGTATGTAAAAGATCATCTACTAGAATGTCCAAGATTTCGTGTAATAGTAATCCTGAAGATTTCCCTAACAATCTTTCTTTTCTCTGTTGATCAACATTTGTTTTGCATATTTCTACTAATTCTACAAGAGGTTTAAGATCTCCTTGATGAACAGTAACTAAGAAATTTTTTCCTATAAATATTGACAATTGACTATTTTTTGATATTCTTATTTTCTGTGCTAATGGTGGAAAATGAAGAATTACAAAGAAATGATCATGATAGCTATCTAATTTTGGAAGCTCAAACTTTGTCATACAATCTTCAATGTTTAATGCGTTGAAATTGTATTTTTTAGCTAATTTTTCAACATCATTTCTATCTGGATTTTGTAAATCAATCCATACAAATTTCCCCCCTACAATGGTTTCAGTTTTATTTTCAATAGGGGTTTCTACTAATTTCTTGTTAGAACGTAATCTATTTGTGATGAAACCTTTTTTCATGTCGAAAAATATCCTGATACTACAAATTTAAAGCGATCGCTATGATGTGACAAAAACTATTTTTGAATTTGAGGCTCTGATTCAATTTAAATAAACTATCATTGTACCCATGGGAGGAAATAATTTGTACCTATCCAAACAAGCCCTACGGATATTGCCATCGCAATCCACCACTTTCGCATACATACATTTCCACCTAGTCAATAATAAATCTACAGTCTAATTTTCAACATGATCTTAAAGATTATTACTGGATGAACAAAATTCTTTTTTGTGGCCCTCGTAGTACAGTGGTTAGTATAGAGGATTGTGGATCCTCGGACAGGAGTTCGATTCCCCTCGAGGGCCTTTATTATTTTAAAAAATACCAAACTTGCTGGATTCCATCTCTTCTTTGATGGCCAGTTTGAATCTGGGTGATTTACTCTCAATGTTTTTTGTTAACCATGTTAGGAACTTTTTTTCATTTCCTTTCCCTTTTATTTTATCAAAATCAGCCCCCATCATTTCTACTAGTTTTTCCACCAATGCTCTGTTAACACTTAACACAAAAAAATGCCATCCAAATGCAAATTCAGAGTCTGTCATTACAAAATCATCTTCTCCATGAACCATTTCTTCTAATAGGGATAATTGATGAGTTAATGCTTTACTTGTTTTATCATAATTTACTGCAGAAACATTGATGTTAATTCTACTTTCCATATCTTACTCATGTAAAAACAAAATAAAAGGATTACACCGATTATTCTTTTAATAGATATTCAAAATCTATGTCAAAATGCATTTTCATAATACTGATGTATGTTTGAATTGATTCTGGAATTTCATCCCCACATGCTACTCCTAGTTTTTTTGCATTAATCCAAATCACCAATGTTTGAATAATTGTCAAAAATCGATCATTTTTAATTTCTGGTGATCCTATTGATTTGGTATATCTTTCAGCAAATTCCCATGCTGTAACAAAATCAACACATTTCACTCCAAAAATTGCTAGTAACTGTTCTTGCATATTTTGTGCTTTTTTGAATGGCACTTTGTTGATTATGTATGGAAAATCTACTTTTTCAGGAAGACATTCTGGAAGTGGTCCCCAAATTGTAATTATTTTTGTATCGTGTTTTAGATTTTCAAATTTTTCCATCATTTTGTCAATTGTACTCTCATCTGTAAACCAGAACAAAATTACTGATGCATCTGAAATATCCGAATCTTCTATATTTTGATAAATTAATTCCCCTTTGATGTTTTTTTCTTTAAGATTTTTTTTTGCCTGATTTATTTTTTCAGAATTATTATCAATTCCAACTGCCTTTTTGACTCCAAATTCGTTAATAGCTAGTTCAATTCCTTTTTCATTTCCACAACCTAGATGATAGAAAACATCATTTTTTCCTAAATCTATAAATTTGAAAATTTCTCGAAATGATTTTTCAGATAATTGAACATCTTCACCACCAAGTAAATTATCTGGAAGAGTTTCTAAATATTCTTCAATTTTCATTATACTTGATATGGCAAACGAGGATTTATTCTCTTATGCTTTCTAATTTTGAAACTGCTTGCCATAATTGGGTTCTAACGTATGATGGCATGTTAGGATCTTGTGTAACATCATCTAGTAAACTAATGGTGTTTGCTGCTCTTACTGATAATGAATGTTCGGGATTCTTTAATTCTGTAATTAAATCTGTGATTGATTTTTTAATTGTTTTTGGAGTTGAGTTACTAGAAGCAATTTGCTCTAATGTATCAATTGCCCCTTTCATTGATTCTTTGTTTTGCGCATTGTCAGCCATTTTTACACCTTATCTTAAAAATTAGAAGTATATAGTTACAGCTCTATAAAAACATTGTCAGATTCTACAACAACATTGTATGATGTTAAATCTCTAATTTTTGCTGGGAATTTCATTAAATTACCCGTTTTACAATCAAATTCTGCTCCATGCCATCCGCAAGTGATAGTACACCCATCTAATTTTCCTTCAGATAAACTAGAACCTGAATGAGTACATGAATCATCAGTAGCGCAATATTTTCCGTCAATATTTGCAACTAGAATATCTCTACCATCAATAGACACTTTGATCATTTTTCCAGGTAGGATATCTGATGCTTTACAAGCTATAATTTTTCCCATTGAAGTTTTTTATCTAATCATTCTTAATAATTTTTTGTATATGGTTAAGTTGAAAATTAGTGAAGCAAATGATTTGGATAAAATTCCAGTTTTAAAATTCTGTCAAAATACTTTCTCATGGGGTGATTATGTGGAACATGTTTGGGATTTTTGGTTATCTGAAGGACATTTATTTTTAGCTCAACAGCCGAATCCTGTTGGAATTTGTCATGCATTTTACTCAGATGATCAAGTGTGGATTGAAGGAATTAGAATTGAACCTAATTTCCGACGCCAAAATATTGCATCTGAACTAGTAAAACATGCTGAAATTATGGGTTTAGAGAAAAATCTATCTTTTTCATACATGTTAATTGATATTGAAAATTCTATTTCAATTTCAATGGCAAAATCTCTAAATTATAGTATTTTTCAAACGTGGAATTATTACTCCATTGAACCAAAAAATAATGAAAATTACAATGTCACTTTTGAAAAATCCAGCAATCTTCCATCTTGTTTTCACTATGTAAAATCTTGGAGGTGGCTACCTATGGATGATGCAACACTGAAATTATTTTATGCTCAAAATAGAATTGTAAATTCTTCAATTAATGATGAAAATTCCACTGCCATTATAACCGAATCTGAGCATTTTGATAAAACATTGATTGTTACTTTGCTCTCAAATTCTGATGAATCTGTATATGAACTTCTTTCTTTTTTACAGAATTTTAGTTGGAAAAAAAATTATGAGCGAATTCAAATTTTGACTAAAGAAAAATTACCGAAATTTGATACGCTAGAATCTAAAATCCCATTCCATTTAATGAAGAAATCACTGTCTTAATCTGATTTGACAATTTTTATAGTATTGCTTAAAATTCCCAAATTTTCTATTTCCAGTTCCACTTTATCTCCATCTTTTAAAAACACTGCATTTGGTTTGTTCAACATTACTCCTGCCGGCGTTCCTGTGGAAATGATGTCTCCTTTTTCCAATGTCATTACTTTGGAAATTTTTGAAACAATTTCTGGAATTTTAATAAACATGTTATTTGATGAAGAATTTTGTTTTAATTCACCATTGATTTTGGCAGTCATTTTGAGATTTTGAGGATTTTTGATTTCATCTTTTGTTGTAATCCATGGTCCACAAGGTGCAAATGAATCAAAACTTTTCCCTCTTGTAAATTGCTTATCTTTGAATTGGATGTCTCTTGCTGAAACATCATTGAATACCATATATCCAAATATTGCATCAAAGGCATCATCCACACTCACATTTTTACAATTTTTGCCAATAATCAAGGCTAATTCAACTTCATAATCTAACTGTGTAACAAAGTCAGGACATATGATGTCTGAATTTGTACTGTTTAATGCAGTTCTTGGTTTTATTACCAATACCGGATCTTCTGGTGCTTGTAATCCTTGTTCTTTAGCATGATCTACATAATTGAATGCTAAACAAATTATCTTGTTAGGATTGGGGATTGGTGCCAATAGTTTGTATTTTGATATATTCTCTCCATATGGCAAATCATTAATTTTGTTTTTAATTTCATCATACCATCCATCAAAAAGAAAATCTTTAATGTTTTGAGGAATGGGAACCCCTGTCAAGTAAGTAATTTCATCTTTAGTTGATACTTTATCCCCATTTACAAAACCATATGTTTCGTTATTATCATATGACAATCGTGCTATTTTCATTATTGATCACTTGTGTGTGAAAATTGCTTGATTTTGTGAATCTTTTCTACAATATCCAAATCTAACAAATTGAATTTCTTCTCCTTCTTTTAATTGTAGATAATGTGGTTCAGTATAAACATCTAATTCTTCTAAACTATCTTCATTAAATTCATCTCCAATAAACAATGCTTTAGGAATAATCATCTTTATCCCATGTGCTGTTTTTTGTGGAACCCACTGGATTTTTGGGATATCTGTTTTTTCTCCATTTTCTACAAAATCCCCTTCTAACTCTATACCTTGTTTTGTAATGTGAACATTACCTAACCCCAAAAGACGAATCTGTGTATTTTCTTTGATACTTTGTGCATCTTCACCGGAAATGTAGAAATTCTGATCAATTGCAATTGTTCTTTTTCCCATATCGCTAATTGGATGGTTTGGAATTTCAACTGAAGACATTGGCATATTTTTCACTGTAAGTTTTTTTGCATTACTCACCATGAATAATCTAATACTATCTGCATCAACGAATTTTCTGTTAAATGCTTCTAGAGCATCAAATGGTGCAAGAGTATTTGCTTTGGTTAATCCTAAAGACATGATGAATTTTCTAATTGCTTCTGGCTTGATTCCCCTTTTTCTTAATGCCTCCAAAGTTGGCAGCCTTGGATCATCATACCATGTAACTTTGCCCTCTTCAATCAATGGCTTGATGATTCTTTTTGATATTGGCATGCCTTTGAATTCCAATCTGGAAAAAAAGTTCTGGGCCGGTTTTCTCATTTTTAATGCATCTAAAATTGCATCAATTAGCTCTTTTCTAAGTTCAAATTCTTTTGAACGAAAAGCATGAGTGACCCCGTCAATGCTATCTTCAATGGCAACTGCCATGTCATAACTTGGCCAAATTCTATATTTTTCTCCTAGAGTGTAATGTTTTCCTTCAATGATTCTAAACAAAACTGGATCTCGCATGACTGCATTATCTGCTTTCATGTCTCCACGGAATCTAACAATGGCGTCTCCTGGTTTGAATTTATCGTTCATCTTTTCCCAATTTTTATTATTTTTTTCAATATCTTCCATACTGCACTTGCATGCTTTTCTTTCTCTTCTGTTTTTACTGATGTCTTCTCTTTTACAAGTACAAATGTATGCTTTCCCTAGATTGATTAGTTCAGTTCCTTTTTCATAAAATAATTCCATGTCATCGGATGTACTTTTTACCGTATCAAATTTTATTCCCAACCATTCTAACCCCACTTTGATAGCTGCATGATATTCCATTCTTTCGGTTTTAGGATTTGTATCATCCATTCTTAGAATGAATTTTCCACCATACATTTTTGCATATTCTGAATTAATGATGGCTGCTTTTGCATGTCCGATGTGGGGATATCCGTTAGGTTCTGGAGGAAATCTTGTGATGACTTTCCCCTGTTCAGCATCTTTTAATTCTGGAAGACCTTCTCTTTCTTCAATTTTTTCTTTAGGTGCTAAAAGTTCTGGAAAATTTTCTTTGATTTCACTTTCTTGCTCTTCTGATGATAACTGATTAACTGAGGAAACTATTTCAGTAATGTCTTCTGAAATTTCCTTCACCTTACTTCTAAATTCTGGTTTTGTTCCAAGAATTTTTCCTAAAATTATTTTATCTCTTGTTTCTCCTCCATGCTCAAAAGCATTTTGAAGAGCCATTTTTCTAATTTCTTTTTTTAATTCTTCATCCATGTTAATTCTTACCTTTACAACTACACACTACGTTTAACTACAAAACCTAACAATGAAATTAATTCTGTTTTTGCAGGTCCTGAATAACTCCCTAATGATTTTTCAGCCTTTTCTGCATATTTTAGAGCCTGTTTTCTGACATTTTCTTCTATTCCCAAAGATCTAATGACATCTACGGCTTTATTCAGGTCATTTCTTGATATTTTTGAATTTCCAAATGCTTTTAGGATTATTTTTTTCTCATTACCTTTTGCTAATTTTATTGCCATGAGAATAGGGAGTGATTTTTTCCCTTCTCTTAGATCATTTCCTACAGGTTTTTTTGTTATCTTGGGATCCCCCATCACTCCGATTAGATCATCAGTTATTTGGAATGCAATTCCTAAATTCCTTCCAAATGATGAAAGATTTGAGATATCTTTTGCTTTGTTTGTTGCACAAATTGCTCCCATTGCACAAGATACATCAAACAATGCCGCAGTTTTTTTGCCAATCATTGTGATGTATTCTGCTTGTGATGGAATTTTTCTCTCTTCAGCCATTTTTACGTCTAATAATTGACCTTCACATACATCTACACAAGCTTTAGCAAGTCTAGATACTAGTTGAATGGTAGCATTAGATGATAATTTTGAATCAGTAATAACTTGAAATGCTTTTGAAAACAAAACATCTCCTGCAAGTATTGCAATTGGCATGCCAAATTTTTTATGTACTGTAGGAACCCCATGACGCATTTCATCATTATCCATTATGTCATCATGAACCAATGTAAAATTATGAACCATCTCTACTGCGCTTGCAGCAGGCATTGCATTGGGTGTTTTACCTTTTAAAATTTGACAGCTTCTTATTACCATGTATGGCCTAAGCCTTTTTCCACCATTTACAATTAGATGTCCTGCTGCATCATAGAGCTTCTTTGGGTTTCCTTTTAATTTTGAATTTAGATGCTTGTTTACTATTTTGGCATTTTGTTCCATTTGTTTAGATTTATTCATTTACTAATCTCCATTTGTCATTTGGTAGATGAATTTTAATGGCTTTTTGTAATTCATCATGCACTTCACTATTCATCCATGTAGATAAGATATTTGCATGCTTTTCAAGCGTGGATTTGTTAGATTTTTCCAACAATTCCAATGCGATAAGCATCCATGGACAATAGATTTGCGGATTTTTCCTTAATTCTGCAATTAGTTCTTTAGATGAAACCCATTTAATTTCATCAATCTCTCCTTCAATTTCTTTTAATTCTGTAGATTTGTCAATTATGCCTATTAGAGTTCCACATATTTCATTTTCAGATCCTACATCTTTGTATGGAATATGATATTCAAATTTGTGCAAATAATCTAATGTGCCATTAATTCCTAGTTCTTCAGGCATTCTTCTTTCTCCTGATGAAACATAAGTTTCTGATGCTCTTGGATGACTTGCAAATGTCCCATCCCAATCATTGGGCCATAGCATTTTTTCTTTAGCTCTTTTTGTAAGAACCAGTCTTCCGTCATCATCAAACAATAATGCGGTAAATGCCCGATGTAATTTTCCATTTGGCAAGTGACACTTTACCTTTTCTTCACTTCCTATTGGATTATCATTTTCATCAACTAAAATTACAAATTCTTCAGGCATTTCTTTTACCTCTAAACAATGTCCCTTCAAATGTCTTATTTTTAACCGCTTTTACAATTCTTTCAGGTTTGTTACCGTTTGCAAAGAATACATTCATTCCAATCTTTGCAATTTTTGACGCTTCTTCAACTTTCCTAGTCATGCCCCCAGTAACATCCATTTTATTTTCAGAAATAGATGGACGTTCACCATGTAGTTCATAAATCAGTTTTTTTGTTTTTAAATCCGAATACAATCCATCTTCGTTTAATGCAAAAATACAAAGTCTGGGTTTTAGAATTTTTGCAAGATGAGTCATAATCTTATCTCCAGACAAAATGTATGTTTTTTTTTGACCATACCATAATGCATCTCCATATGTGACTGGAATCAAGCCTGATTTTGCAATTTTTTCAATCTCCTTAATTTTTTTGGTAATGGGTTTATTTCCAGACATAAAATCAGTCGGAGGAAGACAATATGGATTTAATTTGTTTTTTAGCAGTGAATCTAAAATAATTTTATTTAATTCAATCATTGAATTTTTAACAATTGCGACTCCTTTTGGATCATATCTCTTTTCTTTTGTATGCATATTGTATTTTACAGACCAATAATGCCCATAAGATCCCCCTCCATGAACGACGATTATTGACTCATTGATTTTTCTCAAACTTTTAGAAAGATTATCTATTGTTCTTTTCCTAGCAGACAATGGTTTTTCTTTATTCGTAATGATGGAACCGCCCAATTTTATTAGAATCATATTCTTCAAAATTACCTGATCAATTAAAAAGTATCCAGACCTTTAAAATCGATTTTGACTGAAAAGCAATCATAATTCTTATTTTTGAATTGATTAATGGTGTGCTCTAGATTTGATTCATCTGTAAGAGCATAGATGCATCCTCCTCCTCCAGCACCAGTAATTTTTGCACCAAATGATTCAGATTTACCTATTTCGATCATTTTTCTTAATTTATTATTGGAAATTCCTATTGTTTCTAGATATTCTTGATTTTCTTTAATTTTAGTTCCTAATTTTTCAACATTATTTTCTATTAATAATTCTAAAACTTTTTCAACTAATTTTGATTCTTTTTTACATAAGGAAGAAAATGCCATTTCATTCATTTCCTTAAATTGCCTTACTTTATCCACCACTAATTCTGTGGAATGTTCAATGTTTGAGTTGACAATTACTAGATGAAAATTAGGCTCGGATTCTATTTTATGAAATCCGTTCTCTTTGTCATATTCCATAATTCCACCATATGTGCATACAGTACAATCAGCTCCTGATGTATTTTCGAAAATTGTTTTTTCAGCTTCTATTGCTAGAGTAAGAATTTCTTCATTAGATGTTTTTTTAAATAATCTTGAAATTGCAGCAGCCCCTGCTACACAACAAGCAGATGATGAACCTAAACCTACTCCCAATGGGATGTCTGATTCAACAATAATTTTAATCCCTGTGTTTTCATTCTTTATCATTTTATCTGCCAAATAATAAAATGGTTTTAATGGCGAATTAATTTCTGAAATTGATTTTCCAGGTTCTAATTCCAAATTCCCAATGTCTGACTGAATGGATATTTTTTTATCATTAACTTTTTCTGCAGTTACAGTAATTCTTTTGTTAATGGCACATAGAATTGCTTTTACTCCATATACTACAAAATGCTCGCCAAAAAGAATTACTTTTCCTGGTGCAGAAGCTTTGGATATCAATTAGATATTAAAGTTCTAAAAATCGTCGATTTCCTCTTCAGAAATCTTTGTTTCAAAATCGTCAATCTGTTCTTTCATTGGCTCATCTTCTTTTAATTCCCCTCTTTCAATTAAGACTTGACGTACCAATAACCAGTAAACTGTAGCTAGAGCTTTTCTTCCTCTATTGTTTGCTGGAATAATTACATCCAGATTAGATGTGATGTTGTCAGTATTTGCAATTCCGATAATTGGAATACCTGCATTTGTTGCTTCAATAATTGCTTGCTCATCTACTTGTGGATCTGAAATTAAAACTACTTTTGGTTCAATGTAATATGGTAATGATGGGTTTGTCAATGTTCCCGGCATGAATCTATTTAGTAATTTTTCAGAACCTAAATTTTCACAGAATTTTTCAATTGGTGTTTCTGCATATTGTCTGCCAGAGCACACAATGAGATTTTCAGCACCTAGTCTGTTGATGAATTTGGCTGCTGTTTTAATTTTCTCCAATGTGATATCTAAATCCAACATGTATAGTCCTTCAGGACTTGCTTTGGTGATGAACGGTTTCATGAATTTGGTCTTAACTTGAGTGCCTACCCTAATTCCGGTAGCTAAAACCATCTTTTTGATGTCTATTCCTTCAGCTTGTTGACTCATGATGATTTTAAATCTCTGCCATACCGCATATTAAATCATGCTCTGATAGTCGTAATAATTCATTAAGTTTTGCCACTCTTTCTCCACCAACAATGCCCACTTTGAGCATTTTTGACTTTGTAGCAAGACCAATATGGGATATTTGCGAATCTATGGATTCTCCAGATCTATGTGATGTGATTAGTTTGATGTTGTTTTTAGTTGCTTCCTCCGCAAATTCTAAGGCATCAAAAAGACTACCTGCCTGGTTTACTTTTAAAATTGCTGCATTACATGATTTTTCTTCAATTGCTTTTTTTAGGATATTTTTGTTTGTCACAGTCAAATCATCTCCTGTAACCAATGTGTTTGGGAATTTTTTTGTTAATTCTGACATGTCCTCAAATGCTTCTTCATGAACTGCATCCTCAGCATAAATTAATTTGAATTTTTTAATAATATTTGCAGCAAAGTCAATTTGTTCTCCGGTTGAATTTTCAAAGCCTGACCTGTCATAAACATACTTGCCTTTTTCTTCACTCCATTGTGTTGATGATGCAAAGTCAACTCCCAATGACACTTCTTTTCCTAAAGTAAATCCTAAATTCTCACATGCTTTTGCAGAAATTTCTAATGCTTTTTGATTTTTTAATTTTGGTGCCCAGCCCCCTTCATCTCCTCTACCATTTGTAAAGTTGGGATCTTCTTTTTCTAAAACCTGACGTAATTCTTTATGAACTGACAAATTAGTTTCAATGGCATCTTCAATAGTTTTTGAGCCTGTAGCACAAATCAATATTTCTTGAATGTCTGGAGTTCCAGGACCTGCATGTGCCCCGCCTCCTAAAATATTTCCTAGTGGAAATGGAAATTTGAATGATGATTCTGAAGAAAGTATTTTGAATAACGGTTCATTTGATGCCTTTGAAGCTGATTCCATGGATGCAATTGTAACTGCAAATGCTAATGCGCCGCCAATCACTGAATAGTTTGTAGAGCCATCTAATCTTTTTAGAACATTGTGAATTCCTTTAAGATCTGATGATTCCAAACCAATGAATTTTTGAGAATTTTCTTTTAGTATTTTGAGACTTTCTTCAGGTTTACCCTTTGGAAAACTAACTGCTTCATATTTTCCTACACTTGCACCTGATGGAGCACACACTCTTCCTAAAAATTTATTATCCGATTGAACATCGACTTCAATTGTTTTGCTACCTCTACTGTTGTATAGAATACGTCCTTCAATAGAGGATATTTTAGCCAAGTTATTCTAACTCAGATAGAACTTCTTGTTTTCTTCTCTGAATTGCTTCATAAAATGGAATCACTTGTTGTATTGTTTCCACCGTAGTCAAAAGCATTCTTCTACAACAATATCTTTCAACTCCTAAAGAATCGAGAGTTTTTGTAGGATCTTCTCCTGCTTTGATTTTGTTTTGATACTCTTCAAATTTATCAGCAACTAATTTTCCACAAGTTAAGCATCTAACAGGAATTAACACGAACGAAAAAGTAACCAAGGATTATAAAAACCATGCAAGGAATTTCAATTGCGGATGTCGCCCAGCCTGGCCAAAGGCGCTAGCTTGAGGGGTTAGTCTCTTAGGAGTACGTGGGTTCAAATCCCATCATCCGCACCATTTTGTTTTAGATTATTTCTCTAATTTCTTTAAAATCTTGATTAATTCGGTTCTTCTTTTTTCTTCTGTAATTACAGATCTGACATCATCTACTAGTATTCTATTGACATCTATTTTTCTTCTAGCCTCTTTTACCACTTTATCGTACATTGAAAAAGTATAAAGTTGAAGATACAGATTTTCCATTATTTCAAAAATCCTTGTTGCCTCATCGATTTCATCAATTCTGATTTTATCAAAAACTTGCCTTTTCAATTCACCTACACAATCCAATAATCCTAAAACATATGATTCTGGCATTACTGCCAATTTTTTATTTGAAGGAATTTCTTTTTTTTCAACTATTGCAATCAAACATGCAGCTTCTACAAATTCTTGTTCTGGGGCTATTAGATATCTTCTTAATCCTCCAGTTGCTTTTTTCTTGTATTTTTTTAATAATCTCTCTGCTTGTTTTAAATTATTTTTTCCTGTTGCCAACTCTCCTTTATGAACTGCAATAATTGATTTACTACATAGAATAACTATCTCTCTTGTATTTTTTAATAAAAATTCTCTAGCGTCTTGAACTATTTCTAAATCTTTTGCAATTTTATTTAATGATGGTTTTACATTTTTTAATGTCATTCATATTTTTGGTTTAAAACTAGGATAAAGTCTTTTGCCAAACTCTTAATATCGTAAATATTCACACCATTATTTTTTCAGTATTACGGCTTTTTATGTTCATAATAGAAAGAATGATTCATTGAATCAAATTGTTCCTCTACGTCGTTTGCCCATTTTGGACGATAATTTTTTCTTTCTATCAAAATGCCACCGCTAGTACTTGTTTCATAAATTACTTTTTTCCTTTTTGAGTAATTCTATTACATGTAAATCCATCAAATTTACCTCTAAACCCACACTTCCACAACATTTTTCAAAGTCCGTTTAATACTGATATTTCACTGATTAGTTTTGTTTGTTCTTCCTCAAAATCTGTTTTTGAGCCAGGAGGATGAAAATCCATATTGCTAGGTCTTACATAAAGAGAATCGTTTCGTCTATTCATGTACTTTTGACCAAAGTCCTTGTTACCTTCAATTATTTTTTCAAATCTAATTGTGGTTAATGCTTGAGTGTATTTGGTTTGATCATTTTTCTAATCGCTTTCCATTTTTGAACAGTAAAGTAAGATTACATACATTTTTGCATATACTGCATAGATATTTTCTCCATATGGCATGCCTTTAATTTTACCCATATCGCAAACTTTTACAACTCTCTTATCACCTCGAATTTCTGGACCCAAACACATATGCTCATAATCTTCCCCAGAGATATCCGGCAGTTTAAATTCCATACTTCCTGCAGTAGCTCCTGTTCTCCTCATCTCAAAAATGATTTTATCTCTTGATAGTTGCTGTGTTCTTTCTGGAAATTCCCCATTTCTCATACTGTTTTCACAGGATTCAAGAAATTTTTCCCCATCTTTTGGATGTGCTCGTAATTCTGGATGTTCATCTAGAAAATGATTGTCCATTGCATGACTCAGTAATGCAATAAACGCTGTTTTCCCCGTTCTGCTTGATCCTAAAACTGCCACATTATTTTCATTTTGAATAGCAGATGCCACTTTCAATATCGGAATCATTTTTTCTTCAATACTCTTGTAATTCTTCTTCCTTGTTCACACTGTTTATCTCATTTTCGGTTCTAATGAAGTTTTCAAAATTTAATATGTAAAAATTAGATTTACCATTTTTACCTAGACTTGGATCTGAAAATCCAATACATGCCATTACTGCACCTACTGAATTATGTGATTTTTCTGCAAAATACAACTGCTCATAGTCAAGAAATCTATCGATGGATTGAACCACCAAATCATCCACATATCCTACTGAATTATATCCTAAGGAAATAAGATCACCTACAAATGTTTTGATCGTAGGATGAGTAGATTGCTCTCGCATGGGAAATCTCCAACTCAGGTATTCTTTTATGTTTTCAGGAGTTGTCTGCATATCTTTGTAAGGAAAATGAGGCATGTCGATAAGAATTACAAAAACTTCTTTCTTTATGTTACATTTTCTAATGATCCCTTTTTTTACTAGTGCATCGATTCGATTTCTGATCATTTGTTCAGAAATATCCCCTCCTATCAACAATGAAACAATTTCTTTAAGTGGTTGTCTTCCACCTCGAATCAATCGTAAAATTAATTGTTCTATTACATGTCTTCGAAGTTTTTCAAGAATTGGTGCAACTATACCTGTTTGTTCGGCTAGAAGCGATATTTGATCAAAGATTGGAACTACTATTTCACGCATTGGATTCATTTTTTCTTGATGAATTATTTCTCTCCATACTTCTTCCCAGTCAAATTTACCATGTTCAAATTCTCTAGATTGATTCAAGGAACCTTGAGCTAACAATGCCATGTCTTGAATATCTCCCTCTCTACTAGCCACTGCTTTTAGTAAAAAGACATATTCATTTCTTAACACTCCTACCTTTAATTTTCCATATTCTATGTAATCTGCTGTCTGAATCATTATGTCTGATAATGATAAATCTCCCAATACCCTTTTTGTAAATATGTCAATCCTACTTCTGTCTGGATGAGTCAATATTTCGTCTGGATATAGGCGTAAATCTTCTTGAGAATACCCTGTTTCAACCATCTTCTCATATCCTAATTTTTCCGTAAAAACTTTACATAAAATTTCAAAATCAGATGGTTTCTCAACTATCATGTCACAATCTTTGGTAACTGCTTTAAGATTTTTCAATTTCATATTTTCTCCACCCATAAGAAATATTTGTAAAGGATTTGTAATGTTGTTTCCTATATCTTCAAATAATGTTGGTGTTGGTGTTGGTACGACATATTTTTCTGGTTTTATTTCATACAGTTCTGCTTTTGATACAAATTCATTCCATGGGAGAAACAGACTTTCATCTTTTAGTTTCTGTCTTCTAATATATGCTTCAACATCTAACCATACTGAAGATATTCCAAAAGAAGTCGCAGTTTTTCTTAATCTTTTAGTATCTATTTTATTTTTATTATGAACATAAAATACTGCAGACATTATTAATCCCAGTTTATCCTTGGCTTTGTAAGCTGATAATACTGAATGAATAATTATATCATGAATGCCTAATGGTTTTTTTTGTTTAACATAGTAATCATATGGAGAATCATATTTTATTCCATTATCTGTAAATACAGAAAAGGCAGTCAATTCTCCTTCAGTTATTTTTCCTTTTGTAACTTTTTTAACCGTTTTTTCTTTGTCTGAATAAATAATTTCTGCATCTGGTTCATACATTCTCTCTCTTTCAGTTTTTAAAATTCGTGCAAAATCTACTAATTCAGTTTTAGTTGGATCTATGTGTATCCTTTCTGGGATTTTTCCCCACTCATAGTTACCTTGAGTATCTGTTTCTTTTTGTATTATTCCTATTGCTTCAAGATCCGATATAACTCTGTAAATTGTAGCTGTTGATAATCCTGTATTTGTTAGAATCTCATTAACTGTTAATGATTCTGTCAGATAGGAAAAGACTAGTTCATTGGAATCATGTAGAAGATTCACTAAATTCCATTTTTGAGATATTTTTTTGAGTAGTATGGTTTTGGCATTTTCTTGTAATTCTATTATGTTGCCTTCTTTTTTGATAAAACCTTCTTGCATGAGTTTTTTTACCACGTCATTGAATTGCCACTCTTTTACTTGGCTAATTTCTCTTAATGTTTGAACATCTTTTGTATTATTAATTATTGCTTTAATTACTGATATGGCTGTATTATTCGTTTAGTATCATTAAACCACATAAATATATAAAGATTTGTGGTTTTATGATACTAAATTATTAGTGAATTATGAAAAAACATATCATGATTCACAGCCTATACCGTTATTATCTCTATCAAAGTCATGAGGATCAGGTTGTAATACTCTGAATCTTTTTTGTGTAATATCACCACAATCTAAATCTGTAGAGCCATATGGAATGCAAAAATCTGGATATGAAGAATCACAATTATTCTCACTTGGAATGCCTGTAATAGGAGGAGAAGTTGTTCTGGGTATAGATAGTTCTACTTACTGTTGAGACCATTTATCGGCACCTGCACCTGATGCTTTCTTTTCTCCTGTAAGCATGTTTAATCCTGTGGTTGATTCATAAGCAATTCCAATGCCAAAACTGTGGTATGCAATGTCTTTGTTGGTTTCAAATTTTCTTGGTTTTTTTGTAAATGAGTTGAGATAGTTTCTTGCAATCTCTAATGGATTTACCTTATCTCCTTTCTTTAGAACTGAAAGACATTCTACATATTGCTTTCTCATCTCTATTCCGTAATCTTTTTTGGAATCAAATTCTTCAATTACTTCATAGTATTGCTTGAACACGGGAACCAAAAAGCAAACTGGGAATATAACTTGGCTGTTAAATTTTAACAACTCTTATTTTGGATATAATTTCATGAAAGATATGGAGATTACTGTTGATCAAATGTATAATATTGAAAATAAAGGCCATGACATGGGATTTTTGAAAAAATTTATGATGGAAAATGCTGGGGCTGCAGCTGTTAGAAGATTGATTGAAAAAATTGAAAATGTTGAATCTAAAAACATCTTAATTTTTGCTGGATTGGGAAATAATGGCGGTGATGGTTTGGTGATGGCAAGACATTTGGCCGGATATGGTGCCAAAGTTACAGTAATGCTTCTAGGGAGTTCTGAGAAAATAAAAACTGAAGAAAGTAATTGGAATTGGTCAATTTTACAAAAAATGTCATCAGTAAAATTAATGTCTGGTGATTCGTTTGAATTTGATTTTAAACCCGATGTGATAGTTGATGGAATTTTAGGTACTGGAATATCTGGAGATATTAGAGAACCGTATGCATCTGCTATTAATTACATTAATGAAGCAAATTGTTACAAATTTGCAGTAGATGTCCCTTCTGGATTAGATCCTCAAACTGGAGAAACTGCAAACATTTACTCCAAATGTGACATGACTGTGACTTTCCATAAAATGAAACAAGGAATTCCTAAACGAAAGGATTTGACTGGGGAATTGTTTGCAGAAAAAATTGGAATTCCGCCGGAAGCTGAAGAGGGAATATTATGAAAGTATATCAAATTCAAGTTGGAAGCATGCAGAATTTTTCATACATAGTTGGAGATGAAGATACTGGTGAGGCAATCATAATTGATCCTTCATGGGATTTAATTGAATTAGAAATGATCATCAAAAAAAATAATTTAAAAATAAAATATATTGTAAATACTCATCATCATTTTGATCATACGTTGGGAAATGAAGCAATGATTGAATCTACTAAAGCTCCCCTCATTCAACATGAATCTTCAGAATTAAAACACGATATTACTGTAAAGGATGGTGATTATATTGAATTTGGAAATTCAAAATTAAAAGTTCTGCATACTCCGGGCCATTCTCAAGATAGTATTTGTCTTGTAGGTGATGGAAAAATTTTTTCTGGAGATACATTGTTTGTTGGAAATTGCGGTCGAATTGATTTACCTGGAGGGAATGTGAAGGATCTCTATCATAGTCTATTTGACGTATTGCACAATTTAGATGAAAATCTAGTCATGTATTCTGGTCATAATTATGGTAGTTCTGAAACTTCTACGCTTGGACAAGAAAAACTCACAAATCATGTGATGCAAAAAAGAACTGAACAACAGTTTCTTGATATGATGGGTTAGGGATTTTAATGGAAAATTTTGAAATATTTGGAAATGTGGAACAAGGGAAAAGTTTTCTTGATTATATGAAATCTAAAAGATTTCTTTTTTCATTTGTAATCTCTTATACTGAAACTTGTGAAATTCCTGGAATTACATTTGCAGGTGCAGATAGAGATTCAATTCAATTTACTCCTCCTGCAGATGCTGAATACCTTCATTATGGATATTGTAAAACTATTGATAAAATTCCCATGACTCCTGATGGTAAACCTACCCCTGGATTACTGACAAAAACTGCTTTAGAATCTGCTAGTATTCCTCATTTGACAATTAATGCGGGAAGTAAAATTCCTCCACAACTTCCATTTATTGACACTGGTATGTCTTTTGGAAAAAATATTTCCACTAATGATGCCATGACTGATTCACAAGTATCTCATGCTGTTGATTATGGGAGAATTGTGGGGCGAAGTATGGCATCCTTAACAGATTGTTTAATTGTTGGTGAAAGTATTCCTGGTGGGACTACTACTGCATTAGCAGTATTGAAAGCATTAGGTTATGATGCTAAAGTTAGTTCTAGTATTCCAAATAATCCAACTAAATTAAAAAATCAGATTGTCACAGATGCACTTGAAAGGCTAGATTCAGAACATCCTTACAGTATTGTAGCAAAAGTTGGTGATCCTATGATTCCATTTGTAGCTGGAATGCTAAGTTCTGCATCTAGTATATCTAATGTAATGCTGGCAGGTGGAACTCAGATGGCTGCTGTCTTGGCATTTGCATCAAAAATTGGTTTCAATGAAGAAAATACTGTAATTGGAACCACCTCATACATTACCAATGATGAGAGTGCAAATTTTACAAGTCTTGTAAAAGAAATTGCTGATGTTCCTGCAATCGCTGTGAATCCTGAGTTAGAAAAATCTCAACATGTTGGTTTGAAAGCATTTTCTGAAGGGTTTGCAAAGGAAGGGGTGGGAGCTGGAGGTAGTATCATTTCTTCAATGATCAAAACTGGGAATGATTCTGCAAAGTTTTTAAAATTGGCAGAAAAAGAATATCTTCGATTATTTACTTTACTGTAACTGATTTTGCCAAATTTCTAGGATAATCTGGATCTGTGTTTTTTTCAAGGGCTGCATAATATGACAAAAATTGTATTGGAATTATTTCTGAAATTGGATATAACACTTGATCTATTTTTGGCATTTCTATCCAATAATCATAAACACCACTTTCTATATCTGATACCCCGATAATTTTTGCTCCACGAGCTTTGATTTCTCTTGCACTAGTTAATGTGTCAGCATATGTAGAATCGTTTGGATTGATTATTATCACAAATACATTTGAATCCATTAATGCGAGGGGTCCATGCTTTAATTCTCCACCTGGTATTCCTTCAGCATGAATGTATGCCAATTCTTTTAATTTCAAAGATGCCTCTAACGCAATTGGATAATTGATGCCTCTCCCAAGTACATAGATATCTGAGACATCTTTCATTTCTTTTGCTATTTTTTGAATTTTGGTTGGATTTTCTAATATTTTCAAAACTGATTCTGCAAATTTTTCAAAATTAATTGTTATTTTATTATCACTCAATTTTTGTACAATTTTGTAAAGCACTACTAATTGCGATGTAAAACTTTTTGTTGCAGCTACTCCGATTTCTGGTCCACAATTCATTCCAATCACAACATCTGCTTCCCTGACAAGTGAAGATGTCATTAAATTTACTATGGCGATAATTTTACAATTTGCTTGTTTTCCAATTTTTACTGCTTCTAAAACATCTGCACTTTCTCCACTTTGTGATATTGCAATTATTATGGAATTCTCTTCTATGCTATCTGATGAAAACTGTAATTCACTTGACATGATTGGCTCTGCTTTAATTTTGACATATTTTGAAAAAATTTGTTTTGCAATAAGTGCAGAATTATAACTGGTTCCACTACCTGTAACATAGATATTTTTTGCGTGTTTGATATAGTCTGCAGTTTTTTCTATTGCTTCTTGTGTTTTCTCTCCTGCTTTTAAAATAGTTTCATGCTGCTCGTAAATTTCTTTTAATGTAAAATGTGCATAATCTCCTTTGTATGTATCTGCAAATTCTTTAGATACTTTTGTAATGCCATATTTTGCATGTTCTCCTTTAAAATCTAGTATTTGAAATTTATTTTTCTCTAAAATTACAAAATTTCCGTTTTCTAAATAAATTGCATCATCAGTATGTTCAATGAAACCTAAAACATCACTTGATAGAAAAAAGTCATCTTGTCCTACCCCTATTATCAGTGGTTCATGGAATCTTGCAGCAGCTAATTGACCATTTTCAAACATTGCAACAAATGCATAATGCCCTTTGATTTCTGAAACTGTTTTTAAAATTGTTTCTTTAACATCATTTGTTTTTTCATAGTGTTTTTGAAGTAAGTTGGCGATAATTTCACTATCCGTATCACTTTTGAAATTATACCCTTCATCTTGTAGTTGTTTTTTTAATTCTTCAAAATTCTCTATTATCCCATTATGTACAATTGCAATCTTTTCTGAATTGCTTTGATGTGGATGTGCATTAAAATCTGTAACTTTTCCATGAGTTGCCCACCTGGTATGCCCTATGCCTATTTTTCCTGGAAGTAAATCTAGCCTGATTCTTGAATTGACTTCGTTGACTTTTCCAATTCCTTTCTTTAATTCAATCTGATTGTTTGATTCGGTTGCTACTCCAACACTGTCGTATCCTCGATACTCCATTCTTTTTAATCCCTTTACAATGATGGGTGCTGCAAATTTCTTTCCACAGTACCCGATAATTGAGCACATTATGATTCTCTTTGATATTGGGGTTATTTACTGATAAGCCTATTTTTTTGATTGTTCTGTTGAAGAACTTTTATCTTTTGGGGTTTCAGTTGTTGCTGTAGCCTCAGTTGTAGGGGTATCTTTAGTTGTTTCTTCAACCGGAGCAGCAACTACTGGTTCTTCTTTCTTGGTTTTTTCTAACATTTCAGGAATTTTTGACTCTGGTGCAAAATGAATACCGTTTTCCTCTTCAACAGTAACTGTGTATGATGGAATATTGATTTTTCTTTCACCAATCATGATATGACCATGAATAACTGCTTGTCTTGCTTGATATGGTGTTTTGAATCCTAATTTTTTTGATACGATGGTTTGTAATCTTCGTGAAAGTAAATCATTTGCATTTAGGTTAAGAACATCATCTAATGTTGCTTCTGCACTTACTAATCCAATTCTTGCAAGAGACTTCATTAAAACTGGTTCTTTCTCAGCTCTAACTTCTTGTCTTAATGCAAGCAATGATCTAGCTTGATGCCTTACACGTGATAATTCTGTATGTGCTTTCCATAATTCTCTTTTAGTTCTTAATCCAAATGTTCCAAGAGTTTTTAGCTCTTCCATCTTTAATTCATAATTGAGTGGTCTCTTTGGCTTTCTCCATAGTTTACGTGGGTATTTTGGATCTCCCATTCAAAACACCTATTCTTTTTTCTCCGCTGGTGCTGCTGTTTCTGCGGCCGGAGCTGCTGCACCATCTGCGGCCGGAGCTGCTGTTTCTGCGGCCGGAGCTCCTGCTCCTCCTTTCTTGACTGGAGTTGCCATTCCACCTTTAGCGACACCTACCGCTCCACCTTTTCTACCTGAAGTTCTAGTTCTTTGTCCTCTAACTTTAAGACCACTTAGATGACGATAACCTCTCCAACTTGCAGCAATTCTTTCTCTTTCAATATCGTTTCTTAATGTAAATGGAATATCTGATGTTAACAAATGTAAATCTGCCCCAGTTTCAATATCTTTTCTTCGGTTGAGAAACCATATTGGAAAATTACTTGCAATTGGATCTGTAATTAATTTTTCAATTGCTTGAACGTTTTCATCTGTAAGATTTCCGATGTTAGAATTTGCATTAATTTTAAGAGTATCTAGAATTGCTGTTGCAAAATTAAAACCAAGACCTTTAATCTGAGTCAACCCAATAACCATTTTCTTTTCCCCACGGATATCGTTTCCTACAATTCTGACAATGTGCCTATATTCTTGTACGCTCAAGTATTCAAAAATTCAAAGAATCCCCGATAAAAACCATGCTAGGCATCAAATTAGTTGATTTTTAAAATATTATATAATTCATGTTTTAAGATCATGCCTGTAATTCTTAATTTTTTTGATCTAAATTATTTAAAATCTTCATCACTTGTCCAATCGTTACCTTGGACGTTCCATTGGTTACATTTACAGCATTTTTTGATACCTCGTTGAGCGTCAACATCTATACAAAAACAATGAATTCCTTTTCCCGATGGATCTTTACTACAGAGTTTTTGCATGTTTTCATTGGCGGCTTTTTCTTAATTATTCTATTGGAATAATATCTCAAAAAGTTATAACTTTCAAAATTCAGCATTCTATCATGAGTGAGACTTTTGATCGAGAAAAAATTGTAGATTGTATGTTTGATCCCATCACCTCATCTATTTTGGCTGATCTTGAGGATGGGGAAAAAGAATGCTCATTTTTGGCTCAACAATCTTCTATATCTAAGTCTGAAGTTCTTGAAAGATTATCCTATTTGATTGAACACAAATTTGTTTCTAAAAGCAACAATGATGGAAAATGTTTGCTTGCTGCAAATTCTGATAAACTTTCAAGTATTATGGAACATAATGATAATTTTGACGCTGCTATCAGTGGTTTAGAAAAAATGGATAGCTATCTAAACTGATCTTTTCCTGATTCCATTAATTCCAGTAGCAACTAAGCCTATCATTCCTATGATAAGAATAGTAAAAGAAATTATGGACAGGATGAATTTTTTGTTTTCATCAGGAAGTGGTCCAATTGCACCTGCCACATAAATTTCATTATCTACAGAACTTTCAATGATTAACTGATAAGTTCCAGATTCAAACACATCAAATTCTTTTTCAATTGTTTCTTCATTCATTTTTTGAGAAATGATTTCAATGTTCATAGGATCTAACACCTTTGCCGAAATTATGTTTTCTTGGAATTCCATTATCTGAACTGCAAAAATTCCAACTGGCGTTTCTTCTTTATTCATATCAACTGAAATGGTTACGGTTTCAACTAAATTGATTTTCCCGTTTCCTTGATTAATCCCACCCAATGTCACTTGGTTTTCAACAACTGTCATTGCTAATCCTGCAACTATTAGTAAACCAAAAATCACAATAACCAATCCTGTTTTTTGCACAGATTTAGGCTGATTATCTTTAGTTTAAACCTAATTTTTTCATAATTTGTTAGCATTGTACAAAAAAGTTAGACTGGGCTAAAAAAGTTAGCTTAGGGTAAATTTAAATAAAGAATTTATTATTATTTAATATCTTGACAATCCGTCGATCAATTATTATGATTTCATTACTATCTGCAGTAATTGGGTTTTCGGTAATTGTATTATTTCCAACTTTTTCTGATGCTGAATCAGAATCTAAAACATTTGTAACCCATTCAGGAGCTATAGTACAAACAACTGGTGAAATCATAGATCCACTATATGCTGTCTCTACTGTGGACTTTGATCCTATGGAATATCTAAGAGATTTCAATTATGGATCTGTTTCACAATTATCTGATGGCACAACACTTCGAGAATTTACGATAATTGCTGAAGATGATAAAATTATGGAAGTTTCTCCTGGAGTATTTTACAATGTGTGGACTTTTAATGGAACTGTTCCGGGTCCCACTATTAGAGCAACTGAAGGAGATTTACTTCGAATTAATTTCATAAATAATGGTTCTAAAGAACACACAATGCATTTTCATGGAATCCATCCTGCTGAAATGGATGGTGTTTTTGAACCAGTTGGAGGCAATGGTGGGAGATTTGTATATGAGTTTGAAGCCGGACCTGTAGGGGTGCATCCATACCATTGTCATGTAATGCCCCTTGAGGAACACATTGTTCATGGTCTGTATGGGGTCTTCATAGTGGATCCAAAAGAAAAACGCCCCACAGCTGATGAGATGGTGATGGTCCTTAATGGATTGGATACTGATTTTGACACTGAAAATAATTTCTATGCTGCAAATACTATCCCATTTTATTATCAGCACCATCCAATCCAAATTAGCACTGATGAATTAATTCGAGTCTATGTTGTTAACATGGTGGAATTTGATCCGATAAATAATCTTCACCTTCATGGAAATTTGTACAAATACTATCCTACTGGAACTGACCTTGTACCCTCATTTTACACTGATATGGTTACTTTGTCTCAAACTGAGCGTGGAATCATGGAATTTCAATATGATTTTCCAGGGAAATACCTCTTTCATGCTCATAAAGTAGAATTCTCAGAAAAAGGATGGGTTGGAATTTTTCTTGTAAATAATTCAAATGAACAAAATGTTCAGGAATTAGATTATGGAACTTGATGATAATTATTCAAAAGGAAAAATTATTGCAAGTGGTGTCATTCCATTTGTTTTTGTCATTTTGATGATGGTCTACATTTTTGGGCCTGGTGCTGAATTGTTAGATTTTGGAATACTTCTTCCAGAAATCACAATTGAAAAAATCGATTTTGTTGATTCTGAAATCCAAGCTACTGTAAGAAACACTGGTCCTATTCCTGTAGAAGTGGTAATGGCTGATGTAAATGATAGAATTCAGCCTGCTGCAGTTGAACCTGATAAATTTTTAGAACGATTTGAAACTACTCTTGTTAGAATTCCTTTTGAATGGAATGAGGCAGAACCATACACTATTGGAATTACCATTGAAGATGGAACCAGATTTGAAAAAGAAGTTGATGCAGCTGCACCTGCATTGGAATTATCTTTAGATCTTGCAATATTTTTTGCAATAATTGGAATGTATGTTGGAGTAATACCTGTAATGATTGGCTTGTTATGGCTTCCATTTATTAAAAAAATTAGTAAACAAAAATATCATTTCTTTTTAGCATTGACTGCTGGATTATTACTTTTCTTAGCAATTGATTCTATTGAAGAAGCTATTGAGGTATCTGATGATAACTTGGCTGATAGTTTCAATGGAACATTACTTGTAGCTACCGTAACGGTGTTGTCTTTTCTTGGATTATATTATGCGGGGAATAAACTTGTTAGTAAAGCAGGTTCTTCAAAATTTACAAAACCTGTAGCTGTTGCATTAATGATCTCCATTGGTATTGGATTACATAATTTTGGTGAAGGATTGGCAATTGGCGCTGCTGTTGGAATGGGGTCAATAGCATTTAGTACTTTTTTGATTGTTGGCTTTGCTTTACATAATACAACTGAAGGGTTGGCTATCGCCGCACCTATGTCCAGAGGTAAACTGATGTTGGGAAAATTAGCTGCCATGGGAATGATTGCCGGAAGTCCTGCTATTTTTGGTGCCTGGATTGGCGGTTTTGTTTATTCTCCATTCACATCGGTAATTTTTCTAGCAATTGGTGCGGGTGCTATTTTTCAGGTGATATTTGTTATTCTAAAATGGATACAAGATGAAAGTGATCAAAGACTGTCCGGGTTTGCGGTAGTTTCAGGATTTTCTGTAGGCATGCTAGTGATGTATCTGACTAGTATCTTAGTCTAGTTTGGTTCTGGATGAATAGTAATTACAGAGTTTTTAATTTCCATTCTAATGATGTGTTCAATTTCTGATGTCAAGTCATGAACTTTTTCAATTGACAAATCTTTGTCAAATGAGCAGTCTATGTCTATTTTTAGAATATTTTCAAATTTTAAAGATAATATTCGACCAATTTTTTTGATATCTGGATATTTTTCTAATATTGTTTTAATTTTTTCTTCAGTTTCAATATCTTCTTTATTGAAATTTTCTGGAACTGTTACAAATGGTTCAAGATGTATGGTTGCGTGTGTAATCTCTGGAATTTGTTTTTGAATTTTTTGTTCAATTATTTCAGAAATTTTATGGGCAGATGATAGATTAATTTCTCTATCTACCATTACGTGCAAATTTGAATATGTTTTGCCTTTTGTTTTATGTGTGATGACATTGTGAACTCCTTTGACTCCTTTTACATTTTTTGCAATTTCTAAAATTTTTGAATCTATTGGAACATCTTTCCAATTTGGTTCAAAATGAATTGTAGTTGATGCATTTGGAATTTTATTTTTTATGTTTTTTTCAACACTATTACTAATTTCATGTGCTTTATCAAAACTAGTATCTCCTCTTAATGATATGGTGACATCAGCAAAAATAGCATCTCCTGATTTTCTCATGAGTATTGAGCCTGTGTCAACTACACCTTCTGTTGACATTGAAATTTTTCTGACATTTTTTACAAGTTCGGGCGATATCACATCAGTCAAATCCAGTGCTGTTTTGTAAACTAGTTTTACACTTAGTACTGCTAATAACACTCCTAAAATCAATGCTGCAACAAAGTCTCCAAAATACAAACCATATGATACTAACACAATTCCTGCAATCGCAACTATTGTGGAACCAAGATCCATGAATGCATGATAAAAATCTGCTTTTAGAGTGGCCCCGCCGATTTTTTTAATAGATCTTCTTAAAAGAATAATTCTAAAAAAGTCAACTCCAATTGTGTATAATCCACCAATTATTGCAAATAACCCTGGTAAGATACTTGGCGGGGGGCTTTGAAGTCTGTTGATTGATTCGTAAATGAAAAAACAAGCAATCAGAAAAATTGCTATTCCTCCAATTAATCCACCTAAAGATTCAATTTTTCCATGTCCATAGGTATGTTCTGCATCTGGAGGTTTTATTGCCCATCTTGCTGCCAAAAGTAAAACCAGAGTAACTACACTATCTAGTAAGGCATGAATGCTATCTGTAATTAGTGCTAAACTGTTTGAGACTAATCCAAAAATCAACTCTACTAAAAATGCTGAAAAAATAGCTAAAAGTGAAACCTGTAAGACTCTGGTTCTTTGAACAAACATTCCTTTTTCAATGATTTAATCACGTATTACCGTTTTCTAAGGAGCAATGACACGACAACGTTATCTGTGATAAAATAATGTTTTAGGATTATGTTTAATAGGAATCCTCTCATTTTATTGGCAATTTTTTCTCTAATATTGCTAATTCCTACTGAAGTTGATGCTTTGAGTAATCCTAACTTGTTCGTGTCTGCTGAAAATTCACAATTTGAGAATTATTTTTCTGGTTCTATGGTGATAGAAGTAGTAATTATTGATCCTAATCGCCATGATACTGATAGTGGAGAAGGTGAACCTGATGTCACAATTAATGGCAAATCATTACGAATGGTTCAGGCAACTGATGGTAATTGGTATGCTTATTTTGCAAACGTTGAGAATGCAAAGGAAGCAGATTCCACAGTTGGCTTGGCTGGAAAAGGATTAGATTTTGGTGTTTTTTGTAGTAGGGACACATTAGCATCCGTTGTTGGAATTTCTCTTTCTGAAACTGATGGATTTGCACTACCTCGTTTTGCAGCTGGCTCTGCTGATGGTAATTCCTCATTTACTTTATGTACTGGTTCGCCCTCTGGTCCAATCCTGAATAATGTTGTTAGAAGTGCAAAATCAATTAACACAAATTCTAATATTCCAACTGGACAAATTGGATTGGATTCTAACGCATGGCCATTAATCCAACTTTATTCATTTAGTGCAGTTACAATTCAATACAATCCAGGTGGTTCATCACAGCAGGTTTCATTAGAATATGATGAAATTCCAAATATTTCTTTGAGTCTTGATAGGGATCTTTATCCAAATAATGCTGAAGTATTTTTAACTGTAAATGATTTTCAATTAAATCAAGACCCCACTGATGAAGATTCTTGGACTTTTGATATGGGAACCACCCCATCTACTTTTTACCAAGCATTTGACAAGAATGGGGCCAATTCTGCAAATGGTGGGATGGGGCTAGTTGATTTAGCTCCACATCTTTCAAATATTGGATTTGAGGATAATGGAGAACTTTTAGTGATACTTGGTTCCATCCTTGAGTTACAATCAAATGATGAACAACCTACTACCAGTATTTCTGATGGGTCTACAACATACTCTGAAATTATTACGCTAGTTGAAAATGGTCCTAGTTCGGGTATTTTTGATAATGCTGATTTCAAGGATCAATCCACATTAGGAATTTTATCCAATGCTCCGAGAGGCCAATCTGGTTCAATCACATATAATGACAAATCTATTTCAGTTATCACTGGTTTTTCATCTGCTACTATATCCTTGAATGATCCAACTCTAACTATTGGTACTGGTTCAAATTCATTAAAACCTGGAACTGAATTTTCTGTAATCCTTGTTGATTCTGATCAGAATGTTAATTCTGGCTCTCAAGATGATTTAGATGTATTCAGAGATACTGCAATTATCCCAACATTAAAGATTGGAGATCCTATCACCCTTGAAAATACATTTGATGTTGATTTTTTTGCCTTGTCTACTGACGGGTTGACTACTGGCGATTTTACAAAGTCATCTGTTCCTGACAAAAATTCTGCAAGATTGATCATTGACACTTTTAATCTCACTAATGGTGATTTTGAAAAAATCTCCTTAAATTTAGGAATTTCAGCCTCGGAATTACAATCTGGACTAATTGACACATCTCTTTCAAATCATGATGGTACTAATTGGATTAATTATGATTTGAGATCTTTTACAAACGATTTTGGGATATCTGATTTCTCTGATACTGACCTTGAACTGTCTTTTGGGTCTCTAGGAAATTCACCTGTGAGAATTGCTGATTCTGGGGATTTACCATCATCACAAGGTTTTATCCAATTGGATGATTCTGACACACAATCCATTTTTAGCAAAAGTGGAACTGTTTATCTGGTGATTAATTTTGATTCTTCAAATGATAGTACTGGGGTTGGAACTATTTTAAATGAAAAAAATTTGCAGCCAATTATTGTTGATTTCTTTTCATTTGGACTTGTAAATTCTAATGATGTGAATAATGCTATTTACCGTTTTGAATTAGAAGAAACGTCTGATAATTCATCAACATTTGATGGAACTTTGGAATATTCTGTTGCAAATCAATTAAATATTTTAGATCCTGCATTCATTCAAACAATACAAGTAATAGATGATCAAATTCGATTTATTGTCACTGATAGATTAGTTGATGATGAAGGTATTTCTATTTCCTATTTTGATCTCGATGCTACTGGAGTTTTTACACCGACATCTACAAAGTCTGATATCAACACAACTTCTGGTACTGTATCTTCTAATTCACAATCTTATAGATTTGGCCAGCCTGTTACTTTAACAATACATGATCCAGATCTTAATTTAAAAAATGATTTAGTTGATATCTATTTTGTAACCAATGATCCAAATTCTTCAAATATAGATACAGTTGGAAAAGATGGTTCAATTTTGCTTGAAGTTTTGATCAAAGATATTCGTTACAAACGTTGTACTGTCAATGGTATTGAGTATGGTGGTTTAGGTGCTAGTGGTTTCTCTCTTGTAGAAACTGGACCTAGTACGGGAATTTTTGAGGGTTCATTTAAAATGCCTTCAAAAATATGTAATGCTTCTGGAACTGCATTAATTTCTTCAGCAGGAGGCAGTCTTGATGTAAAATACTTTGATTCTAGGGACAATCTTGGTAATCCCAACACCTTCAGTTTATTGAAAAATAAATCTACTTTGTATCCTAGTAGCTCTCCACAACTTGGTGCTTATGATGTTGTAAAACCACTTTCAGGAAATGTTGAAGAGATTATTCTTTCTGGAAATATAGACAATCATAAAAGGGGAATCCCATTGGCTGTAACTGTTACAACTCCTGATGGGCATACCCATAATTTTGGAGCAGCATTATCTAGTGCTGGAAGTTACAGGGCTGTAATTCCAATTGATGAGCATTCTGTATCTGGAGAATACCAAATTGACTTGTCTCATAATAATTCTTATGTTAAGACTATTTCATTCATAGTTTCTAGCCCTGTTATTCCTGATTGGGTCAAAAACAAAGCAAAGTTATGGTCTTCCACTGTCGTATCTGATAATGAGTTCATTGATGTACTTGAATATTTGATTGAAGAAGGGCTGATAGTAATTCCATCTGATTCCTCTGTCTCAATTTCTGATCAAGAAGTTCCTATTTGGATTAAAATTAATGCTAAATGGTGGGCAAATGATCGGATTTCTGATGAAGACTTTGTTAAATCAATTCAATATTTGTTCAAAAAAGGTATCATAAAAATATAATCGAGTCAATTTTTCTTTCATTGAAAATATAAATACCTCGGTTCAATGAATCAAATTGAAAATGAAGCTATCTGGATTCTTTGCATTTGCTTTATTATCTATTTCAATTCTTTCTTATGGTGCTAGCGATGTTGCTTTTGCAGATCATGGCCTTGATCCTACATTACCTATTGAATCAGACTCAAAATCTGACATTTATTCAAATGGTGCATCTGTAATTATTAATGGAACTGTCGAAGATTATGATTCTGATTCACTGACTGCTGGAGATATTACTTATGTGGTCTGGACTCCTGATAGATTAGCTCGTGTGCATATTGGACAATCGACTCCAAATTCTGATGGTTCTTTTAAATTTGACTTTATAGCTGGTGGTGAATTATGGAAGACAAATGGTGATTATATTGTTGAATTAACGTATGGTGCAGATCATTCAGAAATTTCAATTAATTATGTTGGTGGAGAAGCAGTAATTTCTACACCACCACCACCACCGGTAGAACCTACAGTAATAGAACCACCACCGGTAGAACCTACAGTAATAGAACCACCACCGGTAGAACCTACAGTAATAGAACCAACTGTTGTAGAGCCTGTAAAATGTGGTACAGGAACTGCAATGGTTGATGGTGTGTGTAGAGTAATTTCAGCCCCACCTCAAGACAGCGGATGCCTCATTGCAACTGCAGCATATGGAACTGAACTAGCACCACAAGTCCAACTACTTAGAGAAATTAGAGATAACACATTATTCAGCACAACATCCGGTACTGCATTTATGAGCGGATTTAACACATTATACTATTCATTTGCACCAACAGTTGCAGATTGGGAAAGAGAGAATCCAATGTTCAAAGAGACAGTAAAAATCATGATCACCCCAATGCTTTCAACATTATCTATAATGTCACTAGCTGATGAGGGTTCAGAGGCAGAAGTTTTGGGACTTGGAATATCTGTAATTGCACTTAATTTGGGAATGTATGTTGCAGCCCCTGCTTTGATTGGATTCAAAGTTAACAAAATTATCAAATCAAGGAAATAATCCAATTTCACTCTAGGTTATTATACTGAAACATATTATTGTATTTCATGCATATTGAATATGAAGAATTTGAATCTATTGAAGATTTTCTAATGTATATGACATCAGCTGCCCCGCCAATGAAAAATACGATGCCAATTAATTCTTACAAAGGTAATGTAATGTCCTTTATTCCACTTAGTCCTGCAACTGGAGAAACTTACCTCATGCTTTATGCAAAGGGTTCACTTGAACCTGGAATTTATGAATTTGATGTTGCATCAAAATCTTTCAAAAAAGTTGAAAATATTGAGAGGGCAGATAAAGTTTACTTTATTTCTGTAACCCCAAAAAGAAATACTATAGCAGATATTGCTATTGAGAATCTATAATTTCTTTGTTTGAATTTTTGGTGCAGTTACAGATCTACTTTTTGCATATTTATCAATAATTTCATCTGGAGTTCTTCCGTTGAAAAGATCTTTACATAATCCTCGTAAATATCTCATAATTGCCCAAGTTCCTGCTTTAAGAATTCCATACATGAATACTTTCATTGGTCCACCATATGTCTTGTTTCTAAGAATAATTGGAATGATATCGTTAATTACTCGCAAGTTATTTTCCCAGCATTTCCAAAATAGTGTAAATTGTGCTTCATTCAAATTTCCAAAGTGCATTGAATTCTTTTCACTAAAGTCCTGATAAAGTAAAGGTGCCACTAGTCCTCTAAAGTTCATTTCTCTAAAGTCGCTCATCATATCTATGGTAAATTGAACATCTTCTGGTGTTTCATCCGGCCAACCAATGATGATTGTGGCAGCTGGGAACCAATGATTTTCATTTAGAATTTTTGCCCCTTCTCTTACAACACTTCCCCATTCTTCAGGTGCAAATGGTTTTGTTTTAACCCCCAAATGCTTCTTTACCATTGCTGGTGATACTGTTTCAATTCCTAGATTAGTTGCAAGCCATCTTCCTGTTTTATCTTGCTCATTAACGTGAGAAATTTGCTGCATTAATACAGGATCTGCTGCAACTGCTGAAAATGTCATATGTGTAGTTCCAATAAAGTTTGCACCCAATCCTTTGAGCCCTTTCCACAAATCAACAATGGCATCTCTGTTTGGAACAAAGTCTCTATTATCACATCCATAAAGCAACATTTCATCTGAATGTAGCCAAATAGAATCAAATCCATAATCTAAGTTAGTTTTAGCTTCATGTTGCAGTCTTTCTAATGGGAGATCTTTCTTTGATCGTTTGTTTACATCACAAAAGTCACATCCCCTTCCACAACCGCGCATTGCTTCAATCAGTGAATTAATTGTAGGGCCTTCAATTATTGGAATGTTTTCAAGGTTTCTTACAAAACAGTGCATTAGTTCTGGTGCATCATTTTTTTCTAGGTCTTGAAACAAATCTACTGCCAATTCATCTGCTTCACCAACAACAACTGTGTCAATCCCATGAATTCTCATTCTGTCTGACTTTGCCAATTCCCATGCCCCATTACCTCCTACTACAACTTTAAAATCATATTTCTTTTTTAATTGAATTATATCTGCACACATTTTTTTAAATTTCATTGCAACATAGGATAGTTTTTCTGGAGACATTGTTGTTGTAACTGGGGCCATGCCTAGTGGGTCCATTACATTAATTCCAACAACTTTGGTATCTGGACCTATTGATTTGCTAAGCATTTCAGGATGAGCCATGAATACCTCTTCTCTTTTGTATCCTCCTTGAATCAATGAACTCTCAATTCTTCTTAATCCAACTTGAGCAACTTTTACTTCTCCTGTAACTGAGTCTGTTTCAACTGAAGGACAAAATACTTTATCGAAAACCCACTCTGGTAGAACTTCATATGGTCCACATGCAATGAATCCATAAAGAAAATTTCCTCTATAATTTGTCATTAAGCTACGATCAGCAGTAAGTACAACACGTTTGCCAGCCAATTACCCAACTTTCTTTTGATATGTTATATATCATTTACGAGGATGGTTGGTCTAAAACTCTAATTGGATTTTTTTTTGATTGCTCTATTTGCAATATTTGCAGCTATTCCGCCGGCAGCTATTCCGTTATCAATGTTTACTACTGATAATCCAAGTGAACAGCTTTGAAGCATTGATGCAAGAGCAGCTATTCCTTTTTCTCCATATCCATATCCTATAGATGTTGGAACTCCAATGATGGGAATATCTACCAATGTAGAAACTAATGTTGCTAATGCTCCTTCCATTCCTGCAGCGACAATAATACAATCCACATCTTCACTTACCATTTTTTTTAAAATGGGGAAAACCCTCTGAATTCCTGCCACTCCTACATCATAACTTGTTACGCATTTACAATTCATTGCTTGGCACATTAGTCTTGACTCTTCTGCAACTCCGATATCTGATGTCCCTGCAGTCATTATGCCTACTTTTCCTCCATGAAGTTTAATTTGATTTTTAAATAATAAGATTGATGAACAATTTTTCCCAGTTTTAATTTTTACTTTTAGTCTCTTGGAAAAAGACAATATTTTTGGATAATCTTCTTTCTTAATTCTTGATATGATCACCGAATTTGTTTTTTCTAGAGTTTTTTTAGTAATTTTTTTAATCTCATCTAATTCTTTTGTTTCAGCAAAAATTACTTCCGGAATTCCTCTTCTCTTTCTTCTGTTTATGTCAATCTTTGCAAATCCTTCTACTTGCTCAATTGAATAAAGTGATAAGAGCTTTTTTGCACTATTCACTGAAATTTTACCTTCTTTTAATGATTCTAAAATTTCATGAATTTCCATTGATGAATTTTGTTTGTTTGTATAAAAAAAGGCTTAGATCTCAATACCTGATATGGCACTTTTTACGCTTTCAACTGCTTTATCAAATACTTGTTTTTCTTCATCATTTAGGTCAAGTTCAATAATTTTTTCTACACCTTTCTTTCCAATTACTGCTGGAACTCCTATTGTAACATCTGAATGACCATATTCACCATCAAGACAAGTTGCAACTGGAATGACTTGCTTTCTATCTCTTACAACTGATTCAATAATTGCAGAGATTGCATTTCCTGGGGCATGAACTGTAGCTCCTTTCAATTCAATTACTTTTGCTGCAACTTGTTTTGTATTTAGAACCAATTCATCTAATCTTTCTTTTGGAAGAAATGATGATAATGGAATGCCTGATACTGATGAAAATCTTGGCAATGGTAGCATATTTTCTCCATGTTCTCCAATTACTAGGGCCCTGATAGAATCACGTGAATGTCCTGTTGCTTCATGAATAAACTGTCTAAACCTTGACAAGTCAAGCATACCTCCCATGCCAAATACTCTGCTTCTATCGAATCCAGAAACCTTGTATGTGATGTAGGCCATAGGATCAAGTGGATTTGTAACTGGAATTATCATGGAATCGTCTGCATATTTTTTTACATTCTCTACAACACTTTTCACAATTGATGCATTTATTTTCAAAAGATCCATTCTAGTCATTCCTGGTTTTCTTCCAGAACCTGCTACTACCACTATTACATTTGACCCCTTCATGTCTGCAAAATTATTTGAACCTCTCACCTCAACGTCAATTCCTTGCTCTGATAACATGTGATTGATATCCATTGCTTCTCCTTGTGGGAGTCCTTCAGCAACATCTAGTAACAAAATTTGATCATCTAATCGTTTTAATGCTGAAAATAATGCTGCATCTCCGCCTACTTTGCCTGACCCAATTATAGTAATCATAAAATATGTTTTTATTTTTAATAATTAAATCTACCTTTAAGCAAAGCAAAATTCCCACAGGATTCAGTGAAGATTTCTTTTGGAGATACCAAGCACTGACTAACTGGCAAACCATCTAGCAGCATGATTCATGGGGACTTTTTGCTGCATCATCTAACTGTAAAAAATATAGATTTTAGGCATTTGGATCCACACAGGCAAAGCAGTTCCAAAAAGGTGCAACTTGTACAGGGAATGCTCAGGTGATTACAACATGGCTAGTTGGCGTATTGGCATATGTACCAAATGCAGATCCTTCAAAATAATTAGCAAGCCAAGATATCAAGACGGTGAGAGGCAATGCATCGTTTGTAGTTTGTTTTTAAAGTGTAACGGCCCTGGTATGTAGGGGGTAAAACTATTGAGGATGGATAATTACCAATTACTATGCAAGAATGATAATAGAAGGAAATCAGATAAATGACCAGCTCACGACACTTAACATGTAGGATAACTACCAGTCAAGCTGACAGAACCAACCACGTGATAGAAACCATATCACTGCAAGTTGGCAGAACCCCATTTAGAATGTTGGAATAAAACACCCAATTAATCCCAAGTCTCGACATTTAACACGAAGAAGAACCCCATTCATTCTATATCACTAATATTAGACAGAACCGCAAAATTGAATACTTAATAAATACAAGTTATAACTTGGCTCATATGAAATATGTTGCATCTTCTTCTGCTGCTACATCTACATCTACCACATCTATTACGGCAACAGCATTACTGACAGTCTTTGCAGCCTTGCCTTTGGGTTTGGCCCAGCGGGGGGGGGGGGGGAAATACTACGGCAACAGCATTACTGACAGTCTTTGCAGTCTTGGGCATATCTTTGGCCTTGGGCATGGCAGAAACTGACACTGTTGCATTTGCACAACAGACTACTTTATCTTTTGAGTTTACTTTGGATACAGACAACGATGACCCAACTGGAATCACAGCACTAAACGGCAAATTATATGTAGTTGATAATATCAGTGACAAAGCCTACGCATACAACGCAGATGGCACCCTAGATTCTAATTTTAATCTGCGTTCGGCCAATGGTGATGCACGTGGAATCACATTATTAAACGACAAGCTATACGTACTTGATTTCTCAGATTCATACGTCTACGCATACAACGCCGACGGAACAAGAGCTTCAGGTTCTGACTTTAATCTGGGTACCGGCAACAATAACCCATACGGAATCACATCACTAAATGGCAATCTATTGGTATCTGATTGGAACAATGACAAAGTCTTCGCATACAGCGCAAACGGCTCCAGAAATCCATCTTCGGACATTACTCTGATTTCAGTCAATGATTTTTCATCTGGAATCACATCCCTATACGGCAAGTTATGGGTACTTGATAGAGATGATGAAAGAGTTTACGTGTATAACTCTGACGGCACCAGAGACGCAAATTCTGACTTTAATTTGGATGTAGACAACTTTCCACAGGGAATAACGGCTCTGAACGGCAAGCTATGGATACTCAAACTTTTAATAACAAAGTCTTTGTATATGACGTACCACAACCTTTAGCTTTTGACTTTGATTTGGATTCAGCCAGCGATGATGTCCGTGGAATAACATCACTAAACAATAAATTATGGGTAGCTGATTTTGTAAATAAAAAAGTCTACGTCTACAACGCCGACGGCACACGGAATTCATCTTCGGACATTACTTTGCTTGGAAACAACGATGACCCGGCTGGAATCACATCTTTAAACGGCAGGCTATACGTACTTGATGATTCAGATGACAAAGTCTACGCATACAGTGCAACTGGCACAAGAGTTTCAGGCTCTGACTTTACTCTGGATTCAGCCAACAATGATCCAATTGGAATAACAGCTTTTAACAACCAATTCTATATAGTTGATATTATAGATAACAAAGTCTATGCATACAACGCAGTAGACGGCACACGAGATGCATCTTCTGACTTTGACTTGGCTTCAGGCAACACAAGTCCACCAGGAATCACAGCACTAAACAGCAAATTCTATGTAGCTGATATAATAGATGACATAGTCTACGTGTATAATTCAGACGGCACACCAGATACAGCCTCAAACTTTGATTTACATGCAGACAACTCATTTCCAATAGGAATCACATCACTGCACGGCAAGCTATGGGTACTTGATAAAACTGAGGACATAGTCTACGCATACAATTCAGACGGAAGCAAGGATGTACTTACTCCGGATACAACAGCACCAACACTAACTGCAGTAACCATAAAGTCTAATAATTCAGATAGGTCTAGGGTAGCTACAATTGGCGATATCGTCACACTAAGATTTACCTCTTCTGAAACTATACTGACACCTGCTGTAACCATTAATACGGATGTTGCAACTGTTGCACCTGCAGTTGCTGGAAGCCGTATTTTTTGGAGTGCTACAAAAACAATCACAGCTGATGATAATGATGGTCCTGTAGCATTTACCATAGCTTTCTCTGATTTAGCTGATCCTCCTAATGCCGGTGATACAGTTACTGATGCTATCGGCGACTCTAGGGTTGTCGTTGATCAAACATTAGCTCCTCCAGCATATGACTTTGTTTTGTATTCAGCTAGCGATAATGTCTTTGGAATAACATCACTAAACAATAAATTCTGGGTTGCCGATTGGGACGATGACAAAGTCTACGTCTACAACGCCGACGGCACACGGAATCCATCTTCGGACATTACTCTGTCTGGAAACAACGATGACCCGGTTGGAATCACATCTTTAAACGGCAAGCTATACGTACTTGATAGTACAGATACCAAAGTCTACGCATACAGTGCAACAGACGGCACAAGAATTTCAGGCTCTGACTTTACTCTGGATTCAGCCAACGAATATCCTCGTGGAATCACAGCTTTTAACAACCAATTCTATATAGTTGATATTATAGGTAACAAAGTCTATGCATACAACGCAGTAGACGGCACACGAGATGCATCTTCTGACTTTGACTTGGCTTCAGGCAACACAAGTCCACCAGGAATCACAGCACTAAACAGCAAATTCTATGTAGCTGATATAACAGATGACATAGTCTATGTGTATAATTCAGACGGCACACCAGATACAGCCTCAAACTTTGATTTACATGCAGACAACGCATTTCCACAGGGAATCACATCACTGCACGGCAGGCTATGGGTACTTGATAAAACTGATAGCATAGTCTACGCATATAATTCAGACGGAAGCAAGGATGTCAATCCTAATATTAATCTGGTTAAACTCAACACAGACCCGGATGGAATCACAGCATCCACAGACGGCAAACTCTGGGTAATTGATAGTACAGATAACATAGTCTACGCATACAACGCAGCAGACGGCACCAGTGATTCATCTTCGGACATTAATTTACATGCAGACAACGATGCTCCAGTTGGAATCACAACACTAAACAGCAAATTCTACATACTTGATAGTACAGATAACAAAGTCTACGCATACAACGCAGTAGACGGCTCTAGAGATTCATCTTTGGACATTGACCTGATTACCCTCAATGACTCCCCAACTGGAATCGCAGCACATGATGGCAAACTCTGGGTAATTGACAGTACAGATACCAGGGTATACGCATACAACGCAGCAACCAGCATCAGTACTTCAGGTTTTGACTTTGAGCTGGATGCAGCCAACGACTCCCCAACTGGAATCACGGCCCTAAACGGCAATCTATGGGTAGCTGACAGTGCAGATACCATAGTCTACGCATACAACGCAGCAGACAAATCACGGATTTCATCTTTGGACTTTGATCTGAGTTCAGCCAACGACTCCCCAACTGGAATCACGACACTGGATGGCAAGCTGTGGGTAGCTGACACTACCAATAACAAAATCTACTCATACAACGCACCAGATGTGACGGCACCGACACTGGATACAGTATCCATAGAATCTAATAATTCAAATGATCCGTCTAGGGCTACAGCTGGTGATATCGTCACACTAAGCTTTACCTCTTCAGAACCTATAGGAACACCAACTGTAACCATTAATACGGCTACTGCAACTGTTGCACCTGCAGCTCCCGGAAGCACTACCTCTTGGAGTGCCACAAAAGCAATCACAGCTGCAGATAATGATGGTGCCGTAGAATTTACCATAGACTTTACTGACTTGGCAACAAATGATGGTATTCAGGTTACCAGCATTACTACTGGCTCTAGTGTTACCGTTGATCAAACGGCACCGACACTGATTGACGTATCCATAGAGTCTAGCAATGCAGATCAATTTTTGGCGACAGCAGGTAATGTTGTTACATTACGTTTTACAGCTTTTGAACCCATACTGCAACCCACTGTAACCATTAATGGTGGCACTGTTTCGCTGGCAGCATTAGGAAATGACAATATTACCTGGACTGCTACAAAGACGATCACACCAGCAGATCCTGATGGTCCTGTAACGTTTAGAATAACTTTTACTGACCTGGCAACAAATGACGGTATTGCAGTTACCAGTCCTACTGCTGGTAACCACGGTGTCACTGTTGATAATACGGCACCGACACTAACTGCCGTATCCATAGAGTCTAATAATACAAATGATACAACTTTGGCTACAACTGGTAATACTGTCACACTACTTTTTGAGTCCGTTGAAAATATACTGGAACCAACTGTAACCATTAATGGAGATCCAGTTACTACAGTTATTGGAAGTGATACTATTTGGAGTGCTGAAACAACAATCACATCTGGAGATAATGATGGCCTTGTAACGTTTACCATAGATTATATTGATTTGGCTTCCAATGGCGGCACTCAGGTTGTCAGCACTATGGGTGGCTCTAGTGTTACCGTTGATCAAATGGCACCGACACTAACTGCCGTATCCATAGAGTCTAATAATACAAATGATACAACTTTGGCTACAACTGGTAATACTGTCACACTAAGCTTTATCTCTTCAGAACCTATACTGCAACCTACTGTAACCATTAACGGAGATAGTAGTGATGATAGTAGTAATGTTACACTGACAGCCATTGTAGGTGATGGTACCACCTGGAGTGCCACAAGAGACATCACATCTGCAGACAGTTCCGCCCCTGTAACATTTTCCATAGCTTTTACTGATTTGGCAACAAATGACGGTAGTATAGTTACCAGTCCTACTGCTGGCAACCCCGATGTCACTGTTGATAATACAGCTCCAGAACTAGCTCCAGTATCCATAATATCTAATAATGCAGATCCATCCAAGGCTACAACTGATGATACCGTCACATTAAGCTTTACCTCTTCAGAACCTATAGAAACACCAACTGTAACCTTTGGTGGAGTTACTGCTACAGTTACTGGAAGCACTACCTCTTGGAGTGCCACAAAAATCATCACATCAGCTGATGCTGATGGCAGTGCTGTAACATTTGCTATAGATTTTACTGACTTGGCAACAAATGCCGGCACTACGGTTACAAGTATTACTACTGGCTCTAGTGTCACTGTTTATCAAACAGCTCCCGATACAACAGCTCCTACACTGACTGTAGTATCAATAGAGTCTGATAATTCAAATGATCCGTCTTTGGCTACAACTGGCAATACCGTCACACTAAGCTTTACCTCTTCTGAACCTATAGGAACACCAACTGTAACCATTAATACGGCTACTGCAACAGTTGTACCTGCAGTTGCTGGAAGCACTACCTCTTGGAGTGCCACAAAAGCAATCACAGCTGCTGATAATGATGGTACCGTAGCATTTACCATTGATTTTTCTGATTTAGCTGCTACTCCAAATACTGGTACTCAGGTCATTGCTACTAAGGATGGCACCGGCGTCACTGTTGATAAAACAGTTCCAACACTATTTCCAGTAACCCTAGAGTCTAGCAATGCAGATCAATTTTTGGCTATGAAAGATGATACCATCACATTACGTTTTACTGCCTCTGAAGATATAGTAACACCTGTTGTAACCATTAATGGAGTTGATGCATCTGCTACAGTTACCGGAAGTGGTGATACTTGGAGTGCCACAAAAATAATCACAGCAGCTGATGTTGATGGCAGTACTGTAACTTTTACCATAGATTTTACTGACTTGGCAACAAATGTAGGTACTACAGTTATTGACGTTACTGCAGATGTTGCCACTATTACAGTTGATCAAACAGTACCAACACTGAACACAATATCCATAACATCTAATAATTCCGATGATAATACCTTGGCTACGGCAGGTAATACTGTTACATTAAGTTTCGAGTCCTCTGAAGATATCAAAACACCTGTTGTAACCATCAATCAAGTTCCAGTTACTCCAGTTGCTGTAGGTGACAGCACTGCCTGGAGTGCTACAAGGACTATCACATCCTCAGATGCTGATGGTATCGTAGATTTTACCATAAATTATTCTGATCTTGCATCCAATGCCGGTGTTGAAGTTACTGGCATTACTGTTGGCTCTGATGTTACTGTTGATAATACAGCTCCAACACTAACTGCCGTATCCATAACATCTAATAATTCAAATGATACAACTAGGGCTACAGCTGGTAATACCATCACACTAAGCTTTACCTCTTCAGAACCTATAGAAACACCAACTGTAACCTTTGGTGGAGTTGCTGCATCTGTTACAGTTACTGGAAGCAACACTTCTTGGAATGCTGAAACAACAATCGCATCCACAGATGTTGAAGGTGTCGTAGCCTTTAGCATATCTTATTCTGACCTGGTAGCAAATGACGGTAGTATAGTTACCCGTCCTACTGCTGGTAATCCCGACGTCACTGTTGATAATACAGCTCCTACACTGACTGCCGTATCCATAGAGTCTAATAATTCAAATGATAGTTCTTTGGCTACAGATGGTAATACCATCACACTAAGCTTTACCTCTTTAGAACCCATACTGCCACCAACTGTAACCATTAGTGGAGATGGTGCATCTGCTATAGTTACTGGAAGTGGTACCTCTTGGAGTGCCACAAAGACTGTCGCATCCACAGATGATGATGGTGTCGTAGCCTTTAGCATAACTTATTCTGACCTGGCAACAAATGACGGCACTCCAGTTACCAGTGTTAATGATGGCACCAGTGTTACTGTTGATCAAACGGCACCGACACTATCTCTAGTATCCATAGTATCTAATAATGCAGATACGTCTAGGGCTACAGCTGGTAATACCGTCACACTAAGCTTTACCTCTTCAGAACCCATACTGGAACCGACTGTAACCTTTGGTGGAGTTGATGCATCTGCAGTTATTGGAAGCAATACCTCTTGGAGTGCCACAAAAACAATCACATCAGCTGATGCTGATGGCAGCACTGTAACATTTGCTATAGATTTTACTGACTTGGCAACAAATGGCGGTATCTCGATTACCGGTCCTACTGATGGCACCGGTGTTACTGTTTATCAAACAGCTCCCGATACAACAGCTCCTACACTGACTGCAGTATCCATAAGATCTAATAATTCAAATGATAGTTCTTTGGCTACAACTGATAATACCGTCACACTAAGCTTTACCTCTTCAGAACCTATAGAAACACCGGATGTAACCATCCATGGAGGTGCTGCTACAGTTACTGGAAGCAATATTACCTGGAGTGCCACAAAAGCAATCACATCCACAGATGATGATGGTGCCGTAGAATTTACCATTGATTTCTCTGATTTAGCTGCTACTCCAAATGTCGGTACTCAGGTCACTGCTACTAAGGATGGCACCGACGTCACTGTTGATAATACAGCTCCTACACTGACTGCCGTATCCATAGAGTCTAATAATTCAAATGATAGTTCTTTGGCTACAGATGGTAATACCATCACACTAAGCTTTACCTCTTCAGAACCCATATTGCAACCTACTGTAACCATTAGTGGAGGTGGTGCATCTGCTATAGTTACTGGAAGCAATACCTCTTGGAGTGCCACAAAAACAATCACACCAGCAGATTCTGATGGCAGCACTGTAACATTTGCTATAGACTTTACTGACTTGGCAACAAATGATGGTATCCCGATTACCGGTCCTACCGATAGCACCAGTGTTACTGTTTATCAAACAGCTCCCGATACAACAGTTCCTACACTGACTGTAGTATCCATAAGATCTGATAATTCAAATGATAGTTCTTTGGCCACAACTGATGATACCATCACACTAAGCTTTACCTCCTCTGAGAATATAGGAACACCAACTGTAACCTTTGATGGAGTTGCAGCATCTGTTACAGTTACTGGAAGCAACACTTCTTGGAGTGCTGAAACAACAATCACAGATGCAGATTCTGATGGTGCCGTAGAATTTACCATTGATTTCTCTGATTTAGCTGCTACTCCAAATGTCGGTACTCAGGTCACTGCTACTAAGGATGGCACCAGTGTTACCGTTGATACAACAGCTCCAACACTATCTCTAGTATCCATAGTATCTGATAATACAGATCCATCTAGGGCTACAACTGGTAATACCGTCACACTAAGCTTTACCTCTTCTGAACCCATACTGGAACCGACTGTAACCTTTGGTGGAGTTGATGCATCTGCAGTTATTGGAGGTGATAATACCTCTTGGAGTGCCACAAAAACAATCACATCAGCTGATGCTGATGGCAGCACTGTAACATTTGCTATAGACTTTACTGACTTGGCAACAAATGGCGGTATCTCGATTACCGGTCCTACCGATAGCACCAGTGTTACTGTTTATCAAACAGCTCCCGATACAACAGCTCCTACACTAACTGTAGTATCCATAAGATCTGATAATTCAAATGATAGTTCTTTGGCTACAACTGATAATACCGTCACACTAAGCTTTACCTCTTCAGAACCTATAGGAACACCAACTGTAACCATTAATACGGCTACTGCAACTGTTACACCTGCAGCTCCCGGAAGCACTACCTCTTGGAGTGCTGAAACAACAATCACAGATGCAGATGCTGATGGCGTTGTAACCTTTACCATAGCTTTTTCTGATTTAGCTGCTACTTCAAATGACGGTACTCCAGTTACTGATACTACTGATAACACCGGCGTCACTGTTGATAATACAGCTCCAACCAGGAACTCTAGAGGCAGTAATGATGACTCTAAAACCAGACCAACATTTGGAATATCAGGGCAGACATTTGCCCAAATTGTGAACTGTGGCTATTCCATGGACGGGGTGTGCACTAACGTAACAGAGTACCATGTCGATTACAACAGACAAATAATTCAGACGGGAACCACACATGACTTTGCACTAAAGGCATATGCGCAAAACGGAATGAAGAGCTTTGTCATAGGCTTTGGTGTGAATGAGGTGGGAGCACCAGCCTCAGAGTCAGAAGCATCCATTACTGTAAATCTGGGCAGGGATTACACATTAGACTCTACATACACGATAGACTCTGTAGAGTATGACAATGATGAGAATGTGATAGGTGAGAATGCCACATTTGCAGTGTCTGGTGTTTCATGTAACGGTGGTGGTGGTGGTGGTGGTAGTGATGATAATGATGATAATGATGGTGATAGTAGCATAATCCAAAAGGACCAAACCCAGTGCACCCAGCTTTTAATTGACGGGGTATTATTCAGAGAGGCAATGTATGACGAGCCATTCATGATAGAGGCAGTTGATGCCAAGAGAAAGGTAATCACACACTACATGAATGAGGGCCTGCAGATAATCGGAGAGTCCATAAACGAGCCGCCAACCCACAAGTTCTCAAGCAAGAAAACATCCCAGTCTGATGCAGTAATACTAGAACTGACAAGAACTGACAAGCTAAAGAACATCTGGACTGACCAGTTTGGATACACATGGAGTGCAGACACGCCTGATGAGTGGTATTACGTGGATGGACCGGTACTGGATAATTCCAGCGCATGTGACAGTATGGACCACAGGGTATGTGATGCGTTTGCAGAGAAATTAAAATACCACACCAGTAAGATGGAGTCCCTGCGTGATTCCATGTATGGTGATATCTATGTGGCAGAGCCCTTTGATGATCTGGATGAGGTCGTCACGTTTCTGATGACTCCTGGTGAATCTCGGACGCAGTTTCTCGATGATAATGCCATGATGTGGATTCGCAACTAGAATAGTCCACCAGCTTTTTTTTGTACCACATATCATAGATGATACAAATGCCAAAGTAGATACAGCTCTATACCAATGCTGAGACAGTACCAAGATGGCCCAACAAAAACTATTGATAGAAAGAAATAGTCTTTTTTGATTGATTTATTGTGAATATTATCTCAGCGTTCAAATCTTTACACCGCCTAACTGTTTTTTTGAATTAGGAGCTGATTTAGGTATAGATGAAGATAATAATCATGAATTGAAAAATTAATGACCACTTTTGAGGATCAATAATTAAATCTAATGAAATTCATGAGATATTAGTCGAATTTATAAGCATTTTTGACAATTTTTAATCATGGTCGTTGTAATAGATCCTCAAATTGCAGGCATATCTGGAGATATGCTTCTTTGTTCTTTGGTGGATCTTGGTGCTGATAAAAACAAGATAATTACTGGAATCAAACAATCTGAAAAATTTCTTACAAACTCTACGATAAAAAAAATTGATTTTGAAAAAATTCAAAAACATAGAGTTCAATCCCTTCAATTGATTTTGGATATTGATGAAAGTGTTACTGAAAGAAAAGGATCTGAAATTAAAAATGCCATTATCCAGTCTACACAAGAAATCAATCTATCAGAAAAAGCAAGATTATTTGCTGTATCCTGCATTGACACTCTAATTTCTTCAGAATCCAAAATACATGGAATTCCTGAAGAATCTGTTCATTTTCATGAAGCCTCTAGTATTGATACTTTGGTTGATATTGTTGGAATTACTATTGCATTAGAAGATTTAGGATTGTTTGAGGAAAAGATTATTTGCTTACCCATTGCAGTTGGAGGCGGATCTGTGACGTTTTCACATGGCACAATGTCAAATCCTGCAAGTGCGATTCTTGAAATTTTTAAAAATTCGACTTTAATGATTAAAGGAAATGATGCTAATGAAGAACTTACCACTCCTACTGGTGCCTGTATTTTAGTAAATTTGACTAGTGAATCTGTAAAATATTACCCTTCGATGAGGATTGCCTCTATTGGTTATGGTGCAGGCCAAAAAGATTTTGAAACTTTTTCTAATGTTTTAAAAATTGTTAGAGGTTCAGATGATAATTTTAAAACTGATTCTGTAAAAATACTTGAAACAAATGTGGATGATGTATCTGGAGAAATTTTGGGAAATTTGATTGAGAGAATTATGGAAAAAGGCGCATTAGATGTATCAATTTATCATGGGATTACAAAAAAAGGCAGACCTACAAATCTTGTGTCTGTAATATGCACTAATGAAATTGTTGATGATATTGCAGATACACTAGTATTGGAAACTGGAACCTTGGGAATTAGAATTTCTGATTCAAATCGATTCATTGTCCCTAGATCAAACAATGATGTTTCTGTATTTTTGAATGGCACATCTTTTCAAGTACATTACAAAAAATCCTATTTTAAGGGAAAAATTGATTTTAAAATAGAATTTGATGATTTAAAGAAAATATCTAATGTTATCAATAAATCCATTAAAGAAACAGAAGCATTGTTAAGACAAGAAATTGAAAAACTGGAGATTGTAAATGACAAAACTTGATGAACTTGTTAATTGGTTTGAGGATAAGCATAAAGTTATGATTGCACTTTCTGGAGGGGTTGATAGTGCACTTGTTGCATATGCTGCATTTCAGAAATTAGGAAATTCTGCCATTGCAGTAACTGCTGATTACAAAACTTTGTCTAAAGAAGAACTTGAAGCAGCTAAACAGGTTTGTTCTGAGATTGGCATTACTCAACTCTTTTTAGATTACAGTGAACTTGAAAATGAAGATTTTATAAAAAATGACTCCAATCGCTGTTTTCATTGTAGAATGGAATTGGGAGAACATTTGACAAAATTAGCAAAAGAGCATAATGTGGAGATTCTAGTTGATGGAACAAATCTTGATGATTTAGGTGATTATAGGCCTGGGATTGAGGCGTTAAAACAAAATGGAATCCAAAGTCCTCTTGTAGAGACAAATTTTTCAAAATCTCAAATTAGAGAAATTGCTCATCTGGTTGGATTGTCTGTATATGACAAACCATCAAATTCATGTTTGGCATCAAGAATTCCTTGGGGTCAAAGAGTTACTGCTGAAAAATTAACTCGAATTGAATTAGGTGAAACCATTGTTAAACAAATCACTAAAGTAAAACAAGTTAGAGTTCGTGATATGGATGGTTCTGCAAAAATTGAAGTTGAAAAACACATGTTGCCTAGATTTGACAAAGTCATTTTGAAGCAAATTACTGAAAGATTAAAGATGATTGGTTTTACTTCTGTTGAAGTTGATCAAGACGGCTATAAGCCCGGAAAAATCAATGTGATTGCAGATTGATTTATCTCGATAATGCTGCATCAACTCAAATTCACAAAGATGTTTTAGATTCAATGCTACCTTTTCTTAAGGAACAATATGGCAATGCATCCTCTATTCACAGATATGGTAGATTGGCACGAAAAGCTATTGAAAAATCTAGAAAACAAATTGCATCATTGATTAATGCTGAGCCTTCTGAAATTTTAATTACATCTGGAGGAACTGAATCAAACAATACTGTTCTTAGAGGCATACCTAAAAATGATATTTCTAATCAAATAATTACATCTTCAATTGAACATGATGCAATTTTAGAACCTTGTAAAAAACTTGTCCAAGATGGGTTTCATGTTGATTATTTGCCTGTTAATGCATTTGGAACTATAGATCCGACAGAACTAAAAAATCACATATCTGATAATACGTGCCTTGTTTCAATCATGTTTGGAAATAATGAAGTAGGAACAGTACAACAGATTTCACAATTCACTAAAATATGTCATGAAATGAATGTCCCATTTCATACTGATGCTGTTCAGGTGGTGGGGAAGATTCCTATCGATGTGAAGGAATTAGGCATAGATTTACTGTCTATCTCTTCACACAAACTTCATGGTCCTAAGGGAATCGGTGCGTTGTATATTAAAAATGGAGTAAAAATAGATCCTATGATTTTAGGTGGAGGGCAAGAGCATGGATTGCGTTCTGGCACTGAAAATATTGCAAATATCGTGGGATTCGGTATGGCCTGTGAAATTGCACAAAATAATCTTAATGAAAGTATGACTCATGTAACAAAACTCAGAAATATTTTAGTTGAAAAAATATTGCATGAAATTCCTGAGGTTACTTTGAATGGTGATCACCAATCACGATTGCCCAATAATGCGCATTTTACATTTCTTGGTGTGAATGGAGAAGATCTTATCATCAAACTTGATGAATATGGGATTGCAGCATCCACTGGCTCTGCATGTTCTGTTAATACTCAACGAGCTTCACATGTATTGCAAGCAATGGGATTTTCACATGAACAAATTACTGGTTCCTTAAGATTAACTCTGGGAATATTCAATAATGAAATTGAAATTGATCAAACAGTTGATTCTCTAAAAAAAATTGTTAAAGAATTACGTTTATTTTCTCCATTCAAAGAAAAATATTCTTTTGATTCTAAAACCTAAATATTCATTTGAAGTTTGTTTCTTGCAACTAAAACTGTGACCATAATCCCGACAATCAAAACCATCATTGTAATTGCTCCAAATTCTGGAATAACATACGTTCCAATAATTTCAATGTCTGAATCCCCCTGCTCAAATTCAATTGTGATGACTCTAGAATCTACAAGTACTTTTTCTTCATAGTCTATCTCAATTCCGTCTATCAAAATTATAAATTTGTCATCTTTACCATCTTGTTTTTCAGCGCCTATGAATTCTCTTGGAAGTTCCAATGTTATTGTTCCTTTATCTGTGGAATCAATTTGAACTATTAATGCAAAGATTTCTGAATCTATTACTATGTCTTTAACTGTGGCCTCTGTGATGGTATATTCTACATCAAAAGTTCCATGATTTCCAGCATCGACTTCAAAATTTGTTTTAGTTGAAGTTAGATCTGATTTTAGAGAATAACTAAACTCTGATTTTACTGTATTCCCATCACCATATGATGCATGTACTGTATAATTTCCTGATTTTTGCCATAATGGGCCCTCTGCAATTACTGTATGTGAATAACTCCCATCCTGTGCCACTGTAATTTGTGCAATATCTATTAGATTGTCTAGAGTAGTAAATAATTGTAACACAACTGGCGTTTCTCCAACTATGATACTTACTATTCCTGAAATTACAATTGTGTCTTTTTCATTATAATGACTATCATCTGTTTGAACTGAAATTATTGATTGTTGTGCAAATACTGGTCCGGTAGAAATTGTAAGTAGAAACATTAGGCCATAAAGTGTTTTTGAATTCACACGGTTAATCATACTCATTTGTATATTTTCTTTACTGTTAAAAAATGAAAAAATGAAAAAAGTTGTGTGATTTTTAGTATCTTGGTATTACACTCAGTTTTGATTTTGCAGATACTGCAATTATTGAGATAATTGCTACTGCTAGAATCATAGCTGCGATTGTACCAAACTCTGGAATCACGTGGGTACCGATTATTTCAATTGTTTCAGCGCCTGCTAGGAACATTACTGTTACTTTGTTTCCAACAATTTCACATTCGGGCTCATCACATTCTTCTCCATCTACTAGTACCATGAAGATACCTTGCATGGTTGTTTTTGATGGGGTTACTGTTAATGTTCCGTCATCTTCAGCGTTGATACTAATGATAATTGAACCATTATCACCAGAATTGAGAGTTGCACCTGTTACCATTCCACCTGTAATGCTAAATGGTACACATTGTCCATCTGCAGATAGTTCATTATCTGAACATGTGTTTGGTGTTGTATGGATTGGCATATATGCAACTCCACCAGTTAGTTGAACTTGGACACTGTTACTTTTTTCAGTGCTACCATAGTTTACTTTAATGGTGTAGGTACCGTCGTATTTCCACATTTCACCTGCTGTGTTTAATGTTGTCTCAAAACTACCATCTTGTGTTACAATGAGTTGATCAATTGTAACAATGGAGTGTAATGGACTAACAACAGTTACTGTAACTGGAAATCCAGAAGCTACATTTGCTACTTGGCCTTGTACCATAATCATGTCATTGTGACCATAATCTGTTTTGTCTGTCCAAACAGATACTGGGGTGTCATCAAGCAACATTTGTTTTGCTGCTGCTCTTGCATCCTCCATGGAGCACCCTACACATGCTTGTGGAATATCTCCTTCAGCATATGCTGCTGTCATGCTTAAAGTACCGACTGCAGTCAATAAGGCTAGTAACGCGAACGACGTACGGTTGTTCATCTTGATGCGATTTACACATGTCTCTATTTATGTATATTTAAAAATAGAAAAAAGTTGTGAGCTTAGTATCTTGGAATAATACTGAGTCTTGACTTTGCAGATACTGCAATTATTGAGATAATTGCTACTGCTAGAATCATAGCTGCGATTGTACCAAATTCTGGTACTACTTTACCATCTAAGATATCTACTTCAGTTGAGGCAGTATATTTTGGATCGTCAGATTGTTGAACGATTACAGTGTAAAAACCATCTTGTTTCCATAATGATCCTCCCACGTTAACCTCTGCAGCGAAATTTCCATCAAGCATTGGTGATATCTGATCAACTGTAATTACATTTCCATTTGGTGCAGTTACAGTTATTGCGATATCTTGACTTTTTCTATCAGTTATTCCGGTAACCTCAAACATTGTAGAACCATTCTCGATAATTATTGCATCGAGTGTAAGTCCTGCATCTGTTGCAACATTGTTTTCGTTTGGTGTGAATATTTCTCTCATGTTAGATTCTGTTACGGAAGTTCTTTCGGCTATACCATTTACTACTTTAACAGAAACGTTTAGTGTGTATAATGAATTATTCCCTACACCTTGCATTGCTGTAATTTCATAAAATCCATCTTCGTTCCATGTTGGTCCGATTATGAATTCTTTTACAAAATTGCCATCATCATCTGGTGAAAGCTGATCAATAGTTACCACATTATTTCCACTTGGAGATGTTACTCTAAATGTAACATCTGTGAGACTTGAAATTGTTTTACCTGTAACGGTAATTGTGTTTGAGCCTTTATCGGCTGTTGCTGTGATCGACATTCCTTGATTTTGTTGTGCAAAAGAATCTTGCTGAATTGAGGCTATTGAAGCTAATGACAATACCATAAGGGCTATTGCCATAGAAGTTGTAGAACGTTTAAAATTCATCCTGATTCCCCCCAACATTATTGCTATTTATGTATATTTAAAAATGGAATTATGTAATCTACGTGGTTTGATTTAAATAATTCTTTATGTTTGCTTTCGGGAGTTGATAAAAATTAAAGAACCCCGCCAGCCATTTTAAAAATATCCCGTGGATAATCACATCTAATTTGAAATTTTTCATGTATTTTCTGAGTAACTACATCTGATTTCCCACCATAGTAATAGTAAGGAGAGAAAAAACCAGTGTCACGTGAAGCTATAAGGATGATTATGTCTTCTCCATTAGAAATTAAGTGATTTTTTACAGCTATTGCTTCTGACAATACTCTTTGATCTGGTGCATTAGGATATTTTTTCATGAATTTTTCTAATTGTTTTGATTCTCGGGCTACTTGACCACTTTGAGTATAAAATACCTCATCTTTTTGTTCTGGTCTCCACTTAGGCTCCGTTTTGATGTTTTTTGAGCGTATTTGAGATTCTTTAATTCTACCTTTCTTATTTTTGTATTTATCATAATACAAAGCTCGTAATTCTTTTGTCATTTCAATTACATCTTGTAAGCACTGCCGGACATCTTCCTCTTTGATCTTGATATTTGCCAATCGTGCAAGTAGTGCTTGTCTTTTATGATCAGATGAAAAAATGATTGATGATGCATTGTTGTAAAACAACGTCTTAGTATGAATATCAACTATGTTCTTTTTAGCGATAAACACATCTTTGACAGCACGTGCCAAAACCCCAAATGATTCTTTTTTTACTTTAGGTAAAGCAATGCCTTTTCTTTCATTAGAATGTTTGAACAAACTAAACAATTGAATAGATTCATCATAAAATTTGTGTTTGATCTCTTCATTAATTTCAGAAATATTCTGAATAATGCTTGCAGCTATTATCACATTTGTATCAGGTATTACTTTCACACTGGACATTGGTTAAGTGGTCGTTACTGACAATACTATTCCAAGTTTTGCATTAATTGGTTGAACTGCCTTTTTACATGTTCAACATCCATTGAATCACGACTTGCATCTAATGATTCAATTAATTTGGTACTAATTGCTGTTTTACGTAAGTTTTCTGTTTGTTTTAACACTGATGTAATTGAATCAGGTGTGATGTTATTTGATTCTGTAAGTTCTAAAACTCTATCAATTGCGGGTAATAACACAAGTGAATCTTCTGCGATTTTTGGATTATCATTAGTAATTTTAGAATTTTTAAATCTATATTCCATTCTATCCAAAATTAATTCAATATTTCTTGCAGCTTGATAAAAATAAAATCCATCTGAATTTGAATTCTCTATCCATTTTGTTTTTATTGTTTTAAGAAATTCTTGAAGATTGTTTAATTTATCCAATATAGAAAGTTCAACTTTTCCTGTTTCTTCCATGTGATTCAATGAATCTTCAATTTCTTTTAAAATCTGTTTTCGCATATTTAATCAAACACCTTTTTCACTATAACATAATACATTTCTCCCAGTTAAGTGTTGAGCGGAATTCATCAATTATGATAAAAATGACATTCGTACCTTATGAATCATACAATTATTTCTTAAAAAGGTATTTGATCAGATCAGTAGTGTGTAACATTGTAACTAACACAATCGAAAGTTTAACCAAAATTTGTATTTGTTAGCGGGCATGATTACATCTAATTTGCCGCATTTTGAATTAATACAAGCCATTTGTTGTTTCCTTTTATTATAATCCCTGCTCTATCTGCAGGCGTTTCATTGTTTAATCCCATATGATTTCTAATGTAATTATGATAAATCTGCATACCTGAGACGATTGGAGAATTATCTTTTTTTAAACCCCTCATTACTTTTTCTTTATTTCTTAGTTCACCATTTAGGCATGGTATACTAGATACAAAGAGGAACAAACAGTCCACATTAGGCACGTTCACTTTAAAGGAGGCATGAATAACAATAAGATGGAATTCTTTTTTGTGTGCAGTTTGAAAGTTTCTTGCACCATCTGAAATCAAAACTTTATTTTTCTTTTCTGCAACTTTTACACTTTCTTTGAACATCGATCTTACATCCTCAGAATACTTTGTATTTGACACCTGTTTTGCAATCCAAAATCTTGTTTCATCATTCCATCATTGCGTAGAGATATTTTCTATCTCCTTTGATTCTCAAATAGAGTTTACCTGTTCCACATTTATCTGAAACTTGTGGAGTGATTTTTTCCAAATATTTTTCCATTAAATTTGTATATTTCCTAATCTAATTCCATACAGTTTTGTGTGTCCCTTTTATTCCTTGTAACTCTGGGAATTTTTGAGTATTTTTTAGAGATTCTCCAGTGAAATAAAGTTGTAATGCAGATGTAATTATTTGAGGACTATCTTTCATTTTTTTTAAAGCCCAAAATTTATTAAAATTATGAAAATCTTTCTGGATTTTTTATAAACCCCAAAAGTAAACACGAAGAAGATTTGAAAATAAACCCCTCAGATTGTTCACTTTTTTAAAAATAGAAAAAAGATAAAATTTAGTATCTTGGTATAATACTAAGTTTTGATTTTGCAGATACTGCAATTATTGAGATAATTGCTACTGCTAGAATCATAGCTGCGATTGTACCAAATTCTGGAACTACCCATGTGCCAATAATTTCAATTTCCTCAGCACCTGTTGAGAATGGTATGGTGAGTGTTCTGCCTGTTGATGTTATTGTTTCATCAAAGTCTACTTCTTCTGCATCGACTAAGATGAACAAGCTATCGTCTACACCGTCGATTTCTGCTAATAACACTGATCTAGGAATTGTAATGGTCAATGAACCATTATCTGTCGCATCAATGCCGATAATTAGTGAATTTCCGTCCACATCTGGCATGACACTTGTTATTTTTCCTCCTGTGATCTCATATGTTATCAAATCAGTAGATCCTTCAACTGAAACTGTGGTATTAGTTATTGTTGGTTTTTCTACATCATCATCATCAATTGGTGTGGATCCACCAAATGCAAATGATGTTGTTGCTGAACGATTCTCGGTTCCATATGTGACTGTGATTGTGTATGAGCCTTCTATTTTTATTAGCGATCCACCAGTAGTTACTTCAGTACTGAATTTTTTATCAGCACCTACTGTAAGTTGTGCAATTTCTACCAAGTTCCCATTGGGAGCCGTAACAATTACGCTTACTGGAGTACCTGAATATAGATCTCTCACTGTTCCTGTTACTAGAATTGTTTCACCTTCTGTATACGAAGATTTGTCTGTAGTAACATCAATTGGGTTTTGAATTTGTCCAAATACTGGTGCTAAACCAATACTTGCAATCATAATTGCAGATAAGGCAAACACCGTTAGATGAGCTTTCATTGTTTTTATGCCTAAATTTATGTTATTTAAGGTTGCGAAAAAATTTATTGACAAAATAGAAAAAAGATAGTTTTTTGTCAAAATTCAAATTACATATATATTAACCCGAGCGTGAATTTTTGACAGTTTGTGTGTATTATTTCTGTTACATGTAATGTTCGACATGGAGGTTCTGTAAATGGCAATTAAGAAAAACCAAGTTTTAGTACCTGACCATATCTATGTTCCAAAGCATGAAATTATTACTAAACAAGAAGCTGAAGAAGTTTTAAAAAAATACAATTGTAAACCTACTGAATTACCATTAATTTTTGCCAATGATCCTGCAATTTTGGGACTAGGTGTAAAACCTGGAGATATGATTAAGATTACCCGAACAAGTTCAACTGCTGGTGAAAGTCTCTATTATCGATATGTGGTGGAAGTCTAAATGGTACATTCTTCAACTAAACGTTGGCCAATAATCCAGGATATTTTAAAACGTGAAGGTATTGCACGTCAGCATCTAAATTCATTTGATGAATTTTTAGAAAAAGGACTACAAAGTATTATTAATGAAGTTGGACAAATTGATATTGAAAATGCAGAATACCCTTACAAGATTCAACTAGGTAAAGTAAAACTTCAACAACCAAGAATGATGGAACTTGATGGTTCTATCACTCACATTACTCCAGCTGAGGCAAGATTGAGAAACGTATCTTATTCTGCACCCGTTATGATGGAAGCAAGTGTTGTAGAAGATGGGAAAATTTTAGAATCTAAATTTGTACATATTGGAGATGTACCGGTTATGGCAAAATCAAATGCATGCATCTTGCATAATTTTTCTACTCAAAAATTAATTGAACATGGGGAAGATCCAAGTGATCCTGGTGGTTACTTTATCATCAATGGTTCAGAACGTGTAATTGTTGGATTAGAAGATCTTTCATACAACAAAATAATCGTTGATAGAGAAACTGTGGGTGGAAACATTGTTTTCAAAGCTAAAGTATATTCTTCAATTGTAGGTTATCGCGCAAAACTAGAACTTGTTATGAAAAATGACGGATTAATTGTTGCAAGAATTCCTGGCTCTCCTGTTGATATTCCAGTTGTCACATTGATGAGAGCACTTGGATTAGAATCTGATAGGGACATTGCATCTGTAGTTTCATTGGTTGATGATATTCAAGATGAATTAGAAGGCTCTTTTGAAAAAGCTGGTGATGTACCAACATCAAAAGATGCTATTGTCTACATTAGTAAAAGAATTGCACCTGGAATGTTAGAAGAATTCCAGATAAAGCGTGCTGAAACATTACTGGATTGGGGACTCTTACCACATTTGGGCAAACATCCTGAAAATAGAAAAGAAAAGGCTCAATTCTTAGGTGAAGCAGCTTGTAAATTATTAGAATTAAAACTCGGTTGGATTACTCCTGATGATAAAGATCACTATGGAAACAAAGTAATCAAATTTGCAGGACAAATGTTAGCAGATCTATTTAGAACTGCATTTAGAAATTTGGTTCGAGACATGAAATATCAATTAGAGCGCTCTGGTCAAAAACGTGGAATTAATGCAGTCGCTGCAGCAATTCGTCCGGGAATTATTACTGACAAACTAAACAATGCAATTGCAACTGGAAACTGGGGACGAGGACGTGTGGGTGTTACTCAGCTACTTGATAGAACCAACTATCTTTCAACAATTAGTCATCTTAGAAGAATTCAATCTCCTCTAAGTAGAACTCAACCAAACTTCGAAGCAAGAGATTTGCATGCAACCCACTTTGGAAGAATCTGTCCAAGTGAAACTCCTGAAGGTTCAAACTGTGGTTTGGTGAAAAACTTGGCACTTTCTGGAATCATTTCAGTAAATGTCCCATCTGAAGAGATTGTAGAAAAACTCTATGATCTTGGAACTGTTCATTTCTTTGATGCAAAAGAAGATTTGAAAAAAGACGGAACTAGAATATTTGTAGATGGCAGATTAATTGGATATTACAAAGATGGTGGAGAGTTGGCACAATTTCTTAGAGAATTGAGAAGAAATTCAAAAATTCATCCCCATGTTGGAATATCATTTCATAAATCAGAAATTGAAGGCTCAACAAGAAGACTATATGTTAATTGTAATGCCGGTAGAGTGCTACGTCCATTAATTATTATCACCGATGGCAAATCATTACTAACCTCGGAATTACTAGATAAAATTTCAAAGAAATTACTTTCTTGGACTGATCTTTTGAGAATGGGAATCTTGGAAGTAATTGATGCCAATGAAGAAGAAAATTGCTATGTCTCATTAGATGAAAAAGATACAAAGAAGCACACTCACTTGGAAGTGTTCCCACCATCAATACTAGGTGCAGGAGCTTCAATCATTCCATATCCTGAACATAACCAATCTCCAAGAAACACTTACGAATCTGCAATGGCAAAACAAAGTTTGGGATTTTCAACACCTATGATGAATACTAGTACCTACGTTAGACAACACCTTATGTTATATCCACAAGTTCCAATTGTTAATACAAAAGCCATGAAGCTTTTAGGATTGGAAGACAGACCAGCAGGTCAGAATTGTGTTGTTGCAGTATTGCCATTTGATGGTTACAACATTGAAGACGCCATTGTCCTAAGTCAATCATCTGTTGATAGGGGACTGGGTAGAACCTTCTTCTTTAGAATTTATGACGCTGAAGCAAAACAATATCCTGGTGGAATGCGTGATAGCTTTGAAATTCCTAATGCTGAAGATAACATCCGAGGTTACAAAGGAGAACGTGCATATCGATTACTTGAAGATGATGGTGTAGTTGCATCTGAATCCCCAGTTAAAGGTGGGGATATTTTAATTGGAAAAACCAGTCCTCCAAGATTTATGGAAGAGTATAGAGAGTTCGAATCTTCTGGTCCATACAGACGAGATACCTCTATTGGTGTAAGGCCTTCTGAAACTGGAGTTATTGACACTGTAGTTATGACTCAATCAAACGAAGGAGGAAAAATGTATAAAATTAGAGCAAGGGATATGAGAATCCCTGAAATTGGTGATAAATTTGCATCAAGACATGGACAAAAAGGTGTACTTGGAATTTTGGCAAAGGCAGAAGATTTACCATACACTGCAAATGGAATGTCTCCGGATGTTTTGATTAATCCACATGCATTCCCTTCAAGAATGACTGTTGGCATGATGATGGAATCTATTTGTGGTAAAGCAGCTGCATTACGTGGAAAAAGATTTGATGGTTCTGCATTTGTTGGGGAGAAAATGCCTGAAGTTAAAGAAGTAATGGATGCACACGGTTTTGAATATTCTGGTAAAGAAACAATGTATGATGGAAGAACTGGAAAACCATTCCCAGTAGATGTCTTCATTGGAGTTGTATATTATCAAAAACTGCATCACATGGTTGCAGATAAAATCCATGCAAGAGCTCGTGGACAAGTTCAGATGCTAACCAAACAGCCAACTGAGGGAAGAGCAAGAGGTGGTGGATTAAGATTTGGTGAAATGGAGAGAGACTGCTTAATTGCTTATGGTGCCTCAATGATTCTTAAAGATAGATTGCTAGACGAGTCTGACAAATCTGATATTTTTGTATGTGAAAGATGTGGATTAGTAGCGTATCATGATGTTAAACAGAGAAAGTATGTTTGCAGAGTTTGTGGTGATAAGGCCAAAGTATCTTCTGTATCTGTAGCATATGCATTCAAACTATTATTACAAGAAATGCAAAGTCTCAACGTTGCACCAAGATTGTTGATCAAGGAGAAAATCTAATGTCTATTCAGGCAATCAAAGCAATTGATGGAATTCGATTTTCAGTTTGGTCTCCAACTGAAATTAGAAAATATTCTGTAGCAGAAATCACTGCTCCTGAGACATATGATGAAGATGGAATGCCTGTACAAGGAGGTCTTATGGATGGCAGACTGGGAACTCTTGAGCCTGGACAAAAATGTCTTACCTGTGGAAATACTGCCGCAAGATGTCCTGGACACTTTGGACATATTGAACTTGCAGAACCAATTTTACACATTGCATTTATTGATAATATTTACAAATTATTGCAATCAACATGCCGTTCATGTGCAAGACTCAAAGTGCTTCAAGAGGATCTTAACGCATTTAAAAAAATCAAAGATAAACATGCAGCCTACACTGTAATTTCACAAAAGCGCATCCCTGAACAAATTATTGAAAAGGCTAAAAAAGCAAAAGAATGCCCTCATTGTGGAAAAACACAATATGAGCTAGTCTTTACAAAACCAACCATCTTTGTAGAGAAAACCGAAATCGGTGAGCACAGACTATTGCCAATCACAATTAGAGAAAGATTCACACAAATTCTTGATGAAGATTTAGAGTTGTTATCTTATGACCCAATTACTGCAAGACCAGAATGGTTTATTCTGCAAGCATTGCCTGTTCCGCCTGTCACTGTTAGACCTTCAATCATTCTTGAAACTGGAATTAGATCTGAAGATGATTTGACACACAAAATGGTGGATATCATTAGGGTTAATCAAAGACTAAAGGAAAGTAAAGAGGCAGGAACCCCTCCATTAATTGTTCAAGATTTGGTTGACTTGTTACAGTATCATTCTACGACATATTTTGATAATGAAGTGTCTGGAATTCCTCAAGCACACCATCGCTCTGGACGTCCACTCAAAACTTTAACTCAAAGATTAAAAGGAAAAGAAGGAAGATTTAGAGGTTCATTATCTGGAAAAAGGGTTGACTTTTCAAGTAGAACTGTAATTTCACCAGATCCTAATTTGGATTTGTCTGAAGTTGGAGTTCCTGAACAGGTTGCAATGAAATTAACTATTCCTGAAATTGTCACTGAATGGAACATTGACAGAATGAGAAAATTAGTAATCAATGGCCCTGAACGTTTCCCAGGTGTAAACTATATTGTTCGACCAGATGGTGTAAAAATTAGATTAGATTTCGTAGAAGATCGTTCTACAATTGCCGAAACCCTTGAGATTGGTTATTTGATTGAAAGACATCTTGCAGATGGTGATATTGTCATGTTCAACAGGCAGCCATCACTTCACCAAATGTCCATTATGGCTCATTATGTGAGAGTGCTGCCAGGCAAAACTTTCAGATTACATCCTTCTGTTTGTCCACCATACAACGCAGACTTTGATGGTGATGAGATGAACCTTCACGTTCCTCAAAGTGAAGAAGCAAGAGCAGAAGCAATTCTTTTGATGAGAGTTCAAGATCAATTGATTTCCCCAAGATACGGCGGTCCAATTATTGGGGCACTAAGAGACTTTGTAACCGGCGCCTATCTTCTAACTAAAGATGATACCGTTCTGTCTATTCAGGAATTTTCAAACTATGCAATGCTTGGTGGATATGCTGGTGCACTTCCAAAACCTGGAACTAAAACAAAAGACGGTCCTGCATATACTGGAAAACAACTGTTCTCATTATTCCTTCCAAAAGATTTCAACTATGTCCTTACATCAAAATGGTCAAAAGGAACAAAAGGCCCAGAAAAAGATGTTGTAATTAAAAATGGTGAATTAATTAGCGGCGTTATTGATAAAACATCAATCGGTGCTGAGGAACCCGAAAGTGTTTTGCACAGAATTACAAAAGATTATGGAAATGCAGCTGGTAAAACTTTCTTAAACTCTATTCTTATCATGGTAAAACAATTCATCACCCACTATGGTTTCAGTTATGGTTATGGTGATCTTGAAGTACCAGAAAAGAATGTACAGCAAATTTTAGACGAAATTCAAGGAACATATGATATTGTGTCTGATTTAACTTCTCAATATCAAAAGGGAACCCTCAAACTTACAAGGGGTATGAAGGCCGAAGAAGCTTTAGAGGCTTACATTGTTAATGAATTAGGTAAAGCCAGAGAAAAAGCCGGAGCTACTGCAAATGATTCCCTTGATGATAGTAATGCTGGTAAAATTATGGCTACAACTGGAGCCAGAGGTTCGGCACTTAACGTAGGTCAGATGGCAGGTGCCTTGGGTCAACAATCAAGAAGGGGAAATAGAATGAGTTTTGGTTATAGTAATCGTGCATTGACACATTATAAAGAACATGATAGCAATCCAGACGCACACGGATTTGTAAAGTCAAATTACAGAACAGGTCTTACAGCTTTGGAATTTTTCTTCCATGCCATGGGTGGACGTGAAGGACTAGTAGATACTGCAGTTAGAACACAACAAAGTGGTTACATGCAGCGTAGATTGATTAACGCATTAGAACACATTAGATTAGAATATGATGGAACGGTAAGAGACCCACACGGTCACATTGTCCAATTCCTATATGGTGAGGATGGCATTGATGTACAAAAAAGTGATCATGGCGAGGCATTCAATGCAGTTAGATTGGCAGAATCACAAACAATTACTGATTCTGGAAAAAAGGCAACTAAAGACGAAATTGACACACTTACTAAAAAATACACCAAGACATTCAATCCCAGATTGACCCATCTTGTAATTGATGCTTTACAGAAATCTAATTTGAGTAAAGGTGGTGTTGAATCAGTATGTAAGAAAGGACTTTCACTTTACAACAAAGCCCAAGTAGAACCTGGTCAAGCCGTAGGAATTGTCACAGCACAATCCATTGGCGAACCTGGCACTCAGATGACTTTGAGAACTTTCCACTTTGCAGGAATTAAAGAAAGAAACGTAACCTTGGGTCTTCCAAGATTAATTGAACTAGTTGATGCCAGAAAGAAACCTGTTACTCCAACTATGGATATTTATCTTGATGAGGAATCAAAGAAATCTCGAGAAAAAGCAATCCAAGTTGCACGCAATGTGTTACAAACTAAAGTTAGTGCATTGGTTGCCGATACTGAAACAGACTATTCTACAAACATCAAATTAATTACGAGTCCAAATAGACTCAAAGAAAGAGGATGTTCTATTGCAGAAGTGCAGGCAGCACTTTCATCAAATAAAAAATTCAAAATGGAAATTGTAGGCGAACTAATCACTTTGAATTTGGTAGACGAGGCTGACACTGCAACTGCAATCGCAATCAGAAACAAAGTTTTAAACACCACTGTCAAAGGAGTTCCAGATGTTGAACGAGTTACACTGGTTCAAAAAGATGATGAATGGGTTATTCAAACAACTGGCTCTAACATTGCCAAAGTGCTTGAAGTAAAAGGTATTGATAAAAAGAATGTCAGAACTAACAATGTCTTTGAAATCGCAGGAACTTTGGGAATTGAGGCTGCAAGAAATTCATTGATTAATGAGCTCAATCACACTTTGGGTGATCAAGGATTAGAAGTCGATAATAGATACATTATGTTGGTATCTGATTTGATGTGTTCTAGAGGATACATGCAACAAATTGGCAGACATGGAATTGCCGGCACTAAAGATAGTGTTCTTGCAAGAGCTGCATTTGAAATCACAGTTCCAACAATTGCACATGCTGCACTCGGCGGTGAGGTTGAACAACTCAAAGGTATTACTGAAAATGTAATTGTTGGCAGTAACATTCCAATTGGAAGTGGCACTGTTGACTTGTACATGCAGGTATCCAAAAAGACAAAACCTACAAAATAATTTTATACGTAAAAATCATTACACTGTTCCAAACTCGGGATATTTGCCCTTACTGTTCACTTCGGGACATGAAAAATGAGGTACTGGTAACTTTGAGGGATCTGTCCAAATTGATGTTACGTCGAGATATGGAAATTTTATCCAAAATTTCCAAGCGTGTTAACTCTGTGATCTGGTGGCCCTCTGCAAATATGGGGTAAAAGGCGTGACTGGTAACTTTTGGATCTGATTTTTGGTTTGAAATATTGCATGTTAACTCTGTGATCTGGTTATGCAAATATTGGGTCTATCTAAATCTGTCTCGAAGCTAATTTTAGTAAATATTTGATAATCAATTCGTTCTGTTAACACATCTAAAATCCACAAATCGGGCCCTTATCTTTGGGATGGATTCAAGAAGATCCATTAACTGTAAATTTGGCAATTACTTTTGTCCATGCTTCAGTTTCATTCACTCGAAGTTATTTTTTGAGAAGAATTTTTAAAAAATTTGGAATAGATGATAACTTTATTCGTTTAGGTGGCACATTGTTTTGTAGAATGAAAAATAATCTTCAGAATAAAATCAACAGGAGTATAATCAAAGTGGAATGGATGTTCTCTCTGGCAAACTCAATGTCTTCCATCTTATCTTTAATTTGCTCAAATGATACTGGTTCTAATTCTACATGTTCTTGCTCGTATTTTTCCTCGGCATGATGTGCCTTGGTTCCTTGAATGAGGGATTGAGAGGGTTTTGGTTTTACTCCTTGTATAGATAATGGGATTTTGTATTCACAATATCCTAGAGAATCTGCAAAATCAGTGACTGAGGCTGAAAGTAATGTAATGTCAGATTCTCGGTTTATTTTGATCAAGATAAATTCAAACCATTTAGCAATTATTCAAATTCTCTAAGTAAAAATTCATAGACTTTTCTATCTTTCCTCCGTTCATCAGGTTGGACATTTTGAATAGTTTTTTCAAGTTTTACTAATCCAATATACTTGTGATTACTACCTACATTTTGTTGTTGAAAAAGATGAACATCGACATTATCATTAGCAGAACCTGCCAAGCGTTCATTAACTCCAGTTAATGTTTGGTTACCTTTTTCCCTTACCAGTATAATGATACAGACCAGTTTGAGGATCAAATTTGTCAAGATATGGATTATTTTTTTGAGATTTTATATCATGGGCATTCATGAAAAGCACTAGAAAATTTCCATTTTGATTGTAATTAATTCCAGTCATTGAACTTAATCCGAGTTTTTGTCTAACATCTTTTTGTATGTAATATTATTCTTTTTTAAATGGGAAATTAACATCATTATAGATGATTGCTTTTTTCTGCTGTTCCAAAATGATTGTCATATTTTCTAATTCTTCTTTATTACATTTGGGGCATTTTTCACCTAACTTTGTTTCTAATAATTTTGAATCGCAAATACTACAGAACTTCAATAAGGAAAATAAGGGATTTTTCTATATAAGATTCACTAATTTTCTAAAATTTAACAAAAATAAAATACATTCTAAATTTTACAATCATTAAAACATTTCAAATTAGATACGTGGTATTTTGTTATTTTACAGACTTGTAGACGGTAACGGATTGAGAGATTGCATAGCAAGATCTGAAACACTATCAAATTTATTACTTCTCAAATTTAGTGATCTCAAAAATTATGACAATATTGCTATTATTCCATAGACAAACATGCCTTAATTATCTAGTCATATTTGATTAAATATACAAAGTTATATAAATCTCTTAAGATAAGTATTATATATGAATACACAGTCAATATCGATGTTTAGAGATGCCAGAATCATAGACATGGCTAAAGAGGGAAACACAATGTCTGGAATAGCACGTCAAACAGGTATTCCATTTCCAACAGTCAGACGTGCAGTTTATACATTTGAAGATATTGGGGTTATCAGATCTACAAAGATTGGAAAAACAGTAACTGTGAGGATAAATAGAAATCATCCTATTGTAAATTCCATGATCGAAACTGCTAGATGGATTAATTCAGTAATGTGGGATCCAAATACCTTCATAGTAAATATTTGTGAGAAAAATAAAATCAATTATGCTTTTGTTGGAACAAGTAAAATTCAATATACTAAAAACGAATCACGAAATATGGTTCAAATTACTATTGCAAAAAAGGATTTTGAAAAGACAAAAAAAATAATTCAACATAAATTCAAAAGTATTGGTATTGAAACCACCGAGGATTCACGTAAAACTATTGGCAATGCAATGTCTATAATATACATTAAATTCTTTCCAGTTGAAAAAATAAAATTTAATGTGTATGAAACAATAACCGATTCTAATGAAACAATCAGGGCAAGGGTTGCAGATGATTCTACTGAAAGAAATGCCATGAAGAATAGTTCAAAGGAAGATAGAATGCTTGTTCCGTCTGCAATTTATCAATAGTTATTAATTGAATGAGGAAAAAAGGAATGAAGGCGAAAATAGAGCGAACAGAAATTGATACTAAAATATGGATGCCCGAAGTATCACGTTTTGCAAATATTTTAGAATCAAATGGGATAAAATATGCCATCTTTGGTGCTGGTGCATTAGCCGTTCAAAACGTTATGATAAGACCTACAATAGATATTGATTTTGTAGTTGAAGATTATGATAGTGCCATTTCAGTTATGAGAGAACAGCCAAATCTCAAATCAAGTAATCTTGAAAAAGAGCGAGATGGAATTCAAGTAGCTGATTTCTATTTTCAATCTGGAATCACTATCCAAATATGGGACAATAACATGTATTCACTTCCAATGACTGAAGACTCTTGGGCTCGTATAGGAATAAAATCTGTAGCCGGATTTAGTTCGGTTTGGAGTATCAGTATGGAGGATCTAATTGTATCTAAAGTAGGCAGATACACCCAGCAAATAAAAGATGAGCATGAGTCAAACAAGAATGCTAGAGATATTGTTGCAACCATGTATACACTTGCCAAACCTGATTTCAAATATGTGATAAAACGACTATCTGAAGGTGCTAGAAGAGAAACTCTTGCAAAATTCTCTCCAATCCATAATCTAAATGGATATTTTGTAAAAGAAGTTGAAATATATCAAAAAATTGCAGAATCATACGACAATGAAAAAATTGGAAAATTTATCACATCTGTACTTGTTCAATCAAAATCAGCATCAATAGAATATGGAATGCTACACAGTATAAGAAAAGGAAAAAGCATGAGGCAATTTAAATCGGATTTTATGCTAGATGAGAAAAACTATTCAATCTTACTATCCAGATGGAAATCTATTCTGACTATTAATGGGGATACGGTAACAGTTACTTCTAAACAAATACAAGAATACCTAAAATCATTAAAACCTGAAACACGTTCAGAATATGCTAACCACTTGATATTTTCAGGTAAACGACCATCTAAAATTTAATCACTCTAAATCCGCATTACAATTCATGCAATATCTATTATAATTGCATTTATCATGATTTTTCTTTTTGTATTTACACGCAGATAGTTTTTTCCATCTATTTTTTAAAGATAAATCCGATTTTTATCAAACCTAAATTAATGACTGTACAAAAAGCAATCAAAATTCTGGATTGGCTAATTGAGCGAGAAAGTAAACTAGTAAAAGGATTTGTAGACACAAAACACTCGTGGAATCATGGATTTGACTGTGCAAGGGATTTAGCAAAATCTCTGTCTAATTCGATAAAAAATGAAGTTGAAGTACTTCAAATCCTCCGAAAAGAACTAGTTCCAAAATGTAGTCATCCAAAAGATATGCGGGACGTGGATTCTAATGGCAATCGATATTGTATGGATTGTAATTTGGTTCTTTGATCTTTTTTTAATTTTTGCTCTCATCATCTGTATCAATTTGAATACTGCATTTTTCACATTTGATCATTTTACTATACATGGAAATGTGGCATTTTGGGCATTTTCTGTCTGCAATTTCCACTGTGGCTAACTTTGCTTTTTCAACAACTATTGAAAGTAAATTTCCTATTGCTAAAATTGCTGAAGGATACAGAACTTGAGGGGGTAGTTGGTATAGTCCAAAAAAATGAATTGCTATAATTACTGATAATCCTATTCTAACTGGAGTTGCCAGTTTTCTATATTTTAAAAATGAAAGTCCTTGTCCTTGAAGATGTTCAAAATCTACCATCTAGTTCCACTTCAATGGAGTTCTACAATGTGGACATGTGGGAGGTTTATTCTGTAATGTATTTTTGCAAGCTGGACATTTAGTTTTAGCAAAGAATCCTGACAATCCTAATGCTATCAAACCTATTGCAATTACGCCTAAAAGGGTATCATCTTTTCCTATTCTCACTTTCTTCATTTATTCGGTATAAATGATTTAAAATTATAGTGTATTTTATATGCAAAATTTCCTTGATTGAATTTTTGATTAATGGAATGTTATTTTTTAAGATCTTGCCTTTCATGGTTCATATTTCTTAATACTTCATAAATTCTCTGTAGATTATGAATGATAAAATCAGCTATATTCCATTTGGAGTTGGAATTATAATTTTAGTATTATATGCAATTTATTATCGTCAAATACATGATGACTTACTCTATGTTGGTGTTTTTGGATTAATAGCACTATCTACCTATGTTACAATTTTTACTCTTTATTTAATAATGATAAAACATTTTGAATTGATTAAATCACAAATCTACGTAGAATCTCTTTTCAAAATAGTATGTGGTGTATGTAGAAAAGAATCATTTCGTGCTGATTTTGCATGGTTTTACATTTTAGGTGTATTGGTAAATTCTTTGATAATATTTTTTCTTGGAATTACGCCTGCTAAAGATTTGGCTCAAACAATTCTTATCATTGGTTAGATTTTAGAAATCTTTTTGGAAAACACTAGATTTGTTTTTAATCCTAGTCAACGCAATTCCAGCAATTATCCTTCATTTTTTCTTCCTTTCAGTTCGGCTGGATTCATAGCTGTGTATGTATTTAGATTACATTTTCATAAATATATTGAATACAAAAAATCTGGGTTTCAATTTTTATTATTGTTGATCTATTCTACAATTTCATTGTTAGCTGTAACTGCATATGCAATTTATTTTGATCCAGATTCAATCGTTACCAGTCATATTTCTATAGAGAAATTTAGAGAATTGCTTGGTATGACAATTCTGATCTCTTTTTTATTTGGTTTGCCAAGTTCACTGACCATAATTTTTATTGATAGAATAATGATTCGTAAAATGCATTAACGTGAAAAAACACCCCTTATGATTCCAACCATGATAAAAATACCTCCTGCTATCCATATGCCTGAACTTACAAATTTAATTAAATATTCTCCAGATTCCTGTAAATTTATCGATAATTCTAAAGATGGTGCTAATGTAATGAATGCAAATGGGTCTTCAAATGATACTCCAAAAGCTAATCTGATTGCAATTCCTATTATGATTAACACCATTCCCATAGTGAATAATGAAGCTTGCATATTTTGCACTATGATGATTCATTTGAATAAATTTATGTTTGTTCATTAGTACTAAATCTAATGAATACTGATTTGAAAATGCCTAAATATGGTAGAATTAGGTTGGAATTGTAGAAAAATTGCTTAATCTTTTATCCATTTCATTTAACAAGTATGCAAAAACTAACAACTTGTACATGCAAGTAAGCAAGAAAAAATAGGAGTATAGTTAGAGTTCGGTGATAATTATGGCAGATGAAATTTCCACATTAATGAGCAACAGTAAAGACAAGATTGTATTACTTCGATTAAGAAATACTAGGACTATTCAAGGCATTCTCAAAGATTTTGATATTCACATGAATCTAACATTAGATGATGCTGAAGATATCTCTGAAGAAAAACATGAGAAACTTGGAAAAATATTGCTCCGTGGTGATAATGTCTTATTGGTCTCATTACCTGAAGAAAAATCTTAAAAGTTATTCATCAAACAATAAATTCATTGACTCATAATTTTTAACATGCTTCAATTTTTACTGTTCTCTTTGATTTTACTTCCGGCATTTGGGCAATCTGGACCTGACTATAATGATCCATACTCTCCAATTTTTACAGACAAGCCAGTTTATTCGTGGACTGATAAAATGATAATTACTATTGTTTCTCCTAGCTGGAATTCAAATAACCATCTAGTTGATTCCATTGGCGGTACTAGTGATCATTCAATCAAAATTTCTACATCTGAAAATTCCCTTGAACCTTACCGATTTACTGAAACTAATGCAAACTCTGGAATTTTTACTGCCGAGGTAATTCTTACAGGTTTTACTCATGATGCTGATGGTGACGGTGATTTTGATACAACTCCTAGAACTCTTGGAAATGGCCCCACTAGTGGATTTTTAGAAGTTGATAGAGACTCTGCAATAACTATTTCATTTGAATTTGCAGATGGTGTTGTATTGGTTGAATCGGTTCCAGTAGGTTGGAATGTTGGAACAATTAACTTCATTGAAGATATTTTCTTTTTGGAAAATTCTGCAGTGGTACGTGTAGTTGACGTTGACATGAATTTGAATCCTGAATCTATAGATAATCTTCCTATTCGACTATTTTCTGATTCTGATGTTGCAGGAATTGTAGTTAATGCTGTAGAGACATCTGAAAGTTCTGGTTCTTTTATTGCAACTATTTCGTTGTCTCAGAATTCTCCCTCGAGTGGAAATAGACTCTATGCTCTTCCCGGTGATGGAATTTTTGCCAAATATGATGACTACACTCTGCCAAAACCTTATTCTGTATCTGATAGTTTGGCAATTGAAACTAGTGCATCCGTTGATTCGCCTATTCCTTCAGTTGAACGAATTAAAAATTTCCCAATTACTTTTTCTAACGGGTTTGGTGATATTTTAGACTCATTTTCACAAAATTCTCAAATACAGATAGTTGGAACTATTTCAAATGATCATGATTTTGCACAAAAATTTGTTTACATGCTCCAAGTGAAAAATGATAAAAATATAGTCAAATCACTTTCATGGGTTCAAGGAGAACTTTCTTCTAAACAAAGTTTAGATATTTCTCAATCATGGGTTCCAAAAAAATCTGGTATTTATGAAATTGAAACTTTTGTTTGGGGCTCAATTAATGATCCAATTGCCTTATCTCCGACAATGTCTACTTTGATCACTATTCCGTGAAAAGAATAATTTCTAGGTGAACACTAAATAGAAATTTACGTTTTTATCTATGTGCTAGGATATGTGTTGGGAATTATCTTAGTGGTAGCCGTACTCTCATATGTTATTTCCATAGATGTTTTTGCAGATTCATTAACTGTAAATTTTGACAAGCAATTTTATGATCTAGGTGACTCACTTACTATTTCCGGCAAACTAGTAGAGAGATTATGATGCCTGTTATTACTATGAGTATCTATGATCCAGATGGGAAATTTTATCTGCAAATAATTTAGAAATTTCATCTGAAAAAACATTTAGCAAGACTATCTCTCTTGAATCACCATTTTATGAAAAGACTGGCAAATATTTGGTCACTCTAGATTATGGTTCAACTTCTGAAAATCATGATTTTATGGTTGAAGGGAAATTTTTAGAGCCTGAAATTTTAATTGACGAAAATAAAAAACCTTAGATTATTTTACTATATGCAGAACAAAAACAATACACTGGCAAAGATGTTATTGAAATAACCGATCTAGTTTCAGCAATGACTTTGCCTGCTGTTTTGATTGGAATCTATGATCCTTTTGGAATGCCATCTGGATTTTATTTTGGTTCAATTGATTCCAGCTTGGGGTTTACTTCAAGTTTCCTTGTAAAAGATGGTGTAAATTTTAGAGTTGATGGAACATATTCTATCAAAGCACATTATGATGGTTCTGAAGCAACATCTTTTTTTGATTATTATGAAATTTTACCACCATATGCTAAAGTTTCTTTAGAACATAAAATAAACGAAGAAGAAATTGAAGATAAAAATATCAATTTGCCACTTTTCTATTTGGTTCTCTAAACTAATTCTCTTATATTCAACGCTTAATTTTTCAATAAACCTATAAGGCCCTGTCAAGACGATCGTCTTAAGGAAAACACATGAGTAAGATACTTGAAAAATCATTACGAGATGCTCGCAAGGAAGATAGATTAACAATGGGCACCAAACAAGTTCTAAGCTCAATAAAAAATTCCAAGCTAATTGTATTGTCTCAATCAATTAAAAAAGAAATGTTTGAGCAAATTGAATCTGATGCAAAAAAAGAAAAAATACCCCTAGTAAACTTTCAAGGAACATCAGTCGCATTAGGCAGACTATGCGGCTTACAATTCAGAATTTCGACAATTTCATTTACTTCTATCGATGATGCTAGCATCAAATCAATTTTAAAAGATACAAAAGCTGAGGAAAAAAATGATTAACCATAGTTTCTATAATCTAAGTTTAAATGAGACATTTTTGTTCGGAGATAAAAAGGAATTCTAATGACACAATCAATTAAGCTCTCAACTGATCAAATGCGAATGATGTCTCTTTTTCAAAATGTTACTGGTGCAACAGCACGTGATTGTATAGAAGATGAAAAACAAGACAGAGTAATTTTTGTAGTTAATACTGGTAAAATGGGACTTGCAATTGGCAAAGGCGGCATTCACATCAAATCATTACAGAATATTGTTAAGAGAAATGTTGAATTGGTAGAATTTGATGAAGATCCGGCCAAATTCTTGTCAAATCTGCTTAATTCTAAATTAATTTCAGAAGTAAAAATAAATAAACGTGCAGATGGGACAAAACAGGCAATAGTAATGGTAGACCCAAGAAAGAAAGGAATTGTAGTGGGAAGAGAAGGTAGAAATGCAGAGAAAGCAAGATTACTTGCAAAACGATATTTTGATATTAGCAGTGTATTGATTAATAGCCCTGAACGGGCAACTTTGGAGATGTAGGATATGAGAAAATCACCTCTTGGATTATTTGCTGGTAGAGTTCTTACGATTAAAAAGAAGAAACAAAGATGGGCCATCTCTACTTACAAAAGAAGAAAATTAGGTATTGATAAAAAATCTGATCCTCTTGGAGGTGCACCACAAGGTCGTGGTATTGTTTTAGAAAAAGTAGGTATTGCTGCCAAACAACCAAACTCTGCTATTAGAAAATGTGTTAGAGTACAATTAATTAAAAATGGAAAAACTGTAACTGCATTTTTGCCAAGGGATGGTGCAATGAATTTCATTGATGAGCACGATGAAGTTCACATTCAAGGTATGGGTGCAACACAAGGTGGTGCAATGGGAGATATTCCTGGTGTTAGATTCAAAGTTTTCAAAGTTAACGGTACATCATTACATGAATTAGTAATTGGTAAGAAGGAAAAACCAAGGAGATAGAAATGGCTGAAACTAAGAATTTACTATTATTTAGAAAATGGGATTTATCTGATATCGAGGTTAGGGATCCTGGATTAAAGACTGCTATTTCTTTAAGAAAACAAATTCTACCATACACTTATGGTCGTTCAGCTTTAAAGCGATTTAATAAAGCAGAAGTTAACATTGTTGAGAGATTAATTAACAAATCAATGCACTTTGGAAAAAAATATGCAAAGAACACTGGTAGAATGACTGGTAAAAAATCCAAATTACTAAATACTGTAAAAACTGCTTTTGATATCATTGCATTAAAAACTGGACAAAATCCTGTTGAAGTTTTGGTTAGGGCAATAGAATTTTCTGCTCCAACTGAAGATACTACTAGAATTGTTTATGGTGGTACCACATACCATGTATCAGTTGATGTTGCTCCAATCAGAAGAGTTGATTTAGCTCTAAAGTTTATTGCTGATGCCGTAAAAGAAGCAACTTTTTCAAATCCAAAACCAATTGAAGAACATATGGCTGAACAACTTATGCTTGCAGCATCTAATGATTCCAATGCACCTTCTGTAAAGAAAAGACATGAGTTGGAACGTATCGCACAAGCATCAAGATAGAATTCTACAAAATTATTGATATTTTACCAGTAGCCCGAGGCAGATTCGAACTGCCGTCTCCGCCTATCCGCTCTTGAGATCCAGAGGGCAGAATCCTTGACCGCTAGACTATCGGGCTACTTGAAGAAGTTTTGATGTTTTAGAATATATTCATTTGTTGTAATTATTTTAGTCTGACTTCACGAATTGCAGTTGCATAATCACATGTTGCTTTTAGTCGCATGTATGGAATTAATCTAAAATGAATTGAATAGATGTTTCCTTCTTTTCTTAAAATCCCTTTTTGCATCAATGATACTAATCCTCTAGATGGAATTGTAATTGTTACATTTTTTTCTTTACAAATTTTCTCACGTTTTTCTTGAAATAATTTTAATGAAAATGCAACATCGTTAATTTCTAGAACTAAAGGCCATATGATTTCACTCCACACAAATCTCCTATTCTCAGTAGCTGAGGCATATTTTCCTTTTTCACTCAACATTAATAACATCTGCAAAAGACGTTATAACTTAATAGTTGTCTCAAAAAGAAATTCAAGAATCGTTAGATTTGTTAGAAAAAGATTGGGATCTTGATCCAATTTTGCGTGAATTCGTGTTGGGTAAAATTACTGACGTATCTGATTATGCAATTAAAGTTAAAGATGTTATATTTCATGTGCCCTATCTTAATTCCGAAAAAAAATATATTTTGTGGAAATGTTTTTGGCCTGACTGTCATAATTGTTGTGACAGACAAGGTAGGTTGCCATTAACTTCTGATGATTTGATTACCATTGGGAAAGGTTTGAAATACAAAAGTACTCCTGATTTTATTAAAAAAGAAACTCTTACTGTAACATATCAGGAACCTGGGCCGTCAGGACAAATGACCACGATGACTACAATTAACCTTAAACGAAAGACAGATGAGACTGCCGAAGATGATGGAACTCATATTTCATGTAGATTTTTAGATGATAAGGGTGGTTGTAGTATGCATCCTGATAGGCCAGGAGTTTGCTATCTCTATCCGTTTGCAAGTTGGTTAGAAAATGAAAAGGGACAGGCTAGAGTTCATGCAACATATCAATTTACAGGTGATTGCCCTGGTTTTTACCTTGCAGAAAATTTAGATCAAATGAAAGATGAACTAAAAGCATACTCTACTACTATCTATGAATATAACATGGCATCAAATCGTACTAATCGAGAAGGTTTTGGGTCTGTAAGTTTTAGTTAGGCCCTTGCCACTTTCATCAAATCTGCTATCTTGATGTTCATTCCAAATCTGTCTTCATGTTTTTTCATGTAAAGGAATATTGTAATAAAATCTGGTAATGCTTTGAGGAAACTAAAGTTTTTCTGAATCTTTGCATGTACGAAATTAAATACTTTGGCATATACTTTGTAATGTTTTTCTACTGCTTTCTCATATGCTTTGAAATCATGCATGTTTTCCAAAAATATTTCAACACATTGCATTGATGGAATGATTCCTTCACCTAACAATGCATAAACAGTTCCAATTGATTCTCCCACGCCGACTATTTTTCCTGAATAATACGGCTTGCATCTATCAGGTGTCGCTAATCTAATTGGACGTCCTTTTGTTTGGAGAACTTTTCCTCCATGTTTTTTTAGAAAGTCATCTGTTGCTTTCATGTGCTGTTTATTGTAATCGCCTGCTCCAATATGTGCCCATTTTTCACCTAGTGGGAAATACCAAAAGTAACCTGACATTCCAGGAAATGGTTCAATGTAAAAGTCATCATATGGAACTTTGTCTTCATACTCTACTTTGTATTCATATGTTGGCAAAAAAAAGTCTTCTTTTAATTTTGGCAAGTATACCCTGTGAAATCCTGTGCAATCAACAATCATGTCGTACTCTTTTTCTAATTCTTCTATTGATGGTGGAGAACCGTAAATAATTTTAGAGTCTTTAATGAAATCTTTGATTAGTGCTAGTTTGTTATATGTGCATAGTCCTTTTAACCCAATGTCAAATTTCACACCGTCATTCATTTTAACATGCATACTTTTGCCATCATGAATAAGAAAATCGTCAAAATTCCTTCCCGTTTTTTTACAAAATTTTGCTAGAACTGGCTTGATTGTTCCCCATGCACAAATAGAATCATGTTTTTCTTCAACCATTCTTTCATATCCGACAACTTTATGTTCTGAGTTTTTTAATCTGGCCATCAGATAAGAACCAGCTACACCCATTCCCATTATCGCTATCTTCAAGATGTTCAGTAATTCATTTACGCCTAATAAATACACTATCTGGAAAATTTACTTGTTTTTTTCATTAGTAGGAAAAAGTAGCGTTAGTTAAATATCAAAATTACATAATGAATACAGAAAAGGTGATTCTCTCGTCTGAATACTTTCGTTTCAGGCCTTAAGACATATCGCTGTCATCAGATAACACACAAGTTACTGATCTTAAGTGGTGAGCTGTCATCAGTACTTTTGGTACTGATCTTAAGCTCAGTTACCTTTTCATTCAATTAAATTTGGGGGTTTTTTGTCCTGTTATGGATATTTTTGATGCGATAAAGACTAGACGTGCTATTAAGAAATTTGATAGTTCATACAAAATGTCATCAGAAGATATCAAATTATTAATGGAGTTAACTATACTATCGCCAACTAGCTACAACCAACAAAATTGGAGATTTGTTTATGTTACTGATCAGGCAATCAAAGAAAAAATATCAAAGGCTGCCCGTAATCAAGCTCAACCCAAAGATGGTTCTTTAGTTATTGTTCTTTGTGGAAATCTTAATGCATGGAAAGAAGATCCATTGCGATATTGGAGAAACAATACTTTTGAAAAACAAGAATTAGTAAAAAACTCTCTAGCTAGAAAATATGAAAATAGTCCAGAAAATAGACGTGATGAGGCAATGCGCTCTTGTGGCTTTGCAGCTCAAACCATAATGCTTGCAGCATGTCAGATGGATCTTGATTCTTGTCCGATGGTGGGTTTTGAATATGATGAATTGGTAGAAATTATCAAGTTACCTGAAGATCATCTTATTGTTTTAATGATAGTAGTTGGAAAAGCAGCAGAACCTGCAAATCCTCGTGGTGGCCAACTTCCTTTATCTGATGTCGTATTTGAGAACCGTTTTTAGACTATTTGAAAATGTGTAACATTTTGGGACAATCTCTATTTATTATTTTTAATATTTTTAAATAATTATGGCAGTGGATGATGCAATTAAAAAGTTAGAGATATCTAATAGGGATTAAAGGTGATTTTAGAGAATCTTGATGGGCAATTATCTGATATTCGTTCTGATCCTCGTCTTGAATGATTAGTTGATGATTTGGAGAATCTGCTTTATGCATATTTGAAAACATGGATTAAAAGTAATGCTGAGATTCTTGAGATTTTAAATAAAGAGAAAAAAAGTAATTCATAAATTCATTTTTGTAGTATAATTTAAAATAACAAATACTATTCAACCAATATTGCCGGTTTGAATGGCCTTGCATGTCTGGCTTTTCCTTTAGGATCATAAATCTCATTATCTGATTCTGAACACACTAAAATATCTACTCCAAATTCTTTCTTACCAATACTGATTAATTCCTTTGAGAGGAATTCTTTTTCATTAAATTCTTTTGATTCTAATTTCATAGTTTTGATTTCTTCAGATTCCGAATGCAAATCCTTGATTACTTTTTGTATATAGTCTGGCATTTTTTTAGCCTCTGCAGTTTGAGGATCTGCAATGATTTCTTTCATTATGATCCCCATGTTGTTTTGACCTCCTACCATTATGCTGAGTATCTTGCGATACACTGTTGATTTTAGTTCATCAGAATTTACATAAATTACAATTTTTTGTGGAGTTATCTTTGTTGCTTTGAGAATGTTTATGATATCATCTATAGTTGATTTGAGTAACTCTTCTGATTGAATTGATGTGGCATCAACATTTTCTTTAGAATATTGTGGCCATTGTGATTTTGAAACCAAATTGGTCCCTCCAAGTTTTTCCCACATTTCTTCAGCTATGTGTGGTGCAAATGGAGACAACATTGCAACACGAGCTGAATTTATCTGATGTAAAATTCCTGAGACGTCTTCTCTTCCTTTAGATTCAACTCTTTTTGTATACCATCTCAAATCAGATTCAAATGTAAATAAAATATCGTGTAGTGCTTCGCGCAATCTCATTTTTTCAACTGCCTTTGTGATTTCAGCTATTTTGTTCTGCGTTTTAGATAAAATCCATCTGTCTTCTGCTTGTAATTCGGAAATTGGGTTATTTTTGAGTCCAGAGCACTCTTCTAAAAGAGACTCTAATTTGTTTTGAATTCCAAATACTGATTTCATGTCAAAATCGGCATCTTGGAGTAGTTCAGCTGATGAAATTATTGCTAATCTGATTGGGTCTGCACCATGGTCTCTAATTGCAGCTCGTAATGGGATGATATTTCCCATGCTTTTTGACATTTTAATACCATCCATCATCACACTACCATTAACTACAATTTCTCGTGGCCATAATTTTTTATCAAATATTGCAACATGATTCAAAACAAAAAATGACAAATGATTCTGCACCAAATCTCTACCTGAATGACGTGAATCAACTGGATAAAAGTAAGTAAATTCCTTTTTCATTGTATTAATCATGTCTTTAGAAAGTTTGGAAGTACTTGCAGCTAGAGATACATCTCCTTTATCTAACAAAACATAATCAAAAAATTCCTTGGTAAGATTGCCCGGTTGTACAGTTCCATCATTTACAAATCGTGATAGAGTATAGTATGCCATGTAAATCACACTATCTGATAATGACTCTACAATCCAATCATGATCCCATGGAAGTTTTGTTCCCAATCCTTGCTGTCTTGCACAAGCTCGCTCATGCAACCAATCAATTACTTCTTTGAACTCTGTTTTGATGTTATTTGGCAGAATGTTCATTTCATCAAAACAATTGCGAGCTAGTTCTTTCCATTCTTCATCTCCATAATTCAAAAACCATTGGTTGTTCAATACTTTAACGACACATTCAGCCCCGCAACGACAATATACTGGTGCATTCTCAAGCACTGGGAATTTTTCCAAATGATTGTTTTCTGCCAACCATGCTCTTACTTTGTCTCGGCCAAACTGTATTTTTTCATTGTTGAATTTATCGCATTTTTCATTTAGCTTACCATCTGCGAATTCTTTGAGATACAACTCTTTTGTGGCTTCTTCTAATTTGGAATCTGATTGGTCAGACACTCTTAATTTTTCACAAATCTGTTTTGCTGGAATGGAATCATATCCTTCTGTAACTATAATCGGAATGGGTTCAATTTTTGAGGCTAATTCATGATTTTTAGCCTTCAAATCCATCAGTGCCTGATAGTCTTTTGGTGCATGGGCTGGCACTGACATTACTAGTCCAGTTCCCATGCCCGGCTCTACAAAATCAGCTGGTAAAATTGGAATTTCAACATCACTGTGTGGTGTATTAGCTGATTTTCCAATCAACTCAGTTCCTGGAATATCTCCAATTATCGAAACTTTTTTTTCAAAGAATTCTATTTTGTGTGCACATTCTTCAGAAACTATCCATGTTTCATTATCAACTGTAACTTTTTTGTATGTCACATTTGGATTAACCCACAAGTTTGTAACTCCAAAAATTGTTTCAGGTCTTAATGTAGTAATTGGGAAAATAAATTCACCAAATTTGAACTTGACTAGGAAATTTTTATCATCAATTTTTGGTTCTACATCCCCCATTGTATCATGTTGTGATACTGGGTTTTGATCTTTGGGACACCATCCAACTGGGTGACTCCCCTGAATTATTCTTCCATTTTCTTTGAGAGTTGTAATTTGCCATTCAATAAATTTCTGATATCCTGGAACTATAGTTGTGAATTCTCTACGCCAATCAATGGAATAACCCATTTCAATCATGCCTGATTTTATCTCTTCATGAAAATAATCAGCAATCTTTATCGGTTCAACAAATGTTTTGATATCTTTTTCTGGGACGTGGTAAATATTTCGTAGTCCATCTAGAATTTCTTTTTCTCCGGCTTCAATTCTTTTTGCCATTCCAAGTATTGGCGTTCCAGTATAGTGGAATCCCATTGGGAACAATACATTGTATCCTTGCATTCGATAAAATCTTGCGTGAACGTCAGCTAGTGTGTATGTTCTACCGTGTCCAATATGCTGTGGTGAATTGGGATATGGATATGCCACTGTAATGAATTTTTTTGGTTTATCATTTGGATTTGTCTCAAAGTCTTTTGATTCGGCCCATCTCTCTTGCCATTTAGTTTCTATTTCATTCCAGTTAATCGTCATTATATCATCCTAAAATCATTGATTTTGCTTTGGCTATTGCCTCGTCTTTTTTAGATGTGTCTTTTCCTCCACCTTGAGCAAATTTAGCATCGCCCCCGCCTGAACCTCCTAGAATTAAGGCTATTTCCTTGGCTATCTCGCCTGAATTTATGCCTGATTTTTCTCCCGCATACACCATAATTCTTACAGTTGGTCCTGATTCAAAAATTCCACAAAATGCAGCTCTACTCTCTTTGGCGACTAGTCTCTTTCCAAAGTTTTGGTGGAAATAATCATCATAATTCTCACTTGATGTAAAGCAAATTTTGTCCTTCACTGTAATGTCATCTAATTCGCCTGATTCTCCAGCTAGAATTTTTTCTATTAGTATTGGAATTTGCTCTCTTGCTTTTTGTTTATTTTCTTCTCTTTCTTTTCCCAATGTTTGTTTTGCAACTTGCTCTTCAGCTTGTTTCTTTGAATCTTTTTCTTGCTGTTTTACATATTGAAAAGCTGTTGGTCCTGAGACAAATTCTATACGAACTACACCATCTTGAATTCTTTTAGTTTTTGTAATTTTGATTAGTTCTATCTCTCCTGTCTTCTTTACGTGTGTTCCACCACATGCCTCGATATCTTTATCTTCAATTGATACAATTCTAACTGATTTTACTGGAACCACGCCCCCCTGATAAATTCTAAACCCATATTTTTGTTCTGCAGTTCCTCTATCGTAATAATCAATGTTTACAGGATAGTTCTCTTTTACCATTTGATTAGCTGCATCTTCAATCTGTTTTACTTGCTCATCTGTTAATGATGAATGATGTGTAATGTCTAGTCTGGCATGATCATCGTCTTTGAATGCAGAGTGCTGCCAAATCCAAGACCCTAACACTCCTCGAGATGACGCATTTATGATGTGAGTACTTGTGTGGTTTTTAGTAATGTTGGCACGGCGTGTTTCATCAACTTTGCATAATACTGTGTCTCCTTTTTTTGGAACTCCACCTTTTAGCTTGTGAACGATAATGTTTGCATGCTTATCTACATTGGTAACGTTAAACCCTGCAATGCTGCCATGATCTGGTTCTTGTCCTCCACCTCTGGCATAAAATGAAGTTTTGTCTAGTACAACTTGATCATCAAAGACCCTGATTACTTTGGCCTCAAACTCCATTGGGTCGTCTTTGTAAAATAGAGTCTCAGTTTCTTGAATCTCCTCTAGTGGAAGTTCTGTAATTGCTTTTTTCTTTTCAGACTGGTGTAAATCAGATAATTTAGAGTAAAATGATGATGGAATCTCTGTAATGGCATCTACCTCTTTGAGATATTCAGGCGTAATGCCATCTGATTCGTATAGGGTGATGAGTTCATCCACACTTGGCACACCTTTTTCACGAATTTTTTCAGCCTTTTTCTTCATGTGAACCTTGGATTCTTCATATCTTGCTGATTCTAGCTTGAGAATTTTCTTTACATCTTCCCTTTTCTCATCAAGTTCTGGATAGGTATCCTTGAGATAATCAATATGAGTATCAATTAATTCATCAATGTCTAATTTTAGATTCAATTGATTAATTGTTCCATTAATTCTTCGCAACATCATTCTGAGGTTGTATCCGCCACCGACATTGCTAGGCAAGGCGCCATCTGCAATTGCAAAAATCAATGTTCTCAAATGATCTGCAATTAAATACAATCCTTCAAGTGGTGTAATCATTTTGTTGAGTTGATCATCTGTAATTCCAGCATTCCTTACTGCAAGACGTCTAACTTTGTTTAGGTCATCAAAATGATCAATCTCTTTTGCAATTTCTGTAAAGTATTTTCTCAAAATTTCTGAATCCGAATCAATTCCAATTTTTTCAAATAATTTTTCATTAACTGGACCAAAACAGCAATCATATGCAGTTGGCGTACCCATAGTAATCCATGCAAATCTCTCAAGACCAGCTCCCATGTCAATTACTCGTTGGTCTAGTGTTGTATGTTGCCCTAATTCCCCTTGAAATTCCGTAAATACTGCATTGCCTAGCTCTAGTCCTCTCACAAAATATTCTAATGATGGACCAAAAGATCCTCCGCCTGCCCATACGTCTTCTACAAAAACAACCTCCTCTTTTTTAATTCCAAACTGATTTGTTAATAATCTAAAGTCTAAATCCACACATTCATCTTTCCAGTACCCTCCTAAATCTGGAACACTATGCTGTCCAATCATACAAAAACTAGAAAAGTGTCTTCCTGTAACTCCTACATTTTCTAAATCTTTGAAACGTAAACAAGTTTGTGGGACTATAAGTGGATTTGCAGGAAATTCAAAAACCACCTTGGATCCCATCACTCTCTGAAAATCCACAATTGAAGCAATTGTAAAATACAAATCATCCCGCCATCTACAAACTACTGGATATCTGTTAACTGATGTATGGTTATTTTTTACAAAAAATTCTTCAACTTGTTTCCATGCTTGAGTGTAATCAAATCTTTTACTGGTTGGAGGCTCACCAATGAAAGAATATGTGTCTGCTCCATCATCTGGACACAAATTTCTATCGGCATTTAGAGTCCAAAAAAATCTACCGCATTTTGTACATGCTTTTCTTACGAATCCTTGCTCTTGAAATAATTTGACATTATAGTATTTTTCAGGATCTGCTGAAAATTCTTTTAGAATCTCTCTTTTATCCAACGATGAGGCTGCTATTTTCCGATATTAAGAATTGTCGATTTGGAGCGAGAGAATCCAATCTTTAAGAAAACTGTGAAACTTGCAATTACTCCGATGATATCCAGTTTATCTATACTGAATTATATGAATATGGATTCAGAGGAATCAGTGCTATGTTTTGGAATTGGTCTGATTATACTTAATCTTGGCGTGTATTTTGTAGCTCCTGCAATACTAGTTTACAAAATCCAAAAGAAATTTTAAATTTCCATGGAGTTATAATGTTGATACAAATCAGTATAACCAATGAAAGTTAACAAACCTTGGGGATTTTTTGAACAGTTAACTGACAATGAAACCACTACAATCAAGGTAATTACAATACTTGCAGGAAATAGAACCAGCTTACAGTTTCATGAACACAGATCTGAAAAATGGTATGTCCTAAACGGTGAGGGATATGCGATATTACAAGACAAGAAAAAAATCAAAACAGGGGATGAGATATCTATTCTAAAAAAGGCAGTTCACCGATTAGAGGCCGTCACTGACATGAAAATTTTAGAAATATCTTTTGGATTGTTTCAAGAGACTGACATTAAACGCCTAGAAGACGATTACGTTAGGTAAACTAACTCCAGACTTTTTCTTTGAATGTCCATTTCTTGTTTAGTATAAAATTACTAAACGCTGCAACTCCTACTGCCAACATCAATGAGATTGGATATGCTATGCCGCTTTCATCCACAAGATAATATACCATTCCAAGCTGTACTAGTGCGCCAATTGAGCTAAACCCGACAAACTTGCCATACTGTACAAGTGTTCGTTTAGTTTCAAAGTCCCTGTCCTCAAAAGTCCAATATTTGTTTAGAATGAAATTACTGGTAATTGAAAACACTATTCCCATCATTGTAGCGTGCAAATACCACATATCTGCACTTAGAGAAAACATCATTGATGCAAGATAGTTTATTGCTAATCCTGATGCTCCGACTGTAAAGAATCTTGCAGCCTTTGAGATGAACCTAACTGATGTACGTTCTTCTTCTTTTACATCTCGTCCATATTTGTATAATCTCCAAACTGATTTACAGTAATCTAAAATGGTTGATACTCCAAGCTTGCTGTCTCCTTGTTGTCTGTTTGTAAATGTATATGGCACTTCTTGAATTTTGACGCCCTTTGTTTTTACCAAAATTTCCAATAATATTTTGTATCCTATCGCATCAAACTTTAATCCTGCAATGATATTTTTTTTAAACATAAAAAATCCTGACATTGGATCTTTTGATGAAATTCCAAGCCCTCTTTTTGCGATACTCGTTGCAATTTTACTCATGAGTTTTCTTTTAAATGGCCAGCCTTGAATGGAACCACCTTTGACATATCTTGAAGCAATTACAATGTCACAACTAGTTTGTTTCAGAGTTTCAATCATTTTTGGAATAATGTTTGGTGGGTGTGAAAAATCACTATCCATAACTACAATGGTGTTGCCTGTTGCTTGCTGAATTCCATTTATTATTGCTGATGATAATCCATCTTTTGCTTTTCTTTTAATGACGTTAATTGTATGGGTTGTTTTTTCTTTAATTGAATGAAAATAGTCTTCTGCGATTTTTGCCGTATGATCTGGTGAATTATCGTCTACTACTATTGTTTCTGCTTTTAGATTTTCAGGAATTGATTTTTGAATGTATTCTAAAATTTCCCGAATGTTCTTTGATTCATTATATGTTGGAACAATTACTGAAATCTCTGTATTTTGCAATGGAATCAATTTCTCTGGTTTGAATTAAAATGTTTAAGGTGAAATTAATTACCTTCATTCCATTGACCCTTTCTAATATCAATTGAAAATCCTTCCTGAGTTACTTTCATGTTTGTATATGGGTATATTTTGGTATTCCAGTCACCTATCTTACCTTCAAAATATTTGATTGATTCTGTTTTGTTGTATGATTGTACTAGTTTTTCACCTCTATTCTGGTCTAATATAAAATGCCCATCTGCAATTACTGTAATATCTTTGGTTTGCACAGGCTCAAACAAAATCATCGCATAGTCTTTTGGCACATTGTCTATTTCAAATATATCATATAGAATCCAAGTGTATACAGGACTAGCTAAGATTGTACTTTTAGCATCATGGCTCTCTAAAACAAATGACAGTGCCTCAAACTGATTATATGATATGTCATTTGTTATGATGAGAACAGTGCTTGAAAATCCAAATACCAGAATTATTCCTAATATTCCATAATGGATAGTCTTTGATTGTAAGTATTTTATTTTCTTTGGTATATTTAGTAACCAAATACTTGCAGCAATACACATGATTGGAATTACTGGAATCCAGTGGAAATATTGTTTGAATCCTACTAACGATAAAAATGAAATAAATGGAATAAACCAAAACAAGACAAATTTATTTTTTGTGATTACACCATAGATTATCCCTGCCATACCTATCACAAACAGTAATGGATCAATTAGCAGAAAATATTCGATAATGTCAAAAATACTACTGCTTCTTTGGCTTTGCCATAATACGTCTTTCACCCACACATCAAACTGATCCAGAAATATACTATTTGCAGGCCACAGTAATGGAATCAACAATACTGGAATTATCCAGATTAGTATGTGTGACATTTTTCCTTCCTTTTGGAAAATTAACCAAATTCCTAATAGAATGAAAACAAATGCTGGAATTTTAGTAAATATCGCTAGTCCTAATAAAATTCCTGAAATTGGTGCAAGCCATATCTTGCCTTGAGGTTTTGCAAAATAAATTGCAAGTAAAATTGATGCAAGCAAAAATGGTAATAAAATCGAGTCAAGTAATATCCTATCAAATATCCACGTGTATGGCATCACTGCGAATAGTGTAGATGATAGCAATGCCACATCATTACTAAATTTCTCTTTAGCAATTTGATAGACTAGTAAAGTACTCACTATTGCAATTATTCCCATGAATAACCTTGGAATGAGGTATAGATTTTGAAGTGAGTTCGGATCAGTTGTAGTGTCAGGCGGATAGTTTGTAATTTGTAATACTCCTGCTAAAACTATTTGACCGAAATATGGATGGTCATAAAAAGAACTTTCCTGTGGGTTTCCAGTGTCTAGTGTATTCATTGCCCTTCGCATGTAAATTCCTTCATCAAAAAAGATGTCTGGAAATCCAACAGGGTTTACTAGATGAATAAAAGTTGCAAGAATCAGTGGTATTAGAATATAGTATTTTTTTTCCATTTTTTCTGATTCTCATCTGTATTGTCTTATTTTAAGAAAAGTAAATTGATTGTATCTTGATTAGTCATGAATTTTTATAATAAAACACTCTTGAGAAAATTTTTCTATTGATAATTTAGTTTTAGATATGTACCACAAATGTGTTTTATTGGAATTAAGTCCTATTGGGCAGGAATAAATAGAATACTACCTGTACACTATTCATGTTTGGTAAGAAACCTGTTTTAAAAGAAGGCACCTCAATTTTCTCAATTAAAAAAAATGGTGAATTTAATGATTTTATTTTTGGTATAGTTACTGGTGTTGATGGACGAAAAGTTGGTGTCAATGGGGTAATTGTAAATGCAATAGGATTGAAAAATAAGATTGCTCAAGGAAAAACCGGAGAACGCTCCAGAGAAATTCTTGAACATCCAACTCCAGATAATGTTGTTTTGGCTTTGGTGTATAGAGTTGAACATGAAAATTATGCCGAAGTATTAGATCTCGATGTTGATAAATGCGATATTATTCCTCCAAAAATTTATGGAATGCTGGATGGTTGGATTCGTGAATCTTTACCTGAATTCATCAATGCTGTTTTGTCTTTACCTCCTGGTTCTGAACGAGATGAAGCAAAACGGGTTTTGAAGCATAGGATGGATACTTTGACTGATGCTACTCTAAAACGAACACTCTATGCTGTTTGTAGAAGTCTAAAAATTCTAAATTAATTTCTAATTTTTAGGCGTAACTTCTCCATAGTTTTATATTATGCCTCAAGAAAATCTCGATACAATGGAATATGTTTACGCTGCTTTACTTCTTCACAAACTAGACAAAGAAGTTAACGAGGCAAACCTCAGTTCAGTTGTTAAAGCATCTGGCGCTGAAGTTAATGAAGCCCAAGTTAAATCACTAGTTGCAGCCTTGGCCGATGTTAACATCGATGAGGCAGTTAAAGCCGCCCCAGCAGCAGCCGCACCAGCAGCAGATGCCGCAGCAGCCCCGGCAGCAGAAGAAAAGAAGAAAGAAGAACCTAAAAACGAAGAAGCAGCCATGGAAGGATTGTCTTCCTTATTTGGCTAGGCAACTTTATTTTTATCAAATTTACTTTTGAACTTTATTTTTATCAAATCTTAATTAGCAATAGCTCTGAGTTTGGATTGTATGGTTGATTTTTCTTTTCCAATTGATGGGTTTATTAGCATTTTAGATTATTTGGGTACTATAGCTTTTGCAGTAACTGGTGCATCTAAAGCAATTTCTCACAAGGCCGATATTTTTGGCGTAATTGTTTTGGCCACTGTGGTGGGAGTTGGTGGCGGCGTAACTCGTGATGTGATCTTTGGACGATTCCCCACCGTATTTTCTGATCCTATCTATGTTGGACTAACTGTGTCTACTGGAATTTTGATATTTTTCTTTTTTACTAAACTCAAAAAGAAAATGAATATCTGGTTAATCTTTGATGCGGTAGGACTAGGAGTGTTTTCAATATTGGGTGCATCAATTGCATATCAGATAATTGGATTAAATTTTTTGCCTATGCTCTTTGGAGGTATGATTACTGCTATTGGTGGCGGAATTCTAAGAGATATCTTTGTCCGAGAAATTCCGATAGTTTTTGTCAAAGAAGTATATGCAGTTGCAAGCTTTATTGGCATTGTAATTTTTTATTTGGTTTTATCGTTGGGTATAGATGTACAAATTGCATCAATAATTGGAATAATCACTGCCACTGGAATAAGATTACTTGCAATGAAGTATAATTGGAATTTACCTAAAGTTAGAGAGACTTAGGCAGGTGTGTAATCTTTTGCTTGCCCTGCGACTGCCTTTGCTTGATAATCTGCTTTTTGTAAAATTTGCTCCTTTGTTTCATCAGTCATAAATCCTAATTCAACAGATACGGAATGTGCAGATTGAGATGCTTTGTTAAGAATTTGCGAAATATTCTCTGCAGTAACATATGCTGCTTCAATTGATAGTGATACTGCTTCTTGATGAAATTGAGTAAATGCATTTCTAATTTTCTCAACATCGATTATCATTTCTTCTTCAGTGTATGCAGTTCCTTCCTCTAATGCTGAATCTAGTGAAATTCCTGCTTCTACTGGTTTGATATCTAATTTACCTAGAATGGATGCCAATTTTTCATTGATTGCCTCTCCCTTGAGAACTGGGGTGCTGTCTTTTGCAATCCAAATAGTTCCCTGATCAATTTTGGTTGGAATTCCTGCCTCTTTGAATTCTGTAAGCATTGGTCCTGGTGCAATTCCTGTATTTTTAGCAGGAACTACGATATCGAAACTTGCAAGATCTCCGCTTCTTGCTGCCATCATTACTTTGTTTTTGGCGAGAAGAACGTTTAGCTTGAATGGTGACATGTCTGTAAATAAGAACATGCATTGTCCTGTTAGTTTGTCTGCAATGTCTTTAACACCTGGTACGTCTAATTTTTCAAATGCTTTTTTTGTAACTTTATCTTTGATGCTGAAAAATAATACCTCTCCTGCAAGCGTTTTTCTTAATGGAAGAATTTGTGTAGAACGAACTTTTTTCATTTTAATTACAGCTAGAACTTTGTATTTTTTTGGCAATTCTTGCAATTGCTGATACATTTGGGTTTTTCGTTTAGGATAACTTGTTCTATTCTCATGCATGTTTCTTCTTAACCTCTTGTGCTAATTTTATTGGCTTGCCCATTGTAGTTTTAATTAAAATCTTTTTCATATTTTTCTCCCCGTTTGGTAATTTCTTTTCAAGTGCGTTGAGAACTGTATGAGCATTAATTGTCAAATCTGCGTCATCCATGGACACATCTCCAATTTTAGATGAAATTGACAATGATGCTCTTGTTCTTACTTTGATGCAAGATCTAAATCTTTCTATAAATGCTTCAATAGATGCATCAAAAGGAACTGGTGTTGGCATCTTTCCTCTAGGACCTAAAAGCTGACCCAGCGTTTTACCTACCTCTGGCATAACTTTTGTATCTGCTAAAAAGAAATCATACTTGTTAATGAATTTTCGAGATTCTCTCTTGTTAGTTCCAAATTTTCCTAATTCTTCTGTTCCTATTACAGAGTCTGCTTTTGCAGCCTTTGCTTTTTGATTCATATCTCCTGTAGCTATGATGCAAACTGTTGCTGGAGAACTAGTCTTTGGAAGTTGAACAATTTCGTTAATTGCAAATCCTTTTTTCACATCAATATCTTTGAAAGTAACGATTAATTCTACGGATTGCTTGAATTTCCTCTCTTTTGTTGCAGCCTTTGCTTGCTTTACCATTTCAGTAATCTGAGCATCTGTAATCATTACGAAACATTTTCTAGAAAACCTACTTAAAATCGTAACCATGGGGTAAAAGCCCTAACTTTAATGCCTGAGACCAATCAATTTTTGGGTATAAAAATACCGGATCTAAATTAACTTCGGCTAGTTTTGGTCTGGAATTTATTGAGATCGTTATTTTCTTGTAATTCTACCTTTGGTAATCTTATAATGTAAAACTGTTAAAAATGTAAAAAGCTAACTAGTATTATGACTGATAAAACTGTAGATGTAAAGAAAAGTATTGGCAAGCCCCTTTTTGGTAGTCAAGAAGCACCTCTACGTGAATCTACAAGTGCACCTGCAAATACTGATGCAAAAATAACAACGGGCAAACCTAGACCTCCATCAAGCGATTGATTTCACATTGAAATCTTTTTCTACCTTTTTCACCATATCTGGTATGTCTTTTAATAATTTATTTTCACGATCTCCCATGGGCAATAACACAATCTAAAATCGTTTAGAGATTGAGTTTTTTGTTAATCAATTATTTTAAAAAAATTACATTTTTTCACTAAAATTATCACAATTCAGGTGAAAATTGTGTTGAAAACCTACATATATTAAATCAAGAGCATGTTTTTCGAGCACGTTGCACCGTTTTGATGAATTAGATATGAAATTACTTTTCGAATTAACTGCTGATGGTTCGATTTCTGTTCCTATGCTATCTAAAAAACTTGGAATTAATGCATCTGTTCTTTACAGTAGAATTAAGAGATTGATGAAGAAAAAACTCATCAAAAAATTTACTATTGAAATTGATGATTCTCTCTTAGGTATAGGAGTAAAGGCCTCTGTCGGAATAAATCGAGATCCAAAGCTAAAGGATACAATTCATAAAAAATTCATGGAAACTGCAGAAGTTGTATCAATTTCAGAAGTAACTGGCAGATTTGATATTATGATTCATGTCTATGCAAAGAATCTAGAGGATTTACACTCTATTGTAATTGAAAAAATCGGAAAAATTGAAGGTATACAAAATACTGAAACCTTTGTAGAATTACAAAAAACCGATAAAGATCCCGTCTATCTAATTCAATAATTATTTGAATTTTTCATCCCATTTGCCTTCAGTTACTTCGGCAGTAATTTCTTTTGGGGTCTTTCCTTCTACCTTGATTCCTAATGCCAGACAAGTTCCGATGATTGTCTTTGCAACTGATTTTAGTGAAGATGCATATGATTTGTCAAGTTTGGTATTTGCAACTTTAACAATTGAATCCATAGTCACATCCCCTACCCATTCAGTGCCTGATGCTCCTGAACCTTTTTGGAGTCCTGCTTCTTTTAAGATGAGTGCGGCAGCTGATGGAATTCCAATACCTATTTCATATTTTTTTGTATCTGTATCGACAGTTACTGTTACTGGAACTTTCATTCCTTCGAAATCTTTTGTACTGTCATTGATTGCTTTAATGACTTCCATGATGTTAACTCCTAGAGGGCCTAGTGCCGGACCTAATGGTGGACCTGCTGATGCTCCTCCGCCTGTTACAAGTGCTGATACTTTTTGTTCTCCCATGTTAAATCAAACTCAAATTGAAAATTTAATCCTTCCTAAGCTCCGGCGGATAGCTTTAGGTAGTTTGCGTCTACTGTAACTGGTAATTGATATGATGCATCTAGCAGAACTACTGTTGCCTCTTCTTTGTCTACGTCAATTCTGGTAATTGTCGCTTTCATTCCTTTGAACGGTCCACCTGTAATTTCTACTATGTTATCTACGGTTAATTGTGACACTGTTGATTTCTTAATTAGATATCCTTCAATATCTTTGAATTCTAATTCCCCTCTTAATTGACCTCGAATGTGTCTGACTCCCTCAACTGCTAGATAAGCATCGCTAGGATTGATTGCCTCAATTACAACATATCCTTTCAAATCACTTACCCAAAATACTGATTGAATATTGATTTGATTAGTATTTGCTTTTGCTTCTAATAACCTCATAACCACTTTTTCTTGTCCTCCAGTGGTTCTAATTGCAAACAAGTGTGATTTTATTTCCTCAGACATTTTTATCTACCAAATGTAATTACAGAAAAGACAAACTGAATTGTAAAACCAATAGCTCCTACCCCTCCTATTCCTAACAAAACAAGTCTAAGATGCTGTTGGTACTCGTCTTTGTCTGGCTTTTTGGCCATTTTCATAGTGTTGGCCATGTTTTTCAAAGTTTGCCTAGGGTTCATTGCTGGAAATTAATAAGGTGTCCTTATATCTCTTATCTCATGGAATTGCTAGTTGCGTATCGTGATGACCCTGCAGGTCATAATATGGCAAAATACCTTTCTCAAAAAATGACTAAAGATGGCGATATTTTTCGCGGACACTATTATGATCTTGTAATTATTCAGACACCTGCAATTTCTGCTGATTGGTTAGAAGAAAAATATGATTACGACGGATTTGTTTTTCTCTCAAAACATGCAGCTGAATCTAAAGTATTAGCTTTGACATGTCATAGCACTGGAAATTTTTCTACTGCAAAGTTTGGTGGGAATAATAATCAGGTGGCAATTCCAAAACCTGATTTTCAAAAAGTATACCTTCAGACTTTGAAGAAAAATCAACAAAAATTTTTAGATTTTCAAATTACTATGGAGGCAACTCATCACGGACCTACTGCACTGACAAAACCCTCAATATTTGTTGAAATTGGTACTACTGAAAAACAATGGACAGATGAATCTCTGTGCAATTCTATTGCACTGTTGGTTCACAAAGTTATGTCTGAACCAATTAAAGAACACCCTGTGGCAATATGTTTTGGCGGAACCCACTATCCATCAAAATTTACAAATGAATTGTTAAATGGAAAATATGCTCTTGGTACAGTTATCCCAAAACATGCATTAGATGAACTTGATGAAAAATTGTTTTCTCATATTCTGACACAAAATGATATGGCCAAAACCGCTCTCTTAGATTGGCGTGGACTCGGCTCTTCCAAACAAAAAGTTCTTGATCTTCTTAAATCAACAGAACTTGAGGTCATCAAAGTATGAATCTTCAACAAAAGATTTACAAAAAATTACTTGAAGTTCCAAGGGGGCAAATTACCACTTATGGAGATTTAGCAAAAGCTGTTGGATTAAAAAATGGTCAAAGAGCAGTTGGAAGAATAATGAACAAAAATCCTTACCCTGTGATTATTCCATGTCATAGAGTTGTAATGTCTTCTGGAAAAATTGGTGGATATGCCTATGGTGAACATGTTAAAACAAAGATGTTAAATGATGAAGGAATAAAAATTCAAAATGGCAAAATTTTAGAATTAGAAAATATACTTTATAGATTCTAATCTTTTCGTTTTTCTCTAATTTCATCCATCAGAGTTCTTAGATGTGCTTTGTTTCTAACTGTGTTTCCACCTACTTTCTTGTAAAGAGCCCAAAATTCTGGATTAGTCAAATCTTTTCTGTCTTTTGCAATTTTTAATAATCGTCGAAGTGCTCTAACCTTTGCAACATAGACTTCTTTTTTACCTACTCTTGCACCTTTTTTTCCTTGTTTGGAACCTTGAGTTGTACCTCTTTTATTTCTCTGAGCTTTCTTATCATGTGCTCTTCCTCTTGATGTTCCTGTAAACGATTTAATTTTGATTGTGTTTGCTGTTATGAGACTTCTGATGTTTTCTCTTGTAATTGCGTCTGCAATATCATCTAGATGGTCTGCATCAAATTTTATTCTATTGACTCCAACACCGGTAACTCTGGCTGCAAGTCTTTTTTTAGCCTTAAGATTTACTACCACTTGCACTCACTCTCGCATTAAAAATTTTGAATTTTTGTTCAATTGCTTTAACTATGATTTCTTTTCTCTTTTTTGTACCAACACTATGGCCAAATCTTACGCCGTCTTTTTTTGGATCTAATTTGCCTAAATCATTCAAGTTGAAAACTAAGTTATCTGTAAATCCTGAAGGGTGCAATCCTTTTGCATCTTTAGGTCCGCCATATCCAATTTTAACAAGACCTGGACGACCTCTGCTTTTTTGTTTTCTTTGATGGTGATCAATGCCTTTAGGTTTTCTCCAATTTGTTTGAAGTCTTACATAACGCCAGCTTTCTGGTCTAACAAAGTCTGGCTTGTGTTCTTTAGCCTCTTGTCTCTTTGCAAGTAATTCTTTGTTGATCGTCATCAGATTGAGTTTTGAATTTTAGAATAAATACGTTCCTAGATCAGAAAGAAATTCTCTATAAGAAAAAGATAATAAGGAAACCTAGGGCGGATCGAATATCTCATGAACTTGCCTGGGATTGACAAAATTATTTTTGGAGGCATAATCCTCTGACCAAAGTACTTGGTACTGCAACAACTGAGAAATTTTCTTCACAATTGATTGCTTTTGGGATCAAACCCTCCAAAGTTCACCGAAATCTAATTGTGGATGAAATGGTAAAATTAGCAGTTCAAAGAAATGAAGGTGTTGTAAACTCTACAGGCTCTCTTTCTGTAAATACAGGCAAGTATACTGGCAGATCTCCTGATGACCGATTTATCGTATATGATGATAAAACTCATGACACCGTTGATTGGGGAAAAATCAATCACCAATTCCCAAGTGGTAAATTTGAAAAGCTTTTTGAAAAAATGAGAGATTTTGTTGAAAATAAGGAACTATTTGTTTTTGATGGCTTTGTAGGTGCTGACCCTGAAACTCGTTTACCAATTAGAGTAATCAATGATCATGTGTGGCAAAGCATGTTTTCTAGTAATTTGTTTATTCGACCTACCAATGAAGAATTAGAAAAACATGAACCTGAATTTACAATTTTATGCATAAACGATTTTGTAGCTGACCCTGACATTGATGGCACAAGAACTGATGTTTTTATCTTAATTGACTTGACAAGAAAAATTGTTTTGATTGGAGGAACTGAATATGCTGGCGAAATGAAAAAATCAATGTTTGGTGTAATGAATTTCCTTTTACCTGGCCGTGGTATTTTCCCAATGCATTGTTCTGCAAACATTGGTGAAAAAGGAGACACTGCATTATTTTTTGGATTGTCTGGTACTGGTAAAACTACTCTTTCAGCAGATCCTAATAGAAAACTAATTGGTGATGATGAACATGGTTGGTCTGATAATGGAACTTTTAATTTTGAAGGTGGATGTTATGCAAAATGTATTAACCTTAGTCAAGAGGCAGAACCTGAAATTTGGAATGCAATCAAACCTGGTGCACTTTTAGAAAATGTTGTCTTAAATGATAACACTCCAGACTATGATGATAACTCATTGACAGAGAACACTCGTGTTGGATACCCCCTTGATTACATACCTGGTGCAGTAATACCTAGTACAGGTGGTAATCCTAGAGTTATTGTATTTTTGACTGCAGATGCATTAGGCGTTTTACCTCCTGTTTCTAGACTTACAAAAGAAAGTGCAATGTATCATTTCATGTCTGGTTATACCAGTAAGTTGGCTGGAACTGAAAGAGGAATTAAAGAGCCAAAATCTGTATTTTCTCAGTGTTTTGGAGCTCCATTCATGCCTAGACCTGCATCTGTTTATGCAAAACTTCTTGGAGAAAAAATTAATCAACATAACACTGTAGTTTACTTGGTGAATACTGGATGGTCTGGTGGCCCATACGGAGTTGGAAAAAGAATCAAAATTAAATACAGTCGTGCAATGGTTACTGCTGCCATATCTGGAGCACTTGACATCGTCAAATATCGACATGGTGATTTATTCAATCTAGATATTCCCACAGAAGTAAAAGGCGTTCCTTCTGAAATTTTAGATCCAAAAAATACCTGGATTGATAAAGACTCTTATGATCTTTTTGCTAAAAAATTAGCACAAATGTTCGTTGAAAATTTCAAAAAATTTGAAAATGTTTCACCTGAAATAATTGATGCAGGTCCTAAAAATTCACAATAGATTATTTTCTCTTAATTATGCCAAATACTGCAATTCCAATTAGAATTGCAATAATTATTCCAATTTGTTTTTCTGGTATATCTTGTATGTCTATTTTGTTGTGATTTTCTTCAAGCGAATTAATTTCTATCATACTAAAAGCATTTGATGTATTACCGTTTACTCTAATCTTGGCATCTATCCAATATTCTGTATTTTCATAAATTTCAATTGATGCTATTTTATCTGGGGTGGTAGTTGTAGTTGATATACTTCCATCTTTACTATTTACCACTAAAATTTTAGTAAAACTCCACTCTTCTGGATGATTAATGTCAAAGTAAAGTTTTTGATTTTGTTGAGTTACGGAAATTGAGCCTTCTGTGTAATGCAATAGGAATGGAATTACATAACGGATATCTTCATGATGAATGATGATTCTCCCCTCATGTTCTTCAAATCTTTCTTCGCTCATACTCATCTTAACAAGTAATTCATTCCCTTCAAGAATATGTGCAAAATTGATAAATTCTGGACCTTCAAATTTTACATCCAAATTATCTAATGTCCCTTCAAGTAATTTCAAATCAAATTTTTGTTCAGCAATTAATTTCTCAGATGAAACATTAACTATGAAATTAGGTGGAATTATGATTAATTTTGCATTATAGGCATTTCCAATGTCTAATCTTCCAGCCCCTGCCTCATGAATTGAAAATCCCTGACCATAGGCATCTGATACGTCTTTTACGGTGGTCAATAATATAGACTTGATTTCATGGTGATGAAGTTCTGGGTTTTTTTGTAGCAGTAATGCTGCAGCACCACTCACATGCGGAGCTGCATAACTTGTCCCGCTGGTAAAGTTATAGCCTGCATTGTTTTGTGTGGTGTTGATGTATGCTCCCGGCGCTACCATTTCTGGTTTGATGTAAAATGGTGATACTGGTCCTCTGGAACTAAAGTGTGCTACAAAATCTGGATTATAAAATAAATGTATTATTCCTTCACTATTTTCATTTAATGATTCAATAATCTCTAGTCCCTCTTCTCTATCCATAGACACCACCGGAATTTGTGGTGTGTATCCTGTCTCAACAAATTCATGAATTAATTCACCCAAAAAAATTCCTGGTTTGTCATTGTAAACAATTAATGCTTTTGCTCCTGCCGCTGCAGCATTTTTTTCTTTAATTGAAAAATATAACAACTCCCCTTCAACATCACTTCCTCGCTCTACAATTACTATTGAATTTTTTACATTTAATTTTTCAAAATCTTTTATTTTTCCATACCCTCCAAAAACTATTTTTCCTGTAATTGCTTCTTCTAATTTTGAAGATCCGACCATTGGAATTATGGTGTATGGGTTTTCATCAATTTCTAAAGTCGCAACCAAGCTAGATGTTAGATTGTTATATGTTGCACCAACTGTTACTGATCCAAAATTTCTTCCAGGACTGCCTATTGTTTTTAATTCTGGTCCGTCATTACCAGCTGCAGTTACAACAAAGATTTCTTTTTCCAATGCCAAGTTTACTGCCCGTTCAATTTTGGGATTTGTTTTGTTTATTCCTAGACTGATATTGATTATATCTGCATCATCCTCAATTGCTTTTTCAATTGCTCTGATGATCAAATCCGATGATACTCCTTCTCCATTTTCAGAAACTTTGTAAGCTAAAATTTTTGCTTTTGGTGCAATACCTATAATTTGCCCATCTGCTGCAATCACTCCTGCAACTTGAGTTCCATGCCCGTTTGTATCTAGAGGTGGCCTGCCTTCTTGTATGAAATTAAAACCTCCAATCACTTTACCTTCATGTCCCCATCCAAAAAGATCTGGATGATTAAAGTCAACACCTGTATCTATTATTGCTATTTTGATTCCTGTTCCATCTATCCCATCTATTCTGGGAATGTCTGTACCGACAAATGGCACACTTCTTTGTAAATAAGTTCTAATTTCATTTTCAGTTTCTAACGAGTGTGATAAAATAAAAATTCCTAAAAGTGCCATTGATAATGAAAAAATTACTACTATTTTCACAAATTTTCTAACCAATTTAACAAGTAAAAATGAATTGCTTACTAAAGCAATAAATTGAATAAATTTTCCAAGTCATGCATGGGAAAATACACTCTTCCTGAAATGCCATATGCTTATGATGCATTAGAACCTCACATTGATGCAAAAACAATGGAGATTCATCACACAAAACATCATCAGGCATACACTGACAAACTAAATGCAGCTCTTGAAGCATGTCCTGCTGATATTCAAGAAAAAGATATCCTTGACATCTTGTCTGATATTAACTCAATACCAGAAGCTCAAAGAGGTGCAATTAATTTTAACGGTGGTGGTTACGATAACCATAGGTTATTTTGGAATAACATGAAACAAAATGGAGGCGGAGAACCTGGAGGATCTATTGCTGATGCAATTAACGATTCCTTTGGAAGCTTTTCTGACTTTAAAGAGAAATTTTCATCTACTACAGCTGTAATTCAAGGCAGTGGTTGGGGATGGTTAGTATACAATCCTTCTTCGGAAAAGGTTGAGTACAAATCAATGCCAAACCAAACTAGTCCAAGAACTGAAGGATTGGTGCCATTACTTGGCTGTGATGTATGGGAACATGCATACTATCTCAACTACCAAAACAAAAGACCAGATTACATCGCATCATGGTGGAATGTAGTTAATTGGGATGAAGTAGAATCTAGATTCTCTAAAGCAAAATAAAGTTAAATCTTTATTTTTTTTATTTTCTTAATCTATTTTTTTTATTGAGTATATTCAAAATCTATAAATGAATTTATAACCATCAGAGAAATGTTTGTTGTACATGAGTGAAGAACAAGCAGAGCAATTAATGCAGCAAATACAAATGCTTGAAACGTATTTTTCTGATTTATCTGATAGAGAAGTCACTTTTATGAATATTCTAAGAGAAGCAGCTGCTTCCATTAAATCTATTCAGTCACTTGGTAAAAACTCTGAATCTGAAACTCTAGTTCCAATTGGAATGGGTACATATGTTCCCACAAAAATTTCATCTAATTCCAAGATTGTTATAAATATCGGTGCGGGAATTGCAGTTGAAAAAGATTTCCTTTCTGCAATTAACTACCTGGAAGCAAGAATTAAAGAAATTGAAATTGCATTACAAGATACTGTTGCAAAAAAACAAGATGCATCTGCTCGATTAGAGCAAGGAAAAGCACAGATGAATCAAATGATGCAAGCTATGAAACAACCTCCATCTTCAGGATAAAGCATGTTTGATAAACTTCAAAGTGCATTTTCAAATGTAGCGAAAAGTCTCGGAGAAAAAGAACTTGATGACAAAGACATAGAAAATACCCTCTTTGAATTAGAAATATCTCTCTTAGATTCTGACGTTGCAATGGAGGTGATTGATTCAATTAAATCTGATCTTAAAGAAAAATTAATTGGTTCAAAAGTTGATAAAAATGAAATTGAAAAATTTGTAAAAGATAGTTTAATTTCAAGTATTTCTGCACTGTTTGATGCTACAGGCGAGTTTGATCTTTTTAAAAAAATTAATGAAAAAAAGAGTCAAGGACAACCTTTTTTGATTTTATTTGTAGGAATTAATGGTGTCGGCAAAACTACTTCATTAGCTAAAGTTGCTCATATGTTAAAAGAAGCAAAATACTCTATAGTAATTGCTGCAGCTGATACTTTTCGAGCTGGTGCAATTGAGCAATTACGCGAACATGCAAATCGTCTAAACTTGAAACTTGTTGCACAAAATTATAATTCTGATCCTGCAGCTGTTACAAGAGATGCTGTTTTGTATGCAAAATCTCACAAGACAGATTGTGTTTTGATTGACACTGCTGGAAGAATGCAGACAAGTGAAAACTTGATGCAACAAATTGCCAAAATTACCAAAGTAGTAAATCCTGATATGAAAATTTTTGTAGGTGATTCTTTGGCTGGAAATGATACAGTAAACCAAGCACGTGAATTCTTTGAGCATGTTCATTTTGATGGTTCAATTTTGACAAAGAGTGACGCAGATGTACGAGGGGGTGCTGCACTATCTATTGTAAAAGTAACTTCTACTCCCGTTCTCTATATAGGGGTTGGTCAAGAATATCCTGATCTTAAATCATTTGATAAAGAAACTTTTCTAGAAACTGTTTTTGGTTCATTAGATAATGTTGATTTAAAGAAAGAACCAGGACCAACACCGGAACCAACACCAAAGCTGCAATCCAATTCCAATGATCCATTTGATGGAATCAAGGATGAAGATATTACAACATATTCTGAATTATTCAATATTCCTCCACCTGAAAATGATGCCGATGCAATCAATTTAGGAAACAGAATTCGTCAATGGATTAAAAATGATAGATCTGAATCTGGAGCATCAGATGATGTCAATGATCAACATGATGATGTTGAAGATGAAGAAGAAATGCAAAAACATGATAAGGAAGAACCCAAAAAGAAAAAAGGTAGGTTCGGGTTCTTTAAAAAATGAAACTAAAAACAAAAAATTTGCTCACTTTAGCGGAATTATCCTCAAAGGAATTTGTAGGGTTAATTGATGATTCTATCAAATTAAAAAAAGAACTCAAAAAAGGTGGAAACAAACCTACTCTAAAAAATAAAATATTGACAATGATTTTTCAAAAGCCATCCACGCGAACACGTGTTAGTTTTGAAGTTGGTATGTATCAGTTAGGTGGACACGCAGTTAATCTTTCATCAAATGATATGCAATTGTCTCGTGGAGAATCCATAGAAGATACTGCAAAAACTCTTTCACGATATTCAAATTGCATCATGGCACGTGTATATGATCATAAATTATTGGAATCCCTTTCTAAACATGCAAGTGTTCCTGTAATTAATGGTCTTTCTGACACTTTTCATCCTTGTCAAACATTGGCAGACTTTATGACGATTAAAGAAAAAAAGAAAAAATTTAAGGGATTAAAAATCGCCTGGATTGGCGATGGTAATAATGTCTGTAACTCTATGATTTATGGTGCATCATTAGCTGGAATCAATATGTCTATTGCAACTCCGAAGGGATTTGAACCAAACAAAAATGTTGTAAATCACGCTAAAAAATCTACCAACATAGAATTGATAACTGATCCGTTCATTGCATCTAAAAATGCTGATGTGATAGTTACAGATACTTTTTCATCTATTCATAATCTTGACAAAAAAAGATTACAAAAATTTTTGCCAAAGTATCAAGTTGATGATAAATTAATAAAGTCTGCAAAGAAAGATGCGATCTTTCTACATTGTCTTCCAGCTAAGAGAGAACAAGAAGTTACTTCATCTGTAATTGATGGACCTCGATCAGTTGTTTGGGATGAGGTAGAAAATCGATTACATACTCAGAAAGCTTTACTGATTGCTCTAATTCGCGCTTAACGTATATAAGAGCAGATTCAAACTCGGTCTCTATAGATGGCCTATTCAAAAATATTGAGAAGATTAAGGGAAGAAAAGACCAATTATAGAAAACGTGGAACCATGTTGATGGGTAAACGTGATTTTATCACTGTAAATATTACTAATGAAAATACTCAGGTTCAAATTTTAACACCTGGTATGACTGGCGACAAAGTTATAGCTTCTGCTCATTCAAGATATTTGCTTGAAAAGGGATGGAAAGGTTCTAGAAAAAGTGTACCTGCTGCATACCTTACTGGTTATTTGGCTGGTAAGAAGGCAATAGGAAATGGCGCTAAAGATGCAATATTGTATACTGGAACTAGACGATATACCCAAAGAATGGCAGCTGCTCTTAAAGGCGTGATTGATGCTGGAGTTCAAGTACCAGCTGACTCTGAAACTTTTCCCTCTAAAGAAAGAATTAACGGTGAACATTTAACAGTAAAAAATGAAATTTCAAAAATTAAATCTTCAATTGACAGTGAGGTCAAATAGACATGAGTCAAACAGCACAATCTAAACCGGGACAAGGAGGCAGAGGCAGAGGTCCACCAATATATGGAAGCGGTCCACCTGGAGGAATTAAAAGCGATCGTCCGAGACGACCAAGAAGAGAGCCAGAAGAAGAAATTTGGGTTCCAAAAACTATTTTGGGAAAAAAAGTTTCATCTGGAGAAATTTCATCATTAGAAGAAATTATTGAATCAGGATTACGTATTCAAGAATCAGGAATTATCAAGAAATTATTACCTGACTTGAAAAGTGAAGTTGTTGATGTGGGTATTATTCAAAGAATGACTACAAATGGCCAATCAACTAGATTTAAAGCAATTGTTGCTGCCGGAAATGAAAATGGATACTTGGGTATTGGACAAGGAAAATCAAAACAAATGAGAATTGCTATTGAAAAAGCAACTAGTCAAGCATTCCTTAATGTCCAACCAATCAAAATGGGATGTGGTAGTTGGGAATGTAGATGTGATCAAAAACATTCTGTACCATTCAAAGTTAAAGGAAAAGGTGGTAGTGTTACAATTGAAATTATTCCTGCACCTCGTGGATTAGGTCTTGTAGCAGGTGGTAAAATTAAACGATTATTGGAATTGGCTGGTCTTAAAGATGCATGGACTACCGCAAAAGGTTCTACTCCTACGATGAATTCGACTTCAAAAGCAGTGCTGGATTGTCTTAGACAGACATTTAGTCAGGGTTGATAAATAATGGCAAATGCATATCTCGTTGTTAGAATAAAAGGTCAGGCTGATTGTCCGTATTGGGCTACTCATACAATGATGTTATTAAAATTAGATAAAAAATATCGTGCAACTATTCTTCCAGCAAAAGACAATACTGTCGGTATGTTAAGAAAAGTACAGCACTATGTAACATGGACTGAAATTGATGCATCTTTGGCAACTGAATTAGTAGATAAAAAAGCAAGAAAAGGCGGTTATCAAAAAGTAACTGCCGAAGATTTGAAAGAACTTGGATTTGCAAGTGCTGAAGAATTGGGGGCATCTTTGGCTGAAGGCAAAGTAACTTTATCAAAATTAAAACCTCTCAAACCTTGGTTTGCTTTAGCACCCCCGGTACATGGATTCAAAAGAAGCACAAAGAAACTGTATGGACAGAAAGGTGTTCTTGGATCAAATAAGGAACTTGATACTATTGTAAGGAGAATGATTTAACATGGCAACTAGATTACGAAAAACAAGACGACTTAGAGGCGGACGACACATGGGATGGGGACAAGTAGGTCAACACCGTGCAAGTGGTCATAAGGGTGGTCTTGGAATTACTGGTATGAAAAAACATCATAGAAGTACTATGATTAAAGAAGACCCAGATCATTATGGCCACGATATCCCTAAAACACCTCAACCAAATATTATAAAAAAATGGGCAAGTCTTAGAGATCTGGATGACTTGTTTGCAAAGTTCGGTAAAGAAGAAGGCGGTAAGAAAATTGTGGATCTTGCAAGTGCAGGATACAAAAAACTTCTTGGTGGCGGAAAAATAACAAATGGATATTCTGTCAAAGTTGAACAATTTACTGCATCCGCTGAAGAAAAACTAAAAGCTGTTGGGGGAGAAGTGTTACCTAAGAATGGCTGAAGGTAGCTTAACTGGCACTATTCGAAAAATAGTTTTTAAAGCAGAGCCATATTTACCTCAAGTTCCAAAACCTAAAAAGAAAATCTCACTGCAGATTAGATTACTTTGGTGTGGAATTGCATTACTTGTCTATATGATAATGGGTCAAACTCCGTTATTTGGAGCAACAGCACCGCAGTTTGATTTCCTAGCTTTTGCTAGAGTTATTTTTGCATCACAACAAGGTACTCTTGTTGAATTAGGTATTGGGCCTATAGTTACAGCTGGACTCTTAATGCAACTATTGAGGGGTTCAGATATTTTGAAATTTGATTTCAAAAAACCAGAAGAAAGAGGTATTTTTCAAACTGCTACTAAACTAGTAACTTACATTGTGATTATAGCAGAGTCTATCGTATATGCCATGGCAGTTTATGGCCCTGGTATTACTGAACCATACATTCTGTATGTGTTAATTGGCCAATTGATGGCGGCATCTGTCATCATTATGTTCTTGGATGAATTAATTCAGAAAGGTTGGGGCCTTGGTAGTGGAATCAGTTTATTTATTATGGCCGGCGTTGCTCAACAAATTCTTTGGAGCATGTTTAGTCCATTGCCTGCAGGAGATGGAGGTATGATTGGAATTGTTCCATATATTGCACAATCGCTAACTGGCAGTGGCGATATAACAAATATTTTTTTCCGTTCTAATCAACTACCGAGTATATTTGGACTGTGCCTTACGGCTGGAATTTTACTAATACTTGTATTTACTCAAGGCATTAAAATTGAGATTCCAATCGTTTCTACAAAATACAGGGGTTTCTCCGCTGTTTATCCAATCAAGCTAATGTACGTCTCAAACATTCCAGTCATTTTAGCTTCTGCACTTACTGCAAATGCTGTTTTCATATTCCAAATGTTGTGGGCAAACATGAACCCGCGTAACAATAATTTCTTTATGAATTTTGTAGCTCAATTTGATCCTACCAGTCCTAACACTCCTGTAGGTGGCATCATTTACTATATCACTCCTCCAAGGGGTCTGGATGTTGCAGCATTAGATCCAATGCGTGCAGTAGGGTATGTTCTGTTTATGATTGGAATTGTAATTGTATTTGGTAGATTATGGGTTGAACTTGGTGGTTTGTCCCCAAAGACTGCAGCTCAAAACTTACTTGATGCAGATGTACAAATCCCTGGATTTAGAAGATCTAATGCGCCCGTTGAAGCACTGTTAAACAAATACATTCCATCTGTAACCATTATTGGTTCTGCGATATTGGGTCTTTTAGCAGGTGTATCTGATGTACTTGGAGTCTTTGGTTCTGGAATTGGAATTTTACTTATGGTGGATATTCTCATCAACTATTACACACAATTAGTTAGAGAACAAGTTGAAGTTGCTATGCCGCGTTTGGGTGCTTTACTTGGTCGAAAATAAGAAAATTATAATGATTGGAATTCCAGGTGTTGGAAAAACCACATTGCTAAATAAAATTGTTGAAAGTTTAAAAAACCACGAAAAAAACGTTCACATGGTTAGTTATGGGACTTTGATGTTTGAAGTTGCAAAAGAAAACGGTCTTACTGATAGAGATGAACTAAGAAGACTTCCAGTGTCTGAGCAACAACGTCTTCAAAAAGTTGTAGCAGAAAAAATTGCATCATATATTGAAGAAATTATAATTATTGATACTCATGCATTTATCAATTCTCCAGAGGGATATTATCCTGGATTGCCTGAACATGTTCTCAAAATTATTCAACCTACCAACTTTGTTTCAGTATCTGCAAAACCTGAAGAAATTTACAATAGGAGAATGAAGGACGATACCAGAAATAGAGACAAAATCACTCTTTCTAATGTTAAAAAAGAACTAGATATTCAATCTGGCATGATTTCTGCATGTGCTGTAATTACAGGCGCCCCGGTAAGACACGTTCTAAATCGTGAGGGAAAGGTTGATGAAGCAGCTGGTAAAATCATTAGTGCAATAGGGTTATAAAAAATGGATTTCAATTTTGTTCTACTCTTCATCGATATGATACATCTCCAGCTGCCTGATTTTCTTGGTGGTGAAGGAAGACAGGCTTTGGGTAGTGATGATCCTATAGTCAAAGGATTAATTCTTTCAATGTTTGCTGTATCTGGATTTGGTATTGTGCTTAATTTGTTTAATGCTGCAGTTAGAAAGAAAATGATTGATCAGGTAAAACTAAAACGAATTATGAAAGAAACTCGTGGTTGGCAAAAAGAAAGAATGGCTGCAATGAGATCTAAAGATCAAGCCAAAATTGCTGAACTAGGTAAAAAATCATCATACATGAACAAAATGTCCATGGAAATGATGCAGATGAATATGCGTCCTATGATGATTACCTTTGTTCCGTTAATATTGATATTCTATCTTGTATTGCCACAACTATTTTCTTACACTGTTGCTCTTTCACCAATTCCACTAAATGTAATTCCTGGAGACATGTTTCAGTTAACATGCAGTGCTGCACAAGCAATTGAAGAAGGACATTTTTGTTTTGGTAGAGAAAATGCATTGCATCTTTGGGCTTGGTATTTCCTTTCATCTATTGCATTTAGTGGAATAATTATGAGACTCACAAAAACCTCGATGGATCTCAGTTGACAAAATCTATAGTTATTTCTGGTCCTCCTGCAGTGGGAAAAACAACTGTTGCTAAAGGATTAGCAGAAGAATTTCAATTACAATATTTTAGTGGCGGAGATGTGTTAAAAGAGATGGCAAATGAACATGGTTTTAATTCAGCAGGTGATGATTGGTGGGATACTGAAGAGGGAATGAAATTTCTTAATCAACGTGAGCAAAATTCTGAATTTGATAAAAAATTAGATGAAAAATTAATTGCTCTTTTTAATCAAGGTGGAATGGTGATTACTAGTTATACTTTGCCTTGGCTAATTAAAAATGGCGTAAAGATTTGGCTTGAGGGTTCTCATGAAAGTAGCACTAAAAGAATGCAGTCTAGAGATAGTATGAGTCCTAAAGATGCTTATAAAATTACAAAAGAAAGATTTGACAAGAATAAGGCATTGTACAAAAAATTATATGATTTTGATTTTGGTGAGGATAAATCTGTATTTGATTTAATTATAAATACAGATAATCTGACAGCACAACAAGTAATTGATGTTGCTAAAGAAACTGTGAGAAAATTACTATGACCCTTAAGCAACTTGAAAATTTAGTTGAAATTGATCAAGATATCACTGATGATGCATACGGGACGTATTATGATAAAAGAACAATTGAGCAATTGTTAAATTATGGAATTATCCTTTTAGACAAGCCTCCTGGCCCTACAAGCCATGAAACTGTTGCATGGACTAAACGTCTCTTAAAACTTCCAAAAATTGGTCATAGTGGTACATTAGATCCTCAAGTTTCTGGAGTTTTGCCTTTAGGGTTGGGTGAGGCTACTAAAGCATTGGGAGTTTTACTTTATGGCCCTAAAGAATATCATGCTTTAGGAAGAGTTCATTCACTTCCATCAAAGGAAAAACTAAATGAAATTGTTGAAATGTTCAGGGGAGAGATTTTCCAAAAACCTCCACAACGTTCAGCTGTTCTTAGACAAACAAGAACGAGAACAATATATGAATTTGAAATAATTGAACAAAAAGAAAGATTACTTTTAACTAGAATTTTATGTGAAGCTGGAACTTATATTCGAAAACTTTACTATGATGTTGGGGAAATTTTGGGACCTGGTGCAACTATGGTAGAGCTTAGACGAACTAGGGTTGACCAATTTTATGAACGTGATGGATTGGTGACCTTGCATGAACTAGCTGATGCTTTTGCAATATGGGAGGAAAAAAAAGATGACAGTAAACTTTTGAAAATGATCAAACCTGTAGAATATGCCCTTAGTGAATTAAAATCCGCAGTAATTCGAGATTCGGCAGTAGATGCACTGTGTCATGGAGCACAACTAGCAATACCTGGAGTATTGAGAATTTCACAAAATTTAAAAAAAGGGGATATTGTTGGAGTATATACTCAAAAAGGAGAAGCTGTGGCATTGGCCGAATCTACAATGTCTGAAGAAGAAATTCGTGATGCTACAAAAGGATATGCATTTGAAACAAAAAGAATCATTATGGCACCTAAAACTTATCCAAAAAAATGGAGAACAAAACCAACTCCTCCAAAGGATTAAAAAAACAAGAACTATTTTAAAAGAAATTGTTGGCAAAAAGTCTTGTACTCTTTATTGGAATTGGTGTGATTGCCGGACTTGCTTTTGGCGTATATCTAATCGATGTAAAAAATACCAGTCAATTAATTTTTGTGGATGGTTCGTCAATTTCTGTAGTTACTGAAAAATCTAATTTTAAAAAAGGCGAAGAAATAACCATTCAAATTGTAAATTCTGGAACTACTCCTTTAACTTTTTTTGATGATTCTTACGGTCTTCGAATTACTGGATTGTCTGGGATTTTGATGTTTTCCCCTGATGTATTTGGAACGCCGCCAACTCTTGATCCTGGTGATGAAATTGGTTTTTCATGGAATCAAATAAAAAATGATGGAGATGCAGCTCTGGAAGGTCTTTACAAAATATCTGCTAAAGGAATTGATAATCAAGGAAATAATGTAGAAAAATCAACAACTATCACAATTTGGAAGTAGCATCTCAGTAACATAATTTATAATCGCATTTCATCAAATCTTTTTGTCGCAAGACTTGCGCCGGGGTCGCCTAGCCTGGTAGGGCGCGCGCCTGGAAATAATTAACCATAAAGCGCGTTCTCGCAAGGGAACGGGAGTTCAAATCTCCCTCCCGGCGCCTTTTTTTAATTTTAGAGCTGAATTTTATACCGACACTTTAGATTCTAATCTATGAATGGTTTGGAATCTTCTGAAATCTCTTCATCTGAATGGATATCCCTAAATCAATTTCTTTACGAGATAAAACAGGTCAATTCTACATGTGTATCTGTCTACTACCCTTATGGTAAGGGCGATGAAACTATTTCTTTACTAAATGAAAATCAACGAAATGAATCTATTGAAAAAATTGAATTACAAATCCAAAAAAGAATCATACATTTGAAAAACAATCCATCATCTGTTGGAAAATTTGCTAAAACTCTTTGTATCTTTGGCTGGATAAATAATGGCAAAGTAACAATTAAAGAAATTGGAACCTCAAAAAAACTTCCGTATATCTACATGCTGAATAAAAAACCATACATCAAGCCCTTTAATGATATTCTCAAAACTAATTATGATGTTTTACTGGTCACCATTGATCAAAAAACTGCAAGAATACAAAAATTTCATGGTAGTCAGATATTACAAGAATCCAAACTCTCAATTGATTTACAGGGCAGACATAGAAAAGGTGGACAAAGCCAAGGACGATTCTTGAGAGCAAGGCAAACAAAAATTCATGTTTTCTTTAAGAAAGTTGCAAATAAAACAAAAGCAATGTATTTGAATTCTGAATTAATTTTACTGGGTGGCGCTGGTCCTGCAAAAACAGAATTTTTTGATGAACTTGATTCGGAATTAATGAAAAAATGCAGATTTGTAGAAAACTTGTCTTTTTCAACTCCTATTAAAGAAATCCATGAAAAAATTATCCATCATTTGTATCAACAACGAAGAAAACATGTGGTGGAACTAGTTGAAAAATATGAAAAATTATTCAAGAATGGTCTAACGGCTAAAAGAAACAATGTCATCTACAAAGCATTGGAAATGGGGGCTGTAGATACATTAATTGTGTCTGCAGACTATCATACAAATCCACAGTTCAAAAATATTATGAAAATGCTCGAAATTGCAAAAAATACTTCTACTACAATAGAGTTTGCTGTTTCTCCTACTATTATTAAAAAATTAGATATACATAATTCTGTTTTGGCTATTCTTAGATACAAAATAAAATAACGCTGTATTTCTTTTTAGGAATCTCAATTATTGTATTTTTTCAATAATATCTGTAAATTTCCAAGGTCCACATTCTGCATCTTGTTTCTCGTTGATGAATAACCCTGTTTTGTTAAGATGGTTTACAATATGCGCTGAAAATGGCAAAACTCCTGTCGCACCCGGTGAATTATAATTCAAAATATGAAATGACATTTCATCCTCTTCTTCTAGGACTACGTCTGGTACAAATTTTCCATCTTCATTAATTACTGATGATCTTATCCCTGCAGTTCCTTTCTCAGTAATTTTATCTGAATTTATTTTTGGCAAGAATTTTTTTACCCTATCCACCATCTTTGTTTTTGACATCGATGATTGTATTTCATTAATGGCAAGCTCTTGAAATTGTTTATCAAAAATTGCTTTTCTTGCACCCGAACCTAACATTTCTAGCATTTTTGGAATGAACTCTTTGAGATTTTCTACTGCATCATATCCATACGGACTAAAAACTGGAACTGCATTTGGTCCAATTTCACAACTACCATCTACTCTGAGAATCCAATGTGGATCTAGGAACGGATATTCTGGAAATTTAGGAACAGAATACACGCTTGATTTTGTAAGATTGCTGTATTCTTTTGGGACTTTCCAATACTCTCCTCTAAAATGCACATCGGTGAATTTTTTTGCTACTCCAACACCATGTGCAATATCTATTGCTTCTCCTCCTGCCGCATTGATTAAAAATTTTGTATAAATTTCATTTTTACCATTTAGAGTAACTGTCCATTTTTTTTCTCTTTTTTTTATTTTTGTAACTCTTGAATTTAACAAAAATGTTGTACCGCTTTCTTTACTGTCATTCATTATTGAATTTGTAAATAATGAATAATCTGTAGATGCATCCTTGTAAACGCATAATGCTGATTCACATTTTATTTCAGGTTCTATTTTTTTTAATTCTTCTTTATTTAGTAATTTAATGTCAATGTCTTCTAACCCATTTTGTTTTCCCCATTTGAGATATTTTTCAAGAACGTTGATTCCTTTTTCATCTAAAGCAATTTCGATAACTCCGTCTTTTTTAAATGGCAATTTTTTTAATTTTGCATATGCCTCCCACATTTCATAACCATGAAAAGCTGATTTTGCAAACAACTTTTTCTTCTCAGGATTATACAGATATGGGGCATGAACTTTACCTGTGTTTCTTCCACTTGTATGAAAAGCAACATTACTAGCTTGCTCTATAACTGCTATTTTTTTTGATTTATTAAGACATGATAAAAAATATGAAATTGTAGTTCCAAGAATACCTCCGCCGATAACTATCACATCAAAATTCTGCACCAATAACTTTCAATCTTAATTTAATTTAGTTGATAATAAATTGCATCTGTGACAACCAAGATTAATATCTTATAAAATTTCAAATCAAACCATGTTGCCTGACAAATGTTCAGTGATGGAAGAAGGAAAACAATGTGCGAATCCTCCTGAATTTGTTGTGTCTGTTATTTCAGGAAATGATGAGTATATGGTGGGAGTCACCTGTCAAAAACACAAGCAAATTGTTTCAGGCAAAATAGGTATCTTACAAAATGAAGGTAAAATGCATGAAGGAAAAATTGGTTTTTCACCTGTAAAAGCAGTTGGAACTGATTGTGTTCATGGTGATGCTGATGATTTTGTTCAAATTGACATGAACCGTTCAAAAAATTGAAATAATTTCGTTATCAAGAGATATCATGCTTTTGGAATTATTATCTGATTTAGTAAAAATTGATGATATTTTATTTATCATAAAAAACAATGCTGTCACAAGTGAAATTAGAAATAATTCTCTTAGTATTAGACAAAAAGACAAATGGATTACTATTGGTGATAATGACGGTCCGGCGCATATGCATATTAATTCAGAATTAATAAAATATGCAGAATTCATTCAAGAGCAAAAACCTGATAAAATTAGCTTTAGTGTTAGATTTTTTGATCAAAGCGACGAACGTATTCTTGCGGCATTTTTTACAAAAATGTATGACGGTTCTAAACAATTAGTTGCTGAAAGAAAAAATCTCTTTGAACAATTGAATCAAAAATTCACTTCTAAAATTAAATTTTAAAAAAAAACCTTGTCTGAAAAAGACAAGGAGAAAAAATATTATTCTTTAGATTCTTTTTCCTTCTTCTCTTTTTCAGACTGTAGTTTAGCTAATTCTAATTCTTCGTTTGTATGTTTGAATTTTTTCAATCTAATTTTAAACTATGATTTAGATATAAAAACTGCGCATTTAATGAGATCCCAACCCATGCGTGAAAATCAATATCCTACTGAATAGATTGGCTTTTTTCCATTAATTCCCAAATTCAAATTTTTTACTGCTATTTTTGCCATTTTGATTCTTGTTTCTTTAGTTGAGCTTCCAATGTGAGGCACAAGTACAATGTTTGGTAATTTTACTAATGGATTATTTTTTTTAATTGGTTCCCTATCAAATACATCTAAACCTGCGCCTGAGATGATTTTTTTCCTTAATGCGATGGCAAGATCTTTCTCATTTACCACTTTACCTCTTGATGTATTGATTAAAAATGATGATTTTTTCATTTTTTTAAAAATTTCCATATTGAATAGTTTGTCTGTTTCTTTTGTATGTGGCACATGTATTGAAAGAAAATCACTTTCAGTGATCAGTTTTTCAAATGTCACATACTTTGCATTTAGAGATTGCTCTTTAGATTTTGCAACTCGTTTTCTGCTATGGTAAATGATATTCATATCAAATGCATTTGCTCTTTTAGCTAGTGTGCTTCCAATTCTACCCAAACCTAAAATCCCAACTGTTTTTCCTTGAAGATCCACTCCAACATAATCAAATGCACCGTAGATTTCTTTCCATTTTCCTTTTCGGATAATTCTGTCCCCCTCAGAAATTCTTCTAGATGTGTCTAGTAATAATGAAAAGGCCATGTCTGCAGTTGCATCTGTTAACACTTCTGGCGTGTAACCTACACGGATTTTCTTTTTTTTGGCATATTCAGTATCGATATGATCAAAACCCACACTAAACGTACTAATGACTTTGAGATTTTTACCTTGATCAATTATCTCTTTGTTGATGCTATCATATGGGAAACAGACTAGTCCATCAATTTCTTTAATCTTTGATCGCAATTTTGTTTGTGGAATGGGAATTTTCCCTGAATGAATCTCAATTTGATATTTTTTTCTTAACTCTTTTAATGCAAAATCATGCAAAGTTCTTGTAAGAAAAATTTTCTTTTTCATCAGTCTTGCTATTTGACTCAAACCATTTATACGATTTCTTTGTAATTCTTTTGTGTATTCTGATGCTGAGGAAGAATTTGCTATTTGTGTAGAATGTGGAAATTCGATTGAAAAATGTGTTTGTGTATGTCCTTATTGTGGCGAACGTGATAAATGTGAATGTGCATTGTTTGATGCAGCAACTGGAGGTTGATCATATTGACTATACCGATGATTATACCTCAAAATAGAGGAAATCCATTATGAGCTCTCTTGATTTTACCTGGCTAATTGGAGGTCCTCAAGGTAGTGGCGTTGAGTCTGCTGCAAATATTTTCTCCAAAATCTGTGCTGAAATGGGATATCAGATATTTGGCAAAAGAGAATTTTATTCTAACATTAAAGGTGAACATAGTTATTTCACAGTTCGAGTTGCCGATAAAAAAATTCATTCAAATGTAAATGCTGTAAATCTTATGGCATCTTTTGATGCTGAGACACTCTTTCGTCATTATGATGAAGTAATATCTGATGGAGGAATAATTTATGATTCTGATTTAGAGGAGACAAAAACTGATTCTGTCCGTACACTTGATGCTCCATTTAAAGAAAGACTACACAAAGAACTTGAATCAAAAAATAAACCCTTTACAATTGCAGGTGTTTTAGAGATTGCAAAAGAAAATGGCGTAAAACTATTTCCTGTATCTTTTAAATCCATCCTTGAAACTCTATCTGAAGAAACTGAAAATCCTCGCTTGAGGGGATTGATTAGAATGTATAATGTTATTGGAGTATCTTTGTCTTTAGGCTTAGTTAAGATGCCACCTGATTCGTTACAAAAAACAATTGGAACTATCTTTTCAAAAAAACCTGAGATTGCAAAAATTAACCAACAAACTGCAAATTATTCTTACAACTATGCAACTGCAAAATTTGAAAATTTTGATCATATGTTACCTAAAATTGAAAAAATACCTGAAACTCTTTTGGTTCAGGGATTTCAAGGAACTGCTTTGGGAAAAATGGCATGCGGTTGTAGATTCCAATCTTACTATCCAATTACACCTGCATCTGATGAATCAGTTTATCTAGAAACAAATGAAATTTTAGAAATAATTGATGATAGACCTGGTTCTACTGCTGTAATTCAAACAGAAGATGAAATCAGTGCAATGGGCATGACTATTGGTGGGGCTCTGACTGGAACACGTTCTGCGACATGTACTTCAGGTCCTGGGTTTGCTTTAATGACTGAAATGCTAGGCTGGGCTGGAATGAATGAAGTGCCTATTGTTATTACCAATTATCAGAGAAGTGGACCATCAACTGGACTTCCTACAAGACATGGCCAAGATGATTTGCTTTTTGCAGTGTATGCTGGACATGGGGATTTTCCAAAAATTGTTTATGCTTCTGGCGAAATCGAAGAGAGTTTCTATGATACTGGAAATTGTTTCAACTATGCAGATGTTTTCCAAGTCCCAGTCATACACATGATGGATAAATTCCATGCAAGTTCAGTGATTACATGTAAAAGATTTGATCCTCGAAAAATTTCAATCAATAGGGGCAAACTCTTAGAAAAAGTGGATGATGGGTATAGGCGATTTGAGTTTACAGATGATGGCATATCTCCTCGTTCGAGATTAGGGATGGATAATGGCATTTTTTGGAATACTGGTGATGAATCTGATGAGACTGGCCATATTACTGAGGATCCAATTTTACGTGTAAAAATGATGGAGAAGAGAATGTCTCGTTTAGATTTAATTCTAAAAATGATCCCTGATTCAGAACAAGTGAAATCCTTTGGTGTTGAAGAATACACTATAGTCTCTTGGGGCTCTACAATAGGCCCTGTTCTTGATGCCATAGAAATACTCAAAAAAGAAGGAATCCCTATTGGATTGATTCAATTAAAACTAATGAATCCATTTCCAAGTGACTATGTCAATTCCTTGTTAAAAGATGCCAAAACCATAATTGACATTGAAGCAAATTATTCAGGACAATTGGGAAAATTATTCAAACAAAATGTTGGACGTGACATTGATTACTTTATCTTAAAATACACAGGACGAGCTATGACTAGTACTGAAGTTTATGATTCACTTAAGAAAATTGTTGAGAACAAAGCAAACAAACGGGAGGTTTTAATGCATGGCGCTTAAACTGGCTGATTACAAAACAGATGTTCACAATGACTGGTGTCCTGGATGTGGGGACTTTGGAATAGTTAATGCAATTCAAATGGCATTAGCAGAGATGGGGATAGAGCGAGATAAGGCTGCAATGTTTTCTGGAATTGGCTGTTCTGGCAAAACATCTCACTTCATCAACACGTATGGTGTCCATACATTACATGGAAGAGTTTTGACATTTGCACAGGGTGCCAAGATTGCAAATCCTGAACTTACTGTTGTTGCAGTGGGGGGAGACGGAGATGGTTTGGGGATTGGTGCTGGACATTTTGTTGCAGCTGGCCGGCGAAATGTGGATATGACTTATATTATTTTTGATAACGGAGTTTATGGTTTAACAAAAGGACAAGCATCCCCTACTTTGAAATTAGGCGAGAAAACAAAATCCTTGCCTTCTCCCAACACTAATTCTAATGTCAATCCAATCGGGTTGGCAATTGCAAGTGGTTTCACATTTGTAGCTCGTGGATATTCCTATGACGTTAGGCATCTCAAAGATTTGATTGTACAGGCTGTTAATCATAAAGGTCTTTCATTTCTTGATGTATTGCAACCATGTCCAACATACAATGATCTAAACACTAGGGATTGGTATGCTGGTATTGATTTAGTTGATGAGGCACAAAAAAGACATTCTAGAATTTACAAGCTAGAAGACCATGGGTATGAGCCGCTAGTTCATTACGATTCTGAAGTTGAGATCAACGAGAAATTATCCCAAGCTTTGATTAAATCCCTTGAATGGGGAAATAAAATACCAACTGGCGTTTTTTACAAAAATGAACTGATATCCCCATACACTCAAAGAATTAAAGACCATATTCCGAACTATTTGGAAAATCCTCCTGCAAAACAAAATATTTCAAAAAATGGTCATTCCAATACCGATATTTCAAAAATTTTAGATTCTTTAAAAGTATAATTCATTGTCATAAACCTAAGAAGTTATAGGCAAGTTTTGTAGAATATTATTCTGCATTTGAATATTAATGAAGCAAACAAAATATTTCGAAAATCTATCATAAAGGGTTACTTTGAACCCCAACTAGTTAATCTAGATTTTAAAAAATCAGCTGTTAAACATCCTACAATTACAGATGACGGTTTAATGCAGTCTGATCTGCTACATGTATTTTTTGATGTGGAAACTGGCTCTGATTATCCTGATGGGGATGAGTGGTTCATTGTAGAATTATTATTTCCTTATGATGTCAAACTTCCTGATACTCTGAAGGGCACTGATTATTTTACTACCTTGTCTGTTGATGAGAATAAAACATACTGGCATCATCGTGAATTAATTCGTTACAAATATGGAAAATCTAAAAAACTTGTTGATGCATTGGAATTTTTAGAATCAAAATACAAGGAACTGCATGGATTGTTGGAACCTTTACAAAAAGATCTTAAATAATCTCATTCCATGCATCTCCTCCAAATGTATATTTTTTATTTTCAGATAAAGCTGTATCTAGACGCCATCTGATTGATTCTGAATCAAACCTGTAAATGATTTCAGAAATATCTGATGGTATTTTTTTCGGATCTAAATGATATGGCAGCAGTTCTAAAACAAAATCCATTTTTTCTAATGCGTTATCAAACCATTGCCTGTCTTCAATATCTATAGTAAACACAATTTTTGGTTTCCCAGAAAAATTAATTACAATTTTTAAAGCATTTCCACTGCCCCTCCTTCTCTTCATTTCCTTAAACACGGCTTTGATTTTTTCCCAACGCTTGAAACCAAACCATTGGAAAAATTCTTCGTTAAATTGAAGTGGAATATCGATATCTAAGAAACTTACAAATTTTTCATCATCTGCCTCTATCTCCTCTTGGATTATGGTAAAATGAGAATTTAGAAATCCATATAATACCTCAATCTCCCAAGGCGAAATCCCGTAATATCGTAATGTTGCTTTCACATTCTCTGACAATGATATAAAATCCCAAAAATTGTAATTAAAGCTTCAAACTTGTCAAATCTAGTGCAAATTCACCTTAAAATTAAAATTATATGGAATAAGATACAGCACTAGACATGAAGAAAGAATTTGTAGTAAAAAGCATCGATTCTGCACCTGATGGGGCACCATACGTTGTAGTTTCTTTATCGTCACTCAAAGATCTAAAAGAAGGAACTCAAAGCCAACCTCCTGCTTTTGGAGCACCAAAGGTGATGGGATTTTCAAACATGAATGACATGATGAAAGACTTGAACAAAATGATGTCTGGCATGGGTGGAGCAGGAATGCAATCTGGTGTCACTCAATTAAAACTTGAAATGCATGAATACAAAGAGATGGGTCTCTCAGTTGGAGATAAGATCTTTTTAGAATTAAGCAAGGCTGAAACCCTAGGCGTTTAGTCTATTAGATTGTGTTAAAGTATTTCCAACCGTACAATGAAACAATGGTGCCAATAACAAACAGCATTGGTTTCCACGCAAATACTGGAATACTCGGTGTTGCAAGTTTCACTTTGTAATTGTCCACTATGGCATGTACGTTTTTTTTAATTTTATCGTGCCAAATATTGTAATCTATTTGGTATTTTTTTAAAATCTCCGCTACCTCATAAACCACTGGCGTTCTTTGAGAAAACAAATGTTGCAAATAATCCCTTGAAACTTCCACTTCTGCATGAATCCCAATCAGTCCTTTTTTCAAATCAACCATCCTGACATGCATTTCCCAAGGTTTTTTTAATTTTAAATTTAGACCATTTCCAATTTGATGTGGTTGTTTATGTTCAAGTTTCACTTTGGTAAATCCTTCTGCTGCAAAGATCTTTGTTAATTCTTCAAAACTTTTCTTAACTACAATATGGAGTTGTTCTACACCATCTTTACTATCAACATCAATCTTGTGTTTTATTCCATCAAAGAATGATATTGTTTTGGGATATGTGGTGAGATACTCCATCAAGTTTTTCAGCAAATTCTTCTATTTAAAGCAGAACTATATTTTAGGCTAGAATTTTGGAGGGTTGGCTAGCCCTCTTACGTAAACACATTGATCAGGTGAAATTGCCATTTCTAATGGACTGATTTTTCTATCTGTAAGAATTGCCTCTGAATTTCTAACTATTGCAAATGGTTTTGACTCTGCACCTTCGCCCATTTTGTGATTTGCAATCGTTGCAAGATTGTCTGCCACTGCTTGAAATGTAACCTTTAATGGATTGCCATCTAGATCATTTTTTGCCCTCATATCCAAGACCGGCTCAATTCCTGCACAAGATATTGCAACACCTGATGTGCCAATTCTTGCAGGCATTAGTCTGCTATCTGCAAGTATTACTCCTACATGGATGAAGAATTTTAAGAAAATCTTTCTACGAATTTCTTCTGCAGCAAGATATGGGTTTGTTGGATACAGTATGGCTAAACCCTTTTTTGCATTTGATTTATCAATTCCCGCATTGGGCGCCATGATATTGTCTGCAGATGCAATCACAAATCCCCCTATGCCTCCAAAAATTTTATCTGATTCCCTGATGACTATTTCTGCAATTTCTGATTTTAATTGGTATTTCTTTGAAACTTTCATACCTTCTTCAGAGGGCATAATTTTCTCCAAATCGACAATCCTTCCTTGTGAGTTGGAGATGTATTTTGTAGAAACCACTAAAACATCCCCTTCTTTCAAAATTACATCATTATTTTCTAATGTTTTTAGTAATGTTTCAAAAACATCAAACTTTGTATTCATTCTCTCTGCTAAAAGTGGAAAAACTGTTAATTGCACACTATTCTGAGTCTCTTTTTCTTTTTTATTGTTGTGAATAATTAGAATTACTGTGGGTGCTATATTATGGAACAAAACCAAATAGATGAAATTTTAGATCATATCTGAAACGAAATGTAACGTCCTTTATAATCTTCGTGGGAAAAGACTTGGTATGAAAAATCAAGGATCAATCTTAATTTTTGAGCAAGCTATTAAATCGCCGACAACTGGGGCGTCATTCGCTATCAACTAAACAAATTCAAAGAATGGGACAAAACCAAAAAACTATGATGGATTGTTGAAAGTCCTACACAAAGACATTCAAATTTTATTGGAAGATTATGCAATGTATCTAAAGAAAACCATTTCACCCCCTTTGTAAGAATGTCAAAAAACATAAAGCTGTAAGGTCCTGGACATATGGAACTGGCATCTGCCACACGATACAAATGCCAATGTGATGAATTCTTCCAATATTATGAATCAGGTAATGGAAATTATTGGACAATTCCCAAGAAAACACCCAACACGCAAAGGAATGAAATTCACATTTTATTGTTTACCCCTCAAAGATTACATAGAACCGGACAACGGGTTCTGTCTAATAATAGTGACATGGATTTCATTCTGAATCTTTGCTCAATGAGGCATTTTGAATTATGGCCTTCCAACGATTCAAACCGTCAACAACCTCAATCATTGAGGCCTGGTCAATGGAACAAGCAAAAGTAGACATGTATCGCCAAAGAAGAAAAAGGTATTATATCAAAAAAAGTATGGCAAACTAGGTGAATTGATGTTTGGATGATTCAAATATAATGTACATTGCAATGAACATACTGCCAATGTATAATGGAGATAAAGATTGTGTTAGAAACGCACTAAACCGCTGTGTTCAATGTTGATCCTCAACAGGTTGATAGAGTAGTAGATAGTATGGATGTCACGTCAGAAGCAGGTACACCAAAATAAAAAGATAGATGTGATGAAATATGTCATGGAAATCAAATAGAGATGGAAACCATTTCAGATCAAGACGTAGAGTAGGAATATCATCAGATAGAAATAGTGATTACAGTTCCGGCACCCAATCCTCACCAATTCACCCATCAACACACAAAAGTCCAAAAGAATCAGAGACAGGAATGTGGAAAGAAAAGTATATCGACCCGAAAAAACATCAACGTGCATTAGATACTATACGTCAAGGTCGTGATAATATTAACACAGATGCATATCAGTCATCTGATGAAGCAGAATTATTATCATGTACACTCAATCTCAATGATGCATTGCAAAACCATGCAAGTACAGACAAAGCATGGGAAGTAACGAAAGAATTGAGGAAATTGGTGAAAGGTGCATCAGATGAAACGAAGCAAAAATATTCAGAGGAAATAAACACGATAGTAAATTATGGATTAAAAACCTACTATGATAATTCAGAATATATGTATCGTGGTACAGGAGCAGGTGAATTGCATAATATGGTAAAATACAAGAAGATAGGTGCAGGAGGAGGAGGTTTTGATCATGTACCAATATCGGTGTTCCTAGAAGCCAGTACGAAATTTGCTAATGATAAAAAAGGAGAAGACAGAGTGTTGATTACATTCTATAAGAACAGGATAAAAGAAGATGTGATATTTCAGGGCTATGATGTAAACACACCATATAATTCAGAAGGAACCTACAAACCGCAGGGAATGATAGGTGTACATGATGGTGAATTCAGAATACGTGATAAGACGGTACCATATGAAGGAAAAATCAGACAAGTGAAATTTTTTGGAAAATTCACTGATAAGGAAAGACAAGAGATTAGAAAACATTATAATATGATTGAGTCCATAGTATTTGATAGCGATAAAAATGTTAAGTAGTGTAGAACGACAAAAATTAGAGAAGGCATCAAGCCATAATTTTGATGATGCTATACGAATTGACAACGAAGGAACAATCATACCTTATCCAGAACAAGAATATGATATTTTTGATGACCGTTCCTTTGATGGAGAAGGTCGTAGTTGGGTAAGGTATCATAATAGTATAGCAGAACGTGTTGCAGAAGTTGAAGTACGTATAATAGAAGAAATGCATAAAAATAGTGTATGTGCAGTAGATAGAGCAATAGAATATATTCGATACTGGGTTCCTGGTTATGGCGGATTAATAGTAGATGAAGCAGCAGTAAACCTCAAGAGAAGAATAAAAGCCGGTGGCAATGTAATGCCACCACCACCTAAACGTTTAACCTACAAAGAAGTCAGAGAACGCTATAGTAGCACATTTACATAACAAGCCCCGTAAATAAAATCATGTCATCTAGTGTAGAAACAGAAAATGCAATATGCAAGACAGACAAAGAAGAAATAATTACACATTATCCAGAACAAGAATATGACGTTGATAGTGAGCAATACACTGACGAAGAAGGTTATTTTCGAACAAGGGACTATAGGAGTATAGCAGAGCGTGTTGCAGGAGCCGAAGAATTCATAATAGAAAAAATGTATAGTAATAGTGTACGTGCATTATATGCATCAGTAGAACATATTCAATCTTGGATTCATTTTAAAGGACTACCAGTAGATGAAGCAGTAGTAAACCTCAAGAGAAGAATAAAAGCCGGTATCATTGTAAAACCACCACGACCACCATCTAAAATTTTAACCTACGAAGAAATCAAGCGTTTAGAAAGGCGTAGTAATCAAAATCATGTCATCTAGCAAAGATCAACAAAAGCCAGAGAAAGTACCAATCTCTCTAAAGGGCATGTCATCAAATGAGATCATGGAAAAAGTAGAGTCAGGCAAGATAGACTCCTACGAATATCATTCCTTTACAGAGTATGTCAAAGGAATGGAGAAATAATTCTCTCCACTATATTTTTGAGGCTACAATATGATCATAAAACCAATTCATGATTTTAAGGAAACAAGAAAAAGCCTTCCAGTTAACCAACAAGTTCACCTTGGCAATTTAGTAATTTCCATGTCAAATGTTGTACTGCATACTTGAATTGGAGATAACGGATCAAACTATTGAGTTCACTCTGACCATAGGAAAAAAGCTAAAATTTTTAGTTAATTCTACAAAAAATATTCTTTATGTCATGTTTGTATAAACCGATGTCGCTAATTTTGTCGCTCTATAAATCTTTGATATTCTTGATTCAGAATCCTGTAAGGATCCCATTAGCACTCTCATTGCTTTCTTGATTGGAGGGTTTTGTGTAATCTTCGGTTCATAGATTTTATTCCGAATTTTTGTTCAATGAGGCGTTTTGAATTATGGCTTTGGTAGTAGTAGTAGTAGTAGTAGTAGTAGTAGTAGTAGTAGTAGTAGTTTTCCATCATACAACGAAAATCCAACAGAATCGAATACTTAATAAACATGAATTATAATTTTGGTTTATATGAAATATGTTGCATCTTCTTCTTCTGCTGCTATATCTGCATCTATTACGGCATCAGCATTACTGACAGTCTTTGCAGCCTTTGGTTTGGCCCAGCGGGGGGGGGGGAGAAATACTATTACGGCATCAGCATTACTGACAGTCTTTGCAGTCTTCTTGGGTATATCCCTGGCTTTGGGCATGGCAGAAACAAATCCTGTTGCATTTGCACAGACTTTATCTGATAACTATGATCTGGGTCCAAGCAACGCAGATGCAACTGGAATTACAGAATTAAACGGCAAGATATACGTAGTTGATAGTGGTGATACCAAACTCTTCGCATACAACGCAGACGGCACCAGAGATTCAGCTTCTGACGTTAATCTGGGTTCAAACAACGGCAATCCCGCTGGAATCACAGCACTGCACGGCAAGCTATTGGTAGTTGATAATAATGATGGCAAGGTATATGCATACAATCCCAACGATTCACGAGCATCATCTTCGGATTTTAATCTGGATGCAGCCAACGGTAATCCAAACGGAATCACAGCACTGCACGGCAATCTATGGATAGTTGACAATACAGCTAACAAAGTATTCGTGTATAATCCAGACGGCACCCTAGTCTCATCCTCTGAGATTGGTCTGTCCAGTGACAACGGAGATTCAAAAGGAATCACAGCACTGCACGGCAAGCTATGGGTAGTTGATAGAACAGATAACATAGTCTATGTGTATAATCCAGATGGAACACAAGATTCATCTTTTGAGTTTGCTCTGGATGCTGCCAACGCCTCTGCAACTGGAATCACGACACTGCACGGCAAGATATGGGTAGTTGATAATGGAGGTAAAAAACTCTACGTGTATGATGATGTACCAGCTCCTTCGGCTTTTAGCTTTCGTACTGATGAAGACAACAGTATCACATCTGGAATCACATCTTTAAACGGCAAGTTCTGGGTACTTGATAGTGGTGATGATAAAGTCTTCGCATACAACGCAGACGGAACACGAGCTGCTACATCTTTTGACTTTGATTTACATTCAACCAACGATAGTCCATTTGGAATCACAGCACTAAACGGCAAGCTATGGGTTGCTGATAATGCAGGTGAAAAAGTCTACGCATACAACGCAGACGGAACACGAGTTTCAGGTTCTGACTTTAACTTGGATACAGACAACGATAGCCCAGCTGGAATCACATCTTTCAACGGCAAATTCTATGTACTTGATCGTACTAATTCAGCTGACAAGGTATACGCATACAACGCAGACGGAACCCGAGCTGCTACATCCTTGGACTTTAGTTTGCCTTCAGCCAACACTAGTTCATTTGGAATCACAGCACTATACGACAAATTCTATGTAGTTGATCTTGATGGCACAGTCTACGCATACAACACAGCAGACGGCTCACGAGCTGCATCTTCTGACTTTTCACTTAAAAAAGACTCATCTCCAGATGGAATCACATCACTGCACGGCAAGCTATGGGTAGTTGATGGTAGTACCCCTGCCACAGTATACCCATACAATCCAGACGGAACAAGGGATCTACTTCTCAACATTAATTTAGATACAGACAACGGTAACCCATCTGGAATCGCATCAGCATCGACGAATGGCACGCTGTGGGTAGTTGATGCGGTAAATACAAAAGTCTACGCATACAACAGAACAGACGGAATTGTAGGTTCAGATTTTAACTTTGACTTGCATAGCAGCAACGGTGCTCCAACCGGAATTACAGCACTAGTCGATAAATTATATGTACTTGATGAGACAGCCACAAAAGTCTACGCATACTATGCAACAACCGGAAGCCGTGATAGTTCTTCTACGATTGATCTTACTACAGACAACACCGCCCCAACTGGAATCACATCATCTAATAATAAATTCTGGATAGTTGATTCTACCACTGGTGATTACAAAGTCTACGCATACAACACAGCAGACGGCTCACGAGCTGCATCTTCTGACTTTGATCTGGGTGTACATACCAGCTCACCGCAGAGCATCACAGCACATGACGGCAAGCTGTGGATAGGTGATAGTAATAATATTAGAGTCTACAACGAAGCAGACGGCTCACGTGTTTCATCCTTGGACTTTGATTTGAATTCAGAGAACCATTCCATAGATGGAATCACAGTATCAGATGACAGGTTCTGGGTAGTTGATGCTTCAGATGACAAAATCTACAGCTATGACGTGCCTACTCCAGATACAACAGATACAATAGATCCTACACTGAGTGCCGTATCCATATCATCTGATAATACAAATGATCCATCTAGGGCTACCCTTGGTAATACCGTTACACTAGACTTTACCTCTTCTGAGAATATAGAAACACCAATTGTAACCATCCATGGAGTTGCATCTGATGCAGTTACTGGAAGTGGTGATACCTGGAGTGCCACAAAAACAATCACATCTGGAGATGCTGATGGTCCAGTAACATTTACCATAGACTTTACTGACCTGGCAGCAAATGACGGTACTCAGGTTACCAGTATTACTACTGGCTCTGGTGTCACCGTTGATCAAACGGCACCGACACTGATTGCAGTATCCATAGAGTCTAATTCACTTGATACAACTTTGGCTACAGCTGGTAATACCGTCACACTAAGCTTTACCTCTGATGAACCTATACTGGAACCGACTGTAACCATTAGTGGAGATGGTGCATCTGCTATAGTTACTGGAAGTGGTATCTCTTGGAGTGCCACAAAGACTGTCGCATCCACAGATGATGATGGTGTTGTAGCCTTTAGCATATCTTTTACTGACCTGGCAACAAATGACGGCACTCCAGTTACCAGTCCTACTACTAGTAACTCCGACGTCACTGTTGATAATACAGCTCCAGAACTAACTACAGTATACATAGCATCTGATAATGCAGATCCATCTAGGGCTACAACTGATGATACTGTCACACTAGAGTTTACCTCTTCAGAACCTATACAGACACCAACTGTAACCTTTGGTGGAATTTCTGCTGTAGTTACTGGAAGTGCTACCTCTTGGAGTGCTGCAAAAATAATCACAGATACAGATTCTGATGGCAGTGCTGTAACATTTACCATAGATTTTACTGACTGGGCAACAAATGACGGCACTCCAGTTACCAGTACTACTGATAGCAGTGTTGTCACTGTTTATCAAACAGCTCCCGATACAACAGATCCAGAACTAAATATAGTATCCATAGAGTCTAATAATTCAGATACGTCTAGGGCTACCCTTGATGATATCATCACACTAAGCTTTACCTCTGATGAACCTATAGGAACACCAACTGTAACCATTAATGGAATTACTGCAACTGTTGCACCTGCAGTTGCTGGAAGCACTATCTCTTGGAGTGCCACAAAAGCAATCACAGCTGCAGATAATGATGGTGCCGTAGAATTTACCATAGACTTTACTGACTTGGCAACAAATGATGGTATTCAGGTTACCAGCATTACTACTGGCTCTAGTGTTACCGTTGATCAAACGGCTCCAGAACTAACTGCCGTATCCATAGAGTCTAATAATTCAAATGATACAACTTTGGCTACAGCTGGTAATACCGTCACACTAAGCTTTACCTCTGATGAACCTATACTGGAACCGATTGTAACCATTAATGGAGATACAGTTACTGCTACAGTTCTTGGAGGTGTCACTACTACTTGGAGTGCTGAAACAACAATCGCATCCACAGACTCTGATGGTGTCGTAGACTTTAGCATATCTTTTTTTGACCTGGCTTCCAATGACGGTGGTATAGCTACCAGTCCTACTACTAGTAACCCCGACGTCACTGTTGATAATACAGCTCCAGAACTAGATACAGTATCCATAGAATCTGATAATACAGATACAAATTTGGCTACAACTGATGATACTGTCACACTAGAGTTTACCTCTTTAGAACCTATACAGACACCAGCTGTAACTTTTGGTGGAATTTCTGCTGATACAGTTACTGGAAGTGGTGATACTTGGAGTGCCACAAAAATAATCACGGCAGCAGATGCTGATGGCAGTGCTGTAACATTTGACATATCTTTTTCTGATTTAGCTACCAATGCCGGCACTCCAGTTACCAGTACTACTGATAGCAGTGTTGTCACTGTTTATCAAACAGCTCCCGATACAACAGATCCAGAACTAAATATAGTATCCATAGAGTCTAATAATTCAGATACGTCTAGGGCTACCCTTGATGATATCATCACACTAAGCTTTACCTCTGATGAACCTATAGGAACACCAACTGTAACCATTAATGGAATTACTGCAACTGTTGCACCTGCAGTTGCTGGAAGCACTATCTCTTGGAGTGCCACAAAAGCAATCACAGCTGCAGATAATGATGGTGCCGTAGAATTTACCATAGACTTTACTGACTTGGCAACAAATGATGGTATTCAGGTTACCAGCATTACTACTGGCTCTAGTGTTACCGTTGATCAAACGGCTCCAGAACTAACTGCCGTATCCATAGAGTCTAATAATTCAAATGATACAACTTTGGCTACAGCTGGTAATACCGTCACACTAAGCTTTACCTCTGATGAACCTATACTGGAACCGATTGTAACCATTAATGGAGATACAGTTACTGCTACAGTTCTTGGAGGTGTCACTACTACTTGGAGTGCTGAAACAACAATCGCATCCACAGACTCTGATGGTGTCGTAGACTTTAGCATATCTTTTTTTGACCTGGCTTCCAATGACGGTGGTATAGCTACCAGTCCTACTACTAGTAACCCCGACGTCACTGTTGATAATACAGCTCCAGAACTAGATACAGTATCCATAGAATCTGATAATACAGATACAAATTTGGCTACAACTGATGATACTGTCACACTAGAGTTTACCTCTTTAGAACCTATACAGACACCAGCTGTAACTTTTGGTGGAATTTCTGCTGATACAGTTACTGGAAGTGGTGATACTTGGAGTGCCACAAAAATAATCACGGCAGCAGATGCTGATGGCAGTGCTGTAACATTTGACATATCTTTTTCTGATTTAGCTACCAATGCCGGCACTCCAGTTACCAGTACTACTGATAGCAGTGTTGTCACTGTTTATCAAACAGCTCCCGATACAACAGATCCAGAACTAAATATAGTATCCATAGAGTCTAATAATTCAGATACGTCTAGGGCTACCCTTGATGATATCATCACACTAAGCTTTACCTCTGATGAACCTATAGGAACACCAACTGTAACCATTAATGGAATTACTGCAACTGTTGCACCTGCAGTTGCTGGAAGCACTATCTCTTGGAGTGCCACAAAAGCAATCACAGCTGCAGATAATGATGGTGCCGTAGAATTTACCATAGACTTTACTGACTTGGCAACAAATGATGGTATTCAGGTTACCAGCATTACTACTGGCTCTAGTGTTACCGTTGATCAAACGGCTCCAGAACTAACTGCCGTATCCATAGAGTCTAATAATTCAAATGATACAACTTTGGCTACAGCTGGTAATACCGTCACACTAAGCTTTACCTCTGATGAACCTATACTGGAACCGATTGTAACCATTAATGGAGATACAGTTACTGCTACAGTTCTTGGAGGTGTCACTACTACTTGGAGTGCTGAAACAACAATCGCATCCACAGACTCTGATGGTGTCGTAAGCATATCTTTTTTTGACCTGGCTTCCAATGACGGTGGTATAGCTACCAGTCCTACTACTAGTAACCCCGACGTCACTGTTGATAATACAGCTCCAGAACTAGATACAGTATCCATAGAATCTGATAATACAGATACAAATTTGCTACAACTGATGATACTGTCACACTAGAGTTTACCTCTTTGAACCTATACAGACACCAGCTGTAACTTTTGGTGGAATTTCTGCTGATACAGTTACTGGAAGTGGTGATCTTGGAGTGCCACAAAAATAATCACGGCAGCAGATGCTGACAGTGCTGTAACATTTGACATATCTTTTTCTGATTTAGCTACCAATGCCGGCACTCCAGTTACCAGTACTACTGATAGCAGTGTTGTCACTGTTTATCAAACAGCTCCCGATACAACAGATCCAGAACTAAATATAGTATCCATAGAGTCTAATAATTCAGATACGTCTAGGGCTACCCTTGATGATATCATCACATAAGCTTTACCTCTGATGAACCTATAGGAACACCAATGTAACCATTAATGGAATTACTGCAACTGTTGCACCTGCAGTTGCTGGAAGCACTATCTCTTGGAGTGCCACAAAAGCAATCACAGCTGCAGATAATGATGGTGCCGTAGAATTTACCATAGACTTTACTGACTTGGCAACAAATGATGGTATTCAGGTTACCAGCATTACTACTGGCTCTAGTGTTACCGTTGATCAAACGGCTCCAGAACTAACTGCAGTAACCATAACATCTAATAATTCAAATCCATCTAGGGCTACAACTGATGATATTGTAACACTAAGCTTTACATCTTCAGAAAATATAGGAACACCTATTGTAACGTTTGGTGGAGTTACTGCTACAGTTACTGGAAGCACTACCTCTTGGAGTGCTACAAAAACAATCACAGCAGCAGATGCTGATGACAGTATCGTAACATTTGCCATAAATTATTCTGATTTAGCTACCAATGCCGGTACTCAGGTTACCAGTATTACTACTGGCTCTAGTGTCACTGTTTATCAAACAGCTCCCGATACAACAGCTCCTACACTGACTGTAGTATCCATAAGATCTGATAATTCAAATGATCCGTTTTTGGCCACAACTGATGATACCGTCACACTAAGCTTTACCTCTTCTGAACCTATAGGAACACCAACTGTAACCATTAATACGGCTACTGCAACTGTTACACCTGCAGTTGCTGGAAGCACTACCTCTTGGAGTGCCACAAAAATAATCACAGCTGCTGATAATGATGGTGCCGTAGCATTTACCATTGATTTCTCTGATTTAGCTGCTACTCCAAATACTGGTACTCAGGTCATTGCTACTAAGGATGGCACCGGCGTCACTGTTGATAAAACAGTTCCAACACTATTTCCAGTAACCCTAGAGTCTAGCAATGCAGATCAATTTTTGGCTATGAAAGATGATACCATCACATTACGTTTTACTGCCTCTGAAGATATAGTAACACCTGTTGTAACCATTAATGGAGTTGATGCATCTGCTACAGTTACCGGAAGTGGTGATACTTGGAGTGCCACAAAAATAATCACAGCAGCTGATGTTGATGGCAGTACTGTAACCTTTACCATAGATTTTACTGACTTGGCAACAAATGTAGGTACTACAGTTATTGACGTTACTGCAGATGTTGCCACTATTACAGTTGATCAAACAGTACCAACACTGAACACAATATCCATAACATCTGATAATTCTGATGATAATACCTTGGCTACGGCAGGTAATACTGTTACATTAAGTTTCGAGTCCTCTGAAGATATCAAAACACCTGTTGTAACCATTAATCAAGTTCCAGTTACTCCAGTTGCTGTAGGTGACAGCACTGTCTGGAGTGCTACAAGGACTATCACATCCTCAGATGCTGATGGTATCGTAGATTTTACCATAAATTATTCTGATCTTGCATCCAATGCCGGTGTTGAAGTTACTGGCATTACTGTTGGCTCTGATGTTACTGTTGATAATACAGCTCCTACACTAACTGCCGTATCCATAACATCTAATAATTCAAATGATACAACTAGGGCTACAACTGGTAATACCATCACACTAAGCTTTACCTCTTCAGAACCTATAGAAACACCAACTGTAACCTTTGGTGGAGTTGCTGCATCTGTTACAGTTACTGGAAGCAACACTTCTTGGAGTGCTGAAACAACAATCGCATCCACAGATGTTGAAGGTGCCGTAGCCTTTAGCATATCTTATTCTGACCTGGTAGCAAATGACGGTAGTATAGTTACCCGTCCTACTGCTGGTAACTCTGACGTCACTGTTGATAATACAGCTCCGGAACTGACTGTAGTATCCATAACATCTAATAATTCAAATGATAGTTCTTTGGCTACAGATGGTAATACCGTCACACTAAGCTTTACCTCTTCAGAACCCATACTGCAACCGACTGTAACCATTAGTGGAGATGGTGCATCTGCTATAGTTACTGGAAGTGGTATCTCTTGGAGTGCCACAAAGACTGTCGCATCCACAGATGATGATGGTGTCGTAGCCTTTAGCATAACTTATTCTGACCTGGCAACAAATGACGGTACTCAGGTTACCAGTGTTAATGATGGCACTAGTGTTACTGTTGATCAAACGGCACCGACACTATCTCTAGTATCCATAGTATCTAATAATGCAGATCCATCTAGGGCTACAACTGATGATACCATCACACTAAGCTTTACCTCTTCTGAACCCATACTGGAACCGACTGTAACCTTTGGTGGAGTTGCTGCAGTTGCAGTTATTGGAGGTGATAATACCTCTTGGAGTGCCACAAAAACAATCACACCAGCAGATTCTGATGGCAGCACTGTAACATTTGCTATAGATTTTACTGACTTGGCAACAAATGACGGCATCCAGATTACCGGTCCTACTGATGGTACCGGCGTTACTGTTTATCAAACAGCTCCCGATACAACAGCTCCTACACTAACTGTAGTATCCATAAGATCTAATAATTCAAATGATAGTTCTTTGGCCACAACTGGTAATACCATCACACTAAGCTTTACCTCTTCAGAACCTATAGGAACGCCGGATGTAACTATCCATGGAGGTGCTGCTACAGTTACTGGAAGCAATATTACCTGGAGTGCCACAAAAGCAATCGCATCCACAGATGATGATGGTGCCGTAGAATTTACCATTGATTTCTCTGATTTAGCTGCTACTCCAAATGTCGGTACTCAGGTCACTGCTACTAAGGATGGCACCGGCGTCACTGTTGATAATACAGCTCCTACACTGACTGCCGTATCCATAGAGTCTAATAATTCAAATGATAGTTCTTTGGCTACAGCTGGTAATACCATCACACTAAGCTTTACCTCTTCAGAACCCATACTGGAACCGATTGTAACCATTAGTGGAGGTGGTGCATCTGCTATAGTTACTGGAAGCAATACCTCTTGGAGTGCCACAAAAACAATCACACCAGCAGATTCTGATGGCAGTGCTGTAACATTTGCTATAGACTTTACTGACTTGGCAACAAATGATGGTATCCCGATTACCGGTCCTACTGATGGCACCAGTGTTACTGTTTATCAAACAGCTCCCGATACAACAGCTCCTACACTAACTGTAGTATCCATAAGATCTGATAATTCAAATGATACAACTTTGGCTACAACTGATGATACCATCACACTAAGCTTTACCTCCTCTGAGAATATAGGAACACCAACTGTAACCTTTGATGGAGTTGCAGCATCTGTTACAGTTACTGGAAGCAACACTTCTTGGAGTGCTGAAACAACAATCACAGATGCAGATTCTGATGGTGCCGTAGAATTTACCATTGATTTTTCTGATTTAGCTGCTACTCCAAATGCCGGTACTCAGGTCATTGCTACTGAGGATGGCACCAGTGTTACCGTTGATACAACAGCTCCAACACTATCTCTAGTATCCATAGTATCTGATAATACAGATACGTCTAGGGCTACAACTGGTAATACCGTCACACTAAGCTTTACCTCTTCTGAACCCATACTGGAACCGACTGTAACCTTTGGTGGAGTTGATGCATCTGCAGTTATTGGAGGTGATAATACCTCTTGGAGTGCCACAAAAACAATCACATCAGCAGATGCTGATGGCAGCACTGTAACATTTGCTATAGATTTTACTGACTTGGCAACAAATGATGGTATCTCGATTACCGGTCCTACTGATGGCACCAGTGTTACTGTTTATCAAACAGCTCCCGATACAACAGCTCCTACACTGACTGTAGTATCCATAGAGTCTAATAATTCAAATGATAGTTCTTTGGCTACAACTGATGATACCATCACACTAAGCTTTACCTCTTCAGAACCTATAGGAACACCAACTGTAACCATTAATACGGCTACTGCAACTGTTACACCTGCAGCTCCCGGAAGCACTACCTCTTGGAGTGCTGAAACAACAATCACATCTACAGATGCTGATGGCGTTGTAACCTTTACCATAGCTTTTTCTGATTTAGCTGCTACTTCAAATGACGGCACTCCAGTTACTGATACTACTGATAACACCGGCGTCACTGTTGATAATACAGCTCCAACCAGGAACTCTAGAGGCAGTGATGATGACTCTAAAACCAGACCAACATTTGGAATATCAGGGCAGACATTTGCCCAAATTGTGAACTGTGGCTATTCCATGGACGGGGTGTGCACTAACGTAACAGAGTACCATGTAGATTACAACAGACAAATAATTCAGACGGGAACCACACATGACTTTGCACTAAAGGCATATGCGCAAAACGGAATGAAGAGCTTTGTCATAGGTTTTGGTGTGAATGAGGTGGGAGCACCAGCCTCAGAGTCAGAAGCATCCATTACTGTAAATCTGGGCAGGGATTACACATTAGACTCTACATACACGATAGACTCTGTAGAGTATGACAATGATGAGAATGTGATAGGTGAGAATGCCACATTTGCAGTGTCTGGTGTTTCATGTAACGGTGGTAGTGATGATGATAATGATGGTGATAGTAGCATAATCCAAAAGGACCAAACCCAGTGCACCCAGCTTTTAATTGACGGGGTACTATTCCGAGAGACAATGTATGACGAGCCATTCATGATAGAGGCAGTTGATGCCAAGAGAAAGGTAATCACACACTACATGAATGAGGGCCTGCAGATAATCGGAGAGTCCATAAACGAGCCGCCAACCCACAAGTTCTCAAGCAAGAAAACATCCCAGTCTGATGCAGTAATACTAGAACTGACAAGAACTGACAAGCTAAAGAACATCTGGACTGACCAGTTTGGATACACATGGAGTGCAGACACGCCTGATGAGTGGTATTACGTGGATGGACCGGCACTGGATAATTCCAGCGCATGTGACAGTATGGACCATAGGGTATGTGATGCGTTTGCAGAGAAATTAAAATACCACACCAGTAAGATGGAGTCCCTGCGTGATTCCATGTATGGTGATATCTATGTGGCAGAGCCCTTTGATGACCTGGATGAGGTTGTCACATTTCTGATGACTCCTGGTGAATCTCGGACGCAGTTTCTCGATGATAATGCCATGATGTGGATTCGCAACTAGAATAGTCCACCAGCTTTTTTTTTTTGTACCACATATCATAGATGATACAAATGCCAAAGTAGATACAGCTCTATACCAATGCTGAGACAGTACCATGCCACCAGGAAATTTATTGTATCAGTTAGGTGAACTCTTAGCCATTGTATATGTTCGAATGGTATGGGCCATGGAACAAGCAGAGGTAGACATGTACCGTCAAAGAAGGGTTCTGTCAAGTTATCGGGTCTTGAACCAAAATTTTATTCGTGCTAACTGTCGAAGCTTTTTGAGGCATTCTCAATAATCGTTTTCCATTTATTATGACCTTTGATCTCAATGCCTGCCGTCCATCAAAGCTGGAGTATCATCATCTAGGCCTATGTGAGGCTTGCCACTTGAACAATTGTTTTAGATGAACTGTTTTATTCACAAATGCAATAATATATCACTGTTATCTGTCAATACAAAGTCTGTCGATTCATCATGAATGCATATGGATTTTCTTTATCTACTGGTATTGTAATTTCACAAATAAACACAAATCTTTGAAAGGCAAGACATCAGCAGCTCAAGCACCAATGATTGAAATTAACGGCAAGAACAAATGGAAAACCATTATACAAAACATCCCATTGAACAAATATTCGGAACAAGATTCATATCCACATAACTTTACAGAACCAAATTTTGGATAGTTCATATGATCCAGAGGAAAAAGTTTATGCATACAATCAGACGGAACACCAGATGCAGCTTTAGACTTGACTGGAGACCCACTCAACTCAGCTCCAAGTGGAATCACAACACTAAACAACAAATTCTGGAATAGCTGATGCTGACTTTGATAGTATATGCATACAACATATACGGAACAATGAGGATAGAGGATACCAAAGCTCTATTCCAAAACTGATTATAGAGATATTAGGTGAACCAGATACAATAACTTTTGAAATTAAAGGAAATAATGTAAAAATTGTTTCAGGAAAACAAAAACAGATTAATTAAATTCTATTATGTTTGAGCCTTCTTGTACAGGAGTAGTAATTATCTGAACTATGTATCCACTGTCATCATCATTTGATTGGGTAATTTCCAAGACTTCTCCTTCCTTTATGGTGTATTCTGTTTGAGACATGATAATTGATATTTGCGATCACATATATTTTTTTATGGTTTTGGGGCGTTTACACTGATGCTTATATCCATACCTACATGATAAACTCTATCTCCGATTGGATTGAAAAGGGATGTTCTTGAAAGTTTTAAAAGGTTGGAATGAATTTGTATTTTAGCTGAATCATCCAAAACATACTCGTTCATTTCATAGGCCATCGTGTCGTAAGGACAATCTTCTACTTCCATGTTCTTTACTATCTGTTCTTTTGTGTATTTTGTCTGATTTTTTGTTCCTTGTAAGGAAGGGTCACACATCACGACTGAAAATTGCTGAATGTCAAAAGCATAATTTTTCTTATTATTTTCAATAGTATACCATACGGATTTTAAAACTAATCTAGTTTTTAGGTTTGAACCATCTTTCAGGGAATACTTATTCCATTTTTCCTTGATAATCTCAAAATCAATATATTTTCTTGCTTCTACCATCTCGTAATCAATTTTGAGGTTCTGTGTAATCTTCGGTTCATAGATTTTATTCCGAATTTTTGTTCAATGAGGCGTTTTGAATTATGGCCTTGGTGGTGGTAGTAGTAGTAGTAGTAGTAGTAGTAGTGGGTTTCCATCATACAACAAAAACCCAACAGAATCGAATACTTAATAAATATAAATTATAATTTTGGTTTATATGAAATATGTTGCATCTTCTTTTTCTGCTGCTACATCTACATCTACGGCATCAGCATTACTGACAGTCTTTGCAGCCTTTGGTTTGGCCCAGCGGGGGGGGGGGGGTGGAGAGAGAAATACTATTACGGCATCAGCATTACTGACAGTCTTTGCAGTCTTCTTGGGTATATCCCTGGTTTTGGGCATGGCAGAAACAAATCCTGCTGCATTTGCACAGACTTTATCTTCTAACTTTAATTTAGGTTCAAGCAACACAGATGCAACTGGAATTACAGAATTAAACGGCAAGATATACGTAGTTGATAGTGGTGATACCAAACTCTTCGCATACAACGCAGACGGCACACGAGCTTCAGGTTCTGACGTTAATCTGGGTCCAAACAACGGCAATCCCGCTGGAATCACAGCACTGCACGGCAAGCTATTGGTAGTTGATAATAATGATGGCAAGATATATGCATACAATCCCAACGACTCACGAGATGGATCTTCGGATTTTAATCTGAATTCAGCCAACGGTAATCCAAACGGAATCACAGCACTAAATGGCAATCTATGGATAGTTGACAATACAGCTAACAAAGTATTCGTGTATAATCCAGACGGCACTCTAGTCTCATCCTCTGAGATTGGTCTGCCCAGTGACAACGGAGATTCAAAAGGAATCACAGCACTGCACGGTAAGCTATGGGTAGTTGATAGAGCAGATAACAAGGTCTATGTGTATAATCCAGATGGAACACAAGATTCATCTTTTGAGTTTGCTCTGGATTCTGCCAACGACTCTGCTAATGGAATCACGACATTAAACGGCAATCTATGGGTAGTTGATAGTGCAGCTAACAAGGTCTACGTGTATGATGACGTACAAGCTCCTTTGGCTTTTAGCTTTCGTATTGATGAAGACAACAGCTCCCCATCCGGAATCACACACTTAAACGGCAAATTCTGGGTAACTGATCGTACTTATGAAAAAGTCTTTGCATACAACGCAGACGGTACACCAGATACAGCTTCTGACTTTAATCTGGTTGGTGGCAATGTTGATGCATTTGGAATCACATCATACAACAACAAATTCTGGGTAACTGATCGTGGAGATGACAAAGTCTACGCATACAACGCAGACGGAACACGAGATGCTACATCTTTTGACTTTAACTTGGATACAGCCAACAGTAGCCCAGCTGGAATCACATCATACAACAACAAATTCTATGTAGTTGATCGTAATACTTCAACTGACAAGGTATATGCATACAACGCAGACGGAACCCGAGCTGCATCCTTGGACTTTGATTTGCTTTCAGCCAACAGTAGCCCATTTGGAATCACAGCACTATACGACAAATTCTATGTAGTTGATCTTGATGGCAATGCCTACGCATACAACGCAGACGGCACCAGTGACGCAGATTCTGACTTTTCACTTAAAAAAAACGGTTCTCCACAGGGAATCACATCACTGCACGGCAAGCTATGGGTAGTTGATAGTGATGACCCTGACACAGTATACCCATACAATCCAGACGGAACAAGGGATCTCCTTCTCAACATTAATTTAGATACAGACAACGGTAGCCCATCTGGAATTACAGCATGGAACAGCATGTTGTGGGTAGTTGATGATGTAAATACAAAAGTCTACGCATACAACAGAACAGACGGAATTGTAGGTTCAGATTCTGACTTTGAATTGGATAGCAACAACGGATCTCCAACCGGAATTACATCCACATCCACATCCACATCCCTAGGTGACAAATTCTGGGTAGTTGATGAGACAAATACAAAAGTCTACGCATACAACGCAGCAGACGGAACCCGAGCTGCTACATCTTTTGACTTTGATTTGGCTTCAGCCAACAATAGTGCATTTGGAATCACAGCACTAAACGGCAAGCTATGGGTAGCTGATAATGTAGGTAACAAAGTCTACGCATACAACGCAGACGGAACCCAAGTTTCAGGTTCTGACTTTAACTTGGCTACAGCCAACGGTAGCCCAGCTGGAATCACATCTTTCAACAACAAATTCTATGTACTTGATCGTACTAATTTAGCTGACAAGGTATATGCATACAACGCAGACGGAACCCGAGCTGCATCTTTTGACTTTGATTTGGCTTCAGCCAACACTAGTTCATATGGAATCACAGCACTAGATAACAGGTTCTGGGTAGTTGATGATTCAGATGACATAATCTACAGCTATGACGTGCCTACTCCAGATATAATAGTGCCAACACTATCTCTAGTATCCATAGTATCTGATAATGTAGATCCGTCTAGGGCTACAACTGATGATACTGTCACACTAAGCTTTACGGCTTCTGAGAATATAGAAACACCTACTGTAACCATTAATGGAGATACTGCTGATACAGTTACTGGAAGTGGTACCTCTTGGAGTGCCACAAAAACAATCATAGCTGCTGATGTTGATGGCAGTGCTGTAACATTTACCATAGATTTTACTGACTTTGCAACAAATGCCGGTGCTCAGGTTATCGGTCCTACCGATGGCTCTAGCGTTACTGTTTATCAACCAACTCTAGATACAACAGCTCCAATACTGACTGTAGTATCCATAGAGTCTAATAATTCAAATGATACGACTATGGCTACTCTTGGTAATACCATCACACTAAGCTTTACCTCTGATGAGGATATAGAAACACCAACTGTAACCATTAATGGAGTTACTGTATCTACAGTTACTGGAAGCAATACCTCTTGGAGTGCTACAAAAACAACCACACCAGCAGATGCTGATGGTCCTGTAACATTTACCATAGACTTTACTGACCTGGCAGCAAATGACGGTATTGCAGTTACCAGTCCTACTGCTGGTAACTCCGGTGTCACTGTTAATAAAACGGCACCGACACTGATTGACGTATCCATAGAGTCTAATAATTCAGATACGTCTAGGGCTACCCTTGGTGATATCATCACACTAACCTTTACCGCTTCAGAACCTATAGGAACACCGGATGTAACCATTAATGGAGTTACTGCAACTGTTGCACCAGCAGTTGCTGGAAGCACTATCTCTTGGAGTGCTACAAAAGCAATTACAGCTGGAGATAATGATGGTGCCGTAGAATTTACCATAGACTTTACTGACTTGGCAACAAATGATGGTATTCAGATTATCAGTACTATGGATGGCTCTAGTGTTACCGTTGATCAAACGGCACCGACACTGATTGACGTATCCATAGAGTCTAATAATTCAAATGATACAACTAGGGCTACAGCTGGTAATACCGTCACACTAAGCTTTACCTCTTCAGAACCTATACTGGAACCGATTGTAACCATTAATGGAGATACAGTTACTGCTACAGTTCTTGGAGGTGACACTACTACTTGGAGTGCTGAAACAACAATCGCATCCACAGACTCTGATGGTGTCGTAGCCTTTAGCATATCTTTTTTTGACCTGGCTTCCAATGACGGTGGTATAGCTACCAGTCCTACTACTAGTAACCCCGACGTCACTGTTGATAATACAGCTCCAGAACTAGATACAGTATCCATAGAATCTGATAATACAGATACAAATTTGGCTACAACTGATGATACTGTCACACTAGAGTTTACCTCTTCAGAACCTATACAGACACCAGCTGTAACTTTTGGTGGAATTTCTGCTGATACAGTTACTGGAAGTGGTAATACTTGGAGTGCCACAAAAATAATCACGGCAGCAGATGCTGATGGCAGTGCTGTAACCTTTACCATATCTTTTTCTGATTTAGCTACCAATGACGGTACTCTAGTTACCAGTACTACTGATAGCAGTGTTGTCACTGTTTATCAAACAGCTCCCGATACAACAGATCCAGAACTAAATATAGTATCCATAGAGTCTAATAATTCAGATACGTCTAGGGCTACCCTTGGTGATATCATCACACTAACCTTTACCGCTTCAGAACCTATAGGAACACCGGATGTAACCATTAATGGGGATATAGCTGCAGCAGCTTCTGGAAGTGGTAATACTTGGAGTGCCACAAAAACAATCACATCTGGAGATGCTGATGGTCCAGTAACATTTACCATTAATTTCTCTGATTTAGCTGATCCTCCAAATGACGGTACTCAGGTTACCAGCATTACTACTGGCTCTAGTGTTACCGTTGATCAAACGGCACCGACACTAACTGCAGTATCCATAGAGTCTAATAATTCAAATGATACAACTTTGGCTACAGCTGGTAATACCGTCACGCTAAGCTTTACCTCTTCAGAACCTATACTGGAACCAACTGTAACCATTAATGGAGATACAGTTACTGCTACAGTTCTTGGAGGTGTCACTACTACTTGGAGTGCTGAAACAACAATCGCATCCACAGACTCTGATGGTGTCGTAACCTTTAGCATATCTTTTTTTGACCTGGCTTCCAATGACGGTGGTATAGCTACCAGTCCTACTACTAGTAACCCCGACGTCACTGTTGATAATACAGTGCCAGAACTAAATTTAATATTCATAACATCTGATAATTCAAATAATACAGATTTGGCTACAACTGGTGATACCATCATACTAAGCTTTACCTCTTCAGAACCTATACTGCAACCGACTGTAACCATTAGTGGAGATGGTGCATCTGCTATAGTTACTGGAAGTGGTGATTCTTGGACTGCCACAAAGACTGTCGCATCCACAGATGATGATGGTGCTGTAACCTTTACCATAGACTTTACTGACTTGGCAACAAATGACGGTGTTCCGGTTACTGCTACTGGCAATTCCTTTAATGTCACTGTTGATAATACAGCTCCTACACTAACTGCAGTATCCATAGAGTCTGATAATGCAGATCCATCTAGGGCTACAACTGGAGATACTGTCACACTAAGCTTTACCTCTTTAGAACCTATAGAAATACCAAATGTAACCATTGATGGAGTTGGTGCATCTGCTATTGGAAATAGTAATGATACTATCTGGAGTGCCACAAAAACAATCACAGCAGCTGATGTTGATGGCAGTGCTGTAACATTTACCATAGATTTTACTGACTTTGCAACAAATGACGGCACTCAGGTTATCGGTCCTACCGATGGCACCGGTGTTACTGTTTATCAAACAGCTCCAGATACAACAGATCCAGAACTAACTGCCGTATCAATAGAGTCTAATAATTCAAATGATACGTCTAGGGCTACAATTAATGATATCATCACACTAAGCTTTACCTCTTCAGAACCTATAGAAACACCAACTGTAACCATTAATGGAATTACTGCAACTGTTGCACCAGCAGTTGCTGGAAGCACTACCTCTTGGAGTGCCACAAAAGCAATTACAGCTGGAGATAATGATGGTGCCGTAGAATTTACCATTGATTTCTCTGATTTAGCTGCTACTCCAAATACTGGTACTCAGGTCATTGCTACTAAGGATGGCACCGGTGTCACTGTTGATAAAACAGTACCAACACTGACTGCCGTATCCATAGAGTCTAATAATTCAAATGATACAACTAGGGCTACAGCTGGTAATACCGTCACACTAAGCTTTACCTCTTCAGAACCTATACTGCAACCGACTGTAACCTTTGGTGGAGTTACTGCATCTGTTACAGTTACTGGAAGCAACATCTCTTGGAATGCTGAAACAACAATCGCATCCACAGACTCTGATGGTGTCGTAGCCTTTAGCATATCTTATTCTGACCTGGCAACAAATGACGGTGGTATAGTTACCAGTCCTACTGCTGGCAACCCCGACGTCACTGTTGATAATACAGTGCCAGAACTAACTACAGTATCCATAATATCTAATAATGCAGATACAACTAGTGCTACAACTGGTAATACCGTCACACTAAGCTTTACTTCTTCAGAAAATATAGAAACACCAACTGTAACCTTTGGTGGAGTTGCTGCAGTTGCAGTTGCTGGAAGTGATAATACTTGGAGTGCCACAAAAACAATCACAGCAGCTGATGTTGATGGCAGTACCGTAACATTTGCCATAGCTTTTTCTGATTTAGCTACCAATGCCGGCACTACGGTTACCAGTATTACTACTGGCTCTAGTGTCACTGTTTATCAACCAACTCTAGATACAACAGATCCAGAACTAATTGCCGTATCCATAGAGTCTAATAATTCAAATGATACAACTTTGGCTACTCTTGGTAATACCGTCACACTAAGCTTTACCTCTTCAGAACCTATAGGAACACCAACTGTAACCATTAATGGAATTACTGCAACTGTTGCACCAGCAGTTGCTGGAAGCACTATCTCTTGGAGTGCTACAAAAGCAATTACAGCTGGAGATAATGATGGTGCCGTAGAATTTACCATTGATTTCTCTGATTTAGCTGATACTCCAAATACTGGTACTCAGGTCATTGCTACTAAGGATGGCACCGGTGTCACTGTTGATAAAATAGTACCAACACTGATTGACGTATCCATAGAGTCTAGCAATGCAGATCAATTTTTGGCGACAGCAGGTAATGTTGTTACATTACGTTTTACAGCTTTTGAACCCATACTGCAACCCACTGTAACCATTAATGGTGGCACTGTTTCGCTGGCAGCATTAGGAAATGACAATATTACCTGGACTGCTACAAAGACGATCACACCAGCAGATCCTGATGGTCCTGTAACGTTTAGAATAACTTTTACTGACCTGGCAACAAATGACGGTATTGCAGTTACCAGTCCTACTGCTGGTAACCCTGGTGTCACTGTTGATAATACGGCACCGACACTAACTGCCGTATCCATAGAGTCTAATAATACAAATGATACAACTTTGGCTACAACTGGTAATACTGTCACACTACTTTTTGAGTCCGTTGAAAATATACTGGAACCAACTGTAACCATTAATGGAGATCCAGTTACTACAGTTATTGGAAGTGATACTATTTGGAGTGCTGAAACAACAATCACATCTGGAGATAATGATGGCCTTGTAACGTTTACCATAGATTATATTGATTTGGCTTCCAATGGCGGCACTCAGGTTGTCAGCACTATGGGTGGCTCTAGTGTTACCGTTGATCAAATGGCACCGACACTAACTGCCGTATCCATAGAGTCTAATAATACAAATGATACAACTTTGGCTACAACTGGTAATACTGTCACACTAAGCTTTATCTCTTCAGAACCTATACTGCAACCTACTGTAACCATTAACGGAGATAGTAGTGATGATAGTAGTAATGTTACACTGACAGCCATTGTAGGTGATGGTACCACCTGGAGTGCCACAAGAGACATCACATCTGCAGACAGTTCCGCCCCTGTAACATTTTCCATAGCTTTTACTGATTTGGCAACAAATGACGGTAGTATAGTTACCAGTCCTACTGCTGACAACCCAGACGTCACTGTTGATAATACAGCTCCAGAACTAGCTCCAGTATCCATAATATCTAATAATGCAGATCCATCCAAGGCTACAACTGATGATACCGTCACATTAAGCTTTACCTCTTCAGAAAATATAGAAACACCAACTGTAACCTTTGGTGGAGTTACTGCTACAGTTACTGGAAGTGGTACCTCTTGGAGTGCCACAAAAACAATCACAGCAGCTGATGTTGATGGCAGTACCGTAATGTTTGCCATAGCTTTTTCTGACTTGGCAACAAATGCCGGCACTACGGTTACCAGTATTACTACTGGCTCTAGTGTTACTGTTTATCAAACAGCTCCCGATACAACAGCTCCTACACTGACTGTAGTATCCATAAGATCTGATAATTCAAATGATACGACTATGGCTACAACTGATAATACCATCACACTAAGCTTTACCTCTTCTGAACCTATAGGAACACCAACTGTAACCATTAATACGGCTACTGCAACTGTTGCACCTGCAGTTGCTGGAAGCACTACCTCTTGGAGTGCCACAAAAATAATCACAGCTGCTGATAATGATGGTGCCGTAGAATTTACCATAGACTATACTGACCTGGCAGCAAATGATGGTATTCAGATTACCAGTACTATGGATGGCACCAGTGTTACCGTTGATAAAACGGCACCGACACTGATTGACGTATCCATAGAGTCTAATAATTCAAATGATACAACTAGGGCTACAGATGGTAATACCGTCACACTAAGCTTTACCTCTTCAGAACCTATACTGCAACCGACTGTAACCTTTGGTGGAGTTACTGCATCTGTTACAGTTACTGGAAGCAACATCTCTTGGAATGCTGAAACAACAATCGCATCCACAGACTCTGAAGGTGTCGTAGCCTTTAGCATATCTTATTCTGACCTGGCAGCAAATGACGGTGGTATAGTTACCAGTCCTACTGCTGGTAACCCCGACGTCACTGTTGATAATACAGCTCCAGAACTAACTACAGTATCCATAGTATCTAATAATGCAGATACAACTTTGGCTACAACTGATGATACTGTCACACTAAGCTTTACCTCTTCAGAAAATATAGAAACACCAACTGTAACCTTTGGTGGAATTTCTGCTGTAGTTACTGGAAGTGCTACCTCTTGGAGTGCTGCAAAAATAATCACAGATACAGATTCTGATGGCAGTGCTGTAACATTTACCATAGATTTTACTGATTGGGCAACAAATGACGGCACTCCAGTTACCAGTACTACTGATAGCAGTGTTGTCACTGTTTATCAAACAGCTCCCGATACAACAGCTCCAACACTGACTGCAGTATCCATAGAGTCTAATAATTCAGATACGTCTAGGGCTACCCTTGATGATATCATCACACTAAGCTTTACCTCTGATGAACCTATAGGAACACCAACTGTAACCATTAATACGGTTACTGCAACTGTTGCACCAGCAGTTGCTGGAAGCACTATCTCTTGGAGTGCCACAAAAGCAATCACAGCTGCAGATAATGATGGTGCCGTAGAATTTACCATAGACTTTACTGACTTGGCAACAAATGACGGTATTCAGGTTACCAGTGTTGATGATGGCTCTAGTGTTACCGTTGATCAAACAGCTCCAGAACTAACTGCAGTATCCATAGTATCTAATAATTCAAATGATCCAACTAGGGCTACAGCTGGTAATACCGTCACACTAAGCTTTACCTCTGATGAACCTATAGAAACACCGGATGTAACCTTTGATGGAGTTGCTGCATCTGTTACAGTTACTGGAAGCAACAATTCTTGGAGTGCTGAAACAACAATCGCATCCACAGACTCTGAAGGTGTCGTAACCTTTAGCATATCTTTTTTTGACCTGGCTTCCAATGACGGTGGTATAGCTACCAGTCTTACTGCTGGTAACTCCGACGTCACTGTTGATAATACAGCTCCAACACTAACTACAGTATCCATAGAATCTGATAATACAGATACAAATTTGGCTACAACTGATGATACTGTCACACTAGAGTTTACCTCTTCAGAACCTATACAGACACCAGCTGTAACTTTTGGTGGAATTTCTGCTGATACAGTTACTGGAAGTGGTAATACTTGGAGTGCCACAAAAATAATCATAGCTGCTGATGTTGATGGCAGTGCTGTAACATTTGACATATCTTTTTCTGATTTAGCTACCAATGCCGGCACTCTAGTTACCAGTACTACTGATAGCAGTGTTGTCACTGTTTATCAAACAGCTCCCGATACAACAGATCCAGAACTAAATATAGTATCCATAGAGTCTAATAATTCAGATACGTCTAGGGCTACCCTTGATGATATCATCACACTAAGCTTTACCTCTGATGAGGATATAGAAACACCAACTGTAACCATTAATACGGTTACTGCAACTGTTGTACCTGCAGTTGCTGGAAGCACTATCTCTTGGAGTGCCACAAAAGCAATCACAGCTGCAGATAATGATGGTGCCGTAGAATTTACCATAGACTTTACTGACTTGGCAACAAATGATGGTATTCAGGTTACCAGTACTATGGATGGCTCTAGTGTTACCGTTGATCAAACAGCTCCAGAACTAACTGCAGTATCCATAGTATCTAATAATTCAAATGATCCAACTAGGGCTACAGCTGGTAATACCGTCACACTAAGCTTTACCTCTGATGAACCTATAGGAACACCGACTGTAACCTTTGATGGAGTTGCTGCATCTGTTACAGTTACTGGAAGCAACAATTCTTGGAGTGCTGAAACAACAATCGCATCCACAGACTCTGATGGTGTCGTAGCCTTTAGCATATCTTATTCTGACCTGGCAGCAAATGACGGTGGTATAGCTACCAGTCTTACTGCTGGTAACCCCGACGTCACTGTTGATAATACAGCTCCAACACTAACTACAGTATCCATAGAATCTGATAATACAGATACAAATTTGGCTACAACTGATGATACTGTCACACTAGAGTTTACCTCTTCAGAACCTATACAGACACCAGCTGTAACTTTTGGTGGAATTTCTGCTGATACAGTTACTGGAAGTGGTAATACTTGGAGTGCCACAAAAATAATCATAGCTGCTGATGTTGATGGCAGTGCTGTAACATTTGACATATCTTTTTCTGATTTAGCTACCAATGCCGGCACTCTAGTTACCAGTACTACTGATAGCAGTGTTGTCACTGTTTATCAAACAGCTCCCGATACAACAGATCCAGAACTAAATATAGTATCCATAGAGTCTAATAATTCAGATACGTCTAGGGCTACCCTTGATGATATCATCACACTAAGCTTTACCTCTGATGAACCTATAGGAACACCAACTGTAACCATTAATACGGTTACTGCAACTGTTGTACCTGCAGTTGCTGGAAGCACTATCTCTTGGAGTGCCACAAAAGCAATCACAGCTGCAGATAATGATGGTGCCGTAGAATTTACCATAGACTTTACTGACTTGGCAACAAATGATGGTATTCAGGTTACCAGTACTATGGATGGCTCTAGTGTTACCGTTGATCAAACAGCTCCAGAACTAACTGCAGTATCCATAGTATCTAATAATTCAAATGATCCAACTAGGGCTACAGCTGGTAATACCGTCACACTAAGCTTTACCTCTTCAGAACCTATACTGGAACCAACTGTAACCATTAATGGAGATACAGTTACTGCTACAGTTCTTGGAGGTGTCACTACTACTTGGAGTGCTGAAACAACAATCGCATCCACAGACTCTGATGGTGTCGTAGCCTTTAGCATATCTTTTTTTGACCTGGCTTCCAATGACGGTGGTATAGCTACCAGTCCTACTACTAGTAACCCCGACGTCACTGTTGATAATACAGCTCCAACACTAACTACAGTATCCATAGAATCTGATAATGCAGATCCATCTAGGGCTACAACTGGAGATACCGTCACACTAAGCTTTACCTCTTTAGAACCTATAGAAATACCAAATGTAACCATTGATGGCGATGTACCTACTACACTTATTGGAAATAGTAATGATACTATCTGGAGTGCCACAAAAACAATCACAGCAGCTGATGTTGATGGCAGTGCTGTAACATTTACCATAGATTTTACTGACTGGGCAACAAATGCCGGCACTCAAGTTACTGCTACTGACGATAGCAGTGCTGTTACTGTTTATCAACCAACTCTAGATACAACACCTCCAATACTGACTGTAGTATCCATAGAGTCTAATAATTCAAATGATACGACTATGGCTACTCTTGGTAATACCATCACACTAAGCTTTACCTCTGATGAGGATATAGAAACACCAACTGTAACCATTAATACGGTTACTGCAACTGTTGTACCTGCAGTTGCTGGAAGCACTACCTCTTGGAGTGCCACAAAAGCAATCACAGCTGCAGATAATGATGGTGCCGTAGAATTTACCATAGACTTTACTGACTTGGCAACAAATGATGGTATTCAGGTTACCAGCATTACTACTGGCTCTAGTGTTACCGTTGATCAAACGGCACCGACACTAACTGCAGTATCCATAGAGTCTAATAATACAAATGATACAACTTTGGCTACAGCTGGTAATACCGTCACACTAAGCTTTACCTCTTCAGAACCTATACTGGAACCAACTGTAACCATTAGTGGAGATGGTGCATCTGCTATAGTTACTGGAAGTGGTGTTTCTTGGAGTGTCACAAAGACTGTCGCATCCACAGACTCTGATGGTGCTGTAACCTTTACCATAGACTTTATTGATTTGGCATCTAATGACGGTACTCCGGTTACCGGTACTATTGGTGGCACTAGTGTTACCGTTGATCAAATGGCACCGACACTAACTGCCGTATCCATAGTATCTAGCAATTCAGAGAATACATCCTTGGCTACAACTGGTGATACCGTCACACTAAGCTTTACCTCGTCAGAACCTATAGGAACACCGACTGTAACCATTGATGGAGTTACTGCATCTGCAGTTATTGGAGGTGATAATACCTCTTGGAGTGCCACAAAAACAATCACAGCAGCTGATGCTGATGGCAGCACTGTAATATTTACCATAGACTTTACTGACTTGGCAACAAATGATGGTATCCCGATTACCGGTCCTACTGATAGCACCGGCGTTACTGTTTACCAAACAGCTCCCGATACAACAGCTCCTACACTGACTTCAGTATCCATAACATCTAATAATTCAAATGATCCATCTCGGGCTACAACTGGTAATACCGTCACACTAAGCTTTACCTCTTCAGAACCTATAGGAACACCGGATGTAACTATCCATGGAGGTGCTGCTACAGTTACTGGAAGTAATATTACCTGGAGTGCCACAAAAACAATCGCATCCACAGATGATGATGGTGCCGTAGCATTTACCATTGATTTTTCTGATTTAGCTGATACTTCAAATGTCGGTACTCAGGTCATTGCTACTAAGGATGGCACTGGCGTCACTGTTGATAAAACAGTTCCAACACTATTTCCAGTAACCCTAGAGTCTAGCAATGCAGATCAATTTTTGGCTATGAAAGATGATACCATCACATTACGTTTTACTGCCTCTGAAGATATAGTAACACCTGTTGTAACCATTAATGGGGTTGATGCATCTGCTACAGTTACCGGAAGTGGTGATACTTGGAGTGCCACAAAAATAATCACAGCAGCTGATGTTGATGGCAGCACTGTAACCTTTACCATAGATTTTACTGACTTGGCAACAAATGTAGGTACTACAGTTATTGACGTTACTGCAGATGTTGCCACTATTACAGTTGATCAAACAGTACCAACACTGAACACAATATCCATAACATCTAATAATTCCGATGATGATACCTTGGCTACGGCAGGTAATACTGTTACATTAAGTTTCGAGTCCTCTGAAGATATCAAAACACCTGTTGTAACCATCAATCAAGTTCCAGTTACTCCAGTTGCTGTAGGTGACAGCACTGCCTGGAGTGCTACAAGGACTATCACATCCTCAGATGCTGATGGTATCGTAGATTTTACCATAAATTATTCTGATCTTGCATCCAATGCCGGTGTTGAAGTTACTGGCATTACTGCTGGCTCTGATGTTACTGTTGATAATACAGCTCCAACACTAACTGCCGTATCCATAACATCTAATAATTCAAATGATATAACTAGGGCTACAACTGGTAATACCATCACACTAAGCTTTACCTCTTCAGAACCTATAGAAACACCAACTGTAACCTTTGGTGGAGTTGCTGCATCTGTTACAGTTACTGGAAGCAACACTTCTTGGAATGCTGAAACAACAATCGCATCCACAGATGTTGAAGGTGTCGTAGCCTTTAGCATATCTTATTCTGACCTGGTAGCAAATGACGGTAGTATAGTTACCCGTCCTACTGCTGGTAATCCCGACGTCACTGTTGATAATACAGCTCCTACACTGACTGCCGTATCCATAACATCTAATAATTCAAATGATACAACTAGGGCTACAGCTGGTAATACCATCACACTAAGCTTTACCTCTTCAGAACCCATATTGCAACCGATTGTAACTATTAGTGGAGATGGTGCATCTGCTATAGTTACTGGAAGTGGTATCTCTTGGAGTGCCACAAAGACTGTCGCATCCACAGATGATGATGGTGTCGTAGCCTTTAGCATAACTTATTCTGACCTGGCAACAAATGACGGCACTCCAGTTACCAGTGTTAATGATGGCACCAGTGTTACTGTTGATCAAACGGCACCGACACTATCTCTAGTATCCATAGTATCTAATAATGCAGATCCATCTAGGGCTACAAATGGTAATACCATCACACTAAGCTTTACCTCTTCTGAACCTATACTGGAACCGACTGTAACCTTTGGTGGAGTTGCTGCATCTGCAGTTATTGAAGGTGATAATACCTCTTGGAGTGCCACAAAAATCATCACATCAGCTGATGCTGATGGCAGCACTGTAACATTTGCTATAGACTTTACTGACTTGGCAGCAAATGCCGGCACTACGGTTACCAGTGTTAATGATGGCACCAGTGTTACTGTTGATCAAACGGCACCGACACTATCTCTAGTATCCATAGTATCTAATAATGCAGATCCATCTAGGGCTACAAATGGTAATACCATCACACTAAGCTTTACCTCTTCTGAACCTATACTGGAACCGACTGTAACCTTTGGTGGAGTTGCTGCAGTTGCAGTTATTGGAGGTGATAATACCTCTTGGAGTGCCACAAAAACAATCACATCAGCAGATTCTGATGGCAGTGCTGTAACATTTGCTATAGACTTTACTGACTTGGCAACAAATGATGGTATCCCGATTACCGATCCTACTGATAGCACCGGTGTTACTGTTTATCAAACAGCTCCCGATACAACAGCTCCTACACTAACTGTAGTATCCATAAGATCTAATAATTCAAATGATAGTTCTTTGGCCACAACTGGTAATACCGTCACACTAAGCTTTACCTCTTCAGAACCTATAGGAACACCGGATGTAACTATCCATGGAGGTGCTGCTACAGTTACTGGAAGTAATATTACCTGGAGTGCCACAAAAGCAATCACATCCACAGATGATGATGGTGCCGTAGAATTTACCATTGATTTCTCTGATTTAGCTGCTACTCCAAATGTCGGTACTCAGGTCATTGCTACTAAGGATGGCACCGACGTCACTGTTGATAATACAGCTCCTACACTGACTGCCGTATCCATAGTATCTGATAATACAGATACATCTAGGGCTACAACTGATGATACCATCACACTAAGCTTTACCTCTTCAGAACCTATAGGAACACCGACTGTAACCTTTGGTGGAGTTGCTGCATCTACAGTTACTGGAAGTGGTGATACTTGGAGTGCCACAAAAATAATCACAGCAGCAGATTCTGATGGCAGTACCGTAATGTTTGCCATAGCTTTTTCTGATTTAGCTACCAATGCCGGCACTACGGTTACCAGTATTACTACTGGCTCTAGTGTCACTGTTTATCAAACAGCTCCAGATACACTAGCTCCTATACTGACTGCAGTATCCATAGAGTCTAATAATTCAGATACGTCTAGGGCTACAATTAATGATATCATCACACTAAGCTTTACCTCTTCAGAATCTATAGGAACACCAACTGTAAGCATTAATGGAATTACTGCAACTGTTGCACCTGCAGTTGCTGGAAGCACTACCTCTTGGAGTGCCACAAAAGCAATCACAGCTGCAGATGATGATGGTGCCGTAGAATTTACCATTGATTTCTCTGATTTAGCTGCTACTCCAAATACTGGTACTCAGGTCATTGCTACTAAGGATGGCACTGGCGTCACTGTTGATAAAACAGTACCAACACTGGATATAGTATCCATAGAGTCTAGTAATTCAGATACGTCTCAGGCCATACCTGGTGATACTGTCATACTAAGTTTTGAGTCCTCTGAAACTATACTGGAACCAACTGTAACCATTAATGGAGATACAGTTACTGCTACAGTTCTTGGAGGTGACACTACTACTTGGAGTGCTGAAACAACAATCACACCTACAGATCCTAATGGCACTGTAACGTTTGCCATATCTTATTTTGACTTGGCCTCCAATGCCGGTATTTCGTTTACTGATACTACTGATGGCTCTAGTGTTACCGTTGATCAAACAGTACCAACACTGACTGCAGTAACCATAGCATCTAGTAATACAAATCAGTCCTTGGCTACAACTGGCGATGTTGTCACGCTAAGCTTTACCTCTTCAGAACCTATAGGAACACCTACTGTAACCTTTGGTGGAGTTACTGCTACAGTTACTGGAAGCAACACTTCTTGGAGTGCTACAAAAACAATCACAGCAGCAGATTCTGATGGCAGCATTGTAATGTTTGCCATAGCTTTTTCTGATTTAGCTACCAATGCCGGCACTACGGTTACCAGTATTACTACTGGCTCTAGTGTCACTGTTTATCAAACAGCTCCCGATACAACAGCTCCTACACTGACTGTAGTATCCATAAGATCTGATAATTCAAATGATACGACTATGGCTACAACTGATAATACCATCACACTAAGCTTTACCTCTTCTGAACCTATAGGAACACCAACTGTAACCATTAATACGGCTACTGCAACTGTTGCACCTGCAGTTGCTGGAAGCACTACCTCTTGGAGTGCCACAAAAACAATCACATCTGCAGATAATGATGGTGCCGTAGCATTTACCATTGATTTCTCTGATTTAGCTGCTACTCCAAATGTCGGTACTCAGGTCATTGCTACTAAGGATGGCACCAGTGTTACCGTTGATACAACAGCTCCAACACTATCTCTAGTATCCATAGTATCTGATAATACAGATACATCTAGGGCTACAACTGATAATACCATCACACTAAGCTTTACCTCTTCAGAACCCATACTGGAACCGACTGTAACCTTTGGTGGAGTTGATGCATCTGCTATAGTTACTGGAAGCAATACCTCTTGGAGTGCCACAAAAACAATCACACCAGCAGATTCTGATGGCAGCACTGTAACATTTGCTATAGACTTTACTGACTTGGCAACAAATGACGGTATCCCGATTACCGGTCCTACCGATAGCACCAGTGTTACTGTTTATCAAACAGCTCCCGATACAACAGCTCCTACACTGACTGCAGTATCCATAAGATCTGATAATTCAAATGATCCGTCTTTGGCTACAACTGATGATACCATCACACTAAGCTTTACCTCCTCTGAGAATATAGGAACACCAACTGTAACCTTTGATGGAGTTGCAGCATCTGTTACAGTTACTGGAAGCAACACTTCTTGGAGTGCTACAAAAACAATCACAGCAGCAGATTCTGATGGCAGCATTGTAATGTTTGCCATAGCTTTTTCTGATTTAGCTACCAATGCCGGCACTACGGTTACCAGTATTACTACTGGCTCTAGTGTCACTGTTTATCAAACAGCTCCAGATACAACAGCTCCTACACTGACTGCAGTATCCATAAGATCTGATAATTCAAATGATCCGTCTTTGGCTACAACTGGTAATACCGTCACACTAAGCTTTACCTCTTCTGAACCTATAGGAACACCAACTGTAACCTTTGGTGGAGTTGATGCATCTACAGTTACTGGAGGTGGTGATACTTGGAGTGCCACAAAAACAATCACACCAGCAGATTCTGATGGCAGCACTGTAACATTTGCTATAGACTTTACTGACTTGGCAACAAATGACGGTATCCCGATTACCGGTCCTACTGATGGCACCGGTGTTACTGTTTATCAAACAGCTCCCGATACAACAGCTCCTACACTGACTGTAGTATCCATAAGATCTGATAATTCAAATGATAGTTCTTTGGCTACAACTGGTGATACCATCACACTAAGCTTTACCTCTTCAGAACCTATAGGAACACCAACTGTAACTATTAATACGGCTACTGCAACTGTTACACCTGCAGCTCCCGGAAGCACTACCTCTTGGAGTGCTGAAACAACAATCACATCTACAGATGATGATGGCGTTGTAACCTTTACCATAGCTTTTTCTGATTTAGCTGCTACTCCAAATGCCGGCACTCCAGTTACTGATACTACTGATAACACCGGCGTCACTGTTGATAATACAGCTCCAACCAGGAACTCTAGAGGCAGTGATGATGACTCTAAAACCAGACCAACATTTGGAATATCAGGGCAGACATTTGCCCAAATTGTGAACTGTGGCTATTCCATGGACGGGGTGTGCACTAACGTAACAGAGTACCATGTCGATTACAACAGACAAATAATTCAGACGGGAACCACACATGACTTTGCACTAAAGGCATATGCGCAAAACGGAATGAAGAGCTTTGTCATAGGCTTTGGTGTGAATGAGGTGGGAGCACCAGCCTCAGAGTCAGAGGCATCCATTACTGTAAACCTGGGCAGGGATTACACATTAGACTCTACATACACGATAGACTCTGTAGAGTATGTCAATGATGAGAACGTGATAGGTGAGAATGCCACATTTGCAGTGTCTGGTGTTTCATGTAACGGTGGTGGTGGTGGTAGTGATGATGATAATGATGATGATAATGATGGTGATAGTAGCATAATCCAAAAGGACCAAACCCAGTGCACCCAGCTTTTAATTGACGGGGTATTGTTCAGAGAGGCAATGTATGACGAGCCATTCATGATAGAGGCAGTTGATGTCAAGAGAAAGGCAATCAGACATTACATGAATGAGGGCCTGCAGATAATCGGAGAGTCCATAAACGAGCCGCCAACCCACAAGTTCTCAAGCAAGAAAACATCCCAGTCTGATGCAGTAATACTGGAACTGACAAGAACTGACAAGCTAAAGAACATCTGGACTGACCAGTTTGGATACACATGGAGTGCAGACACGCCTGATGAGTGGTATTACGTGGATGGACCGGTCCCTGATAATTCCAGCGCATGTGACAGTATGGACCATAGGGTATGTGATGCGTTTGCAGAGAAATTAAAATACCACACCAGTAAGATGGAGTCCCTGCGTGATTCCATGTATGGTGATATCTATGTGGCAGAGCCCTTTGATGACCTAGATGAGGTTGTCACGTTTCTGATGACTCCTGGTGAATCTCGGACGCAGTTTCTCGATGATAATGCCATGATGTGGATTCGCAACTAGAATAGTCCACCAGCTTTTTTTTGTACCACATATCATAGATGATACAAATGCCAAAGTAGATACAGCTCTATACCAATGCTGAGACAGTACCATGCCACCAGGAAATTTATTGTATCAGTTAGGTGAACTCTTAGCCATTGTATATGTTCGAATGGTATAGGCCATGTAACAAGCAGAGGTAGACATGTACCGTCAAAGAAGGGTTCTGTCGAGTTATGGGGATATGAATTTTATTCCGAATTTTGGTTCTGTCGGGTTATCGAGAGCTATAATGGAAGTTTAATATACCCCCTGTCAGACAGTTAACCTATGGAACAAATAGGTTGCATCGCAAAACCAGTCTTTACAAAAGAACAATTGGCAGAACAAAAACAGTTCAAAACAGATTTACAAAATGGAAATGCAAAAATTGCATTTGAAGGAACATTCGATGAGGGAATTAAATACCTAAAGGCGACTGGACAATTTGTGGACGCTTGTATTAACCCATAAATTCTTAACTTCTTATTGGAAACTAGAAGAATTTTTTCAAAAGTGGGTGAGAGATGATATTCAGGACATTAAAAGAAATGCGGATATTATTGAAATATGTGATGAAGTAGAAATTATAGATGAATATGATGGAACGACTCTTACTCCTGAACACTTGGTAAATTTTATTGTTAAGAAAGAGGAAGAAAGAGTTTACATTATAAGTATAAATGAAAATGGACTCAAACAGAAATTAAATAATTATAGATGAATATATTAGATCAGTTGCGCAATTGATTTAATTTGATCATCATCTCAATGTTTTCTTACAACAAGATCCAAAGCTAGAAAAAATCATTCTCAATTCATGTTCAACCACACAAAACTAACAAAAAGACCAAAATCAGTCCCCTACCCGTAACGGGAATAACGGTTCCACAGTTTGATTCCCTGTTAAAAGAAATCAAAAAACAGTACAAGTCACAGAAGAGACACACCACGTCTATCAAAAAAGAAAAGGCTGCAAGAGTTGGTGCAGGACGACACAAATTTGATCTATTATCCCTCAAAGACCGAATTCTAAATTTATGACGTATATCAAATGTACACAACAATGACATGTTGGGAATGATTTTTGATCTGGATAAATCAAACGTATGAGGGACATTAGATATTAGAGCCTGCAATAAAACAATCAATTCTGATTCCTGCCAAAAAATATGCAGATGCCAAAAAGCTCAAAACCGTGAGAGTTACAACAACGGTTCTTTCCCGAATTAATTGTAATTACAGATGGAACAGAACAGCCAGCCAAGACCGAAAGATCGTGCCAAAAAAATCGCACTATTCAGGCAAAAAGAAAAAACACACACAATACAAAATCAGATTACAGTAAATCTTGATAGAGTCATAATCTGCAAATCTGCGCATTCTCCAGGCAGTCATCATGATTACAAAATATACAAGGCAAAACATCCGGCACTGTCTGAGGAGCTGTTACAATTTTATGATCTTGGGTTTGGGAATTCAAAGGCTTTCCAGACCAAATCAGCATTTACCATACAAGAAAAAGAAGAACAGAGAGCTGAGCGCATCATCTCAAAAGGAATGGAACAGATCTTAATCTAAACCAGAATCAAAGTTGAGCATGTTATTGCTCAAATCAAGAAATTTAGAATTAGTAGTGATGATGTGTTTAGGAACAAACTATGCAGATATGATGGAACAATGAGTTGCAGTATGTGGAATTGTTAATTTCAAGATAAGATAAAAAGACGAGCTTCTGTGATTCCATGACATCGCAGAACCATTGGAAATCAGACGGAATGAAAGGTTGGGTTTTGTTTGCAATTGCGCAACTCATCTGGTAAAGTCGATGATCTTTCAGCCTGGTTTAATGACATTACAAAAGACAATGTAAAGCAAGATGAAAAGAAAAACCCCCAATGAAAGGGTATTACATACATTAGTGAACATAGACTAAGCTGATTCTAAGTTAAGATCAAAAAATAGTTAAATGCATAAATTTCAAAAGTTTTACCGCCAGTTAAACCATGATTTGGTTTAACAGATAATTCAATGTATTTTAAAATATATTTTTAGACGATGACTGTTATAATATCATAATAAAGATTAGTTCAATTTGGATTGAAATACTTTTTATTAATTAATTAATTAATTCTAGTAATACGTAATGACAAAAACAAACATTCTAACGGGTATCTTGGCGATAGCTGTTCTAACAACAGTGATTGGAGCTAGCACAGCTAACCAAGCTGATGCGGCACACCAATGTACCATACATTTGCAGAAGACACTCTTCGAAGAACACTCGTAAATCACGACGTTGATGTAATAAGGGATATGTATTGATATGAAAAAACAAGCAATAATCTCCATAATTGCATTGACTGTAGTTGCTACAGGGATTGCAAGTTTCATGCCAGTTCAATCTGATGAAAATGTGACAAGAGTTTATTCATCAATAGTTAGTTGGACTGACGAGGAACTAATTCAAAATTCGCCGTTCATAGTAAAAGGTGAAATTATTGAATCAAAAACGTCTCTAGAAGACAGTGATGAAATACCTCTTGTGTTTACAACTTGGGATGTCAAGGTGAGTGAATCATTAAAAGGAAACATAAAACCAAACAGCATCATACAAATCAAATCTGTTGGGGGCCAATTCGATGATCATATGACGGTATATGCCAATTACGCAGATCATCAGAAATCCGACATATTGGTTCTGTTCTTGGATATTGAAACTGATCCAGAATCATTCCAAGGTACAGATGCATATCATTTGGTAACTGCAAACTATGGTGTATTTGAACTCATAAATGGCCTGGCTATGAACGATGATCCAACCAAGACAACGTTAGAACAAACACTAAAAGATAGAATCAAATCAGTAGGATAGATTTCCTACTTTTCTTTTTTTTAATTATATATACAGTTAACAAGATAACGATCAATTGAGATATAATTATTGGAACAAGTCCTGAATCAGAAATTGCTTCAAGAATTGGTTTGGATATATCTGCATTTGAATTGATAGTACCGTCTTGGAATTCTACTATAAAATTTCCGGTCCACCAAGAAATAACACCTGCAGTGGCAATCATCATAAACTTTATTCCTCGTTTGAACAAATTTTTCAAAATTCCTTTTTTTAAAAGATTGTCACTGTTCTCATTTGGTGCTAAGAAAAAGTAGGAATTTATCTTAAAATATCTATGTTTGTTGCCATTTTTTGCAAATGTTTTATGAGCTATCTCCACTAATCCCAACATCTCTAATTTTTTTAAATGATGAATAACAAGATTAACACGTAGATTTAACTCGTGTGCAATTTCATTTGTGTACATCTCTTTTTCAATTAACAATTTGATAATGTCACGGCTAGATTTATTGCTTAGCAACTCACCTAATATTTTTAACTTTTCATCATCAGATGAAATTATTTGTATTCTTTCAAAATTTCCTTCTTCTTGTTTCACAAATTACTAGAAAATCTATGGGTTAATAATTTAATGATTAGACTAATTCTCGCAAATGTGAACGTAGTTAACGACGCAAGTATGCGCTCATTTTTACAACTGGGTACCCACATCATGTTAATTGAATAGGCTTTAAAAAATCATTGTGGCAAAACTATTGTGTATTTGGCACCACTCCGTGTCTCGTCATGTGCCCTTTCTGTATGAGAGTTTAGGTCATGTTCTGCACTTGCACGATAGGATCCCAACTCAATCGTTCCATCTTTTAGATGATATGTATGACTAAATGTTCCGTCACTATTCGCTACACACACATCTGGCACTTTATCTGGATTTTCTTCAGTGTTCAGCGTAGTTACGATAATGATTATCTATACCCCATTCACCCCCACACACATCGTTCACTAATGTATGTAATCCCCCAATGAAACATTACAATGTACATCAGCAGACGGACCGCGAATAATTAGTGATTTACTTACAAAAAATGTCATAACAAAAGAGAGGGGGGGGGGCAGTTTGATGATGCAGATTCGTTTTTAGGTCTAACTGACAAGTATGTACTGCCCATTCTTCATACCAATTACACTAAGATTTGTAAAACATTTGATAACCGGGAAATGTGCTGTCTCCTGAAATATTGAATAAACTGATTGGCGTTGGAATCACTGAAACGAAACTTGAAAGTTTGCCTGAATTAGAGAGGTTTTTCAATGAATGATAGGGTATGGCCCCTATTGTAAGAATGTCAAAAAACATAAAGCTGTAAGGTCCTGGACATATGGAACTGGCATCTGTCACACGATACAAATGCCAATGTGATGAATTCTTCCAATATTATGAATCAGGTAATGGAAATTATTGGACAATTCCCAAGAAAACACCCAACACGCAACAGGAATGAAATTCACATTTTATTGTTTACCCCTCAAAGATTACATAGAACCGGACACCATAACATTATAATACCAACTGCTTCTATGGGTGTCATTAATGATTTTAATTAATCCTGACAATACGAAAAGCATCCGACAGTTTGCCGCCCTTGCCGCCATCGTCACTGTCCTGTGTGTTTTAGGCAGTGCAAGCGATGCGTACGGATTAGAGTTTGTCAGTGTGGATCTGAATACAGAGACAAAAGTACTGACAGTTGTGTTTGATGAGAATGTCGACCCTGACAGCGTGGATGCCTCAAAGTTTTATCTGGGGATGCGAGGTTCTGCGGCCAACGGGGCTGCGCTTACGGGATCTGCCATTGCTGTGAACGGTGCCACCGTATCGTTTACGCTTGAGCCGACCCACATGAATGCCGTCCAATCCGTTTTCTCCCCACACCTGACAATTGGTGCCACGGCAGTTGCCGACAGCGCAGGAGATCCGTTTGGCATCCACGTTGAGACGGCACGCTTGGTAGACGATACCATCGTAGGATATTCTACACGTGACAATCAGGTACAAGGCATAGATTTCAACAGCGATGGAACCGGCATGTTCATTGGGTTTGATGGGGATGATCATATCAGCGAATACGTTTTGGACTCTGCCTTTGACGTATCTACTGCCGTCCCTGTTACAATCTTGCCATTTTCACCTGTGAATAGCAACTCCATCTTTGACATATCTGTTGCTGTTCCTATCCGTAACTCGACTACGTTGAGCTCGTTTACCGGCCATTTTACGTTCAGCCCTGACGGCATGAATCTGTTTGTTGGAGCTGAATCTGACATCCGTTTCGAGGGCAAAATCGATCACTATACAATGTCTTCCCCATTTGACATATCTACTCTGACTGCTTCAGACTCCCTTGTCGTCGACGCTCGTGCCACAGCGCCAACAGGTATTGTCTTTAGTCCTGACGGGATGACCATGTTCTACACTGACGCCTTTGATATCTACCAGTACTCCCTGAGCACTGCGTTTGACCTGACCACCGCCAGTCTTGATGGCAGCTTCGTATCCTTAGCGAAAGAGCCGAAAACGATGGCGTTTAACGGCGACGGAACAGAGCTGTTTGTTTTAGATTGCGGAGAACGGCTAATATCCAAACGTCCCCTGAACATGCCCTTTGATGTGATTGAAAGCGACTTTGATGCGGAAGCAGTCAACCCCGAGGATTATATCGTTTTTAATCTACTTACTGTTGGAAGATATGGACAACCATGTGGCTTGGCCTTTGATAACGACGGAACAAAGATATTTGTTCTGGACGGCGATACCAACGACATAAAGGATACGGCTGTTGTATCCGAGTTTGCACTTGCAAGCTACAAAGTGAACATGTACACTCCTCCACCTCCAGACAATAGAGCCCCGGAATTTATTTTTGCCCAGCCCTACGTTGAGGTACATACAAACTCAGAGAACCGCCTATTTCATGAATTTAACATAATTGACCAATACACACTATGCTATGATTACCCTGATCGTACTTCTGGTACGGGAGATAAATCAAAGGTAACACTTGCACATAATGCAAGTAGCATCAAATATGAATATGATTTTGGTTTGTCACAGCATAAATATCCTGATGGTACATTTGTTGTAAGATACACCTGTGAAGATGCAGCAGGAAATTCCATATCTTTTGACCAGACAGTAAATTCTGCTTCTGATATATTGACTAATTCTACTGATACACGACCTCCAGTTTTTGAAAGTAAACATCGCACCCATGTTCCACCATACAAAGTTGATGTTTCACAAAATGGTGTATACACACCACCTACCTGCAAGGATCTCAAACAACCATACTACTATAACAAGCCTCACCCAACCGGATCTTTTGCCTCGACATATGATGTGACAGATATTGACTTGAGCACTTTGGGCACATATGAAGTGGAACTAACCTGTACTGATACTGCCGGAAACACGTCTACTGCAAAACAACTGGTAAACGTGGTTCGTTCTGGAGAAGACAATACGCCACCTAGTATACTTAACATTAATAATTTTGATGGAGAAGGGATAATTTTAGGTTTAGACCAACCGTACACTACATTAAACACTGTACTATGCCGTGACAATCCGGATCCTGTTTCAGGAGAATTTACTGCTGGCTATATTTCCGTTACACGATCAGTTACTGATATTGATACAAGTATTGCCGGTATTCACATTGCAAAATATATCTGTGAAGACGATGCAGGTAATAGTTCATCTGTTGATCAAAGAGTAGTTGTTGTTGATACTGACGCTAATCCGACTATTGATGAGACTTTACCTGTGTTAAACGTTAACCTCGGCGTAGCACCCCGGAATTTTGCTATAACATTAAATGACACCAGCACAAGTGTCTCTGTTTTCTTTGGTCGTCCTAATACTGGTGGGGCGGCATTTAATAACAGCACCGAATATACGGCAAAATTATTCATCATTCAAGGTTCTGATATAGTGTATACTGATGAGCAGAATGTAGTTGGTGAGATGCCGAATTTTAATGTGGCACATAGTGCTCTAACACTTGATTACAACGAGCTCACTACTATCAGAATAGAAACTTACGTGCCCAACGATGATCCCCTCCTTCCCCCCCGTGAAGGACATGTCAGTTTCTTTAAAAATAAAGCTGACATAGCAGCAGGTTTTGCTATTCCAACACCACCACCACCAGCTACAGATAAAACAGCACCAACACTGGATACAGTATCCATAACATCTGATAATGCAAATCCATCCTTGGCCACAACTGATGATACTGTCACGCTAAGCTTTACCTCCTCTGAGAATATACTGCCACCAACTGTAACCATTAATGGTATGTCTGCCACACTTACTGGAAGCAATACCTCTTGGAGTGCCACAAGAATAATCACATCTGCAGATACTATTGGTGTTGTAGATTTCACTATATCTTTTTCTGACCTGGCAACAAATGCCGGTATCCCGATAACTGATACTACTGATAGCACCAGTGTTACTATTACTGTTCCACTACCTGCAGATACAACACCTCCTACACTAACTGCCGTATCAATAACATCTAATAATGCAGATACGTCTAGGGCTACAACTGGCAATACTGTCACACTAAGCTTTACCTCTGATGAACCTATAGGAACACCAACTGTAACCATTAATACGGCTGCTGCAACTGTTGCACCTGCAGCAGCTACTGGCAGCAATACCTCTTGGAGTGCCACAAGAATAATCACATCTGCAGATCCTGCTGGTACAGTAGCCTTTAGCATATCTTTTTCTGACCTGGCAACAAATGCCGGTACTCCAGTCACTGTTCTTACTGCTGGTAACACCGGCGTTACTGTTTATCAAACAGGATCACCAACTCTAGAAACAGAAATACAGGAAAGTGATCTTGGTATAACTAATGTAGGTATAACAAGGGATGATGCTAATTCTGACTTTAATCTACATTCAGACAACTTGCATCCAAATGGAATCACATCATATAACAACAAATTTTGGGTAGCTGATTATGGAGATGATTATGTTTATGTTTATAACGCAGCAGACGGCTCTAGAGATGATTCATCTGAATTTGGTCTGGATGCAGCCAACTTTTATCCAAATGGAATCACGGCATACGATGACAAGTTCTGGATAATTGACAGAACAATTAACAAGGTCTTTGAATACGATCCTAATGGCTCCAATGATTCAGACGGAAATCGAGATGCAGTTTCTGAATTTGGTCTGGATGCAGACAACGACACTCCAACTGGAATTGCAGCTATAAATGAAAAGCTATGGATAGTTGATAGTACTGATAATCAGGTCTACGTATACAACACAGCAGACGGCTCTAGAGATGATTCATCTGAATTTGACCTTGATGCAGACAACGATACTCCAACTAAAATCGCGGCATTAAACGACAAGTTGTGGATAGTTGATGATACTGATAATCAGGTCTACGTATACAACACAGCAGACGGCTCTAGAGATGATACATCTGAATTTGACCTTGATGAAGACAATGACATTCCAACTGGAATTACATTCCTAGATGGCAAGATATGGATAACTGATCCTGGACATGGCAGAGTCTACGCATACAACGTAGCAGACGGAATTAAATTTACCATTGGTGGATTGGATGCATCAACATCCTATGTGTATTCCACATCAAGATGTGATGTTCCTGACTTTGATAACTGCTCAGATTCCACATCTCAAATCGATTCTGATAGTAACGGCTCACTTTTTGTAAAAATTGACGGTCCATTCACCAATCAGCAGTATGTATCAGTTGAGGTAAAAAAACCAAACCAGGCTAATGTGATATACCATACAAATTTCATAGTACAAATACAAAACAATGCCATATCATATTTTGAACCAGATACAACAACATCATCACCTGGTGTTGTCACTCCACCTGCTGAACCAGTTAGGGTCAGCATATCTCCGTTTGGTAATATAGATGCAGATTCTGGTGAAACAATAACTCTTAATACTGATTTACAGGCAGGTGATCCAAACTATACTATAGTCTGGAAGCAATTTGACTCAGGTGGATTCCAACTTGTAGATACGCTGACTTTGGTGCCCTCATCAGACACTCGTAGTGTGACTTTTGATATACCATACTACACTGACAAGGGTTCAGAGACTATAACAATTAGCGCTACTCCTTTTGATTCTTCTGGCGTTATTGGCAGTTCATCTCCAAAGCTAGTCAACATTACATATCTAAATGAAGACGGCTCACCTGGAGAGGCAGACACAACAGCTCCTACACTGGATCCAGTAACCATAACATCTAATAATTTAGATCCAACTAGGGCTACAGTTGGTAATATTGTCACACTAAGCTTTACTGCTTCTGAAGATATACAGAGACCAACTGTGATGATTAATGGAGCTACAATTACTCCTACAGTTACTGGAGATGGTGATGATGCCTGGAGTGCTCCAAAAACAATCACAGCTGCAGATACCAATGGCCCTGTAACATTTACAATAGTCTATACTGACCTGGCCTCAAATGCCGGTACCCTGGTTAGCAGTACTACTGATGGCACCAGCGTTACTGTTGATAAAACAGCACAATCACCAACACCTCTTACGGATACGCCAAAACCAACACCTCTTACGGATACGCCAAAACCAACACCTCTTACGGATACGCCAAAACCAACACCTCTTACGGATACGCCAAAACCAACACCTCTTACGGATACGACAAAACCAAAACTAAATACAGTAACCATAGCATCTAATAATTCAATTAATGCAGGCTCGGCTACCGCTGGCGATACTGTCACACTACGTTTTACCTCCTCTGAGGATATACAAACACCAGATGTAATTATTAATGGAGTTACTGTATCTACAGTTACTGGAAGTGGTGATACTTGGAGTGCCACAAAAACAATCACAGCTGCAGATGGTGATGGTGCTGTAATATTTAGCATATCTTATTCTGATTTGGCTACCAATGTCGGCATTCCAGTTGCTGTTACCACTGATGGTACCGGCGTTACTGTCAGTCAAACATCCACTACTACTATTACAGATACGATAAAACCAACACTGGATACGGTATTACTGACATCTAGTAATTCAGTTGATAAGACTTTGGCCATACCTGGTGATACTGTCACACTAAATTTTATCTCCTCTGAACCTATAGGAACACCTGTTGTAACCATCAATGGAGGTGCAGTTACTGCTACAGTCATTGGACCTGACAATACTTTTTGGCATGCTACAACAGTCATCACACCTGAAGACAGCCTTGGTGCCGTAACATTTGAGATAGCCTTTACTGACCTGGCAGACAATGTCGGCATTCCAGTTACTGCTGTTACCGGCAGCGGTACCGGCGTCACTATCAGTCAGACAGTGCAGTATGATCTTGCTGTAAAGGGCGATGGAATCAGAGTTAAAATTAACGGAGTGTTTGCAGAGAGAACATACCATGAATGGTCCACATCACATTGCGATGTTTCTGACGGCAATGACTGCGTTGATGATATTGCCCGAGGGTACAGCAAGGGCAGCGGCAGAGTCGTCATAGACATTGTCGATGATGATAATAATTTTGCCGATCAGAGACATGTATCAGTCAGTGTAAAAATACCAAACACTGAGGATGCATTGTATTCTACGGACTTTATAGTGCAGGTGGTAAATGGCGAGATAGTGCACGAGCCGGACATGTCTGGTGTCATTCCACAACCTGGAAACTCTGGAGGTAATAGTAATAGTAATAATAATAATAATAACAGCAACAACAACGGTGATGATGGTGACTCTAAAACCGGTTCACCATCAACAATCACTACAAAACCAACACCCTCAGACCGATTACTCAAGAACTTTATTGCAGCAGAATCTGATTCAGATGTAATAAAACAAACAGATACAGCAGCAATAATAACTGCAATAATAACTGCAGCTGAACCAACAACTGCAGCTGCAACTGCAACTGCAACTGAACCAACTACAACAGCAACAGCAACAGCAACTGCAACTGCAACTGCAACTGCAACTGCAACTGCAACTGCAACTCCAGATACAGCAACTCCAACTAAATCAATAACAACTACAACAACTCCAGATACAACAGCAGATACAGATGCAACAACTCCAACAACTTTAGAACCAGCAGCATCACCTTCAGATACAACTCTAAAAAACTCTAATGATGATGACTTTAAAACCAGACCCACATTTGGAATATCAGGGCAGACATTCACCCAAATTGTGGACTGTGGCTATTCCATGGACGGGGTCTGCACTGACGTAACAGAGTACCATGTCGATTATGACAGAAAGATAATTCAGACGGGAACTGCACATGACTTTGCACTAAAGGCATATGCACAAAACGGAATGAAGAGCTTTGTCATAGGCTTTGGTGTGAATGAGGTGGGAGCACCAGCATCAGAGTCAGAAGCATCCATTACTGTAAATCTGGGCAGGGATTACACATTAGACTCTACATACACGATAGACTCTGTAGAGTATGACAATGATGAGAATGTGATAGGTGAGAATGCCACGTTTGCAGTGTCTGGTGTTTCATGTGGTGGTGGTAGTGGTGATAATAATGATAATAACAATGGCATAATCCAAAAGAACCAAATCCAGTGCACCCAGCTTTTAATTGACGGGGTATTATTCCGAGAGGCAATGTATGACGAGCCATTCATGATAGAGGCAGTTGATGCCAAGAGAAAGGTAATCACACACTACATGAATGAGGGCCTGCAGGTAACTGGAGAGTCCATAAACGAGCCTCCAACCCACAAGTTCTCAAGCAAGAAAACATCCCAGTCTGATGCAGTAATACTGGAACTGGTACGAACTGACAAGCTAGGCAACATTTGGACTGACCAGTTTGGATACACGTGGAGTGCAGACACGCCTGATGAGTGGTATTACGTGGTTGGACCGGCACCTGATAATTCTAGTGCATGTGACAGTGTGGATCACAGGGCATGTGATGCGTTTGCAGCCAAAGTGAGGTGGCATAATGGTAACATGGAGTCCCTGCGTGATTCAATGTATGGTGATTTGTACGGAGCAGCAGCTGCCAAGCCCTTTGATGACTTGGATGATGCAGTAACATTTCTGATAACTCCCGGCGAGTCTCGGACGCAGTTCCTCGATGAGAATACCATGATGTGGATTCGCAACTAGATAGTCCACCGGCTTTTTTTTGTGGTTGTAGTTGTAGTTGTAGTTGTAGTTGTAGTTGTAGTTGTAGTAGTTGTTTGCCTCAGTTATGGATGGATGAGGACACATGCTGCTGCCGTATTCTAAAGGAAACCCGTTTCTCTTCCTCATCTGTTGCAACTAATTTGCATATATCCTCATCTGGAGAAAGTCCATATCTACAATCAAGCTGCACACCAGATGCAGCTTTAGACTTTGACCTTGACAGAAACAACTCATCTCCGCAGGGAATCGCATTCCTGGATGACAAGCTATGGGTATCTGATACTTGAGATGACAGTCTACGCATGTTGTATTCCAAAAGAGAATCAATTCCTCCAACAACAACAACCCTACGTGTCATTCTGTTAGATATATCACTAGTCTGGGATTCAACACATGCAGGATAACTGTCATAACTTGAGTAAGCTGAAATTTTACAGATGCAGATAATGTGAATGTTTTATAAATACATGTCATAATTAGCGTTTATATGAAATATGTCACATCTGTTGCAATACTGGCAATTTTTGTTGTTTTGGGCGTAACTCTGGCTGGCATGGCAGAAATTAACATTGCACTAGCACAAACTCCATCAGATAACAGAGCCCCGGAATTTATTCTTGCCCAACCTTACGTCGAGATACATACAGAAGGATATCTATTTGATACCGTAATTGACGCATACATACTATGTTATGATTACCCTGATCGTATTTCTGGTGTGGGGGATAAATTAAATGTAAACCTTGTACATAATGCGACTAGTATTGAATATACAGGACCATTAAATGGATATCCTAATGATACATTTGTTATAAGATACACCTGTACTGATATGGCAGGACATTCCATAGTTTTTGACCAGACAGTAGATTCTGAATTTGCCAGATCATTTCCCACTTATTCTGATACACGACCTCCAATTTTTGAAGGTAGAGGCAACATCCATGTTCCGCCATACAAAGTTGATGCTTTTCAAAATGGTACATACAAGCCACCTTCCTGTTATGATCTTCATGAATCATACTCTCACAAATTTCACCCAACTGGTTCTTTTGCCTCAACGTATGATCCGGCAGATATTGACTTGAGCACTTTGGGCACATATGAAGTGGAACTAACCTGTACTGATACGGCTGGAAACACATCTGCTGCAAAACAACTAGTGTTAGTAATTGCTTATGTTGATGATTTTCCACCTGAGAACACATTTGTTTTTGGTTTTGATTTTGAAACAGTTGACATAGAGCTTGATGATAATTATCCTACTGGCAATATGATTTCTTTTTGTGCTGATTATCCAGATCCAGAAACTGGATTGCACACAAGCCCTGGTAACTTTCCTGCTACTTTTAGTCCAGCTGTAGATACATCTGTTCCAGGAACTTATCAAGTGGATTGGTATTGTGAGGATGATGCTGAAAACAGGTCTCCCGTATTTGCCTCTCACACTGTCCATGTTTTGAATTCTGATGGTGATCGTGTTGATACGACAGCACCAACACTGACTTTAGTATCCATAGAATCTGATAATGCAAATGATACAACTTTGGCTATATCTGGCAATACTGTCACACTAAGCTTTACCTCATCTGAGGATATACTGGAACCTGTTGTAACCATTAATGGAGCTGTATCTACTGCAGTTACTGGAAGTGGTAATACCTGGAGTGCTAAAACAACAATCACATCTACAGATACTGATGGTGCTGTAACCTTTACCATAGATTTTTCTGACTTGGCCTCAAATGCCGGCACTCGTGTTACTGCTACTATTGGCGGCTCTAGTGTCACTGTCAGTCAAATAGAACTGCCAGTCAATCAAGAAATAGAAATACAACAAAATGATCTTGGTGTAACCAATTACAATTATGACTTTGATTTGGATCCACTCAACACAGATGCAACTGGAATCACAGCACTGAATGACCAGCTATGGGTAGCTGATGATATAGATGACGAGGTCTACGTCTACAATTCAGACGGCTCTAGGGATTTAGCTTCTGACTTTGATCTGACTATCGGCAACACAGTTCCGACTGGAATCACAGCATTCAATGACAAGCTATACGTAGTTGATGAGAGAGAAACTAAGGTCTACGTCTACAATTCAGACGGCTCTAGGGATTTAGCTTCTGACTTTGATCTGGATTCAGCCAACGAGGAGCCATTAGGAATCACGGTACTAAATAATAAATTCTGGATAGTTGATGCTTCAAATGTTAAGGTCTATGCACATAATTCAAACGGCATCCGGGATGCAGATTCTGACTTTAATTTGGATTTACTCAACACAGTTCCACTTGGAATCACAGCACTGGACGGCAAGCTATGGGTAGCTGATATTACTGGTGATAAGGTATACGTATACAACACAGGAGGCACCCGGGATGCAGATTCTGACTTTGATTTTCATACAGACAACACAGATTCATATGGAATCACAGCACTGGACGGCAAGCTATGGGTAGCTGATTTAGGAAATGACAAGGTCTACGCCTACAACACAGCAGAAGGAATCGAATTTAGCATTGGAGGATTAGAGGCATCAACATCCTACGAGTATTACGCAGAAAAATGCGATCTAAAGGCAGGTACCACTGTTCCTGACTTTGATATCTGCTTGGAGTCCTTGGTTATAACTTTGAATTCTAATAGTAGCGGTGATCTTGTTATAAAAGTTGACGGTCCGCTTACTGATCAGCAGTATGTATTTGTTGAGGTAAACAAAACAGGCGAAGGTGTGATATACTATACGGATTTCATAGTACAGGTACAAAATAATGCCGTATCCCACTTTGAATCAGATGTATCATTTGATGAATCATCAGATACGACAGCACCAACACTGACTGCAGTATCCATAGCATCTGACAATTCAGAATCTGCATCCTTGGCCACAACTGATGATACTGTCACACTAAGCTTTACCTCATCTGAGAATATAGAAACGCCAACTGTAACCTTTGGTGGAGTTGCAGCATCTGCAGTTACTGGAAGTGGTACCTCTTGGAGTGCCACAAAAACAATCACATCCGGAGATTCTGATGGCCTTGTAATGTTCACTATAGCTTATTCTGACTTGGCAACAAATGCCGGCAATACGGTTACCAGTACTATCGGTGGCTCTAGTGTTATCATTGATAAAACAGCTCCAACACTGATTGCAGTAAACATAAGATTTAGTGATTTAGATAATACATCTTCGGCTACAACTGATGATGTTATCACACTGCGTTTTAGATCCTCTGAAGGTATACAGAGACCATCTGTAACCATTAATGACGATGCACCTACTACACTTACTGGAAATGGTAAGACTGCTTGGACTGCTACAAGAACAATCACATCTGGAGATACTGGCATCGTAATGTTTACCATAGATTATGCTGATTTGGCAGCAAATGCCGGTGCTCGGGTTACTGATACTGATGATAACACTAGTGTCACTGTTGTTCAACCAGTTACTCCAGAACCACCAACTACAAATCCCACACTAACTACAGTATCCATAGAATCTAATAATCCAAATGATCCATCTAGGGCTACAACTGGCGATACCATCACACTAAGTTTTACGTCTTCTGAGGATATAGAAACACCAACTGTAACCATTAATGGATATACAGTTACTTCAGCTGCCGGAGGTGACAACACTGACTGGACTGCTACAAAGACGATCACACCAGCAGATCCTGATGGCCTTGTAACATTTACCATAGACTATACTAACCTGGCAGCAAATGATGGTATTCAGATTACCAGTACTATCGGTGGCTCTAGTGTTACTGTTGATAATACAGCACCGACACTGACTGCCGTATCCATAGAGTCTAATAATACAAATGATACAACTAGGGCTACAGATGGTAATATCATCACACTAAGCATTACCTCTTCAGAACCTATACTGCCACCAACTGTAACCATTAGTGGAGATGGTGCATCTGCTACAGTTACTGGAAGCAATACCTCTTGGACTGCCACAAAGACTGTCGCATCCACAGATGATGATGGTGCCGTAGCCTTTATCATAGACTTTACTGACTTGGCAACAAATGCAGGTACTCAGGTTATCAGCACTATGGATGGCTCGGCTGTTACTGTTGATAATATAGCTCCAACACTATCTCCGGTATCCATAGTATCTGATAATGCAGATACGTCTTTGGCTACAACTGATGATACTGTCACACTAAGCTTTATCTCTTCAGAACCTATAGAAACACCAACTGTAACCTTTGATGGAGTTGATGCATCTGCTACAGTTACTGGAAGCAACACTGATTGGAGTGCCACAAAAACAATCGTACCTGCAGATGCTGATGGCAGTACCGTAACATTTGCTATAGACTTTACTGACTTGGCAACAAATGCCGGTGATCAGGTTACTGGTCCTACTGATAGCATCGGTGTTACTGTTTATCAAACAGCTCCCGATACAACAGCTCCTACACTAACTACAGTATCCATAGTATCTGATAATTCAAATGATCCGTCTTTGGCTACAACTGGCAATACTGTCACACTAAGCTTTATCTCTTCAGAACCTATAGGAACACCAACTGTAACCATTAATACGGCTACTGCAACAGTTGTACCTACAGTTACTGGAAGCACTACCTCTTGGAGTGCCACAAAAGCAATCACAGCTGCTGATAATGATGGTACCGTAGCATTTACCATTGATTTTTCTGATTTAGCTGATACTCCAAATACTGGTACTCAGGTCATTGCTACTAAGGATGACACTGGCGTCACTGTTGATAAAACAGCTCCAACACTATTTCCAGTAACCCTAGAGTCTAGCAATGCAGATCAATTTTTGGCTATGAAAGATGATACCATCACATTACGTTTTACTGCCTCTGAAGATATAGTAACACCTGTTGTAACCATTAATGGAGTTGATGCATCTGCTACAGTTACCGGAAGTGGTGATACTTGGAGTGCCACAAAAATAATCACAGCAGCTGATGTTGATGGCAGTACTGTAACTTTTACCATAGATTTTACTGACTTGGCAACAAATGTCGGTACTACAGTTACTGCCGTTACTGAAGGTGTTGCCACTATTACAGTTGATCAAACAGTACCAACACTGCACACAATATCCATAACATCTAATAATTCTGATGATAATACCTTGGCTACGGCAGGTAATACTGTTACATTAAGTTTCGAGTCCTCTGAAGATATCAAAACACCTGTTGTAACCATCAATCAAGTTCCAGTTACTCCAGTTGCTGTAGGTGACAGCACTGCCTGGAGTGCTACAAGGATTATCACATCCTCAGATGCTGATGATGGTATCGTAGCATTTACCATAAATTATTCTGATCTTGCATCCAATGCCGGTGTTGAAGTTACTGGCATTACTGTTGGCTCTGATGTTACTGTTGATAATACAGCTCCTACACTAACTGCAGTATCCATAGAGTCTAGCAATGCAGATCAATTTTTGGCGACAGCAGGTAATGTTGTTACATTACGTTTTACAGCTTCTGAACCCATACTGCAACCTACTGTAACCATTAATGGTGGTACTGTTTCGCTGGCAGCATTAGGAAATGACAATATTACCTGGAGTGCTACAAAGACGATCACATCAACAGATTCTGATGGTCCTGTAACGTTTAGAATAACTTTTACTGACCTGGCAGCAAATGACGGTGATACAGTTACCAGTCCTACTGCTGGTAACCCCGGTGTTACTGTTGATAATACAGCTCCAACACTGACTGCCGTATCCATAGAGTCTAATAATTCAAATGATACAACTTTGGCTATAGATGGTAATATCATCACACTAAGCTTTACTGCTTCTGAGAATATAGAAACACCAACTGTAACCATTAGTGGAGGTGGTGCATCTGTTACAGTTACTGGAAGCAATACCTCTTGGAGTGCCACAAAGACTGTCGCATCCACAGATGATGATGGTGCCGTAGCATTTAGCATATCTTATTCTGACTTGGCAACAAATGACGGTACTCAGGTTACTGCGACTGACAATAACTCTAGTGTCACTGTTGATACAACACTGCCAACACTATCTCTAGTATCCATAGTATCTGATAATGCAGATACAACTCGGGCTACAACTGATGATACTGTTACACTAAGCTTTACCTCTTCAGAACCTATAGAAACACCAACTGTAACCATTGATGGAGTTACTGCATCTGTAGTTATTGGAGGTGATAATACCTCTTGGAGTGCCACAAAAACAATCACACCAGCTGATGCTGATGGCAGTGCTGTAATATTTACCATAGACTTTACTGACTTGGCAACAAATGACGGTATCCCGATTACCGGTCCTACTGATGGTACCGGCGTTACTGTTTACCAAACAGCTCCCGATACAACAGCTCCTACACTAACTACAGTATCCATAACATCTAATAATTCAAATGATCCATCTAGGGCTACAATTGATGATATCATCACACTAAGCTTTACCTCTTCAGAACCTATAGGAACACCAACTGTAACCATTAATACGGCTACTGCAACTGTTGCACCTGCGGCTCCCGGAAGCACTACCTCTTGGAGTGCCACAAAAACAATCATAGCTGCTGATTCTGATGGTGCCGTAGAATTCACCATTGATTTCTCTGATTTAGCTGCTACTCCAAATACTAGTACTCAGGTCATTGCTACTAAGGATGGTACCGGCGTCACTGTTGATAATACAGCACCGACACTGAATACAGTATCCATAGCATCTGATAATGCAAATGATACGTCTAGGGCTACAACTGGTGATGTTGTCACACTACGTTTTACCTCCTCTGAGGATATACTGGAACCAGATGTAATTATTAATGGAGTTACTGTATCTACAGTTACTGGAAGTGGTGATACTTGGAGTGCCACAAAAGAAATCACAGCTACAGATAATGATGGCAGCACTGTAACGTTTGCCATAGATTATGCTGATTTAGCTTCAAATGAAGGTACTCAGGTTATCAGTACTACTAGTGGCTCTAGTGTTACTGTTGTTCAAACAGAACTACCAACACCACCTTCAACTAGTCAAGAAATAGAAATAGAACAAGATGATCTTGGTGTGACCAACACTGGAGGAATCAAGTTTAGCATTGGCGGATTGGATGCATCAACATACTATGAATATTCCACATCAAAATGCGCTGTTTCTGACCCTGACAACTGTTCAGATTTCACATTTGCAAAGCGCTCTGATAGTAACGGTGTACTTGTCATAATAATGGCCGGTCCGTTTACCAGTGAACAATATGTATTTGCTGATGTAAAAGAAATAGGTAAAACTGATCCAATATATCATACAAGTTTCATAGTGCAGGTACAAGGTAACGCCATAACCAACTTTGAATCAAATGCATCATCTAATGTTATTCCAACTGAACCAGTTATTCCAGTATCCCCAACTCCAGTACCCACAATTCCAGTACCCCCAACTCCAGTACCCCCAACTCCAGTACCCCCAACTCCAGTACCGGCAACTCCTACACTAACACAAGTAACCATAGTATCTGATAATTCAGATCGATCTTTGGCTATACCTGGTAATACTGTCACACTAAGTTTTACCTCTTCTGAACCTATAGAAACACCAACTGTAACCATTAATGGAGGTGCACCTGCCACACTTACTGAAAGCAACACTTCTTGGAGTGCTACAAAAGCAATCACATCTACAGATCCTAATGGCATTGTAATGTTTACCATAAATTATTCTGGTTTAGCTTCAAATGCCAGTGCTCAGGTTACTGGCACTACCGATAACTCTAGTGTTACTGTTGATAAAACAGTGCAACCACCAATAACACCTTCAGCTAGTCAAGAAATAGACGAAAATAATCTTGGTGTAACCAACACTGGAGGAATCAAGTTTAGCATTGGCGGATTGGATGCATCAACATACTATCAATACACCACATCAAAATGTGATGTTGCTAACCCTGATGATGAAACCTGTTCAGATTTCACATTTGCAAAGCGCTCTGATAGTAACGGTGTACTTGTCATAATAATGGCCGGTCCGTTTACCAGTGAACAATATGTATTTGCTGATGTAAAAGAAATAGGTAAAGCTGATCCAATATATCATACAAGTTTCACAGTACAGGTACAAGGTAACGCCATAACCAACTTTGAATCAAATGTTATGACAACTGAACCAGTTATTCCAGTACCCCCAACTCCAGTACCCACAACTCCAGTACCCCCAACTCCAGTACCCCCAACTCCAGTACCCCCAACTCCAGTACCGGCAAATCCTACACTAACACAAGTATCCATAGCATCTGACAATTCAAATCCATCCTTGGCTACAACTGGTGATGTTGTCACACTAAGTTTTACCTCTTCTGAACCTATAGAAACACCAACTGTAACCATTAATGGAGGTGTACCTGCCACACTTACTGAAAGCAGCAACACTTCTTGGAGTGCTACAAAAGCAATCACATCTACAGATCCTAATGGCATTGTAATGTTTACCATAAATTATTCTGGTTTAGCTTCAAATGCCAGTGCTCAGGTTACTGGCACTACCGATAACTCTAGTGTTACTGTTGATAAAACAGTGCAACCACCAATAACACCTTCAGCTAGTCAAGAAATAGACGAAGATAATCTTGGTGTAACCAACACTGGAGGAATCAAGTTTAGCATTGGCGGATTGGATGCATCAACATACTATCAATACACCACATCAAAATGCAATGTTGCTAACCCTGATGATGAAACCTGCTCAGATTTCACATTTGCAAAGCGCTCTGATAGTAACGGTGTACTTGTCATAATAATGGCCGGTCCGTTTACCAGTGAACAATATGTATTTGCTGATGTAAAAGAAATAGGTAAAGCTGATCCAATATATCATACAGATTTCATGGTACAAATACAAAATGACGGTACACTATTCTTTGAACCAAATGTTATAACATCTTAATTACCAACTCCAACTGAACCAGAACCAGCAACAACAACATCTCAAGATGCCCACAACACTGTTGATGAAATAGCAAGGCAGCTAGAATTTTTAAAAAATCAAATAAAAGTATCAAAACCAACAACAATGACACGTCAAGATATTCAGAATACTGTTGATGAAATAGCAATGCAGCTAAAAACATTAACAGATCAAATGGATCCTATTTTTGATTTGGATTTCTCCAGAGATATGAATGGTATCACAACCCTAGACGGCAAGCTGTGGGTAGTATCTGATAGTTCAAATAATCTGGAATCAAAAGTCTTCGTCTACAAACAAGATGGAACATGAGATGCAGCTTTTGAGTTTGACCTTGATTCAGACAACTCATATCCGGAGGGAATCGCATACCTAGACGGCAAACTCTGTAGTTGCTGGTAGTTATGATGCCAAAAAAGTCTTCGTCTACAATATTGATTGATTATATCTAACCTCATTGAAGGAAGGAAGGAAGAAAAAGCCCAAGGCATTAGTACCCAACACAGGCGATGCCAGAACCATATTCTGTAAAAATAATTAATACAAAAATTGCTGAAAATATATCTAGTGTTGTAAAAATGCTTGTTTGAAAAAATTATCTAGTTTTCAGTTATTTCAGGCTGAATCACTACCTGATTCTTTAAGAAATTGTCCAGTTGATGAGGTTAGTTTCTATAATTAAACACGGTTTAGATACTGGGAAATTAAAAATTTAACTTTAGATTGGATTTTAAAATTAATTTTTATTTTTTTACGTATCAAATGCAAGTTCCTTACTCCAATACTCTCAAGTTCAAAATCATTGCAGAAAATTTATGGATTTAGAAGGTTTACCTCGGGTAGCAAAAGTGGGATTAGTTGGTGGACTTGTTGCAATATTTGCGATTGGCGCTATTGGAATTGTTAGCTGGTTATTTTAGTAATTCTGATTGTAGGTTTATGGGCTGTATGTCTTCTGAAATAAGGCTTTCCCTCATTTGGTTCTGTTAACCTAACGGCGCCTGCTGAAGCTTGTGGAGTTGAGATTAAAGGAGATGACAGATGGATTACATTAATTCAAAATTCTATGTTGAAATAACATTATGGTAATAGCACAAAATCCCAATTTGTTCAAAATCTTTCTTGAACTTGTTGATATGTTTCGTTAGATTGGGTTTTGATCTTTTTGAGGAATTTTGCTTTGGGTACCAATACAAAATATTCTACTGTTTCATCACGATATTCCATACCCGAATATGTCCAATAACTGACAGATGTTCCAGCAATTGTAAATCCTTTGTAATTTTTCATAAAATAATTCTTGGCTTCAATAAACTTCTCATCTGACACTGTAGTATGATCATTGAATTGTAATGGAAATTTATAATAAAGTTTTACTTGAGGTTGAAATTTGGTCATTACTTGATGACTTGGCATGGTATCTTTTTATTTTTCAAAGCCTTGCATTGATTACTAGATATTACATAGTCAGTTGTTGATACAGCTTTGAGAGGTGGTACTAATTCTTCGCAACTCAGAGACCATTCTTATTTCATCTTCAAGTTTTGATACTCGTACTCTGCTATGCCTGATTGTACCCATGTTGTAATGCTGTAATTTTGACTATAAAGAACCTTCAAACGTCCATTTCCACTCCACGAACAAAACCATTGTTTCTACTCCAGATATGATCGTATGAAAAAGTCTTACCCGTTAATTTCTTCTCCAGTATACATATATCTCAAATTATGTGGAATTGTTAATTTCAAGATAAGATGGAAAGACGAGTTTCTGTGATTCCATGACATCACAGAATCATTGGAAATCAAACGGAATGAAAGATTAGATTTTGTTTGTAATTGCGCAACTCATCTACTGTCTCAAGGCAGCATATCCTTCTATTCTAATTTTTCAAAGGATTGCCACCTTTTCTGGTTAGTAAACCATCAATCCACTCTGTAACTAGGGTCCTGCTATTGGATGGAATTTGTTGGATTGTTTGAATCTTGTATCCTCTGGGAGTTTTGGGAGAACTAGTCTGCCTTTTGTTTTGAGAATCTTTTTCTCTTCTTTCATCTTTTTTACATATCTGTATATTGCATCTCGTGATACTCTAAGACTTTGGCAGTCTCAGTTATCGTAAGTGGATATGGTCTATTCCCAGTACTATCATGTAGAAGTGAATGAATTTCAGCAATGATTTGTTCCTCAGTAGATTTCTTCTTCTTTAGTCTTATTTGTGGCGTAATCAAGACTGAAATCCTCCAAAAAGAAGGTCATATGGAAATTTTTTTGAGGTGTTTTTGGGTGTAGATATGAAATTGGGATTTTCCATATCTGACACGAACATCTTCTGAAAAGCTTTTAATCTGTAGAACGAGCTTTTTTCATTATGAATATTGTTGAGAAGATCCTTGCTCGTGGTGCAGGAAAGCCTTCAGTTTCACCTGATGATGTGGTTTTTGCTAAAGTAGACAAGGTCATGATGCATGATGTGTCAGGACCTGGTGTGATTAAGGTGTTTGATAAATTAAAGAAACAAGGAATTTCAGTAGACAAATTATGGGATTCTAGTAAAGTTTGGGTTGCAGAGGATCATTTTGTTCCATCAGCAGAAAAAGTATCTGCTGAAAATATTGTGAAATTATCAAACTTTACCAAACACTATGGAATTGAAAAACATTTCAAATATGGGATGGGTCAATATGGAATCTGCCACACCATATCTCATGAAGAAGCAATGGTAATGCCCGGAGATGTTTATGTTGGCGGAGATTCTCATACTAATACTACTGGTGCTTTGGGTGCTTTTGCTTGTGGTCTGGGGCATACTGACATTGCTTATGTCTTACTTTATGGACAAATTTGGTTTAAGGTTCCAGAAACTTGTTACTTTAAGATAAATGGAAGATTACCTGATCATGTGATGGCAAAAGATTTGATTTTAAAAATCATTGGCGAAATTGGAACTGATGGGGGTGCATACAAAACAATGCAGTTTGGCGGAAGTGGCATTGATGAAATGTCAGTTGAAAGCAGATTGACTATGTGTAATATGACTACTGAGGCTGGTGCAAAGAACGGTATTGTCGAACCGGATCAAAAAGTGGTAGACTATCTTACTCAAAGAGGTGCAACTAACATGAATTTGATAAAAGGTGATGATGATGCCGAATATTCCAAGATTTTTGAATTTGAAAGTTCAGAGATGGAACCCACTGTTGCCAAACCCTTTTCTCCTGAAAATACCTGTGTTGTAAGGGAGGCCCCTTTAGTTGAATTGGATAAATCTTACATTGGTTCTTGTACTGGGGCAAAATACGAGGATTTGGAAGCTGCTGCAAGAATCCTTAAAGGAAGAAAAGTAAAGATTCGAACCGAAATTTTACCTGCGGCAATTTCAATTTATCAGCGAGCCATGGAAAATGGATTGTTGAAAATTTTCTTAGATGCCGGAGCTACTGTTGGACCCCCAACTTGTGGTGCCTGTTGTGGTGCGCATATGGGGGTTTTGGCAAAAGATGAAATTTGCATCAGTACTACAAATAGAAATTTCCCTGGTAGAATGGGCCATGTAGAGTCTCAAACATATCTTTCATCTCCGTTAGTAGCAGCAGCTTCTGCAGTAACTGGAAAAATCACTGACCCGAGGGATTTGTAATGAGAGGCAACGTCATAAAGTATGCTCGAGATAATATTGATACTGATGTCATCATTCCTGGCACATATCTAAAAATTCATGATTATGCGGAACTTGCAACACATGCAATGGAGGGTCTGGATCCTGATTTTCATTCCAAAGTAAAAGAGGGTGATTTTATTTTATCTGGTAAAAATTTTGGATGTGGTTCTTCTCGTGAACATGCTCCAATAGCATTGTCTCATTCTGGAATAAAGGCGGTCCTTGCATTGTCTTTTGCAAGAATTTTTTATAGAAATGCAGTAGATGGGGCATTTTTGTTGCCTATTGAAATTGAACAGGATGCTTATGATGGAATTTCAGAAAGTGATGAAATAGAAATTGATGTATCTGAAAATGAAATTAAAAATATTACAAAAAATCAAACATACAAAATGAAACCATTTTCAGAAATTATTGGAAAAATAATTGCTGCAGGTGGGCTCTTCAGGTATAAACCAGATATGGATTAAAATGGAAAAAACTCTTTTTGAAAAAATCTGGGAATCTCACATTGTTGTTGAAAAACAAAATAGTCCATCATTAATCTACATTGACAGACATCTTGTTCATGAAGTAACTTCCCCACAGGCTTTTGAGGGATTACGTATGAGTAACCGAAAAGTTAGACGGCCTGATCTTACCATTGCTACGATGGATCATAATGTTCCAACGACTGACCGTTCTCTTCCAATTTTAGACCAAACATCTTTTGTACAAATTAAAACTCTGGAAAAAAATTGCAAAGATTTTGGAATAAAATTATTTGATATTAACAGTCCTAATCAAGGAATTGTCCATGTAATTGGTCCTCAGTTGGGGATCACATTGCCTGGTTCTACAATTGTTTGCGGTGATAGCCACACATCTACCCACGGTGCTTTTGGGGCCCTTGCTTTGGGTATTGGAACAAGTGATGTTGAGCATGTTTTAGCATCTCAAACTATGTGGTTAGAAAAACCAAAGCCATTTGAAATTAAAGTGGAAGGAAAACGAAAAAACCCTCACGCGGTAACTGCTAAAGATATTGTTTTATCAATTATCAAAAATATTGGAACCGGCGGCGGTACAGGATCCGTGATTGAATATCGTGGTGAAGGAATCACTGACCTTTCAATGGAACAACGAATGACCATTTGCAACATGTCCATTGAGGCAGGGGCTCGTGCAGGTCTGATAGCTCCTGATGAGAAAACTTTTGATTATTTACGAGATAGAGAATATACTCCAAAAAACTATGAATCATTAGTTGATTCTTGGAGTAATTATCTTAAAACTGACAATGATGCAAAGTTTGAAAAGGAATTTATCTTGTCCCTTGATGATATTGCCCCCCAAGTAAGCTGGGGAACTAATCCTGGCATGACGTGTAATGTTACTGATGCTATTCCATCACCTGATGAATTTTCTAAAGGTGATCCGAATCAAAAGAAGGGGGCAGAAAAGGCGCTTGATTATATGGCCTTGGAACCTGGCACTTTAATTGAAGATATCAAAATTGACCGAGTGTTTATTGGTTCGTGCACCAATGCAAGATTAGAGGATCTTATTGAGGCATCTAAAGTAATCAAGGGTCAAAAAATTTCCCCAAATGTGCAAGCAATGGTGGTGCCTGGTTCTCAAATGGTAAAAAAACAAGCTGAGGAGATGGGATTGGATAAGATTTTCATAAATGCTAATTTTGAATGGAGAGAGGCTGGATGCAGTATGTGTCTTGGAATGAATCCTGATATATTGTCTCCAGGTGAGCGATGTGCAAGTACATCAAATAGAAATTTTGAAGGCAGACAAGGAACCGGAGGTAGAACTCATTTAGTAAGTCCTGTGATGGCAGCCGCTGCAGCAATTTACGGTCATTTTGTTGATGTTAGAAAAATGGATTTGAGTTAACATGGAATCTTTCAAAAACGTATCCAGCATTGTGACACCTCTTGATAAGGTAAATGTCGATACAGATCAAATCGTACCAAAACAATTCTTAAAACTCGTTCAAAAATCTGGATTTGGGAAATTCTTGTTTTTTAACTGGAGATTTGATGAACAAGAAAATGAAAAACCTGATTTTGTCTTAAATGATCCACAATATCAAAATTCTCATATTCTTGTTGCCGGAGATAATTTTGGCTGTGGTTCTTCTCGTGAGCATGCTGCTTGGGCCTTGCTTGATTATGGGTTTTCTGTAATTATATCTCCTTCATTTGCAGATATTTTCTTTAGCAATTGTTTCAAAAATGGTATTTTGCCAATCACCTTGGACCAAAAAATTGTGGAAAAATTACTTTTAGAAACCGGTATAGTTAAAGTAGATTTAGAAAACCAAATCATCAAAACCCCTTCAGATGAAATATCTTTTAACATTGACTCATACCAGAAAAAAATTCTTTTAGAAGGGTTGGATGATATTGCACTTACGTTTCAATATGAAGATAAAATTTCAGAGTTTGAAAAACAATCTAAAATCCCATCTGTCTTATAATCTTCTTTACTGTTTTCTCATTTCTCTCTAACATCATTGGTGATTCTGCATCTATCCATTCTTTCTCTCCAATGTCAAAGGCACTGATTTTCCCTTCTTTTGACAATTCCTGTAAAATATCAAATGAGAGATTAATTTCTTTTTGTTTTTGTTTTGTTTTTATCTTTTTGATAATGCTTTTCCCTAGCATATAGATTCCCAAGCATTCTGATAACTGTAATTTCATTATTGGTTTTTCTTTGAATTCTTTTATGATTCCGTTTTCAACTGTTGCAAATCCAGTTTCTTCTTTTCTTTTAGTTCTAGTTGCAATGCATGCTGAACTTTTCTTTTCTTTAAAAAACTCTTTCATTTTATTTAGATCAATTGCACATAAATTATCTGCAAACCACAATACAAACTCTGATTCATCTTTGAGCTTATTTGCAATGTGTAATAGATCTCCCCCGGTTCCACTTTGTGAATCTTGAACAAATGTAATGTTTTTTTGATTTCCGTAATAGTTTTTGATTTGTCCACCTAAACCATTAAAATCTGATATGATGATTACCTCGTCGATAAAACTAAATGATTTTAGGTATTTCACAATATAATCTACTAATGGCTTTCCATTAATTGGGGTCATTGCTTTTGGAAAATATTCTGTATATGGTTTGCCCCGTGTTCCCTTGCCCCCTGCAAGAATTACAGCCTTCAAGTCTAACGGTATGATTTCTGCTTTCTTCTTCTTGCACCAGGTCCGCCAAATTTCTTTGGTTCTTTTCTTCTGGCGTCTCCACTGACTAGATATTTATCAAAATCAGTGATTCTTTTTCTTAGGTCTTCTCTAGTTGATTTTGGGAAAGGGTGATCTTTTGGGTCTTTTTTAGATTTTGTCCATCCTGTCAGTGCTCTTGAAATTCCGGTTGCTATTGCACTTGCCTGCCCCATGCATCCTCCTCCTTTCACTCTGACAGAAATATCGATTTTATCCCTCAAATCCCCTGTAATTTCTAATGGTGCTAGAATTACTTCACGAGCAGTCTCTTGAGGGATCATTTCTACTGGAACGTTGTTAATTCTAACTTTGCCTTTCCCTTTGGTGATGTAAACATGGGCACTAGCTGTTTTTCTTGTTGCAAAATAAATTTCAGTCTTTGGAGTTGTCATTCAGTCCACCCAATCACTCTGCATAGTTCCCCAAGTACGGTATAGTTTGACGGGGTCTTTCTAATCATTGCTTTTTCAAATTGAATTTTTTCAAGCGATTTAATTTCTTTAGGTGAACCAATGTATGTTCGAAGTCTTTGATGTGCTTCTTTTCCTGAGGGCTTTCTATCATATGGTAGCATTTGGCGAATCATTTTTGCCATTAGTGTGTCTGGTCTTCTGTAATGGACTGGCCCGTGTTTGTAATTGATGATACTGTTAATTTCTAAAAACTCTCTATATTCTTTAATTTGGTTGCTTCTTGTTCCACTCATCATGATTTTTTCACAATTCACAACTGATACTCTGTTTCCCTGCATTAGTAATTTTGCAACATTTGATGCTAGTCTTCCAGCAATATGGTTGGTTGCATCCACTACAATTGGTCTGTCAGTTCTTACAACCACTTCTTGTTTAGAAGTATTTGAATTTCTTCCAGCTGGTCTGTTAATTCTCCCATTAGCCAAGTAGTACGACTCCTTTTCCAGTTGGGTTTTGTTCAATTAAATCTGAATGGCTGATTAGTTTTCCACCATTTTCAATAATCTTGTTTGCTGCAGAATTTGAAATTGAAAAAGAGAACAATGTAATTTTATGAGCGATTTTACCTGTTCCGAGAACTTTACCTGGAAATACGACGATATCATTTTCTTTAGTTAATTGACTGATTCTATTCAAGTTGAGATCTCTTCTGGCAATGGATGGTTTTAATGCATATTTGGCTAATCTGGCCCAAATTGGAGCATCATTTTTGGTAGATGCTTTCTTTAGATCTTTTGCCATACGTATAACGACTTGACTAGTCATGTGAATAATGCGGTTTAAAACCCAAATATAATGTCTATGCTTGAATTATGCTTCAACTTGATCAATCATTTCTTTAAACTGACCTATTCTATTGGTGACCTCATTTACTCCTGAAATAATGATCTGTTCTGGTTTGAGTGCTCCTGTTGATTCAACAGTTAAGACTTTGACATTTTCTTTGTCAGTATTTGCAAGTGTTGAAATATTTGCAGAATTCCATTTTGCATGTTCAGTTCCGCGTCCTAATCTGGCATAGCACTCAACTTTGATTTTTTGACCTGGTGCTAACTGAACAATTGGAATTTTACCTGAAACTGGCTTGATTGAATCATCTTCTGAAGATAACTCATCTGAAAGAATGGTTCTTGTGACCCCTGAATCTCCTGAATCTAACATTAGCATTACTCTGCAATTTGAACATCCTGTCTCACTTTGGCATTCGCATTTTGATGGCTCGCTGAATCTGCCTAAATCAGTTGTTATTGGAATCAACCCTAATCTGTGTGCCAATCCCTCATCTGGTAGAACTGATGTATTTTCAATGATATCTACTGTATCTATTGCAAAAATTGGAACTCCATTGAGGCATACACGTCTAAGTGCATTTGCGTACTGTAATGGAATGCCCTTTAGTTTTACAGATATCTTTTGATTATCGTTACTAATTACCTCCAAGGATGACAAATCTTGAACAAAATCTTCCTAGTCCACATAAAAATCTAGCTGGTTTTACGTATAGATAAATAGCAAATCCCCTTTACTTTTATTGAAATGGTTGATGTAACATTAGTAAGATATTCCTTTGAAGGGGAAAAATTTGAGATTATGGTAAAACCCGACCCTGCTCTAGATTACAAAATGGGTAAGAAAAAAGATATTTCTGCAGTGTTGGTATCTGATGAAATTTACACTGATTCTGGAAAAGGCACAAGACCTTCTTCCGAGAAATTACTCAAGGCATTCAAAACTGAAGATCAAACTGAAATTGCTCAAATTATCCTTGAGAAAGGCGATCTGAATCTTACTACTGATCAAAGAAGAAAAATGGTAGAAGACAAGAAAAAACAGATTGTCACATATATTGCTAAAACATATGTGGATCCTAAATCACATTTGCCCCACCCCCCGCTAAGAATTGAGCAGGCTATGAAAGATGGGAGAATCTCAATTAATCCTCAAAAAAGTGTAGATGAGCAAGTCAAAGACATTGTTGAACAACTACGCTCTATCATTGCACTAAAAACAGAAAGCCTGCAATTGGAAATTACGATTCCTGCACAATTTGCATCCCAATCCTATTCTGTGCTAAAGTCTGTGGGTTCTTTAAAGTCTGAAGAATGGCAAAATAATGGTTCACTAAAAGCAATACTTGAAATACCCGCCGCAGTAAGACCAAATGTGATAGATAGACTAGGTTCTATAACTAAGGGTTCAGCTTCAGTTGAGGTGGTTCAATAATGGATAATAAGAGAAAATACGTTATTCCCGGCGATGTGGTGACTACCGGTCCGTTTAGGCCTGAACAAAATGTAATCTTACAAGGTGATAAGATAATTTCTACAACTATTGGGATTTCTGAAATTTATGATGATTCTGTTAAAGTAATTACGTTAACTGGAAAATATATTCCTAAAATCGATGATCTTGTAATTGGCAAAGTCAATTCCCACACTTCTTTATCTTGGGAGTTGGACATCAATTCATGCTATGTTGGATTCTTACCTGCTCAAGATGTTTTTGGACGAGACTTTTCTGCTCATGCCGATGAGCTTTCATCTAAATTAAAGACAGGTGACTTGGTGGCAGCAAGAATTGCTAATTTTGATAGAACAAGAGATCCGCTTGTGACCATTTCTGATAGGGATTTAGGTAAAATTGATTCTGGCGATTTGATTAAAATCTCACCAAGCAAGGTTCCACGACTAATTGGAAAACGTGGTAGCATGATTCAGATGATAGAGATGGCTACTAATGCAATAGTGACAATTGGTCAGAATGGATGGGTAGTAGTTTCTTGTGAATCTCCAGAGGGATTATTAAAGGCTAAAAAAGCAATTGAAATGGTGAACGAAAAAGCACATGTTGCTAATTTGACTGACCAGATCAAAGAAATGTTAGAAATTAAGGATGATGAATCATAATGGGCGGACGAGACGCAACAATGGTCCTATTGGACGAGAATGGTATTCGTTGTGATGGTCGTAAAATAGATGAGCCACGACGAATTATGATTAGGGCCGGTGGACTAAAAAATGCCGATGGTTCTGCTTACATTGAATTTGGTGATAACAAAATTCTAGTTGGAGTTTTTGGTCCTAGAGATGTGCATCCAAAACACATGTCAAATACTGATACCGGAATTTTACGAGTTAGATATCACATGGAACCATTCTCAGTTAGTGAGAGAAAAAATCCTGCACCTTCAAGAAGAGAAATTGAAATTTCCAAAGTAATCAAAGAAGCTTTAGAACCTGCAGTAATGTTGGAAAAATTCCCAAGAACTGCAGTTGATGTATTTATTGAAGTATTGCAAGCCGATGGTGGAACAAGATGTGCTGCTCTTACTGCAGCATCTGTTGCATTAGCTGATGCTGGAATTCCGATGAGGGACATGGTTGCAGCAATCGCTGCCGGCAAAGTTGCAGATACCATAGTCCTTGATGTTAATAATGAAGAAGATCAAGCAGGTCAAGCAGATATGCCAATTGGATACATGCCAAGTCTTGAAAAAATTACCCTATTACAATTAGATGGAGTTTTGACTTTTGAGGAATACAAGAAATGTGTGGATGTAGGGGTGCAAGGTTGTAAAGTTGTTTATGAATTACAAAAGAAAGCACTCACTGACAAATACTTTGGAAAAGGAGGCGATTAAAATTGACATCTATTTCAGTTATCGATGAATTAAAAAAAACACAAATCCTTGAATTATTAGAACAAGGAAAACGCGTTGATGGACGTGCATTTGATGAATCCCGTGAAATTGTTATTGAAACTAATGCCATCCCTAAAGCAAACGGTTCAGCAAGGGTTCGTCTTGGTGAGACTGAAGTAATATGTGGAGTAAAAATCCAACCTGATAGGCCTTTCCCAGACACTGGCGACAAGGGTCTTTTCATTTGTACTGCTGAACTTTTACCACTATCACATCCTACTGTTGAAACCGGTCCTCCACAACCCCATGTAATAGAATTAGCTAGAGTTGTTGATAGGGGTATTAGAGAAAGTCACATGATTGATGTTTCCCAATTAGTTATAGAGAAAGACAAATCCGTAATTGGTGTATTTGCTGACAATGTAGTTGTTGATTATGATGGAAATTTGTTTGATGCATGTTCTTATGCTGCTACAGCAGCATTGCTTACGTCAAAAACTCCAAAATGGAATTGGATTGATGATAAACCAACACTTGCTGAGGGCGAAGATACTTCCTTGCCTGTCTCTACAATCCCAGTATCTGTAACTATGGGAAAAATTGGCAATCATGTTGTAGTTGATCCAAATGGCGATGAATGGGGTAGTATGGATGCTCGTATTACAATAACTACTGATTCTGATGGAAATATTTGTGCATTACAAAAAGGTGGCAGTAATGGATTCACACAGGATGAAATTAATCAATGCGGTGAAATATCTATAAGAGTAGGCGCAAAAATAAGAGAAAAATTAAAAGACGCTCAAAAGGATAGTCAATAAAATGGTCAAGCATTCTAAAGCAAAAAAAGCCCTTAAAGGATTAGGTGCCCGTTATGGAATTAAACTTAGAAAACAATATTCAAAAGTACATTTTACTTTAAAAGCAAAAAGAACTTGCCCTGAATGTGGTTCAGAAAGATTTGGACGTGATGCAGTTGGAATTTGGTCTTGTAAAAAGTGCAGCTATAAAGTAGCTGGTACAGCATATGACATCAAACTTTAGTGCAAAAATCACAGTTGATGCAAAAGACAAGTCAAAAGCAATCTATGATTCTGTAAATACTGACAATGAATTCTATCCTGAAAATCCAGTAAAAACCCAAATAATTTTTGACAAAAAAATTATCATTGCTGTTGAAACTGACCAGTTGACTCATCTTCGAGCGAATTTGAATTCCACTCTTCGATTAATTCAGGCTAGCTATGATTCAATTGAATCGGTAAAGATATAATGAAACAAATTTTTTGATAAATCATGTCAGCAGGACAAATGCCACCATGGCTTCAAGAGCAAATAATGAAATTACAGCAAGCACAACAGAGTCTCCAATCCGTAATGACTCAAAAACAGCATCTTGAAATTGAAAATGCAGAAACAGGAAAAGCTCTTGAAGAATTGCGAAAAGTTGCTGATGGTGATGCAGTGTTCAAACAAGCTGGTACTGTTTTAATTAAATCAAAAAAACAAGAGTTAATTGATGAATTAGAGGAAAGAATTGAACTTACTAAAACCCGTGCAACGGTTCTTGAAAAACAAGAAACACGTCTAAAAGAATCTCTAAAAGAACAAGAAGCAAAAATCACTGAACAAATGAAAGGCAGTTCTGCAGGTGCTCCCCCAAATTCACCTCCTGCAGAAGACAATCCTAGAAAATAATTTTTTTTAGTCTGGTTTCATACAAGATATTAACAATTCCTTCTTAGCAATGCTGTGAATTTAAAAAACCTTCGAATCATCGTAGATGAACGAGAAAGAAAAAGTGGAATCCCTGATTTACTAAAATCAATTGGAATGAATATTGAGATGAAAACACTTTCTATTGGTGATTATATTGTCGCACCTGAAACTATTGTAGAGAGAAAAAGCATACGTGATCTTATGGCTTCTGTTTTTGATGGTAGACTTTTTGATCAATGCTCTAGACTCAAGGAACATTTTGAGCATCCAATTGTTCTCATGGAGGGTAACGTTGATGAAATTGAAGAAATTACTGAAAATCCTTTGATTTTTTATGGTGCCCTATCCACTGTGGTTCTTGATTTTAAAATCCCAGTGATTCCTACTCCCAGTGCTGCTCATACTGCCAAACTTTTAGTTTCAATGTGTTCTAGAAAAGATGTTCCTAAGGGACCATATCTAAAAAAGATCAAAAAATCATCTGATTTAAAAAAACAACAACTTTCAGTTCTATGCAGCTTACCTGGAATTGGAGAAAAATTTGCAGTTAGAATGTTGACAAAGTTTGGAACTCCTTTGAAAGTTTTTAGTGCAACTGCTGCTGAGTTGGCAAAAGTTGAAGGTTTGGGTGAATCTCGTGCAAAAAAGATTAAAAAAACATTGGACACTAAAAGCAAATTTCTAAAAACATCAAATCAAAAAACCCTGCATGATTCTTGATTTTCTTATTTTGATAGATAAATCAATTGCAACTTTTTTATTTGTTCACTGAAAGTGATTTTTCTTTGAGTAATTTTCTTTTTAATGCTGTTCCGCACATGGGACATTCTTTTCCTGATTTGTGATTGGTTCTGCATCCTGGGCAATAATGGATCCATTTTCCAACATCCTTAATCCCCTTTGTCATGATGGGTAAAACTTCTAAACCTAAATTCTTGGCTACGTTTGAAATTGCAAAATCATCACTGATAATCTGACCTTTCATCTCAATGCATAATGCAATAATTGAAATATCTTGTTTTGATAACTGGGAAAAGTCACCTGTATTTTTTGATGCTTTAATCGCATTTTTTATATATTCTAAACCTGGCTCTCTGATTTTCAATCTGCTAGTTTCAAGTAACGCTCCTAGGGCATCATGATTTTTCTTTATGTGTTTAATCTCATCATAAACTAATGATGTGGTGTAACAATCCTCAGATGTTCTAAATGGAACTCCGGCATAAAATGCGCTAGCATCCAAAATCCTAAAATCCAAGTTTGCTCATTTGTCTCAGTCCTCTTTTCTTTAACCTTAGAAAGACTGCATGCTTTTTGTATTTCCTGATTGTAATTGGTTCTTCATATCCTACTGCTCTGACAACTTGTGCATCCATTGCAATGTTACAATCATGAGAACAAATAATTTCAATCTTTTCATCTGGCACAACTAATGACGCCAATCTGTATACTGGTGCAACAGGGGTTATGATTAAGACATCTAAACTTTCATGCAAAATTGGACCTCCTAATGAAAATGAGTGACCTGTAGAGCCACTAGGTGTTGCAATTATCACTCCATCCATTTTTTGCTTCACAACATCATCTTGAAATTTGATTTTAATTTCAGCAGTTTTAGTCAAATTTGTTCTGGTAATGTAAATTTCATTTAATGCCGGTGGGAACTCTTTTCCGCCACAAGATGCAACTACTCTTGTTCTTTTATCCAAAAAGAAATTATCTTTTAAAATTTGGTCTAGCGCATCATCAATTCCTTCAATTGTTATTTCTGCTAAAATTCCTCTATTTCCTCCTACGTTGATGGTTAGAATGGGTGTCTCATTTTCCAAGTTTCTAAAGACTCGAAGTGTTGTTCCGTCTCCGCCGAGTGTGATTACCAAATCCAGTTTTTCTTTTTTTAATTCCTCCAGAGTCTCAATTTGCTTTGCACCTTCAACTTTAATTGGGGAAATAGTAAACACTGTTGATTTTTTTGCTAGCATCTTTTTTGTGACCTCTTTTGCAGCTTGCTCTGAATCTTTGGATCCTACCTTGCTTACTATTGCCACTTTATGTAATTTCAAGCAGTTCTTCTGAATTCTATTTACTTAAAAATGATATTTTCACCATTAATTGGAAAAACAAATAAGTATGAAAACAAATCCGTACACCATATGAGTTACGCACACCCTGAAGTTTTAGTTGATACAGAATGGGTATCCCAAAATCCTCCTAATGAAAATAGAAAATTAGTTGAAGTTGATTATGATCCTGTAAATGGATATCAAAAAGGTCACATTAGCGGTGCTAGTTTAATCTGGTGGAAACGAGACATTAATGATCCTGTTACAAGGGACATCATTGATAAAAAAGCATTTGAAGCATTAATGGCAAAGTCTGGAATTACTGCAGACACTGAAGTTATTCTTTATGGTGACTTTAACAATTGGTTTGCAGCATTTGTTTTCTGGGTTTTCAAAATTTATGGCCATGAAAATCTAAAGATTATGAATGGTGGAAGAAAAAAATGGGAATTAGAAAATAAAGATTACACTACTGACGAGCCTCAGATAACTTTTACAACTTATGTTGGACAGCCTCCAGATGAAGGATTGCGTGCATATCTATTTGATGTGAGTAGATCATTAGGAAAAGAAGATACTGTACTAGTTGACGTAAGGTCTCCTGCTGAATTCACAGGTCAAATTACTGCACCTCCTGAATATCCTATGGAACATGCACAAAGAGGTGGTCATATTCCTGATGCAAACAATATTCCATGGGCGACTGCAGTTAATGATGCGGATGGAACATTCAAAGCAGTTGAAGAATTAAAACAAAACTATGAGCTAAAAGGTGTAACTCCGGACAAAGATGTAATTTGTTATTGTAGAATTGGGGAGCGTTCTTCACACAGCTGGTTTGTGTTGAAATACCTACTTGGTTATCCACAGGTTCGAAACTATGATGGTTCTTGGACTGAATGGGGAAACATGATAGGAAATCCTGTGGAAAAATAAATTGCTTTTAGACCTTCCAATACTTGAGAAAGGCACTTTCTATTTTGTCAAAGATGCTGGGTCTGATATTGTAATGGAGGACAAAACTAAACGCGGTCTTGAAATTAAGGAAACGTCTATTGATGAAAAAATAAATGTCAAATCTGATAAAGGGATGATTCACGATATGGATGGGATTGGGCATTGGGTTCCCATTCGTTGGTATTTTTCAAAAGATTCCTATGATCTATCCCAAGTGCTAATTCATGCAAAAGCCATGGAAAAAAAATACGCTGATCTTAGAGAATTCACGTGTCCTGATGATGACTGATAACCTTTTTAAATAAAATCAAGTTATAAAACTCATGTCTTTACTACTAAAAGATCGAGTATGGTCAATGGAGGCTGCAACTGCAAAACGAGGTGTTTACCCATTACATGGATTCAAACTTGGACTTTACAGATTACCAATCAAACTTGAAGAGCCAGTTGAACTGAAATCTGTTCATGATGGTCTCAAAAAGGCATTTGAAATGGACATGTATGCAGACAGAATTTACGCTACATATCGTTGGAAAGAACAAAACATGGATGATCCTGATGCTAAAGGATACCGGGAAGTTGATTTGTCAGTTACCGTAGAAATTGTCACAGGCGAAGTTGTAGATATTATTTATCAGATTTTTCCAATTGAAAAATTCGGTGATCCTAATTGGGTCAAAGATTATAGAAAAAAAGCAGATCATTTTGCTAAATTAGTTATTGATACAATTTTACGAAATACTATTTTGGCTGACAAAATGGTTTCCTATTTTGTTAAAACAGAAAAAATTTCTGAAATTGCCGCTATCCAGAAATTAGAGGAACTAACACCATTGGCAAAAATTGTTCTTGGCGCAAAACCAAAACCAGTTGAAGCAAAAGATGAAGAAGCAGATGATGATGAAGAGCCGCTTGAAATTCCAGATGGTGCAAAACCTGGACCAATTGATGTTGATTACAAATCAAAAATAAAACCATCTGCTGTATTTGATGCCCCTGAACACACAATCAAAACTTGGGGAAGAAAGGGTACAAGTAATGGCATTATGGGGGTTTGGGGAGAGTTTGTTTCAGTGGATTATGATATTTGTATTGCTGATGGCGGATGTCTTGAAGCTTGCCCTGTCGATGTTTATGAGTGGTTTGACACTCCTGGGAATCCTGGGTCTGATAAGAAACCATTGATGTCTAAAGAGCCTGATTGTATTTTCTGCCTTGCCTGTGAAGGTGTTTGCCCTCCACAGGCAATCAAGATTTATGAACAAAAATAATTTTTTTTCTTGCAATTTAAATAGCGACTAGTAATTCTGTGAATTTAGGGATATATGGTGATTAACCCTTTTACTTCTTTTGTATTTGATCTGTTTATTTTATCTGCTATAATTATCACAGCTTATACTGTTAATTTCTATTATCTTGCATTAGTTTCAAGAACAAGAAAAGAATCGTACCCTACTGTTGATTGGGGGACTCCAACTGTTACTATTCAATTGCCAATTTACAATGAAAAATATGTGGCAAAGCGACTAGTTGATGCAGTCTGTCATATGGATTATCCAAAAGACAAAATGAAAATAATGGTTTGTGATGACTCTGATGATGATACTGTTGAATTGCTTGAAGATGTGGTTAATGATTACAAAAAGCAAGGATTCCAAATTGAACATATGAGACGTGGAACAAGAAAAGGGTACAAAGCAGGTGCTTTGAAACATGCTATGAAAACAACTGATACTGATTTGGTTGCAATCTTTGATGCTGATTTTATTCCTCCTACTTGGTTTCTTAAGCGAGCCATCCCTCATTTTGCAACATCACACATTGGTTTAGTTCAATGCAGATGGGGTCATCTCAATGAAAACTATTCTACAATAACTCAAGTTCAGGCCCTCAGTATTGATTTTCATTTTCTCATAGAACAAAAGGCAAAAAGCAATTCTCATCTTTTTATGAATTTTAACGGAACTGCAGGAATTTGGAGGCGTGAGTGCATTGAAGATGCTGGAGGCTGGCATACTGCAACACTTGTTGAAGATCTTGATTTAAGCTATCGAGCACAAATGAAAGGTTGGAAATGTTTGTTCCTGCCTGATATTGTAGTGGATGCTGAATTACCTGCACAAATGAACGGTGCCAAAAGACAACAATTTCGTTGGGCCAAAGGATCAATCCAATGTGCAATAAAGCTACTCTCTGATGTTGCGCTAAAACGTCATGTTGCCATAGAAGCTAAAATTCAGGCATTCATTCAACTCACTCGTCATATTGTTTATCCTTTGGTGCTGATACAATTTCTAACATTGCCGGTGTTATTGGCAGCACAAATCAATCTTTACGTGGTAAGTATTTTACCTGCATTGACAATTGCAACTTATCTTGCAATGGGACCTGGTGCATATGTTGTCATAATTCAGGGAATGTATAAAAAATCCTGGAAATCTAAGGCAAAATTACTTCCGGCATTACTTGTTTACAACGCTGGCATGTCTGTTAACAACACTGTGGCAGTATTTGATGCAGTACTTGGCAAGAAAAATGAATTTCATAGAACCCCAAAATATGGAATTATAACAAAACAAGATGATTGGAGAGACAAGGCATATAATTTACCATTTACACAGACCACTCTCTTAGAAATATTTTTTGGCGTTTATGGAATCATGGGAATTTTCATTGCAATTTTTTCAAACAATCCTGTGTTTGTACCAATCATTGCTCTTCAAACCATTGGCTTTTTTTTTATTGCGTACCTGAGTTTGTCTCATGCTAGATTTAAAAGAAATAAATCAAGTGATAATCGACCAAGAACTAGGAAGGAAAAAATGGCAAATACTATTTACAAACTTTCCATGATTGGAATACTTGGAATTATAATTTTTGGAGGATATATGGCAATTTCTGGTTATAATTCTGATATTTACCCCCTTGATAGAATTCGAGGACATCTTGATGGTGTTGTATCCTCATCTGATCCTACAGTTATTCGTGATCATTTAGTGGCAATACAGGCGAATTTAGATGTTGTAATGATGAACTTGCCTGAAACATTGGATTCTGAAGGCAAAATAATCTCAAAAAACCCTGTTTGGATATTTGGAACAGAATCTACCAACTTTGTTAGAATTCAAAATAACATTGATTCAATGCTTGCAGATCTTGACGAAATGTCTTTTATTCCAAAGGACAATGCCGCTTATTCCACTGGAATGTCAGATATCAGCGAAAGATCATTAAAATTAAGAATCAACATTATGGATGCAACTCCATACATGTATGTTAGTCCTGCAAATATGATGCTAAGTGCAATTTGGATTGCAGCCATTATTGGAATATTTGCTGCATTAAAGAGAAAGAAAGAACAACTCAATAAAACTAGTGAAGAATAGATGAGTTGTGCAATTACAAAAAAAAAAAAAATCTAATCTTTCATTCCGTTTGATTTCCAATGGTTCTGTAATGTCATGGAATCACAACAAACTCGTCTTTTTATTTTATCTTGAAATTAACAATTCCACATGCTGCAATCTCTTGTTCCATCATATCTGCATAGTTTGCTCCTAAACACATCACCACACTACTGGTTTTAGATTGAGACTTTTCCATTCCTTTTGAGATGATGTACTCAGATCCTTGTCCTTTTTTTTCTTGTATGGCAGAATGCTGATTTGGTCTGGAAAGCCTTTGAATTCCCAAATACCCAAGATCATAAAATTGTAACAGCTCCTCAGACAGTACCATCTGTAATTACAATTAATTCAGGAAAGAACCGTTGTTGTAACTCTTGCATGGTTTTGAGCTTTTTGGCATCTGCATATTTTTTTGGCAGAAATCAGAACTGATTGTTTTATTGCAGGCTAAATATCTAATGTCCCTCATTACGTTTGATTTATCCGGATCAAAAATCATTCCCAGCATGTCATTGTTGTGTACATTCGATAATACATCATAAATTTAGAGTTCGGTATTTAGGATAATAGATCAAATTTGTGTCGTCCTGCACCAGTCTCTTGCAGTCTTTTCTTTTTTGATAGACGTGGTGTGTCTCTTCTGTGACTTTGTACTGTCTTTTGATTTCTTTTGACGGGGAATCAAACTGTGGAACAGTCGTCAGTCCCGTTACGGATAGGGGGAACTGATTTTGATCTTTTTGTCAGTTTTGTGTGGTTGAACATGAATTGAGAATGATTGTTGTTTCCTAGCTTTGGATCTTGTTGTAAGAAAACATTGAGATGACGATGATGATGATCAAACTGAATCAATTGCGCAACTGATCTAGTGTAAAGCAGACATGCAAGGCAAGAAACGATAGTTTTCTTGATGTAATGCGTATACACATGTGACCAAAACGCGTCAAAAAACTACCTAATTACAAAAATATTAGATCATTTTTACAATTAGATCTTTGCGTATTTGATCAAAAAATAATTTTCCAGATTAACCAGTAGGATCCGTGACCTTGCCCATGAATAGTATCGCACCGCTCTCGTCGTCCTGTATTATGAATATGAACGGGTGATCTGCGACAAATGGCAGCAGGGAGGGTTCACTCTCAATAGCAACCTCTATCACTGTAACGGCTGCCGCCTCGGTTCCCTCCTCATTCACGTCCACGTATGTTTTTTGTGTTGCATTCGTCACATACGCCTGCGAATGTATGCCTGGAAAATCTGCAAGCCCCGCGTCAAAGGCATCAACCATGCCAAGTGACATCATGGGGTCTGTCAGGTTGTATGTCAATTCCATCTCAAACTTTGGCACAGACACAGCCACATCTATCCCTGCAACTGCCAGCTGCCACTCCCGTACATTCTCGGCTGACATCGTATCCTCCAGTGCATATATGCCGTCCCGCTCTAAAGGCAAGAGTATCAGCATTGAGAGCCTGTCTCCCTTGTATGGCAGTTTGAGCACTTGTATGCCATCTGTCTGCGTATAGTTAAAGTTTCCACGCACATTCATAAAGTCAGCTTTGACGCTCTGTTCAGAGTCAGTCCAAAAATTGGATTTGCGCGTATCCTCCTCTGGAAACTGCGTCACCCATGTTCCCTTGAAATATACGGCATTTGTTAGCACCATTCCGGCAAGATGTATAAGGGACTTGGGCTTTATCACATCCGTTATCTTGCCGCGTGTCTTGTCTGATGCCCATGCGTTTATCTTCTTTGCCCCCTCGTTTGGCGTATCGAATGTGTCGATGTCTGCAAGGTAAACATCGCGCACAATGTCTACGTATGTGGGCGGTGGTTCAAACCCGTAAGTCCACACCGCGTTTGCCATGGCAAGCTCCGCATGCGGGTCGTGGCGGTTAAGCGAGGAGAGTGTGTGGGATGTCGCGTTATGGCGGGCTTTCGTGTCAGATTCAAATTCGAAGACGTCAAGCATCTGGCTTGCCGTCTTGCCTCCTGCCCCCTCGTATAGCATGGAGAATGCCATGTACATGCTGGCAGGAGAGACGAAAACGTTTCTATCTTCATCTGAGACCTGCCGGTAAAAGTCAATTGCAAAGTCGTTGTTGGTGAGGGCCATCGAGTCCGGTATCTCAGAGTGTTTGTCTTGCGTACCAGAATACATGGCGCCGTACAGCAGCAGTACCGATGCTGCTACTGCAACAGTTACTGTCACAATCAATGTCTTCTTGCCTGGGCCAAATCCTGCCGTTATTGGGGAATTCACAGGTATTCAATCCTTACTGGAATCCTGCTCTGCACGTGTATCTTAAAAAACCCATATTATATAATATATTATGTAATGTGGTTCTGTTAAGTGTCGGGAGTTTTTTGTTCATCTATCAGTTTTTTAATCTCCACAGTCTTTCTAACCCCTACCTTTGAGAATACCTGTAACAGTTCTTCATACGTGCCTTTTCCTCCAAGAAAATCCCAAAATGGTCTTCCAATCAATGTCTGACCATTGACATCTAGATGATTGACTGAAAAAGAATGTTTGTACTCGTTTCCTTCTCCGTATGGATTATACGACATGGCATAATACGTCTTGATTTTTGGGAATGATTGCTTTTCTATGCAATGAATCCACAGATGCTTTCTTGTGATGTTTAAGCACTGTTCCTTGTTTGGTTTTGGAGTTTTCATCTCAAAGAATGTCTCGTTTCCATCTTCATCCTTCACATACAGATCAGATATTACGCTTTTTTCAACATCCTTACTGCCATCAAGCTTGGCAAATTCAATTATCCTTTTGACCTCATCCTCATAATTTGAAAAAATATTACCCTTGTTTATCTCTGTGATAACTCTGTCAATCTCTGCATTGGTATTTGTGGGAATATGCCCTATGAGGGTTTTTTGGGGTTCTACTGTTACAAATTTTGTCTCTGCTATAATTTTGGCACATCCCTCAAAGATTATACCCATACAAGTTGAAAATGACCTTTCAAAATCTGCCATCCTAATCAAATCATCAGATAATAGTGCTGTATGAAATGGCTTGAAACCTGCATTTATTTTCTTGGCTAATCCAAATTCCTGCTGTTTTCTACCCAAAAGATCGTCTATACATTCACAGATGTATGATTCCAGGTTCTTCTTTGCTTTATCGTCTAGAACCATCTGGCTTACAAATCAAAATATCCTCATTAAAACTTGATGCTCTTCTACCTGATCGTCTGTTTACCTCACGACATAATCGTTTTTTTACATATAATCCAGATTCAGATACAATATCATCATATAGGTTTAATTTGTCATTTACCACTATGACGAAATGACTGTCTTTATTCAGTGTGGTTTCAGTGATGTTTCTCATAGTCTTTATCATGTCTTCCTTGTATTCAGATACTGCCTTTTTACTAGAGCCTTTTTTCTTGCTGCCTATCTCCTTGCTTCTGTTATCATCCAGGCCTAAAAGTTCATAGGCATATCTATGCTGCTCATGATAATCAATTAATCCCAGATAAGGTGGGGATGTAAACACGCTATCAATTTTTGTTTTTGAAAAGTCATAAACGCTTGAATCACCATGAATTGCCTTTGTGTACACATCATTTCTGATTGATTTGAATTCACTTATTCGTTTCATCACGTCTTTACAGTATCGCTTGAGAAACAACATTGAGTTCTTTGTAGGATGACAAGTCCTGTCATGCTTTATGCAATAGTAATCTTTGTCATGTGGTTTTTTTGGATAATCCGTTTCATAATGGGCTATCATTCTAGATGATCTTGCAGATCGTGACAGTATTATCTTCAACACGTCTTGGTATCTGTATTTTGGAATCAATTCCTTGAAAACCAAAAGATTGTGCAATGCATCAGGATGATACCATGTTTTAAGATAATCAGAATCAGATGTAATTTTTCTTTTTATTCTGTTTGAAACAAAACTGTCAAGTGTGGTCTTTGTAACTTGTGCTGTTGTCTCATCAAATATGGCGTTAACCTCTTTGCTCAACCTTGCAATATCATAACTGTTTATCTTTACATTACACATCATGACATTGAATTTACTAATATCCAATCCTATGGATGGTATGCTGTTAATGTTGGATTCAACAAGCGTAGTTCCAGAACCCATGAAGGGGTCAAGAATTAATTTTGAGTTCTTTAAATCACGTTTGAGAAAATAATCTACAAGTTGAGGTACAAACTTTCCGAAATACTGGTGTATGCTGTGAACATGTTTTGTTCTCACTCTTTGAGGTAATTCTTTTTCTGTCCAACTTAATTCCCTGATTAATTTAGCTGGTGGCAATGCATCAACTCCATTTTTTACTCCTTTTACTTCTTGTGTCATGGTACCGATCAACGCTTCTTTGTTATTTTGGCTAACCACGTCTTGCCATTCTTATCTAATTCCCAGCTAAGGTGATCTCCATCTTCTAACCCGATCTGTTGAACAACGAATACAGGTATTGTAGTTCTTAGTGATGTACTTTTTGATGTTGCAGGTGTACACACTGTTTCTGTTCCTTTCATTCTTCCCATATAGGTAAATTAGTTTAAACACATATTAGTTTACCTATATTTGATTTTACCTACATATTTACCAATGTTTAAATGTGCAATGTGTTTACCTATACTATGAATCAAAGAGAGGTTAGAGGAAAAGAGATTTTAGAAAAGCAAGACCAAATTAGACGATTAAACGAATCTCACTATGAAGTAAAATCCCAGTCAAGAGACATCACTCATGATGTTGTTGGAACTGAATTTGGTTGGCATTGTTCCTGTGGGGATCGTTTCTTTAGAAGAACTTGCTGCAAGCACATTCATGCAGTAGAGATTTCACTTACCATTAGAAAGGAAGTAAAGCCCAAAGTTGTTCTGTTCCATCTGTAATTACAATTAATTCAGGAAAGAACGTCGTTGTAACTCTTGCATGGTTTTGAGCTTTTTGGCATCTGCATATTTTTTTGGCAGAAATCAGAACTGATTGTTTTGTTGCAGGCTAAATATCTAATGTCCCTCATTACGTTTGATTTATCCGGATCAAAAATCATTCCCAGCATGTCATTGTTGTGTACATTCGATAATACATCACAAACATTAGAATTCTGTCTTTGAGGGATAATAATAGATCAAATTTGTGTCGTCCTGCACCAGTCTCTTGCAGTCTTTTCTTTTTTGATAGACGTGCTGTGTCTCTTCTGTGACTTTGTACTCTCTTTGATTTCTTTTGACGGGGAATCAAACTGTGGAACAGTCGTCAGTCCCGTTACGGATAGGGGGAACTGATTTTGATCTTTTTGTCAGTTTTGTGTGGTTGAACATGAATTGAGAATGATTGTTGTTTCCTATCTTTGGATCTTGTTGTAAGAAAACATTGAGATGACGATGATGAATGATCAAACTGAATCAATTGCGCAACTCATCTAATAATTAGGAAATGTTTAGATCTTTTCTAATTTCATCTACTGCTCTGATTCCATAAATGTCTCGTATTTGCTGCATTCTAATTGCCTCTTTTAACATGTCTCTGCCAATTGCATTTGTTAAAATTGAATAAACATCACTAAATCTCACTTCCCATTTATCTGCACAATCTAGGATTTTACTTACTGCCCATTGTCTAACTTCGTGAGGTAATGGGATTTTCTCCCCTGATTCTATTGTAATCCTATCAAAAAGGTTTACAATATCAGCTGTTTGAGCTGCCATTTTTTCAATGTCTTTTACTACTCCGTATTTTGATTCAGAATTCATTCTAATGTTTGATTGGTATTCTGAAAGTTTTAACAATGCCATAATTTCTTTAGATGAGTCACTGGATGCCTTGTTTGTAACTTGCTTGACTGATTGTAATTCTTCAAAGAGTTTTTCAGATTTTTTATGGAATTCTATCGTAGATTCATCTTGTCTTTTTAGGGTGTCTGATACTGTTGATATTTTTTGCTCTATGATGTTTGTTTTATCAAAGACATTTTGTTTGAAATTGGAAAAGTCTTCTTGAACTGATTTTAATCCTTCTCCAACAAATGCTGTGGAATCTGCTCTTTGTGCTAGGGCTCCAATTTCGGTCTCAATTTTATCAATTTTGTCTCCAAGATCTTTGATGGATTCTAGGCTCAAATTATCTACAGAACTTGCTTTTGATGATATTGTGTCAAATTGCTGTTTGAGCCCATCGATGACTCCTCCCAACGAATCAATTTTTGATGCTTTGGATGAAATTGCATCAATTGTAATTTTGATGGCATCCAACTCTGCATTAAGATTTGAAGTAGACAAAACTCCTTCAGAAATTCTTCCAAGTTCTTCTTTGAGACTTTCAATAATTTGAGAACCTGTATCTAATTTTGCTGTTTTTCCTGAAATTTCATTAATAGTATTTTTTAGATTGTCCATTTCAGAACCAATTTCTAAAAATGAATCCGTCTTTCCAGATACTTTTCTCAAGTCATCCCTAACTTCGTCTATTCTTTGAGCAATTTTGATAATCATTTGGGAGTTGTTTTTAATTGAATTCATGCTGTCTTCAACATGCTGTGCCAATTCCTGTGATTTTGATGATTTTTGCAATTCTGAAATTCTACTGATTTCTTTTTCTAATTGAGATGTCTGGTCATTAATTTTATTGACTAAATTAGATTGTGATCTGACTTGGTTTAACCCTGCGTACAGTTTTTGTGTATCACCTTCTATGATGTTGATTTGTTTTGATTGTTTTTGAATATGTTCTAATGTGGAGGATAATGTGTCAATCATTTTTTTCATGGAAATTAGCACTTTTTGATTTTCGCCAAAGATTTTTGACATGACTTTGATTTCTTTTTGTAATGCTTTGTTTGAATCTGAAACTGATGCCACTTTTTTTAACAATGTTGAGGGGTTGGGTTCCTTTTTTGGCTTGCTGATAGTTTTTTTCTTTGGGGTTTTGACAGCCATATACAATCATTTAAAATTTAAAGATAAAAAAGTTGGGTGTAAAATAAAACATGTAAAGAGTTATTTGTTTACAACTTCTGGTTCATGAAGCAACTCATGAAATGTCTTTTCAGCCAAACCATTCACTGTTTCAATGAATCCTCTTGGGCAATACTCGCATTGTATCATATAGTACGGTATGATACCGTACTATTAATAATAAGGTGATTATAAAGTAACCAATTATGCAGTCAGATACCCCAGGTCATATCTCTTCATCTTTTCAGCAGGACCTAATCATCACTCTGCATATCAATTATGATGATTGGGCATAAAGAGGTTAAATATTTTCAAATCGACTGAGCCTGCTTACAGTGACAAGTTATTTTCATTATTGCAATCCGTAATCATTTTTAAACAAATTTGTTAACTGATAACATGCAAAACATTCCACTTCAGCTAGATTCAAGTGGAATTCAAAATTCAATCAACACCACTTTTACAAGTTTAATTGAACAGATTACTCCTGAACTAACTCATACAAGCTTTGTTACTGATTTAGCATTTATCATGATCATTGGGGCTGTAGTAACTCTTGCTTTTTTCAAAATTAAACAGCCGTTGATCATTGGTTATCTTTTTGCAGGAATGTTGATTGGGCCTTTTTCTTCCCTTTGGTCTTGGATTTTACCTAAAGGTGGGCCTCCCACTGATGTTATGGGGGGCGTTGGAATTCTATCTGATCTTTCTGCTTTGAATCTTTTTGCTGAAATTGGTGTCATTTTACTTCTTTTTGTAATTGGAATAGAATTCCCATATGCAAAAATCAAGAGTATTGGTAGAGTTGCTATTGGCGTTGGAACTGTAGGATTATTTTCAACATTGGGAGTACTGTTCTACACTGCTACTGCACTTGGATTGCAGTTTATGGATGCATTGTTTATCTCAGCTGCACTATCTGTGTCTAGTACTGCAATTATTGTAAAATTATTAGAAGAGATGGGAAAAATCAAAAAAGAATCATCAATTATGGTTCTTGGTATTTTGATTGTAGAGGATGTAATAGCAGTCATTTTAATTTCATCCTTACAGTCCATTGCTTTAGTTGGAACTGTATCAATAGAGGCTATCTTTGTCGTTATATTGGTTGCAACTGGTTTGATTGTAGGTACATTTACCATTGGAACTCGTGTGATCCCACCTCTGATTGATAGAGTTGCAGCAGCAGAACATCGTGAAATCTTACTTCTCAGTGTTCTTGGTGTTTGTTTTGGTTATGCGCTATTGGCAAATCTTGTGGGCTTGTCAGTGGCAATCGGTGCATTTTTGGCAGGGGTTTTGGTTGCAGAATCAAAATCTGCCGAAGTTGCAAAATTACTTTCAAGTCCAATTAAAGACATGTTTGTAGCTATCTTCTTTATTTCTGTTGGAGCCTTGATGGATGTTTCACAGCTTGAAAATTACATGTTTGTAGCTATCGCTTTGATTGCTGTTGCAACAGGAATGAAATTTGGGGGTAACATGATTGGAAATCTAATTTTTAGGCAGAAACGTGGCCAAGCACTTCGTAATGCGTTTACTCTGGCCGCTCCTAGAGGTGAATTTTCAATTGTTATTGTCAAAGTTGGTGTGGATATCGGTGCAGTCAGTGCGTTCCTGTTCCCGTTGGTTGGTATTATTTCAATTATCACTGCATTCATTTCTCCATTTTTAGTAAAAGCTGGAGACAAAATAATCCCTACTCTAGAAGAGCACGATGATGCCTGATGAATTAAAACGATTTCTAGATAGCGCATATTCTGGAATAACCACTTTTGATTTTGATGGGAAAGAGACTCCTTGTATTGAGTTGGATGAAAAAAAATATGATGAGATGTTATCAAAAGTGGCTGGAGAATCCTTATCGATTAACACTGACTTGAATATTTTACAAGATGGATTGGGCAATGTTTTTGTTGAAATGACGTTGACTTTTTCTAGAGGTAATATTGTAGAAAAATTTTTGGTGGATGCAAAAATTAATTTTGCATTTTTTGAGGCTTTGGCAAAAACATCCATGTTTGCTCTTTCTTCACCAAAATCAAATTATGGGAAAGACAGTGTGTTTATGATTCAGTTACCGCGTCCAGAAAAAGCTCAAGATGCACTTGACATAATTCGAGATGCTCTGATTCCAAAGAATTGATGCAAATTGGTGCAGTTACCGGGATTTGAACCCGGGTCACGTACTTGGCAAGCACGAGTACTAACCAGACTGTACTATAACTGCAACACCCCTCAAGGTTGAATTTGGATATTAAACTGTTTTTAACTATTTCAATTAAGATGTATCATGGATGAAACTCTTCTAAAGAAAATAGAACAAAAAATCCAAGATTCCCTATCTAATAAAGATGAAATTAATCAACTGATTCAGTTACTCTCTGACATTGATGATTCAAAATCTTTTGCCTTGGGTATTGTTGTAGGTAGAATCTATAATGCATTTTATTATCAGTCTAAAAGAATTCTAGGTAGGGAACCTACAAAATTGGAATTTGAAGAATTTTTAGAATTAATTAAAAACAAAAAATCTAGTTTTGATAACTTATGGTGATGACTTGTTCCAATCAATCACCTTGATTAATGGTGTTCCTGGTAATTTTACACATGAACCATAAAGTGCTTTTTTTGCAGCTGTCAAATGAGCATCACCGTTAACGTATAATTCCATGATGCATTGCCCTTGTTTCACTCTGGCCCCCAAGCTGGTTGCTTTGCCCCATGATCTTCTCATTCCTTCTGAAACTCTATCTGCACCTGCAGTTGCAATCTGTTTGTTTTCTCTAAGAAGATTATGTGGATAAATTCGAAGTCTTGAGTAATAACCTGTCTCGCCTGTTGTTTTCTCTAGTGTTTTGTTTGCTGCCAATCTTGTAGATTCAATGGCCATGTGTCTAATTTGGATTTTTTCATTTAACATTAGTTGAACACAATACTGGTAGGTTCCTCTTTTACCTCCTTGAAATTTTGCAATTTTGATCTGTGGTTTACCTTTGATGTATTCTTTTCTTGTAAAGACTTGGCCTTTTCCATCTCGATAATTTGCACCATGCATGACAATCTAAAGCCAAAATGCCCATATTTTAACGGTTAGCCGGTGGCCTTGATACTCTCCAATGCTTATATGGAAATCCTTTGATTTTCACTTTATTATGGATGAAACCCCGCTAGTTAATGGAGAATTAATTTCAGATCAAACCTGTGTATCTGAAAAGAGCATGATTCATGAATTAGATTTGAAGGGGTTTGGCGAAATTGAAAAAGAAAAATTATTTCTTAAATCATTTGAAACTCTTTATTTGTTGTATACAAAAACACTGATTCTCAAGAGTCGTAAAAAACAGATTGATTTTGATAATTTTATGAACATTTGTCAAAAGACTGATTCTGAAATTCTTACAAAGTTTTTGATCTATCGTGATTTACGAAATAGAGGTTATGTTGTAAAAGATGGTTTTGGATTTGGTTCTGATTTTAGAGTTTATGAGCGAGGGCATTATGGTGAAAAAGGGGCAAAATTTCTAATTTTTGGTCTCAATGAGGGTCAGCAGGAAAAAATGGGAAATCTGCAAAAAAAAATTGAAGAGATTACCCAAATGGGAAAGGAACCTATCATTGCAGTCATAGAGCGTCGTGGTGAAGTGATTTATTACAAAATCAACAAAATGAATTTTTATGAAAATAAATCTAAACTTGAAGACTCTTTCAATCTTTCATAATCCATTCTGATGAATATTTTAAAAGACTATTTTTTTCTGCATACATGAAATCATAAACTTCAACATGTTTTGTTTTGTTTTCCCACAAATCTTCAAAATCTTTTATTTTTCTTTCAACTCTGGATTTATCATTCCATGATGTAAATACGTCTACAGATTCAAAATCCCTGGATTGAGCTGAAAATGATTCCTTGGACGTTCCTGTAAAAGCTACTGCCTGATTCTCGTCATCTCTAAAAATCCCAATTCTTTCTGAAAATGTATTTACAATTCTTTCTGAATTGGGAATTGCAATTTTTAATTCAATCTGTCCTTTGTTTACAATATCTTGAAGTTTTTGAATTTTAGCGTCTTTGATTAGTTTTCCTTTAAATGACTTTGTAAATTTCTCAGAGAAGAGCTTTGCAAATAAATTAAGATCTGCTGTCCTGAATCTATGTCCGGTAATCATCCTTAATTTTGCTTTTCCTGATGCAAAATTGTCAAATGCCACTGAAAATGTGGATAATGTCTGAATTGATAAAAAATCCACACATCTGTTATATTCAATGCAATTACTCAGACAAGGAAGAAAAAATTCCCCTACAATGTCATCTCTGTCTGAACGATATTCTTCTTTTAATTCGATCTCCCTTAGCCCCAATAATTTTTATTGAAAATTTTGTTATTTAAACAAACAATTTTGAAATTGAGATGCTGGGGTATGGACCAAGCCCCTCTCATTTGACCTTTAGTGAAAACATAGTCATATTTTCATTATTGCAATCTTTTTTTGTACTATTTTTACACACACAAGCATAACAAGTCAATTTTCTACTGATGGATTCAAGAAATATATGAAAACTTTATTTTCATAAATAAGAACTTGAAATTTTATTGCGATTCAAAGACAAAAACCCATCATGTCTCATTGGACTTGTTGGTGTTGTATTTGTTCTGCCTGTGCTCAAGCTACTGAAGGCTATGATGGCAAACTCGGTAATGACTTGACAAACCCTCTATACAAACAAGCATTTGAGATTCTATACGATGCAATTATGAATGACAAACCAGAAAACTGCCCTTATGGATCTATGTTATCTGGAATGATTTTGGTAATTACTCTACAACTCTGTGACATGCATTGTCCTATGTGTTCTCAAACGAGGGTGGCATGTATCCAACTATTGAGTGTTTTTAAATTAATGTTCCCTGTTTTGTTAAGAAATTTCTTTCCTAAGAACGGTGTTTTTTGAAATTCAACTTTATTCAATATAACGCATAATCCCACTGTAATTATTAACAGTACGACACTAATCCAAATTCCATGTAACCAATTAGAAAAAACACTTTCTTCTAGTTCTAATAATGATGTGTATAATCCCAACAATAATGCTGAAATAATGCCTGCAATTGTCATCAAATTTGTTGCTTTTTTAGTCAGACTTTCAGATGCCAGATCACGTCGACTAAATTCTAATCGTAATTCTTCAAGAAATTCTTTATTCAACATAACCAATGAAGTTTATAACTAATTAAAACAATTGGCATTTAGAATATTATGAGTGAAGATGAGATATCCTCTAACAATAAACCTGTACGTGTTAGTGGAGATTTGAAAAAAGCATTTTATGCAAAAAAAGAAGAATCAGATTCATCAGACGATGATGAATAACTTGTTTTTTCTTTAATATCTATTTTTTCTTTCAATAATTTATTTAATAAGAAAAAATTTCCATAATTTTTCATCTTGAATTGGTGGAGATTAATGCAAAATCTTAATTCATAGTAATAATATCTTAAATTATGATGAATTTTGAAGAATTAGATGTTAATACTAAAGATGTGATGTCATCTAAATTTAATGATGAATGGTCACAATCAAACCACTATTCCGGATGGACTTGATGGGTTGGGATTGGATGAATACCCAAACATTATGAGAAATGCTATTCAAAATGGTACAATAGACTCTTTGACTTTAAAACTTTCTGATCCAAAATATTGGGATCTCTTTAACCTAAGAAGGAATTTCATAAGATGATTGTGCAGAAATTGTTGCCACAGATGCACCTACAACTATCACCTTTTCTTTTATTATAATTATTGTAGTTCTTATTCTGTCTTTTTTTTTAAAATCCCGCTAATTCTTGGATGAAAAATTATGAATTTAAGCATTACGACAATCGTCGTATTCTCACGACTAAACAGGGGCATTCTATTTTTAGAGATTATCTGTAATCTGGCTTGTAAATTTTAGAGAATAGTCAGTGCAAAATCTATGCCCAGCTATGTCCTCTGAGTGTAATGCTCCCATCGGGATTTGAACCCGAGTCTTTGGCTTGAGAAGCCAAAATGCTTAACCGGACTACACTATAGGAGCTTGATAGAAAACAAATCCAATCTTAATTTAAAGGAAATGTTTTGACTTTACATGAACTTGTAAAACTTTGTGAGTTAATTCCTTTATAGAAAAATCACAATTAACACGCTATATGGATATGAAAAAATTCATTGAAGAAAATTCGTTATCTGATTTTCCCATTGGATTGGGCGGTTGTAGGATCTCTGATCCATCTTATGATTCATGTGATTATGATCTTTTTGTCTTTGATGGAAAATCAGAACCAGGAAAAATTATAAAGTATGATGGAAACTTTGTAATTGTTCATCATGCTTCCTTGTCTGAAACTAGTTCTGAAAAACTCTTACAGTATAGCCAATTGAAAATCCTTCAAGACGAATCTTGGGATTTGCAAATGATGCTATCTGGGATTAAAGAAAAACGTGTTTCATTATATTCTGATTTTGCCAAGAATTGTTTGATAGAATCCCAATTCTGTTGTCAAAAAACCATTGAATCTATTCAAACCTCTGATGTGTTTGCCTCTTGTTGGCAAAAATGTGCCACCTACTATCTAGCTAAATCCATTTCATCAATCAATCATTTGCGCATCAGTCCTTCTCATATGCTTGATTCATTGCGTAAATTAAAGAAAAGCCAAATCAACGAACATATGTCCATTGTAACCCAGACTGTTGGAATTGAACGTGCTACTCCGGTATTGCTTGAACGAATGCTAAGATCTACAATCGGTTTTTCAGATTTGATAGAAAAAAACAATTATTCTCAAATTATTCGACAAAAATATGATTTTTTCCTAAAAAATTCAATGCTTTCTGATTGCTATTTTTATTTAGGATATTTGAATACCGAAAATTTTATGAAAATTAAGGATATTCTGCCTCATAAACAGGATCTTTTTCATATTCTAAAGGTCGCCTTTGATATTGAGGCTGATTCAAACCTTCTTCAAAATCAATCTGTGCTTGTGCGGAAATCCTGTAATGAAATCCTTGGCATCCTTTCAAGTGCGTAATATTCTATCTAGATGTACTAACCTTTTAAAATAAGTAAAATCACTGATTAATCATGGTAGATCAAGCATGTGGATGCGAAGCTGACAGCGGCGATCCAGATTACTCGTGTGATTGTGCAATGCAAGGTCATTGTATATGCAGTTCTGATTGCAAATGTAATACAGACGTTTGTAAGGCAGCAACTAAGGATTATTAATTGGATTAACTTTCCAATACAATTTTTTATTTTTTATTGACTGTCTTCATCCTCAAAGCCCCATGATTTTACTAGTTCTTTTTGGAACTTGTCAGCTTGTTTTTCATCTAGTGCGAATCCACAGTTTTTGTGAGTGGGAACTACTACCATGCCATCTAATTTGAATTCCACTTCAAACAAGTGGACTTTGGAACATTCACACATTTCTGGAATTACTGTACTTTTTCCTCTATATTTGCCTATTTGAATCAGATTTCACTGCCTATCTTTCTCATTTTTTACATATCTGAAAAACATTTAACTATCAGATTTGACAATTTTTTTTAGATTTGAAACAAACTTTTCTATTTTCAATTGTCTCTTTACTCTTTTTAGCATTATTAATGCCTGCAACTGCATTTGCACAAATTGAAGCAGGTGGCGTTAATAAAGAAGGTTCATGGTATGCAGGTGAAGGCCTCAAAAAAGGTGATTATTTTGCATACTCTATGTGTCATGTAGATTACAAAGAATGCGTTGAATTTGGAATGGATATTTGGATAAAAGGGGACAAACAAGTTGAAACTGAAACTAAATGGTTAGCTGAGGTTGTTGTTTATGATGGTAATAAAATTATCAAGGGTGAAATGGAGATGGGAAAAATTGTTCCTGAACCTAGTGGCGGTAGTGATTATTTGAGTACTTATCAGGGAGCTTTCGGATCTTCGATCTCTTGGTTATCTGCATTTGCAACTTCTGATGGAAGTTCTGGTGGAAAAGGACCAAAAGAATTTTCAGCAGTCTCTTGGGGAAAAATTGGCAACATTGGCGGTCAACAAGTAGTTCCTATGGCCATTGAAACAGTTACAGTTCCAGCTGGTACGTGGGAAACCGTTCAAATTGGTTGGGGGACGGGTGGTACTGTAAGTAAAGTTTGGGTAGTTGATGATTTTCCATTCCCAATAAAGGCACATACGTTTACACATGTCTCTGAAGGTATTCCGCCTCCAGAATACATATTCTCATTATTGGAATACAGGGAGAATGTATTACAAAGTCCATTTGGTAATATTCCTGAATGGAAAGAAGTTGTTATTGAAGGATGTCCTGCAAATATAGAAAAAGAAGTTAGCATAAAAAAACCTACAAAAAACTTTGATTATCAGATTCACATGTTCTATGGGCCTGAAGATCCTGTACAAGGATGTGAAATACAATTTTTAATTAAATTCATCAGCAAATATGATGATACGGAATTTTTGAATCAAGTTCAATATGATTTCCTAACTGTAAATGACAGTCTGACCCCCATACGCTCAATTGCAGAAGAAGAAGGCCGAGATTTCCTTTATTCTCCATCTGGGCAGGCTTTGATTGATTTTGTTGTTAAAGAAGAACCTGGCATTGCAAAATATGCTGTATGGATTCATGGTTTATCTCCAAAAGGTATTGTTCCATCAAATGCTTCAGACTATCTGGAAATCGCAATTCCGATATTTGCAAAAGACGGTGCACCTCCCATCATTGCGCAAAAAATCCCTGGTTGGATCAAGACTAGCGCTGGATGGTGGGCTGATGGTTCAATAGGTGATGCAGACTTTGTTCTAGGAATTCAATTCTTAATCAAAGAAGGAATATTGAAGATTCCGCCAACTGCTCAGGGGACAACTTCTAATTTGAGCACAATCCCTGATTGGATCAAGAAAAACGCTGGATGGTGGGCTGATGGTTCAATAGGTGATGCAGACTTTGTTCAAGGAATTCAATTCTTAATCAAAGAAGGAATATTGAGGGTTACCACTACAAGTTCAACTTCCAATTCCGACAGCAGTTCTGAACCTGATGCATGGTATGAGTGACATCAAAAGTTCTACATTCAAATTATTGCAAACTGATAAACCGTTGATTGAGAATTGATAGGTTTTTTCAAGCATCCCAAACGGCATATCAAAAAATTGCTTAGGGATGGCGAATATGATGAGGCTATAGCGTTTGGAAAAAATTTAGAGTCTGAGTATTCTGATGATCATGATTTTATGTTTATTTTGGGCAGTGCTTTCTTTATTGTAGATGATGCACAAAGGGCATTGCCTTATTTTGAAAAAGCATTTCAACTGGATAATGAGGATGTTGAGACTTTGACTCTGAAAACTAATGTACATTTGGCATTGGAGCAAAAAGATGAGGCCCTTGCTTGTTGCAAATACATAGTTAAACTTCAACCAAAAAATACTGAAGCACAAGAACTAGTTGAACAGCTCGAGAGTCTTTAATTTAGAAAGTTATTCTTTGTTTTTCATCTCATAAGCATTCTCCATTAGCCAATTGCAAAATGCTGTAACCCTGTCATCAAAACAAGTCCAAACATGCACTGAATGAGGCAGAATGTCTATTTTCCAATTGTCTGTAAATACCCTTACTCCTTCTTTGTTTTCATACATGTAGGCATCCTCAGTTTTAACATCCCCTAGCATTTCAACTGCTTTTTGTTTGATGATCTCCCTGTCTATTGGAAATCTTTTCCTGTCATGGTCAATGATTAAACTCAAATCCCTTTTGCCATACATCTCAAATTCATCAATTCTGCCTTGTTTTGGAAAGTTTACAATCAATTTGATATTGTATCTTTTTCCAACCTCCTTTCCAATCTCCACAATTCTAGTATATGCCATTGCCGGATTTTTATTTAAAAGAAATCTTATCTGTGCTAGGTCTTTTTTTAGTTGAGATTGTAAATCCTCCACCACTTTTGAAAATATCATCATATCTGTTATCTGAAAAATTCCTATTATAACCATTAATTCCTGGCAAGATTGGTTTTTTTAGAACTTCGTTTAGTTTAGAATATGGCAATGCCTATGGATTATGATGGAATGAGAACTGATGATGCTTCGCTTCGGACAGACAATGTAGATGATTACAGGCGAACATGTATTGATTTTATCGAGGATATTTCACATGATTATGAGGCATGGGTTGATTATTACAAATTGCCTGAGGATGAGGATAAACGAAGACGTGCAGGCATCTGTGCCACCATCACTAGAACCAATGATTGGATAGCAAAAGTTGCACAATCAATCAAAGCCGTTGATGTTGTTATGAATGATGGGATACAAAAAATGGCCGAGGCCACTGCCGGAAAACCTCTTGAAATTGGAGTTTTTGTTAATCACAAATCTGGTTACGCTGAAACCAGTCCTGGAATAATTGATGTTAATGTAAGGGGTGCTGCAAGAGAAGGGCGAAAAATAAAGCTTGGATTTCATTTTAAGGATGATCGATTTAGAATAGAATCCACATGTGGTGCATATTTGGATGAAGAAAATTTACCCGTGCAGGAATTTGAGATGCTTGATATTCACCTGAAACTGCATGCAGAAAATGCAAAATCCCGCGATGTAATCTCATTTACTGTAACTCTGAGTGAAATAAAAGATAATGTCGAATTTGACAGGCGGGGTGTTTCAACTATTGTTCATCTGGTATGACTGCAAATTACATCCTACTCGTTGATATAATCAATAAATTTTCCAGTGTTTTCAAGCTTTATTGAGTTGATCTCTTCCAAACTGCTTAAGAGATTCATCTTCAAATATTCTTCTGAAGCAGTATACAATACCTCGTCAATGAAGAAAGTTCTTGCATTATTCATTCCGTAATATCTGGAATCTTCAGCCAAATGTGTTACTGTCCCTTTGAGATTGAATCCATCTGAACTGTTCAAATCCAAAACATAGAATCCACTCCAGCGATTGTAATCTGGTGCAATTTTTTTAGCACTTGGAGTTCCATCCAAACTTTTGGCATCGCTGCTAATTGGAATTGACAATACCCCACTTTTTTTATCAAAAAAGAACGCTTTGTGATTGTATAGTGCTTCTGACTGAGCTGAACTGTCACCGATTACTATGTCATCTGCTACTTTTGGATTGTTCACATCTGCTACATTAAACAATGCAATTTTAATTCCTAGTTGTTGAACTCTGCCATTGTCTGTCTCTTTTGTGTCTCTTCCAAACCCTATGACGTGTTCTTTATCATATGGGTGCAAGTAATTTGAAAATCCTGGAATCTTTAATTCCCCTAGAATTTTTGGAGTGTCTGAGGATAAATCAATAACAAAGAAAGGGTCGATCTGTTGGAATGTTACTAGGTATAGTCTATCCCCCATGAATCGTGCTGAGAAAATGCTCTCATCTGGGGCAATCTCATCTAATCCCCCTACGATGTTTAGCTGCTCATCTAAAACATAGACTGCATTTGCACGAACCGTGCCTTGATGCTGAATATAGTGTTCTGTAGTTGTTGCAACCCTGAATCGGTCTTTGTTTTCATCCATGGAGAATTGATTTAATAGTCTGCCTGGCACTGAACCTTTGGCAATATATTCGATTTTATCCCCGTCAATTGAAATTTTATGAATTATTGTTTTTCTTGTTTCTTTTTGAATTTTAGCATCGTATTTGTTTAGTGCCTCTCTAATTTTTTCAAATAATTTTTCTTTGTCATTTTTATCCATCTGATTGTAGGATTTTTGCATCAATTCTGAAATTTTTATCCATTGTGCTGCAGAATTAACTGAAGAGTCTTTCTGAATTAATCTAATCTGCTCTTGAATGTCGTTTGATAATAATGGCACTATAACATCAAAGAATCTGCTACTTGATGAATTTTCATAGAATCCAAATGATGGCGTATTTTGCTGATATGTCAAGTAAAAGTTCTCTTCTGATACATAAAATGTCCCAGTATGTCCCATTAGATATGATTCTGAATTTATTTTATCCCCAAAAATGTCAATTGCAGTTAATGTGTTAAAGTTTGAAAATTGCTCTACATTATCAAAGTAAAATGAATCTGATGTCATTATTCTAACAGAATCCTCCATTATTACTGGGAGTCTTGGGTATTGATAGTCTACATTGCTATTTGTTACAAAGTAGGCATAATCTCCAATCATTCGTGCATCCATGAAATTACCGTCAATGGAATAATCCTTGAGTATTGTAGGGTGTTCTTTCTCTGATATGTCTACAATTAATGCATGCGTGACTGGGCTATGTGATCGTCTTGGAACAAAGTCGTACTGTGGAATAATCTCATTGTCGCTTTCTCCGTTGTAAAAGATTACCAGTCTGTCATCATTTAGGAACATGTTCTGGATGTGTTGTGATTCTATATCCAATGCAATTTTTAGAATTAATTTTGCAGATTCTGCAGGATATGCGTCAATAATTGAAAGTGTGTTCTGTGATACAATGTAAACATACTTTGAATCATTTTTGAGATAGTCTGGCTCGTCTACATTTTCAACTTGAACATTTGTTGTTGAATATTCTGATCCTCCTGACTCTGATTTAGATGCAGTTGGTGCTATTATTCTGTCTGATCTTCCATTATCATCTTGCATTTCTATACCGCTTTCCAAATTGCTGTCCAATACCACCATGTTTGTTCCGGATATCCAGTTGTCGTAGAAATTTCCTCCAAGCAATGATGATGTCTCAAGAATATTTTTTAGCTCTTCTTGTGATGATATTTTTTTAATATTGTTGGTTCCTTTAAAAAACTCTGAAGCTGTTTTGTCGACATAAATAATTTCAGTTTGAGGAGTTTGAGTGATTTGTGATTGGTTATTAAATTCCAAAAAAGCCATTGTTCCTGCTGTAACTATTACCGAAATGGCGATTACAATTGGAATAATTATTTTTGAATTCATTTTTTCTCATCACTTTTTAGACATTCATTTTTTTTTGCAAACTCCAATTTAGTGATTACTATTACTTTATAGTTTGAGATAAAAGGTTTAGTGAAATTCAAATTTTACCAAACAATTTACATATACTGGAAATCATAACCAACTCTATTGCCTACTGATGAATTACCTGATGATGATGAATTGACTGAAAGTATCAAAATACTTGCCACTGATGATAAAAAAATAAAGTCTTTTGGTGAGATATTTACTAATGATTCTAGCCGTGAAATCCTTCAATTGTTGTTTAATGAAGAGTTGTCTGCAACTCAAATTGCTCAAAAAAGCAACGTATCCCTTCAACTAGCAAAATACCATCTTAGCAAACTGCAAGATCTTGGCGTTGTGAAAATCTCAAGGATTGACAAAAATTCAAAATCACAAGACATGAAAATTTACACTGCTTCGAAATTTAGTATTGTCATTGTTCCTCCAAAACTATCTGAAAAAACTAGGGAGAGCAAACTTCTTGCTCGCTCGTTTAGACAAATCTACAAAGTTATTGGACTTGGAATTGCAACTGGGTTTTCAGGTCTGCTATCGTTATCTCAATTTCAATCCGATGAACAAATTCTTGTGGATGATTTCACATCTGGTAACGATATTTCATTAATTGAAGATTCTGCACAAAATTTTGAATCCTCCAAATCTTTTTCCTCTATTGACTCTAAAGAGTCCTTTTCTGCAGCTGCTCCCACTGTTGCAGAATCTGAACCTCAGATGGATTTTAAAGGTGCTGCAGATTTGAAAGAGGAATCTTTAGAAGTTATCAATACTATTTTATCCTTTGATGAATTAATCACTGCTGAATTGTTACTCCCATTAGTAATAATCACTGCAATGCTTGGCGGATTGACTTTATACTATTTGTACAAGTTTTTTAAAGAACCAGGTTCTGTAACATCTTTGAGTAGTAAATCAAACTGAATTTTCCTTATGTAATGAGGCATTTTCAATGATAGTTTTCCAGCGATTCTTACCATCCACTTTAATCAACCTTGAAAGGCAAGACACCAGGGGCAGAACAAGCCTTGATTGAGGTTGATGGCAAGAACAAGTGGATTACACTCATTTAAAATGCTAGTCTCTACAAGGAAAATTCTGAATAAAATCTATATCACGATAACCCAACAGAACCTAACAATCACATATATTTATAACATAAATTATAATATATTGTATGGCAGTTAGAGAGGTCAAGCCATTTGATGCAAAACAATGGGCTCAATTACAAAAAGAAATGAAGCAAGGTCAAACAGAGGAGCAGATGAAAAGATTGCAAAAGGGTCGTGAAAACATTAAACTAATTCCACACCCAAAATTTTAGTTTTTTGGGAATGGTTGTTAAATTTGACCATGATCTATATCCAGAATTGAACAGTCTTAATAGACCACATGTTATGTCCCTAATTGAACAGTGGCTGGAAATGTCCCGAATTGAACAGTGTAAAAATTATCTATTTGCAAGTATGGATGATGATACCAGATACTGGCTAGCTAATGACATTGCAGACAGCAAGTTTCATCATAATGCAGACAGCCTATTACAGCTAGCCAAGCTATAAGCTGGCAAGACCCCTAGAAATTTCATCACTGACGGACTGCCTATATGAAATCATCTAAGAAAGTCTTTAGCAAGAAGGCAAACCATGTCAGACACATTTACCTCAAAAGGGACATGAACAACAACAAGATGGAAAGGTTGAATGGTGAAATCAGAGACCGTGAGAAAGTATTCAGAGGTCTAAAGAAAATGGACACTACAATACTTGACGGAATGAGGGCTTACTATAATTTCACTAAAAAGCATGGTGCATTTGGAGGCAAGACACCAGGCCCAAGCCTCAATGATTGAGATAGACGGCAAGAATAAATGGAAAACCATAATTCAAAACGCCTCATTGAGTAAGAATCACCAATAGACGTAAATTTCAATTCGAAGAAGAATATCTATATTTCATATTTACCACTCGAAGATGTTACAGAACCAAGAACCAAAATAATTTAATTTTAATCCAAAGTCACCTCTATTGTGACTCTTTTCTCTTTGGCTCTTTCTTCTCCTGGATATTTTAATATGGAAATTTTTTTATCAAGATCTTTGTCTTGAACCAATTGTGCTTTTCCTGCAAACACCTCGTTGTTATATTCAATTTTTACATCTGAGTTGATCACGGCATTTTTGAACCAATCCCCATCTGGCTTGTGTCTTGAAAAATAGATTTTTCCATTATAGCTGACTGCTCGAAGCATCACTGAATGTGTTTTTCCTGTTTTTCTTCCTTTGGTGACTAGGACTGACCTGAACAGCCCCTCTGCTATCTTCATGCGTGATTATTTTCTGTCAAGTAATTTAACCTCATTGATAGAAATTTCTGATATTCGGTATGATAAGCAAATCTGCTGATTCTGTACCATGTCCATAAAACTAGAAGGAATGCCTGCAAATCTGGCTACAGCCGATACATTTACTGGAAAAAAAGTCATTGATAGAGAAGGAATCGAATATGGTAAAGTAAAACATATTCACATTAACCAAGATACACTTGCTGTCAACGGCGTAACAATTCATCAAGGATTCCGTAAGGATTACTTTCTATCTGAGGATTACATTGACAAGTTTTCTGAGGAAACACTGCTTCTTAGCAGACCTCCTGTGAGAACTGGAATTCCAGTCACTGATATTGATAGACACAAAATTGGCAAAGTAAAGCGATTGCACAAAAATTCAGAAACTAATGAATTGGAAACAATTGAGGTCAGTGACGGTTTAATGCATTCTAAAATTCTATCCAAATCTGAAATTTGGGGAGTTGGTGAAAAAGTCATTTTAAGAATGACCAAAAAAGAGTTCAAAAAACTTGAATAATTTTCTTTTTTCAAACCAATATTTTTGATTAATTTGATTTTTTAGTACAGACATCACAAACAGGAATCCCTTCTTGAACTGTAACATTCACATTTGATGAGTGACATTTTTGACATAATCCTTTCATGATAGGTTTCTGTTATTTGCTCTTTAAATTTTTTCTGAGTCTTGACTATTGCCGATAGTTAGAGTTCTGTGACATCTTAGACGCCTGTTTTATTTCGAATCCTTGGTGAGTGAGGCGTTTCAATCTTTATTGTAATAGAAAATCACAAGTCACCAATTCCATCTTGATACATTCTGCTTTGATTGTTTCAATCTTTATTGTAATAGAAAATCATTAGAGGTGTGGAGAGTTGAAAACAATCAAACTGCTAGTAGGATTTTGGTTAACTTGGTAATTTACTATACACAATACAAATAACCCTACTTGCTAATTTCAAATATGAGATATTTCAGGAAAACGGGGGGGGGGGGGTTAGAAATTGGCTTATCCGACATCCTCATTTACACGCATTATATCTCCAAAACAAATTTCGAATGCTTACCTCATATTTGAGAGAATTACCTGATTTTATTATTATCGGTGCGAATAAATCCGGAACCAGTTCGTTGTATGACTTTGTTACTAGGCATCCGGCCATTGCACCTGCCTCTGAAAAAGAACCACGCTACTTTTCTATGCGGTATAAATTTGGCAAACTGTGGTATCGTTCTAATTTTCCAACAAAGTTATCAGGATATTTCTTTACAAAGAGAACCCGTCAAAAACTTCTCAGTGGAGAGGCCAGTACGTCCTACTTTTTCCACCCGATGGTCGCTAGCAGAATGAAGAAGGTTTTGCCCAACGTAAAACTGATCATAATTTTGCGCAATCCTGTTGATCGTGCATACTCTCATTATCATTCTTCGATGAGACTTCATAGAGAAACTCTGTCATTTGAGAAAGGCATAGAGTTGGAGGAAAAACGATGTGCCAAAGAAAGGGAATCCCTAATTAAAGATCCAGATTTTACTCCAACCTGCTACCATTACAACTCGTATCTTGCAAAAGGTATCTACGCTGATCAGCTGGAAGACTGGTTTGGATATTACAGTAGGAAACAGTTTTTAATTTTGAGCACAGAAGACTTTCGTAAAAACCCGCAGCAAATATTGGATCAGATTTTTGACTTTTTGGGTGTGATTCCCTTTCAGGTAAAAAATTTAAAAGATCTTAACGTTGGGAATTACAAGGAAATGAACGAGGATACACGCAAATTCCTAGTCAAGTATTTCAAGCCCCATAACGAGAGATTGTACAAACTACTGCAGCGTAGGTTTGATTGGGATAAATAATATTTTCTAATTATACTGTATGGTGCAAGCAGTTAGCCATCTATGTTAACCAGATTTGCAAGCACATCTGATTGTTACATCAAGTCTGCTGCTTGGAATGTGTTTGCGACATTCTTAAGCGTTGCATCAAAAGTTGAAAATATGTCCCTATCGCACATCGCTGTAAATAATATTTTAATTCCCTGTCTATTGATTTTATGATCCTCTTGGCCAATACAATGAAGCAACACTAGAAATACATTAACTGCCATATTTTTTTGGCATGCGGCCCAAACTTGATCTTTAGCACCTTGTTTATTTTTTGTAAAGCAAACACTGCAAATTGCACTTTTCTTACACTTTTTTTCCTTGAGACGTTTTTTATCGCCGGCTGAAATCTGAACGCTGTTCTGTCATTGGATCTCATCTCGTATTTTGATATTGCTTTTCTTTTGCCACTATGAAATTCTGAGACAGTTTTTTTTGATTCCAGGCGGTCTTGCTGACTGCCATCAGGAATTTCACAAGCACTTCGCTTTTTAAAGTGATTTTTGGCATATTCAATCCCTCCCATTTACATTGTTTTTTCTTCGCAAGTGATGACGAATGTCAACATGGGCCAAAACGAATTGGGTTCAGTCAGCAAATAATATGGAAGATTCGCACCGATCAGTTGATATTCACACATGTTAGCTGATTTTCCAACTCTAAGATGCTTTGTGCCAAAGTGTTGTACTTGTCTGTGGTGTCATCTAACATCTGTTGTGAAACATTGTCTGCATTCTTTAATTCCTGGCGTTGCAGAAATACCTGTGTAAGATCCCTGTCAAGTACATCTATCTGGGATTGAATCTCCAATCCGTCTACAGTCATAATCTCAGGTCTTTCCAGATTTGGTATGCCAAAGTTCTTGTTATCATAGACCCGCGCCGAATCCACGTTGACTAGTTCTCCTGAATACATCAAGTGTGATTTGTAGTCAATGTGCCGGAGCCCCAAATAATGACCGATCTCATGGGCAATGGTATATTGGAAGGCTTTATGCGTGAACTGTTGATATGTGGAATTGCAGTCATCTATCCCCAGTCTAGCCGTTATGGAATGGCCTTCTCGGGTTCCATCATCAGTGACTGACGCCCTGTGCAGTCCCAATGTTGAGCCTGGCATATAACGCGCCCAATTGATGTTCACATCACCGTTGGACTCTACTATTGTAAAGTCTACATTGGGGTTTACCATATCCCATTCCCGCACGGCATCGATTATCGCCCTTTCTACTGTTGATTCGTCCACGTATGTGGGTATGGCAGAGAAGGATATGGTGTGGCTCATACTAGGTTGATTTGCTATCGTGCTGTTGTTAACTTGCGGCGCATCTTGAATTCTCTCAAGAATGATTACGTCTATTTCAGGTATGGTTATGTCGGATCCTAATAGCCCGTTATAGGTCTTGAGCCCTTTTAAGACACCCCATATCAAAATTTTTTCTTTAGCCGTGTTACTGAATGGATTTACTATCCCTATCGTCTCAAGCCACATCTTCTCTTCATCAGATGTTGGTTTATAATTGAGCCAGACTATATCTTCTACACCAAATTTCTCTTGTGTGAGTCCCATTCGCAATATGTAATTGTTAGTGAGCAGCGGTTCCCTTACTTGTATTACCGTACCTTCATATCGCACTATCTCCCCGGCGTAGATTTCGCTCTTTTCCATGAGGGATTTGTAAGGAATGATCACTGCCTGTCTTTTTATATCTTCATTGGCATTTTGACTGCTGTTGGGTTTGTGATCTGGTTTGAGGTCTGCATTTTCTTTTGTCTCCACTTTTATGGATTGTTCGGTTGAATCCATATCCAAAACATCTGAGGCCAACATTGGCATTAAGAACAATATCGTAATTCCTGTCCCCAAGCCAAGTGTTTTGTACGACATACCCCTGTTTCTCTTGCGTAGTTTGACATATGCAATCAATCCTCCCAATACACCCAAAATTATCGGGAGGATATACCATGCCTTGCTTGGATGATCCTTGTCATTGCGGAGGAGGCTTGACGGCTGCTGCTGCTGGGGGTCCGGCGGTACCATACTATCTGGTGGCACGTCGGGAATGTCCTCAGATTCATGGGTAATCTCCTCACGCAACTGTATGAACTTTTTCTGCACATACTGTTCGTCGCTGTTGTAAATGGGGAGGTCTCTCTGGATTCGCTCCATTATGTATGCCAGCCTTCCCGGATCGCCTATCTTGGCATCTTGGAGGTCTCGTATCATGTCAGATAGAGAAATGTCATCGTTCAACTTGAATTGTTTTTAAAGTGTGATCTTATTATACAGTTCTAATCTTGGTTCTGCCTTATGAAGCACAAGATAACATGTCAATTGAAGATCTGTTGGGTTATTGAGATCTGATTTGATGATGAGTTGTGATGAAAGGAACCATCGTCTATCAACATTCATCAATATGGATTTGCCCCATTCAAGATAAAGTGCGCAAGTACAGCTATGTATGGGGGGAACGTCGATCCATTACCGAAACTACGACGAGGATGGTTTACATGCATTCAAGATGGTTTCAATCTTTAGATCAGTTGCGCAATTGATTCAATTTGATCATTCATCATCATCTCAATGTTTTCTTACAACAAGATCCAAAGCTAGGAAAAACAATCATTCTCAATTCATGTTTAACCACACAAAACTAACAAAAAGATCAAAACAGTTCCCTATCCGTAACGGGACTGACGACTGTTCCACAGTTTGATTCCCTGTCAAAAGAAATCAAAAAACAATAAAACCACAGAAGAGACACACGTCTATCAAAAAAGAAAAGGCTGCAAGAGTTGGTGCAGGACGACACAAATTTGATCTATTATTATCCCTCAAAGACAGAATTCTAAATTTATGATGTACTATCGAATGTACACAACAATGACATGTTGGGAATAATTTTTGATCCGGATAAATCAAATGTATAAGGGACATTAAATATTTAGAGCCTGCAATAAAACAATCAATTCCGATTCCTGCCAAAAAATATGCAGATGTCAAAAAGCTCAAAACCGTGCAAGAGTTACAACAGTTCTTTCCAGAATTAATTGTAATTACAGATGGAACAGAACAACTAGCCAAGACCGAAAGATCGTGCCAAAAGAAAATCGCACTATTCAGGCAAAAAGAAAAAACACACATACAGTACAAAATCAGATTGCAATAAATCTTGATGGCGTCATAATTTGTACATTCTCCAGGCAGTCATCACGATTACAAAATATGCAAGGCAAAACATCCGGTACTGTCTGAGGAGCTGTTACAATTTTATGATCTTGGGTTTGGGAATTCAAAGGCTTTCCAGACCAAATCAGCATTTACCATACAAGAAAAAGAAGGACAGAGAGCTGAGCACATCATCTCAAAAGGAATGGAACAGATCCCAATCTAAAATCAGAATCAAAGTCGAGCATGTCATTTGCTCAAATCAAGAAATTTAAAATTAGTAGTAGTGATGTGTTTAGGAACAAACTATGCAGATATGATGGAACAATGAGGTTGCAGTATGTGGAATTGTTAATTTCAAGATAAAATAAAAAGACGGGCTTGTTGTGATCCCATGACATTACAGAAGAATTGGAAATCAAACGGAATGAAAAGTTGGGTTTTTTGTTTGTAATTGCGCAACTCATCTATTATATGGCTGGTTTCAATCCTAAATTAGTTCGATTCAAACTTTGAAAAAATATTGTACCCGCCTCTTTTTTCGCCGTTTCAATCCTAAATTAGTTCGATTCAAACCGATAAAACATATGTAGAAACTCCACCCGAACTGATGTTTCAATCCTAAATTAGTTCGATTCAAACAATGAACTCTGTTGGATAGTTTTTAAAAAAATCACAGGTTTCAATCCTAAATTAGTTCGATTCAAACTATTAAATTCTCACTGTAACACGTTAGAGTTTAATATGTTTCAATCCTAAATTAGTTCGATTCAAACAATGATCTCTAATGAGATCACAGTCGAAATCTGTTAGGTTTCAATCCTAAATTAGTTCGATTCAAACCAATCTCTTCTCTGGTTAGTGTTGCTTCTATTGGCTGTTTCAATCCTAAATTAGTTCGATTCAAACTTGACGAAAATCGGTATCTGATTCATACCTGCCTCGTTTCAATCCTAAATTAGTTCGATTCAAACTTACCCAATTACAGGTTACAAACTCGAACGTGCTGTGTTTCAATCCTAAATTAGTTCGATTCAAACGGAAATTTTTTAGAGCTAACTATGCGTTTAGGCATTTGTTTCAATCCTAAATTAGTTCGATTCAAACTCCAAAAACTATCAATAACACTATAAATAATTTCCATGTTTCAATCCTAAATTAGTTCGATTCAAACTCTGTCCAGTTCTTCTTCATCTTCACTCCATTCTGTGTTTCAATCCTAAATTAGTTCGATTCAAACTTGATGAAGTCGCGGGATTCCATCTTAGAGATATTGAGTTTCAATCCTAAATTAGTTCGATTCAAACTTCAAGCCAATCAAACAATTACCCCCATCTGTACTGTTTCAATCCTAAATTAGTTCGATTCAAACATCAGGCATATTAAATCCATGTTTGTTAAGTTCTATGTTTCAATCCTAAATTAGTTCGATTCAAACCAAACATTCTAAAAGTGCTCACGGTTCACATGGGGTGTTTCAATCCTAAATTAGTTCGATTCAAACGCCCCTACACTTGATGGTAAAGAGAATATTGTATATGTTTCAATCCTAAATTAGTTCGATTCAAACATATCACGTATTGCCTCAATATCTCGGGGATGGTTCGTTTCAATCCTAAATTAGTTCGATTCAAACTTCAATGAAAATCCAAATAATGTACCAATTCTATTCTGTTTCAATCCTAAATTAGTTCGATTCAAACACGCAATGCACTAATCAACATTAGACGAGTTCTTAAGTTTCAATCCTAAATTAGTTCGATTCAAACGAAGCAGGATTTAAAAAATGCACTCAGTGCAATATCGTTTCAATCCTAAATTAGTTCGATTCAAACTCGGGAGCGCCGACCCAATCATCATGAGTTTGATTTGTTTCAATCCTAAATTAGTTCGATTCAAACTTGAGAAACTTTGTATTGTCTAAACCTGCTTTAATGGTTTCAATCCTAAATTAGTTCGATTCAAACTTGAACTGTCTTGGCTCTCTCGGCCCGTTCATATTCTGTTTCAATCCTAAATTAGTTCGATTCAAACTTCAACATTTACAATATCACACAACTTTCTACATAGTTTCAATCCTAAATTAGTTCGATTCAAACATCCTGAGTTATCCATTTTCAGAAAGGTCGTGTTATAGTTTCAATCCTAAATTAGTTCGATTCAAACTGTCCAATGATTCTCAAATGGGGGAATTCGGCTACGTTTCAATCCTAAATTAGTTCGATTCAAACACTGCAATGACTGAAGTAATATCCACCAACTGGTTCGTTTCAATCCTAAATTAGTTCGATTCAAACTGAAATCTCGGCATTATGTATGAGAACCGACTCACTGTTTCAATCCTAAATTAGTTCGATTCAAACATATCTAACTGCCATAATTCGAGATTCCCACGATAGGTTTCAATCCTAAATTAGTTCGATTCAAACTATGCTGCATAGCATTTGGGTTGATAGGGTTGATCATGTTTCAATCCTAAATTAGTTCGATTCAAACATGTCACAGAAGCAGATGATATTGTTATAGTGGAGGTGTTTCAATCCTAAATTAGTTCGATTCAAACTAGTTGCGATATATCAGCGACTATGCCGAACAGGACATGTTTCAATCCTAAATTAGTTCGATTCAAACTGAGGAACACTTGCAGCAAGAAGCCGAGGAGGACATGGTTTCAATCCTAAATTAGTTCGATTCAAACAGGCGATTAAGAAAATGGTGAGCATCCACTACACGTGTTTCAATCCTAAATTAGTTCGATTCAAACTCTAATGTTGGGGGGCCTTTGATTGACTTTATTGAGTTTCAATCCTAAATTAGTTCGATTCAAACTTTTAAATCTGCGATCTACATATCCAGGTAAATGAATGTTTCAATCCTAAATTAGTTCGATTCAAACTGTCCCATGATGATGTTTCCACGCTGAAAAAATGGTAGTTTCAATCCTAAATTAGTTCGATTCAAACTTAAAATAATAATCATTCCAAATCAAAATGAATTTGGTCGTTTCAATCCTAAATTAGTTCGATTCAAACATCACAGTGATCACGACTTAGCCCATTGCATATTATTGTTTCAATCCTAAATTAGTTCGATTCAAACTTATTGGAAAATTGCCAGGCCCAAAATATGTATCTGGTTTCAATCCTAAATTAGTTCGATTCAAACTATTCCAAGCAAGCAACAAAAGATCATTTGAGGCTGTTTCAATCCTAAATTAGTTCGATTCAAACTACCGAATCCAACTCTGCAACAGTAGCAGCTTATACGTTTCAATCCTAAATTAGTTCGATTCAAACGCCAAAAAACGGATCCAGGACTATCCCAGGATGAAAGTTTCAATCCTAAATTAGTTCGATTCAAACCATAGAGGCCTTCCCAGCGTCTGAGGAGGCCATTACGTTTCAATCCTAAATTAGTTCGATTCAAACACAGCCTAAAATTACAGGTGTTGAGATCCGCAATTGCGTTTCAATCCTAAATTAGTTCGATTCAAACCTCCTCATATTGAGATTGGCATTAAGCCTCAAAGGAGTTTCAATCCTAAATTAGTTCGATTCAAACGTTTCATTATGAACTCCTTACTTCTTACTGCTTTCGTGTTTCAATCCTAAATTAGTTCGATTCAAACCGTACGGATGGAGATGGCCGCAGATTTTACATTCATAGGTTTCAATCCTAAATTAGTTCGATTCAAACTTCCAATGCAAGAGTTTTCATAATTGCGTTGAGGTCGTTTCAATCCTAAATTAGTTCGATTCAAACATTTACAGATTTCGGTAACAGGATAAAGGCGGGTCTGTTTCAATCCTAAATTAGTTCGATTCAAACTCTCAAATCCCATAAAAGACCATATGTAGCTACATCCTTGTTTCAATCCTAAATTAGTTCGATTCAAACTCAATATAGTTCTCTATGTATTGTTGCAGGGAATAAGTTTCAATCCTAAATTAGTTCGATTCAAACCATTATTAGATTTACGGAATCTGAATAACACTCCATCGTTTCAATCCTAAATTAGTTCGATTCAAACCTGAATCTGTTAGTCTTTCTGCGGTCAAAATGATTCGTTTCAATCCTAAATTAGTTCGATTCAAACTTTTGAGTTGGGGTCAACTGCTTCTTTTGTATAGATTGTTTCAATCCTAAATTAGTTCGATTCAAACTAAGAGATCTAGAAGGGAATGAGTGCGATCCTTATACGTTTCAATCCTAAATTAGTTCGATTCAAACCTTAAAATGCTCATAAATTTCTTGAGCTCTTAATCTGTTTCAATCCTAAATTAGTTCGATTCAAACCCGCAGAATTTACGACTATTTTGGTTTAAAAACTATCCATTATTTTTACTATCTGAAATAGTGTATTTTGTATAAAAGAGTAGAAAAAAATGTAATATTGTGTAAATTATACAGTATTAGTATATTGGCGTGTTGGGATCTGCTTAATGAACTTAATGGTACTCAAATCAATTATTATTTTATTTGTAAACGAAAGTTATGGTTGTTTTCGCATAACATATCATTTGAGTCCCTCTCTGATCTTGTAAGTATTGGTAAGATAATTGATAGTCAATCCTATAAAAGAAAGAAAAAAAACATCAAAATAGGCAATATTGCATTGGATCACATTGAACACAACATAATACATGAGATAAAAAAATCAGATAAAATTGAAGAAGCGCACAAGTATCAATTACTGTATTACATATATTATCTTACAAAACTTGGTATTAACACAACTGGTATCATCAACTATCCGAAACTCAAAAAAACACTCAAAGTCACTTTACAAAAACAAGATAGAATAAACGTTGAAAAAATAATAAAAGATGCAAATACAATTATTTCTGCTAACAAACCTCCAAAAGCTGATTATAAAAAAATATGTGACAAGTGCGCATATTATGATTATTGTTGGTCATGAAAGATTATTATATTTTCAAAGGTGGTAGGATAAAAAGAAATCAGAACACGTTACAGGTCATAGCATCAGATGGACAAAAAAATACACTACCTATAATGGATGTAAAAGCTTTACATCTGTTTGGCGTTTGTGATCTAAATACACCATTAATTATATTTTTAAACACAAAAGGCATACCAATTCATTTTTACAATTATTATGGAAACTATGCAGGAAGTTATTATCCACGTGAAAAAATGCTTTCAGGCCTGGTAACGGTAAAACAATCTCAACATTATTTAGAACCTCAAAAAAGAATACGTATTGCATTAGAAATTATAAAAACTGCAACGCAAAACATGGTTTCAAACTTAAACTATTACAAACAAAAGAAAAAAGATATTATGCCCTACATTGAACGTATTCAATCATTATTACAAACATTACCAAAGTACAAAAAGATAGATGAAATTATGGGAATAGAAGGAAATTGTAAAAATATCTATTATGAATCATTTAATGTATTTTTACGTAAAGGTTTTGAGCTAGAGAAAAGAACTAGGATGCCGCCACGTAATATGCTAAATACATTAATTTCTTTTGGTAATAGTATGATGTATGCCGATACCCTTACTGAGATATACCACTCACAGTTAGATCCGACTGTAAGTTTTTTACATGAACCAGGATTTCGAAGGTTTTCATTATCTTTGGATATATCTGAGATATTCAAACCCGTGATAGTAGATAAGACAATTTTTAAGATAATAAATACAAAGATGATCAGCTCAGATGATTTTGATGACTCTCTAAACGGTTGTTATTTATCAGAATCTGGAAGAAAGTTATTTGTACAGGAGTACCAGAATAGGATGGAAAAAACAATATTTGTAGCTTCTATGAAAAAAAATGTAAGTTATAGAAGATTATTGCGCTTAGAGTGTTATAAGCTTGTAAAACACATTGTAGAAGACATACCGTACAAAGGTTTTAGGCAAAAATAATGTATTGCATTATATCGTATGATGTTAGAGTGGAGCGCATTGACAATGTACGTGTAACAATAAAACAATATCTTAATTGGATTCAAAACTCTGTATTTGAAGGAGAAATAACTAAAGCCAACCTAGTAGAGTTAAAAGTAAAAATATCTAATCTGATAAATTCAGATGAGGATTCTGTGTTAATATTTACCATCAATAACCCAAAATGGTTAGAGAAAACGGTATTGGGAATAGAACGTAATAAAATTGATAATATAATATGAAACATATTGAAGATACACATGTAAAATGACATATTTTACGTGAAACTAGAAATACATGTCAAGTAAAAAAATATAGATGCGGTTACTATTAACCATGAAATCATTGCAAACCTATGAGATAAATTTTGAATATCATGGAAAAATACAAGGTTTTATCTATTCTTTTCTTAAGAATAATGATTTTGATCAACTACATGATAAAAAAGGGTACAAGTTTTTTTGCTTTTCAAATATCTTTAGATCAAAAAACTCTGGTAATTATCATTTGATAATATCTTCACCTAACAATGAACTTGTAAACCACTTGTATGAAGAGATAAAAAAAATAATTAGCAATCGTACACTAGTCTCAATTGAGAGTCTGTTTCTTATAATTAAAGTAATTAAAATCCATGAAAAAAGTCCAAAATACCCATTAAAGATAGTTACCCAATCTCCTATAATTTTACGAATACCAATCTCAAAATATTACGGGAAAATATCACACACAGCAGCTTATGAATCTGTATTGTGGAGATCTGACCATCCTGTTGATTTGTTTATTGATGCACTTGAGAGCAACATGAAAAAAAAATATAATGCATTTACTGGTAAGCAAATAAAAAAGCAAATCTTTGAGCGTTATGATTTTAAAAAACAAGTTTCAACTAAAATTGAACAGGAAGGAATCAAAATTCCCATTATTGGTTCCTTATGGGAAATAACATTTTCGGCAGGCATATCTTTTGACATACAACAGTTTGTTCTGGACTGTGGGTTGGGGGAAAGGAATTCTCTTGGATTTGGATTTGTAAATCCTATTATTAAAAAGATATTTTAGTAGATCAAATAATTGGTATTATGAGTTTGTATGTGGTGCTATAAATGCTAAAAGAACTAATTGGGTTTGTTGACAAATACAATAAAAACCCACCAGCAATATTAAAAGACTATACAGGGAAAAAATTTATTATAATTAAAACCAAGGAAAAGGAAGATTCATTAGAATATGATGGTATTGAAATATTAGACGATGATTCTAAAATCGCAACATGGCTAGATAAAAACAAACACTATGATAAAGTAATTAAAAATTTTGATTATCAGGTACTACCTGATATACCCAATAAAGCATTGGGTAGCAAACGTGGATTATTAACATATTCTTTTTTTGCATTCAAACTCTCAGAAAAAAATTTAAGTAATTTTGTAGGAAAAGTAAGTAATACAAAATTTCCTAAGGATATCCATAAAGAACTAATTGACAATATCCATAAAATTTTAAAAAGCGCATCTCCTAATCTAACTGAAAAACACGATGATATCTTTACTTATTTGAATTATTGTATTTTGATTTATGCTGGGAAAAAAAGATTTGATGAATGGTATGAAATTTCCTCTAATTTTATAGTAAAGAGAACATCATATGGAAAGGCAGATCATATTATTGATGGGGAGTGCTTTGTATGCAACAAAAACACCGAAGTTTCAACCCCTGGATTCTTAACTAATTATGATGCAAAGAAAATTTTCTTAAGACATATTACTAGACATAGTAAAGATGGTAAAGGAATTCCACTTAGAGCATGCAGTGGTTGTGTGCAAAAACTAAACCAATTTGAGAAAATTCTAAAAGATCACAATATCAAAATTTTTCCTTTGTTTATTACACCTGATGAATTAGATGAAGAAATTAAGTTGTTAGGACCTAGTTTGGATAAAGATGAAAATAAATTTAATTTTATCTTTGAGCAACTCAAATCAAACAAGATGATGTTTGATTTTTATCTTGTTGTAAAAATTCAAAAGGATTATTTTTTCTTTGATTATATAGCAGGATATAAATGGGAAATAGGTAAATTTACAGATTTTTTTGATGGGAAAAGGCCTACATATCCTGTTACCCGTAATATAATTGAATCAAGGCTAGCTAAGATACTAACTGATAAGTCATGGATCCAATATTTTGGTGAAATAAAAGGTGGTTCTGATAACCAGCAAATTACCTTAACTTACTCTCTAAGACAAAAGATGTTTGATTTTGTCTATAGAAATCAGAACACAATAACTGCCAAGGATCTGCAAAGAATTATTTTATTCAGGGTGGAAAAATGTATAAAAAACAATACTGTGTTACGCTATAGGGAAACATTTAATTTGTTTTTTAACAGGCATTTATTATTGCAGAATGAAGATAAAACTAGTTGTATTTTAGATTATGTTATAGACGCAAAAGAAAATATCATGACTAATAAAATTGAAAATTTTGAAATTACTAGCCATGAGGCATGGGCATATTTTGCAGGCCAAATAGCTTATTATTTGGTGTCGTTATCCAAATCAAAGGACAAAACATATGGTCTTTTAGAACCATTTACCAACAAGTCTACTGTACATCTGGTGAAGAAGACAATAGAGCACCTCTTAGAACAATATAGACATGAGATAAGCCTTAACAATAAACGTTTTAAAAAAATTGCATCAAGTGTTCTTTCATATGAACCTGATAGTTCATTTATAGAGTTGAAGATCCCTTTTTATGTTGGAGCCTTTGATGAAAATATTATTTATTTCAAGAAGAAGGATGATGATGGTAAATGAAAAGTGAACCCTTTAATAAATTCGCACAGGGTATATTAATTGTAAAATCACAGAACAGTTCTTTCAACAGTGATTTTAGTGGCCTGCCACGAAGATTGCCTGATAGTAGTGGAACGATATATGCTACAGATAAGGCATTAAAATACTGTGTTAGAAGATATCTGCATGACAAAGGTGAAAAGGTATTTGTTTGGAGAAGATACAAAAAAGATGGTAATCCGTGTAATATTATTGAAAACACTGAACAAGTTTTTGGAAAACAGTTCAAGGATAAACAGGATGCACTTGCCAATCTATCATCTATAATTGATGTTAGATTATTTGGCGCTACATATCCTGAAGAAGGGAAGAATGTTTCTCTTACTGGCACTACACAGATCTCTTATGGAATCAACAAGTTGGATGAAAATATCTTTTTTAACAATCAAATACTTTCCCCTTATGCTGACTCTAGTGCAAGTAAGAAAGGCAAAGAAGCAAAACAACAAACTCTTGGAAGTGAAACAAAAACGCTTGAGGCTCATTATGTATATGATTTTGTGATCAATCCTAACAACTTGATCAACTCTATAACATTTGATGATAAAAAAACAGAAGAATCTCTTTTGCAAGAGTCAGATGTAAAATTATTTAAAGAGGCTATGTGTCGTGGCATAAGTAATGTTACATCTGCTTCTAAATTGGGTTCTGATTCTGAATTGTTCATATATGTAGAGATGAAATCTGATAAAAAACATGAGAAGATTGAATCACATATTCTACCTATGATGAAGAATCTTATTCAAGTGACTAAGGAGGATGAAAAAACCATAATCAATTTAGAATCTCTTTTTGAAACGTTTGAAAAAACTTATAAAAAATACATCTCAAATGTTGAATTGTATTATGATCATAATGAAACTGAATTAAAAGGAATAAACAATTTTCCAGTTACAAAAAGACATATTGTTACCTTAGATGAAATTCATCAATAATGATTTGATTGGGTAAAGGTCTCATGTCAAATCTTGTCTCCTTTGAAATTAGTTCTGATTTTGGGTTTTTCAAAAAACCTGATATTAATAAAATTGGCTTGACATATAATTTACCGCCGAAACCAGCAATTTTGGGAATTATTGGAAGTGTTTTAGGAATGAACGGAATAGAAAAGCAAGACGGCAAATGTTTTCCTGAATATTATACAAAACTTGAACATGTAAAGGTTGGAGTAACACCGATTGGTGATTTTCCTTTTAATAAAATAGTTAACACATACAACAGTCGTAATAGCTATTTTGGCGATGGCAAATATGACAATGTGCTTATTCATGAACAACTTTTGATTAAACCAAAGTACCGAATTTTTGTTTATGATGAAAATCAGAATCAGCATATTGCTGAACTTATAAAACGATTAGAAGCCTATAATCCATTATTTATGCCATATTTGGGAAAAAATGAGTTTATTATATCATTTGATAATATCAACACAAAACACAGCCTTGGACATGTACATAAAACTAAACACATATCATCTGTGTTTATCAAGAATACAAAATATGAAAATAAGGGTAATGTTGCAGATGAAGAAACAACGGATGATTTTCGTGCTTCCTACACCGTTAATGGTCTTCCTACAGGATTCAGTTTTATCGAAAATTATCCTACGGATTATTCTGAGGAAATGCATTATAATCTTAGAGTGGTAGAATTTGCAGAAAAATCCAGCCCTTCTTCAATAGACCTGGAGAAAGGTAAACTCCTAGAGATAGATGGGGATGTGATATATATTTTCTAACATGATGTTCAAACAATATGACCAAATCATAAAACCTGAATATTGTGATAAAATTTTTGCTCATACTTCAAGTGATAAAAATCCAGAAATGCTAATTGAGCATTCAGAAATGACCTTGAAATACTGTGATCATCTAATTGACAAATTATCTTTAAAAGATATTTTTGATAATGTTTTGTCAAAATTACTAGGCACTTCTACATCCAATATTGTTGAATTAATCAGATCTATAGTTTATTATCATGATCTAGGAAAGATAAATCCCGTTTTTCAGAGAGAGAAGATGCAAAACAATCTTGGTGTATCTACAAATGCTCTAAATTCTTTTCATTCCTTTTATGGTAAAATATTATTTGATCATTTGTTTTATGATGATTTTAAACGTCAGTTTCCTAAACAAAAACATACAGTACTTTTTTTTCTTTTATCTCAAGTAATTGACAGACATCATACACCATTAAGAGATATTAATTATCTTTACGAAAAACTAAGTGCTGATAATACTGATAATATTATACGACAAGAATTAGATGATTTAGATACAGTTTGTAATATTTTTTTTAACAAACATAGTAAAGTCCCAAATATAGAAAATTTTTGTAATGCCTATAATTTTAAAAATAAACATGATAATGATATACGAAAAATTTTTGAAACTGAAGAAAAACAAGAAGCCTTGTTTTATTTGTATAAAATAACTTACTCACTATTAATTACAAGTGATTATTATGCTACTGGCCATTATGTGCAGGATATCTCCTATCTTGATAAAATCTACACAGTAACGCCTAATCTGATTAATAAATGTGAAACAAACTTTTATAATTATGATTTTAACAAAAATTTGTCATCTTTTACAAATTATAAAAGTACACAGAATTCAAATATATGTGAATTAAACAGTTTGAGAACTGCGATACTTTTAGAATCAGATGATAAACTAAATGATGCTATATTAAAAAATCCTGAACAGAGGGTTTTCTATCTAAACGCCCCTACAGGAGGAGGTAAGACGAACATATCGCTTAAACTCGCACTTTCTTTATTAAAGTCAAAAAAGAACATCAAAAAAGTATTTTATGTATTTCCCTTTATCAATTTAATTGAGCAAAACTATGACGTTATAAAAAAAACATTTTGTTTGGATGAAGAACTGTCATCTGTTTACTCATCATCATCTTGGAGTAATGAATCTGAAGAAGAAAAAGAACGTGTTTCATATGTACTTGATAATGATTTTCTTAATCATCCGTTTGTTGTTATGAGCAATGTTAATTTTTTTAACACGTTTCTAAAATCAAGAAGATCAAACAATTACCGTTTGATTAATTTAGCTAATTCCATAGTGATAATAGATGAGATTCAGAGCCTAAATGATAAGAGTTGGACACTCTTTAATGATCTTATAATGTATGGCTCCAAATACCTTAACATTCATTTTATTATCATGAGTGCAACGTTGCCAAAACTCGATACGTTGTCTGATAATAAAAATAATCTTGCTTTGGATTTGATAGATTCAAAGAAATATTTTAATCATCCATTATTTCAAAATCGTGTAAACATAGAATATAAGGATGATGTAAATGATTTGGATAATCTGTTGAGTGTGTTACATGATAACATTGATGAGAAGATGAATAAAATTTTGTTGGTTGTAAATACAATTCATACCTCATTGGAATTATACCAAAAAATAAAAAAAGATAAAAAAATTTCTTCTATGGGTTTTCATGCTTATCTTCTAAACTCTACATTTTTGTCTCATAGGCAAAAACTAATTATAGAAAAAATGAAAGGTTGTAAAAAATCTATTTTGATTTCTACGCAAAGTGTTGAAGCTGGAATGGATATTGATTGTGACTTTGGCATTCGAGATTTTGCAATTTTTGATTCTATTGAACAAATTGCAGGCCGCATCAATCGTAATTCAAAGAAACCAAATCACACTGCAAAATTAATCATTGTTAATTTAAAGAAAAATGACATACGCCAGGCTGATTTTGTATATCGTGATTCTCATCGTTGGAATACTATTAATAAAAACAATTTCAAATTACCTAAAGATATCGATAATTTTTTAAAAACAAGGAATTTTGATGATTATTACGATAAAGTATTAAACAATATTAAAAGTATAGATAATGACGATTACCGAATATCTGCATTATTCATTGCCAAAAAAGGCATTAGGCATTTAAATTTTGATGAACTTAATAAGGTAAACATAATAGAACAAGACACCATATCTCTAATTGTTGATGCTAGAGTTTCAAAAAAATATTTTTCTAATACTGAATTAAACTTTATTGGTAATAAAAATGGTCACCAAGACACAATTTCTGGTCAATCTATATGGGCAAAATATAATAAATTTACTAAAAATTTTCAAGGTGGTCATGTTGAAAGAAAAATTAACACAAAGATTTGGACTAGTATCATTTCCAAGTTTACAGTAAATATAAAAAATTCTCATGGAAATACAAAATTATCTGAGATCCTTAATTTGGAACACGGTATACATTTATTAAAAAATCAATATTATTCTGATGAAGAAGGGATAGATAGAAACCAACTTGACAAAAACTCTTTTCTAACTCCAAATTAAATCCGTTATGCGTCTACCTTTTTTAGGTTCTGTGTGGTTGTCGGGAGCTGCCATTCTGAATTTTCCTTGTGTAACGAGGTATTTTGAATTAGTGTAATCCACTTGTTCTTGCCATCAACCTCAATCATAGCTTGTTCTGCTGGTGTCTTGCCTTTCAAGGAACCATGCTTTTTGGTGAAATTGTAATAGGCTTTCATTCCGTCAATCAAAGGCATGTCAATTTTCTTTAGACTTAATACTTTCTCTCTATCCCTGATTTCTCCATTCAATCTTTCCATCTTGTTATTGTTCATGCCTCCTGCAATGTGAATATGTCTGATATGGTTTGTTTTTGGTCCAAAGACTTTCTTTGAGGATTTCATGTATGCTGGTAGTCCGTCAGTTACAAAATGAGTAGGTGATTTATCAAATCTTCTTTTTGGTTTTTTCTACTAATGTATCTGCATTGTGCTGGAACTTGGTCTCTGCCATGTCTGAAGCTACTTTATTGGATTCAAATTCCCCTTGAACCCATTCCATATATGCAAGTCGTTTGCAGTATGCAAACTGTGTTAGCATTCTTACTGGTATGAGATTTGAATTAATACTTGATATGCTCATATGTTTTGAAATCATTTTTGATATAAATAAATTAAGATATTGATGCGATAATTGCTAGATGAGAATGATTTGGTGATGTATTTAGATGAGATGTCTATTGGATTAATTCCATGATAATTCAATCCAAACTTGTAGAATTAAAGCACTCTAGTTTACATTATGCAATTTACGATACTGTTAAGAATACGTGACCTAGAGTTTGCCCTGTTAAATTTACGTGACATGAATTTTCTCCAAAATTTCCAAAAACCATCAAAGTCGTAATTTCAAGCGGGTGTTAAATTTACGTGACTTGAATCTCTCCAAAATTTGGTCATTTCAAAGGTGTTAAATTTACGTGACCTAATTTTGTCCTTTTCCACAGATGTTAAATTTACGTGACATGAATTACAGGATTGATAATCCTGATCCGAATATCGCAAAATCATACAAAAAGTCGTTTTTTTCGCAACATGATAAAAAGTTTAATCATGAATATGACATAGCAAAGGCATGGAAAATAAGATACAGGAATTTATGTCAGATCGAACCATCTTAAGATCCAAGGGCATTATTGATAAGAATAACAATGACGAGTTAAATGATGCCTTTCTATATGTCATAGGAGACTATGCACTTGATACTGTAATTAAAGAGAAATACATTCCAAAACAAAGTCAACTTTGTGAATTTTTGCACAATGCTTTAACTACAGCCATCGGGGAACGTCTGGACAGAAAACCTGATCATAATACGTCTGAAATTTGCATGGATATTCTAATGAATAATAAATCACAGTTAGACACCGTATGTTTCATCTCGGGCTTTGATCCTAATTGTTCTGACGGTCCAGAACGCATACTGCCCCCAATCACTGAATCAATGTTTGTAAAAATGACAAGACGTAAGATGGAGGTAACATACGGTATGAATCTTGAGAAGGGATACCTGAACAGTGGATTTGGCAGGCCAGAGAAATTCCCACTGCTAAATGAGTATCACGGGGTTGTCGGATTTGTAAAATACAAGCCAAATAATGCCAGATACTCGGATCATCTTGCAATACACGTCAATGATGCAGTATGGCGGATGAACAACCATGAGATATACAATGATGTGATTTTTGGAAAATTTGTAGTGATAGGTGAGGGGTACAACGCATGCAGAATGTATGATGCAGCATATGGGGATGCACTTTCCAATCAGAATGTGGCCCTATATCTTTTTTCCAGGGAAAAGGGACTTCGAAGACTCAATTAGATGTTATGTGTACTGGCAATGTGAAGGTCCATCGGTGGAAATCATGCCTGAAATTTGTCACCCGTTTTGGATTGTTCATAATTTATCAGTTCGGATTTTTCCCGGCCAGTGAAAAACTCATCCAAGGTGATCATATCCTTGTGCAGTCCATTTTTGCGTTTTCTCTTGGCAAGATAACATTCTTTACATATTGATCGTGGAAGCAGGTTGCCGTTTCGTGCCTTATAATAACTGACATTCCGTTTCACATCGGATCGTGTAAGAAATAATGTCTTACAGGATGAACATACTGAAAAAGGCTTCAAGGCTGCCTCCCTTCCGGTACTTTTCTCTATGATCTTTTTGCGCTGATCAAACTTGTCTGTCTTTAGTATCCAGCGTTTTAATTTAGACCAGTAAAATCCCAATGGTTGCAATATCTTATTTATCTTCTTCCATGTCTTTTCATCACTGTGGAATACAAAAAGTAGTTCCCCCTTCCACCTTATTTGACATGATATTCCTCCCCTGTTTGCTTGTCGACCACGGTTTCTCCTCTAGGCGGCATCTTTGGAAATACCGTAACACAGCATGTATCCACACGAACATCAATTTTTTTTACAAGTGTTCCAAGTTTTGATACAAACAATATGTCTGGCTTGTGGCTCTTCTCCAAAAGACTGGCAAATGACTCTATTGTCTCGCCCTTGTAGCCTGCACATACGGCAGGTGTCGTGGTAATGGTGCTGTGAATGCGAATATGATTATAGTATATGTAGTATAGTTGGAGATATTTCGTGACGGCATCTGCGTTGACAAATCTTCTATTTTTACTTATCAGCAATTCAGATTTTAAAGTCTTCCAATGCCTTTCTATCTGGTTGTTATGCTGATGCTTTCTTGTAAGGTTTCGTTTGTTATGTTTTGTATTGCTACCAAATGCTTTTTTTATTGCGGGTTCGTATGATGCATATGCATCAGAAATTATTATATCAGGATTATGCCCAGCTTTTTTTGCTGCATATAAAAGAAAATCGGTCATAACTTTCTTGTCAGGTCTGCTGTCATAAGATTCAAGTTTTATCATTGCCTTTGTCTCAGTGTCTATCGCACCAACCACGTATATGTGGCGTTTTGATTCCCCTCCTTTTGCAGGTGTTGATGTTTCATCTACTGACCATATCTTGCCATAGTTGAATGTCGACTCTATCTCATCGGATACCATCCTCAATCCTGCCAATTCTGTATGTAAAATATTAAGCACTCCGGCTGCAGTATATGTTTTTGATTCTATATTTCGCAAAGTACTCCCCGCCTTGCTTAGAGACATCCCCTTACAAATTTGCTCCAGTATCAATGAGGTTATTGTAAACTTGGTATTTTTAGAATTGGAATATAGATTGATCCACCTGTATTTTTTGCATACGGTACACTTGTATCGTTGCATCAATGAGGATTTGAATTGTGTTTTTCCTGATTTATTACATGTTCCGCCACAATCACAATGAACTTTTGCACTGTCATTTGATCTTGTAGTTCTCCTTGGTTTCTTTGTATAATCCGCATCCAAACATGCCTGACTTGAAATTTTTGCCTGCTCTGGTGCTATAGACTTTATTTTCTTGACATTCTTTTTTGTAGGATGATGATTATTATTTTTGATGTATGAGTTTATTTTCTCTTGATGCAAGGCAATATCTTTTAAATCATCTGTTCCATTTGCTTTTGCTCCAAAAGTCAAATCAGCTTTACTATCCTTACGTTCCAGTTAAACCTTATGTGTAATCACGCCAAGTGTATTTACATTTTTGGCAACGATAAAATCTTGTCGTGGGTTCATCTGCACTTTTAGTTTGAAACATTCAAACCACTGCTTCACCATGTCCATATTTTTTACAATCTATTTTTGTTGTTGGTACGGATTCCTCTTTTTCATTTCCTTCAAAAGCAAGTAATGAAAAATCTAATTTGTCATTAATAACAACTTTTTTGTTGTATTTGATTTTTTATCATTACTATAACTACATTTAGAACATTAAAGGCTCGAACCATTATTTTTAGTTTAGTCTTCATATTTTATGCAAAATTTCCAGTGATTGTTTTTCCGTTATCTGTAATTATATCATTTGATAATGAATATCACAAATAGATATTATTTTCAACCCTAGTTCCATTTAATGTAGTTTTTATTTCATTTTATATTGCTGATCTCTTGATTGTTTGTTTTTAAGGTTATTTCATTATCAGCGTAAAAACCTAAATAAATACAGTTTCGTAAGTCTATTACATGACTGAAACAAAAATAGGAAAACGTCCTGTCAGTATCACAAAGGAGGGAGAACTGGTCAAGCTTGTTTTTCATCCAATGGCCAAGGGAGCACAGCATCCAAAGGCTGTGGTATTTTCACTAACATTATCCAAGGCAGATCTGGATACAATCAAAAAGGCATTCTAACTACATACTTCCATTTGATAAAAATACACTTCCAAATGTTTTTAATACACTTCCATTATTACTGGGTGTGTCTCAGGCCCAAAAAGATGAACAGTCAGTAGGCAGTGATGTGTATGGCTTTGATGCAATTCGTGGAATCCAGGCAGGGCGTGAATTTTACGTTGCAATGTGTCACCTCAAAATTATTCCAAAAATATTCATCTTCAATGATCATGATATTCCCCCTGAAATGCGAGCTCAGAGAACACTTCAAGAATCCAGAATCCCTGCAATTAAAGACTATATTTTGAATAATCCTAAAAATTACATTTTTTCTTCATTGACTGCATCAGTTGATGGAAAGATGAAATTCACACCATTTGCATCCCTTGGAGAAGACGGAAAGCTGGGTCGCCTTTACATCAACATGAACTCTAGATTCCTGATAAATGATGGACAGCACAGAAGAAAGGCAATTGAAGAGGCACTAAAAGAAAATCCAGAACTTGGCCATGAGATGATTTCAGTTGTATTTTTCAAAGATGCCGAATTAAAGTCCAGCCAGCAAATGTTCTCTGATCTGAATAAAAATGCAAAAAAGACAACAAAATCATTAAACATTCTGTATGATCACCGAGATGATTTTTCAAAATTTATCGTATCTTTGGTAAACGAGGTCGACATATTCAAGGAAAGAGTAGAGTTGGAAAAAACTACAATCTCCAATCGTTCAACCAAGGTATTCACACTCAATGGAATAGCAGATGCTTCACTTCGCTTACTTGGTTTGACCAAAGGAAAAAAATTATCTGATGATAAAAAGATTCTTGTTAAAGAATTTTGGGAGACAGTTTCCAAAAATATGCCAGAGTGGCAGTTGATTCTAAAAGGCGAAATGTCTTCAGCAATTTTACGAAAACAATTTGTAAATGCAAACACCAATTTGCTTAACGCACTGGGAATTGCAGGAAGGGAGATCATTGATGATTCTCCAGAAGACTGGAAAGACAAGCTGAAGAATCTCAAAAAGATTGACTGGTCCCGAGGCAATCCAGAATGGGATGGACGACTCATACGCAGCGGTCAGATGACAAAGCTTACTGTTGGGATTGACTTGGCTGCCAATGTCATCATACAGAAATGCAAGGTAGAACTTTCAAAGAATCGGCAAAGGATAGAGGAGAAGTTTTGAGCGAATCTGTTCTGGAGAAAAAAACATTTGCAGAGATTCTCGATGAGATAAGAGATGTATACCTCAATGACAACAGGCCTTGGATTATCGGATTCAGCGGCGGAAAAGACTCCACATGTCTTGTTCAGATGGTATGGAGGGCACTCTCTAAGCTGCCTTTGGAAAAATTGCAAAAAAAGATCTATGTAATTTCTTCTGATACCTTGGTAGAGGCCCCTCAAATTGCTGAGAGGATCACCAGCAGTCTGGAAAGGATGGAAAAATTTGCAAAAAGTGCCAATCTCCCGATTGGTACAAACCTGCTCAGGCCTCCAATAACTGACACGTTCTGGGTTCGGCTGCTTGGTCTGGGATATCCTGCACCGACAACCATGTTTAGGTGGTGCACAGACATGCTAAAAATCTCCAATGCAGACCGATTCATTCAGGATACAGTATCCAAACACGGTGAGGCAATAGTTCTCTTGGGGATGAGAAAGAGCGAGAGTGCTGCAAGGGATCAGGTGATGAGTCTGCTCAAAATTGAAAACAGTGTCCTCTCAAGGCACTCCAAGTTTGATCAGACCTATGTGTATACCCCGATTGAGGATTTTTCTGCAGAAGATGTCTGGAATTATCTGCTGGAAAACAAAAACCCCTGGGGTGATGAGAATCGTGACCTGCTTGCAATGTATCAGGATGCAAATGCCAGTGAATGTCCACTGGTAATTGATACTACGACTCCCTCGTGCGGTGGCGGTCGCTTTGGCTGCTGGACTTGCACAGTTGTAGACAAGCAGGGCTACCTTACAAATTTGATTGAAAATGATGAAAAGAACGAATGGATGGAAGTTCTGGCAGAGCTAAGACAAAAGCTAAAGGATACACAGGATTCAAGTGTCTGGGAAAAATACCGGGAGAGAAAAAGACGCAGTGGCAGAGTTGACTTGAAGAGTCATGGAGAAGGATACACGCCTGGTCCGTACAAGATGGAGTTCAGACGAGAGTATCTCAAGGATCTTTTGGAAGGGCAGATGCGAATCCAAAAACTGAAAAACGATCCTGCGATGGAACTGATTTCAGAAGATGAGATTCATGAGATACAAAGAGTGTGGAGAATGGAGCAGGGGGACTGGAGAAATACTGCATATGAGATTTATTTTAGAGTCACTGGAAAAAACCTACATGGCATACAAAATGAACTTGGAAACTTTGGCGGTATTGAGCAGGAACTGCTAGAGAAGACATGCTCCTCACATGACGTATCCTTCAAACTGGTAAGCAGTCTTTTGAATTTGGAGCTGAAATCTCAGGGCGGAAACAGGCATTCGAAGATTTTTGAGAAGATAAAAAATGAGCTCTCAAAGGAATGGAGAGACGTAGATGATGAGAAAGAGTTTTCAAAAATAATGATCAAGCTTCAGGAGAGAAAGGACATCAGGGACAGAACAAAAATCATTCCATCTGAACCCAAAGAAGGACAAGAGTCATGATAATTGACAAAATTACAATAACTGACTTTGGGGTGTATGGCGGAGTCAACGAGTTTGACTTTGCCACCAGTCCTGAAAAAACCGTGATCCTGTGCGGCGGTACAAACGGCGCAGGAAAGACAACCCTGTTTGAGTCAATAATGTTGTGTCTTTATGGCAGGGACTACGATGATGCAAGTCTTGGCAAGTACTATGACCAGAAGATTCAAAGGTCATTTCACAGAAATTCGAAGACAGGTTCTGTCTGCAATGCATCATCCATTTCAATAATATTTCAGATTGCATTTGATGGCAGGACTCACAAATACAAAACAACCAGAACATGGCAAAACAATGACAGTAAAATTGACGAGGATCTGATAGTTCAAAAATATGATTTACAATCAGAGGAGTTTAGAGAACTGGATGTGGCAATCCCTGCCAAAAAGAACAGACATACTGAGGCCAAGTTTGAGGATATAGATGCCATTGAAAAATCCGAATGGCAGCAGTTTATCAACCAGATGATTCCAAGAGGCATTGCAAAACTGTTCTTCTTTGACGGCGAGCAGATTCAAAGCATTGCAGAGGATGGCAATGAAAACAAGTACATCAGATCATCCTTTGATACGTTGCTCGGGCTGGATCTTGTAAACCAGCTGCAAAAGGACATTAGATTTGTGCTGTACAGGGAACTAAAAAACAAGAGATTAGGCGAGAAAGAAGCTGAGAGGAAAAACGATACGATGACGCAGGAGAAACTGCAACGTGAGATGACAAAAAAGGAACTGGTAGAATTTGCAGAACTGCGCAACGGTTATGAGCAATACAAGAATATTCATGGCAAGCCAATGCGTCTTGAGAGCTACGAGTTTCTTCTAAGATTCGTTACAAACAGCATGCTTGAGAGGGAGTTTACTGGAGACGAGTTGCAGTCACTATTATTCATGCAAGAGGTACTGGAGGAGCAGATTCTAAATTTTGGCAGAGATATAGAGGAAAAGAACAGTGAGATAAAGTCAGCCCACAACGAATTTTTGCTGGCAACTGAGAGGTTCCAAAAGATTGGTGGACACTATTACGAGAAGAATGCAGAGATGGAGAAAAATGAGAAGAACATGGCATCAAAGATTGCAGTAACTGAGAAGGAGATTCGTGACATGTGTTCTGCCGAGCTGCCATTCAGTCTGATTCCAGAGCAGCTAGACGAGATAAAAATTCAGATAGAGTCTGACAAAAATACGATTCGACTGGACTATGAAAGGGAAATCTTTGAGAGAAGTACAGCAAAGATATCCTCTGTCCTAAACTCTGAGTTATTTCTGCCTGAGATTCCAACGAATCTCAAAGAGTCAATCAGTACAGAGCTGATCCGATTTTTAAAAAAAGACCTGCAAAAAGATTCCATTTCGGATACCTTCTTTAACTTGTCTTCTGCACACATGGAGCAGATTCTGACCCTGATTGAAGATTCCCAGTCTGCAAACATGGAGAAGATCAGGAAACTGACTGAATCCTACGGGATTCAAAAAAATGCCTTGGAAAAATTTGTACTAGTTGGCAAGATAAAGCCCCAGATAGATGAGATCAAATCAATAATGTCTGAAAGAGACTCTTTTCGTGATAGGGAGCGGGACTTGCAAGACCAGTGTGATACGATGGAATCTAACATGTCTCAAAGCAGGACAAGGCTCAAGATGCTAAATGCAAAGATTCGAACCAGCCTGGAACTGCAGGCATCCTCTGAAAAACTATCCTCAGGCAAGTCAATGGCAAACTCGGTACTAAATGTCTTGGAGGAATACTCTGAATCACTGCGGGCAGAAAAGATATCTCTTTTGGAAGGCAATGTCCTAAAGGGTTTAGACATACTATTACACAAGAAGGATTTCATCAAAAGAATAACCATTGACAGGGAGACGTTTGTCGTAAAGTTGTACAATGCAAACAGCGATGAGATCACAAAGAACATGCTATCAAAGGGTGAGCTTCAAATCTATGCAACAGCCCTTGTCTGGGGACTGGCAAAGACCTCTGGAAGACCACTGCCATTTATGATTGATACCCCGCTTGCAAGGTTGGATGTGGAGCACAGGCTGGGCCTTGTAGAGTCATTTTTCCCGAAAACCTCGCAGCAGACAATCATCTTATCAACTGACTCGGAGATTGATTCAGCATACTATGAGAAGCTAAAGCCGCATATTGCAAAATCATACACAATTAATTTTGACTCTGAGAAGGGAAGGACAGACATCAGAGAAGGTTATTTTTTTGACCATGAGGAGATTGCAGTTGAAGTTCAGTAAGATAAGACTCAGTGCCAAGAGTCAGAACATACTTGGCAGACTAAAGGCTCGGACTGGCCTGACCCCAAACCTGCTTGCAAGATTTGCACTCTGCCTGTCCATCAAGGAAAAGTCCGCCCCCAACCCTGACGAATATGACCAAGACGGTTCGGATATCGAGCCTGCCATTCTGTTTGGAGAGTATGAACCGCTATACCTAGGACTGATGAGAAACAGGCTGGCAAAGGACTCTAAGGTAATCGAGACTGATCTCAATGATCTGGTTCGGTGCCACATTAACCGTGGGGTCATTGCACTTTCTCCAAGAATCCAGAGCCTAGAGGATTTTAACAGACTGGTAAGAGAAGAGCGAAATGTCTGATGTGAAATTCCCAATATACCTTGACTCGCATGCCACCACGCCAGTGGACCCACGTGTATTTGAGGAGATGAAATCATATTTTACAGAGCACTTTGGCAATGCCTCCAGTCTGGATCACTCCTTTGGATATGATGCATCAGTTGCAGTCTCCCAAGCAAGAGAGAAAATTGCAAAGGCAATAGGTGCAAATGCAGACGAGATTCTGTTTACATCCGGTGCCACAGAGTCAGACAATTTGGCACTGCTTGGAGTGATGGAGAGAAACAAGGAGAAGGGAAATCACTTGATAACATGCGTTACAGAACACAAGGCAGTACTGGATACTGCAAAGCATCTGGAGAAGACTGGATGCGAGGTAACATATCTTTCAGTTGATGAGTTTGGCTTGATTAATCCAGACGAGTTGAGATCTGCAATTACTGAAAAGACAGTATTAATTTCAATAATGTTTGCAAACAATGAGATTGGAACTATTGCAGACGTTGCAGAGATTGGAAAAATTGCACATGAGCATAACGTATTGTTCCATACCGATGCTGCACAGGCACTGGGCCACATTCCAATTGATGTCAAAAAGATAAACATTGACTTGATGTCCATATCATCTCACAAAATCTATGGGCCTAAAGGAATTGGTGCATTGTATGTCCGAAGCATTCTGCCACGGGTAAAGATCAATTCTATTGTATATGGCGGTGGACAGGAGAGAAACATTCGCTCTGGCACTCTGAATGTTCCAGGGATTGTCGGGTTTGGCAAGGCAGTAGAGATTGCAACACAAGAGATGGAAGAAGAAAACAAGAAATATAAAAAATGGACTGGCACTATGCTTGAGGAACTATCAAATGCAGGTGCAAAGCTAAATGGTCATCCCAAAAACAGACTGGCACACAATCTCAATGTGAGATTTGATGGAATTGATGGCAAGTCAATAATTAACACAGTATCAAAGAAACTTGCAATATCTGCAGGCTCTGCATGTACTACACAGACAGTAGAGCCATCACATGTGTTGCGTGCTTTGGGGTTGACTGAAGAGCAGGCACATAGTTCTATAAGATTGGGTTTTGGCAGATTCAATATAGATGAGGAGATTGACATTGCAGCAGATGAGATCTGCTTATGTGTGAGATATTTGGCAAAAATTCATGTATGAATACAGAGATATTTGAGAAATGTACGCCTGATTTGAGATTCTCTCATGTAATGAATTCAGGTGAAGTGTTTCTATTCTACCGTGAAGGGTTTAGTATAATCAAAACCAAGAACCTCACCTTTGATGCTATGGGACATTATGATGATGTATGTTCCTGCCACAGAGTTTTCAGTTACTGATATACTGTTTGAAAATGATATTGTGCCATTATCATCGATTGTTGGTTTTTTCTTGTCTACAAGATTTAAAAGAAATTCTCCTCCAGAGGAACAATAGTTTCCTGTAAAATAACAATGATTACCAAAAGCGTTTTGATAGCGATTGTTTTCGTCAAGATATTTCACATTGATTGACACAGTTTCCTTCATATCTAGTATATTGCCTCCTAGATCATATTCTATTTTTTCAGGATCAATGGGGTTTATTTCTCCTATGATTTGTATAACATCTCCAACAGTATAAGTTGACTTGACGGGTTGAATATGCATTTTGACATTTTCAGGTAGCGTTTGTTTTAATTTGTCTATACCGTTTAAGGGATCTAGTTTCATGCTATCAGTTAAATTTACAGTTTTGTTTGATGAAGATTCAAGCTGTTTTAGTCTTGATATCTCCAATTTTAATCCTTGATTTTCTTTTTCCAGTTCTTGAATTTTTTGTGAATCATCAATCTGAATAATGTTTGAATTAATCATAAACTCCAATGCCTCAATGAAATTTTGATCTGTAATTTTATCCTCTGCCCAGAATCCTGCAACATCCTTAATCCATGCAGGGATTGTATCATTTTGAGAGTATGCAAAGCCAACACTTGATATTATGATAAGGGATAAGACAAGAATTGACAGAACTTTCAATGAGACACTTGGATTTCAGACATTATAAAAATTGATCAGTAACGGATTTGACATATATTGCATACAGCTCATAGAATGTGGATATAAAACATCATGAAAGATAACACTTCTAACTAAGATAATTTCCATATACTGCCAACTCAAACATGTAATTATGAAAGATCATAGAATCATTGATGCTCCTAGTCCGTCATGGAATAAACTTGAGATAAACATCCATGAGGGCGGTAAAGAACTGTACACAGTTGAGCAGGTTCAGGAGATGATAAATTCATCTGATGGAGATCCATCTTCTAGTTATCTGTGTAAATTTACAGGTGGCCGTGATTCTATGTTTGGTGATTTATCAGAAGAAGACATAACAACAATCAAAAGATTATGCAATTAATTTATGGTTGCGTTATTGCATCAATTCCAAGAGATTGGATAATACATTAGATGAGTTGCGCAATTACAAACAAAACCCAACCTTTCATTCCGTCTGATTTCTAATTCTTCTGTAATGTCATGGAATCACAACAAGCTCGTCTTTTTATCTTATCTTGAAATTAACAATTCCACATACTGCAACTCATTATTCCATCATATCTGCATAGTTTGTTCCTAAACACATCATCACTACTAATTCTAAATTCCTTGATTTGAGCAAATGACATGTTCAACTTTGATTCTGATTTTAGATTGAGATTGATTCCATTCCTTTTGAGATGATGCGCTCAACTCCTTGTCCTTCTTTTTTTGTATGGTAAATGCTGATTTGGTCTGGAAAGTCTTTGAATTCCCAAACCCAAGATCATAAAATTGTAACAGCTCCTCAGACAGTACCGGATGTTTTGCCTTGTATATTTTGTAATCATGATGACTACCTGTAGAATGTGCAGATTTGTGTATTATGACTCTATCAAGATTTACTGTAATCTGATTTTGTACTGTGTGTGTTTTTTCTTTTTGTCTGAATAGTGCGATTTTTTTGGTACGATCTTTCGGTCTTGGCTGATTGGCTGTTCTGTTCCATCTGTAATTACAATTAATTCAGGAAAGAACCGTTGTAACTCTCACGGTTTTGAGCTTTTTGGCATCTGCATATTTTTTTGGCAGGAATCGGAATTGATTGTTTTATTGCAGGCTCTAATATCTAATGTCCCTCATTACATTTGATTTATCCAGATCAAAAATCATTCCCAACATGTCATATGTTGTGTACATTTGATAGTACATCATAAATTTAGAATTCGGTCTTTGAAGGATAATAGATCAAATTTGTGTCGTCCTGCACCAACTCTTGCAGTCTTCTTTTTTGATAGACGTGTGTCTCTTCTGTGACTTTGTACTGTTTTTTGATTTCTTTTGACAGGGAATCAAACTGTGGAACAGTCAATCCTGTTACGGATAGGAAACTGATTTTGGTCTTTTTGTTAGTTTTGTGTGGTTGAACATGAATTGAGAATGATTTTTCCTAGCTTTGGATCTTGTTGTAAGAAAACATTGAGATGATGATCAAATTAAATCAATTGCGCAACTGATCTAATAAATAATACTTGATAGTAGATCTTGATTATAAAGTAAAAGTCTTTGTTGTTGTAGTTTAGAAAGTTTTCTACTGTGAAATATATGATTTCTGATAGGCATCAATTCACCTAATTTAGATTGAATTGTATTTTTATCCTTGAATACATGTTTGAAATTTGTATCCCGATTATCTCTTTTAATGATAATTTTTGATAAATCTGAAAAATCTGTTAATTCAATAAAACCTATTTTTTGCTAGAATTTTCTTTTTGTATATTTTCATATTTAGAATTACATTTGTCTTGTATATCTTTAGAAATTTTTCTTTTTCACCAAGCCAGTTCCTTAAAATTAATAAATCTATATTGTATCAGACAAGCTTATTCTACATGTCAAAAACACGATACTATTATTGACTAGTGTTATTGAATTGTAAGTGTTGACCAACCAATATGTGATTTTAGTTGACAGTCGGAATTCTGAAAAATTCAGACAGTTCCAAAATGGACAATTCAATGCGTTAACCAAAGAATTTCTAAATAAACACAGTTCTAATTTTATTTGGGGTTTTCATAAAAGTCAAATTTCAAATCAAATGTGGACAAAGATCAAGGAAAACGATGATATATTTTTTAGTATGCCCAAAAATAATTTCAAAATTGCAGGACGGGTAAAAAAGAAAATAATAGACTATGAATTAGGACGTGCAATCTTTTCTGATGATCTGCATTCTCAGGAGATCACTCATTTTATTCTGTTTGATAAATTACGTTCTGTCGATTTATTATTTCATGAAACCATGTCAAAAACAAAAGCCACTGCAATGTTTTCAGGAATATACAAGCTAGAAAAGAATGTAATAACAAATGATATATCAAAAAAACAAAATATTCCAAAACTATTCATCGAAGAAGAAAAGAAAAAAACCGGTCCTACACAAAGAGATCTCTTTGAAGTGATGCGATTTGTTCGTGATTCTGTAAAGGTAAAAAAGCTCAAAGAACTATACCAAAACAAATGTCAAATATGCGAGTTTACATTTGAATACACAGATGGTAAATTCTATTCAGAGGTACATCATTATAACCCACTCAATGCAGGTGCAGATGATGATTTTGACAATATGATAGTTGTATGTCCAAACCATCATGCCAAATTTGACTATAATCTTATTGCAATAGCCAGAGACAGTAAAAGCATCATAGATAAGAATGGCAATAAAATAGCAACAATACGTTTTCACGTAGATCATCAATTAAATATTAACAATATTCAGAGTCAGTTGTTGAACTAAATGTTGTTTGAAGATTTAGAGATAAAACCTGTATATGACTCTAGAAAAACCGATGTGTTTAACGAATTTTTTAATCCTGTATTATCCAACTCAAAATATTATCGCAGATTCGGAGGCATATTTTCAGCAAAAAGATTTGCTCTAATTGCAGAAGGCTTGCAAGATTTTATCAAAGAAAACAATGGAATCATGGAACTAGCAATTATTCCAAGATTCTCTAATGAAGACAAAAAGGCATTATTGGAAGGCACAGACATAGATGATGTAATCACAAAAAATTGGATACAAGATCTATCTCAAATTAAAGATAAAATCTTAGAGAATCATACAAAAGCCATTTCATGGATGATTGCAAATAACTATCTTACAATAAAGATCATTTTGCCAGAAAATAATGGTGTAGCACTTACTGAATCTGAGATAAGTGAAACAGCAATTTTCAGCAAAGAAATCGGTATTTTTTACAACAAGGACGATGACACGCCGTTATCTTTTCACGGCATAATAGACAGAGATGATTCTCATGTAGGAGAGATATATTCTTTAGATGTATCTAGGAATTGGATAGAGTCTGAAAAAGATCAGATCAACATGGATCATGAAGGTTTTACAAACTATTGGGACAGCGATGCTTTTCAATTAGGTGACATTACATGCAAAGTCCGACCTCTTTCTAAAAATCTTGTTGATTATTTCAAAGAAAATGCTCCAAAAACCAAATCAGATATTCCTGAATTAAGAAAATTACCAATACTGAGAAACTATCAAACACATGCCATTGATGCATGGCTTGAAAATGATGGAAGGGGTATTTTTGAGATGGCAACAGGTACAGGAAAGACATTTACTGCAATTGGTGCAATCGAAAGGATTCAAAATAATGAGCAACAGGTATTGATTGTAATTGCAGTTCCATATAGAAACCTAGTAGATCAGTGGAAGAAAGAATTATCAAAATGGTTTATAGAATCAACGATTCTTGAATCTGGAATATGGCAACAAATCCTACGTGATGAGGTTTCACATCTGAATCGTTCATCAGACAAAGAATCATCAGTACTGATAACCTCTCATGCTATGTTCTCCAGCAAAGATTTTGTTGCACAGATAGAAAAATGTAATATTCCTACAATGGTGATTGTAGATGAAGCACATCATGTAGGAACCTCTGTTGAGAGAAGAGGACTATCTAAAAATTATCATTACAGAATGGCATTGTCTGCTACCATCGAACGATATTTTGATGCAGATGGAACTGACTTTTTACGGAATTATTTTAAAGGTGCTTCTGGCAAATCAACAGTATTTGAATACACATTACAAAAAGCAATTCATGATGGATTATTGTGTGGATATAACTATTATCCATTCTTTATTCAACTTACAGATGAAGAGCTTGTTGAATATCAGACATTGACATATCAAGCAGCTAGGCTGTTAAACTCAAAATATCCAGAAGAACGAGAAAAAGGCGAGATAATTATACAGAAAAGAGCTAAAATCATAAGGGATGCAGAAAACAAAACAGAATGTATCAAACAGATACTAAAAGAAATTCCCAAATTGCAACACATGTTGATTTTTTGCTCTGAGAACCAATTTTCTGATGTTAATGAGATCCTAAGTAATCCTTCCAAACATTGCGATATTGATAAATCCATCGCATTTCGCAAGATTACATATGACAATCCTTCAGATAAAAAAGAACGAGTTAGAATACTAAATGATTTTGCAGTTGGTGATTGGAATATACTTCTATCCAATAGAATTTTAGATGAAGGGATGGATATTCCACAGGCAAGAGTGTGTATAGTGATGGCATCAACAGGTAATCCTACGCAGTTTATACAAAGACGTGGGCGTGTATTGAGGACATATGCAGAACAATATCCTGATGGGAGTCATAAAACACATGCAGACATTTTTGATATTTTAGTAAAGCCACAGTTAGCTGATCTTGATGATTTGTCTAACAAATTGGAAACCAGTATTGTCAAAAGTCAAATGAATAGAATAAAGCAGATGAGTGAGTTAGCAATTAACAGCAATTATTGTGAAGACAAAATCAAAGAGTTTACTGCTGAATTATCTCTTTAAAGGTTATATGATGGAATCAAGATTTTAAAAATCATGCCTGTAATTAATCCTATAATTTCGGATGCATTAAAATCATATTTTCAAGAACATACTGACATTCCACCAGAAATGGAAGAACTGGTTAAAAAATTATTGCGTTCTGAGACAAATGAAGATATTACTAAAGAAGGACTTGACAAGGTATATGATCAGATTCTTCAACGGTTTATCTCTAACGAATCCTTAGTAAAATGGAGTGAAAATTATGTCCATTAAAAAACAGCGTCTTTTCATTAAAAAGTTAGAGATAAAAAATGTGGGCAGATTTTATGGTTCAGATCATTCAATAGAATTTTCAGATTCTTCTGACAAAAACATTACAATAATAATTGGAGGTAGTGGTAGAGGAAAATCTACTATTCATGACATGATTTATTGGTGTCTTTACGGAGAATACAAAAAAGATTCTACTACTGAGCATACAAAGCTAGATTATGGTTTGATGAACTCTGATGCGTTGGAAAATTTATCAAAAGGAGAAAGTGTTACAGCATCAGTAACTATATCTATACATGATGATACTGAACAGAAATACCTACTTACAAGGGAATTAAAGGCAACATGCAACAAAGAATCTACAACAAGAAGATTTGAATCTCAAAATAATTCCAATGTTCAGTCAGGAATTGACTTTGAAACCAAAGTAAAACTGCAGTTCAAAGATAGATATAAAGAAATGCAGATTGAAAAAAATCATAAAATGATCAAAAGTGAGATCAGCACATATTTTCCACAACATTTATCAGATTTTTTCTTGTTTGATGGAGAAAATTTATTAAAATTTCAGACTGACTCATCTTCAGATTTTATCAAAGATGGTATTACGAAGATATCTGGTTTGGAAATTCTCGCCTCCATGGCAGAGTCTGCAAAGTATACTGCAAATAACATAAGAAGGTACATAGGGGGCAAGAGTGCAAATGTAGCTCCGCATAAAGCTAAGGATGCGTCATTCCGTGATAGCATATCTGAAGTGAATAAAGAAATAGACTATCTTGAGCAAGAACGAGATAAAGCACAAAGATCTCATGATGAGATCTCTGAAAAAATCCGTAAAAACAAAAACGGAAATGAACTAATTGAAAATCAAAAAAAGGTCCAAAAAAATAAAAAAGATGCACTTAGAGATCTGAGACATATTGATGAGCAAATCAAAAATACTCTTTTTGAAAGAATCCCGCAGTTGTTAATACGAGACACCCTTCAACATTCTGAGCAGATTTTTGCAAGATTAGAAGATGAAGATAAAATTCCTCCATCTATTTCCAGAAGTGCCATAGATAAAATCTTAGAATCTCATCCTTTGAGATGCGTATGCGGGCGAGAATTTGAGAAAAATGATGATAAAGATGCACCATGGATGATATTAAACCAGATTAAAGATACGATAATTGAAGATGACATATCTCAGGGAATATCTCTTGGACGTGATTTGATAAGCAGAATAATTGACGATAGTGGTATTAAAAAAACAAAAAAAGATTACCATGAGTTAATAGAAAGTAGACGTAGTAAACGCAAAAAAATCGAAGAATTTGATGTGGAAATAAAGGATCTTGATCAACAGTTAAAAAATATTCAATACATCAATGATGAAGATCTTGGAAGTCAAAAAATAAAATATCTCGCTCAATTGGTAGACCATGAAAGTAATATTAGAGCAAAAAAAGATGATCTGGAAGGATTAACCCAAGATTTGCAAGAAAACTGTAAACGTTATGACGAAGCCATTGAGAAAGAAAAGAAGTATGATGATGAAGGTAAAAAAATATCTCTAGCTGAAGCAGTAAACAAATTTTCTAAAACTTTGGAGGCAAATATAGAGGAGATTTTTCGAAAACGTACAGAACAGGCAACCAATAAATATTTTCTTGAGAGTGCACCTCAAAAAGAGATTTTTGATCATGTAACTATTTCTCCAAAATATGATATTACTGCATGTGATTCAGACGGTTATGTCAAAGAGTTATCAAAAGGTCAATCACATGTTTTAGGTTTATCTTACGTGTCTGGATGTAGACAAATAACTAATACCAACACATTTTTGTTTATTGATTCCCCTTTACACAACATATCAGGGGATTCTCGTAATGAAATTTCTCAAGTATTGGCAAATAATTTACCGGGAGTTCAGGTTGTATTGTTTGTTACCGATAGTGAATACACAAGTGGAGATGAAAAAGGGGCTAAACCAGTTAGACATTATCTAAATCCTTCAAACAAAGTTTGGAAAGAATATGAAATTCAAAATACTATTGAGGATGAAATCAACACCAAAGTGATTAGGGAGTACAAACGAAATGAGTAATTCCAAAAAAGTTTAATATCAAAGACACTAAACGGATTCTTTTAGGTTGGCCTCCAAAAATTGCATATGATGGTGAAAATGATGAAGTTAAAAATTTTATTCAAAATATCAGTGGGAAGATTCAAAAGAAAGAACATCTTTTTTGCAAAAAAATTAACAGATATTTTCATTTTTGCAATGACACTTGGAAAAAATGCAGGTTTATACAAAACCATATAATAATGGGAAAAAGGATCAGAAAGGAGCCACAATTGATATTGAATATATTGCACAATAAACCAGAATATGTGTGGATGATGATTGCAATTGCAATAGATGTTGAATCAAATGGTGATCAACTACTGAAATTTTTCGAGATCCACAAACAAAAATCATCGATATTTGTGAAGAATATGCAAATTATGGAATCATGAATTATTAATAAATATGGAAGTATCTAAAGGAGATCCATATGAGGTTATGATGAAAAAATTAGATGGATTATTAGAATTTGAATGACCATAAGTGTCCCATTTGTGACAAAGATTTCATATCATTAGAACATTTTCACAACACATTGAAGAACACAAGAAGGAATCAGTATTAGAATCTGATGAAAATACGATTTCAGACAATACTATAATTTTTGACAATAATAAGATTCAAAAAATAAACTTGGATAAAATTTTTGATAAAGAGAAATTTGAAAAAATAACACAAAATAAAATTGATAATATAGAAAATATTAATGAATTGATTTACAGACGTAACTTTGTAGAACAAGTAAAAAAAATTTACAGAAAAAATCCCTTTTGTTATGTCCCATATTTTGTAAGGAAATTCTTTAATGGAGATGCAGTTAATGAATTGCAAGAATTATTTCATTTTTCAAACAGTTTAGAATTATACAATATAACAAAAAATATTCTTGAATTTAAGCAAGATAGATATAGATATGCGCAATACGGTAACGCATTTGAATTAAATTTAAAAGTTTCAAGCTGGAAAGAAAAATATGAATTGTTTGAAGATAATTTTAATTATTTTGAAAATGAGATTGATGAATTATTTTTTGAAAACATACTACAATCTTTTATTATTCTATCATTAATGGATAAACCATTAACTAAAGAAGAACTTTTTGAAAAATGTTTTGAATTAAAAAATAATTATGATATTTATCATTTTATTGATGAAAAATTAAGAACCAAATTTAATTCATTTTTTAATTCGCAGCTAAAAAATAGATTTGAAGAAATTCTTTTTGAATTAATCTCTCAAAAAATTATACACACGATTCATTCTGATGTAAAAAGATTAAAGATAACTCTTACAATCGATGAAATGAAAAAAAATATTAAAAATTTGGTGCAGGTGTATCATGGAAAATCAACTTTTGGATCACTTAAAACACAGATTAATCAAGAATATCCCAGTCTAAAATTGATTCCAGGACTGGGTATTTTTGAAGTAGCTATATTTGAACTGAATGCTGAAAATTATATTCATTTAGAAAGTCGAAGTAGTAGAAAAAATGACTATCAAATTTTCCTCAGTGACGATTTCCAAAAAATTGAAAATAACATTAAATTATTGGAAAATACAGGACATATTCCGTTTAAAGGAAGGAAAATTACGCCTGAAACTTTCATTTTAGAATTACTGGAATTAGAAAAAGGAGATTTTGGTGATGGTGATGATCAGGTGACTAGGTTGGCAGGATTGGTTCTAGCTGAATCTGTAACTCTACAATCTACTCCTGAAAATATTCCAGAATTTGATTTTACAATAAATCTGGCAAACTATCGTTTTAGGCCAGATCAATTGAATGCAATGGACAAACTAAATTTTAAAATTGATTCTGAACTTTTTCATATCAAAGTAATGATCAATGATACTCTTAATTTAAAAAAATATCAGAGTTTAAGAGAAAAAATTCCTGTTAATGAGCAAGGAGTGATTGTTACATTCAAAAAAATACCTCTCGATGTAAAGAAAAAACTTGAAAATGATTCTACAATCCAAGCAATTGATGAAGATGGGATAAAAATATGGGTATCAATTAGTTCTCGTTTACCTGCTAGGGTTAATTCTATTTCAAAAATATCATTTGATCCATTAAGTCACTTAGAAAATAATATTGTTAAAGTAAACTCTGTTATGTACGAAAAGGGAATTGCTCTAGTTACCATATTATCTGAGTTAAAGGAGATTCCTGTTCTAGTTCGTTCTTTAGAAGAAATATCTATCTCTAAATACAATCCAAAAAAATTTGAATCATATTCTAAAAAATATCTTGATTTCTTGCACAAATTATCTGAATTGTCTCCAAATACATTTGATGATGGCATGTTTACAGAAATAATTAAAGTGTATTCGAATCGTATGGATCTGATGCGTGACTTGAATCCCAGATTATATGCAGATGGCTATAAGGGCAACTATGATGAAACATCTTCTCCCAAGCATACAAGATACATTCGATTTGAGAATGTATATTCCACCATCGATATTGATGCTCATCGGTCAAATATTACATGTACATGCAATCACCAACTCAATGAAGAATATCGCCGTACGCTATGCAAACATCTGGTAGCTTCCATCAATCACATCTACAAAGAGACACTTGATGAAGGCAAGGAAGGAAATAAAATACAAACATTGGAAAAATATCTTTTAGAGTTTCAAGAAGACAATATCAGGAGAATGATTCAGGCAATAGATGATGTGATAAGTGTTGAGGACGGGGAGGATATCTTTAGGAATTATCTAAAAGCTTACGTATAGCCAAGACGGTCAATTATGACCTGTAGTCTTGCTTTATCAAGTTTGGATATGTCCTGATCCAAGACTGAAAACAGATTCAGCATGGCTGGTTCATCTTTTAATTTAGTTTGGATGCTTTGCCTTATCTCTTGCAATCTGTCATGTTTTAAATTGATATCCAATTCATCAGATGTGGCTGGCTCATCATATATTCTTTTTACGTCCGATGCATGTTTGGTGTTCCAATCCCCCTCGGTATTGCGTATGATGTTGGGCAATTTGTCATTGAATCTTTCCAAGAATCTTGCCCATTCCAGAACCGTTGCTTTTAACAAAAGGGCATAATGTCTTTTAAAAAACTGCATTGCATTTGGATTAATGAGTATTCCATAGTCAAGATCCACTTTTTTACTGTATTCGTTTTCTGTTTTAATGTTGTAATCAAAGAACAACTTGCATCTTGCCGTTCTTTTGCCTTTGATGTTCTGAAATCTCCACGTAACATTATGAAAGCAATTTTTACGTATTTGTTTGACACATCTTTTAATTTTTTCTGGTTCTTGCTCTTTGATTTCATCATATGTCTGGCGATAATAGGATTCTGTAAATTCATTCTCGATAATTTTAATTATTCCTAGATTCTTTCCAACTCTGGTAGTGTGCATCATCTTTACCTTGCATGCTTGGGGCCAGTAGTATTTCAGAAAATACTCTGCAATTGTTAGAAAGCTCACATGCTTCTCTGTATTATCCTTACTGTAATCTAGCAAAAATCGAGTAAATGCAAACTTGTATGTGCTATCTTTTGTACCATCGTCTATAATTTGTAAGAACAGTCGTTCAAAGTCATTTTCAGATGCATCATCAAAATCCAATTGTTTGTTTATAAATTCCATCAAAATTTATGTCTTTTTCTGTCCAGATTCTGTTAACTGTCGGGGCTTTTTGAGGCGTTTTGAAATGATGGTTTTCCATTTATTTTTACCGTCTATTTCAATCATTGAAGCTTGAGCTAGAGCTACCTTTCAAGGCTCCGTCCCTGAAAGAGCATTTAAGAGAATTTAGGTATGAATCTATATCCCCAAGACTATCCAGAACCCTGGGGAGCCATCTTTTAATCTTGCACCTTTGTGATCTATCCATATATCACATGTCATACACCTACCTTGGCCTGAACCGTATCTGCTACTGCCTGTAGGTTTTATTACCTTAAATTTCTTGCATATTCCCTTGCAAATTCTTTGTGGTTCCACAAGCATGGATGTATGTTGCCTATTCAAAAATCATTCTAAAAGATAAGACTTGAACTCACACATGCCTTGTCTTTATTTGTTAATTTGAATGAAAACTGACTAATTTTACAGAATCATGCCCTAAACCTATTCTAGAATCTTTTTTATTACTGCTGCCTTGCCTGCCTTTGACTTTTCAACCTTCCACATAAGATTGTCTCCTGCCTCCAGATTCAACTCTTTTGCAATGGCACTAGGTATGGTAGTCTTTATTGAATTGGTACCAGCAGATGCTTTCATCACACTTGTTATCGGAATCTTACCCATACCCAATATTTTGATTCATGTTTTATAAATATGGCTTTTTAGTATGATTAGTCTTTTATATATAATTAAGTGTTTTAAGCCTAATACACTAAACCTTTAATTATATCAAAGCCCACCATCACACATGGAAAACAGTAAAGATTCTGACAACCATGTTGGCAGTACAGCAAAGCAGCTGACCAAGAATCACTATGAAGTTGTTTCATCGCAAAGCAAGCTCGTATACAGTGTCAAAAAAACACCAAACGCAGATGTCTGGTCATGCCAATGTGCAGGATTTCTAAACAAATTGCGCAGAGGCAAAGACAAGACATGCAGACACATAAGACAGATACAAAAAATGGCAGGAGACAATGTCTTCTTTGAGCAAAAGCATGTTGATGGCTCATCTCCGATATGTCCTTTCTGTGAGTCCTCATTTGCAATCAAATCCGGAATGCGTCTGCACAAAGACAACACAAAACGACAACTATACAGATGCAAGATATGCAAGCGCAGATTCTCTGATAGAGCAGACGGCTTTTGGCATACACATACACATCCAAGAATAATATCAGATGCACTCAATCTTGCAATGTCTGGCATGTCATATCGCAAGATTTCAGAGCACATCAAGTATTCTACCGGGAAGACCATATCACATGTGTCAGTTGGGGGATGGATTGCAAGATACACTGAGATGATATCTGAATACATCAACCAGCTAAATCCAATTCTTGGGGATACGTGGTCCTTGGATGAGATGATGCTCAATGTAAAAAATACAAAAAAGACTGGAAAGGGATTCTATGACTGGCTCTGGTCTGCAATTGATCCCAAGACCAGATTCCTTATTGCAACAAGGATCTCAAAGGGACGACACATCTCAGATGCTACAAGCATACTTGAACTGCTAAAAGAGAATGCGGGGAAAAAGCCCGACTATATAGTGACTGACCGATTACCTGCATATGACTCTGCCATAAGGGATTTTGGAGAAGGCAAGATACAGCATGTTACATCAAAGCCAATCAAAGACACATACACAAACATGCCAATAGAGAGATACCACAATGAGCTGCGAGAGAACCTAAAGTCAAGAAGGGGACTAGGTAATGATGACTCTGCCCAGATATATGCAGAATTGCTCAGAATACATCACAATTTTATCAGACCTCACATGGGCTTGGATGACAAGACCCTTTCAGAAGAGGCAGGCTTGGAAGGCTTTGCAGAAACAAAGTATATCGGAATCATAAAAAAGGCACACAGTGCAAAGACAGGACATGCCAAACAGCACATAGAGGCATTAGGTGATCTCGTAGAGCATGTGAGGATAATCAACGAGCAGTGCCGTACAAGGATATTTCCTGTAAGGTGGCTTGAGAATGCGGCATGGTCTGAGATAAATGCCATACTTTGTGGCATGGGCTTTGTATGGCTGTTTGACAATCATAATCGATGTTGGGTAAGAATGGGGAATCATGCACGGATACTCAAAAAGAGGCGAATCCGTCAGACAAACAAAGGTGCAGTAAATTGCAAGAAAAGAAACGAGGACATCATCACAATTCCACAGTTGGAAGATAGCCATGAATGACAAAATACTACGATCCCTTGGCAGATTGTCCAAATTTGTAAGACTTGAGAAATTAGACGGTTTGGTAGTTGTTGTACCTGTAAGTGACTGGATAGACAAGAAATACTGGAGACAGATAAACGATGTCTTGTACCTGTCAGGATTTGTGTGGGCTCCTTATCACAGAAGATGGGAACAGTTGCAAACATGATTACTTTTCATATTTTTTAATTTTTTATGAGATTTTAAATCCAATTTTACAGATAAAAAAATAAAATTGTGTTATTGATTATGAGAATATGCTGAACATGTTGCCATTGGTAGGAAGTACGTTACAGCTAGTGGTTTTGTATTGATGCTGCTTGCAATCAAAGAATACAGATTACATTCTGACTATGTGGAAAAAAATCATATTGCTTGGTCTTTAAAAGAAGATAAACAGGATAAAATTCATTCATCTGCACCTACAGGGCCCAAAATCATAGGCGTTCATTCCAAGAAAAGAGAATATGTAGGTTTATTTTTAAACATGGCCGGATTGGGAATCATCATGTTTTCTTCTTATTTAGAAATAGAATGGTAAATATGATGAATTTTACTAATTTACTGTAAGAACCCCATCTCTTTATTTTCTTAATTTTTGAGAATTTCAGCAAGTCAAGACTTGTACAATGTACGTAAAAATACACAGTTATTGCGATATTCGGATCATCTGATGAAATAACAAAAATTAGGTCACGTAAATTTAACATCTGTGGAAAAGGACAAAATTAGGTCACGTAAATTTAACACCTTTGAAATGACCAAATTTTGGAGAGATTCAAGTCACGTAAATTTAACACCCGCTTGAAATTACGACTTTGATGGTTTTTGGAAATTTTGGAGAAAATTCATGTCACGTAAATTTAACAGGGCAAACTCTAGGTCACGTATTCTTAACAGTATCCAATTTACCAAAAAACGCCAATTTAATATCAAAAGTTATAAAGAAACTATATTGCCTTGGTATCAGATGAATATAAAAATAATACTTGCAATAGTAATTATTTTGGCACTAGTTTTCGGCATAGCCAATATGGCCTTGGACTATTACACCGAACCGGAATTCTATGAGCCAAGTACTATGTGTAGAGATCTCATATATGATGCAGATGTCACAATGTGGGTTCCAATTGATAATTCATTTGTTGAAGGTATCAATGAATGCGATGAAGAGTTCAAAAGATGTTATGACTTGGCAGGTAACGACTATGCAGAGTTTGTGCAGTGTTATAGTCCATAGCGATATAACATTGATTACAAATACAATGCATATATTATCCAAGGCTCTGTTTCACATCTGAATCCAAACTTTTTTACATCCTCTATTTTTTGACCATACATAGAACCACTGCAATCTATTGCTAGCGTTACGTGATTTTTCTTTTGAGCTAGTTGCGTAGATTCATCTGGAGATACCCCAATAATGCAAACAGAGTTGTCTTTTGATCACATTTTACATGTTGTCTGTTTTGGTTCTGTCTAATAATGGGGATATGGAAATATGAATTTCCTACACCATTCAGTCTTTGAATCATGCTGATATTGAATTAGATGGATGAAATGTTAAAAAGATAATTAGAGTTTTTAATTACCGTTTTTGTAAATCTTGGAATCTTCTTTGAGTAAATCCTCTAGCATATCAATTAGTTGAGGCGTATTCCACACACCACCAATAGATTCCACTTTAAGAAATTCTATGGTCTCCTTTAGCCTTTTGACTATCTCTTGATCTGATACTTTCATACCAAACATCACTGTTCATTGAAATAAAAATTAAGGAAGTGGTTCATGTCCTCTCTTATATCCTGAAAATTTACGGTACTCATAATCCGTTAGCGGAGTTTGACATCCACATTTGCAAAATGTTTTCATATTTCAAGTTAATACTACACATACAAAAAGTTTGGGAAACTAGCTTTAGCCAACAACTATCTTTTCCATTTGACAACCACGCAAATTTATAAGGTCCAAGAATATCATTTATCTCTCTTCAGATGTGTTTGTCAATCCAGTCTTTAGGCATTATTTTGATAAAATCATCCTCAGTACCAATAGTTACTTTTGATTATCTTTTCAATTGCTACATACACCAAACATTAGAGCTGGTCAGAAAATCTCAGTTGATAATGGCAAGAATATTTTGCACCCCTGAAAAGTTTACGTATTTTATTGTATATTCAGTACCAATTTTAGCTAATTTCAAATCCAATAATCAAAATCTGGCATATTTGGCAAGTCTGATGTTTGAAATTCGGGTTCTGTCTGATGATATCTAATCCATACTGCCAGTATCATCAATTATCTTTTTTTCAAGTCTGTCCTCTAGTGGGATCTCGATAAGATCACCCATTCTCAGACCCTTTAATCCTGCAGCAACTGCCTTTGCACCTTTATCATCTTTTTCCAATCCCAAAAGAGACATCAAATATGCGGCACCTGTCTTTCCTGCTAGTTCACCAAAGACTATCCTTCTTCTATTCCCAACTGCTCTGGGAGGAATTGGTTCATAGGCAGCAGGATTCTTGAGAATTGCTGCAAGGTGTGTGCCTGCTTTGTGTTTGTATGCTGATGACCCTACAATTGGTTTTGAATCGTATGGTTTGATTGATGTGTACTCTTCAATCAATCTGGATAAGTCAAGCAGCATGTCTAGTCTGAAATCATTTGGTGATTTGTAGAGGTATGTCAATGCCACTGCAACTTCTGCTAGTGGTGGAATCCCTGTCCTCTCTCCAATGCCGTCAATTGTAGTATGAATTTGATCAACTCCTGCATCACATGCTGAAAATGCATTTGCAACTGCAAATCCAATGTCATTGTGAACATGTGCATCTAATGGCACATCTACAACTTTACTTACTTTTTTAACAAAATTATACATTCCAATTGGGCGTAAAATTCCAACAGTATCTGGAAGGCTAATTCTGTCTACTCCTGCCTCTTTGATCTCTTTGCATATTTTTAGCAAGAATTCCGGCTCTGCCCTACTCCCATCCTCTACTGTGAATCTGATTTTAAGTCCGTGGGATTTTGCATACTCTACAGTACCGACTGCTCTTTCAAGGGCTTCCTCCCTTGAAATTCGTAATTTGTCTTTTAGATGAATGTCTGATATTCCCAAATATGCTGCACACCATTTTGCATCACAATCCAGTGAGATGTCAATGTCTTCTTTGAGTGCACGTCCATGGGAAACAATATCTGCTTTTAGTCCTTGCTTGATGATCGTTTTTGTTGCCTCTTTGTGATCACTGGATACTATGGGTGAAATCTCAATTTGATCAACACCAAAATAATCTAGCATCCATGCAATTTGGATTCTTTGTTTATTTGTAAATGAGACACCTGGGTGCTGTTCCCCCTCCCTTAGTGTACTATCCAGTATTCTGATTTTCTTTGGATTTTTTTCATATGCGTTGTATACATTGGCATAGTGATTCGGATCTTTCATTACTGATATCGTTGGCACAAATTGATGATATAAACATATTCGTACTAAGTTCGTTGAAAAAGACTAAAACTGATCCTAAATTAGTTTTGAAATTAAATTATGAAACGAAAGTCGCATTTAGATTATTTTTTTTAAAATAATGACTGTGTTAGTGTCTACCACTCCTGGGATTTTTCTTAGGGCATCAATGGTGGTATTAATTTCTGCAATATTTGTTGCACTCATTATTGTTGTAATGTCGTACTGGCCTGTAATTTCATAAACTGTTTTCACTCCTTCTAGTTTTGCAAGTTTTAGTGATACTTTGGATGTGTCTGTAGCAGAGTCTACTGAAACTAAAACAATGGCACTAGTTGAATTTTCTTCTCCAAGTTCCAAAGTGAATTTTTTGATTGTACCGCTGTCTGCTAGATTTTTTACACGTCTTCTAACTGCTGATTCTGACAGTTTTAGTTTTTTACCAATGTCTACAAATGATTCTCTAGAATCCTCTTTCAAATACCCTATAATTTTTTCGTCTATCTTATCCTTGTACATTTCTTTTTTCTTCCTCTTCAGTTAATACAGAATCAAGAGCATGTAAAACTTTTGTTACGTCCTCTTTTGATATTACTAGTGGGGGAAGAATTCTTAGGATATTTCTTCCAGAGTATAGCATCAAAACTCCTTTTTTGATCAACCCCATCAATATGTTTACAACTTCAAATTTCATTTCAATTCCTATCATTAATCCTTTACCGCGTATTTCTCTGATCATGGAATGATCTTCTTTTAATTTCTCCAACCCTTCCCTGAATAGTTTCCCCATCTTTTCTGAATTTTCAATCAATCCGTCTTCTGTAATTGCTTTAAGAGCTGCAGTCCCTGCTGCACAAGATATTGGGTTTCCTCCAAATGTTGATGAATGCTCACCCTTGCCAATTGATGCTAAAATATCTGCCCTCACAAGAGTTGCACCCATCGGTACTCCTCCTGCAATTCCTTTTGCAAGACATAGAATGTCTGGTGCAGTATCCCAATGATCACAGGCCCATAATCGTCCAGTTCTACCTAGACCAGCTTGAATTTCGTCAAAAATTAACACGATCCCTTTCTCATCACAAAGCTTTCTAACCTCTTGCAAAAATCCTTGAGGTGCGACAATAATTCCACTTTCACCTTGTATCGGCTCTAAAATCACAAATGCTGTATCATCATCTATTACTGAACGCAATGATTCCATGTCTCCGTATGATGCAAAGGAGACTTTCTCCACTAGTGGTGCAAATGCTTTTCTGTATTTTGGATTAAATGTTAATGATAATGCCCCAAATGATTTTCCGTGGTAAGACCCTTTCATTGCAACCATTCCTTTTTTACCTGTAAACTTTCTTGCAAATTTCATTGCAGCTTCAATTGCTTCAGCACCACTGTTGTTCAGGTGAACCTGTGTCAGACCTTTTGGTGCTAGTCCAATCAGTGTTGTCAAAAACTCTTCCCTTGTTTTATTGTATAACGAGCTGTGAACAGTAATTATTTTATCGATCTGCTCTCTAATTGCATCATTGACTCTTTGATTTTTATGACCCACTAGAGCTACCCCGTATCCTCCCATACAATCGATGTATTCTTTCCCATCGATATCCCACACGTGTGCTCTGAGACCTTTTTCAATTGTTACTGGAAACCTCTGATAGAGATTCCCCATAAATTGGTCTTCACCCATGTTCAATCACCGTACAATTATCATGTGCAATAGCTGCTGAAATTGGATCTTCTCTTTGTCCATTGCCAATCAATGCTTCTTTTACCCCCATGTCCAATGCTTCAGTGGATGCCAAAATTTTCTTCTCCATTCCCGGTCCTATTTTTGGTCTGATCTCTTTTGCCTCAGCCAACGTCAATTTTGGAACAAGTTTGTCATCCATTAATAGTCCGTCAACATTTGTGATGAATAATACTTTATCGCATCCCACTTTGCCTGCAACATATGCTGCAGCTCTATCTCCATCAATATTGAGAAATTCTGATTCTTCACTCATTGCTATGGGTGAAATTACTGGTGTTAGGCCTTGATTTATGAGGGATTTGATGAATTCTGAATTTACTTTTCTGATCTTTCCTGTGTATCCGCCATCAATTGCTTGTTTTCTGCCTTTTTCATTTACTATGAGTAGCCTCTTTTTCCTGTCAGCTATGATTACTTTTGCATCCACACCTGAAAGTCCAATTGCATTAATGCCGTTTTTTTGCAACATTTGAACAATTGTCTTGTTTATTCTGCCTGACATTACCATGGTGAAAATCTCTACAGTCTCCTTGTCCGTATATCTGCTCTTGATGCCGCCGGGCGATGTTACAAATTTTGGTTCTTTTCCAAGCTGCTTGCATACTTTGGTGACTTCCTTTCCTCCTCCATGAACAATGATAACTCCTTCAGTTTCAGATATTTTTTTAATATCTGAAATTGCTGATGGATGTAAATCATCCACCACACTTCCGCCAATTTTGATTGTAATCATTTCTAAACAGGAGTTAGTGGCGTGTATCTTAGTCCGTCCATTTCATCAAAACCACACATTACGTTCATGTTTTGAATGGCAGAGCCTGCTGCACCTTTCATCAAGTTATCTGATGCAGAAAGTGCAATTAACCTATTGTTATCTTCATCTAGATCAAATCCAATATCACAAAAGTTTGAGCCTACTACGAATTTTGGATCTGGGAATTTATACAATCCTTTTTTGTCTCTGATTAGTCTGATGAATCTTTCCTCACCATATGCTTGACGGTATATTTTCCATAGTTCTTTTTCATCCATGTCTTTTTTCAAGAATGTGTGATTTGTACATAAGATGCCTCTGACTATATCCACAGCATGTGGACTCATTGAAACACGAATTTTATGTCCTGCAATTTCACCAAGCTCTTGCTCGATTTCACCTGTGTGTCTGTGTTTTGCTGGCTTGTATGGTCTGATTACCCCTGCCCTCATTGCATGAGCAGTACCTGAACCAGAACCTGCACCTGATGAACCTATTTTTGAATCAACAATAATGTGTTCTTCATCAATAAGATTATTTTTAATTAAAGGTGCAAGTGCTAGTATTGATGTTACGGCCATACATCCTGGACATGAAACTAGTTGTGCATTTTTAATTTTCTCTCTATGTAATTCTGGTACTCCAAAAACTGATTTTTCCAAGTAATCTGGATGTGGATGTTTCCAATCATACCATTTGTCATATGCGTCTTGATCATGTAATCTATAATCTGCACTCAAATCAATTACTTTGACTCCTCTGTCATAGAGTGCTTTTACAATTTCAGTTGCAGTTCCATGAGGTACTGCAGTAAAAACTACATCACACTTGTCTGTTAATTTGTCATAATCTAATTCTGAGAAAGTAAGATCAGTGAATCCTTTCAAACTCGGTTGAATTCTATGCATGTATTCTCCAACATGCTGTCTTGATGTGACCATTGCGATCTCAACATCCGGATGGTTTACTAGTAGTCGAAGTGTTTCTCCGCCTACATATCCTGATGCCCCTACAACTCCAACTTTCATGATAAGACAACCCCTAAAGGAGTATAATTATTTTCTTACGTAGTTTAGAGCAAATTCTATCATCTCTTTTGGTATATTTCGTTGTGCAACCCTTGCCAATCCTTTGAATTCGACTGTATTGTTGACTTCGTGGACCACCAGACCTCTTTTGTCATCTTCCATCATGTCAATTCCTAAAATTCCACCGCCCATGGCTTTGGAGGCTTTTACTGCCATGTCTTCCATCTCTTTTGTGATCTCACAAAGCTCAGGATCTGCCCCGAGTGCAATATTTGTTTTAAATCCCCCTGAAGATTTTCTATACATTGCTGCAATGGGCTCATCTCCAACTGTAATAATTCTGATATCTCTTGGCGGCCTTTGGACTAATTCTTGTAGATAGTAGATTCTATCATGTGGGCTATCAGTAATGTCTCTGATTTCAAAAACTGCCTCCATCGTATCTTTGTCTTTTAGTGGCATTACTCCTCTTCCCCAACTCCCGATAACTGGTTTAATGACTAGTGGAAATCCAACTCTGTCTAAATTTTTTGCTGCACCCTCACTTGAAAATGAAAAATATGTCTTGGGTGTTGGAATATTATTTTTCTTCAAAAGTAATGTCATGAACATTTTGTTTCCACATGTATTTGCGACTTTGAACTTGTTTAGCACTGGAATGTCCATAAATTCCAGACTTGCAGTAAAGTGTAACCCTCTAAAATAACTGACACATCTTTCTAAAACAACATCTCCTAAATCAAAGTCTTCTTTCTTGCTGTCTGTATTGATTTGGGTAATTTTTGCATCTAGCATCAATGTATCGTGTCCCAGTTGAGCTGCTTCTTTTTGCAACATCTTCTCTTCTGTTCTTAAGCGGTCAAACACAATACAGACTTTTGACATTACTCTCCCCAGTCTTCGCCTACGGTTTCTGCTTGTTTAAGCTCGACATTTGATCCGTCTTTCTTGGCGATTTCAAAGTCAGCGCCACAATCAGGACAGGAGACAATTTCTCCTATTGAGGCATCGTCTGGGATGTTTAATGTTGCATCACATTCTGGGCAGTTCATGTTTTTGTAGACCTTTTCTTTTGTAATTTATTAGCTTCTGTTGACTGCATTCCCCACAATTCGACGAATCCTTTGGCCAATCTTTGATCAAATGTTGATTCCACTCCATAAGTTGCGATATCATGACTGTACAATGAGTTGCTTGACTTTCTTCCAACTACTCTGATACTTCCCTTGTACAGCTTTAGCTTGACAGTTCCAGATACGGGTTTTTGTGATGCTTTGATAAATCCATCAAGATCTGTTTTTAGAGGATCTTGCCAAAGTCCCGAGTATACCAAATATGCCCATTGATCATCAACTATTGATTTGAACCTGTTTTCATGTTTAGTGTGAACCATTTTTTCCAAATCTGAATGAGCTTCAATTAGACAAGTTGCTGCAGGGGTTTCATACACTTCACGAGATTTAATTCCTACAACTCTGTCTTCGATATGATCGACTATTCCGACACCTGCATCTCCTGCTTTTTTGTTAATGTATTGAATTAGTTTTATTGGTTCCATAGTTTTACCATCAACTCCAACTGGAATTCCTTTGCTGAATTTGATTTCCAAGTATGTTGGTTTGTCTGGCAGATTTTTTGTTTTAACCCAAATGAATGCATCATCAGGTGGCTCATTGTATGGATCCTCTAGCACTCCGCCCTCTATTGCACGACCCCACAAGTTTTGATCAATGCTGAATCTTTTTGCTACAGTGTCAATCTCAATTCCGTGTTTTTTTGCAAATTTTAATTCAGTGTCTCTATCTAAATTTTTATCTCTAATTGGAGCAATAATTGGTAAATCTGAACCTGAACGTAATGTGATATCAAATCTGACTTGATCATTTCCTTTACCTGAACAACCGTGTGCAAGTGATGTCACTTTTTCTTTTCTTGCAATTTCCAAAACTTTTTCTGCAATTAGTGGTCTGGCAAGTGCAGTTGCAAGACAATATTTTTTTTGATAAAGGGCATTGGCTTTAATTGATGGAAAAATATAATCTGTGACAAACTCTTTTCTTGCATCAATGTTGTAGTGTTTTTTTACACCCAGTTTTTTTGCCTTGGCTGCAATTTTTTTCCAATCGTCTCCTTGTCCAACATCCACTGTCACTGTAATGACATCCATGTCATGTTCATCTTGTAGATACTTTACAACCACTGATGTATCTAGTCCGCCAGAAAATGCAAGAATTCCCTTTTGAGTCATAAAACATCTTTTCCGTCATATTTTGGAATTTATCTTTTGTGATAGGCTCAGTGAAAATAATTTTTTAAAAATTTCTGACTAGCTTGAGCTAAAATTCGATGATTATTTAACCGCCAAATATAACGCTGTTTTATGAAAACTCGATCAATAATTTCTGCAAGCATTGTAGGAGTTGTATTGCTGGCGATAGTGGGAATTACTGTCAATTCTAATGATATCTCACATGATCCCAAGCTTCGAATTGCCTATTTTCCAAATATTGGACACGCTATTCCAATAGTAGGAATGGAGAGAGGATTTTTTCATAATAGTCTTGGTGATCAAATAGCAATTGAAACTAGGGTTTTTGATAGTGGTCCCCAAGCAATAGAATCCTTGTTTGCCAACTCAATTGATTTGGCATATGTGGGACCAGGCCCTGCAATTAATGGATTTTTAAATTCTGAAAATCATAACGTAAAGATTCTTGCAGGTGCAGCTAGCGGCGGTGCTAGCTTTGTTGTTCACCCTGATTCTGAAATAAACTCTGCATCTGATTTTGCAGGAAAAAAAATCGCTGCTCCTCAAATTGGCAATACCCAGGATGTTTCCCTGCGTCATTATCTTTCTGAAAATGGGTTAAAATCTGCTGAAAAAGGCGGGTCTGTAATAGTTTACAATATCCCAAATCCTGATATCTACACACTATTTGTAAAGGGAGATATTGATGGTGCATGGATTCCAGAACCTTGGGCTACAATTTTAGTGACTGAATTAAATGGAAAAAGATTATTCCATGAGGAAGAGCTTTGGCCAAATCAAGAATTTGCATCTGTTCTTTTAATTGCCAATGCTGATTTTGTAGAAAAAAATCCTGAATTAATTACAATTTTGTTGACCTCTCATCATGAAACTGCAGCTTGGATTAATCAAAATCCTGCAGAGACTAGGATAATTTTTAACAATTTTTTAAATTCTCATTTGGGCCAGTCTTTGTCTGATGATGTAGTGGATATTGCATTATCCAATCTAGTGATCACCGCAGACCCTTTGCCTGACTCCATTTATTCATTTGCAGAAAAAGCAAACACATTGGGATACCTTGGAAGAAATGGATATGATTTGTCTGGCATTTTTTACTATTTTGATGAAAATTCTATTGATGGGGATGATATCTAATGACCAAACTTGAAGCAAAAAATATTGTAAAATATTTTAGCCATGACTCTCACAAACTCAAGGCACTTGGTGGAGTGAATCTAAAGGTCGAAGCTGGGGATTTTGTCTGTTTGGTTGGCCCTTCAGGCTGTGGAAAATCCACTTTTTTACGCATAGTTGCAGGCTTGGAGAAACCTGATGAGGGCCAAATCCTCTTTGATGGTCGTAATGTATCTGAAACTGGACCTGAAAGAATTATGGTATTTCAAGAAGGTGCATTATTTCCATGGTTAAAGGTTCAAGATAATGTGGAATTTGGATTAAAGATGGCAGGCATTCCAAAAGAGGAGCGGGCAAAGATATCTCATAGATATTTGGACATGATGCAGCTGACCAAATTTGCAGATTCTTTTGTTTACCAGCTTTCAACTGGAATGAAACAACGTGTTGCTATTGCAAGGGCTCTTGTAATGGATCCTGATGTGTTGCTAATGGATGAACCATTTGCAGCCCTTGATGCACAGACTCGTGATTTATTGCTAGTTGAAATGCAACTGATATGGGAGAAAACAAAAAAGACTATCTTGTTTGTAACTCATAGTGTTTCAGAAGCTGCAATACTTGGAACCAAAATAGTAATTTTCAGTAATCGACCATCAGTGATTAAAAAAGAATTTGACAATAATTTCCCAAGACCTAGAATAACTGAAGATGAGTCTTTACTCAAATTTCAACAAGACATCTTGGCAGAACTAAGACCTGAGGTAAAGAAGAGTACAGAGTGATATTATGGCAAAGAATTATGCATTTCATAGACTTGCTTTTTACATTGGGATTGTTGCAGTTTGGCAAATAATTGCAATGTCTGGTGTGTGGCCAGATAACATTTTCCCATCTCCGTATGAGGTGGCTGAAGATTTGGCATACAACGCAGCAGATGGCAGTTTGTTTTATGGAATCGCAACTAGTATGTGGAGGTTATCTATCGGACTGGCAATTGCTATTCTTGGAGGAGTTGTACTTGGAATTTTTATGGCAAGAGTGGAGGTAATCAACCAAACAGTTGGTTCGCTAGTTTTAGGATTGCAATCAATCCCATCAATAGCTTGGGTTCCATTAGCAATACTTTGGTTTGGTTTGAATGATGGTGGAATAATTTTCGTTACGGCAATTGGAGCAATCTTTGCAGTTACAATTAACACATACACTGGAGTCAAAAATATCGATCCGCACTTTATAGAGGCTGCCCGAAATATGGGTGCAAAGGGAAGCCAGCTAATCACTGCTGTGTTGATTCCAGCAGCATTTCCATACATGATTTCAGGCTTTAAGCAAGGCTGGGCCTTTGCCTGGAGGGGTATAATTGGTGCAGAAATCCTGTTCTCCTTTTTAGGATTGGGATTTTTGCTTAATGCTGGACGTTCTCTAAATGATGTGTCTCAAGTAATTGGGATAATGGTGGTAATCATGGGAATTGGCTTGGTAATTGATGGTATAATCTTCAAAAGACTTGAAAACAAAGTAATGTCTCGTTGGGGTTTGAGATAACCTTCAAATTTTTTTTGGATGATTAATTCCTAAATGTATCTGAAAATTTAATCTAATAGATGAGTTGCGCAATTGATTCAATTTGATCATCATTATCATCATCTCGGTTCTGTAAAGTTATCGTGATATAGGTATGAGGTTCTGTATAGTCTTGGATATATTACTTTTCGGCTATTGTTAAATCAACGAGATTGCCACCTAGTTGCTTTTCAATATCTTTTGAAGCATTGATGGCATCTTCCCAGCTTGGGAATTTTTTGACTGCAATATGATCATAACTTTTATCACCTTTTACATTCTTGTTTTTAAAATCAGACATTGCAAGTTGATTTTTTTTACATGAATTTTCATTTACGCAAGTCAAGCGAAATTCAAAAACAGGCATTAGAAATATTTCTCCTTAATTACAAATAAAAATGTATGAGTTCTGTTGCGTTAGCGGTGGTAAATCTATATTACGATAACTTTACAGAACCCTTTCCAGACCAAATCAGCATTTACCATACAAGAAAAAGAAGGACAAGGAGTTGAGCGCATCATCTCAAAAGGAATGGAATGAATCTCAATCTAAAACCAGAATCAAAGTTGAGCATGTCTTGCTCAAATCAAGAAATTTAGAATTAGTAGTGATGATGTGTTTAGGAACAAACTATGCAGATATGATGGAACAATGAGGTTGCAGTATGTGGAATTGCTAATTTCAAGATAAGATGGAAAGACGAGCTTGTTGTGATTCCATGACATTACAGAAGAATTGGAAATCAGACGGAATGAGAGATTAGATTTTTTGTTTGTAATTGCGCAACTCATCTACTATATTCTTGCCCCTGTGGAAAAGTTGATTTTTTTGGAAAAATTGTTTACTATATAGTATATGGAACTACCATAATCTATGTTTAATATTTGTAAATAGAATTTTTTTAAATCATTTACCAATGAAGACAAAAACATCGTCGTTACTGATTTTATTGACTGCACTTGGAGCGATCATTGCCCCTCTGTATGCAGACGCAACAACAGCAACAACTCCTAGTATCCCTGATCCAAATGTAGAATTTGCTTTGACGGGAGCAGGAGCAACATTTCCATTCCCTCTCATTGATTTGTGGAGAGTTGAATACAACAATGTCTATGACAATGTCAACCTCAATTACCAGTCAATTGGAAGTGGCGGTGGAATTAAACAACATATTGAAAAAACTGTAAATTTTGCAGCATCTGATGTTCCAATGAAACAGGGAGAAATAGAATTAGCTCCTGGAACATTACACATACCTGAGTCAATTGGGGGTGTGGTGGCAGTGTATAACATACCTGAAGTTCCAAACAAAGGACTAAAGCTAACTGCTGATGCAATTGCCGGAATCTTTTTGGGAGAAATCACAAGATGGGATGATCCTGCAATCACTGCACAAAATCCAGGATTAAATCTACCTGACAAGGAAATTGTTACAGCACACAGGTCAGATGGCTCTGGAACTACTTTCATCTTTACGGACTACCTCTCCGTTGTTAGTCCAACTTGGGATGAACTCGTAGGCAAAGGAAAATCTGTTCCATGGCCTGCAGGTTTGGCCGCTGCAGGCAATGAGGGTGTAGCAACAATTGTAAAATCTACAGAATACTCAATTGGATATGTTGAACTCGCTTATGCGTTTCAGACTGGAATGACTTATGCGTCAATTCAAAATGCTGATAAATCTGCATTTGTTGAACCCTCCTTGGACAGTATCTCTGCTGCCTCTAGTGGTGTTGCTGATAGCTTGCCTGCAGCCAAGGATAGTTGGGTAGGCATATCACTTGTAAATGCACCCGGATCTAATTCATACCCTATTGCAAGTTTCACATACTTGCTAGTATATGATGATCTAAAACTAGCAACTAAAAACAAAGAACAAGCAAAAGCTGTAATCCATTTAATTAATTGGATGATTACTGATGGTCAAGAATATTCATCAAGTTTGTTGTATGTTCCATTAACTGACAAAGTAACAAAACTTGGACAGCACGGACTAGAACAAATAACATATGATGGAGAAATTCTTTGGGATGAAAATGCATCTCCAGAATCAAAAGTTACTCTAGAGATTGAGCAACAAACTGAAATGACAGCATCTGATGAGAACAAAGAAGGTGGTGGTGGCTGTCTAATTGCAACTGCAACATATGGCTCGGAGATGGCACCTCAAGTTCAGCTGTTGAGAGAAATCCGAGACAATCAATTGATGAGTACAGAATCAGGATCCTCCTTTATGGCAGGATTCAACCAGTTGTATTATTCATTCTCACCACAAATAGCTGATATGGAAAGGGCAAACCCTGCATTCAAAGAAATGGTAAAAATTGGAATTGCTCCATTGTTATCATCTTTGTATGTGATGCAATATGCAGAGTCTGACTCTAAAGTTTTAGGCTATGGTATGGGTGTAATCGTGATGAATCTTGGAATGTATTTGGGAGTCCCAGCCATGTTGTTCTATGGATTGACTAAAAAATACCGCAGATAAATTATCCAAAGTTTATTTTTTTTTTTAAGATTCTTCAATGACACTTTGCACTGTTTCATCTATTACAATCTCTGATATGTCTCTTGAATATTCTGCAGTTCTTCTAATGTCTTCCAAAATTAATTTTATTATTGCAGTATTATCATGAGATTTGAGTGAATTCATTAATTTTTTTTCTTTTTCTATTACTTTGCTTACACTTGTTGCAACATTTTCTGCCATTATGTAGTCTCTTTTAGAAAGTGCATCAATTGAATTTTCAAAAACAACAAGGGATTCTTTACTAATTTGTTCTATTTCTTTCAGAATTTTTTTATCTATTGGAGATTTTAGATATTTCACCTTCTTTGCAACAAGTCCTGCATGATCTGCAATCCTTTCAACACATTTTACCACTGTTCTGTATCCTAGACAATCTGACGGCTTTTCAAGGCCAGAATCTATTAAAACTTGAACATTTTCTAGTGCTAAATTTAAATTTCTAAGCAGATAAAGACTGAATCTGTCTACCTCATCATCCATTTTGATTATTTCTTCTGCAAGTTCTGAATTTGTTTCATTTAACGCTTCAATAGCTTCTTCATGCATATTTTTGGCCGTCATGTACATTCTTTTTAATGCGACACTAAATGATAATTGTGAAAGTTGAGTTAGAACTTGCAATGTCATTTTCTCTGAAGTGGATTCGATAATCTCAGTTCCCATGAGGGTGGTTCTTACTAAATCTCTAATTGTACTTTTATGTGCACTGGGAATTTCAATCCCGTTTGTTTTGATTTCAATAGTTTTGTATCCTGAAAGATACGTTGCAATAATCTTCCTTCTTATTGATTCTTTTGAATCTTTTTTACCAATAGTTGCTTTGGCATTATTTTTTTTACTTTGTTCTTCTTGAAATAGTGTAATTGAATCGTTACGATTTCTTAGTAGTGTCACGCTGGAATTTTTTTCTAGTCCTAATTCATCTATCCATGCTTTTGGTAAAGATATAGTATATGTAGAACCTCCAGTTAACTGTAATCGCCTGATTTGTTTTATTTCTGACATGATTTGTGAATACCTTTAATGTGGAATTTTACTTAATATACTGTTCCTGAACCTGATCTATATAGATCTAATCCTATCTCGTACTCTATACAATTCATGATCCTTTTTTAGATAACATGTAATTCTTGTTAAAACTATGTGGGGAAAAATACTGGCGAACACCGTAAACAGAATATCCGTTCAGATAAGATTTTCAAGTTAGCTGCTACAATTGCAGGATCATTTGTTCTAGTAATAATAGCCCTGATGGTTTTTCAGTTAATTTCCGAGTCTTACCCAATTTGGGAAGCCGAAGGCCTTGGATTTATCATTGGCACTGATTGGAATGCAGTTGACGGAAGAGAATCATTTGGAGCACTGCCTTATATTGCAGGAACCCTTGTTACTGCTGCTTTAGCAATGGCCATAGGAGTTCCTCTTAGTATTGGAATTGCAATGTTCATTTCAGACGCCCCTGCAAAAATTGGTGGTCCTTTAGGATTTCTAGTTGAACTTTTAGCAGCAGTTCCAAGCATAATTTATGGCCTTTGGGGTCTTTTAGTTTTTAGACTGTATTTTCAGGATTGGGTGGAGAAACCGTTACATAATTTGTTTGGTGATTCGATATTTTTATTTTCAGGAACTCCGTTTGGTCTTGACATCATTACAGCAAGTGTGATTTTAGCTATTATGATTATCCCTACAGTTTCATCCGTATCTCGTGAAATAATGAAAGCAGTTCCTCAGCAACAAAGAGAAGCTGCATACATGTTAGGTGCAACAAAATGGGAAATGTTCAAGCTTGCGGTATTTCCATATTCTAAGACTGGATTAATTGGAGCTTCGATTCTGGGACTTGGTAGGGCTGTTGGTGAAACAATGGCAGTTACGATGTTGATTGGCAATGCAACTGGCATTGCAGCATTTCCATCTTCATTCTTCAAACCAAGCCAAACAATGTCTAGTATTATTGCAAACGAGTTTGTTGAAGCATCTCCTGCATCTCTACATCTTCCGGCCTTAATCGGAGTTGCATTGGTTCTTTTACTCATTGCAATCGTAATTAATATCGTAGCTCATATTTTGGTAACTAGGATGATGAAAGTAAAGGAGGGTGCAATTAACAATTGAGTACCACTGATGAAAAAAGACAAGAGTACAGGGCTTTATTTAAAAATAATGTAAAGAAGAGGCTGCTTGTTGATAAAATAGTTCACATTATCATATTTGCGTTTGTCATAATTGCAATCATTCCTCTTGGGAGTATACTTGTAGAAGTTTTCAAAAATGGCATCACTGCAATAAGTTATGAGTTTTTAACTGCAACTCCCGGCTCAATTGGTTCTGGTGATGGTGGTATTGGTCCTGCAATTCAGGGTACTTTGATAATAATTGGACTTGCAAGCTTGATTGGTGTTCCCATCGGGGTCATGTCTGGGGTATTCCTCTCTGAATATGGTGACAATAGACTTGCAAGGAATGTTAGATTTTTCAATGATGTGTTTATGGAATTCCCATCTATAGTTCTTGGAATCTTTGCATTTTTAGTCATTGTATTGATTCTTGGCCATTTCTCAGTATGGGCAGGCGCATTTGCATTGGCGTTAATCATGTTTCCAATTGTTGCAAGAACTACTGAGGAATCACTAAAAATGGTTCCTGTAACTTATCGTGAAGCAGGAACTGCCCTTGGTTTGAAAAAATGGGTTATTACTTTTAAAATTGTAATTTCTGCTGCAAAAGGTGGCATGATTACTGGAATTTTACTATCTGTTTCAAGAATAGGTGGTGAAACTGCTCCTTTGATAATGACTATTCTTGGAAGCAGCCAGTTCTTTAGTGGCCTGGATGTTCCAATGGATGCATTGCCTCTGAGAATTTGGAGGTTGTCTTTGTTACCTTATGAGAGTTCACAGTTACAGGGATGGGGAGCTGCATTAGTTTTGATATTTGTTATCATAGGAATCAATTTGGCTATTCGATATCATTTCGGAAATGGGAATGGGGTGATAAAGAGATTAATTAAACAAGGAGTATCTGTTAAGAAATGACTGCATTGAGTATCTCTGAACAAAAAATTAGTAATTCTACTGATTCACAACTTCCTGACCGTGTGTATCCCGTAGAAAAAAAATTTAAAATGATTGCAGAAAATGTTACCATTCATTATGGCGATACAATGGGTGTAAAAAACGTCACAATGAAATTCCCAGAAAAATCTGTCACTGCTTTGATTGGCCCATCTGGATGTGGAAAGACAACCTTTCTTAGATGTCTTAACAGGATGCATGACATGACAAAAAATGCCAAAGTTGAAGGCAAGGTAATGATTGATGACATTGATCTTTATGATAAATCAATAGATCCAATTTATCATAGAAGAAAGGTAGGGATGGTTTTTCAAAAACCAAACCCATTTCCGACGATGTCTATTTATGATAATGTCACTGCCGGTCTAAAACTAAACGGAGTAAAAGACAAGAGAATTTTAGATGAAATTGTAGAGGATACGCTCAAAATGGCATATCTTTGGGATGAGGTAAAAAATGATTTGAAAAAATCCGCAATTGAACTATCTGGCGGTCAACAACAAAGGCTTTGCATTGCAAGGGCATTGGCAATTCAACCTGAGGTTTTGCTAATGGATGAGCCTGCATCTGCATTAGATCCTATTGCAACACAGAAAATTGAGGAAACAATTACGGAACTAAAAAAAGACTATACGATAATAATAGTAACTCACAACATGCAACAAGCAGTTAGAATTTCAGATTACACTGGATTTATGTATCTTGGAGAATTAATTGAATTTAGAGAAACAAAGAAACTATTCACTGATCCAAAAAATGATTTGACTGCAAAATATGTTCAGGGACAGTTTGGATGATGACTAGGCTAATTGATCCATCACTTGAAAAATTATCTGCAATAATGTCTACTATGGGGGATATGGCAAGTCAATGTGTCTCACTAGCTGTTGATTCATACCTTGATGGAAAAAATAACACTGAACAGGTTTACGAGCTATCTGATTCTATTCGTAACAAGTATTTTGAAGTTGAGGATTTGATTTTTGATATGCTGCTAAAATATCAGCCAGTAGCAGATGATTTTAGAATGATCCGCTCTTCAACTGAGATATCCTATGCATTTTCAAGATTTGGAAGATATGCTTATGATATAACTCAGGTGAGAGATTTGTTTGGAGATATTTCTGAATGTACCAATGAACCTCTAATTGAAATTACAAAAAAAGTAAAACATATGATAAAGGAAGCTGTTTTGTCATTTGCAGAATTAGATGTTAGAAGAGCTGTAAAAATACAAGAAGATGAAGCATTCATAGATAAAATATACAATGAACGATTGCCGCAGTTGATAAAATCCAATAATACTAAATGTGCTCTAGCTGAAGCTTTGCTTTTACGTTACCTTGAAAGAATTGGTGATCATGCAGTGTTCATGAGCGATGCTATCAACTATATTGTAACAGGAAAACACAAACCAAGTGAAAAGAGAATTGCATCTCACACCAAATCCTCCTAAATGAGAAATAAAATATCAAATTATTTTAATAATTATTTTATGACAAGTCTTTGTATAATTGAAATTTTTTGTGACTAGGAATTAACCTGACCAAATTGACAATTCTATCTTACAAGACAACATTAGTAAAATAATTTATAAAAATTATCAAGTTGAACATAGATCCAGCATTACAAACTATCGACTTGAGCATAGATCAAGTATTGCAAACTATCAAAGATGAAAATATATCATTTATCGATTTTTGGTTTGTAGATATTTTTGGTGAACTTCATAATGTTGGAATGCCAAACTATGCAATTGATAGAAATAGTTTTGTAAATGGTCTTGAAAAATTAGATGCTAGTTCTATCGTTGGATTTAAATCTGTAAATAATTCTGATATGATTTTATTGCCTGATCCATCATCGTTTAGAATTCTTCCACAAGAATATGATCCTGGAACTCGTAAAAATGCAAGAATATTCTGTGATCTTTATGATGGCAGTACAAACAAAGAATCTCGATATAATCGGGACTCTAGAGGAATTGCACGTAAATCATCAGAAAAACTTTGGGAATTTGGATTAACTCATACTAACTGGGGCCCTGAAATAGAATTTTTTGTTTTTGATGCCATCAATGTTTATCCCTCACCCTATGCTGCAACTCATGCCGGAGGGGGTTCAGGCTATTCTATAGAATCTAAAGAATCTCCATGGGCAAAAGGAAATGTAAGTACTGCAATATCTTTCAAGGAGGGATATTATCCATCACAACCCAAAGACACTCTTGCTGGATTTCGAAAAGATGTATGTGATGATCTGTATCATTATTTTGGAATAAAAATTGAGGCTGAACATCATGAAGTGGCAACTTCTGGTCAATGTGAAATCAATCTAGTTTATGATGAAATGATTACAATGGCAGATAATGTAATTGCTGTCAAAAATTTAGTAAAAGTTAAAGCAAAAAGAAAAATAAAGTTGCAACATTTATGCCAAAACCAATTTTTGGTGATAATGCATCTGCTATGCATACTCATCAAAGTTTATGGAATGAAAAAACGAATATAATGTATGATAAAGATGATGATTTAGCACAATTAAGTCAGATTGGAAGATATTATGTTGGGGGAATTCTAAGTCATGCTGCAGCATTATGTGCAATTTCAAATCCCACCACAAATTCTTACAAACGTCTTGTTCCTGGATTTGAAGCACCAGTCAATGTTTGTTGGGGGCTAGCTAATCGTTCTACTGCTATTAGAGTTCCAATGTATAACAGAAATCAGGAAAACAGTAAAAGAATTGAATATCGTGTACCTGATCCAACTGCAAATATCTATCTTTTAGAGGCTGGACTATTATTGGCAGGATTGGATGGAATAAAAAATAAAATTGATCCGGGAGATCCTATTGAGGAAAATGTATACAAGCTTTCTCCAGAAAAAAAGAGAGAATACAATATTGGCGCTTTACCCATATCACTAAAAGGTGCACTTGATTCTTTGACTAGTGATTCTAAAATTTTTAGAAGATGTTTTTACAAAAGATTTTCTTGAACAGTATTCTGAATTAAAATACAGGGAATATACCGCATTTGCACAAACTCTACAGCTTGGAAGTTTCAATGTATGCTGACGCATAATTTAATTTTTTAAGGGGCTTGTTTAACTAGTTCAAATCTCTACGGCTTGATCTTTCTTTTCATTTTTTATCTTTAGTGATACTACAAATGCGCATATGATAATCGCAATTGCAAAATACATTACTGCTACATAATCAAATGTAAATGCAACTGCACCTGCTACTATGGGGCCAATCACTGTTGCAATGGCCAAAGTTGAACTAAATATTCCAGTGGATGTTGAACGTGGGTTGTCATCAGGTGAAAGTTTCCTCCAATGAACAAAAATGCCCAAGTTGCACCAACAAGTGCCATAAATGGCATTGCCATCCACCATTCTGTTACTAATGATAATCCAATAAAAACAAATGTTGTAAATCCAACTCCAATTTTAAATTTAGTTACATCAGATAGATGGATTTTACTTGCCATCACATTCATCAAAATAAATGCCGTCAACGTATTTGCAACATATATTATTGAAATGTGATATAATTCGCCTCCTAATTTCCCAACAATCATTATTGGAAGAATAGTCCATACTGCAGCTGCGCCAACATGTCTTAGTAATAATGATAAAAACAAAAATTTATTTTTTAAAATTACTTTTTTTGTAGTTCCTGGAGTTATTTCTTTTACTTGTTTGGGATTGGGTAGTTTTATTGTAAAGAGTAATCCTACCAAAAATGATGCAGCACTTAGCAAGAAAATTAATTTTAAATCATTTACAATTCCTGCAGCCTGCAATTCCTGCAAGCCATCCTAATGCATGAAATGAGATTACTGTTGCAGCTCTTTTTTTATCTATGTTTGCTTCATACGTATATGCAATCATTGCAGGAATCATTATTCCACTTGCAACACCAGCTAAGATTCTTACCAAGAAAAACATGCCAAGATCATCTGCAAAATAGTGCAACCCAAATGCAACAGCACACCCTATGAAGCCAATTCTGATGAATTTGAGCCTAGTACCTTTTTTGTCTGAATGTCGTCCAAAGTATATTTCAGATAAAATTTGTGCAAAACTAAATGATGCCACCAAGAGCCCTATTTCAAAAATAGATTCTGTTACTCCACTTGCAATTATAGGCATGAAAACAAAGATTATTGAAATTCCCGCATGTTGAAAAAAGGTGGCACTACGAACTAGATTGTTAACTGGTAACTTTTGCATAAATGTATAAAAAATCAGTCTGCACCTAATTTCAACATACGTATCAATACTACATCTCTTTGTGGTTTTTTCTGAAAAGAGTTAAACTGTGTTAAAATATTTTAGAATTAAGTTGGCTGAAAAAGAACCCTTTCTTGATGCGATGAAAAATAGAGTTTTACTATTTGATGGTGCAATGGGAACTGAAATTCAAAGACATGATCCACAGCCTGAAGATTTCCCAAACAATCAGGACGGTTTTAATGATGGTTTGGTGATAACCCATCCTGAATGGATTAAACAAATTCATCGAAATTATCTGGATGCTGGTGCTGATTGTATTGAAACAAATTCTTTTGGTTCAAATAAAATTAAACTTGATGAATATGGGTTTGGTGATCAAACCATTGAATTTAACAAAAAAATTGCTACCCTTGCATCTGAGATTTGCAAAGAATATTCAGACAAACCACGATATGTAATTGGTTCTATGGGCCCAACAGGATATCTTCCAAGTTCTAATGATCCTGATTTGGGTCAAATACCGCTAGATGAAATCCGTAAAGCATTTGAATTACAAGTTGAAGGATTAATTCTTGGTGGTGTTGATGCATTACTAATTGAAACTAGTCAAGACATTCTAGAAGTTAAATTAGTTATTGAAGCATGTCACAATGCGATAAAAAAAACTGGCAAAAAAGTCCCAATTATTGCAAATACCACTTTGGATCAATATGGAAAAATGTTACTTGGCACAAACATCCAAGCTGCATACACGACTGTTTCTGATATGGGCATTGATGTTTTTGGGTTAAATTGTTCAACTGGTCCTATTGAGATGAATCCTAGCGTTCAATGGCTAGATGAGCAAAATGAACATAACATATTGGTAGTTCCAAATGCTGGCATGCCTGAAAATGATGGTGGACAAGCAGTTTACAAAATGACTCCTGAAAAGATGAGTATTGCACTAGGTGATTTTCTTAATGACTACAAAAAAGTCCGAATTATTGGTGGTTGTTGTGGGACCAACCCTGAACACATCAAGGCTTTGAGGAAAGTAATTGACGAAAAAGCCAATTCAGTCAAGGGTTAAGTATTTACAAAAACAGATGTGATTTTAGTATATTGACAGTTCCAAGAGTGAGTTCAGCCCTGAAGGCAGTTGATCTTAAACAAATCCCTGCACCACTAATTATTGGTGAGAGAATCAATACTCAAGGTTCTCGTAAAGCAAAGAAGTTAGTTCTTGAGGATGATTATGATGGGCTAGTTGATTTGGGGAGAATGCAAGTTGAGGATGGTGCACACTGTCTTGATGTTTGTGTTGCAACTACAGAACGTGCAGACGAATTTGAATTCATGTTAAATTTAGTTAAACGATTAAGCCTAGAAATTGATGCCCCTCTTGTAATTGATTCTACAGATCCTAAAGTCATTGAAGCAGCTGTAACACAAATCCCTGGAAGACCCATAATTAATTCAATAAATCTTGAAGGTGATGGCAGTAGATTTGAAAAACTTGCTCCTATTATGGCAAAGTATGGCCTACCTTCAATTGCTTTATGTATTGGACCCGAGGGTATGGCTAAAACACCTCAACAAAAAGTTGACACTGCTACATTACTTTATGAAACAGGAAAAAAATACGGATTAAAAATTGAACAATTTATTTTTGATGTCCTTACATTTACTTTGGCAACTGGAGAAGATGAATTTCTTGATGCAGGAAAAAATACCCTTGAAGGAATTAGACTAGTTAAAGAAAAATTCCCAAATTGTTTCACAACTTTGGGCCTGAGTAACATTAGTTTTGGTTTATCTCCTTATACTAGAAAAGTTCTGAATTCAGCATTTTTGTATCATGCTGTTAAAACTGGTCTTGATACTGCAATAGTTAATGCAAAAGAGATTGTTCCTTATGGTGAAATTGATGAGAAAGAGAAAAAACTTGCAGATGATCTAATTTTTAACACCCATCCAAATGCCTTATCTGATTTGATAACATACTTTGAGAATATAGGATCTCAAGCTGGTACTGTTTCAAAGAAAGTGGATGTTGATCCTTCATGGCCTGCAGGAAAACGTGCAAACTTTAGAATTGTAAACAGACTCAAAGATGGAATTGCAAATGATGTGGTGTCTGCAATCGCTGAAAAACTTGGTAAACCTGAAATTATCAAGGAAACTGATGGAATTCTGTTCCTTGATGCATCAAAAGAAACCACACATGATGCTGCAATTAAGACTCTCAATGAAGATTTACTTCCTGCCATGAAAGAGGTTGGGGATAAATTTGGTGCAGGAGAACTAATTCTACCTTTTGTTCTAAAGTCTGCTGAATGTATGAAAGCATCAGTTGGAGAATTAGAAAAATATCTTGTAAAAAAAGAGGGAACAAGTAAGGGCGTTCTTGTTTTAGGAACTGTTTATGGCGATGTACATGATATTGGGAAGAATCTTGTAAAGACCATTTTTCAAAATAATGGATACACTGTACATGATTTGGGAAAGCAGGTCCCGTTACAAAAATTCCTTGAAAAAATTGATGAAACAAAACCTGATGCTATAGGATTATCCGCATTATTGGTATCTACATCAAAACAAATGAAATTATTTGTAGAACATGCTAGAAAAAATAACATGACTGCCCCAATTCTTTGTGGTGGTGCTGCAATTAACAGCAATTACATTAACAGAATAGCAAAAGAAAATGGAATTTACGAGCCCGGAGTATTTTATTGTAATACAATGTTTGAAGGTCTCAAAACAATGGATATTTTAATTTCAGATGAAAAACCAAAACTCTTATCTGATTGGAAAGTAAAATTAGAGAACTGGAAAGAAAAATCTGTTGTAGCTATAGATCCTGACACGCTTCCAAAAAGTGAGATTAAACCAGTTCAATCCCCAACGCCAAAAATAATTGGAGAGCCAATTAGATTAAAACTAGATCAAATCAACATGACTGAAGTTTGGAGCATGATTGATAAAAAATCCCTATTCAAACTATCCTGGGGGTTGAGGGGAAAGGCAGGTTCTGAATCTGGGGCTGAACATGAACAGCTGTTAACTGAATGGAAAATTAGAATTATTAGAGAAAAACTCTTTGAACCTGAAATTGTTTATGGATATTTCAAATGTCATAACAAGGATAGAAAATTACTAGTTGAGAATCCTGCTGCAGGTGATGATGTTGAATTAGAATTTCCACGTTCTACTAAACCTGACCATTTGTGTTTAACTGATTATTTTGGTGAAGATGACGTTGTTGCATTTCAATCCGTAACTGTGGGAAATAAAGTGGCAGATATTGTTGAACAATGGAATAAAGAAGACAAGTATACTGATGCATACTATTTGCATGGATTGGCAGTTGAAGTTGCAGAAGCTCTAGCTCAATGGGTAAATCAGAGAATTAAAACTGAGTTGAATTTAGAAAAAGGTGGATTAAGGTATAGTTGGGGATTTCCTAGCTGCCCTGATGTATCACAACATCATCTAGTATGGAAATTGTTGCAACCTGAAAAATCAGGAATGACTTTGACTGAATCTGGACAAATTATTCCTGAACAATCTACTGCAGCTATTGTGATTCATCATCCAGATGCAAAATATTTTGTACTTTAATTAGATAATTTTTCTAAAAATTTATTCAACCCACTAAAATCACTAGGTGATGTGATTAATACATCTCCTGTTATCTCATGTGTTTTGTGTAGCAATTCTTCAAATTCTTGGCTGTATGATTTTAAATCTAAATTCAAAAACTTTGCAGATTTTTCATTTTTAGGTGATGGGTACAGGAGAATTGGAATTATTGAAAATCCTTTAAGATTGTCTGATAAATTTTGAACTTGTTCTATCTTTTGAATAACCTGTGTAATGAATCCCTTGGGTTTTGCATCTAGTTTCCTTTCAACTTTGGAAAAATTAGGCTTGTTTGATATTGAAAGATACAAATCAATTTTTGAATCCACTCCTTGATCTTTTAATCTCTTTACTGTTAAACTTGGAATTTGCCCTGAATCTATTTTTCCTGTTTGTGAAGCGTCTCCCATTAGTATTAAAATTCCTGAAAATCCTATAGAAATGCAATTATCCACAAACTCTGAAATCTTGTTCTCACTTTTGTCCCTGACTCTTAGACTAACTGTAATTGGCAATTCTGGAATTTCTTGTTTAATAATTCTCCCAACTTCAATAGGTGAGACTCTTTGAAATCCTAATACGTTTTCTGTTAGGTGTATTGCATCGCATTTTTTTGAAATAATTTTTATTTTATCTACAAATTTTTGAATTGATTCGTTTGTATCTGTGTCTGGTAGAATTTTGGGAGGATTAGCTTCATACCTTATTGTCATATTTTCAATTCTTTTATCCTTGGTTAAAACCTTTGAATACCAAAACCCATATGGAATAGTAGGAAAGAACCCTGATGCTCTTAGATGATTTAAAATCCAATCTCTCTACTATAGTTAATCCTAAAATTAAATTAGATGGGAAATATCGCTTGGCATCAATACTTGTAGTAATTTATGGTGAAGAGCCAATTGTTATAATGACTGAAAAACCAAAACACATGAAATTCCATGCATGTGAAATTTCATTTCCAGGTGGAAAATTAGATTCTAGTGATTCAGATCTTTTAGAAACTGCATTACGTGAAACAAGTGAAGAGATTGGACTAACAATTTCTAAAGAACAAGTAGTTGGTCAATTAGAACCTGTGGTGACTTTGAATTCTGGGTTTTTAATTTTACCATTTGTTTCAGTTGTAAATAAAATTCCTAAACTATCTGCAAATTCTGAAGTTGAAAAAATTTTTCATATTCCTTTGGAGCCCTTTTTAAAAACCCAAACAAAGGATCCTGATCCAACTCATAATCTAATTCAAGAAATGTATACTTTTGAATATCAAAATCAAATTGTATGGGGCGCTTCTGCAAGAATCTTAAAACAGATTCAAGATTGCTTAAAATCCTGAGATTCATTTAAAAAGAGCTCTTCGTGCCTGAAAATCTATGGCTGCTCGCAAGTCCTCTCCAAGGAAGATCCGTCTACTCAAAAAGACTAGACAGGCATCAGCAGTACCTGCATGGATTATTCTCAGAACTAAGAGAAATGTAAGAACAAATCCAAAACGCAGAGCTTGGAGATCAACTGATGTGGAGGTCGGATAAATGTCTCAAGAATTAGAACGAGTTTATACAATTAATCTTGGTAAAGTAAAAATTTCACAACCTCAGCATAGAGCTGTTAGAGCAATTAACATGATTAGAGAATTTGCTCGACATCACATGAAAGTTGAGACAATCAAAATAGAAGAAGAATTAGCTCGTGAAATTTGGTCAAGAGGCGTTAGAAATCCCCCAAGAAAAGTCAGAGTAAGAATGAGCAAAACTGATGAAGGTTATATTCTTGTTTCTAGATATGATGAGGAAGTAGAATCTAAAGTCACTCTTGAAAAAGAAACCAAAAAAGTTTCAGATACAGTAGAAGCACCACCAGCTGCAGAAGAAGAACCAGCTACAGAAGTTAATTCTCCTGATTTGAGCAAAGCTGAAAATGTTCTAAAAGAAGAACCAGCTAAAGTAGAAGAACCAGCTAAAGTAGAAGAACCAGAGTAGAAGAACCAGCTAAAGTAGAAGAACCAGCTAAAGTAGAAGAACCAGCTAAAGTAGAAGAACCAGCTAAAGTAGAAGAACCAGCTAAAGTAGAAGAACCAGCTAAAGTAGAAGAACCAGCTAAAGTAGAAGAACCAGCTAAAGTAGAAGAACCAGCTAAAGTAGAAGAACCAGCTAAAGTAGAAGAACCAGCTAAAGTAGAAGAACCAGCTAAAGTAGAAGAACCAGCTAAAGTAGAAGAACCAGCTAAAGTAGAAGAACCAGCTAAAGTAGAAGAACCAGCTAAAGTAGAAGAACCAGCTAAAGTAGAAGAACCAGCTAAAGTAGAAGAACCAGCTAAAGTAGAAGAACCAACTACAGAAGTTAATTCTCCTGATTTGAGCAAAGCTGAAAATGTTCTAAAAGAAGAACCAGCTAAAGAAGAACCAAAGAAAGATTAATTCTTTTTAAAAATTATAATTTTAAAAAATTAGTTTATTCTAGTTGATACAAATCTAATTCACAGTCAATACTGCAATCTGGCGTTGCCCAGTCTAGAGTATCTTCTTGTGGAATCATTCCTAAAGGATCATAACTATCAAACTTTGTCATTCCTTGAATTGATGATAGCATTACGACTTTGGAATTATCAGAATTTGAGGACATGTCTATCTGTGAATTGCTTTCATTAACAATTCCTGCTGTAAGATTTGTAATTGAGTTAATCACTCCTACTGGAATATTGCTTCCTCCAACTACATACAACATTGAGCGCTTAATTGAATTTGGTGGAGCGTTATCATAAAGCATTTTCAATGAATCTCTTAGTGAATCTTCCATATTTTGTCCATCTTTACTTGTTGTGAGAATACTTGTTTCATTGGATATTTCAGATGCACCAAGTGAATTCACCACATGCATCATTGCAGAATTTGCAATTTCATAGCATGCTTTAGGATTTAAATCTGGATTACTTTCAAGCAATGAATCATTATCAAGTACAATAGTACATGCAGAGTTTTCTCTGATTCTTTTTAGAGATACTCCAGAGTTGAAAATTCTGTCTTTTTCATATTTGAAAGGCATGATTGCAAATGAAACTAATCCTGCATCTGCTTCTTTACACATCTCTGATATCACAGGTGCCATAGCTGAGCCTGCTTTACCTGCTAAATTACTCATCAAGATAACTGTGGAATAACCTGAAATTTTTGATTTTATCTCGTCTGCAACTTTGTAAGTTGAGCCTCTGATTAATTGAACTGATGGGTTGATAACTGAATCTGTTGAAACATGAATAGATGGATTCTCTGATGAGAAATCTTTCTTATCATTACTAATTACTAGACAATCCGAATTTAGAGCGTTTTTTGCCTCTATAGCTAGTTTTGAGCCTACGCCACCCAAGCCTATTACTAAAATTGGTTCTTTAACTTGAAAACTCATTTCTGATCTTATTTCCTGATTTAGATAAAAAACCTTCTTACGTTTTTTTAATCAAATTTTAGATCGAAAAAAATTAGCTTGCGATCTTACCAATCAGTCGTTTTACTGTGGCATCTGTGATTTCAACTGTATGTGATTGACCGATATTTACTTCGTCTTCAACTGCTATAGGCTTGTAGGCAAAGTTTCTACCTTTTATCCCCTCCTCTGTCATTTCATCAAATAGGACTTTGCCTTTCCAACCGATCCATTTTTGATTACTTTTTATTGACAATTTACTGATCTGTTCAAAAACTATCTTACTTCTTCGTTTGACTTCTGCTGCATCAATTTGCTTCATTTCTGCAGCATCAGTTCCTGGTCTTGCACTATACTTTGATAGATTCACAACGTCTGGTTTTATCTCATCTAATAATGAAATTGTTTTTTGGAACTCCTCTTCAGTTTCAGAGGGAAAGCCTACAATGATATCTGTAGAAATGGTAAAGTCTCCAAATCTCGTTTTCACTTTATTTACAATTTCTCTAAATGTTCCAGATGTATGTCCTCGTTTCATGTCGTTGAGTACTTTGTCACTTCCACTCTGTACGGGAATATGTAAAAATTTAAAAACTTTTTCGTTATCAAATGATTCAATCAAATTTTCTTTAATTCTTGGCATGTACATTGGGTTCATCATTCCAACTCGTATCATAAAATCCTCTGGAATTTCAGTAACTGCATTTACCAATGAAGGCAAATCTGTACCAATATCTAATCCATAACATCCATTATCTGTAGATGTTAGCCACACTTCTTTACATCCTTCTTTAATTTCAGTTTGAACTTGTCTTACAATGTCTCCTAATCTATAACTTGAAAGATCTCCTTTGGCCAATTTGGTTTGGCAAAATGTACATTCACTCATACATCCACTTGCAATTTCTACAATTCCCACAGTTGGATTTAGTCTAACTTTGGGAAGTCCCACTTTGGATAAATCCGTGTCCTCTAATGCGATTTGTTTTCTTCCACTCAATGCTGAATTAATTACCTGCAATGTTTTTCCTAAAGAGTTAGGTCCTAACAAACTAGCATTTTTTGAGTATTTCTCAACTGTTTCTTTTTCTGCTTTTGGAAGACATCCTGCTACTATGAGCGGTTTTGATTTTAATGAATTAATCCTGTACATCATCTTGTTTGCAGTTGAATCCTTAACAGAACACGTAACTATAACATTTAGGTCAGAGTCTGAAGAATTATCAGCTAAAGTGTGGCCTCCGTTTAAAATCAACCCTGAAATCATTTCTGAATCTGCAAAGCTAGCAGAACATCCGTAAGCTTCTACGAATATTTTTGCCATAATTTATCCAAATAGAGAATCGATCTCTTTGTTGCCCATAATTTTCTTTGAAACAACAAGCTCTCTGATAGTTTTTCCAGTTTTTAGTGACTCTTTGAATAGCTCTGCAGACTTTAGATATCCTATTTTTGGAGTTAATAATGTGACAATTACGGGACTGTTTTCAATATCTTGACGTAATTTGTCTTTGTTTGCAGTTAATCCGTCAATAAGATTTGCAGAAAATATTGGAAGGAAATTTTTCAGCATGTCTGTTGATTCTAGCATGCATTTTAGCATCCCTGGAAGCATGACGTTTAGCTCAAACTGTCCACCTTGTGCTGCACAAGAAACTGCCGTATCGTTTCCAATCACGTTAAAGCAAATCATGTTCATACATTCGGCCAGGGATGGGTTTACTTTTCCGGGCATGATGGATGAACCTGCATGAACTGCAGGAATCCCTAATTCTGCCAGTCCTGCAATTGGACCTGATGCCATCAATCTGATATCGTTTGCAACTTTACCAACCTCAATTGCCAAGTTTCGTAACGCACTTGACAAATTTGCAACTGCAAACTTGCTTTGCAAACTATGCTGCATATCTTTTTCTGGTTTTAATGATAGTTTTGAAATTTTACTTAATTCGGCTATTGCAATTTTTCTATATCCTTTTGGCGTATTGGCCCCCGAACCTACTGCGGTTCCGCCTAATGCAACATTTTGCAATTCTTTTTGTGCATCTATGATTTCTTTTCTTGCTTTAGAAATTGATGTAGCATAAGCTGCAAACTCACTTCCTAATGTTACTGGTAAGGCATCCATCAGATGTGTTCTTCCAATTTTTTTAAATGATGAAAATTGTTTTGCTTTCTTGGATAGTGATTTTATTAAAATATCAATAGCTGGAATGGTTTCTTTTAGATTTATTAAAATTGCAACGTGCATTGCAGTGGGATATGTGTCGTTACTTGATTGTGACATGTTGACATGATCGTTTGGATGAAGAAATTCATACTGACCTTTCTTTTTGTGCAATACCTCTAATGCGACATTTGAAATTACTTCATTAGAATTCATGTTAAATGCAGTACCTGCACCAGAATTTATCATATCTACTACAAATTGATCAACATATTTTCCAGCTAAAATTTTATCACAGGCCGAAACAATGGCTCTTCCACGTTTTGTGTCTATTGCTCTAGTTTTCATATTTGCCACTGCTGCTGAACGTTTTATCATTACAAATGACTTGATCAAATTATCGTGGCTTTTGTTACCAGTCACATGATATTGGTTGATTGCTCTTCTGGTGAATGCTCCATAATATGCGTCTGCTGGAATTTTGACCTTTCCAAGAGAATCCTCGTCTAATCTGAACTTCATGGTGACTATACTGATTTTCACCTATTATTCATTCTTTTTCAGATATCTTCAAAATTTTATGTGCCAGTAATGGGAATTATTATATATGAATTACCGGTGCGGTGCTTATGAATAAGCGTACTAGTATGCTCTTTACTATTGCAGCAGTAGCTGTAATGGGGGCAACCTTATTCGGAAGCACATACACACAAACCCAGATTGCTGGACAATCACTTGACATCAACAAAATGGATGTCAACGTAATTGAACAAATCCACCAAATGGGCGGTTTACAACTTGTAATGCCTCAAGCATTCGCAGAAACTGATTGTGGTGTACTTGAATCTTCTGGACGCACTGTCGTCGAGTTTGATTTGACTGGTGAGAGTGTCGAACTTCCAATTATGGGGGGGAAAACTTACAACGCTATGGCCTTTAGTGGACAAGTCCCAGGACCAACACTAAGAGTTACACAAGGTGATGTTGTAAAAATGACATTAACAATTCCATCAGATGAAGTTACCGGACACGGTAACGACATGCACTCATCTCAAATGTCAGCAGGAAACTTTGAATCCGTTAATCCGGGTGAAACAAGCATGTACTGCTACATTGCTGAATCTGCTGGCGTTTTCAAATACCATTGTTCTGGTGTCAAACTAATTGGCATGGACCAACACGTTCTTTCCGGCATGTACGGAATTGCAATCGTTGATCCTGTCAATGGATACAAGAATCTAATGGTAGAGAAAACAGCTGTCAGTGACGGTAAAGTTTCATTAGATAGAATGTTCTACGATGCAGACGCATTAGAGTTTCAACTCCAATACAATCAATTGTACTTAACACCTGAAGGCAACTATGATGCAGGAGCAATGTTCCAACATCATAACACTGCAACAGTTGTTAATGGAATGCAATTTGGCTATGTACCAAATATGGCTCATAACTTACTCGTCAATGGCGATGTAACTAAGAACATCTTTGTCGCACAACCATGGAATGGAATTGAACACAAGCAATACCAATCACAACTCTTGTTTGTTGAAAATGATCAACACGTGAGACTCTTTATCGAAAACCACGGTAACGAACCACTATTCTTCCACATTGTTGGAGAAATCTTGGACAGAGTTACCCAAGGTAACAGAGTACAATCCGCAGCAACTGAAACATGGTTACTCGGAGGTTCACAAAACATGATTGTAGATGTGGTATTCGATGAACCTGGTGTATATGCAGCACTAAACCATGATTATGCAGCAATTTACACTGGCGCAGCTACAGTCTTTGTAGCAGGTGACCCATTCGGCTTGAACCCAGTTCTAGTTGAGAAAGAAGTTATCCCAGCACCAGTAGCATCTTATGCATATGCTTTAGGCAATCCAAGTGATGCAGTTCCTCCAATGGGAATGAACAGTATTGCTCATCCTGCCCAAAACATTCACGGTTTAATGACTGACGATGTAGCTTCTGAAATGCAAGCAAGTGGCGATTATGTAGCATTATGGGAAGTAATTCCTATAGTGGCAGAAATCCTTACTTCTTGATCTTTTAACATCTTTTTTTCTTTTTATTTTCTTAATGAATTATATTCCGTTGATCATTTTCTTTTCTTATGGGCTTTGATGATTCTGTACTGATTTGTGATGTAGTCGATCCTATACTGAATAAAATTTTGATTGATAATGGACTAAAGGTCTCATATGAGCCAGAAATTACTCCAGAACAAATTTTGGAAAAAATTTCATCTTTTAATATCATAATTGTACGAAGTAGAACTATAATTACAAAAGAAATGATCGAGAGAGCTGATAATTGTAAGATTATTGCTAGAGTTGGAGTTGGATTGGATAATGTTGATCAAGATGCAGCGAGGTCAAAAAATATTCGTGTCATTAATGCAGTAGAGGGGGCAATGAATGCAGTTGCAGAATTAGTTTTAGGTTTAATGCTATCTCTTGCAAGACAAACCACTCGAGCAGATAGAGCAATAAGAAATGAACAGTGGCTTAAAAAAGAACTAAAGGGAACAGAACTTCGTGGAAAATATTTGGGAATTATCGGTTTGGGTAACATTGGAAAAAGATTGGGCAGAGTTGCACGAGCATTAAACATGAATATTATTGGTTATGATGTAATACCAATTGATGAAGAATTTGCAAAGGAAGTTGGTTTGATGAAAGCTGATTTGAATACGCTTTTACAAAGTTCTGATTATGTTTCAATTCATGTTCCACTTTTAGATTCCACATACCATCTTTTGGATGCAGAAAAAATCTCTACAATGAAAAAAACTGCAAAAATAATCAATACTTCTAGGGGTGGGGTAGTTGATGAGGATGCTTTGTATGATGCACTCAAAAATGGTACGTTGGGCGGAGCTGCCTTGGATGTGTTTGAAAAAGAACCTGCTATTGGAACAAAGCTTGCCGAACTGGACAATGTAATTTTGACTCCCCATATTGGCGCTCAGACAAAAGAGGCTCAGTCTTTGGCAGCAAATGTGATTGCTGAAAAGATTATTCAGATTCTTAGAGGCGTAATCTAGTATGATCTCTACCCGAACTTTAAAAACAAGTAAAAAAGCTTGACTTTAACGTGATTAATTGTCGTCTCTTCGTTTTTAACGTTCATTTGGAGGTTTATTACTATAATGAATAGTTTCACTGCAAAGGAATTGTTGTACTCTGAAAAACATACGCAATTACCTAGTGTTAATTTTTTATTGAAAATCTCTCTTGGATTAATTTTGCTTGCTGTGATTTTATCTGCTTTAGCTTATGCTGAAACAATTTCTGTAGATGTTGAAGGAACTTCTTTTGATATTGAATATGTTGCATCTGGAATGTCTGTTACTGGCATTGAAGTTGATACGGACTTTGTCTCTTTGATATTGACTGTTGATGTAACTGAATCAAGTGGAACTTTGGATATTACATTGGATCGTTCTTTCTTTGATTTTACCTTTGAGGGATTGGATGATGATTTTTTTATTTTAGCTGATGGTGATGAGACAAATTTCTCAGAAACTGACAACACTATTCAGAGTAGAACTTTGAGTGTTGAATTACCTGCCGGTACTGAGGAAGTAGAAATTTTTGGTTTTGAATTTGGAGTGTCTGTTCCAGTTGTAGTTCCAGATACTAGTGTTGATGATGATGCGGTGGCAGCAGCAGCAGCCCAAGCCGCAGCAGATGCCCAAGCCGTAGCAGCAGATGCCCAAGCTGTAGCAGATGCCCAAGCCGTAGCAGCAGATGCAACAATCCAAGTAGATGACACTCCATCCGCACAATGTGGACCTGGAACTGTTCTCAAAGATGGCGCATGTGTATTGGATGAAAGATGTGGACCTGGAACTGTTCTCAAAGACGGCGCATGTGTACTTGATTCTACATCTCAGTCATCCAGTTCTATGTCAAAAGGAATGGGTAAAGAAGCGATTATGGGTGTTATAATAGCATTTGTTGGTGCTGGAATTGTTGCAGTTGTTTTCGGAATAATTGCTAGGGCAAGTAAATCTAGTTAATCACAAGACAAGTCTTCAGAATTCATATTTTTGTCAAAATCAAATCCTGATATCTGAGTTGTAGTTGAATATGGAATTATTCCTAAAATTGGCATGTCTGCACGTACCACTACAATGAACTGATTGGGGTCAAGTCTAATGTCCCCTCCGTCAAACTCAAAATCTAACGTCATGAAAATATGCTGAGATGCTGATAATTCCTCTGATGAAAATGTCCCTTTTTGTATTGTTGATGATGATGGGTTTATTGTAGATGATTCTATTGAAAATGAACCTAAATTACTTGCTTCAAAATAAGGCGTAATCTGTAATTTCTCAAAACTAATCCAAAATGGCATTGGATTACAAACTTCCACTACTCCATGATTTGACATTGTAAAAAAACTAAATTGCCCTGGATTGTCCCATCTATATTCTAGTTGTTGCATTCCAAAAATATTCCATCCTGAATATGCAAATGGCAATATGATGATGATTGTTGCAATGATTGTGATGATTGAATGCTTATTCATATCTCATTTTTTATTTCTTTTGAGAATCCAATAATGTTTCTTTCAAGCAAATTGTTCATCATTTTAGAAAAAGTATCATCTGATATTGCTCCTTCCAACCACCAAATTACTACTGCAGTTATCCAATCTGGAATGTCGATTTTGTTTTTATTATTTTCATTAATTTCAAAAGGTATGTCTATTAGCTGTTTATCTACATCCCTTTGAATTGCATCTAAAAGAAATCCATCTGAAATGTATCCTGAAACCCAACTGACCATTATTTGTTTAATTGATCCTGAAAAACAAATTGAATCTGATTCTATCAATTCAAATTCTGCTAAAGTCTTTGTCCCTGAATATTCTACATCTATGATGTATTTTCCCAGTGGGAATATTTCTGCTTCAAATGGTATTAGTGATGGAATTGGATTTTCTAGTTCTGTTATTGCCATTGGTATTGCACTGCTACCTTTACCTGATTCATCTCTGATGTGAATTATTGCATTGTCTCCTGTAATTTCAGAAACTTGAATTGTATAGAATAATTTTTCACAATAACTATATGTTGTTTTTTCCATTATTATTGAAACTGTTGGCTCTGCATGAACTTGAGGTAAATATGTCATAATTCCGACTAGAAAAATTAGTGATAATGCGAATGTTTTGACTTTCATCTTTTTTAAAATCCTCACCGTTCAATAAAAATCTCAAAGCAGCACTGGGGAATCTTTTTTAATAACTTGAGCCTAATCCTGTTATCGAGTTTTCTGCGGAAGCAAATTCTTTGGGTGTGAGTCTTGTGATCCCCGCTCAAGGAAATTTTTACTGATTAGCGTTGCTTGGGTATAATTTCCGTTTTACAGTTAGTATCAGGTATAATTGACCCTCTTTATGCGAGTATGAAATGACTGAAATAACTTCATCAACTTTGAAACGATTTGTATACTTTGCCTTATGATTTAGAGAACTAAATCATGTGATTGAATGAACATCATCAGAAATCCCTGGTATGTCTGAACTTGACAGAACCTAGTATGGAACAATTAATTAACACATTAATTTATAAAAAAAATAGTGTCTGAAGACAATACAAATGCAGATAAAATGCCTTTATCTAGATTTTGGGCATGTTTTTTCTGCTGTTCTATATTTGCATTATTATGGACTCAAAAAATCCAAAAGACTAGAAAATGGATTCTTTTGTTTTCTATGTTTGTAAGTGTGTGGTTTATCGCAGATGATATTCTATATTCTAGTTCTGAACCAACAACTACCATGGATGAATCTATAAATTCGTTATTTTATTTTGAACCAAATCCACGTTTAGAATCTTTTATGTATGATGTTATGGGCAATTATTTTCCTGATGCATACATTGATGACATTGTTTTCTTATTTTCACTAGTGCTAATTGTTTTGTATGATGTGGTGATTTGGATTGGTGTTGTTTTAGTTAATTTTTATTTTATGTTCAAGTGGGTTACGCAGTATAACCTGAAAAACTATGGTTATAAATCAAAAAAAGACTGGAAAAAAGCGAATTTGCCGTCAAGAAATTATGTAGAAAAGATAAAACAATTTGGATCAAAGACTGGTGAAAACCTAAAAGATGCAGGATCAAAGACTGGTGAACATCTAAAAGATGCTGGAGTAAAAACTGGTGAACATCTAAAAGATGCTGGAGTAAAGACAGGGGAAAAAATATCTAAAACTGCAACGAATTTCAAATATGAACGCAGAATTACTGAAGAGTATGTGCGACATCAGATTAAAGAATGGCATGATCTAATGCGTTTGGATATTTTAAGTGAAAGTGAATTTGAGCAAAAAAAAGCAGAACTTTTAAAGGAATTGGATAAATCTTGAACGTAAAGTGTTTTTGTGGACATTTATCAGTTGATCATACATCTTTACAAAAATTCACTTGATCATGTTTTGTTATTTTACTTTAAATGGGCAAGAAGTTACTCAAGAAAACTCTACTTATTGAAGGGTTGAATTACCGATTTTACAGTTATTAAAGGGGATTTTTCTAATCTCGATATGCCTAGTTATCAAGACCAGACGTGGATCAGACTATGGAAAGAAAATTCCCCTGAAATACGTGAGCGTGTAATTAAATGGCGTAAAGAAACTGCAGTCACACGTATTGACAAGCCAAGTAGAATACAGAGGGCTAGACGATTAGGTTACAAAGCAAAACAAGGTATCATTGTTGTTAGAATGAGAGTCGGTACTGGTGGTATGAGAAAACAAAGACCTACTGGTGGTAGAAGACCAAAGCATCTTGGTGTTACAAGAATCAAAGCTGATGATGATATGAGAACTGTTGCTAATAGAAGAGTTGTTCAAAGATATCCAAACATGAAACTTTTAGGTTCTTATTTTGTCTATAAAGATGGCAAACATTATTGGTTCGAAGTTATTTTGGCAGATCCAGATCATCCTCGAATTGCTCAAGATAAAGAATTAACCAAAAGAATTCCTAGAACAGCATAAATTGAAAACAATATTTTTAATGCTTGTCGTATTATTTTTTGTGTTAACCCCTGTACATGGGCAATCATTGTCTGATGCGACTGGACTGGTGAACCGATTAGATGTTCAATCTGGAGGTCATTCATTTGAAGTTGAAGTTGTTTCTAATTTTGATATACCTAATTTTGAGTTTGATAAAGATGAGAAAAAATTAACTCTTCACATCACAAGTGGATTAGAGAATAATCTGGGCGAATTAGTTATTCCACAAAGTCTTTTGGGAGGAAATTTTACATTTTATCTCAATGATCAAGAATATTTCCCTCTAGTAAAAACAAGTGAAACAATTTCTTTTGTCACATTAAATTTTACTGGATCTGGTAACAATCAATTAGATGTTGTTGGGACTTTTTATCTTTCAGGTTTGACTGAAATAACTCCAAATGATACACCTTCATCTAACCTAACTCCTTTAGTTGATTATGGATCACTCTATTTGATAATCATACTTTTACTTGTTGGCGGTCTTACATGTGTGATTATTTTTATAATTAAAAGAAGAAAATAAAATATATTGCAATTTTTTATCCGTCATAGAATCATGGATAATGCAAAGATTGCTTTGGTTGGCGGATTTGCTATGGTGGTAGTATTGTCTGCAGTATTGTTTTTGATTGGATGATTTAATCGTCACCAAGTAATTTTTGAATCAATGAATCCACATGACCTGATTGGCCAAATGATACGTCTCTGAGAATTCCTTTTCTGTCTACTGTTATCATAGATGGTGTACCTTGTAAGGCAAATTTCTCAAATGTTTCTGCTGAATATTCTTTTGATTTCATATAACTTTTCACTCTTTCAATAATTTGATTTTTGTATTCATCTGGTTGAGAATCAAATTCTGGAATTTGTGGATAAATAAATTCCATAATTTTTTCTTGACTCGTTTCTTCTGAAGTTTTTGTAAGATTGTCCATAGCTAATGGGAACGGAATTTTAAATGATAGTTTATTCCCATCTTGTAATTGGCCATGTGATGAAAGTGCGTCTTTGGTTTCTCCTATCACTTCTCCTGTTTCAGCAAGCATTTTCAAATTCCCTAGCGTATTTTTATCAAAATCTTCAAAAGCTGTAGCTAGACCTAAAACTCGAACTCCTTCATCCTTGTATTTATTGTAAATATTGATTGCTTCAGGAATTGCATTCATGAAACATCCGGGACAATTCACTTGAAATACTTCTAAGAGCACAATGTGATCTTTCTCTTGATCGAAATTTGTTGGAGCTCCCTGAACCCATTCTGAGACTCCAAAGTTTGGTGCTTTTTCACCTATTTTTACACCCATAATTGATTATTGGATTTTTTCCATTAAATACATATCTCAATTGATTATTGATTTTTTTCAAGTAACCTAATATAGGACACAAAAAATTTCAAAACAAAATGCAGGTAATCACTGAAGATAGATTGGAACTTTTTGCAGAGATGGAATTAAAATATGAACAAAAGGATACTGGATACTTTATTTCACTTTTAGAACATCCGGATTTTGTAGTAAGGACACGGGTTGCATGCATTTTAGTTGATTTTGGAGGGGAAGATAAAATCCCCCATATTGCTAGAGTTTTAAAAAATGATGAAAATGAACTAGTACGACATGAGGCAGCTTTTGCATTGGGACAAATGTCATATTCAAGTGCTGTTCCGCCATTGACTGACGCAACTCTTAATGATCCGAGTATGTTTGTACGTCATGAAGCTGCAATAGCTTTGGGTGTTGTTGGTTCCAAAGAGGCAAAAGAAACTCTTCAAAAGGCACTGCATGATCCTGAAAATCCAGTCGCTGAATCTGCAGTTGTCGCATTGTCTAATATTGAATTTATGGAAAAGTTAAGTAAGAATGAAAAGTTTGCAAAGTTAACAGGTGGATGAGATGAATTTTTCTTATGGAATTATAGGCGCAGTTGGAGTATTAGCTGCAATATCAATTGGTTTCATTGTGATGGATCCTACTGATGTTATTGAACCACGAATTGTGATGATTGAGGAAAACCCAGTTGTTGCGAATCTGCCTAGGACTACCATAAGTACATTAAATCAAGAGGCAATGCCCGAACCAGAGACAATGCTAGACACGACAGCAAGTGATGAGTCATTTAGTATTTTAGAACCAGAAGCAATGCTCAAACCAACACCTGCCACAGTTTCAATTCCTGCAGGTACTGGAGTTCCGGGATGTGAAGATACTGATGAGTGTTACATGCCATATGAAATTACTATATCTGCAGGTGCAACTGTATTTTGGATTAATGATGATCCAACTATTCACACTATAACTAGTAGAGATATTTCAGATACTGATGTTGCTATCTTTGATTCTGGACTACTTGCATCTGGATCTAATTATGAGTTTACATTTAATGATGCAGGAACTTTTGATTATTATTGTATAGTTCATCCTTGGATGACTGGTATTGTTAATGTTGATTAGAGTATTGTAACTTTACTTCCTATCTCAGATGATTCAAATTTGTAAATTTGCTCAACTGTTGAATCCTCAAAAATCTCTGCATCATGTGTGATAATTAGAAATTGCATTCTTGTTTCTGAATTAGAAATTTCTGATAATTGTGATAATACTCCCACTAGGGATTTTTTTCTTTCGGCATCAAGATGAGTTGTAGGCTCATCTAAAATCATCAAGTTGAGATTTGATGCACCTAGAAGGCTTGCCATCCCTAATCGTAATGCTAGTGCTACGCTGACTTTTTCACCTCCACTGAGTGATTCTAATTCTAAAACTTCATTTTTTGAGTAACATGTTATGGAGATGTCTTTTGTTTTTTCAGATAATGCAATTCGTTGAATTTTTGTATTTAGTAATGTGAGATATTCTGATGCTTTTGCAGATATTGTGTTTAATGCCCAAGATCTTAGGCTTGTAGCAACTGGTCCATCTCTGCTGAAAATATTTATTTGAATTTCATTAAGATTTGAAACATATTCTTTAACAATTTTTAATTCTGTAACTGTCTTTTCAATTATATTGATTTGTTCTTTACCTTTCAAAATTTTTTCTGAAATAGCTCCAATCTGTTGATCCATTTGAGATAAGCTAATTTGTTTTTCATTTACTAGATTCTTCAATTTGTTGAATTCTTGCTCATCAAATCCTTTTGTTTCTTCTTCTAATTTTAAAATATTCTCAAAAATCATTTTTGCATGAGTGTCTATTGCTGATATCTCCATTAAACTTTCATTAGCAGTTGGAGGGATTTTTTGTTTTTTTATTTCTACGTCTTTTTGGATTTCTGTTAATTCTTCTTTACTGTTAACTGAATGTGCTCTTAGAGTTGCTTCAGCATCTCTTGCATTTTGCAATTTTGTTGAAAATTCTTTCTTTTTTTGATTATACGTGTCTCTTTCTTTTTCTTTTGAAATAATTTGGTTCTGTATCTCTGTAATTTTATTACGAAGATGATCTTCTTGGAATAATGGGTTTAGTTTTTCTACATCTGAATCGCATACAGGACATTTTTTGTCTTTTAATTGAAGTTTTGATGCAAGTAACAATTTTTCTTTTAATGATGTTATTTGGTTTGTCTTTTCTTGAATTTTTTTGAGTGTATCTTCAATTGCTTCATCGATTTTTTGAATTTTAGATTCCAAATCTGATTTTAACACTATTTGTTCAAAACATCCTTCGCAGTCACGAATTTTACGCTCATTTTCATTAATTTCATGCTGAATTTCATGAATTGCTTCTTTTGCATATGCTAATAGCTCTTTTTTTCTTAATTCTAATTGACTAATTCTATCAATTTTTGTGGTGTCTGTTTCTATTTTTCCTCTAAGATCATCTAGATCATTTTTTAAATTGGTCTGTTTAATTTGTAAAGCGTTTTTTTCTGGTACTGACTCTGCTGTTTCTTTTTGATGTCTTTCTAGATCTCGCAATAAAATTTCTATATGTGTATCATCATACCCTGTATTTTCTCTAATTTTCTCTCTAAATTCTTTGTTTACTGATTTCATTGACTCTGCTGCTACATCAAGCTTGTCAATTCCTATGATTGCGTTTAACAATTCTTTGAATTCTTTTGGTTTTGCATTGATAATTGCATTTAACTCTCCTTGTTGAACAATTGATGCAATTTTTAATTTCTCAAAATCTAAACCAATGATTTTTTCAACCTCATGCGTCATTGATTCACCAAATTGTTTTCTTTCACCAGCTGCTATTTCAACACGTTCATTACCTGATACTTTAGCAAACGTTGCAACAAGAGTACCTTTATTGTCTATTTTCCTTACTGCTTCAAACTGTTTATCGTTAATAGAAAACTCAATTTTTGCAAATCCTTGGTTTGACCCGCGTTTTATCAAACTTTTATTTGATTTTCTTGTATGTTGACCAAACAATGCAAATGTTATTGCATCTATTATGCTTGATTTTCCTGCTCCGTTATCTCCTACAAAAACTGTAACTCCATTACCAAATTCCAATTTTGTATTTGAATGTGCTAAAAAATCTCCCAATTCAATTGATGTGATCAAATCTTGTTCTCCTTTTTGAATTTTTTAAAATTCTCAAAAATCATTTGAGATGCTTCCTTAATTTCACCCGTTGCTAAAATGGGAAGTAATTCTTTTATTGCAAAATTGGCTGTTTCTTCAGAGCCTAAAGCATCGACAGACAATCTGTACATTTCATCATCAATGGCATTTGGTCTATCTAGAAATACGGAAGAGTCTGAAATCTGTTTTGTACTAATTTTCCAAAAACACCTTAGCACCAATGAATTTAGCCTGGCTATTTGTGCCTGAATGTGGTCTGCTTCTATATTTTCTCCTTGTATTTTTACCTCCACGATTGGTTTTTTACCCTTTGAGATGATTTTTTCAGAAATTTCATCTATCGTTTTTGATAAATCTTGATACTCTGTTTTGAATGAAATTTGAGGTCTTGCATCTAACTCAATCCAATTGGGAATTGCATCTTTTCCAGAAATATCAACTTCAAAAAATCCTTTTTTTGTTTCTTTAATCCCTTCACTTGTTGTCAGTTCTGTGGAACCTGGATATGCTACTGGCCCGTTTAGGTGATTGAATTGTTTTACATCTTTATCGTGAAGATGTCCCATTGCATAATATGTAAAATTTTTTGGCAAATCTGTTGATTGTAACTCTCCTGCAAATTTATTGAATTCTGTAATTCCTTGATGCAAGATTAAAATTTTATGTCCTGGATGATCTTTTACACTATTATCAATTGCAGCAAATTTTTCTTCATATTGTGAAATTTCTGCTTTTCTTATTTTGTCAAATCCTGCTAAGAGTATTCCTTTGTATTCTATTGGTTTTCCTTGACCGATATATCTTGAAAATTCTAAATTGTGATACACATATGGAATTGGTGTTGTTCTAATCCTGCTGATGTCATGTTCGCCTAATATAAAAAATGAATCGATGTTATTTTGTTTTAATCTCTTTAACCCATTTGCCATTTGTATGATGGCAGTACCATTTGGATTTGGAATGTGAAAAATATCTCCTGCAAAAATTACAAAATCCACATGATCTTTTATTGATGTGTCAATTGCTTGGTTAAAGACATCATACACATCTTGAGCACGTTCCTCTGAACCATACTGTACTAATCCCAAATGTGTGTCTGAAATATGTGAAAATAACATTAGTCTAATAACAAGTCTTTCTGAACCAATCCCTGTGTTGACTCTACTGCAACTTCTTGCATTTTGTCTGCTTTTGCCCACGCGTTAACTGCACTTTGATCTGCTCCCATAATTTTCTCTTTTACTTCCTCAACATGAACCAAAGATGGTAGGTTTGTCCACTGTCCTACTAATACGGCATCTCCGACATTAAGTGATGTTAATTGAGCGATTAATTCACGACTAGTTGACTCTGTTGCTGAGGCTATTTGTCGCTGGTCGTCTTCTTGAATGATCTTCATTATGGCAAATGAGCCCATCTGACTTAGAACATTAAGATCAACACTACGTGGTCTTTGCGATACCACTCCTAGACCTAGACCAAACTTTCTGCCCTCTCTGGCAATTTTTGCAGCCCAGTATTTTGCACTGGTATCGTGATCTTTTGGAATAAAGACATGAGCTTCTTCTATGATGACAAAAATAGGCGAATTAAATTTGAAATTCCTTTCTCTCTTTGTTCTTCCATGTTGTGCTATGCTGGCATCTTTTCTGTCTTTGAGTAACTGTTGCAAATAAAATGCTAATGCCACATTTGCTTGTTTTTCTGATAATTCTGAAATGTTAAGAATATTTGCACGTCCTTCTTTGATAAAGCTAATTGGATCCCCCATATCTGGATCTAAAATATCTTCAAATCTTTTTTGAGATTCACTGATGATATCTTGAACTCTATATGCCGATGATCTAATTTCTTTGATTTTTTTATCTTCTGAATTTACAATAAAGTCTACTTCGCCTTCTAATTTACTCCAAAATTCCTTTGATTTTTTGACGTGTTCTGTAAATGCCATTCTCAATACCCTTTGTTGAACAGTGGCACTCTCTCTAATTTCTAGTACGTCTGAGAACTGATCCGCATCTAGTAATCTAGGATTTATTTTTGCATCAATTACATTAATGCGTGGAATGTTTAGACTTGTATAATCATTATGGTAATCAAAAATTATCACTGTTCCTTTTAGTTTTGAAATTTGTTTGGTGATTAATGATACTAAATTACTTTTGCCCATCCCAGTCATTGCCAAAATTCCTACATGTCTTGAAACAATTTTATCTAAATTCACTTTGGCATCAATTGATTTATTTCGTAAAAGATTCCCGATACTTACCCATCCTTCTTTTTCAGGACTGAATATTTCTTCTAGGTCTTGCTTACTTGGTAAGGTGATTTCTGTGCCTGGAATTGGTGGAATGGCAGGTATGATTGACTGTCCTTTTCTTAGATTTTTTAAAAATCCCAAAATTCCAATATGGGCTGTAAATGTTTTGTCTCTTTTATTCATCTCTGCAATTTCAGTACTTTCTGATGCTTCATCAAAATTTTTCACATCTGTAAATGCTGCACTGGAGACTGAAGATCTTTCTACTAGTCCTAGAATTTCTCCCTCATCTGAATTGATTTTGACATACTCTCCCACTGGTAGTGCTCTTGAGGTAATCGCTGTAATGATTGTAGGCTTTGATTCCCCTATGACAAATCCTAAACTCAACTTAATACCTCTCGTGAACCTATCTCATTACTTAATCCTAACAAACTAACCATCTTTCCAAGTTCTTTATCCGATATTTTACAGTTATTATGTGCAAGCTTTAGTGCGTATGGATATCCACCGACACTAGTTTTGTACAGTTTATTCATAATTGTTTTAACCTCGTTTTCATCATGCTGATCTCCTAAAAATTCTAATTTGATTATTGGAGTAGATCCACTTAACCTCACAAATGTTGATGAGATTATTTTATCTGCCCCGTATTTCCTTTCTACAAGGATGCTGCTAAATCCTGGTTTGTTTGTTACATGATTGTAATAGAAAATGTCTCCTGCCAGAGAACCTAAATTTTCAAATTGTTTTTTTGTATTTGATGTCTTTGCTATGAAAATTACGTTGTCTTTCTTTTTCATTATCTTTACAATTAATGAGCCTAAATTTGCTTGTCTGGTCATTAATTGAGAATGCAGAGAACCATCCATCAATACCAAATCCACACTGTCGATTGTCTTCTTGCAAGCTTCTATTTCCATTCTGCTTGCTATACTTGAAATATCATCAGATGAGCCTAATCCTGATTTATGCAAATCCACTAGAATTTCGCCGTCTGATTTTATTGAAACAGCTGTGGTTGCCCATAATTCAATACCTTGAAATTTTGTATTGTTAAAACTACTATCAATTCCTGCTGTAACAACTTTTTCTTTTGTAGGCGTAAATTCAACCCAGTTATCTCGTGCTTTTTGTAAAATCTGCTCAAATTTTGGTCCTTTTAGAATTGAGAGCATCTTGTCTCGATTGATGATTGCATCTTTGTATACTGTATTGAGCACAATAATACTTTGTGGGTTTGAATAAAATCTTTAGGTTACACTGAACCTTGACAAAACTGATCCATCAAACACTTTATCCAATTCTCCCTTTGAGAATGATCTTTTCATTTGTGTTTGACGGGGTTGATTTGTCAACGTGTCTGATTTCATATTCATCTCCAATGTGAATTGTTTTGCCGTCTATCTGACGTGGTATCTTAATTTGAACTTCAAGCATGTTTGTATTATGTCCAGTCTCTACAATATATGCTGAATTTGCATCAAATTTTGAACTGGCCAATGTGCTCTAATTCCTCTTTCTTTCTCCTCTAAATTCTAATTCGCTTAGTGAGATTTTATCTTCATTTCTTGAATCTCGATTTGCATCTGATTCATAAATTCTAACTGTAAACCCATGTCCTATTCTTGAACTTTCATCTGATGTTTTGCACTTTTGCAAATGTTTTGGTAGGTGGTATTGATTTTACTAAAACTCTTTTATCTCCTGAGTAATCTGATTCGTCTAAATATTTTATCAAGACTATGTCATCTTGACTTGTGATCTTTCATCAATTGTATCTGGTAACTCTAGTTTTATGTGAAATATTCCTGTATTGGGTGTCCTGTCTCTATCATGTTTTCTGGCCCTTCAATTGAAATTCAGTTAACTGTAAATCCAAACAGTCCTTTGGTAGGTATGTCTTTTACTCCATTATGTGCAATATTCAAATCATGATCTGTAATGTAGAAATTCACACCTGACATAGTTGATGCTGGAATAGTTTCAATTTCTTTTTCTGTTGCTTGAAACGATTTTTCAATTTTGCCCAAACCTGTAAATTTTATTGGAGTTGATATTAGGCCGGAGTGTTAGTTGAGAATATTCTTTGCAATGAAAGGATGGTTGGAATTAGTCATTCGCACCAGTGGATTTCCAGCATGTGTAAAACCGCAAACTGTAGAAAAGATGCAAAAAATCGGGTTTCACTTGATGTCTTGGGGATTCTAGCTCTCCGTTTACTGGGAGGATAACTGTTAATCCTGACAAAAATACCACTCCTATGAGCATTTTATTCTGCAAAGTTAACAATATTCTAAATTTTGTTTTTTTATTTTAAATAGATGTAGTACGAGTCATCTGCAAAACTCTAACTATTATTTTATAAACTAGAATTAATTAAGGGATAACACATTTTCATAATGATTGAAAAAAATTGGTTTATTGGGTTGTGGGGCAATAGGTACTCAAATAGCTCTTGCAATTGACTCTGGAAAAATCTCTGCAATTCTAACTCATGTCTTTGATAGTTCCAAAGAAAATGCAATCAAACTAGTTTCACAATTAAATAATAAACCTGAAATTGTTGAGAATTCACATCTCTTATCCTCTTACCCTGTCCATATTGTCGTAGAGGCAGCTTCTCAAGATGCCGTAAAAGATGTGGGACTAAGTGTTTTGCAAAATAAACGTGATTTGATGATTATGAGTGTTGGAGCATTATTAGATGAATCAATTTATGATATTTTATCTGATGCATGTAAAGATTTTAAAAAAACTATATTTCTTCCATCCGGTGCAATTGCTGGATTAGATGGTCTTAAATCAGTAAGAGATGAACTTGAATCTCTAACAATAACTACAACCAAACATCCTAATTCTCTAAAGGGAGCAAAGTTTTTTGAAAATTCTGAAATTAATTTAGAATCTATCACTTTACCCACAATTATTTTTGAAGGTACTGCAAACAAAGCTGTCATTTTATTTCCTGCAAATATCAATGTTGCAGCATTGCTGTCTTTGTCTGGTATTGGTAGTGAAAATACTAGAGTGAAAATAATTGCAGATCCTAATACTGACAAAAATACTCATCATATTGAGGCTGAAGGCAAATTTGGAAAAATGACTTTTACAATTGAAAACTATCCTGACGCAAATAATCCAAAAACTAGTAGATTGGCAGTTTTATCTGCCATTGAAACTTTGAGAATTTACTGTTCTGATGAAATTAAAATTGGAACATGATTTCCACTAGCAAGTTTTCTAGCGTGATTTTATCAAATATTCAATTGGGTTCAAAAACTCTTTCTCAGAAACTGTTTCATCTGAATGTCATTCTGTGTTTTGTTTAAACCAGTTAGGGATTGAGCCCTGATCTGATTCAATAATTAAATTTAAATCTGTAACTTTTTCTACTGCTTTCAAAAACCCTCTATCTTTAATTTCCCATTCGATCCATAAATTTGCTTTATTTTTAAACCATTTTGGAATTGAACTAGGTTCCCCCAAATGTTTTTCTTTGAGATAATTTGCATTTTCATCCAGTTTCCTTTCAATTTCTGAAATCAAGACAAGATCTTTTTGAGGATTTTACTATTCCATGCTATATTCTTATACAAAATCGGACAGATTTTGGCATTTAAGAAAAATTTGTGATGATCTTTGAAATATTCCAAGCCTACGAGAAGATACTCTTCATAAAAGAAATGAGATACTTTCAAAATATCTTGTGATGATTTTATTTCAAACTCTGGCTCATGAGCAAAAGTAATTGGAACAAATGCGATTAAAAGAATTAAAGAGCCATACTAAATATGCCAAAATTTTCATACTGTCTGCTCCGTCTTTTAGTTATTGGGCCAATTGTCAATTTTTTTCAAAATTGATTGCCATTGTGGAATTTTTGCTCATTTTAGCATTCATTTTTGAAAGTGAAATATTTAAAAAATGAGAATATTTTCTGCCTACTTGAATAGCCCTTATTCAAAAAGAGGAAATTTTTGCCAACTAATCCCCTTTTTTAGAATATTCTAAGCGAAACCTCTTTCTTTAAATGGCCATTTAATGAAAATTTGATGGTTATGCTAGTACAACAATCCTCAGAACTTAAAGAGGAAATCATGAGATTAAAAAAAGAGAAAGATGTGGTAATTTTAGCACACAATTATCAAATTCCTGATGTTCAGGATGTGGCTGATTTTACTGGTGATTCTTTGGGATTGTCTAGACGAGCAGCAACAGTTAGCCAAAAAACTATTTTGTTTTGTGGTGTAAACTTTATGGCAGAAACTGCTGCCATTATTAGTCCTGATAAAAGGGTTCTAATTCCTGATTTGGAAGCTGGGTGCTCATTATCTGATTCAATCACTGTAGATGAATTAAGAAATTGGAAAAAACAGCATCCTGATGCAATAACTGTTGGATATGTCAACACTACTGCAGAAATCAAAGCTGAGCTTGATTACTGTTGTACCTCATCTAATGCGGTAAATGTTGTAAAGGCAATACCTGATGATAGAGAAATTTTATTTTTGCCTGATATGTTTCTAGGATCTTTTGTTGCAAAAATGACTGGAAGAAAAAATATGCGTATTTGGGCAGGTGAATGCCATGTACATGCAGGAATCACTCCTGAAGATGTTACCAAAAAATTAGAATCTATGCAAGATGCTGAATTTGTAATTCATCCTGAATGTGGTTGTACCACTCCTATGATGTATGATGTTTCTGATGGAAGCTATGATAATCAAAAAGTTTCAATTCTTTCAACTGAAGGAATGTTACATCATGTTAGCAAATCAAAAGCAAAGAACTTTGTTGTTGCAACAGAAACTGGAATACTGTATAAAATGAGACAAGAAAATCCTGGCAAAACATTCATTCCTGCGTCTGAAAAAGCAGAATGCCAATATATGAAAATGATTACTCTTGAAAAAGTATATGACGCATTAGTAAATGAACGAAATGTAGTTACAGTTCCTAAAGAAATTGCTGATAAGGCTCGTTTGGCAATTGATAGAATGCTTGCAGTTAACTAGTTTACATATATGGCTGGGTTATTTTCTAGAGAACCAAAAGATCCTCAAAAGAAAAAAAATATTCAAAAATTAAAGGAAATAAAAAAACTGGTTAAAGAAAAAAAATATGCTGAGGCTTTAAAATCCGGTACGGAATATTTGCAAAAAGTCCCTAACCATCACGATATTTTGTTTACAGTGGGGGGAATCTACTATTTAAAAAACAAATACAAGGCTGCAATTTCTTATTTTGATAAGGCCCTTGAAATTGGAACATATGATATTGATGTGTTATTGTTAAAGGCATACTCTCATCAAAAATTGGGCGAACCTAAACGAGCTATCCAATGCTGTGAAAAAATTAAAGAGATAGATCCAAAAAATAAATCCGTATCTAATTTGTTAGATGAATTAAATCTCTAAACTCATATCGATTCCTTTTACGGAATTTGTAATACTTCCTATTGAAATAATATCTACCTCAGTTTGACCATATTTTGATATGTTTTTGGAATTAATTCCGCCTGATGCTTCAAGCATTACTTTGTTTCTTAATTTCTGGTTTTTTAGGACTTGAATTGTTTTCTTAATTTGTTCTGGAGTAAAATTATCTAACATGATTATAGTTGCCCCTTCTTTTGCAGCTAGCACTGCATCAGATGTGTTTTCAACTTCAACTTCAAATTTTTTGTATTTTTTCTTTGCTTTTTTAATTAAAGATAATAGTGAATTTTCAATTGCAATGTGATTATCTTTAATCATGACCATTTCGTCTAGTCTGAGTCTGTGTTTTTTACCTCCCCCTATTCCAACTGCTTCTTTGTCAAAGTACCTTAGCCCTGGAGCTGTTTTTCTTGTGGCATACAGTTTTGTTTTCTTTGGAATTTTTTCCACCAATGCATTTGTTTGAGTGGCAATACCACTCATTCTTGTTAAAAGATTAAGTGCCGTTCTTTCACATGCCAAAATATTTCTTGCATTGCCTGTAATGATCATTATGGGTTGATTTGGTTTTATTTTAGAACCATCTTTTTTCAAAATTTTGGCATTACATCCTTTTAATTTGAAAATCTCTTTAGCATGTGTTACGCCTGCAAGAATAGCATTCTCCCTGGAAATAATTCTGACTGAAATTTTTTTCTTTGGTAATAATTTACTTGTAATGTCTCCCTTGCCAATATCTTCGGCAAGAAATTGCAATAATTGTTTTTTAGAATTAAATGCCAATATACTGATGAAATGTTGATGTGATTTTAAAGATTTTATGTTACTTTAATTGCATACTTGCCTTTTGTAGTAATGCCCAAAGTTTTTGAGATTTCAGAATTTGTTGGATCGACTACTAGTACAACTCCATTCCAATCTGGTGTCAAATCTGATGATTTACAATTTGGACATACTTTTAGAGTTGTTACATGTTTACATTTGCGGCATGCCATTTCTCTTGCCATTCTAACTTGCCTCTACTTTTTCTTCCTTTGCAGGCTCTTCTTTGCCACCGCTGGCTTTCTTGATTTCTTCTATAATCCAATCGTCTGCTCCAAGGAATGGCTGTCTACACGTAATTCCAATTTTGCCCATTGTAGCAGCTTTACCTAATGACACTGCAGTGATTCTTGCACGAAGTGTAGAGCCAACTTTGAGTGTTCTGCCACTTTGATTTGCTAAAATCATTCCAGATTTTACATCACTCTTAAGATAATCATCCATTACTTGTGACAAGTGAAGTAATGCATCTGTTGGACCAATTCTTACAAATGCTCCAAAGTCTGTAATATCTACAATTTCTCCTTGAACGATTTCTTGTAGTTTTGGATAAAATGTTAAAGCTTCAAACTCGACTTTGTGAAATGTTCCGCCGTCTCCTGCAATCATCTTTCCCATTTCATCAACTTTGGCATCTAAAATCATAATGATATATCCTAAATCTGCATTAATCATACTCTCGTACTTTTCTTTGAGAATGTTTACTGCTGCCTTTTTGAGTGTGGTTCCAAACAAGCTTGGAGGAATCCTAACAACATCAACTAGGGTGGATATAGAAAACAAATGTACAGTTTTTCTCGAATTTCAATTTATGAATGTTTAGGTGATTTTAGGCATAAATTTACAAATATTTTTCTTATTTTTCAAATAAATACTAATTTTTTTCCATCTCTTACTTTAGTTTAAATAAAGTAAACTGACTTTTTGAACAATGGTTGGAATTGATCAAGTTCTTGAAAAACTAAGTACTGTAATTGATCCTGACTTGAAAAAAGATATCGTATCTATGGGCATGATAAAAGATTTAGAACTCAATGATGGGAATCTGAAATTCACTTTAGAATTAACTACGCCTGCATGCCCTTTCAATGTCGAAATTGAAGATGATGTTAGAAAAGCAGTAGGTGAATTATCTGACTTGAAAAATTTTGATTTAAAAGTAACTGCCAAAGTGATGGAAGGACGCTCACTTGATGATGATACTGGAATGAAAACTGTCAAAAACATTATTGGTGTTGCAAGTGGAAAAGGAGGAGTTGGGAAATCCACGGTTTCTTTGAATTTAGCTTTAGCATTATCCGAATCTGGAGCAAAAGTTGGTTTATTGGATGCTGATATTTATGGTCCTAGCATACCATTGATGCTTGGAATGAAAGATGGTTCCATGGAAGTTGAAGATAACAAACTTCAACCTGCTGATTCTAACGGATTGAAAGTTGTCTCTTTTGGTTTCTTTGCAGATCAATCTAACCAAGCAGCAATTTATCGTGGTCCAATCATTTCTGGAATTTTAAAACAATTTCTAGTTGATACTAACTGGTCTGATCTAGATTATCTTATTGTAGATCTTCCTCCCGGCACCGGTGATATTCCATTAACACTTGCACAAACAATTCCAATTACTGGAATACTTGTTGTTACAACACCACAGGATGTTGCAAGTCATGTTGCAGTAAAGGCTGTTTCAATGTTTGAAAAATTGAATGTTCCAATTATTGGGGTTGTTGAAAATATGGCTCATTTCATCTGTCCAAATTGTGATGACAAGCATTACATTTTTGGTGAAGGTGGTGCAAAGAAAATTAGTGAACAATTTAACATGCCTTTCTTAGGTGAAATTCCATTAAACGCTGGAATCATGTCCGGATCTGATTTGGGTAAACCAATTATGATTACTAATCCTGACTCTCCAAGTGCAGTTGCTTTTAGAAAAAGTGCAAAAAATATTGCAGCGCAATGTAGTATTATTGCTGCAAAATTACAAGAAGAGATTGCATCTGAAAGCACCGGTGAAGAATCTGCACCTGAGGCAAGTACCAATTAGTCTGGATTCCTGTGAAACTACCTGATTCTCTAAGAGGCCAGTTGAAAATCCCTTTGGGGATTCTTTTACCTGAAAGTCAGGCAGACAAAACCAATATTCAAAAACATCTTTCAGATAATTCATACATAATTTCTGTTGGTGATAGAACTACAGAAAAAATGATTGGGTTTGACTTGATTCCATCATTACAAATTATTGATGGTCAGGAGAAAAGAGAAAGGAGAGATCCTCCAAAATTACAAAATGCAACAGAACTAACTGTTGATAATCCTCCAGCTGAAATAACGTCTCAAAGCATCTCGATAATCCGAGAAGCCTTTACACTTCAAACACCTGTTAGGCTTTTTGTAAATGGTGAGGAGGATCTTTTAGTACTGCCTGTATGTGTTTATGCACCTGAAAATTCTGTTGTTTTGTATGGTCAACCAAACGAAGGACTAGTAATAGTGAAGATAACTCCCGAAATTAGAAATAAAGTACAAACACTACTTGATTTAATGGAATAATCGGGGTGTGATGAGACGGTGGCTGTATGATTGGTGATTACCCCACTATTACCTCTGACCCTGTTAATTCATAATTTTAAAGAATCAAAATACACCAAATTTCTTACAACATTTGACATGTCAGGATAAACACAGATTTCATAATGTCATATTGTGAAACTAGACCCAGAACTATCGTTGCAAATTTTAGAAAAAGTTGGCATTTACTCTAATCGATTCTCAATCTCCGAACCCAAAATTCTCTTAACTACAAAAGAAGTATTGGATGCTCCCAAAGAAATGACTGAAGGTAGGAGAACATCTGCCTACAAGTACTATGGGGTATCCTACCTTCAACATAATCTTGTATTCCTCAATGTGAGAAAAATCCCTGATGAGAAGACTTTGGAGAATACTATAGTTCATGAATTAATTCACATGCGATTTCCATATCTTGCTCACGGTAAAAGATTCAACAAATTGGTACGGCAAGGACTAAAGGGAAAATTATTCCCTCCATACCGAAAAAGAAACAAGATCTCTGCTATTTGATTTATATTTCCAAGTCTTGGGCAGCCTAGTATACAATGGAAATCCCAGAAATTCTGCCATTTCTTGCAGCAATTGCATCATTTTTAGTCGCTGGGGCCTTGGTATTTTGGATTACAAAACAGCCTGCAGGAACCAAAGAAATGATGGACATATCAAATGCCGTCAAAGAAGGTGCTGCAGCATTTCTAAAAAGAGAAATGAAAATCATTATTCCTGTTGCCATAGCATTAACCGTAATTATTGGTGTCTTTCTTAATTTTTCAAATGCAATTGCATTTGCAGTCGGTGCAACATTATCTGCAGTTGCAGGAGTCATCTCATTAAAAATTACAGTCAAAGCAGCAGTTAGGGCTGCAAATCTAAGTGGTTCTGGTCTTGGAAAGACCTTTGCTATGGCTTTTAGAGGTGGAGCTACAGTTGGCCTTGCAGTTCCGGCAATGGCTCTAGTGGCAATCACTGGTCTTTATCTAATTTATCCTGATCCAATCACCATTGCAGGTGTTGGAATTGGAGCAAGTCTAATTGCATTATTCATAAGAATCGGGGGAGGTATCTTCACAAAGGCAGCAGATATGGGAGCTGACTTGGTGGGTAAAGTTGAGGTAAATATCCCTGAAGATGATCCTAGAAACCCTGCAACTATTGCAGATAATGTGGGAGACAATGTTGGTGATGCAGCCGGAATGGGCTCTGATGTTTATGAGTCTTATATTGTTACAATTCTTGCAGCATTGTTAATTGCAGCATTAATTGGTGCGCCAAACTTTTTCCTTTATCCAATTCTTATTGGTTCATCTGGAATGATTGCATCCATTATTGGTGTTGTAATTGTTGGTTCAAAGAATATCACCGATGTCATGAAACCGCTCAATCGCTCATTTTATGTTTCAGCTGCAATTGCAATTGGACTAAACTATGCCTTTATCATGCATTTCATTGGAGATTCTCCATCATCATATGCATTGTTTGGCTCTACTGTTATAGGCGTCATTCTCGTACCTGTAATTCAAAAAATTACTGACTACTATACCAGCTATAAACAAAAACCAGTTCAAGAAATTGCAGATTCTGCAAAATGGGGCTATGCATCATTAACATTAATGGGAATTATCAAAGGCATGCAATCTACAGGACCCTTTATGATTGCCCTCGTTGTTGCAATTATTGTATCTTATAGTATCGCATCCGGTGCAGCACCTGAAGGTGCAGACCCGGTACTCTATGGAATATTTGGTACTGCAATGACTGCTATGGCAATGCTAAGTCTGGCAGGAATTGTTCTAAGTATTGATGCATTTGGTCCAATCGCAGATAATGCCGGTGGTATTGTTGAGATGACTGGAATGGGTGAAGAAAATCGTAAAGTTACTGATGAAATAGATGCTGTAGGAAATACAACCAAAGCCGTCACCAAAGGCTTTGCAATTGCAAGTGCTGCATTAGCTGCCTTGGCCATGATTCAGGCGTTTCAATTTGAAGCAGCACATGTTTTTGCAGGTGTACTGGTATTAGATTATAGTTTAACAAACCCGTCAATCATAGTTGGATTGCTAATTGGCGGTTTGATTCCATTTATCATTACTGGACAACTCATCAATGGTGTATCACGCGCTGCAGGAAAAATGGTTGATGAAGTTAGACGCCAATTCAAGGCAGATGCCGGCATTCTTGCAGGAACATCAAAACCTGATTATGCAAAATGTGTGGATATTGCCACTGTTGCATCAATCAAAGAACTATGGAAACCATCCATCGTTGCAATCGCTGCTCCAATTATTTTAGGAATCTTATTGGGTCCAACTGCAGTCGCAGGACTGTTGATGGGTGCAGTTGTAACTGGAATTTTACTTGCATATCACCTGGCAAACACTGGTGGTGCATGGGATAATGCAAAGAAACTAGTTGAAATGAAGGGTGAAAAAGGTTCTGAAGTGCACAAAGTTGCAGTAGTGGGCGATATTATCGGTGATCCTTACAAAGACACTGCAGGTCCAGCACTTAACACTGTCATTAAATTGCTAAACACAATTGCAATCGTATTCGTATCTGCATTTGTTGCAATACTTGCTATCTAGTTTAACAAAACTCTAATTTTATGTTAATTGAATTTTAATCTTCAATGATTAGTGTCATATCCAACTCATCAATTTGAGCTTGAATTGCTTTTCTCAAAGTAATATCGTGTGTGGTACAGAATTTGAAATAGTTATCTGATGTTTGGAAACATCCGCAAATCCATTTTGTTTTCTTGTCTCCTTCAACTGTCCACTTTGAATATTTATTTTCAGACATGCTAATTCTATATTGTTTAATCTAAAAAATATGTCTTTGAATAAAAAGGAAAAATGATTAAGGACAGCCTTCCATCTTTTGGATGAAGTAGCCTTTTTCCTTAATTGCCTGTTCAACAGGCTCTGGTGCTCCTTGTGAATGGCAGAATGTACATTCGTTTGTAGTCATTTCTGATTCTCCCTCACCGACGGATTGTAACCATTCTTTACCATATGTTATGGCTTTGTCGTGGTCTTTCTCACCGGTAATTACATCAAAGTGCATGGTGTGACCGTCTGCTGCTTTGACATAGGTGTCGTATACGTGAATTTCCATAAATTCAGTTAAAAAAAGGGATATTTAATTCAAAGATCTTGATTAGTTATGAGGCATTCCGTTATAGTTGAAATTCCACATTCATCAAATATACTTTTAGAATTAGATGATTCTTATTCTCCAATCACTGTTAATGATTTTGTATCAAAGTTGCCTTTTTCAGTAGATCTTAATGTTTGGGGTGATGAAATTTACACGTCAAAATCTCCAATATCTCAACCTGAAGAAAATGTAAAGTCTCCAGTTAAACTAAATGATGTTGCATATTGGCCTACGGGTAAAGCAATTTGTTTGTTTTATGGTCCCACACCAATTGGCAATCCTGGGGAAATCACCCCTGCATCTCCCGTCAATATTATTGGAAAAATTATTTCTCCTGATAAGAATATTTTAAATAATATTCATAGTGAGCGTGCCACGTTTACTTTGCAATCCAAAGTTACTCTTCAATTGGGATTTCTATGACGTCTGATTCAAGAAAATACGCTCTAAAATTTTTGTTAATCCCAGAATAAATTACCCATGCCACCGGATTGCATTGCATGAATTTTTTATCTGTGTCTGATGGGGATGCATCTGAATCTGGATGTGAATGAAATATTCCAATCACCTCCATTTCTCTCTCTTCGGCAATCCTGTACACTTCAATTAGCTGCTCATCTGAAATTGTAAAGTTCACTGGGGATTTCTCAATATTTTCTGTTAAAAATAAATCTAAGACTTGATCACCTTTGCCAAATAATATTGCACATGATTCATTGGGTTTTTGATTCTCTGAGTGCTCTGATAGAATTTTTTTATCTGATTGTGATAGTTTGATTTTCTGCAAACCTATTCTACATTGACCGTTCCAATCATCCATGGATGTAAAGTACAATAGTAATCAAAAGTACCTGCATCTGTAAATGTAAACTCGTATGTGTCTCCTACAGATAAATAACTTGAATCAAATACTCCATCAACTCCACTGTCTGGATTTCCTGAAGTTGCAGTGTGTATGGTGTTATCTACATTATCCCAAAGTATGGTAGTTCCGACTTTAACTTGCAACACTTCTGGATCATAGAATATTTGTCCTTCTTCTGGAATTGCAGATCCTACCGGTATTGTAATTTTAGTTGGTTCTTTTGATTCTTCAATGATTAATGTTGCAATCACGTATGGATGTAAACTACACACGTATTCATATTCGCCAATTTCTAATTTCGCCGTATCTAGTGAAAATATATCTCCGGCACTCATCATACCTGATTCAAATAACTCTCCAAATCCTTCTGAGCTAGTTACAGTATGTGCAAGTGAATCTGTATTTGTCCATTGAACTGTGTGCCCTTGTGTTACCACTGCCACATCTGGATTATACTCTGGATTGTCATCCAATGTAGAATCTTTTAGAATTTCAATTGCAAATATTGGTCCTGCCGGCGTAAGATCTTCTGCTGGCTCCTCTTCTATTCCCACTTGCTGAGGAATCATGTATGTGTCCGGAGATGAGAAAATTCCAAATGAAATCCACATGACTATTCCCATTGCTGCTGCAATTGATACAATTGCTCCTATGGGTTTTACAATTGTGGGGTGCTTCATTGATAAATATGCGATAACTATTGCAGGGAAGACAATTGCCATTAAAATTCCTGCTATTGTAACAGTATAGCTTGATGTATTCATGGTGGCCATGGCATACATTCCAAATCCTAATGCTATTGACAAAATCACCAAAGTCGTTGCTTTGGCCCTGTTACTTGTAGAAATCCCTCCATCTAAGATGCCTGCCGCAAGGAAAATTAATCCAACAAACATGGTCAGGCCTGTTAATGCATGCATGCCATCGATGAATGTATGTGCAATACCTGCATATGCTAATGTAAGACCAGCTACTCCAATAGCTGTAAGTCCCATTCCTGGCATCATGAGGTCCCAATTGCTCATTTAAGATAGCTGATAGGACTGAGATACTTATTCCTTGCGAAATATTGGAGATCTATACGAAGAAATTAAATGGCTTTGGGATAGGGTAGAGTGAATTGGGATTTAATGAAATACTGGAGATATCCAAACCCAGAATTGTTGTTCTTTTAGTAATCACTGCAGTTACATCCATGTATGCTGCAAGCAAGCTAGTTCCAGGAGTTCCTGAGTTGGATTATTGGTCATATTTGCACATTATTGTCGCAGGTGCTTTGGCATCTGCTGGTTCAAGCGCACTAAACCACTATTATGATAAAGACATTGATCCTAAAATGACTAGGACCAGCACTAGGCCAATTCCTTCGGGGCGAATGGCAGCGTCCAATGTTTTGATTTACGGCTTGGCTGTAAGCTGTATATCTGTAATTTATGGTTATTTTGCACTTAATGCAGTATCTGCATTTTTTATTGCAGTCGGAATTTTTTCATATGTTATCATTTACACTGTTTGGCTAAAACGAAGAAATACATCAAATATTGTAATTGGCGGTATTGCAGGTAGTGCTGCAGCTTGGGCCGGGTGGGCAGCAGCTACTGGCAGTATGGATTTGTTGGGATTTTTAGTTGGCTTTTTAGTTTTTGTCTGGACTCCTTCCCATTTTTGGTGTCTTGCAATGAAAATCAAAGACGAATATGCACAAGCAGAAATTCCAATGCTGCCTGTGGTGATTGGCATGCAAAAAACATCAAAGTTCATTTTAGGCAATACGCTAATTTTAATTCCATATTCTTTGATACTTTCATTTATTCCAGATGGCTTGGGAATTGTTTACACTGTTATTGCAATTGCTTCAGGAGCATTGATGCTTGTATATCATTACAAATTAACAAAGACTCCGACATCTGAATTTGCATGGAAGGCATACAAAGTAACTGCCCCCTATCTTACAATTATCTTTGTAGCTGTTGCATTGGATGCGGCATTTCATTACCCTTTATTTTAAAAATTATTTATCCAGGCCTGGGAAACTAGCTTCATAATCACTTTCTATTGTTTCCTTTACTTGTTGTTCTATTGCGTCTGTTTCTTGTTTGATGACAACAATTTCTATTCTGCGTTCGTCTTTAGTAATCCATGACACTGTGATTAAGCCAAGAATTTCTAAATCTAAGAGAATTTTATTAAATCTGTCCTCTGCAACTGCATGCCCGTCTTTTACTAGACTTTTTAAAAGTTCAACATCCGTTAGACGATTTACATCTTTTATCTTATCAAATACTGTATTTCTTATTGGTATTGCCATTTTTTATCCGTAGAATGATTTATCCCCTGACTTTGGCACTACATTAGATATACTTTCCTTTATTGTATTGTACCATTGGTCTACTTCTTTTGTAATTGATGGTCTTACTTGTTTCAAACTATTTGCAAAGTCATGACTTGAAATTTTTGCTGAATTATTTCTCATTGCTTCAACTGCTGCTTCTCTACATAATGCTGCTAAATCTGCTCCTGAGTAATTTTGAGTGGCTACTGCAATCTCTTGCAATTTTACATCGCTAGATAGTGGCATTTTTCGAGTTAAAATTTTAATTATTTCTAATCTGCCTTTTTCATCTGGAGGAGTCACATATAGCACTAAATCCAATCGCCCTGTTCTGAGTAATGAATTATCTAAAATATCTGGGCGATTTGTTATTCCAATTACTACTACTCTTGATGAAACCCCTTCTTCTATTTCAGTAAGTAGTTGACTGAGAATTGTTTCACTTGATCCTCCTTCCCCTGATTTGGAACGTGCAATGGAATCTAGTTCATCAAAAATTACTACACATGGAGATGATGCTTTTGCTTTTCTAAAAATTTCTCTTACAGCTTTTTCTGATTCCCCCAGCCATTTAGAAAGTATTTCAGGACCTCTAACCAAAATCATATTTGCTCCAGTTTCAGTAGCTAATGCCCGTGCAAGTAGAGTTTTTCCGCAACCTGGCGGCCCATAAATTAAAGCTCCCTTTGGAGGTTTTATTCCCATTTTTGTAAACTTGCTTGGTTCTTTCATTGCCATTATGAGATTATCTGAAAGTGATTTTTTAATATCCTCCAATCCCCCGACATCTTGCCACCATACTTTTGGTCTTTCAACATAAAATTCCCTCATTGCTGTGGGAATTACTTCATGCATTGCATCGTAAAAGTCAATTAATTTAATCTGCATTGATTGCAATACTTCTGAAGGAATTTTTTCTGTCTCAAGATCAATTTCTGGAAGGTATCTTCTAATTGATTTTAGCGCTGCCTCCCTACAAAGTGATTTAATGTCTGCACCAGTATATCCGTGTAATTCTGATGACAAGTCTTTCAAATCAATGTCATCACTAAGTGGCATTCCTCTAGTGTGAATTTCAAGAATCTCTAGTCTTCCATCCTCGTTAGGCACTGAAATCTCAAATTCCCTATCAAACCTTCCTGGCCTTCTTAATGCAGGATCTACACTATCTGGTCTGTTTGTAGCACCAAGAACAATTACATTTCCTCTATCATTTAGACCATCCATTAATGCTAATAGCTGAGCGACAACTCTTTTTTCTACATCACCGTATGCTTCCTCTCTTTTTGGCGCAATAGCATCAATTTCATCGATGAATATTATACTTGGAGAGTTGTCTTTTGCCTCTTTGAAAATATCTCTTAACTTGGCTTCTGTTTCCCCATAATACTTGTTCATTATTTCTGGACCGTTAATTGGAAACATGTTGGCCTCTGATTCACTTGCCATGACTTTTGCAAGTAGAGTTTTTCCGCAACCTGGCGGCCCATACAGTAGAATCCCACTGTGTGGTTCAATTCCCAACCTTACAAATAATTCTGGATGTTTTAATGGAAGCTCCACTATTTCTCTCATGGCTTTTACTTCTCGCCTTAAACCTCCAACTTCTTCGTACGTTACTCTGACTTTTCTGTCAATTGATGTTTCTGTTGAAATGGCAAGGTTTGTTACACGGTCAATTTTGACTACTCCTTTTGGAGATGTTTTTGTAATTTTAAAGTCCATGGAATTTCCTAAAATCATAACTGAAATTTCATCACCATGTGTGATTGGCAACCCTTTCAATCTATTTTTAACAAAGTCTGTAAATTCCTTATCAACTGTAACTGAGTCATTTACTGGTGTTAATGAAACTGATTTTGCAAACTTTGATGTCACTTTACGAATTTTTACAAAATCATTTAGTGAAGCGCCTACATTTTTTCTTGTTTGCCCATCCACTCGAATAATGTCTGGCAATTTTTCATCCTCATCCACTGGCCAAACAACTGCACAGCTGGATCTTGAACCCATCACTTCAATAATGTCGCCTGGCGTAACTTTTAGAAAATCCATGGCTTCTGGACCAATTCGTGCACGTTTCTTTCCCACGTCGCGTTGCTTTGCTTCCCCAATCCTCATTTGCAAAGGTTCTTCTTTGCGTGCCAAAAAACCACCTATTTCATGTCAACTGACATTCTACTCATATTGAGAACTTCAAACTCGCTTACGCCGTCAGTTGCTCTTATTGCGTTCTCCAAGGCATCACTTTGACCTTCTTTATCTTCTAAAACAAACTCTGCTTTGATGCATTCTAAACCAAATGCTAATGGTTCTTTTGCATGTCTCTTCATTGACATTCCTTCTGGCAATGAAGTTTTAATGCTCTCAGCTAATTTGTCCAAATCTACCTCCATGCCTTTAGGAAGAATTTTTGTGACAAATAGTAATTGGGTCATTTTTTTTAAGGTCCCTGAAAGTTGCATGCAGAACAAGTATAGTTTCTTGCTGCTTCTCTGCAACTTTGACATCTCCAAATCAAATCTCCGCCACAATTAGGGCAATTGAATTTTACACATTTATCATTAGGCATAATTGGTCTATTACAGCAGCTACATGTTGGCAGTGAAATAGTAGATGACATGTCACGATTTTCTGCAAACATCATTTATACCTTCCTTGAAAGTCACACGTGTTTTAACCAAGTAATTTTTTGATTTTCCCGCCAACTAGAGTTTGAGCAGTTTTAATCGAACCTTTCAGCCCAAGTAATTTTATGATTGATCCTGTATGAAAATCAAAATCATCTTTTTCTGAAATCTCTTTAGTAATTTCAGGTGTAATTGTTTCAAATAATTTGTTGATTGTATTGTTGTCAATTCTTTCTAAAATTTTCCTTGCCAGCAGTTGTTTTTCAAACTCTTTCCCAAATCTGTCTGTCCATTTTTTTTGATATTGCTCAAGATCTTCTCGATTATCTGTTTTTAAAAATTCTGATATTGCTTGCCCTGCAAACACTCCTCCCATGCCACTTGTGAAAATACCGCCTGCAGTAGTAGGCTTTGCTTGCCCAGCTGCATCTCCAATGATTACTGTTTTACCTTCGATGAAATTTTTAATTGGCCCCTTTATCCAAATTGGGGCAAAAATTTTTCTAATGGTGGAATAACTTCCTTTTTCTTGTAATATTTTCTCAATTGCTTCAGATACGTTGATTCCTTTACCTGCAACTCCTACTTTTCCTTTACCGCTTCCAGACGGGATAACCCATGCAAAGAATCCTGGATATTTTTCTTGATCAAAAATTACTTTTACTTTGCCTTTTTCTATCCAATCTGCATAAATTTCATACTGTGCTGATGATAAAACCCCTGTTCTGTCTTTGTGAATTAGTGATGATACCCCCCTTGCATCTACAAAAATTTTACAATCTACTTTTTCTTCGTTTGTTCTAATTCCTGTGTCTGTAACTTCTTGAAAACTTGTCCTGACTTTGACTGTCGCTCCATTTTTTTGAGCTTGAAAAGCTATCTGCTTATCTAATTCTCGCCTACTGATCTCTATGACTTTTTGTTTCTTTGAATTAACTGTAAAACTATTCCCATTGGGTGATGAAATCTCAGCTGATTCTATCATGTGATCAAAAGTTTTTCTAAATGGTATTACTCCCAACTCTACCAATCCCGAAATGCTTACTAGGCCCCCACAATGTTCAGGAGTTCCTATCTCATAGTCTTCTTCAATTACTAGCACTGAAAAACCTCTTGAGGAGATTTCCCTAGCACATAGCAATCCTGCAACACTTCCTCCGGCAATTACCACGTCGTAGCTCACAGATTTTGTTTCTTTGTCAATTATTTAATTCAAAAGTTTTTCATCAAGCCTACCCTTGATTATGTTATGGGTGATATCAAACAGGTAATCGTTGTTAGAGCAGATCTTGATATGGGAAAAGGAAAGATCGCAGCTCAGGTAGGTCATGCTTGTGTTATGGGCGCAGAACATGTCCGAAAATCTCATCCTGAATGGTATCAAACGTGGTGGGGCAGTCAAGAAAAAGTGGTCGTTAAAGTGTCTGGAATAAAGGAATTACAAAAAGTAAAACGGCATGCCATAGATTTGAATCTTCCATGCTCTGAGGTCTCTGATGCTGGTCATACTCAGCTAGCTCCTGGAACTACAACATGCATATCGATAGGACCTGCACCTGAAAATCTAATTGATAAAATAACTGGGGATCTAAAGTTGCTGTGATTTGGGAATGAGATATAATAAGGCTAAATATTTTTCATTATATGAATAAGAAAGGACTTTTGGTAGTCTTGTTTTTTGGCGTCATTATGGTGACTTCCGGTTTTGGACTGCACAGTATCGTACCTGACAGTCCACAGGACGAGTCTGATACATTGACTATTACCGGAACCCCTGCTGATAATTTTCCAGATGACCAACGAGCTCAGTTTTGTGGTTCAAGCAATGCAAAATCTACGGGATATGTTCAGGAATTTTCCATTCCAACATTATGTACAAATCCACTGGCAATTGTAACTGACTATGATGGAAACGTGTGGTTCACTGAAACTAACACTGGTAATCTGGCAAAATTTGATCCTAGTACAGAAACATTTACTGAATATGATAATTTACAATGGCCTTCCGGTGCTCGTTCAATGATGTGGGGAATTGATTATGCCCCTGATGGTTCCATTTGGTATACTGATGAATCATATGATTCGATATGGAAATTCTCAACTCTTGATGAGAAATATGAAAGATTATCTTATCCCTCAGAAGGAAATTCTTTACCTCAAAAACTTCGCATTGATGGCTCACAAATAATAATAAATGATTTTACTGGAAACAAACTCACATTTTTAGATCCAAATCCATCTGGTGAGGATACAAATTATCTTAGCATTCCATCACCTGTTGATAATTCTGTAACTGCCGACTTTGCAGTAGATGCTGATGACAATGTCTGGTATACTAACTGGATATTTCAGCAGGGCGGGGTTTTAGTAAAGTTTGATAAAAATGAATATCTTAACTCTATTGCAAATTCTGAAGAAGAATCCCTTCCATTGCTTGACTTTGTCAAAGTCTATGAGTTACCTGTGACACTTCTTACGCCAAATGGTGCAGTCATTGGAGGTGATGGAACTGTTTGGTTGGCTGATACTACTTCCTCATCGTTCTTTAATTTTGATCCTGCAACTGAGAAATTCATCCAGTATGTGACCTCTGATCCTATGTTGAATACATATGGAAATCAAACTGGACTTGTAAAAAACCCTATTTCTAGACCCTATTGGATGGAATCTGATGATCAGAATAGAATTATTTTCAATGAACAAACTGCAAATAATATTTCTGTAATGGATCCTAACTTACAATCCCTTGTAGAATATCATGTCCCGTCAAAGAATCCTAATTGGGGTGACTGCGATCCTGGAACTGGCATAATGCTACCTGACTGTGGCGTTGCTCAAATCTTTGATTTTACTGTTGATGGTGAGAAAATTTGGTTTACTGAATGGGTTGAAAATAATATTGGGGTAGTTGATACTTCTGTTCCATTGCCTGTTGAAATTCAATTAGAATCTAGTGAGTTAGTTTTAACTTCTGGAAATTCACAACACTTTAACTTTATTGTATCTCCATTATCTCAAAATGATTTGGATGTTTCTTTGATTTTGTCCTCTTCAAATGATTTCATAACGATAGAACTTGATCATGATAGTCCTAGTGTATTTCAATTAGACTCTGATGCTCCTAGACCTATTCATGCCAATATTCTTGCTTCTGATGATGCTGTGCCGGGAACTTACAAAATTTTACTTGGTGCACAGCTATCTGATGTGGCAATTAGCAAATATGTTACAGTGACAATAGAGTGATACCTGATTTAGATTCCCAAATTGGAATTTTAGTTTATAGCACAAAATTTTCTGGCATTGGAGGCAAAATTAGAGTTGACCCTGAAGATTTTCAAGTCACTGAATTAATTTCTAAAAAAACTACCAAATTAATTAATCAAGAGAATGGCTATGCTGTCTATAAATTAAAAAAGAAAAAAATTGATACCAACCATGCCCTTTCTGGAATTTTTAGAAAAACAGGCATCCGACTCAAATCTCTTGGATTAAAAGATGCATCTGCTGTTACAGAACAATTTGTGTGTTCTGGAAATAAAGGACGGGCAATTGAGAATTTTTCAAGTGATAAATATTCACTTGAGCATTTAGGTTTTGTAAAAAAACCGCTATCAAAAAAAGACATGATCGGAAATCATTTCAAACTAAAAATTTCTGAATTTCAGCATAATTTTGATTCCTTCGCAGAATATGATAAAATTCTTAATTTTTATGGATATCAGAGATTTGGCTCACAAAGACCAGTTACACATCTTACTGGTAAGGCCATCTTACAGCGAGATTTTGACAAAGCAGTTGATTTGATTTTGTCATTTACTTCACCTTATGACTCTAAAGAAAATACTGAAATTCGTGAAAAACTTTCTGACAAGGCAAATTATGGGCAATACTTTGATCAAGTTCCAATCCAGATGGATATTGAAAGAATTGTTCTAAAAGAAATGATTGAACATGGGGAATCCATTCGTGCAATACGTGCAATTCCTGTTTCGTTGAGACGATTTTATGTTCAAGCTTACCAGTCCTTTATTTTCAATCAGTCACTAAGTTCTGCATTTTTAGATGGAGAGAATCTCTTTGAAGCGCAATCTGGCGATGTTTGCTTTGACAATCACGGGATTATTGGAAAATATGTCAAGGGTATGGATCAGAGTTTGGCGTTGCCTTTTGTTGGATACTCTTATTACAAAAAAACACGATTTGATTTTCAAATCTCAAAAATATTGCAACAAGAAGAAATTTTACCAAAAGACTTTTTCATTAAGGAAATGCAAGAAGTAAGCAGTGAGGGGGGGTTTAGACAAGCTGCAATACGCTGTTCCAATTATTCTGCACATGATGATGTGGTGGAGTTTTCATTATCTAGAGGATCCTTTGCAACCATTTTGCTAAGAGAAATAATGAAACCACAAGATCCCATGATTGCTGGTTTTTGAGATCTGCCAAGCAATCACAATTCATTAGATGTCTTCAAGTTGGCATATTTTTAAGAAAATATGAATTAGATGGAAAGGGCATACATGTTGATTAGTTGTGAAATGGGGAAAAAAGAACAATTTCTTTATTCACAACTAAAAGAAATCCCTAAAGTCAAAAGTTGTTTGATTACTTGTGGTAGTTATGATGTTGTATCTGAGTTTGTCACTAATTCTTTTTCACAAATCAATGAAATTATGACATCTAAAATTAGAAAACTATCTAACATTAAAAGTACAATTACTCTTCGTGTCACGAATTATTTTTTTTTGAGAATACAAACCCTGTACTCAAAATGATAATCCCTGCAGTTATAATCCCTAAACCATAATCAATCCATTCTGGATTTGAATACATGAATGAGGACTCTGGTCCAACTATGGATCGTCCCTGTAGATGAAAAACAAAACCCAGTATTCCTATAATGATGCCTGAAATAATTAGAATTTTTCCACATTTCACTACTTTCTTGCTTGATTCTAGTAAAAAAGGGTAAACAGAATTGATACTTTGACCAAATGATTTTCTGATTTGGTTTTTAATTATTTTCCTTAGAGATGATAAAATGCACAATTGGAGCGATTATCAAGAATCTACTAGTCATAGATATCTTGGATTGATTCTATTTGTTACGTCTGCCTCGCTTGCCATTATCTTATTTCTCATTTTTCATCCTCAAATTGAGAGTATCAATCGAGAATCCCCGATTCTGATCAACATTATGTTCATTCCTGCAATGATTGTGGGATTCCTTTATGGAATTAGAATTACTGAAAGAGCTGTAAATCCTACAGAAATACGCCGTCCTATCAAAAGATCCATTGTAAAATTATTCTTGTTCTTTTTTGTTATCGGTGGCATGTTCAGCTCTGTGAATTTTGCAATTAATGGTGGCAGTATAATGCCTGATATTGAATTATTAGAAAGTGGATTGTTGCCTTGGTTAAGCAATTTCATCACTGCAAACGGAGGTGCAACCTTTTTGATTATCACAAGTATTGGGTTGATGGCAGCTGCCACTAAACGAATTGTTGGAATGAATACTGGCATTGTAAACAGAATAGTTACATTTGTTGGAACGTTTGTATTCTTTACAATGCTTGTTTTGAGTTTTACAAAATCTGATCCTACATCATCTGGTGTTTTCTTGTATACTTTTTATCAAGCTGGAATTGTAGGTGGTGCATTTTTTGCTATGAATCGTTTAACTAAAAATCAAAATATGGTTGAAGACTTTACAAATGGATTCTAAATTATTTCCACTTTGCTGGATCTACATAAATTCCTGATACGTTATTGTTGATTCGGTCTCTATATTTTACACAATCTTCTGGCACAAAATCATTCATTTTACATTCATTAAAATGAGCAGTTTTGTCCCTTGCCCAATTATCTGATAACAATACATCATCTGCTAGAAATAGACCGATGATGCCAATTGCCGCCAAACTGCCTGCCACTAAAATCATTGAATAACCTACTTTGGCATAATTGTGAGGATCTTTCATTTATGAGAAATCTTAAACTCTTGAATTTAATCTTTTCATGTTGAGATTTTGCGATCAACATGATGTCACTGGGGAATTTTTTGAGAAAAGATGAAAAGCAAGTACTGAAAATTACATTACATTGAGCATTCAAATTCTTCAGTATGAGTTTCTTGGACCTATTGCCCTTGAAGAATGGGGCCCCCCAATGGAAAAATTAGTTTACCTGATTCTTTCTAGAGATGAGGACAAATTTGACATTCTCTATGTGGGTGATTGCGAAAGGACTGATGATGAGTCCTTTTTCGTTCAGCATTCTCAGCACAAATGCTGGATTAAGCATGCAGGTTCAGAAAAATCACTCTATCTTGCAATCTTACCTTTGTTTGAATCCAGTTCCGAACGTAGACAAAATGTATTTAATAAAATAGTTTCTCATTACAAACCCATGTGCAATTCTGCTGATATTCCAGCAGCTAAACCTGACTATGTTGTACGAAAATCCAAAGACGTATCTTCAGACTCTGAAAAAATTGTCTGTCTTTGTTGTGGTGCTGAAATGAAATCTGAAAAAATTCTTGAAAAATCCACTCTTTTGAGATGTACGGGATGTGGGTTAAGCGATACTAGGATGAATTGATTTTATTCTGGACATCGAACAATTGCAAAGTTAACAAATCAATAGCCTTTTTCAAATGTTGAAATTCATTTATTGAATGCATTTGGCCTTCTACTAGTGCCCTTTGAACTTTGATTGAATTTTTTTGAAATCCATCTGATGCAACAATTTCCATGGCGTTAAGTTTTGATAACAAATCATCTAAATCCTTAATCATTTCATCTGATGGCTTGTGTTTGTCCATGATTGATTAAAATAATTTTGATATATGAATCGTTACAAAAGATCCTCATCGATTTCTTGAATTGGATCTAAATATTGCCGACATGCACATGTGGGAATTTGACATTTTCCTGCCCCCATGAGGGAATTGCTGTTTTCATTTCTACTATGTGCCTCATCCGTGTGATGGCATCTGTTACAATTCATATCAGAAACTTTTTTTTCTAATATTTAAGCCAAGAATTACGGAATCAAAACAGCCCTTGCTTCGATTTCAGAATTTTTTAATTTTTTGAGTGCCTCGTTTGCTTTTTCTAATGGGAATGTTTGAGAAACCACTTTGATGTCTTCCTCGTCACAAATTTTAATTACTTGTTCCATATCTTTTGTTGAACCTATCAATGTCCCACGAATTGTCTTTTCCTCAAATGGCATGAATGCTGGATTGCCTCCTACGATAGCTATTACAATTAGTCCTCCCTTTTTTACTGATTTTATTGCAGTATCTGTTACAATATCTGCCGGAGCAAATACGATTGCCGCATCTAACATGCCGTGTTTTTCTTTTAATGTGTCTAGAAATTTTTGTTGGTTTTCAGAAAACACCATGGCATCTGTGGCGCCTAGTCTTTTTGCAACATCAAGATGATTTTGTGACCTGGAAAATGCAATGACATTGCATTTTTCTACTTTGGCAAACTGAATTGCCATATGTCCCACTCCACCAATTCCAAATATTCCTATTTTTTTATTTTGTTTTGGTTCGGCGGCCTTTACTGCCTTGTATGCTGTAATTCCTGCACAAAATAATGGGGCTGCATATTCTGCCTTCATGTTGTCTGGAACTTTGGTTGCAAAATCCTCAATCACTGTAATGTATTCTGTATATCCGCCTTTGAATGACTCTCCGGTAATCACTGATGATTCACAAAGATACTCTTTCCCTTCTTCTTTACAATACTGACATTCTTTACATGCTTCTAGCAATGGTGTAATTCCAGCTCTGTCTCCAACCTTAAATTTAGTAACACTATCCCCTATCTGAACTATTTTCCCTACAACTTCGTGTCCTGGTACTGTTGGCAATGTTGGGGGTATTCCAATCTCTTTCCAATCCCCCTCAATTCCATGAAGTTGTGAATGACACACTCCACATGCTTCAATTTTTAATAAAATCTCATTTGGTCTTTTAATTTCATGTTTGTCAATTTCAGTAAGTTTCAATGGGTTTGTTTCTATTTTGGCACATTCAGAAAGTACCATTGCACGCATCTTTTTCATAATTTCAACGATTTAACATAGAATTTTAACATTTGTTCTTTTTATCTACATGTTTCAATTATGATTAGATGGTTTTCAATGAATGAGAAGTTATCCAAATGCGTTAAATGCAATATGGAATTTGCATCTGAAATTAGATTACAGCGACATTTTAAAAAAGCTCATCCTTCAAAGAAAGAAGATTACACGCAAAAATGGTACTGGGAGAATAAATGAACATTGAATTTCAGAATGAAAGTTAAAAATAACATTTATTGGGTTTTACAAAACCATATGATGCGATTACTACGACATGCTTAAAAGACAAGGCTCAGATGTTTGAGCGTGTGTAAGGTAGAAACAAATCATAAGATTCTACTTTTAGGTCTAGTTTTGTTTTTGATCATATCTGCAGGCACTCCATCCATATTTGCTGAAAAAATTGTTTCAATTCAAAAAACAATAGACGTTGACAAAATATCTCTAGTTGACACTCTTTCTCATTTAGAAAAGTATTCTCAAATTTTACCTGATTATATACAGTCTTCTAAATTAATTAAGGATGATGTTGGAAATATGAAAATCGGTTTGGATTGGATCTCTGTTGATGCTGATGTTAAATTTATTGAATCTGACGATAATGTTACACTCAAAGTAGTTTCTGGAGATTTCAAAGGAACCAAACTCTACGTTACAATGATTGAAAAATTAGATGCTGGCAATATTCAGAAAAAAACCGATGTTTCAGCTGAACTTTATCTTCAACGAAGCTGGCATATGGGGTTATTGACGTCATTTGTTTCAGATGATGATGTTGAATCTATGTTGCATACAAGTTTGAATGGGTTGGAAAAATATGCAAAAAATCCGCCACCTTATGAAACAATCACTGGAGAAAAAGAATCATTTTGTATTTTTAGTCTGTGCTTTTGATTTTATTCTTTAACCTGAAATAGTTTTTTTAAACTCATTTGGGATTATTTTTAATATCAAATATTCTGCGGATGTTGAAATTATCCTCAATATGACAAATTAGGTAAATCCTAGTTTGGCCACCACCTTAAACGGGGGTATATCCCGCTTTTACGCCAAGATTTATTTGCAAAATTGAGCAATATTGAATGTGGCTGAAATCTCTGATGATGATCGTGAGAGGGTAAAATTATTGCAACTTGTCACCAGTTCTAAGCATGAATTCAAAAAATTAACCTTGGAGCAGCTACAGCGATTACAAGAACTAGTTGAAAAAAAAGACTATAGTCATGACAAAAAAGCTCACAAATCCAAAGTGAAATTATTGGGAAAAATTAATGTTAGAATTTATGAATTAACTGAAGGGAAAGGAATTTGGAATTAACGTACCAATTAGATACAAATATCCAAGCAAATCTGATAAACTGTGGTAGAAAATAATCTCATTCATGAAAGTAGTCCGTACTTGCTACAACATGCACATAATCCTGTTGATTGGTATGGCTGGAATGATGATGCATTAAAAAAAGCAAAGGATGAAAACAAACCCATTTTCCTAAGTGTAGGGTACAGTGCTTGTCATTGGTGTCATGTGATGGCACATGAATCATTTGAAAATAAGGATGTTGCTGAATTTATGAATGAAAATTTCATTAACATAAAAGTTGATAGAGAAGAGCGACCTGACATTGATGATATTTATCAAAAAGTTTGTCAGATGGCAACAGGTCAAGGTGGATGGCCTTTGAGCGTTTTTCTTACTCCTGATCAAAAACCCTTCTATGTTGGTACATATTTTCCAGTTTTGGATTCCTATGGACGTCCTGGATTTGAAAGTATCTGTAGGCAACTTTCACAAGCATGGAAAGAAAAGCCTAAAGATATTGAGACATCTGCAGAAAAGTTCACTGGCACATTAAGCAAAACTGAAACAGCTTCTATACCCTCAAAATTGGAACGCAGTATTCTTGATGAGGCAGCTATGAACTTGTTTCAATTGGGTGATGCAACATATGGTGGATTTGGTTCTGCACCAAAATTTCCCAATGCTGCAAACATATCCTTTCTGCTTAGATATGCAAAACTTTCAGGATTGGGAAAGTTTAATGAATTTGCACTCAAGACTCTTAAGAAAATGGCTAATGGGGGAATTTTTGATCAGATAGGAGGCGGGTTCTCAAGATATTCCACAGATGCAAAATGGCTAGTTCCTCACTTTGAAAAAATGCTTTATGACAATGCATTGATTCCAGTCAATTATGCCGAAGCCTATCAAATTACAAAAGATCCTTTCTACCTGAATGTCTTAAAAAACACACTTGATTTTGTATTGCGTGAAATGACTTCCCCTGAAGGTGGATTTTATTCTGCATATGATGCTGATTCTGAAGGGGTGGAGGGAAAATATTATGTATGGAAGAAAAGTGAAATCAAAGAAATTCTTGGTAGTGATGCGGATCTATTCTGTTTATACTATGATGTAACTGATGGGGGAAATTGGGAGGGAAACAATATTTTGTGTAACAATCTTGACATCTCCACTGTATCTTTTAATTTTGGAATATCTGAATCTGAGGTTAGTAAAATTTTAAAATCCTGCTCAGAAAAATTGCTTAAAGTTCGCTCTGCCAGAGTTCCGCCTGGATTGGATGACAAAGTCCTGGTTTCATGGAATTCTTTAATGATTACTGCATTTGCCAAAGGATATCGGGTAACTGGGGATGTCCGATATCTTGATGCTGCAAAAAATTGTATCTCATTTATCGAAAAGAATCTTTTTGCTGATGAGAAACTATTACGAACTTACAAAAACGGGGTTGCAAAAATTGATGGATATTTGGAAGATTATTCTTATTTTGTCAACGCATTACTGGATGTTTTTGAACTTGAACCCAACTCAAAATATCTTAAATTGTCTTCGAGTCTTGGGCATCATTTAGTTGATCATTTCTGGGATTCTGAAAATAATAGTTTTTTTATGACTTCGGATGATCATGAAAAGCTGATTATTCGTCCCAAGAGCAATTATGATTTATCTTTGCCTTCTGGAAATTCTGTTTCTGCTTTTGTAATGCTTAGGCTGTATCATCTTTCTCAAGAGAAGACTTTTCTTGAAATAACTACCAAAATAATGGAATCTCAGGCACAAGTTGCTGCTGAAAATCCATTTGGGTTTGGGTATTTACTAAATACAATTTCAATGTATGTTCAAAAACCCGTAGAAATCACCATTATCAATACTGAGAATTCTGAATTATGTCAGTCCCTTCTTTTAGATTACTTGCCAGATTCAATTTTAATTACAATTCAGAGTTCATCTCAATTATCTGCTCTATCTGAATATCCTTTCTTTGCGGGTAAATCATTTGAAGATAAAACCAGTGTTTTTGTTTGCAAGGATTTTACGTGCTCATTGCCCCTTTATACAATTGATGAGGTAAAGTCAAATCTTTAGATTTTCTTTAAATCTGTCGCAATAATATTTCCAACTTGAGGTTTCCCCATGCTTTCATATCTTGATTTTGGCATTGTAATTGTCATTTGAGTTTGCTGATATGAGTTGACGGTTACTTTGGGTTGTGCTTGTAAAATTGCTTCTAATAATGGCATTACTTGTTCTTTAGTATCTGCATCAAGATTTTTTGCAACATTTTCAATAATCATCTGTTGCTGTGAAATTGGCTCAGTTGAAATATTTTCAATTAGTGCTAGCTGGATTATCTGCCCATTATCTACTATCTGTGTAATTTTAAATTCATTTGTAGCTGACATTGAGATGCTTAATTTCTACAATGATTTATCTTTAACGAATTGAAAAATACAATGCGACCACTGCAGTCACCACTGCTGCTGTTACTCCTAATCCAAAGATAATCTTGCTTCCATCCATATTCATAATTATTATTCCTAAATGTTAGAATTAAACTGTACTGATTTTTGGTTGTTTGAAGTTGCTTTACTGATGATTCCTACGTAAGTGTTTTAATGGAAATTCGCCCATTTGTTATCGCATACCAGTTGTGTTCACATGTCTGCGATAGTACGACGACCAATCCGACAAGAGTCATAAAGTGTGCCCAAGTGGCACATTTTATTATTATTGCCACTAGTCTGTATTTTCAGATGTGTTCTCTGTTTTGTTTTGAGTAGTAGCTTCGGCCTTTGGAGGGGGGACAACCAGGATGGATTTTTTGATTAACGCTGCCCTATCTTTTATTATCTGATTGAATTCCTTCATGTCGTCCAAACCTGGTGTCTGTTGTTGATTTTGATATGCTTGCAAAAACCCCGAATACACACATCCTGTAATTATTCCAAATGCTGTATCTGGAACTGATTCTATTTCCGGAACAAAGTTTTCTGCTATCTGCTTGTATGATTCTGATTCACTAATGTAATAATCAACTAAACTATCTATGAAATCCTTGTTTTCTTTGGAAATTGTCATCTTTATTCTCATTGGTTCTTAGTTTATTTAATTGTCTATAGTAGGTTCTGTATAATCTTCGTGATATAGGTTCATTCTGAATCCTTGTTTAGACTGGCATTCTGAAATTATGGTATTCTTCCATCTGTTTTTGTCGTCAACCTCATCATTGAGGCTTGAGCTGGTGTTCTACCTTTCAAGGCATCATCATGATGCTTTTTTGTGAAATTGTAGTAAACCCTCATTCCGTCTAGTATTGTATATGGTGTCCGTCTTCTTTAGACCTCTGAACACTTTTTCTCGGTCTTCCTTTCTTGTCTCACCATTTAATCTATCTACGGTATTGTCAAGTTAGCAAGGGGGGGGGGGCTTTAGTTTAGGATCTTATCGTGTAAAGTACTACCGAGACCTTGACTAATTACAGTATTATTTGTAATAAACAAAGACAGAATAAATTGTACTACTAGTCAAATAGCACCACCTACCAAATACCACCCTACGTATTGAATTAGAGGTCCTTTTGGGTATATGTCCTCAGAGAAAATATCATCCGTATCGGGATGGTTTTGTTGGTATGTTGCCAATGTACGTTTGAATATTTTCTGCAATTTTTGTGATTAATATGGATTTGTTCTGAATTACTCTGTCGTTGGGGAGGGAGGAGAGAGAAGGATGGGAGGAGAAGGATGGGAGGAGAGGGACACACACAGCCCTTGGTTCTTTTGCCGGAACTGGAAACAGCTTCTTTTCCTTCTTAATGATTGGATGAAAAAGATAGTAAACAAATTCATTATCGGCTTCTACGATATGCTGAAATCCCAATACCAAAAAAACTGATAGCATTTTTTTAGGTTCGTAATTACTTTGTTTCAGGATCTTCTCCTAGATTAGAAGACCTTGATGTATCTATAATTTCTGGATGCCGACGTATGTACATTCTCATAGCCACGTGTATTTTTTTTGTTGCTTCTACTTCTGTTTTGGCAAAAACACTAACAGGTTTCATAGCCGGACAGAACGCCATAAAACCGCTCTTTAATTGCTTGATTTGAAATGTGTATTGCATCATGACCGTACCCACATAATTACTTCATATATACTACAAGGTAATTATTTAAAAAGATGTTTGTTAGCGGTTCTGTCGAGTTATCGTGATATAGATCTTATTCAGAATTTCCCTTGTAGAGACTAGCGTTTTGAATGAGTGTAATCCATTTGTTCTTGCCATCAACCTCAATCATAGCTTGTTCTGCCTTTCAAGGCATCATCATGATGCTTTTTTGTGAAATTGTAACAGGCTTTCATTCCGTTAATCAAATATGTGTCAATCTTTTTTTAGACTCCTGAATACTTTCTCACGGTCCTCCTCCTCCTCCTCCTCCTCCCCTTTCTAATTTTATTGGATCTGCTGCTCCTGCTGCTGTTGACATTACCTGTCCGGACATTTCTTACAATCCCAAAACTGCACTCAATTCCGTTTTTTTGATCTGAATCCCAATTCCTGATTTGATAGTTGCAGGACGACTATTGACAATTTACCTGCCTGCCTGCTAGCCTGCCATGATCTGTTTTTAATATTCTTGGCACGGCTATCAGTCGTCTGCTTTGCATTTCTGAATCATGTTACCAGTTTGGCTTCTCTGTGCGCAGTCTCTCTCTATCTCTTTCTATCTCTCTCTTTCTCTGTATGATGTGGTTTGTTCTGAATCCGTGGGATGTCCAAATTCAGTTAGAATCAGATTTGGAATTATGAGTAAAGCTGAAACTGAATCAAAGCTGAATCTGGAATATTAAAAACTGCTAATATTGAAACAATACTGGATAACCCTTTAGAAAAAATGATATGAAGTTTTTTGTTGCTGGATTACACATTGATTATAAAAGAAAAAAAAAAATTACACTACAATCTTTGATAATTACTGACACTACCTTGTCTGTTTACTTGCATAGGACTTGGAAAAATCTTGATTTTGATACCATGATAAAAACTGTAAATCGTTGTTTTGTTTTAAAAAAATTGAAACGAATTTACTATGACAAATATACCCCAAGTAGCAAGATTTAAAAAAATTTAGACAAACGATTCAGACCTTTAGCTATGAATAATGATACTAGATGTGATATGATTAAGACTGAAATTTTGGGTGCCTCTAGTTTCATCTCCCTCTGGTTCTCCTTTCTCTGAACAGCATTATTTTTTAAATCAGTGTAAAGATTTTCAGGACGAGATTATCTGTTATCCACCTTCAACTATTTTCACTGGAAATGCAGAGGCATTGTGCATTGCTGTTTATGGTGCTAGGAACACCATTACAAAATATGTAAAAAACCAAACCAAGTAAAGCTTTAGTCAAATAAAATTAAATCCAATTCAAAATAACTTTCAATTACAATCATTTCTTATATATTGCACAATCCCTACGTTGACATTCGTGCTCCAACCAAGATAACTTGTGGTAATTTAATGGAAATTCATGCAAAATTCATCAACATGGAAACACAACAGGCACAAAAAATCTCAAATATCTATTTACAAATTATTTCAACTGATGGGCATGAATATTGGCCATCATCTATTATTAAACAAAATACATCGTTGTTACACATTGCAATTGGAACACTAGAAATGTATGATGAAAAATATACCATCAAAGTCTCTGATCATAAAGAAATGATCTCATTTGGATTTAATCAAGTTAAAGTTAAACATTCTAAAAATATTTTCAAAAAGAAAAATCATACAGTCAAAGTTGAATTTTGTTAATTTTAAAATACAATATTTTTTTCGATGTTGGGATCAGATGATTCATAATTTACAATAGTTGTTTTAGTAAGCATGTATAGTGTAGATGTAATTATTATTGCCAAAAACATTGGTTGCCACTTTGGATAAATGTCTAGTGTCGATACGATTGTTGATGATATTATAATTAAAAATGTTGCAACTATATTTTTTTTGTTAACATGTTTGCAACGATTGAATATTTTATGGCTAAAAGTCCATGTTTTTTTTACTGTGTATCTGATGTCTGTTTTTTCATAATCATGAGTTGTGTTGCAATGTGGACACGTTAATCTTTCTGAAAATTCAATTGCAACTGAACATGCTTTACAATATACTTTCATCAATTATCCTCCTAAAGTCAAATATTTAACTACAAAACTTTACAACTGGCTGAAATGTATTTTGAAATATCTACATCTTTGATTGATTAAGGTTTGGTAATTATAATATCCTTTTACGTACATTTAGTGACACTATTAGTGTAAAATCATAACAAGATATTATAACTACTATTATGCCGTAAACATATCGTGCATCTAGAAAAGCCAAAGCGTTTGTGGTTGCCATTATTAATTTTGAGAAATACTGGTAAACTAACGTCAAAAACCAAATTTCAAAAAATTGCATTTCTATCTCAGTATGAATCAAAGATAGATGATTATGATTTTAAAAAACATCACTATGGACCATATTCTGATTCTTTTGCATTAGATACTTTATGTTATAATGATTTAATTACAGAAACGGTTCATCCTTCATATCGTTCTGGTGGTTATTACTACACTTACACTTTGACTGATGAAGGTATCAAACAATTAACAGAATTTGAAAAACAAATGGATCCTGAGTTGATCAAAAAAGTTACTGAAAATATCAATAAATTCAAAGATTTTACAACTTGTCAATTACTGGAAGATGTTTATTCAAAGTTTGCATTAAAACTACATGATTCCATGACTCTTGAAGACAAAGTAACTAATGATTTACTTCAAGTTAAATCCCCAATTGCTAATTGCTATGAGAACTTTCACACCAGACAGCCTACATTTGTATTGGCAATTTTAGATACAATAGAAAAAATCTTTGCTCATGTAAAAAAGATCAAGATACCGTTCAACGTGGTGTCATTTTTAATATTTCTCAAGAAATAATTCATAGATGTAAAGAAATTGGAAAAGAATTGTCTCCTCCTGCAAATTCTGATTTTTTAAGACCTGCATTTTTAGAATTACATGAACAAGCACAATTCCTTGTTGAATATTGTGACACTAGAAAAATTATGAAAGATCCAAACTTACAACCACTAGAGGATATTATTCCAGAGGATGATGCAGAACGACTAGCGAAAGAACTATCGAAAATGCCGATTCCTGTTTAGTAATACCGGACACTAATGCATGTCTACATTACTCAATCAATCATAAACTAAAACGACTAACGGGAAAACCAATTTCCATCAGGCTATCGAATTCATCTGCAATGGAGTATTATTTTGAGGCTGAATTTCCCAAAAATACGGTCAAAATCATAAAAAAAGTTTATTCAGAAACTGTAGTGAAGATTTGGGATATTTTATCTGAAAGAGGTGGAAGAGCAAATCTTCATCCAAATACAATTTATCGTTTTGTTCAAGAATCTTTCAAGCGTTTCAATTTACTTTATAAGGGTTCAATCATATCTGATGATCTTTCTCTTCTTGATGATGTCAAAAAAATGTATGATGATATCTGGAAAGATTCTACACTCTCTAAAAAAAGAGATACATGGTCTATGATAAAAAAAGTCAAAGTTACTAAAGGTCCTCCTAGCGGCGCTGATCTAGAAATACTTGCAACAGTTGCATCTGCTGCTAAAACATACAGTGTAGAATTTTTAACGTTCGATCATGATTTTATTATATTTGCAGATGAGATTCAAAATAAATTTGGTTTTAAAATAATTAATGCGGGATTAATACCAAATTAGCGATCAAGAATTTATCTAATTATATGAGTAAATACCTCAAGATTTTTAGATTAAGAATCTACGTTCATCTTATTTAGTAGATTTTGATCCCGTAGTGTATGGGGATATCTTGCTTCATCTGCAAAAAAGAGTTGGGAAGACTTTCATTGAAACATTCTGTTAAAGATATTCTCAATAAGAAAGGGCAAGTACCTGAGGGAATGTCTGAGAATGACAGAATGTGTCTTAATGATTTTGGTGCATTAACGAATCATAAATCTGGTGCAGATTTTAAATTAAGAACTAGAACTGATGATTATAAAAAAGACTGGAATAAGCGAGGAATCATTCAATTTAAAAACGAAAGAATAGCAATTTTGCAAAGAGTTTGGGGTTCTCAGGTAGAATTCATTGCTGCTTTTGATGATTTAACAAAAGAAGGGTACAGGTGTATTGCACATGACGAAGGAAAGGCACCCGTACAAGAACCTGCACTGCAAAGTCAAAAAAGTCTTTTATTTGATACTTTATGCCCAAAGTGCAAGCATGACATTAAAGTTCAGGCCAAGGGAGAACTCCTAAAATCTACATTTGTAATCCATGTCATTTAAAGCAAGAAAAATACAAGAATTATTTGAGGAATGCTGTAGGTATTGATATAGATAGAAAAAAGTAAAATTGGTAATAGAGTTCACCTGTTTACAGTAATGATGATTAGAAAATGAATGAAGAAATTCTTCTTGAAGTTTTTTACTCAAATAGCGCAGAAAAAGGAATTCGTAAAAGTAGAATTCCACCTCAATTGATGCAGAAATTAAATATTAATTCTAAAGATGTTATTCAAATCACTGGTGGAAAAACCACAATTTCAAAATGTTTCCCTCTCAATCAATCTGACAACCAAAATGAATGCATTAGAATGGATACAATTATCATGTTTAATGCTGGAACCAGTGTTGATAAATCTGTTAAAATTAACAAGATTGATGAAATTCCATATGTTAAGTATGATCTAACTAATAATGAAATGGCAATTATTGGAAAAAACTCTGTACGAAAACAAAATTGATTTATTATATTTTAAATTTAGAAAAGATCCATATTTTAGGTCTCAAAGATTACACAGAACCTTGCTGAGAGTAATTTGAGATCTGCAAAACAGACAGTTCAGATAAATAATTCAGATGTGGATGATACAACATACAAAGAAGCATACAATGCAATGTTGGAAACTGGGTATGCACTAGTATACAGTAAGGAATACAAGCCCAAAAATAGTCAGCATCACTATACTGTTGTGCAGTTCATAAAAGCTGAATTTTCAAATGACTTTTCACCAGAGGTTTTACAGATATTTGGACAGGCACGAACCACAAGAAATACTTTACAATATGACACTTTGGGAGTAATTTCACATGATGATGTGGTAGAATTGATTAATACAGCAGTCAATTCATAACAAAAGCTAAACAGATACTAAACAATACAGTAAAAAAATGATCTAAATAATTCTAGAACTTTTCAAGAATTTTCTTACCGGCATACAGCAATGCAGCCCATCTAATTAGACGTAATCTGTTTTTGGGAAGTCATTTATGAATAGACCTATTGAGGGTTTTGTAGTCTTGGGGATATATGTCTCAAAAGAACATATTGTGAGATTGCTAAAAACCTTGTATCTATATCCCCATAACTTGGCAGAACCCAATAAAGAAAGTACCTAGTTTACTTGAAAAAATAGAATTTGTAAAAAATAATTTGAATGAGTTAGGAATTAAACAAGTTTCTAAAGATAAAATTTTTGGATTAATCATTACAGGTAATATTTCTTTATTATCTGTGTATAAAGGAATCAATATTTTGAAATTGGCTATCGTTTCAAATGAAATCTTGGATGGCATTGATTAATTTTTTCTTTTCTTCTATCCTTTCCCATAATTATTTTTATGATCACCTACACGGATAAATCTGATTTCTTGTGTGGTGGCATTCACATCATAAAGCATTCTATTACTATCGTCTAGTCGATAAGCATAAACTTTCAAAGATTTTTTGTAACTGCCTAAAATTGTAGGATTTTCACTTAGACATAATTCCTTAATTGCCTTTTTGACTTTTTCTTGTAAAGTAGAATCTAATTTTTTAAACTGTTTCTTGAATTTTCCAGTTCTTTCTGGTGTCCACAAATTTAATCGTCTAAGTCATCAAGCAAATTATCTACATTTTCAAAACGTTTGATTTCAGAAATCCCAGATTGAAATTCTTTAACATCTGAGATTTCTTCTGGAGTCAAATCATCAGAGATTTGTTGCAGTAAAGATTGGGATCTGTTACTATACAATCCAGAAATGTTTTCTTTGGTAGTATAAGCACGTACAAAACTTGAAATGAATTTAAGTTCAGAACGTGGTTGAAATTCTGAATCTTGTTGAATCTTCCCGTTAATCGTCTGTTCCATTATCCTCACTCATACTAGTAGCAATACCCTTTATTGTATCTTCATCAAATTTGCCTATAAAGGCATCAAACTTGTCATGAGAACGTGTTTTGTAATTTACATGAATGAAAAAAGATTCGTTAACATTAGAAACTAGCGGCTCAATACGTATCTGCATATCTTCATCAATAGGTTCTTTGCTTACAAAAACCATAGAGAAGACAGTTGGTTCAAAACCTAATGATTTAGAAATGCGTGTCTTTGCTTTATCAGAAAGTAAAGATGTTAAATGTTCAGAAGGTACGCCGACATCATGAGCCATTGTCCTACAATCTAATCCCATCAACGCAATAGATTTAGGATCGATTTTTAATGTTAATAAAGTTTTTTTAACATCAGAATACGCTTCTTTAATATTTAGAGAATTAAAAAAACGGAAATTTAAAACATAATTTTTCCAATCAACATCAACAGTGATATTTCCTTTGGTATAAAAATATCCGGATGATTGACCTCCTACTTCAGGTTTACTAGGATTACGTTGATACTTTAATTCGGTCATAACGTTATCTAGATCAGAATCAGAAAAGGTTGGAAATTTGGTTTGAAAACTAATGATTACAGTTGACCCAATAGCATTGGTACTTACCATAATTAGAAATTTTCATAGTTAGTAATAAACTCAACTTATGATTAGTATTATAATCATCACTCAAGAAAGAAAAAGAGTAGATACCTCTAAAGAAAAAAGAACGGATGTTGAATTACACATGGTAACTCAATTTTGGATGTCTATGAAACTTTCTAAAATTGGTTCTGTTGCGTTATGGGGATATAGATTTATTCTGAATTTTTGTTTATACTGGCATTCTGGATTATGGTCTTCTTTCATCTGTTTTACCGTCTATCTCAATCATTGAAGCTTGAGCTGCTGGTGGTGTTCTGCCTTTCAAGGTATCATGCTTTTTTGTAAAGTTGTAGTAAACCCTCATGCCATCAAGTATGGGAGTACCATCTTCTTTAGACCTCTGAATACTTTCTCACGGTCCTCCTTCCTTTCTTGTCTCACCGTTTAGTCTCTCCATTTGGTTCTGTCAAGCCTACGGTTGGTGTTTCAGGCATAAAGTTTCAGTTAATGGAGATTATGCGGTACCTTACATTAGGCGTCAATTTTGCCAAGTATCAAAGTATCAAAGTATACATATAAGGTAGAATTCTTTCATAAACAACATGTCTTTGGAACTAGTACCAAAATCTCAACTTCCTGATTGGGGAGTAGAAGATGAACAACTAAAAAATGAATTTGAAGCACGAATGAACGCTGGTGAGTTACATTTGGTTAGTGCTAAAAAACCATAGATTTTTTAAAACAACAAAATAATAATCATCATCATCATCATGACTGGAGAAGAATACCAACTGACGAACGGATTCTCTCCGTTTTATGATGAAGATAAAGCTGTACCATTACTAAATTCGCTTCCAACCACCTCGCCTTTTTGCAGGTGAACATGTCTGATGTGTAAAGTTTTGTTTTTTGATTTGAATCCCAATTCCGGATTTGACAGTTCTTCTTGCAGGAGGAGGAGGGGGAGGATGACTAGAGAATTTGCCTGCCTGCTTGCTAGCCTGCTTGCTTGCTAGCCATGATCTGTTTTTAATATTCTTGGCACAGCTATTCAGTCCACTTGGCATCATTTCTGAATCAAGCCATCCAGTTTGGGCTCTGTGCGCAGTCTCTATCTCTATCTCTCTATCTATCTATCTCTGTATGATGTGGGTTTGTTCTGAATTCGTGGGATGCTCAAATTCAGTTAAAATCAGATTTGGAATTACGAGTAGATCAGTTGCGCAATTGATTCAATTTGATCATCCATCATCATCATCCATCATCATCTCAATGTTTTCTTACAACAAGATCCAAAGCTAGAAAACAACAATCATTCGCAATTCATGTTCAACCACACAAAACTGGCAAAAAGACAAACCATGTCAGTTAGACATATTCACATCACAGGAGACATCAGGTAGTATTAAATAATCAGAATGTGAATGTTATAACATGTCAAAACTCGGCTTTGAACCAAAATGGACTCCCTTTCATGACAAAAGAGCTGCTCAGTTCCACGAACTGTATTTCAAAAAAGGCAAAAAAGATACGGCAACTGATCATGATGATTTTATGAAGTGGGTATATGGCAAAAAATCTTAAGCCATACTGGAAGCTAGGTAAAATCCCTAGCTTCAAAACCGATTTTAAAAAATTAACTTGTTATGAACAATGGGTTACAGGTAAAACTATTGGTTTTATGTTAAATCTTAAAGATCCAAAAAAAGCATATCTATATACAAATTGTGATGACTGTGTGCCTGATTTGCATTTGTTTGGTATATTGGATGATGGTATTGGAAATAAGGGATTAGAATTACAAATCTATTTGGATGAGAAAAAAAACATATTGGCTCCCATCACCGTACGTAAAGTAAAACCTTGACCATTTTCATTCTTTTTGGCATTTTGAATTAGTGTATCTGTTTGTTATCTCCTTTAATTTCAATTCCACATTTCCCACTAGGTTTTATTCCCTAATGTTGAATGTTCTCTGATGTAACTGTGAAACAACTGATAGGGCCTTTAGTGTAACTGAATCTTTCTTCTTTTTTATTCCTCGCATTACTTTCTCTCTCTCTCTTTGTATCTATCTCTGATTTTTCCCTTTAATCTCTCCGTCTTGTTGTTGTTGTTGTTATCCATGTCGCCTTTTTGCAGGTGAACATGTCTGATGTGTAAAGTTTTGTTTTTTGATTTGAATCCCAATTCCGGATTTGACAGTTCTTCTTGCAGGATGTTCAACCACACAAAACTGGTAAAAAGACCAAATTAGCATTTCTTCTGCCATACAAGAAAAAGAAGGACCAAAGGTGAGTACATCTCAAAAGGTGAGTACATCTCAAAAGGTGAGTACATCTCAAAAGGAATGGAATGAATCTCAATCTAAAACCAGAATCAAAGTCGAGCATGCCTTGCTCAAATCAAGGAATTTAGAATTAATAGTGGTGATGTGTTTAGGAACAAATTATGTAGATATATGATGGAATAGCGAGGTTGCAGTATGTGGAATTGTTAATTTCAAGATAAGATAAAAAGACGAGCTTCTGTGATTCTATGACATCGCAGAACCATTGGAAATCAAACGGAATGAAAGGTTGGATTTTGTTTGTAATTGCGCAACTCATCTAATGATTTGAGATATTCTAAAATTTCTGTGTCGTCATATAGTTTACGTTCCCTCAACTCCCCAATAATTTTATTGGCTTGTTTTTTTATTAAGCAAATCATTCATCATCCAAATATTCTTGAATCCTGTCAATCATTTTTGGGTTCAAACTGACTTCTAATCCATATCCTGTGGGTTTTGATAAAATCAAATTCTCTTTGATCAGAGACTCTCCCATTTTGTCTACTTTTTTGGAACCCTGTTTTCCAGTATCTCTTTGTGTGAATCCTTTCTTGAGATTCTCAAATGAGGTATGACTAGCACCCCAATTTCCACGTCTGAAGAGTTTTCGTATGATTCTACCTTTAATTTCATCATCTGTTAGCATGTGTTCACTTATAGTACCTTTGTTGGTTCACATTTAAATACATTTAAAATCATAGTATTACTATGAAAGACCAATCATTACTCTTACAGTACATGGGGGACACTCCTAAACTCAGAATAATAGACTTCTTTCTGGATAATGGAGAGAGTGACTATTCTAAAAAAGAGATTATAGAATACACAGGTATTTCTAAAACTACATTTTACAAGATTTGGGATGGAATTTTAGAATTTGAGTATCTAAAAACTACAAGAAAATATGGTAAGGCACAACTGTATGCATTGAATCCAGATTCTACACTTATCCAGAAGTTTAAAGATCTGGATAATGAACTTGGGAAGCAATCTATGAAGAAAGCAATACAAGAACCAATTCCTGCCTAGTACAATTTATCACTTGGTGTAGGAGAGGGGTGAGATCGTAGTATGGATGTAATATGCCTCTAAAAGCAACATTAGATCAGTTGCGCAATTGATTCAATTTGATCATTCATCATCATCTCAATGTTTTCTTACAACAAGATCTAAAGATAGGAAAAACAATCATATTCTCAATTCATGTTCAACCACACAAAACTGACAAAAAGATCAAAAACGGTTCCCTATCGGTAACGGGAATAATTACTGTTCCACAGTTTGATTCCCTGTCAAAAGAAATCAAAAAACAGTAAAGTCACAAAAGAGGCACACGTCTATCAAAAAAGAAAAGACTGCAAGAGATTGGTGCAGGATGGCACAAATTTGATCTATTATTATTATTATTATTATTATCCCTCAAAGACAGAATTCTAAATTTATGACGTATATCAAATGTACACAACAATGACATGTTGGGAATGATTTTTGATCCGGATAAATCAAACGTATGAGGGACATTAGATATTGAGCCTGCAATAAAACAATCAATTTTGATTCTTGCCAAAATATGCAGATGCCAAAAAGCTCAAAATCTAGCGGTAGTAAAATCGATAACGGGACTGCTGCCGTACAGGTGCCTGCAAGGAATGTTGTTAATTGAGACGCTCGATGACGGGGATTCTCCTTGGGCTACACAACCATATACAGAAGGTTTCAGGCATTGGAGGTCAAAAGGAATGGCTGCGTGTTTACAGTTATGGGTGGCAGCAGCAAAACGATGCCGGTCCGCCTCGCAGTAGATCTACTGGCCTGAAGCAGCATAACAGGAGGGGGAGAGTGGATCAGACACAAGTGGATTATGCAACAGACTAGTTGATTTTGAGTCAAAAATTTGGACAACACCTAGCACATTCAAACAAGATCAATTTAAATATTTGAATCAAACATATATTATTATGAAATCAAATACAGTAGGTTGGCAAGACCGACATTATAGAATAGCACAAGAATCTGCTGAAAAATTTAAAACCCATACAAAAGACCAAGAAGTAGATATTTAATCCCCAAAATTTTTGTTTTGTTATGGTTATTTTTTGGAATTGCAAATCTCCAACATGGTCTCAATATCATCATAATATTGAATATATTTCTGATCCTTCGATAAATCTCATAGAAGAATTCAAAAAAACAATTATTACATGTGAGGATCCTAAAACACATCCTGATTATATTGAATGTGATCATGTGGGAAAAAATATGGGTCATATGTTGTTTATACTTGCTAATAGAGTAGAGATTATAATTAATCCAGTTGAGGAAGAAAAAATATTATATTTTATAAATTGTAATGATAATCAATGATTTTATAATGACAAAAATTGATCGTTGACATATCAACTCATGGCTCTAGTATTCATAGGAGACGAGAGAGATTTGTTATACGTATTCCAAACTCCAAAGATTGTGAGATACCAGCTGAGAAAGTAGAGGCAATACTAGATGAGTTGCGCAATTACAAAAAAAAAAAAAAAAATCCAATCTTTCATTCCGTTTGATTTCCAATGGTTCTGCGATGTCATGAAATCATAGAAGCTCGTCTTTTTATCTTATCTTGAAATTAACAATTCCACATACTGCAACCTCGCTATTCCATCATATCTGCATAGTTTGTTCCTAAACACATCACCACTAATTCTAAATTTCTTGATTTGAGCAATGGCATGCTCGACTTTGATTCTGGTTTTAGATTGAGATTCATTCCATTCCTTTTGAGATGATGCGCTCAGCTCTCTGTCCTTCTTTTTCTTGTATGGTAAATGATCAAATTGAATCAATTGCGCAACTGATCTAATGACGGAATGAAAACCTACTATAATTTCACTAAAAAGCATAGTGCATTAAAGGGAAAAACACTTGCAGAACAGGTTATGATTGAGTTGATGGCAAGAAGAACAAACGGATTACACTAATTCAAAATGTCTCATTACACAAGGAAAATTCAGAATGACAGCTCCTGACAACCACACAGAACCAAAATGCTGAATGTTTATAAACTGACAACATGAGTTTTTAGCATGACAAATCATCTAGAGGTCTTTGATGATTATCTTAATAAATTGAAATTGGCAGTAGAGGAGAATCGACTCGTAAACTGTAGTACAATGTCTACTGATTTAACAAAGTATTCTGTCATGACTGATTATCAAGACGGCGTACTGGTTGCAGAAATTTTTGAAGGGGTATTTTCACAGATTTACAACCTGTTCACCACTATGCAGATTCCAGAAAATGAATGCGAGTCGATTTTAACTGAGCTGAAAAATCATATCGTGTCAATTGAAAATACTTACAAAGATAACGACAAAAATTTGATCTATCAGGAATTAAAAAAAATTAGGAATACTGTAACCCGTTTCCAAATCCACTGTTGGAACACATTTTCTGTCAAGCCTCAACCTTTACGTCGGATAATTAAGTGATGTATGATTGGTAATTGCAAATAAACCTTGGAAAGAGGACAGCGAAATTGAAAAAAAATTTGAGCAATTCCAATATGGTCATCAACAGGTCGGAGAATCAGAGAAACCATCAAATGAAGAAGAGGACTACAAATATGCAGTTTTAATTGATAGAATATTAAAACTGGAAGAAAAACAAGATGAGAACAGCGAGTACATTGATTTGCTGGTTCGAAAAATATCCGAACTTGAAGAAAAAATATCCGAACTTGAAAATCAAAACCGTGAGTTGTTCATGCAAAGTATCATTGCACAAAACACAGAGAGTGTAAAAGAATTGGCACGTACGTGTGAAATTGATGAAAATATTGTTTATAATCCTAGGGAATTGGAAGGAATCCTCAGTAAATATTCTGATTCACAAAGTTCTGCAGAGTGGGTAAGAGATGTCAGAGACAGTCGTCCCTAGACTAGTTTATTATGATACAAATATTTGGATTGCATGGATGCGAGGAAATACAGACAAGTTATTTCCTCAAGCGCAACTGCTGATAGACAATGTGCTTTCAGGCAAAAATATAGCAGTGGTATCTTATTTGGTAATACTAGAAACCATACACGTACTACGACGAAAAATTACAGAAAATAGTCCATATGTAGGTTCTGTCGGGTTATTGAGACCTGACATTATCTAACTGTAAATGGTTGTGAATACACATACCTATCAGTATTAGCACCCATAGGAGTTGATTGATGTAAATAACTGATTTTATGGACACCACCTGTAAAATCACCTGTTATTTTGAAGTTACCTGTAATTTTACCGTCATGTATGTTACACTCTGTTCTTTTATCTGTAGTATGGTGGTAATATTTGCCAAATTCAAGCTGAGTTTCATAATTTCTCCAATGATCAAATTCTATAGGATATTGTGTCTCATCATAAGATAGTAACCCATACAGCCACCAATACCATCTATTGATTTTCTGGTGTTTTCAGGTGTAATTATCTGGACGTTAATATTTTCTTGGTCTGGATAAACCACAGTTCCATTTATCAGTTGTTTTGTAAATGGTTCCATTACTTTTCCAGTAACATAAACCGTATCACCTAGATGGTAATCTTGTTTATCTGTAGTAATATACGGTAGTTCTATATTCAGTTGTTTTATTTCTTGTTGTGGTGGAGTAACATTATCTGTTTGTAAGACATTCGTTTCTTCTTTCAATTTTTCTATTTCTTGTTTTAATTCAAATACTTCTTTTTCTAAGTCGGTGATACTTTTCTGATATGTTTGGAATTTGTTTTCAGCCCATTTTTTGTATTTTTCCATGTAATCTTTATATGATTCAAGATAATTTTTCTATTCTTGTAATATATCACGTTCTGCATGAGTATCACTAGTTATAGGAATGAGAAATAAAATCAGTAATGGAAGAATGATTTTTTTTATTCATTGAATTCATTCTAATGTAGAGAGTGATCTCATTTGTTTTAGTATTACATGATACTTTTCCCATTTTTCAAAATCTTTTTTAATGTTTTTTCGTAATTCTAATAATGAAACTGTAATTTCTTTATTTAGTTCAGGGACAGATAAATTTAATGTCCATGTAAATTCAATTCCATTATTATTATGAATATAACATTTTGCCATACGTATTTGACTTTTTATTGGTCCATTCCCATTAGGTTTTAAATTTGAAATAGATTCTTCGATGATTTTATGGAATGTTTTCCCCACTTTTGCATTTTTAAAATTTTTTGTTCTTGAAAAGATAATATCCATTTGAACAGTAATTGCAAAAGAATTCATTTTAATCACAAAATTAAGGGAGGGATTTGTATGGAATTCCCTGTATGTCTAGGGCATTTTTCTGGTTTGTTGTAATTTCATATTTGTTATCGCCCAAATAACAAAATCCATTTTGAGAAGAACACAAAGTTTCAAAACCCCTTTCAGTACAATCTACCGATGGGAATTGAACAATATGTCTGAATTTTATTTTTGCCATATTAAATATACACCAGATGAAGTTAAAAAAAGTTCTATATACATGAATTAAACAAACAATATGGTTTTGTTTGGTTCGTATAGATCCCTCTAAAAATCACTATTATTCAATAATGATTTTCTTGCCTGAAAGTACAAATTTTATTTTATCAGGATTCCCTAATTTCTCAACTATTGGTTTTGGCACGATACAGATAGCACCCCTTGACTCATCAAGATTCAAAGATACAGTAAACTCTGTTTCATCTTTTTTCCATCTAGTGGATCAGTTGCGCAATTGATTCAATTTGATCATTCATCATCATCTCAATGTTTTCTTACAACAAGATCCAAAGCTAGGAAAAACAATCATTTGCAATTCATGTTCAACCACACAAAACTGGCAAAAAGACCAAATTAGCATTTCTTCTGCCATACAAGAAAAAGAAGGACCAAAGGTGAGTACATCTCAAAAGGAATGGAATGAATCTCAATCTAAAACCAGAATCAAAGTTGAGCATGCCTTGCACAAATCAAGAAATTTAGAATTAATAGTGGTGATGTGTTTAGGAACAAATTATGTAGATATATGATGGAATAGCGAGGTTGCAGTATGTGGAATTGTTAATTTCAAGATAAGATAAAAAGACGAGCTTCTATGATTTCATGACATCGCAGAACCATTGGAAATCAAACGGAATGAAAGATTGGATTTTTTTTGTAATTGCGCAACTCATCTATCGATTATGACGAAATTGTGAATACCTGTAGCAAAGACCGTCATGAGAACTTGCAATTCTTCCTCAACAATCTAGTCAAAGATGATAAAATACTAAAAGGACTGCAAAAAATTATATAATTTTTAATCTGGAGAAAATTCACATTTCATATCCCCATAACCTTCATGCCTATATCCACAAGATTACACAAAACCCACAGATGCTAAATTAATATATGATGTATTACCATAGTAGCCCCATGGTTGAAGAGAATAACAAACCACTCACAGTCGGTGGGTTTAATGCTTTTGTCGATACACTTGCGGAACACCTAAACAAGTCTAATGAACATATGTGTAAAAGATTTGAGGACATTGAGCAAAAATTAGAAAAGATGGACCAAAGATCAAGTCAGATCGAGCAAGGCATTGAACATGTAGAATCCAGTATAAAACACGTTAAACGTGATACAGAAATACTTCAGTGATCTTTGAAGTATTACATGGTGACGGGACAGATATTGCACATTTAACAACCAGAATAAATAAATTAGAGAAATAGCCGATTCTGTAAATCTGCTTGGATCTGAGAATTTTCTTTAATTCTCATTCTACTTTGCTTCAATGGGACCATAACTTTTTCGTTATGGAAATTTACATATACAAACACTACAAAAATTATTATTTTAGGTTCTGTATAATCTTCGTGACATGGATTTATTCTGAATCTTTGCTTATACTGGCATTCTGGATTATGGTCTTCCAACGATTCAAACCCTCTGAGTCTATCTCAATTATTGGGGGCCCGCCCCCGCCCCCCTGTGCGCAGTCTCTCTTGCCTTTCAAGGTATCATGATGCTTTTTTGTGAAATTGTAAACAGGCTTTTATTCTGTCAATCAATCAAATCCATGTCAATCTTTTTTAGACCTCTGAATACTTTCTCACGGTCCTCCTCCTCTCTTTCTCCTCTTTTGTTTGTCATGTTTCTTTCTGCCTGCTACTGGCAATTGCTACGATGGATATCCTGACAAATTATTATTATTAATAATAATAATGGAACTTTTGTGCGCTGACTTGCTATCTTACTTTTTAATTCCTTGGATTTTGGGTTTATCGGCAATGCTGAACATATCATGATTTATAGAGAATCAATTGCTGGTGTGCCATCAAATGTTAAAAGTAATAATCTGATGAGAAATACAATGTCCAATTTTTTTAATGGTATATTGGAAGAAATACACATGTGATTAAAGCTAACAAACAAAGATGTGATCTTTCTGGTAAAGAACTTGGTCTTGATAATCCACCCACAGATGCATTGAGGGATATATCATTTCAAATATAAAAATTGCTGACAGAGTTGAAGATATGAGAGATCGAATTATTCGAAAAATCAGCATATTGGTAGTAGTTGGATTGGGATACAATCAATCAACCCTTTAAAAATGGAAATAAGAGAACTGTCCTGAGCATTGCCATTCTCATGTTGAGATTGGAGCATTTTGATCCTTCCTTTCCGTACTAGACAGCAAAAGAAAGATGTTTTTGATTTACTTGAGGGTCTAATGTATCAGTTTGATGATGATGATGATGCCACCCCTATCTGATACCTACTACTACTACTGCTGCTGCTGCTGCTGCTGTAGAATGTTTTTTTAGAGAACGAATTGAGGAAATTTAATTAAACTTGTCTGACTGTAGAGCAGTAAACAAATCTGGATTCTCATTAATTATGGATTCTAAAGTTTCTAAATACTTTATTCTGGAACTAACATCTGCTATCGTCATGTCTATTTATTTCAGAAGATATTATTTTAATTGAGTGCCTGCCTTGTTTGCTTGCCTGCATATATGATCTGTTTTTGATATTCTTGGCACGGCCATCAGTCGTCTGCTTTGCATTTCTGAATCATGTTATTCAATCATGGCGCTCTCTCTCTCTGTGTGCGCAGTCTCTATCTATCTCTTTCTCTCTGTATGATTGGGTTTGTTCTGAATCCGTGGGATGCCCAAATTCAGTTAGAATAAGATTTGGAATTATGAGTAAAGCTGGAACTGAGGCTGGAACTGAAATCAAATCTGAATCTGAATCAAAGCTGAATCAAAGATGAATCAAAGCTGAATCAAAGCTGAATCAAAGCTAAAACTAATCCAAAGCTAAACCAAAGCTAAAGATAAACCAAATCTGAAACCAAAACAAAAACCAAATCTGAAACCAAAACAAAAACCAAATCTGAAACCAAAGCAAAAACCAAAACCATTAAAGCCAAAACTGCTGGCGATATGTTTCAATGCTCTTCTTCAGGCAAGTCACTGCTGTTGCTGTTGCTACTGTTGCTGTTGCTACTGTTGCTGTTGCTACTGTTGCTGTTGCTACTGTTGCTGTTGCTACTGTTGCTGCATCTGCTGCGACAAACATATCATCCTCTTCCTGATGGAAACTATCAATAGGTATTTCAAAAGATGACGGCGGCAGTTTGAGGGATGGCAAGCCATAGAGTTGTTGTTGTTATTGTTGTTGTTATTGCCAGAACAAAAAACAAATAAAGTCCACTATTACAACGGCGCTCATTTTTCTAATCTGATCAATGAGTTGTTGTTGTTATTGTTGTTGCCAGAACAAAAAAAAAAACAAAACAAAAAAAAAAGAGCTCGTTATAATTTTTGCAGGAAAGCTATGAGCCTGCATGTTTTTTGAAGACGAGCACACACATACACACACATACTCTATCAAGCCTTTTGTTTTATTTTCACTTTTGATTCTAAATCAGGTCCAGCCCCCCCTCCTGCTGTTCTGCAGGAGTTTTTTTTGGGTGATGAGAGATAGATAGATAGATAGAGATAGATAGATAGAGATAGATAGATAGATAGAGATAGATAAAGATAGAGATAGAGAGACAGATAGAGACAGACAGACAGATAAAGATAGAGAGACAGATAAAAATAGATAGACAGATGAATGGAACGGACATTTTTTTGCCCTGGGATTTCAATGCAAAAAAAAAATATTCTTTTTGAAAAGAGGCTTGGGGGATACGATGATGATTATGGCTATGATGATTATGATAATAATAATAATGATTATAATAATAATAAAACATGGATCTTTTTTCTCTCCAAGATGACTTTTTCATTCCTACAGTATTCATTCCTACAGTATTCATTCCTACAGTATTCATTCCTACAGTATTCATTCCTACAGTATTCATTCCTACTTGCTTGCTCAAAACAAAAGAAGGACGACATTAGATCAGAGCCAAAATAAATTTTTCATTCCTACAGGTATTATTATTCTTATTTTTTTTACTACTATTACTACTATACTACTACTATTACAAAGTGAGGCGTTTTGTATGGTGTGACGGTCCTCCACCATACAGCGAAAACCACAGAATCGAATACTTAATAAACCTCGATTATGAATTTGGTTTATATGAAATATTTTACATTATCTGCTTTTGCTATTACTAGCGGACTTTGTGGCTCCTCTGGGGGGGGGGGTGGTGGTAAATCCATGGAACATGTTGCATCATCATCTGTTGTTGTTACATCCACTAACATTACATCTAAATCTAAATCTTCTTCTACCATTACTAAATCCAAATCCATTACGAGAGCAACAACAACAACTGCACTACTGACAGTCTTTGCAGTCTTCTTGGGTTTGGCTCTGGGAGCCGGGGCTGGCATGGCAGAGATTACCCTCCCCGCAGCATTTGCACAGCAGACTTCTGCTACTACTTTTGATTTTGAGTTTCCCCTGAATGTCGACGGCAGCTTTTCAAAGGGAATAACATCCCTAAACGGCAAGATATACGTATCTGAATCTGCCGATGACACGATCTACGCATACAACGCAGACGGCACCAGAGACGCAGATTCGGACATTGCCCTGAATAGCAGCAACGGAATTCCAGCTGGAATCACATCCCTGTACGGCAAGCTGTGGGTACTTGATAATAGTAATACCAAAAAAGTCTTCGTGTACCACACAAACGGCACAAGAGACGAAGATTCGGACTTTTCCATATCCAGCCCCGTCGGCGCTCCATCTGGAATCACTGCACTAAACGGCAAGCTGTGGGTAACTGATTTTAATGATAAAAAAATATATGCGTACGACCCAGCAACCGGAAGCCGTGATGGTTCTTCTACGATTAATTTAACTTCGACCAACGGCCTTGCAGATGGAATAACATCACTGCACGGCAAGTTCTGGGTAGTTGATCGCAGTGATGGCAAGGTCTACGTGTATAACGCAGACGAATCATATGATCCATTTTTTGACTTTAATCTGCATCCAGATAACGGCTCTCCAAAGGGAATAACATCCCTAAACGGCAAACTCTGGGTAACTGACGACGGAACAGACAAGGTCTACGTGTATGACGTACCACCTCCTCCGGCATATGACTTTGATCTGGATTCATCCAACAACGAACCGCATGGAATAACATCACTGCACGGCAAGTTCTATGTAGTTGATAGGATATCTGGTACAGATGACAAGATATACGCATACAACGCAGACGGCACCAGAGCTGCATCTTTGGACTTTGACCTGAATGGAAATAACCCAAGGGGAATAACATCACTGCACGGCCAGTTCTATGTAGTTGATTCTTCAACAACTAAAAAGATTCATGCATACAACGCAACCGGCACACGAATTTCAGATTTTGACATTACTTTGGATTCGGACAACAGCAATCCAACTGGAATAACGGCTTTCAACAACAAGTTCTATGTAGTTGATACTGCTACTAGTGAAGAAACGGTCTACATATATGACCCTGACGGAACACTGGGTGGTACTTTTGATCTGCAAAGCAACAACAGCGGTTCACAGGGAATTACAACGTTAAACGGCCAGTTTTATGTATCTGATACTGATAATACTGTCTATGTGTATGACTCTGATGGAACACCCAAACCATCTTTGAACTTTGATCAGGATTCGGGTAATAACACTGATTCACGTGGAATCACATCTTTAAACGGCAAACTCTGGGTAGTTGACAGTGATGATACGGTATACGCGTACAACGCAGACGGAACAAAGGATGTCAATCCCAACATTGATCTGGGTGCAGATAACATACTTCCATCTGGAATCACGGCAACCCTAGATGGCAAACTCTGGGTAGTTGATGGATCTGATACCTCCGTCTTTGAATATAATGCAGCAGACGGAACACGAGATGGAGACTTTAATCTGGCTTTAGGCAACGCCGCTCCAAACGGAATCACAACACTAAATGATAAATTCTATATAGTTGATGAGACAGATACCTTCGTCTACGCATACAACTCAGACGGAATCCGGAATACAGGTTCTGAGTTTAATCTGGCTTCAGGCAACGCCGCTCCAAACGGAATCACATCTTTAAACAGCAAGTTCTGGGTAAGTGATGATACCAAAGTATTCGCATACAACGCAGCAGACGGCACCCAAGCTTCAACTTTTGACTTTGATCTGGATTTACCCAGCAACGTCGGCTCCCCATCTGGAATCACGGCACTCAACGGCAAGCTGTGGGTAATTGCTGCTCCGGTTATACAAGTCTACAACGCAGCAGACGGCACCAAGGTTGCATCTTTGGACTTTGCTTTGAGTGCAGAGAACTCATCTCCGCAGGGAATCACGACACTGCACGGCAAGATGTGGGTAGTTGACAGTATAGATGACATAATCTACTCATACAACGCACCTGCTCCCAGTAACTCTATACGTACAATGTCACAATCCTGGTCTGAGGATTATGATGCAGTGCTAAATGATGATGGCACAACAACTGATGTCTCTGTCACCTTTACTGACACCTCCCCATTTTTTGATTCAAACGACACATACACTGCAAAGTTATTCATCACGCAACATGATACTGCTACAATAGCATACTCTGATGTACAGCAAGTAACTGGTATTACTCCGACCTTTAGTGTCGCACATGCAGATATATCCCTAGATTACGAAAAAGGCGTTTTCTTAATAATAGAGACCTACTCTTCTGAGGACCCTGCCCTTAACAACTGGAATGTCGTTGCCGTCAAAGGCAAAGACAATGCCAGAACAAACTTTCCTCCTGTAATTGATCCGACTTTAACCGATTTTTCAACCTATGTTACTCTCTCTTATTTTGGTACGTCCTTAAATAATGACGGCACAACTGATGTCTCTATTAATCTTGATGAGGTATATTCAATAGTTTCTGCATACACTGCAAAATTATTCCTCTATCAGGATTCTCAGCTGGTATACTTTGATGAGCAGGATACAGTTGGTGTTGCGCTGGATTTTAATGTGGCACACTCTGATCTGATGCTTGATTACACAAAGGACGTTACTGTCAGAATAGAAGTTGACAATGCCAACTCGTACCTCTCTTGGGTCATACCAGCAGCTGATGTACCAGCAACATTCCCTTTTCCTGACAGTGTGGCACCTACACTAACTGCAGTATCTATCACATCTGATAACACAGATGATAGCACTCTGGCAATACCGGGCAATGTTGTCAGGTTATCTTTTACCTCTGATGAACCTATACTGTTCTCATCTGTTGCTGTAACCATCAACGGAGACCGTGCCGGTATTTCAGGAGATGGTGGTACCATCTGGAATGCTGAGAGAACCATCAGACCTGCAGATAATGCTGGCACCGTAACATTCACCATAGACTATTCTGACTATTCCTCAAATGCCGGCGATACCGTTACTGGTGTTGATACTGGCAACACAAATGTCTCTATCAACCAGGTAACGCTGCCATCTGACCAAGAGATAGAGCTAATACGATCTGATCTTGCCGTAGCAGCATCTGCAACTAGCGCAGCATCAGCAGTAGGTACCATTGAGATAACCCAAGATAATACCTCGGACTTTGATCTGGATTCACAGAACACAAATCCGCGGGGAATCACAGCAGCAAATGACAAGATATACGTAGCTGACCTCTCTGATGATGTATACGTCTACGACCCGGCAGACGACGGTTCCAGGGTTACATCATTGGACTTTGAGCTGGCATCAAAGAATGGTAGTCCATCTGGAATGACTGAACTTGATGGCAAGTTCTATGTAGTTGATGATGTCCGTGACAAAATCTACGTATACAATTCAGACGGAACCCGGGATAATGCCAGTTCTGACATTAATCTGAATTTCGCCAATGAGCACCCAACTGGAATCGCAGCACATGAGGGCGACCTCTGGGTAGTGGATAATGATGATAGTAAAGTCTACGTATACAACACAGGCAGATCATATGTTGAAACTTCGAACTTTGATCTGGATGCAGAAAACTCATCTCCGCAGGGAATCACATCACTGTATGGCAAGCTCTGGGTAACTGATAGTACGGATGACCAGGTATACGCATACAACACAGACGGCACCAGGGATGACACTAGTGACTTTGATCTGGGTTCTGCCAACTCAAATCCGCGGGGAATCACTGCATCAGATGGCATGTTTTATGTATCTGATGATGTAGATCACAAGGTATACGCATACAGCGCAGTAATTGTAGTTAGAGATGAAACTAGTGACTTTGATCTGGATGCAGACAACGTATCTTCAAGAGGAATCACATCCATAAACGGCAAACTCTGGGTAGTTGACTGGACAGATCAAAAAATCTACGCATACAACACAGATGGCGGTACCAGAGATTCAGCTTCTGACATTACTTTGGATACAAACAACGCAAATTCAAATGGAATTACTGCACTAGACGGCAAATTTTATGTAGTTGATAGTGCAGATAACAAGGTCTACGTGTACAACACAGACGGCACCACTAGGGATGCTACTTTGGACTTTAATTTGGATGGGGCCAACAACATACAATCATCTGGAATCACAGCATACAACGGCAAACTCTGGATAACTGATAATTCTTTTGGTGCTGGCAAGATATACGTCTACGACACAGACGGAACCATTGACTCTGATTCTAATTTTGTTTTGGATGCGGATAACATAAATCCAGCTGGAATCACATCCATAAACGGCAAACTCTGGGTACTTGATGAAATAGATGACAAAGTCTACGTGTATAATCCAGACGGCACACGGGATTCATCTTTGGATTTTGATCTGGATGCGGACAACTTGATTCCAAATGGAATCACATCCATAAACGGTAAACTCTGGGTAGCTGATGTAAATGATGACAAAGTCTACGTGTACAACTATGCAAAGGGAATTGAATTTGGCATTGATGGACTATACGCAAATACACCATACAAATACACCACAACAAAGTGCGATGTAACAGCACCAGGTACCAATGCCGCTGACTTTGATAGCTGCTCTGACTCTGTTACATCTGAAAAGGATTCTGATAGTACCGGCACACTTGCCATAAACGTTGATGGGCCATTTGAGGACCAGCAACAATACGTATACTCTGAGGTAAACAAACTAGGAGGAGGCGGACCAGCAGCCAAATTATCTCACACTGATTTTATCGTACAGACACAAAACGGTGCCATCTCCTACTTTGAGCCAACAGTAGTTGTTGCAACAGTAGATACGACACCACCAACACTGGATGCAGTATCTATCACATCTGATAACGCAGATGATAATACCCTGGCCATACCTGGCAATGTCGTTACATTAATTTTTGTGGCCTCTGAAAACATCAAAACGCCTGATGTGACCATTAATGGAGTTGCAGCAGATACAGTTGCAGCAGCAGTTGTAGTTGGAGAAGGAGTTGATAACGCCATCTGGATTACCACACGAACCATCACAACTACAGATAATCCCGGTACTGTAACATTTACCATAGCTTATTCTGACTTGGCCTCCAATGCCGGTACTCCAGTTACCGGTATCTCCACTGGCAACACCAATGTTGCTGTCAGCCAGATAACGCTGCCAGTCAATTCGGAGATAGAGCTGATACAAGATGATCTTGATGTAACCATTGCAGATATGATAACCAATGATGCTAATTCTGAGTTTGCTTTGGGTTCGGACAACAGGGATCCAACTGGAATCACAACCCTTGATGGCAAACTCTGGGTACTTAGTCATCCTAACAAAGTACATGTCCACCATCAAGACGGCACATTAGATGATACATCACCTGGCTTTACTTTACATCTAAGTAACATGCGTCCAGACGGAATCACGGCCCTGGATAGCAAACTCTGGATAGCTAGTAGTGCAGATGACCAGGTCTACGTCTACCACACAAACGGAACAAATGATTCAGATTCTAACTTTTCTTTACATGCAGACAACACATCTCCATCTGGAATCACAACACTTGATGGCAAATTCTACATAACTGATGCAGGAACTGACAGAGTCTACATCTACGACGCAGCAACTCTCACAAGTGATACACCACTATCTGAGTTTGCTTTGGATGCACTCAACGCACATCCGCAGGGAATCACGGCACTGCACGGCAAACTCTGGGTATCTGATATTTCAGATGACAAGGTCTACGTCTACAACCCAGACGGTACCAGAGATGCAGATTCTGACTTTGATTTGGCCTCAACCAACGGAGGTCCAACTGGAATTACATATCTGAATGGCAAACTCTGGGTATCTGATAGTGCAGCTGACAAAGTATTCGCATACGACGCAGAAGGAATTCAATTTGACATTGACGGATTATACGCAAATACATCATACGAATACACTACAACAAAATGTGATGTAACAGAGGATGCAGGTACCAATGTTCCTGACTTTGATAGCTGCTCAGAGTTTACATCTCAAACCAGTTCTGATAGTACCGGTGCACTTTCCATAAAAGTTGACGGGCCATTTGAGGACCAGCTGCAATACGTATTCTCTGAGGTAAAACAGATTGCAAGCGGAGGAGCAGTAGCAGGAGCCAAATTATCTCACACTGATTTCATAATACAGACACAAAATGGTGTCATATCCCACTTTGAGTCAGACGTTACCATTCCAGCAGACACGACAAAGCCGACATTAGATACAGTAATGATAATCTCCAACAACAATTCTGATGTAGCATTGGCCGTAATTGGCAATGTTGTCACACTGAGTTTTGAGTCCTCTGAGGATATAGCAACACCTGTTGTAACAATTAATGGCATGCCTGCTACAATAGTTCCTGGACTTGATGATACTATCTGGAGTGCCACTCGAACCATCACAACTGCAGATCCTGATGGTGTTGTAACCTTTACCATAAATTATTCTGATTTAGCTGATACTCCTAATGTCGGTGATACAGTTACTGCTACCACTGATGGCTCTACTGTTACTGTTGATAAAACAATCATAACAGACGACACAAAACCAACACTGGATACGGTATCTATCACATCTGATAATGATTCATACGGTTCTCTGGCTACGGCAGGTGATGTTGTTACATTACGTTTTGAGGCCTCTGAACCCATACGACAACCTGTTGTAATCATTAATGGAGATGCAGGTTCGCTGACAGCCATTGGAGGTGATGATATCATCTGGAGTGCCACAAGAGACATCACATCTACAGATAATTTAGGCTCTGTAACATTTACCATAACTTTTACTGATTTGGCATCAAATACCGGTGATACAGTCACTGATACCACCACTGATGGTACCGGTGTTACTGTTTATCAGACGGCACTGCCAGTCAATCATGAGATAGAGATATCGCAAGATGACCTTGATGTAGCTGCCATTGCAGTAGCGGCAGGTACGGTAATGCGGGATGATACTTTTGACTTTGATCTGAATATAAGCATCATAGCAGATCCATCTGGAATCACAGTATATGAGAACAAATTCTATGTAACTGATACTGGTGATGAGACAGTCTACGCATACAACGCAGCAACTGGCACACGAGTTCCAGGCTCTGACATTGATCTGAGTACGGCCGGCAACGAAGGTTCACAGGGAATCACGGTCTTGGATAACAAGTTCTATGTAGCTGATGCTCCAGATGACACGGTCTACGCGTACAACGCAGCAGACGGCACACGAGTTCCAGGCTCTGACATTACTTTGAATTATCCGGCCAACAACCGATTCCCAGTTGGAATCGCAGCACATGAGGGCAAACTCTGGCTAGTTGATAGTTCAGATAAAGTATTTGTCTACAACACAGATGGCACACGAGATACATCTTTAGACTTTGATTTGGATTCTGCCAACACATCTCCGTCTGGAATCGTAGCCCTTGATGGCAAGCTATGGATAACTGATCATACCGCTAACAAGGTATACGTGTACGACGCAGCAACTGGCACACGGGCAGCATCTTACGACTTTGATCTGGATACAGACAACACATCTCCGTTTGGAATCACATACTTTGATGGCAAACTCTGGGTACTTGATTCTCTTGATTTAAATGATAAAGTATTTGCATACAACGCGGCAACAAAAGGAATCCAATTTGACATTTTCGGACTACACCCAGACACATACTATGAATATTCCACAATAATGTGCAATGTAATACCTGGTACCAATGTTCCTGACCTTGCTAATGACAACTGCTCAGAGAATGTAAAACGAGTAACCTCCAACGGTGAGGGTGCACTTGTCATAAACGTTGACGGGCCCTTTGAGAGTTACCATAAATATGTATTTGCCACTGTAAAGGTACCGCACGGAGATACAATATACTATACAGATTTCATAGTATCGACAGACAGCAACAACGCAGCAATATCCTACTTTGAGCCAGACGTATCCTATGTTGTTACAGCACCAGTCAGCCAGGAGATAGAGATAACACAGGATGATATTAGCATATTGAATCTTGAAGGAGTAGTAGGCGGTGCCGGAATTCAGTTTAGCATTGGAGGCCTAGCTGCCAAAACATCCTATGAATACACTACATCAAGGTGCAGTGTAATACAGGATACTAGTATTCCCGACCTTGATAACTGTATACATTTCTCATCTCAGAGCACTTCTGGCAGCAGCGGCCTGTTTATCGTAAAGGTCGGCGGTTCGTTTACCAACTCGCCGCAGTATGTGCTAGCAGAGATAAAGGATGCGCGTACTGGCAATCTGATATATTACACTGATTTTATCGTGCAGACACAGGGTAACGCTGTAACGTACTTTGAGGCAGACGTATCTGATGCTGTTGTTGTTCCAGACCCAATAACACCACCAATAACAACAACACCAACTGCAACCAACCAGGAGATAGAGTTATCGGAAAGTGATATTAGCATAATCGGTGCAGGTATGATAAATTTCAGCATTGGAGGCCTGGTAGCAGACACACACTATGAGTATTTCACGACAAAGTGCGATATAGTAACAGATACTGCCTTTAATGACTATACCAACTGTTTGGATTCCCCAACATCTCGAGTAAACTCTGATGGTACTGGCGCACTTTCCATAAACGTTGATGGGCCATTTGAGAATCAGCAGAAATACGTGTTTGCCACTGTAAAGGTACCGAATGGAGATACGGCAATATATTCCACTGATTTTATCGTGCAGATACAGGGTATCGCTGTAACGTACTTTGAGGCAGACGTACAAAATGAGCCGGTTCGTCTCTCTTTGCTTCCCTCAGAAAACATAGATGCCGTCTCCGGTGATGTGATAATCATCACCCCCTTCCCTGATGAAATATGCAGCGACTGCGACTTTGCAGATGGTATCACCGGTGATGTAATAGCCCTTACCCCCGTCATACATACAGGTGATCCCAAAGCCACAATATCCTACAGCCAGTTCAACTCTGATCAGAGCGAATTTGTAAATGTGCTGCAGCCAAAACATTTCTCCATCCTTGACCCTCCTTCCAGCACAAGCTTTGTCGTACCGTATTACGCCAAGACAAACACTCTAGATTTACTTGAACCTACCTTGGAGGCCACGGCTGCACTGGGAATATTCTACACTGACAAAATCATTTCTGAGATTCAAATCAGCGCCCTTCCTGCTGATTCTTTGGGAAACAATGGAATTTCACACAACAAGCTGGTCAATATTCAATATACGCACCGTGACGGTACTGTGGTAGAACCACCGATGACTACTACTACTACTCCTCCGGTATTGCCGCCAATTACAGGACCGACTGCAATCAACCAAGAGATAGAGGTATCGCAAAGTGATCTAAGTGTTGTAACAGAAGGAATACAGTTTGGCATCGGAGGACTGGCATCAGATACATACTATGAATATTCTACATCAAGGTGTGATGTAATACCCGGTACTGTTGTTCCAGAGAAGAACAACTGCTCAAAGTCTGCTGCCACTCGAGCGTATTCTGATGGTGCCGGCAAGCTTCTCATAAACGTTGATGGGCCATTTACAGAGCAGCAACAGCAGTATGTACTAGCTGATGTAAGACTGCCAAACTCTGCTGATTCAATATATTACACTGATTTTATCGTGCAGATACAAAATAGTGCCATATCGTATTTTGAGTCAGACGTATCTTACTATGTTTACGTTGCTCCATCAAAGCCAACTGTCATTACTACACCTCAGAACACTGACCACGTCACAGTCTCTCTGCTTCCGTCTGGCATTATAGATGCCATCTCTGGTGAAAAGGTGACCATTAGTGCAGTTATTGAGACAGGTCATTCCAAATCTACAGTATCTTATAGCCAACACAATTCAGACCAGTCAGTACCTGTAGATACGCAGTTGCAGTTAAGACCATCTTCTGATACTCTTAGTGTGACTTTTGAGATTCCATATTACTATGCTGATGAGGATGATGCGAATGGCAATAATGGCGCCCCTGAGACCATAATAATTCGCGCCACCCCTGCTGATCCTTTAGGCAATGTTGGCACCATATCTACAAAGCAGGTCAACATTACATATACAAATCCTGATGGTACTGCAGTTGGTACTGTAACAGTAGAGCCGCCGGTGATAACACCACCACCACCACCACCACCTACCACAGACATGACAAAACCAACACTGGATGCAGTAACCATAAAATCCAGTAATCCAGATGGTACGTCTCAGGCCATACCTGGCAATACCATCACGCTAACCTTTGTCTCCTCTGAACCCATACTGACACCTGCTGTAACCATCAATGGTGTTGCTGCATCTTCAGTTACTGGAAATGGTGGTGATATTGTCTGGAGTGCTACCAGAGTCATCACATCTGCTGATGATACCAATGGCCCTGTAACCTTTACCATAGACTATTCTGATTTTGCCGCCAATGCCGGTAATCCAGTTACTGCTACCACTGATGGTACCGGCGTTACTGTCAGTCAGGCATCTACTACTGCAGATACGACAAAACCAACACTGAATACGATATCTATCACATCTAACAATTCAAATGATATTACTTTGGCCAAAGCCGGTAATACCATCACGTTAAGTTTTACATCTTCTGAACCCATAGAAACACCTGCTGTAACCATTAATGGGAATACAGCAGATACAGTTGTTGCTGTTGGAGGTGATGCTACTGTTTGGAGTGCTACCCGAATCATCACATCTGCTGCAAATGACGCTGACGGTCCTGTAACCTTTAACATAGCTTTTACTGATTTATCCACCAATGCCAATGACGGTATCCCAGTTACTGTCACCAGTGATGGTACCAGTGTTACAGTTGATAAAATGATACCAACACTGCGTACGGTAACCATGAAATCTAGTAGTTCAGATGATACATCTCAGGCCATGCCCGGTGATACCATCACGCTAACCTTTATCTCCTCTGAACCTATTATAGACACACCGACTGTAACCATCAATGGAGATACAGTTACTGCTACTAAAGTTATTAATAATAATATTCTCTGGAGTGCCACAAAAGCAATCGCATCTGGAGATGATGTTGACGGTCCTGTAATATTTAACATAGCCTTTACTGATATGGCTACCAATGTCGGTAATCCAGTTTCTGCTACCACTGATGGTACCGGCGTTACTGTCAGTCAAACATCCACTACTATTACTACAGATACGACAAAACCAACACTGGATACAGTAACCATGACATCTAACAATTCAAATGATATTACTTTGGCCAAAGCCGGTGATACCATCACACTGAGTTTTGAGTCCTCTGAGGATATAGAAACACCTGCTGTAACCATTAATGGGAATGCAGCAGATACAGTTGTTGCTGTTGGAGGTGATGCTACTGTTTGGAGTGCTACCCGAATCATCACATCTGCTGATGATGTTGATGGTCCTGTAACCTTTAACATAGCTTTTATTGATTTATCCACCAATGCCAATGTCGGCATTTCAGTTACTGGCACTACCGATAGCTCTGGTGTTACAGTTGATCAAATGATACCAACACTGATTGCAGTATCCATAGCATCTGATAATGCAAATGATACAACTTTGGCTACAGCTGGCAATACTGTCACACTGAGTTTTACCTCCTCTGAACCTATACAGACACCAACTGTAACCTTTGATGGAGGTGCACCTATTGCAGCTACTGGAAGTGATATTACTTGGAGTGCCACAAAAACAATTACACCTGAAGATTCTGATGGCACTGTTGTAATGTTTACCATAAATTATACTGATTTGGCTTTAAATCCTGGTAGTACGGTTATTGGCACTACTACTGATAACTCTAGTGTTACTATTGATCAAACAGGATCATCATCATCAATTCCAATCTCAGAAATACAAGAAGAGAATCTTGGTGTGACCAACACTGGAGGAATCAAGTTTAGCATTGATGGATTGGATGCATCAACATACTATCAATACACTACATCAAAATGTGATGTTGCTGACCCTGATGATGAAACCTGTTCAGATTTTGCATTTGCAAAGCGCACTAATAGTAACGGCGAACTTGTCATAATAATGGCAGGTCCATTTACCAATCTACAATATGTATATGCTGAGGTAAAAGAAATAGGCAAAGCTGATCCAATATATCGTACAAGTTTCACAGTACAGGTACAAGGTAACGACATAATCAACTTTGAATCAGTTGTATCTAGTGTTATTCCAACTGAACCAGTTATTCCAGAACCACCAACTCTAGAACCACCAACTCCAGAACCACCAACTCTAGATACAACGGCACCAACACTAACTGCAGTATCCATAGAGTCTAATAATACAAATGATACAACTTTGGCTACAGCTGGTAATACTGTCACACTAAGTTTTACCTCCTCTGAACCTATACAGACACCAACTGTAACCATTAATGGAGCTGCACCTACTACATTTACTGGAAGTAGTGATACTTGGAGTGCCACAAAAATAATTACATCTACAGATACTAATGGCAGCACTGTAATGTTTACCATAGATTATACTGATTTATCTTCAAATGCCGGTGCTCAGGTTACTGGTACTACTGGTGGCACCAGTGTCACCATTGATCAAACAGTGACACCAACACCACCTTCAACTAGTCAAGAAATACAAGAAGAGAATCTTGGTGTAACCAACACTGGAGGAATCAAGTTTAGCATTGGCGGATTGGATGCATCAACATACTATCAATACACTACATCAAAATGTGATGTTGCTGACCCTGATGATGAAACCTGCTCAGATTTCACATTTGCAAAGCGCACTAATAGTAACGGCGAACTTGTCATAATAATGGCAGGTCCATTTACCAATCTACAATATGTATTTGCTGAGGTAAAAGAAATAGGCAAAGCTGATCCAATATATCGTACAAGTTTCATAGTGCAGGTACAAGGTAACGACATAACCAACTTTGAATCAAATGTTATGACAACTGAACCAGTTATTCCAGAACCACCAACTCCAGAACCATCAACTCCAGATACAACAGCACCAACACTAACTGCAGTATCCATAGAGTCTAATAATACAAATGATACAACTTTGGCTACAGATGGTAATACCATCACACTAAGCTTTACCTCTGATGAACCTATACTGCCACCAACTGTAACCATTAATGGAGATACAGTTACTGCTACAGTTCTTGGAGGTGACACTACTACTTGGAGTGCTGAAACAACAATCGCATCCACAGATGATGATGGTGTCGTAGACTTTAGCATAACTTATTCTGACCTGGCTTCCAATGACGGTGGTATAGCTACCAGTCCTACTGCTGGTAACCCCGGTGTCACTGTTGATAATACAGCTCCAACACTAACTGCAGTATCCATAGTATCTGATAATACAGATACGTCTACTGCTACAACTGATGATACCATCACACTAGAGTTTACCTCTTTAGAACCTATACAGACACCAACTGTAACTTTTGGTGGAATTTCTGCTGATACAGTTAATGAAAGTGGTAATACTTGGAGTGCCACAAAAATAATCACGGCAGCAGATGCTGATGGCAGTGCTGTAACATTTGACATATCTTTTTCTGATTTAGCTACCAATGCCGGCACTTCAGTTACCAGTACTACTGATAGCAGTGTTGTCACTGTTTATCAAACAGCTCCCGATACAACAGATCCAGAACTAAATATAGTATCCATAGAGTCTAATAATTCAGATCCGTCTAGGGCTACCCTTGGTAATACCGTCACACTAAGCTTTACCTCTTCAGAACCTATAGGAACACCAACTGTAACCATTAATACGGTTACTGCAACTGTTGCACCTGCAGTTGCTGGAAGCACTACCTCTTGGAGTGCCACAAAAGCAATCACAGCTGCAGATAATGATGGTGCCGTAGAATTTACCATAGACTTTACTGACTTGGCAACAAATGGCGGTACTCAGGTTACCAGCATTACTACTGGCTCTAGTGTTACCGTTGATCAAACAGCTCCAGAACTAACTACAGTATCCATAGAGTCTAATAATACAAATGATACAACTTTGGCTACAGATGGTAATACCATCACACTAAGCTTTACCTCTGATGAACCTATACTGCCACCAACTGTAACCATTAATGGAGATACAGTTACTGCTACAGTTCTTGGAGGTGACACTACTACTTGGAGTGCTGAAACAACAATCGCATCCACAGATGATGATGGTGTCGTAGACTTTAGCATAACTTATTCTGACCTGGCTTCCAATGACGGTGGTATAGCTACCAGTCCTACTGCTGGTAACCCCGGTGTCACTGTTGATAATACAGCTCCAACACTAACTGCAGTATCCATAGTATCTGATAATACAGATACGTCTACTGCTACAACTGATGATACCATCACACTAGAGTTTACCTCTTTAGAACCTATACAGACACCAACTGTAACTTTTGGTGGAATTTCTGCTGATACAGTTAATGAAAGTGGTAATACTTGGAGTGCCACAAAAATAATCACGGCAGCAGATGCTGATGGCAGTGCTGTAACATTTGACATATCTTTTTCTGATTTAGCTACCAATGCCGGCACTTCAGTTACCAGTACTACTGATAGCAGTGTTGTCACTGTTTATCAAACAGCTCCCGATACAACAGATCCAGAACTAAATATAGTATCCATAGAGTCTAATAATTCAGATCCGTCTAGGGCTACCCTTGGTAATACCGTCACACTAAGCTTTACCTCTTCAGAACCTATAGGAACACCAACTGTAACCATTAATACGGTTACTGCAACTGTTGCACCTGCAGTTGCTGGAAGCACTACCTCTTGGAGTGCCACAAAAGCAATCACAGCTGCAGATAATGATGGTGCCGTAGAATTTACCATAGACTTTACTGACTTGGCAACAAATGGCGGTACTCAGGTTACCAGCATTACTACTGGCTCTAGTGTTACCGTTGATCAAACAGCTCCAGAACTAACTACAGTATCCATAGAGTCTAATAATACAAATGATACAACTTTGGCTACAGATGGTAATACCATCACACTAAGCTTTACCTCTGATGAACCTATACTGCCACCAACTGTAACCATTAATGGAGATACAGTTACTGCTACAGTTCTTGGAGGTGACACTACTACTTGGAGTGCTGAAACAACAATCGCATCCACAGATGATGATGGTGTCGTAGACTTTAGCATAACTTATTCTGACCTGGCTTCCAATGACGGTGGTATAGCTACCAGTCCTACTGCTGGTAACCCCGGTGTCACTGTTGATAATACAGCTCCAACACTAACTGCAGTATCCATAGTATCTGATAATACAGATACGTCTACTGCTACAACTGATGATACCATCACACTAGAGTTTACCTCTTTAGAACCTATACAGACACCAACTGTAACTTTTGGTGGAATTTCTGCTGATACAGTTAATGAAAGTGGTAATACTTGGAGTGCCACAAAAATAATCACGGCAGCAGATGCTGATGGCAGTGCTGTAACATTTGACATATCTTTTTCTGATTTAGCTACCAATGCCGGCACTTCAGTTACCAGTACTACTGATAGCAGTGTTGTCACTGTTTATCAAACAGCTCCCGATACAACAGATCCAGAACTAAATATAGTATCCATAGAGTCTAATAATTCAGATCCGTCTAGGGCTACCCTTGGTAATACCGTCACACTAAGCTTTACCTCTTCAGAACCTATAGGAACACCAACTGTAACCATTAATACGGTTACTGCAACTGTTGCACCTGCAGTTGCTGGAAGCACTACCTCTTGGAGTGCCACAAAAGCAATCACAGCTGCAGATAATGATGGTGCCGTAGAATTTACCATAGACTTTACTGACTTGGCAACAAATGGCGGTACTCAGGTTACCAGCATTACTACTGGCTCTAGTGTTACCGTTGATCAAACAGCTCCAGAACTAACTACAGTATCCATAGAGTCTAATAATACAAATGATACAACTTTGGCTACAGATGGTAATACCATCACACTAAGCTTTACCTCTGATGAACCTATACTGCCACCAACTGTAACCATTAATGGAGATACAGTTACTGCTACAGTTCTTGGAGGTGACACTACTACTTGGAGTGCTGAAACAACAATCGCATCCACAGATGATGATGGTGTCGTAGACTTTAGCATAACTTATTCTGACCTGGCTTCCAATGACGGTGGTATAGCTACCAGTCCTACTGCTGGTAACCCCGGTGTCACTGTTGATAATACAGCTCCAACACTATCTCTGGTAACCATAAAATCCAGTAGTTCAGACAATTCTCAGGCCATGCCTGGTGATACCATTGAGCTAACCTTTGTCTCCTCTGAACCCATAAACACACCGACTGTAACCATCAATGGAGATACAGTTACTGCTACTGGAAATAATAATGATACTCTCTGGAGTGCCACAAAAGCAATCGCATCTGGGGATGATGTTGACGGTCCTGTAACCTTTAACATAGCCTTTACTGATCTGGCTACCAATGTCGGTATTCCAATTGCTGCTACCACTGATGATACCGACGTTACTGTCAGTCAAACATCTACTACTGCAGATACGACAAAACCAACACTGCGTACGGTATTACTGACATCTGATAATTCAGTTGATAATACTTTGGCCATACCTGGTAATACCGTCACACTAAGCTTTACCTCTGATGAACCTATACTGCCACCAACTGTAACCATCAATGGAGATACAGTTACTGCTACAGCCATTAGACCTGACAATACTTTTTGGCATGCTACAACAGTCATCACACCTGAAGACAGCCCTGGTGCCGTAACATTTGAGATAGCCTTTACTGACCTGGCTACCAATGTCGGCACTCCAGTTACTGCTACCACTGATGGTACCGGCGTCACTATCAGTCAGACAGTGCAGTATGATCTTGCTGTAAAGGGCGATGGAATCAGAGTTAAAATTAACGGAGTGTTTGCAGAGAGAACATACCATGAATGGTCCACATCACATTGCGATGTTCCTGACGGCAATGACTGCGTTGATGGTATTGCCCGAGAGTACAGCAAGGACAGCGGCAGAGTCGTCATAGACATTGTCGATGATGATAATAATTTTGCCGATCAGAGACATGTATCAATTAGTGTAAAAATACCAAACACTGAGGATATATTGTATTCTACGGACTTTATAGTGCAGGTGGTAAATGGCGAGATAGTGCACGAGCCGGACGTGTCTGGTGTCATTCCACAACCTGGAAACTCTGGAGGTAATAGTAATAATAATAATAATAATAACAGTGATGATGGTGACTCTAAAACCGGTTCACCATCAACAATCACTACAAAACCAACACCCTCAGACCGATTACTCAAGAACTTTATTGCAGCAGAATCTGATTCAGATGTAATAAAACAAACAGATACAGCAGCAATAATAACTGCAATAATAACTGCAGCTGAACCAACAACTGCAACTGCAACTGCAACTGAACCAACAACTGCAACTGCAACTGCAACTGAACCAACTACAACTGCAACTGCAACTGAACCAACTACAACTGCAACTGAACCAACTACAACTACAACTACAACTGCAACTGCAACTCCAGATACAACAGCAGATACAGATACAACAACTACAACAACTCCAGATACAACAGCAGATACAGATACAGCAACAACAGCAGCAGCAGCACCACCTTCAGATACAACTCTAAAAAACTCTAATGATGATGATGATGACTTTAAAACCAGACCCACATTTGGAATATCAGGGCAGACATTCACCCAAATTGTGGACTGTGGCTATTCCATGGACGGGGTCTGCACTGATGTAACAGAGTACCATGTAGATTACAACAGAAAGATAATTCAGACGGGAACTGCACATGACTTTGCACTAAAGGCATATGCACAAAACGGAATGAAGAGCTTTGTCATAGGCTTTGGTGTGAATGAGGTGGGAGCACCAGCCTCAGAGTCAGAGGCATCCATTACTGTAAATCTGGGCAGGGATTACACATTAGACTCTACATATGTGATAGACTCTGTAGAGTATGACAATGATGAGAATGTGATAGGTGAGAATGCCACGTTTGCAGTGTCTGGTGTTTCATGTGGTGGTGGTAGTGGTGATAATAATGATAACAGCAATAGCATAATCCAAAAGGACCAAATCCAGTGCACCCAGCTCTTAATTGACGGGGTACTATTCCGAGAGGCAATGTATGACGAGCCATTCATGATAGAGGCAGTTGATGCCAAGAGAAAGGTAATCACACACTACATGAATGAGGGCCTGCAGGTAACTGGAGAGTCCATAAACGAGCCGCCAACCCACAAGTTCTCAAGCAAGAAAACATCCCAGTCTGATGCAGTAATACTGGAACTGGTACGAACTGACAAGCTAGGCAACATTTGGACTGACCAGTTTGGATACACGTGGAGTGCAGACATGCCTGATGAGTGGTATTACGTGGTTGGACCGGCACCTGATAATTCCAGCGCATGTGACAGTGTGGATCACAGGGCATGTGATGCGTTTGCAGCCAAAGTGAGGTGGCATAATGGTAACATGGAGTCCCTGCGTGATTCAATGTATGGTGATGTGTACGGGGCAGCAGCTGCCAAGCCCTTTGATGACCTGGATGATGCAGTAACATTTCTGATAACTCCCGGCGAGTCTCGGACGCAGTTCCTCGATGAGAATGCCATGATGTGGATTCGCAACTAGATAGTCCACCGGCTTTTTTTGTGGTTGTAGTTGTAGTTGTAGTAGTAGTAGTTGTTTGCCTCAGTTATGGATGGATGAGGACACACGCTGCTGCCGTATTCTAAAGGAAACCCGTTTCTCTTCCTCATCTGTTGCAACTAATTTGCATATATCCTCATCTGGAAGAAGAGACATTCCATTCAGATTAGGACAAAGGGGAATATCAAAAGGCAATTCCATTCCTTACAATATCAAATGAGGAAAGACTGCGAGTAGAGACAAGAAAAGCAAGAAGAGATCAGCTTGTTGGAAAAAGAGAGTGCAGAATTTACAGACATGCAAAAACGACTGGATAGACTGGAATACGGACTTTTTGCAAGAAGGGCTGAACATCATAAAATGTTGTTAAAATCAAAAGAACCTGATGATGCTTGGTATTATGGTAAAAATGATGGCTCCACTGTACATGCTGTGGTTTGAAACAAGGGGGGGGGGGCTACCGGGGAAGAAAAGAGAAAGATATGGAAGAGCATTGCAGATGCAAAAAAAAAAATAATGCAGAGAATGCCTTCTGACGTATTCAAAGATTACATGGCTGGAAAGACAGACAGTCCAAAGCATGCCCAATATAGAAGAAGACACATTGGATTCTGAAAAGAGGATTTGATCCTGAGATTGGCAAAAATTAGGGGGATTACATACTTGGGTTACATTAGGTTCATAAAAAGAAAAACAGTGTGCCTTTGAGCCATTTGATAGCACGTTCCAATATGTTGACATCCTCGTTGAATTTGCCTATACTCGCATTACAGCTACCACATATCCAACCCCTAATTTTCCCTGTCTTGTGATTGTGATCTAGGCATACCTCGTTTTTGTGTTCTCGAATCTTTGATTTTTGGCATATCGGACAAGTGAATCTTGTACCTATTGCAGGCGCAGGATGTTCCTTTACGTATACACGTCTTAGTTTAGGATCAATGGTTTTCTTCTGTGCATAACATTCCTTGCATACAGGTCTGCGTAAAATTCTATTGTTCTTGCCAAATTGATTCTTGGCAAAATGAATGCCTAGTTTTTCTTGTTTGCACTCTCTGCACCATTTCAGTTTATTTGTATCCGGGTCTGACACGCCTTTATTCGCTTTTTTGCCAGATTATAATAATCATCGCTTATCTCACTGCCTATAAAATGCCGCCCGTTCAGTTTTGCCATTTTTGCCGTTGTGCCCGATCCCATAAATGGGTCATACACGGTGTCGCCCTTGTTGCTCCATGACAGAATATGATCCTCTGCCAGTTTTTCAGGGAATATTGCGGGATGTTTGTGTGCAAAATCATCCGTTGCAGAATGTCCATTGCCTATGTTGTACTGCCATACGTTGGTTCTTCTGCCCTTTTTTTCATATCTGCCACGTTTCAATTTCTTTAGCGTGCCGTCATGCAGGCGTTTAGTTCCGTTATCCCCATTTCTAGAATCCTTGTTGTCTCTGTCCTTTAGCAGATTTATGGTTTTTGGACTGCCCTTTGAGAATACAAACATGTATTCGAATGACTGCCAATATGTGCGGTTGTTGCCACAAGCTCCTCTAGGGGGTTTTTGGTAAATCATGGTATCGAATAGCTTGAATCCTATCTCTTTGAAAAACAAGGCGTGTCTAAAGGACGTGCCTGATTCGTTGCTGTCTTTTGTCTGATCTCCTATAACCCACACGACCACGCCGCCCGGTTTTATGATTCGATACAATTCCTGTGCAATTCGTTCAAACTCTTCAAATTTGTTGCCGTCATACATCCTCATATCGTCATAAGGCGGGGATGTTACTGTCATGTCTATGCTGCCATCCGTCAGGCGTGCCATTGTTTTGAGGCAGTCCTCGTTATGGATTTTATCCATCATCTTTGATACGCTTTTGTTGTTGTTAAAGATTTTAAATTTCAGCGTCATCTTAGAATCCTTGACCGATTAGGGTTTTATATGTCAGTCTCTGCCCGATCATGTTCTCTGCTACTTGGCCCATCATCTCGATTGTGTCCATGCTCCTAACGTTGTGACGACCAGCGAACTCGTTGATGTATCTGTGAAGATGATCTTCTGATATGTGGTGATAAACACCATCATAGCCCCTACGAACCATTGACCAAAATGATTCCATGCCGTTGACATGGGCTTGTCCTCTGACATATTCCCCTACTGAATGTCTTACAGATTCATGGTTAGATAACCTGTTGTAAGATGGGTTCTCATCGGTGTACTTTGTAACTTCTTTGGTTGTCTTGGATTCAATGAAATTCTCTAGATCAGTTGCGCAATTGATTTAATTTGATCATTATCTCAATGTTTTCTTACAACAAGATCCAAAGCTAGGAAAAATCATTCTCAATTCATGTTCAACCATACAAAACTGACAAAAAGATCAAAAATAGTTCCTATCCGTAACGGGAATAACTGTTCCACAGTTTGATTCCCTGTTCAAAGAAATCAAAAAACAGTACAAAGCCACAGAAGAGACACGTCTATCAAAAAAGAAAAGACTGCGAGAGATTGGTGCAGGACACAAATTTGATCTATTATCCCTCAAAGACAGAATTCTAATGTTTATGATGTACTATCGAATGTACACAACATATGACATGTTGGGAATGATTTTTGATCTGGATAAATCAAATGTAATGAGGGACATTAGATATTAGGGCTTGCAACAAAACAACCAGTTCTGATTCCTGCCAAAAAAAATATGCAGATGCCAAAAAGCTCAAAACCGTGCAAGAGTTACAACAGTTCTTTCCTGAATTAATTGTAATTACAGATGGAACAGAACAGCCAATCCCAAGACCGAAAGATCGTGCCAAAAGAAAATCGCACTATTCAGGCAAAAAGAAAAAACACACAGTACAAAATCAAATTACAGTAAATCTTGATGGAGTCATAATCCACAAATCTACACATTCTCCAGGCAGTCATCATGATTACAAAATATACAAGGCAAAACATCCGGTACTGTCTGAGGAGCTGTTACAATTTTATGATCTTGGGTATTTGGGAATTCAAAAAGACTTTCCAGACCAAATCAGCATTATACCATGCAAGAAAAAGAAGAACAGAGAGCTGAGCACATCTCAAAAGGAATGGAACAAGTCTCAATCTAAAATCAGAATCAAAGTTGAGCATGTCATTGCTCAAATCAAGAAATTTAGAATTAGTAGTGATGTGTTTAGGAATAAACTATGCAGATATGATGTAACAAGTGAGATTGTATGTGGAATTGTTAATTTCAAGATAAGATAAAAAGACGAGCTTGTTGTGATTCCATGACATTACAGAAGAATTGGAAATCAGACGGAATGAAAGGTTGGGTTTTGTTTGTAATTGCGCAACTCATCTAATGCAATCAAAAACAATTTTTTAAAACTGATGTGAGTATTTGGTCCTGCCTAATTCGATCTGGGTTTAAGTATATTTTGGAAGCAGTAGTTTGTTGTGGAAATGGTAGAAGAATTAACTCCAAATGGTTTTCCAACCTTTGAGGGAATCCATAGAAAGTAATGCGTGCCTACTTTTTTTGGTCGAATCGCCAACAATCCGCTCCTGTAAATGAATATGCTCCACTTGAGGGAGACCTACTACTACCTCCTCAACACAGTAATTTGCAAGGCACAAGCCTTGTGTTTCGGGCATTTTTTATTTTAATTTAACTTGGACTTTTTGTAGGCATCATTTGTCTTTGATGGTTAATCGTTTATTTATTCATGAATTGTTTTCAATATGTTGTGGAAATTAGAATCAGATGAAGGGTATTTTCGAATATATGATTCTAAAAAACTTGTTGCAGGATATTTTGATCCTGATTATGGAGATATATTTCCAAAAGAAAATTCAGAAGAAATTGTCGCATCCATGCTAAAAAATCATGATGCTGTATTGGGTGGAATGGTAATGGTACCCCTTGTTAAGTTTAGATTGTTTGATACTGATTTGGATACTGTTCTGACTAATGTGGAAGACCAAGTAAATCGTGTACATGAGCATTTACAAAAATGGAAATTATTTTTATCTCAAATGAATGACAAATGGCACTCTGTGAGGATTTCTCACACTGATCAAGACATGCTTACAATATCGTTTCAAATAAAATTTTCAAAACCTACTCCCCTTGATCAAAAATTATTGGGTGAGGAACTTTTTGAAACTTTTGAAATGTTGCAAAAATCTGACTTGCTATAGTACTTTTCTAAGGCAAATGGTCTTTTTTCCATGTTTCAGCCTCGTTAAGACAATTGAACCGCTCAATTTCAATTGCATCTGAATCAAATTCATTAACTTTGTTTTTAAATTCAACATCACATTCTCTTTTCATATTATCTGAGATTTGAATTACTTTTTGTTTGATTACGTTATCTGGGGGTGAAAATTTATCTGCTTCATCAAATTCCACTATTCCTGCTTTAGCTAGTTGAAATTCAACCAATCCTAAATTTTCATACTCGTATGCTTCTTGAATCTGTGCATCTGATCTTACTTTTGCTGATTCGTCTCCGGTTGTAATCCACTTGATGTATTCTATGTCACTTTTTAATTGGGTTTCAGATGATATCTTGAATAATTCTACTGAGCTTTCAAACAATTCCGGCGTGGATAGTTTGTCATATTTGGAAATTATATCTTCAAACTTGCCTGTATGTTCTTTATAATATTTTAACAGTTCCTCTTTTGTAATATCTCCTTCATCCCGCTTTATTTTTTCAGAATAAAATTTTGTCTGTAATTCCGCCACGTCTTCTTGAATCAGTGCAAGATCATTGCCAAACTGAAATCCTTTTTGTTTGGTCTGCTCTGCTGAATAATTGTATGCAATAACTGCACCGATGATTGTGATGCCTACTAACACAATGCTAATATTCTGAATTTTATTTTTTTTCAAAGATAATCTATGTAATTTCCGTCATCACCTAACTTTAATTCAACTGTAAATTCTGTACCGCTGATAAAAGAGTCGTTTCGTGTAGTTCTTACTCTTCCAATTACCAGCTCATATGGCCAAATTTCAACCACTATTGCGCCTACCTTTACGATTGGAGTTTCAGTAATTTCCATGTCTTTACGTTTTACTCCGTGTCTTTCTAACATGTGAATGGCATGATCCAACAGTGGTTCTGGATTATTGTAATTCAATACCCAAACTTTTCCCTCATAATCAATTTTTTGCAATTTAAAATAATGCTAAATTTACTGGTATAACAATTGTTACATCTACGATTCTGTAAAGTTATCGTGATATGATTTTTATTCCGAATCCTTGTTTAGACTGGCATTCTGAATGATATTCTTCCATTTGTTCTTGCAATCAACCTCTATCATTGAAGCTTGGGCTAGAGTTCTACCTTTCAAGGCTCTGTGCTTCTTTGTAAAATTATAGTAAACTCTCATTCCGTCTAAAATACCAGTATCCATTTTCTTAATCCCCCGAATCCCTTTGCTCTGTCTCTGATTTCACCATTCAATCGTTCCATCCTGTTGTTGTTCATATCACCTTTGAGGTGAATGTGTCTGACATGGTTTGTATTCTTGTCAAACACTTTCTTAGATGATTTCATACAGGCTTGCACTCTATACGATTAACAGGTCAGGTATCCCATTAAACGTAATAATAAATTCAGGACTCCCCCAACCCCGAACCGCTTTTTGATGCGTTTTTCAGTGGTTTTTTAATTCGTGGATTTGTTGACTGTTGTTACTCGATTGTTACCTTGGAATATTTTTTCTGATTTGCCTTTAGAATATCACGTACAATATCTTTTGTAATTCGTTCATTCATTTGGTTGCATGGCACGCATCTTGGAATTTGATCACAAGTCTGGTGTGATCTTTGATCAAGTTTTTAGTTAAAAATTGTCTAGTAGGCATGATATGAAATCTCCATTTTTTGATCAAAAAATATTGGCAATTGTATAATCAAGCCAAAGTTTGAATTTGAAGAGGATTCTGTATTTCATTCTATATCCCCGGGATTACCCAGAACCTAAACTAGGTATATCTTCATAACATTGTATTCTTTGATAACCTCAACTGGACAAATTATTCGGGAGCTATCACGTTTAGAGTCATCGTACTCACTACTCTGGAAAGTTTTCGAATCGATGCAATCACTTTTTCAAATTCGTCTTGATTTTCGGTTTGAATTTCTGCAATTACATCATATGCGCCAAAAGTAAGATATGCCTTTTTGATATTCTGCATTTGTTTTAACTCATCTGCGATGTATTCTTCTGCTCCTAAATCGGAATTTAATAAAATGAATCCTTTGTGCATTGGTTTATCTTGATATGATTACGCAGTTCTGGTCTTTAAGTTTTACAGTATTACCATCTACTGCGTCCGCCGTAGCTATTGCCACTGCTTCTGCTATCTTTGTCACCGTATCTTTTTCTTCCACCACCACCTCTATCGTTCCTGATGTTTCCGCCTCTACTTGATCCTCCGTATCCTCTAGAACGTCCACCTCTAGAATAACTAGATCTTGATTGACTGCCGTATCTCCTTGATGGTGCTTGTCTTTTTAGTGGGTCTGGTATGGAAATTTGAATTCCCATCTCTTGATTTAAATCTGTAATTGGAACTTTAATTTGACGCTTGACTAGATTCCAATCGCCCACTGATGAGTATGAGACAAATGTTATCGCTTTTCCTTTTGCACCAGCTCTTGCTGTTCTTCCAATTCTGTGAAAGTATGCCAGCTCTTGATTTGGTACATCATAATTTACTACTAGTTCCACTCTGGGAACATCGATTCCCCTTGAAGCCACATCTGTTGCAACAAGAATATCTGCTTTGCCGCTTCTAAATTTACCCATTGATTGCTCTCTTCTGTGCTGGGACATGTCCCCTTCAATAGCTACTGCATTGTATTTTTCCTGATGGAGGAATTTTGCAACATCCCTGGTTCTATATTTCGTTGAACAAAATACGATGATTTGCCCTTTGACTGGCTTTATGAAATCAATTAGATACTTGAATTTGTCTCTGTCTTTAATTACCAGATATGATTGGTCTATTCCTTCTCCACTAAGATCGTCTGCATCTAGCAAGAATTGTTTTGGGTTGTTCAGGTATTCCTCTGACAGTCTTAAAATCTCAGTTGGCATTGTTGCAGAAAACAATGACATTACTCTCTCTTCAGGTGCTAAATCTAAAATAAATGAAATATCATCTACAAATCCCATGTCTAACATGGTGTCTGCTTCATCAAGAACAATGTGTGAGATATCTCTGAGTTCAATTGAACCTCTTTTGAGATGATCAATCAGTCTACCTGGTGTAGCGACAATAATTTCGACACCCCTGTGTAATGCATCTAATTGAATTCCCATTCCTTGACCTCCGTAAACTGTGGCAATTCTAATTCCTGTATGCTTTCCAAACTTTTTGACTTCTTCACTGATTTGCATGGCTAGTTCTCTTGTTGGTGCCATGATTAGTCCTTGAATTCCTTGTTTTGGTTTAATCTCATGCAACATTGATAATGCAAATGCTGCTGTTTTTCCAGAACCGGTATGAGCCTGCCCTACAACATCTCTGCCTGATAGTAATACCGGAATTACTGCTTCTTGAATTGGAAATGCTTCTTCAAAACCCTGATCAACAATCCCTTGCAGCACATCGTCGCTTAATCCTAAATCTTTAAATTTTGTCATTTTGTTTTTTACTCTTTGGCAATGACGAAAAAGCTCATTGCCTACTCGTCATTATTCTGATGATTGATCCTGATTGTGGCCTAATAAACGCTTGTTATTTTTTATGCATCTAGTTGAGCATCAATAATTTTTTTGAAACTATCAAACGGCTGGGCTCCTTTTAATTCAACATATCCTATTTGATCATTTCCTACAAAGAATCCCGGAGTTCCTGAAACACCATAGTTTCTCCCATCATCCATGTCTTTTTTAATTTCTGAGATGTGTTTTCCACTAGTAAGGCACGAATCAAATAATTCTTGGTTTAGCTGCATCTCTGATGCATATTGACTAAACATGGATAATGCATCAGCAGTTTCTAGTCTATTCCACTCGTTTTGTTTTTCAAATAATGCATCGTGCATCTCTCTAAATTTATCTTGATCATTTGCGCATTCAGCTGCAACTGATGCTGGCAGTGCATTTGGATGTATACTTTGAATTGGAAAATCCCTGAAAACTAATTTCACCTTGCCTTGTTCTATATATTCTTCAATGATTGATGGCAATGTTTGAGTGTGGAACCTTGCACAAAACGGACATTGAAAATCTGAAAATTCCACTATGGTAATTGGTGCATCTGTGTTTCCTATAATTGGATCATCATCCATTGAAATTTTTACTGGTTCTACTGCTGCTGGTTGTTTTGTAGGTAGTTGATTTTGTAATAGTTTTAGTTCTAATTTTGCTATTGCTTCATCCAGATCCTCTGCTGAAATCTGGTTTGAATTCAAACTTGATGTGTATGATCCGGCAAAAAATGATGCAATTCCAACTAGTATGATTAATCCGATTATTGGTCCATTGAATGTAGATTTTTTAACAGGAGGTTTCTCGTTATTATTTTCATTTATTTCTGATTCATCTAAACTCATTTTTATTTATTCCAAATTCAACGTACTTATTTGTATTGACCAATTTTGGATTACGGGTTGTAGAAATTTAGGAGCCAATGACGGGATCTGAACCCATGACCTATTGATTACAAATCAATTGCTCTACCAGGCTGAGCTACATTGGCACGAAGTAAAATGAAATTCTTGACTGTTTAAAGTGTTACCAGAAGCCAAAATGTCTGGATTAACAAAAAATAATCCCGTAAAAACCATAATTTCATTCTCGGTTTTATGGGAAAACTATGTGGAGATGATTAGAAATGAATAGTTTCCCTTCAAAGAAAAAAGACAGTACATTCTTTGATAAAGTATTATCCACTGCACCAAAAAGTACACAACAAAACAAGAGATATGCAATCAAACTACTTGGTAAATTTGTAGAGGAATCATACCCTGAAAGGAATCTTTTAGATGTGATTGAAGAACTACGTCTACTAAAGTCCCAAGACTCTCAAACCTATGAGGATGCTCTCTCTATGGGATGCTTCAAAAATAGATTAATTGGAATTAAAAGAAAGGACGAGGAAATTATACAATTCGAGTTGCTTTTTCAAATATTCGAAAATATCTCTTTCACATGGGAATTAAAACATCTGAGCAAGACATCAAAGAATATCTAAGATTTGGAAAGCGATGCAGAGAAGACAAACATCCGTTATCTCAAATGGAATATAGGAGAATCATTGATGGTTTATCTTGACATCCTGTGATACAGGCTTTATTTTTGGCATTGGGTTCTTTCTCTCTTTTTGATAGGTTACCACTCCCATTTTGGAAATAAAATATGAAAAATCTCCATCGATGTCAGGTATGGGTTTGCATTTATTTTCAATGAATTGTTTTAATTTATTCAAATTTTCCCAACCTGAAAATACTTTACATGGTTGTGTTAGAATTTTATTTTTTATATCCATTATATCTTGCCTAATAGGATAATGAATTTTGAATTTATTAGTAAGATTTCGTCAAATGTATTTGAGTTTTGATACTTCATCATAGAATTCTTTTGATACTTTTGAACGAGGTAATGCCAATTCATTAATTTCTGATGGAAATCCTTTTGGAAGTATAATTGAATTTGGAGGATTGACCTTTCCATTTTTAACAGCTGTGTTAATAATATGAGATTTGAAAAGTTTTCCTTCTTTAATGTCAGGGGTTGTAACACTAGAAAATGCTTTACTTTTTAATTTAATATTTTTTGCATATAGCAACGTATTCATGAACAACTTTAACTTCTAACTGGTTATCTGTTGAACCCTCTGTATTCCACACAAATTGAACAATGAAATTCTCAGGTCCAAAAATATCGCTCAAAATAATTTTTAGTGACTGGACTTTATCATCACCTATTGAAATAAAAATTAGACCGTCTTCACTTAGCAATTCTCTTAATAATTTCAATCTAGGATACATCATGCATAACCATTTGTCATGTTGATTCAAATCTTCAACATTTACTTCTTGGTCACCAAGCCATTTCCTTATAATTGGTGAATTTACATTATCGTTGTATTTCCATTTTTTTTCCGGTATTATAGGGTGGATCAATGCAAATGCATTTTATTTTATTTTGATAATGTGGCAAAAGTGCCTTCAATGCTTCAAGATTATCGCCTTCAATGATTAGATTTTCAGTCTCCTACTGATTTTGATTTATTTTTTTTTAAGTAATCTGAAAGGAACTTCTTTATCGTGATTGACAACTGCTTCTTTTCCTATCCAGTTTAAAATTGGCAATGAAAAAAATAATGAATGAGCACTGATAATTCTTACTGTTGCAAAATTTTTAATTATGATTTAATAACATGATGTGTTTTTGAGTATTACTTGGAACTAAATCCAGCTCAAAAACAAGCAATTGAACATAAGAATTCACCTCTTCTAGTAGTGGCAGGTCCAGGAAGTGGCAAAACACGCGTAATTATTGAGAGAATCCTACACCTAGTTAATTCAGGAATAAACCCGTCAGAAATTCTTTGTCTAACTTTTACCAAAAAAGCAACTGAAGAAATGTCTCAAAGATTAGAAAATCATGATATTTCAGATGTTAATGTTAGTACCTTTCATTCTTTTGCAAAATCAATCCTGGAAGATAATGTGTTAGAATCTGGAGTAAACATATCCTCGGGAGTCATCAAACGTTCTGCACAATTAGCATGGGGTTTGAAAAATATTGACTCATTTGATTTTCAACATGTAACAATTGGAAATAATGCTGAAGATCTAATCCGCGCAATAATTGATGGTATCAGAACATTCAAGGATGAATTAATTTCACCAGAATCTTTTAAAAAATACCTTGATTCAAAAGAATCTCAGGAATTAGATGAAGAAGAACAAGACTTGATCAATCGACTAAGTGATTTGTATAGAGTTTATGTAAAATATCAAGAGTTTTGGGGCGCCAAAAGTGTAATTGACTTTAATGATATTGTAGTTGAAGCAATTAATCTGGTAAAATCAAGACCTTTAATCCAACAGAAATTACAAAAAAAGTACAAACACATTCTAGTTGATGAATTTCAAGACAATAACTTTGCACAACTAGAACTAGTTAAACTAGTTTCTGATAATGGCAATGTAACTGCAGTAGGGGATGATGATCAATCAATATTTCGATTCCAAGGAGCATACATGAAGAATTTTAATGACTTTGAAAAATATTTTAATAATACTAAAATCATAAACCTTGATCAAAACTATCGTAGTACACAAAATATTGTTAATCTTGCCAGCACACTAATTTCAAACATTGAAGAGCGTCAAGAAAAGGATCTGTTTTCTAAAAACATTCCAGGTGATAAAGTCAAAGTTTGTGCATGCTCTGATGAAAACGCTGAAGTTGAATATGTTGTAAAAAACATCAAAGAATTACTTGGAAAGCCAATAGTTAGAGAAGATGGTACAGAAGGCACAATTTCTTATAATGACATTGCAATTCTTGCTAGAAGTCGAAAATCAGGCGTAAAATTTGTAAAATCATTGAAAGCTCATGGATTGCCTGCTGATTTTGTAGGCTCTGATAATCTCTTTGCAACACCCATAGTCAAAGATGTAATGGCATATCTTGCAGTGGTCAATTGTCCTGCAAATGCGGGTAGAGAAATTACAAGGCTGCTAAAAAATCATGGAATTACTGAATACAATATTGCAAAAATCAACCACTATGGTGAGAAAATATCAGAAACAGACAATCCTGGAGTAGATTATGTTCTAAAATCTTTACAAGAAATTACAAATCAAGATACTACTCAGAGAAAAGAGATTTTAGAATTTGTTGATGTCTTATCTGGTCTTTCTGAATTATCAAAATATCGTCCCAGTGATGTTGTTTACAAAATTATAATGTCTGTTTCCGGATTGTATAAAAAATGCATACAAGACAATTCAATTGAAAATAGAATTAATCAGATACTACTCAAAGAAATTTACAATTATGCACTAGAATATGAGACATTATACCCTGATGAATCTTTAACTGATTTTATTGCATATCTGAACTATCTATTTAGATTTGATTTAGAATTACCCAAAGAATTAGAAGAAGATGACAGCATTCTTGTTACAACAATTCACCAAAGTAAAGGAAAAGAATTTCAAATAGTCTTTGTAGTTGACGCTGCAAAAGACAAGTTACCATTACGTGCAAGAACTAAAAAATTCTATGTACCAAAAGATTTGGCAAAAGGATTGGTCAGAACTGCAGATGAGAAAACACTTCACCTCTTAGATGAGAAAAGATTACTATATGTTGCAATGACTAGAGCAAAAAGTCATCTATACATTACATATGCACAAAACTATGAGAATAGAAAAACTGAAGCCAAACCATCTTCATTTTTAGAAGAAATGAATTTCAAAGAAAATGAATTAATTGATTTTGAAGAATTTACATCAACTACTGATGTACAATTAGCACAAGGTGAACATCTAGAACAGATAAAACAAGAACACCAAGAAATTGCAGTGAATTCGATTAATCAAATGAATCTCAAGACTGCCATACTGAAAATCATCGATTTGGCAAAAATCAAACATTTTGAAGAACACAAGAGTTTGGATGGCTTTGATCCTGCCAAAATCTTGGAAATTGAGCCTGGAGAAGACCATATTGATTCACAATTATACCAAAAATCACTTCCTCTAATCAAAAAAGAGAATTTCCGACTCAGTCCATCAAAAATTCAAACCTATGAAGAATGTCCATTACAATTCAAATTTCAACATGTGTTGAGAGTTCCAACTCCTTCAAAGACATACTTTGGAATGGGTACTGCAATTCACGCAGTAGCTGAAAACATGACCAAGATGCAAAAAGATGGAAAAGAACTTACAGAAGATTTAGCATTTGAAATTTTAGACAAACAATGGGACACATCATCGTATAGAAATCAGAGAACTAAAGAGAATCAAGACAAGGACAAATCAAAAGAAATGGTCAAGACATATCTGGAATGGGCAGAAAACAATCCAAACACTCCCGTTGATGTAGAGCCAAAATTCCAAATCAAACTAAATGATGTAACAATTTCTGGAAAAATTGATAGAGTTGAGATGACCCCTGATGGTGAATACGAAGTAATTGATTTTAAAACAGGTTATGCATACAAGACAAAAAATACAATCAAAGATGATGTTCAGATGAATATCTATGCTTTAGGAACTGAGAAACTTTATGGAAAACTTCCAAAGAAGACCTCATTGTTTTACATAAAAGATAACAAAATTGTTCCTCATTTTATTGAGAAAGAAGCATTAGATGAATTCAAAGAAGGCTTAAGTGAGAAGATAGAATCAATCTTTAACGAAGAGTTTGATGCAAAACCTGAATATAGAAAATGTTCTAGATGTGACTATACGTCAATTTGTGATGCAAAGGAGAATAATGAATAACATGAATTTCGGTTTTACATATGAGAATGAATTGAATTCTTTATCAATTAGAATTGGTTGGTGTATTAGATGAAGGCCACCGAGACCTGATTTGAACGGTTTTTACAAGGTGTAAAACAATTTGTTATTCCGATTTATCAAAGAACATACAGTTGGTCTGAAGATCAGTGTGAACAACTATGGGATGATATAGTAAGGGTTTCAGAAAATGAGGATATTCCAGGTCATTTTATTGGTTCAATTGTATATATTGAAAGGGGGCTATACCAAGTTTCAGCTGTTCCACAATTACTAGTAATTGACGGTCAGCAAAGACTTGCTACATTATCATTGCTTTTGATTGCTTTGGCAAAAGAATTGGAAAGTTCAGAATCTAAAGAAATTACATCAAATAAAATTCTCAATAGCTAGCTATTGCTTGAATTTTAGATCCTGATGCCACATTAACATAGATGTAGTTGTTTTCCTCTTGTGTAATTATTTCTTTGACTGATTTGATCAAGACCTAAATATGCGATCAGATATAATCTCAGTATGAACGCCATTAAAGGCGACATTATGGTATCTGGTAAAGTGTTACCTGTGACGAATTTTAAATAATTCTATTACAAAATCATTGAAAACACCGTCAGTTTATAATATTGCCATATTTTGATATCTGTTATGAGATACATCGAACCTACTAGAGTCAAGGTTTTGATGATGATGTTTTTTGTTACTGGTGTAATCGGCATCGTTATTGGACTATCTCCAATTTCTCCACCATCGATGACTATGATGATCACATTCATGGGTGTAATCAACATTGGATTGGGTGCATTTTTCACATTTCTGTATCTGACACAAATCAAAAGTGACCCTGATAAAAGAAAAAAGAAAAGAAAAACTAGATAGATTATTCTTGGCAAATCTTTAAAATTATTTCTGAAATTTAGATTCAATTAAAATATAAATAATAACTTTCTATCATGAATTTAGAAATGGTAGATCTTGTCGCAAAGAATTTGTTTCTTACAAAAGGCAAGGGCGTCCATGAAGATCGATTGACTAGTTTTGAATATGCACTTAGAGATGCTGGAATTGCAGGAACCAACCTTGTTCTAATCTCAAGCATTTTCCCTCCTAAAGCAAAATTAATTTCTAGAAAAGACGGTTTGAAAAAAATCTCCCCTGGACAAATTTTGTTTACGATATATTCTAAAAATCAAACAAATGAGCCTCATCGTATGTGTGCTGCATCTGTAGGTCTGGCACAGCCCAAAGACAAATCCAGATATGGCTATCTTTCTGAATACGAATCTTTTGGACAAAATGAACTTCAGGCAGGTGATTATGCTGAGGATGTTGCAGCTCAAATGCTTGCATCCTCTTTAGGAATTCCTTTTGATGCTGATAAAGCATGGAATGAAAAGAGGCAGCAATGGTCCATCTCTGGTGAAATTTACAAAACTCACAATATCACTCAAACTACAAAGGGTGACAAGGATGGAAAGTGGACAACTGTTTTTGCAGCAGCTGTTCTTTTGTTATAGTTATTTTTTATATCCTTTAAGATAAAACATCGCAGCTGCTATGGCAACTATTGTGATTATGATGACGACTGTGATTGACTCATCCAGTACGATTTTTTTAGTTTGAAGTTCTTTTCCACCTAGGGAAAATTTTAAATCATTGCCACTAACAGATGTCTTTTCTCCGAAAATGTACTTGCCTTGGATTAACTGCCCTTCCTGAGGATCAAAAATCCACCCCTCTTTTGTAATGTCTATTGGAATTTTTTCATTATCTATAATCTGTGTGGGAACTATGTTTCCGTTTACATCTGAAACATTAGTATTTTCAGGTGATAGTATGACTATTTGGATAATTGAATTTAATGGATAAAACCCCGAATCAAAATAACCTGATCTTTTAATATTTTCAATTTTAAGAAATTCTAAAGGATTTACTTTTAAAATTTCTGATGCTTTGTTAGGATAATTTATTGATAATTTCAGCTGTAATAGAGATTTTGTATCTATTGGAATGATTGAAAACGTCATTTTTGCATTTTCTTCAGATGATATTTTTTTTGCCACATCATAAAATCCCCCATTGTCTCTAATTGTTTTTGAAATTAAAATTGATGATATTTTTTCATACATTGATTGTGTGTTCTCCATTGGCATTGTGTATACTGCAGAAATGGTTCCTTTTCCTGAAATTATGCCTGAAGTGTCCAGTGCCTTATTTGACTCATCTGCTGTATGTATGAAAACTGAGTGAAATTTTGCATTTGTATCTAGCGCTTGATTAATCTCATCAATGTATAATTCAGAAATATTTTTTGCATAGTTTTGAATTTGTAAAATTCCTTTACTTTCTGGATTTTTTATTACATTAATCATTATACATGATTCATCTGCTACTCCTAGAATGCATTGATCCTGATTTGTAAAAATTATCGCTCCAATTCGCCCATCTTCCCTAATTCTCTGCTCTAATTCCATTGGAATTTTGATTTCTTGTATGCTTGTACTTTGTAAAGTAATTGAAGATGTAACGTTTTGTGATAAACTTTTGTCAATAATAATTTGTGCCGTTTCTTGAAATGTTGAAAGACTCATTTCTTGCGGGTATGCATAATTTATGGAAATTCCTATCATCAGAATTACTGTTAGATGAATTATCCTCTTTTGCATAATGTACCTTTTTGGGATGAAATTATTAAATTTACTCTTATTTCCTTTCTTTGAATCCTTTAATTAGATAATTTTATTTTATTTTTTTACTAAATTAGATTATCTGGTAACTAATATCAAGATGAATGTAAATATCTAGATAATATGGCCATACTTCCATTTTCAGTTGATCTATTTTTACATCCTATAATTCAATTAATTGCAGTTTTGAGTGCTTTTGGCATTGGATTGTTTCAAGGAGTAATTCTTGGCAGAGCCATTCTTGTAAGATTCCCCCGATTGCAAAATCATGTAAAAACAGTATCCATTACCATGTTTATCCTCTTTTTGATAAATGCAATTTTAAGCGTTCCACGCTTTGCCTCTCCTGATAGAATCGACATATCTAATTTATCTGCAAATAGCCCTGGTGAACTTTTCTCTTCGCTTTTTTTAATATTTGGAATGAATACTGGATTTTTGACTGTAATGGCAATTTCTGTCACTGTGATGAGTTTTGTTGTTTTAAAATTCATAAATCTTGATGGGAAAACTAAAGGATTTGTTTTCTTTTTTAGTGCCTTAATATTGATGTTAACTGCTGTAAGCCGGTTCACTGAATACACTCCTGATCCTTTTGAAGTGTTATTGTATTTTCTTTATCAGTTGGGAATCACTATTGGAATTTTGATGGGATCTATTAGAAAAATCAAACCCAAGAAATTAGACTTGAAATAATTTCAAACGTTTAAATCAGATTGTTCTTGACTTTGAATTGACATCGAATTCAAACCGTTCGGGGAACAAGCCGGCAGCCCATGCGTTGGACTGTCGGCCCCATTTATTCTAAAATCTAATTTAATGATGAGAGTGTTTTCACTTGCTCTTTGATATAATCAAACCCTTCTTGCCAGAACTTTGAATTTGTAATATCAAACCCATATTCTGAAAGCAGTTTTTCTGGCTTTTTGGAACCCCCAGCTGCAAGAATGCTCATGTATGCTGGAACAAAGTCTTTTCCTTCTTTTTTGTATCTTTGGAATAATGACAATGCCAGTAAATTACCAAATGAATACGCATAACAGTAGAATGGTGTATGATAAAAATGAGGAATGTAACTCCATTCTATTGCAAAGTCATCTGATAGACTAACTGAATTCCCAAACTGAACTTTGAGATTTTGTAAATATGTTTTTGATATTTCATCTATTGTGGTCCCTTCTCCTATTTGCTTATGTGCGTCTACCTCAAAGATTGTGAAAAATGACTGCCTTAGAATTGTTGCATATAGATCATCTATTTTCTCTGACAACATTACCTTTTTTTCATCATCAGAAATCTTGTCTGATATGTTGTCATACAATAGCAGTTCTGAAAAAGTTGATGCTGTTTCTGCCAATGGTAATGGCGCATCTTGAACAAGGATTGATCTATCTTGTGCAGATTGACTGTGAACGGCGTGACCTAATTCGTGAGCCAGGGTAAACACGTCTCTTGATTTTCCAGTAAAATTGACTAGTACGTATGGGGTGATTTTTGGAGCAAGCGTACTGCAAAAGGCACCGTCTCGTTTCCCCTGTCTTACATCTGAATCAATATGATTCTCATTGAATACTTTTCTAGCATATTCTTCCAATGTGCTGCTAAATTTTCCAAGTGATTCAAAAACCAGTCTCACTGATTTGTCGTATGAATAATTTTTTTCTTTAATGTTGGATGCTGCAGGTGCATACAAATCATACCTTTGTAGTTTTTTCATTTTTAACATTTTTGCCTTTTGAACAAAAAATTTCTGAAATACTGGAGAGTTTTTTTTACAAACTGATAGTAGGGAATCTGTGGTTTTACCATCTACATCATTCCCAATGTTTCTAATGGAAATTGGGGATTTGTGACCTCTAATCTCAATACCCTCATCTTTCCAGTTGAGAACAATATTTTGATATATTTCTCCAACTACCCCTTTGTTTTCAGAATATTTTGACAGAATTGTTTTGTATGCTGTCTCTCGAATTTTTGGGTTTGTACTTCTAACATAATTTACAAGTTCTTCCCTTGTCATTACTTTGGATTTATTTCCAATTCTCATCTTGTATTCAAAGGAGTTAGTTATCTTGTCATACAGTTTTACAAGTGCAGATATTCCAGTTACGTCTAACGTGTTTATGATTTTCTCTTCAGGTTCACTTAGTGCATATTTTGCAAATAATCTCTTATGTGATAAATATTCTGTAATCTCTCCGGCATCCTTCATGAGTCTTTTTGCATTTTTTTCATCAACTTGTGTTTTCCACCACAAATCAAAAAATAAAATCTTGTTTGAAATCTCAGAACCTAGTTTTGAGATTTTTGTCATTAGGGATGTTGCCTCATCTGATTGCGTGTCTGAAGAATATGCAAGTGATGCATATCCTCCAATCCTGCTCATATTTTCAGAAATTTCTTCAACCTGATGAAGAATACTCATAAATTGTTTAGATGACATTTTTGGATCTAGTTTTGATTTAATTTTTTCAAATTTTATTGCCTGTTTTTCTAATTCTTGAATTTGTTTTTGAAAAACGGGACTTTTTGGATTCTTTACTAGTTCTGTTAGATCCCATTTGCCCAGCTGATATGATGACATCTGAGTCTGCTGTTCTGTAACTATTAAAAAATGAATGGTGGTTTGAAATTTCATATAATTTCTAAAATTCACTATGACAAAGATAATTTTGTTGAAAATTCCCTTTTTGAGGTCTATTTTGGGCTATTGTATATGTGGTTCCTAGGCTCAATATTTTGTCCAAAAATCATCAAATAAATCGGTTATTATAGGAAATCAACAGCACAATATTGGTATTCCCTTTGGTTTTAGAAATTATTAAAGCAGATTCGACATGTGGTCGTTGTGGAAAAAATTCCATGTTGGCTGACAATGTAACTGGAGAGAGATTCTGTGGAAAATGTGGTTTTGTTATTACTGAGACTTTGCAAGATTCTGGACCTGAATGGAGATCATTTTCAAAAGAAGGCGGTGCAGATCCAACTAGAACCGGAGCTCCTACATCCTTGGCAATGCATGATAGGGGACTTGCAACAATCATCAGTCCCATCAACAAAGATTCTTCAGGCAAGCCTCTCACTTCTACCATGAAAAGCACTATTGAAAGGCTAAGAACATGGGATAGCAGAAGCAAAGTAAATGCCTCATCTGACAAAAATCTTAGACAAGCACTGAGTGAACTATCAACATTAAAAGATAAACTTTCATTATCTGATGCAGTTATTGAAAAAGCATCATACATTTACAGAAAAGCATTAGAGAAAGGTCTTGTAAAAGGTCGTTCAATCTCTGCCTTGATTGCAGCATCCCTTTATGCTGCATGTAGAGATACTGAAACTCCTCGAACTCTAAAAGATGTTTCAGATGCTGGTAACATTAAGAAAAAAGATATTTCGAGATGCTATAGAATTTTACATCAGGAATTGGAATTAAAAATGCCGGTTGTGGATCCTGTTCAGTGCGTTGCAAGAATTGCAAGCTCTATTGGAATTACAGAAAAAACAAAACGATTTGCAGTTAAAGTATTAAGGGATGCACAAGCACATGAGGAATCTGCTGGTAAAGATCCTATGGGATTGGCAGCAGCAGCACTTTACTTGTCTTGTGTTAAAAACGGTGAGGACAAAACTCAGCGAGATATTGCAGAAGCTGCCAATGTCACAGAAGTGACAATTAGAAATAGATACAAAGGATTACGATTAGACCAAAATATGGATATGATTGGAGGCAAATGAAGAAATGACTCAAACTAAACCTATTATTGCAATTGTAAATGTTGTAGCTTCTGCAACTATAGAACAAAAACTAGATCTTGTAGATATCACTAAAAAATTTCCTGCAGTTGAGTATCATCCGGAACAATTTCCCGGCGCCGTTTTCAGACTAAAAAGTCCAAAGACTGCCACCCTGCTTTTTGGCTCAGGCAAGATGGTATGCACAGGTGCCAAATCCCAAGAATTGGCAGAAACTGCAGTGTTTGAGGTAGTGAAAATCTTACGAAAAGGCAAAATTAAAATTAAAAACGAACCCATAGTCTCAATACAAAACATTGTATCTTCAATTAATCTTGGAGGTAAAGTGAATCTGGAACAAGCCGCTAGAACCCTCCCTAGAAGCATGTATGAACCAGAACAATTCCCGGGATTAATTCACAGAATGCTTGATCCAAAAACTGTAATTCTAATTTTTGCATCAGGCAAACTGGTATGTGTTGGAGCAAAACTTGAAAAAGATGTCCATCGTTCTGTAAACCAAATCCATGCCTTACTTGAAGAAAAAGACTTGATGGTTTACGATTAAATTCTAGATTTAGAATTTTTTCCACTCTCTAAAACTATTGTTCCAACTGTGATGATGATGATGATGATGATGATGATGCTAAATCAATAATATTCTTCATGAATATAGCACCACTTCCAAATATTTTCTGGAACTGCTTGCATTACTGGATGTCCTGTCTCTTGAAAATGCTTTGTTGCATGCTTGCCAATAGATGAATCACAACAACCAACATGACCGCATGTTAGGCACATTCTAATTGCAACTACCGGGAGATGCTCTTTTTCACACTCTTCACAATTTCTTGTATTTTGAGACACTTTTCTTTCTTGAGTAAAATGCTCACATTCTTTTGACATGCTAATATTTTTTCAGAGTGTCTTTGTATCTTTTTATTGATTCGATGATTACAATTTTTGCCTCTTTGGATGATTTCCATCCTATGATTTCCACTTTCTTTCCTTCCAAATCTTTGTAAACTTGGAAAAAATGTGCAATCTCTGAACGGTAATGATCCTCGATATCTGTAATGTCTACTGTATGCAAATACCTTGGATCATTTATTGCAACACAGATAATTTTGTCATCTAATTTCCCCTCATCTTTCATTTGAAGTAATCCTATGGGCCTTGCCTCGATTAGAATTCCTGGGTATGTGGGGTTTGTAACTAGTATCAGTGCATCCAACGGATCCCCGTCATCTGATAGCGTTTGTGGAATTAATCCATAGTCTCCTGGATAGTGAAATGGTGAAAATAACACTCTGTCTAATTTTATCATGTTGTGTTTTTTGTCATATTCGTATTTGTTCATCGACCCTTTGGGGATTTCTACAATTGCGTTAATTATTTCTGGAATATCGTTGCCTGATTCTATATCGTGCCAAAAATTCTTACTCATTTTCTAGCTCTTGGTTTAGATATTCCGTATATGAATTCTATGAAATGATCAGCTATTTTGAATCAAGTAAAAATCTTTTATCTGCAATTACTATTCATGTTCATGGCAAAAATTGCAGTGATTGTTGGGTCTGCAACATCAGAAAGACGTGGAATCAAAGTCGCAAAATGGGTTGTCTCAATTAAATGATAAAGACCATGATGTATTTTTGGTGGACCTTGTGGAATTGGATTTACCATTATTGGACAAAAATGTACAAAGAGATGGAATCCCCCCTCCACTCTTGAAAAATTGCAAAAACTTTAAAAAAAAAAATTATTAAAGAAGCCGCCGATGGATACATCCCAATTACTCCAGAGTACAATGGTATTTCATCTGCATTAAAAAATACCTTGGATTATTTTCTAGAAGAGTATTTCTTCAAACCTTTTGCAATTATTTCTGCCAAAATTTGACGGGGATGATTTCCAGCAGCAACTCTGCCAGATGAACCCACAGAATATGAAATAATGGCACCTGCTATTCCATCATAGCTTTTAATTTCTAAAGTTCATAAAGCATTTGATGGTGATGGGAAATTACTTGGTGAGAGTTATGAAAGACGATTTTCGAGATTTATTGATGAGTTTGAATGGTATGTGTCAGCTTTGGCAGGACAAAGAGATCTGGTATACGCCGCCTTGTTGATTATGCCAGGGCATTGGTATTTGGAATTACCTTGTAGATTTTTACAGTGTAATCCCCTTCAAAGACATTTACAAATTCACCAGAGTTTGAATCCAGATTTCTAACTCTGAATTTGTATTCATAAGAGCCATCTCCTTTCACATCCACCTGTGCAAAGTGTACCGGGTCTTCTCCTTTGTAAAATTGTATTATCACTGGATGTCTTTCAGCAATATCATCTGCCACTCCTCTCACTGTTCCCCAAGGTAGTTTGTTGCCCTGTGGAACATTCATTGCAGTTACAGTTTTTTCTAAACTAATTTCTTCATTAATTGGAGTGATTGTAACTTGATTAGATTCAGCAGAAACATCTCCTCCTGGAATCATCATGATGCCCAAGACTGTCATAATTGAGGCCATTAGCAAAAGATTTGTTTTTGTACTCATACCATTCACAGTTTTACAACGTTCTTTAAAAAATTTATTACTAATTTGTACTAATTTCGATGTGACTATGGCAGTTCTTCTTCTAAATCACAGCATGCTTTGTGAACCCATTGATCCTTGGAGTTTTTTAGTATCTCTTTTCCAGCTTTTATAACATCGCCACATTCTATACATTTTCCGGCAAATTTAGCTTTCATGGATTTTATGTAATTTTGACTCATTTTAACTAGTCTTATCTTCTCAGTTTCCATATATTTGCCTAAAAATTGAAGATTTTATCAAAAATAATGTGTCTTCTACTTTAGAGGAATAGTTGTTAGGAGAATACGGTGATTATAGTTGCCTAGTGAAGAGGATCCAATTGCATGAATTTTTAAAGTAAATCCCCCAAAGAAAACTGCTTCAAATATCTTGAGGATACATCAAAGGAGTTACACGCTCACTTGAAGATATTTTTCGCATTATCTGAATTAATTGCAAAAGCCATGATAAAAATCTGTGAAATTTGCTTAAAATCATGCCATGTGGGTCACAAAGGATGTTGCTCTGCTGATTGTTATTTGAAAGCACTTTAATCAGGATTAGATACTTGTTTTAGAAATGATCTTAGTCATGCTCAACTTTTTGCTACTCTGCTGTGAGATATTGTATCATTAAGATTTTGAGATAGTCAAATGTTCTTTTTCTTTCAATGTCCTATTTATCATGATTTTTAACAGTCTTTGATTGCTATAATAATCAAATTTGCATCTGGATTTTCTTTATTCTTAAGAATTGTTTCTAATGGAATTTCTTTGGATGTTTCTGCCTCGAATCTTATCTGTGCTGTATTCACATGCTTGATTCATTTTTTTAGACTGATGATTGCTATTGTTTTACACTTTTTTAGAATTTTTGCAATTAAGACATTTTCTAGCCTAATAATGTCTAGTTTAAAATATGATTTTTCAGTTAGTATTTAATGATGTATACCTGTAGTGGATAGCATCATGGATTCTGTTGATGTTGTAGATGAGGTTAATGCCCTTTTAAAGCTGGGAGTTGGCGATTCGTATAGGCTGGAGCATATCAAACAGGCCTATGTCCAAAACAAAACTATCTGGATCACTGATGAAAATTATCTAAAACGAATGAGAGAAAAATATCTGATTAAACAAACATCTGTAGAATCTGAAGATGTTGTTTTTGAAAATGAACCTGAAAATAAAGAAACGATTCATTGTTGGAAATGCGGAAAAAAAGGCCCGATGGATGCTAATTTTTGCATGGTTTGTGGTACTTCGATATTTGAGATTGGTCCAAGCCCTCAACTAACACCTGAATCAAAATCTACAACTTTGACAAAATCAATTCCATTAAAAATTTCACTTTTTGTTGGCATTCCAATTTTGATTCTGATAATTCTCGGAGCTGGATATACTCAAGGATATTTTGATAATGTTTTGGAGCGTTCAGCACCTGAGGTAGTTGCAACTCCTACAGTAATTGTTGATGATGGTGATGTTTCATCTGGTGATCCTGATTCACCATGTGGACCTGGAACTATATTTGATTCTGAATCAAATACATGTGTTTTGGATAATTAAAATAAAGTGGACCGAATGGGACTTGCCTACCATATTATCTGCACGACTTGCACCTAAAATTACAACTTGTGGTTTGTCAGACATAACTTTGGTTACTAATTCCTCTTTTGTAACTAATGGTACACTTTTGGACAAAAATGCCTGTATTTATTGACATGGTATTAAGAAAGATGTTAAGAATTATGAAAAAGTTTTGTTTGCTGATTCTGTTTGATCTAAATCGAACTTAAATTAGATAGATCAGTTGCGCAATTGATTCAATTTGATCATCATCATCTCAATGTTTTCTTACAACAAGATCCAAAGCTAGGAAAAATCATTCTCAATTCATGTTCAACCACACAAAACTGACAAAAAGATCAAAATCCGTTCCCTATCCGTAACGGGACTAACGACTGTTCCACAGTTTGATTCCCCGTCAAAAGAAATCAAAAGACAGTACAAGTCACAGAAGAGACACACCACATCTATCAAAAAAGAAAAGACTGCAAGAGTTGGTGCAGGACGACACAAGTTTGATCTATTATCCCTCAAAGACAGAATTCTAATGTTTATGATGTACTATCGAATGTACACAACAATGACATGGGGGATTATGCAACAGACTATCCTCAACCAACACTTTATAAGATGAGAGAATGATTTCAGATCGAGTATAATTTGTACGTCTTGTATTGTGACACAATAACCTGTAAAGAATTTGAGTGCTTACCATATGAACCCATAACAGCAGTCAGTACGATGCAGACAGACATCTTGCATTTATCTTTTCTGATGTATGTGTGGAATGCCATGCAATACGTTACTGCACATGACTGCCCCTTGATTGCCGTTTACAACGAGACTTGCAATGTCTGAGAAATCCGATTTGCATCTTCATTCAGTCAGTGTAGTCATACTGGCCAATGCTCACAATCCCTCTATACTTAGCCCTAGTTTTTTAGAGTCAAACGGCATCGTGCCTGAAGGCTGGAAAGTTGTGGAAACTGTCACCACTTCTGCCGTGTCTTTCATAAGATACGATAATGGTGTTCAGTGGACAGTAGATCAGCAACGACTAACCATAACTGACAAATGCAATATATCATTTTATGAAAAATACGATGGCCCGATTCACTGCCTTGCAAAATCATACGTTGAAAAACTTTCTCATGTCTCGTATCTTGATCTAGGTCTTAACTGCGTTGTATCTACCGTACGCAAAAATCCACGGCAGTGGATTACAGAGCAATTCTTGAAAACCAATTCGTATGAGACAAAGCTGACCATGATGCCTAAATTTTCTATAGAGTTGGATGGGCATGTGTTGAATCTAGAGATTGTCTCAGAGTCTGCCTCGCGCAATAATAATAATAATAGTAATAATGATAATCCTCCGAGTGACTCTGTTATGGTGTACTGTAACTTTCATTACAACAAATTCTCTAATTCTGCATTGCTGTGTGAGAAGATATCTGGGTGGAATGATATTCAAAAAAAAATATCTAGTGTGCTGTGCAAAATTCTAGAGGGTTCATAAAATGAGGACTGAGACTATAACATTAAATGATACGAACACGAAAAAATCTACTGAAATATCTGCACTGCTACAATATATGAATATAAAACCCCAAAACAGCATGCAAGACACAGAGCTGTCTCAACAACTGACGGGTTTAAGGCCAATATTGGCGTCCATTGATATACTCATACAGTTTGAACAATCCTTCAACACATTCAAAAAATATGACGATGAATTCTTGCATAGGATCGATTCTATTATAACGTCGCGGCAAGATGTGCGTTATACAGGACAAAGTTATGACACAATTCCCAAAAAATCATTCATTACATGCAAGACGTTGATTACAGATGCTGCAACCTGTGAAGAGATCGTTGCCGCAATAAGATACGGTGGCTGGAATGCAATAGCTGATCGTTTAATCTATCTTAGAAGCCTAGTATTAGATAATCCAGACGAAATACCCATACAAATAGAGTCGTTGCGCAATCTTGCACTATTCATTGCAAACAGGCAGCAACAGCAACTGCCAGAACCGCAGATAGGCATTAATCCAGACGGATTTGCCTGTACGGAGTGGCGAATTGCAAATCATGGTATACTTGCGATGGACTTTCTGCCTTCAGGCCAGATCAGATTTGCAGCCATATTCAAACCCCCAGAGTCTGGAAACGCACGGTGGAGTGTCAATGGCGTATTGCCACCGGATCACATGATGGATGCGATTCATGTATTCACTGACAGGCTGACGCCATAATGCCCGCAGTCAAAATACTTTGTGATGACGATCATGTATCAAGATACTGCAAACCATCTGCAGTCGACGATAACACCCTGATGCCTATGGCTGCAGCATTTGAACTTCGCGAGGATGAGGAATACCTATCTGTAAATTGGATAGAGTATTTTGAGGAATTGAATTTAATTACTGTCATAAACAAGGTTCAACGGACGCTCCAAAACAAGGACTTGGGTATAAGATCAAACGGACGGTTTGCAGTATTAGGCGTCAAAGAGATCAAAGCGGCAATAAGTAATGTGACAAAACGCGTATCACGCATCGAACATATGCCTGAGACTGATGACTGTTCTCATTGTGGTGTCTTTGGATACTCTGCATTTGACTTGGAGGTAGCCAGTGAGATTGCGTTACATCTTGCTATACAGAACGTGTATCCTCCTACAACAAATTCACGATGATGATGCATAGCAACTCACACCTCTGAAGTGTTTTTTCAAGATATTGTGTGTGTGTGACTGTTTTATCTTCATTTTGTTTTCTAGATGAGTTGCGCAATTACAAACAAAATCTAACCTTTCATTCCATTTGATTTCCAATGGTTCTGTAGTGTCATGGAATCACAACAAGCTCGTCTTTTTATCTTATCTTGAAATTAACAATTCCACATACTGCAACCTCATTGTTCCATCATATCTGTATAGTTTGTTCCTAAACCCATCACTACTGCTAATTCTAAATTTCTTGATTTGAGTAACTACATGCTCAACTTTGATTTTGATTTTAGATTGAGACTTTTTCCATTCCTTTTGAGATGATGCGCTCAGCTCTCTGTCCTTCTTTTTCTTGTATGGCAGAAGAATGCTGATTTGGTCTGGAAAGTCTTTGAATTCCCAAACCCAAGATCATAAAATTGTAGCAGCTCCTCAGACAGTATGGATGTTCTGCCTTGTATATTTTGTAATCATGATGACTGCCTGGAGAATGCAGATTTGTGGATTATGACTCTATCAAGATTTACTGTAATTTGATTTTGTACTGTGTATGTCTTTTTTCTTTTTGCCTGAATAGTGCGATTTTTTTGGCACGATCTTTCGGTCTTGGGATTGGCTGTTCTGTTCCATCTGTAATTACAATTAATTCAGGAAAGAACTGTTGTTGTAACTCTTGCACGGTTTTGAGCTTTTTGGCATCTGCATATTTTTTGGCAGGAATCAGAATTGATTGTTTTATTGCAGGCTCTAAATATTTAATGTCCCTCATTACATTTGATTTATCCAGATCAAAAATCATTCCCAACATGTCATATGTTGTGTACATTCGATAGTACATCATAAACATTAGAATTCTGTCTTTGAGGGATAATAGATCAAACTTGTGTCCTGCACCAACTCTCGCAGTCTTTTCTTTTTTGATAGACGTGTCTCTTCTGTGACTTGTACTGTCTTTTGATTTCTTTTAACAGGGAATCAAACTGTGGAACAGTTATTCCCGTTACGGATAGGAACTGTTTTGGTCTTTTTGTTAGTTTTGTGTAGTTGAACATGAATTGAGAATGATTTTTCCTAGCTTTGGATCTTGTTGTAAGAAAACATTGAGATGATGATGATCAAATTAAATCAATTGCGCAACTGATCTATTTGTTAGGATCATTTGGATCAACGACAATTTTTTTTAAGACAATTCTCGATTTTATAGTAATCCCATCAGTTAATTCGTATACATTCCAATGTTCATTTACAATTTCAAAATCTAGTTCTTCAAATTCATTTGAAGTCCAGTTGCGCCAGGATTTAGATTAGACAATAGTTACGTACTAGAAGACATGGTATTTGATTCTTTTACTTTCCAAGAATCCTCATTAGCAGTAGAAGATTCAATTCCTAATTCTAAAGAAATTGAATCAGATATATCCTCAGTGGAAGTAATATCCTCAGTAGGGTTATCCGATGAAATAATCACTGATTTCTTAACATTGGTATTGGTTTCTTTGTAGATGATTTTAGACATACTATAATTTTTGATCAATCATATTTAAATGAAGAGAATCTCAAAAAGATACACAAAAAATGAGATAGTTTAATCAATTTTCACGTTTATTAGAATAGGAATAGAATCCTGAATTTCATCATATTGAAATGTCAATAGGATTTTTGAATCAGAATGAGATTTTTCAAATTCAGTAATATCAAAACTAACTGCATAAGATAATTGAATAGGTCCAAGTTGTTTAGAAACAGATTCAAAAAAAAAAACACTGATTTGATTTTTCAGGACAAACATCCGGTAAGACACTATTAGATACACGGGCTCTGAAAATTTAACCAAGGATCATTTGGTTCCCAAGAGAATAAGATCAAAAAATTATTTGCATTAGCATCTTCCTCTTTTGTAACTAATGGTACACTTTTGGACAAAAATGCCTGTATTTATTGACATGGTATTAAGAAAGATGTTAAGAATTATGAAAAAGTTTTGTTTGCTGATTCTGTTTGATCTAAATTGAACTTAAATTAGATATATACTCAGATTCAGTAACCGTATAGACACAAAAATACGTAGCATCCTGTATAATCTCGTCTAGAAACAAATGGAACCTGAGTGGGTATCAAATTAATCACCAACACTTAATATTATACTAGATTCATAATATACTTGAAAAATGGGGAAAAAAAGATCGCCGAAAGAAGCTCAAGAAAAACATGACAGACACATGGAAACATTGAAACATCTACATAAGTTACGAGAAGAAATTATCGAAAAGATTGAAGGTGATACATGTCTTACATTCAAAAAAATGGATCATACACAAAAATTAAAAGAATTAGGATCTTATTTCAAGAATAACACACGCAGTTTTGATATAAATACAAAAGTAGACGATGTAGTTATACATTTGAAAGAAAGTGTCAAGAGTGTGGGTTTTTTATTCAAAACTGATTTGAGATAAGTTGTTCCAAAGACAACCGTTCTAGGCCACTAAGCGACTCCAGCAAAGTTCAGACTGTGTATCAAGTAAAACGTGTTGTGGGAAGTCCAGTCAGGATTTTGTCTTCGCCCGTCACACGTTTAGTTTGACAACATGCCAGACCAAACCTGTTTAAACGTGCTATATTATTTCGTATTTCGTTAATTAATTCTTTCTTCGTACCTCCAAGTATTCTACGGCACTCGAATCTACAGGCAATCTGACATCACATTCAGATCCCGATAACTTCACAGAACATATCTCCGTACACTGTTCCAAACTCGGGACATTTAACCAGACTGTTTAATTCGGGACATGTGAAATATTAATAATTTTTAAATCACCTTCAATCTATCTTTAAAGTTTCTTCGATTTCCTCTGCAAGAAAAACTTTACTACTATAGATTATGTCTGTTTGTTTTAGTATTCCTATATCTACTAATGTCATGACTACATTTTTTGCGGATGGATATGTTACTTTGAGAAATTTTTTAGCTCGAGGAATAGTAATATATGGATTTGAAAACATATGTTCCATTAAAAGAATAACATTACTACTGGCATTTTTCTCTCTAAGTATTTCTTTGTAATTTCTTTCTAAATCTACTAATTTTTGAATGTTTTTTATTGTTTCATCAGCTTGTTCTGTAAAAGCTTTAAGGAAGAATTTTATCCAATCACTCCATTTGGATTTTTGGCTTATTGCTAATAATCCATCATAGTATTCTTTTTGATGTTTATCAAAGTAAGCACTCAGATACAATAATGGTTCTGGCAACAAACCTTTTTTATATAATATTAGAGGTAGTAACAATCTCCCTATTCTTCCATTTCCATCAAGAAAAGGATGTATAGCTTCAAATTGATAATGTGTAATAGCACATTGAATTAATGTGGAAGTTCTATGGTTTGATTGGAAAAAAATTTCAAGATTTTTAAGCAAATCCAATATTTTTTCAGGGGGTGGAGGTGTATAGATAATTTTTTTTGTAGTACCTTGAGTTTTTACTATCCAATTTTGTTTCATACGAAATTCGCCTGGATTTTTATCTTCACCTCTAACTCCAGTCATTAATGTTTTATGAGCGATTTTCATAATGTCCAAATTAACAAGTTGATTTGGTTCTTTTATTTTTTCTAAAGCATTTTCTAATGCATTAACATAATTTAATACTTCACGCAGTCTTAAATTTTCAACTTCATTTTGCCCAATATTCCCTACAGCTTCATGTTTGTTCAAATCTTCTAAAGATGCTAATGTTCCTTCAATTTTTGAACTTAGTATAGCTTCACGTTTTAGATATGATCTAATTAAAATATGCGGGTTTTCTAATTCACTGCCTTTTCCTTTTAATTCCCCTACTTTTCTTTCTGCATGTGCAAGTAGCATAACCAATTCATTGTCATATGAAATAGAAGGAGGTAAACTATTGGGAACAAATGTTCGTTGATTCTGATTGTTAGCCTCAAAGATTCCATTAGGTTTAGTAAATTTACTTGAATCCCATAATGGATCGTTATACCCATCTATAACAGACTTGCTAGACATTAAAGAAAATCGCCAATTACTTTAATTGAAGTAATTAAAGTAGATAAACTTTATTGTAATTTTGTTGGGTATTATGTTATTTTTGATAGGTTACCGTACAATACAGTAGATCAGTTGCGCAATTGATTTAATTTGATCATCATCTCAATGTTTTCTTACAACAAGATCCAAAGCTAGGAAAAATCATTCTCAATTCATGTTCAACTACACAAAACTAACAAAAAGACCAAAACAGTCCCCTATCCGTAACGGGAATAACTGTTCCACAGTTTGATTCCCTGTTCAAAGAAATCAAAAAACAGTACAAAGCCACAGAAGAGACACGTCTATCAAAAAAGAAAAGACTGCGAGAGATTGGTGCAGGACACAAGTTTGATCTATCCCTCAAAGACAGAATTCTAATGTTTATGATGTACTATCGAATGTACACAACACATGACATGTTGGGAATGATTTTTGATCTGGATAAATCAAATGTAATGAGGGACATTAGATATTTAGAGCCTGCAATAAAACAATCAATTCCGATTCCTGCCAAAAAATATGCAGATGCCAAAAAGCTCAAAACCGTGCAAGAGTTACAACAACAGTTCTTTCCTGAATTAATTGTAATTACAGATGGAACAGAACAACTAGCCAATCCCAAGACCGAAAGATCGTGCCAAAAAAATCACACTGTTCAGGCAAAAAGAAAAAACACACAGTACAAAATCAGATTACAGTAAATCTTGATAGAGTCATAATACACAAATCTGCATTCTCCAGGCAGTCATCATGATTACAAAATATACAAGGCAAAACATCCGGTACTGTCTGAGGAGCTGTACAATTTTATGATCTTGGGTATTTGGGAATTCAAAAAGACTTTCCAGACCAAATCAGCATTATACCATGCAAGAAAAAGAAGAACAGAGAGCTGAGCACATCTCAAAAGGAATGGAACAGATCCCAATCTAAAATCAGAATCAAAGTTGAGCATGTCATTGCTCAAATCAAGAAATTTAGAATTAGTAGTGATGTGTTTAGGAACAAACTATGCAGATATGATGTAACAAGTGAGATTGTATGTGGAATTGTTAATTTCAAGATAAGATGGAAAGACGAGCTTGTTGTGATTCCATGACATTACAGAAGAATCAGAAATCAAACGGAATGAAAGGTTGGGTTTTGTTTGTAATTGCGCAACTCATCTAATATTGTTTTTGTGAATCTTGTTGCAACTATGAAATCCTTCTTTTGTTATCTTCATTTTCTAATTCCATATGTGGGTGGAGCCTTAAAAAGAACATTAGGTGGGGATGGACCGAATGGGATTTGAACCCACGACCTTTGCGGGAAAGTACTTTCCTTACGCAGTGTGAGTGCGTCATCCAAACCAAACTAGACGACCGGTCCAACTAAATTAATCAAAAGGGCATTTTTTTGTCTTTGCTATTGGTATGTCACAATTACCCCCGTCTTTATTACTAATTTAAAAAATATTTTTCATGGCTTTGCAAGAATTTGATGCCTTGATTGATAGGATGAAATTGGCATTTGAATATGCCGATAATTTAGGACAATATGTAGAGGCTGCCAAAGTCTTGTTCCAAATGAATGAGGAACTGCCTGATGATCTACAGCTAGTATTTGATGAATTAGATGACCCTAAAGCTGCAAAATCTTTTGTCAAACAATACAATGATGAGTTAAAATCCGCAATTGTAGATTATAGGCAAAGATTGATGATTTCTTAATTCTATTTCTTGACGCCGAGATTTCTGTTCTTTAATCTCAAGTATGGATTTCTGCATTTTCTACACCGTGTAGCTGCAATATCGTTTCTAGCCCCACATTTGAAGCAAATTCTCATTACAAGACGTGCTTGTTGCGCAATTCGTTTCTTTTCTGGGTCTGTGATGGGCATTGATTTTCTCCTTTATCTCTCTCTTTTAATCTAATCGGATTTTTCCATTTTTCCTGCTAATAACACTGGTACTTCTGCCGGTCTTTTTGCGACAGGAATGTTTGCTTTGTTAAACATTGATACTTTGGATTCTGCAGAACCATATGTTCCCATGACTATTGCTCCTGCATGACCCATTCTCTTTTCTTTGGGGGCTGCACGTCCTGCAATGTATGCGACAGTTGGTTTGTTAAATCCGCTATCAATAATTCTTTGAGCTAAAATTTCTTCAGAGTCTCCGCCTATCTCCCCTACTATCACTAGACCTTCCATGTCTGGGATGTCTTTTATCATTTCAAACGCGTCAATCAATCTTGTACCGTTAACTGGATCTCCCCCGATTCCAATGGTGATGGATTGACCGAATCCTGAGGTTGTAAGTGCATCTGAAATTTCATAGAGTAATGTTCCGCTTTTTGATAACACTGCAATCTTTCCTGCTTTAAATGGCATTGGCGGCATGATTCCAATTTTGATTAGTTCTGGGATCAGTATTCCTGGTGTATTTGGTCCAATCATTATTGCCCCATTTTTGTCTGCCAAATCCAATGCCTCCATTGTGTCTCTGATTGGAACGTGTTCTGGAATGGCTACAAGCAATTTGATTCCTGCATTTAATGCCTCTTTGGCAGCTGATAAGAAGAATTTTGCCGGAACAAATACTATTGAAATTTTTGCATGAGTAGCATCTGCTGCTTCCTGCATTGTATTGTAAATTGGAATCCTGTCTTCAAATTTCTGACCTCCTTTCCCTGGAGTAACGCCTGCAACTATATTAGTTCCATATGCTATCATTTGTTTTGCATGCAGTGAACCATATGCCCCAGTAATTCCTTGAACGATAACTCTTTTATTTTCATAATCCGAATCTTCCGGGTCTCCTTTTAGTATTTTAAAAATATCCATCATTTGTTTATCCCCATAACTGCTGCATTGATTGCCTCCTCTACTGTATCAAAGATATTGGTTCTAGAACCCTGTAGCATTTCTTTTGCTTTTTCTGATTCTGTTCCCTTTAGTCTTGAAAACACTGGCAAGTCAATTAGATTATTTTCATATGCTTTGAGAAATGCTTTAGCAACTATTGTAGTTTTTACAATTCCTCCATAGAGATTCACAAGAATTCCCTTCACTTTGGGCAATCTGCTAATTAAGGTCAAGGCTTTATACACTGATTCTGTTGTTGCACCGCCACCTACATCTAGGAAGCATGCTGGCTTTCCACCGTTATCTGATAGCATATCTAATGTTGACATTACAAGTCCCGCACCATTTCCGACAACTGCGATATTTCCATCAAGCTCAACTAGGGAAAATCCACTTTTTTCAGCTTGCTCTTCAATAGCTGTTTTTTCTTGATACTTTTGCAATTCATCATGTCTGAAGTTACTATTGTCATCTGTTACAAATTTACCATCAAGTGCCATGATTGTATCATCTTGCATAATTGCTAGTGGGTTAATCTCTACAAGCTCTGCTTCTTTTTCTATTGCAAGTTTTGATAATTTTTTTAAGGTATCTACAAATTGTTCTGCTGTATTCCCCTCCAATTTTATTTCTTTTGCAACCTCTCTTGCAAGTTCATCTGAAACATCTCCTAGCCCGATTTCTTTGATAATTTGATTTTTCACTGATTCAATTTCCACCCCCCCTTCAGCTGATGCAATAATCGTATAGCATCTTTTTGAACGATTCAAGAATATTGAAAGATACAACTCTTTTTTGATATCTGCCATTCTCTCAAGTAGAATCGCCCTTGCTTTTTCACCTTTGATTGTCAAGTCCATGACTTGAGGATATTTTAGCTCAAACTCATCATCATTTTGACATTTTTGAATGCCTCCTGCCTTTCCTCTACCTCCTACAGGCACTTGGATTTTAATTACAAATGGATATCCCAACTCTTTTGCATGTTTACGCCCTTCTTCAATATTGGTAGATGAGATGCTATCAAGTAAGTTAATTCCATATTCTCGGAATAATTCTTTGGCCTGAAATTCTAGTAATTGCATGCAAAAACCATAAACTTTACGGTCTTTATTAATTATGATACTATTTCAATTGCTCATCTAGAAAATCAATCATTTCTAAAAAGCGATCCTTACTTTTCCTCAATAATTCTTGAGGGTATTCCTCTATTGTAAATACAAATTGCTGATGAAAGCTTGGAACTATAATTCCGCCTGATGTCACCATCTGCTCAATTACATATCCTTTCGTTAGTGTACACACGATTTCTTCGTATGATTCTTCCTCTTCTTCTAAAGTTTGACGATACAATACAATTGGTCTGTTTGTTTTTGCAACAATCTTTGAGCCTTTTTCTAAGAGATCTGATAAATGCTGAATTTGCCATGCATCTAGGCTAATCTGTTTTACCATGATATCGACACGTGATTTTTCTATTTAACCATAATAAAACAAAGCATCTTCACAACTTGTCGTGTATAAAATCACTTTAGTTATGAATTTAAAATAAAGAAAATAATTTGGCACTTAGGCCATATCTAATGCTCTAGAATGTTTTCTGGTGTGAGGTCTTTCACCTGAATACTTTCTTCTCATGTGTCCTGATGGCCTTCCATAGATTAGTTCTAGGAACCAAGACTCGTGTTCTATCTCTTCAGATAGGATATCTTTTGCAATATCGTATGTTACTGGGTCTTTTCCAAATGTCATTTGGCAAATTTTATTCCAATTGACAATTGCTCCCTGTTCTGCTTTGAGACATTTTTCTAGAATCGCTTTGTGATCTGTCGGGTTTGCTGGAAGCTGTAGGAATTCACAACCAGAAATCTTAATAAATTCTGTCGCATCATTTGGAAGAATTCCCCCTAATTGGTAGATTCTCTCAAGACATGATTCAAAGTGACTGAGATCCTCTAGTCTTGCATCCTCGATAATTCCTTTGAGTCCCTCCCCTTCCATGCCTGTACAATGTGCTCTGAGATTGGTAAAGTAATAGTATGCAGTAAATTCTACTGCTGCATTCTTGATTAACTCTTTTACCAATTCATCGACATTCAGACCGTTTTGTTTTAGAACGTTAATTCCAACAACATTTAGATTTGATTCGGACATTTGATTATGGAATTTTTGATTGTAATAAAAATATTACATTTGTTTTCAAAATCTATTCTACTGAAATTTTGATTTTTTGACCGTCAATATCATCTTCCTTGTATTCTTTACACGTTTCTTCAAAATTAACTTGTTTTACTCTGACTAAAAATGCTAATTCTTTTGCTTTTTCTTTCATCATTTCAAGTGATTCTTCATCTAATTCTAGAATTGATGCAACCTCCAAAATATCCGTTGGCGTGTATCCTCTCTCTTTTCTCAATGTTTGCAGTCTTCTTGCGATATCTTTTACCAATCCTTTTGCCATCATCTCTTTGTTTCTAGAAGTTGAAATTATTACAGTGTAATTATCTCTCTTTGCAGCTGCAAAATTTTCACTTGCATCAAAGTCTATGACAAAATCTTCATTCTCTAATGAGATTATTTCCCCATCTATGTTGAAATTATGTTTTGAATCTTTTTGTAATGATGAAATAATTTCATCTGGATTGGTTTCATTAAATGTTGAAACCAGTTTTCCCATGTGCTGTTTTGCTTTTGGTCCAATTCGTTTTCTTTCTAGTTTTACAACTCCTTTGACTGGCAATCCTAATTGTTTTAATTCTAAAATTTGTTCTAATCCTGATTCTTTTTCTGTTTCAGTAATTGTAAATTTTTCAACATTTAGCTGAGATTGTAATAATTCTGAAAGTGATTCCAATTTATTTTTCTGGCCTTTCTTTACACAGATTTGTGCCTCATCTAATGGCCATCTTCTCTTTAGTTTTCCTTTCATTCTTGCAGCTGATGAAATCGATACAACATCTTTCATGATGTCAAATGATTCTTCAATTTCTTCATTGACTAAATTTTCTTGGTATGTTGGCCATTTGTCAAGTAGAATGCTTTGTTTTCCTGGGAATGTTGATTGGTAGAGATATTCACTTGTAAATGGACAGAATGGATGAATCAAAATATCTAATGTTTTTAGTACTTTATGTAAAACTGCATAGATTGACAATCTTCTATTTTTCTTTTCATCGTCTTCATCCCATAATTCCCCTCTAGTAATTGGGATGTAAATCTGACTAAGGTTATTAATTATAAAATCATCAATTGCCTTTGCCCCTTTGTGGAATTTACATGACTCATTTTTTTCAGTAAGAGTTTGAATCAGTTTTTGGAGCTTGGATAATAACCAGATGTCTGGTGATGTTAGTAGATTATTTTGTTTTGCCCATTTAATTGTGTTGGATTTGTCAAAATTATCATATTTACTATTCTGCTGAAAGTACAGATGTAGGTTGAATAGTGTGTTGATTACTTGATATGGTCTTGACATTAATTCATCAGTGCTGAAACTAAGTGGCTCAATTGGACTTGCTTTCCACATGAAATAGAATCTGATTAGGTCTACTGGATATTTTTCAAGCAATTCTGCCCCTTTTAGAACATTGCCTTTACTTTTACTCATTTTGCCTCCTTTCTCATCTAATACATGTCCTTGAAACAAGAATGCTTTGTATGGCGGGGTTGCAGTGTTATTCAAAATAACATTTTCAATCAGTAATGTGTATGCCCACCCTCTAGTTTGATCAATTCCTTCAGTGAAAAATGGTGCCGGAATCTCATTTGCGTACTCTACATCTGTAAGTGATGCATATGGGGCAGCGCCACTGTTGTGCCAAGTGTCTAACACATACTCTTCTCTTTTTGTATTGACACTGCTGCATTTTTTGCATTTTATTGTAACATTGTCAATCCATGGTCTGTGTAATTCAAAGTCTGGACCGTCAGGCAATCTGTCTGCTGATTCTACAATGTCTTTTCTAGTAAAGAACCAATTTTTCTCTCCACAGTCTTCACAATTCCAAACTGGTAGGGGACAACCCCAAATTCTTTCTCGAGAGATACACCACGGATGTCTCTCTTTGATAATTCCAAGAAACCTATTTTTTGGCTGCTCGAAAAAATACTCTACACTCTCTGCAGCATCTATTGCTTTGTTATCTAATCTGTCTAATTTGTAAAACCATCCCCTTCTGGCAAGCCAAACAATTGGGTGGTGTGATCTCCAGCAGAGAGGATACTTGTGTTTAATTTTGCCAATTTTTACAAGAGCATTGCACTCTTTTAGATCCTCAACTATTGCTCTGTCTGCATCTCTGACAAACATTCCGTGATATTTCCCTGCCTTGTCTGTAAATTTCACCTCATCATTAATGGGATTGAAAACTTTGACTTTGCGCTTATTTGCAATTTTGATATCTTCCTCACCATTTGCTGGTGATAAATGCACAAGGCCGCTTCCAGTACTAGCATCCACGAATCTTTCTGATACTGCCACATGATAATTGTCTAATTTTGAAATCTCATTTAATTCTGGAATTAAATCCAACAATGGGTGGATGTATTTTTTCCCTTCAAATTCTGAGCCTTTTGCTGTTTTCTCAATTTTATATTCTTCAATTTTGATATCTGCCATGAACTCCTCTAATCTTGTTTTTCCAATAACCCAAGTCTCATTTTCTACTTTGACATATGCATAATCTTCTTTAGGTTGTAGTCCTACCATTGCATCTGTAACAAGTGTAAATGGCATTGTAGTCCATACAATTAGAAATGCATCTTCATCTACTAGTTTGACTTTGTAGTATAGTGATGGATCTTTGATCTCTTCATATCCTTGATTTACTTCTGCATGGCTAAGTGATGTCTGACAACTCGGACAATATGCAATTACCGTAAAGTCTTCTTCTAAAATTTTATTTTCATATGCTTTTTTGAGAACTTGCCATTCTCTTTCAATAAATTCATCTCTAAAAGTCCAATATGCTTTTTCATGATTAAATGACATCCCAAGCAAATCATCCACTTTTACCCATGTTTTGTTGAATTTCTCTACAACTTTTTTACATTCAGAAACAATTCTTTCAACTCCGAATTCTTTAATCGCCTCACTTTTTCCTCCCGTAACCCCAAGTTCTTTTTCAACTTGTAATTCTACTGGCAAACCTTGAGTATCCCACCCTCCATTAAACTCAATTTTTTTCCCTTGTAGTGTGTTGAATCTATACCACAAATCTTTGATTACTCTGCCTCTCAGATGGCCTGCATGTGGAATTCCATTCATTGTTGGTGGACCTTCAATAAATCGAATTTTTTCAGGTTTGTCTGATGCAAAAATCTGTTTTTCCAGATCTATTGATTTGATGTATTCTCTAACTTGAGATTCTATTGCCTTTGCATCAAATTTTGTGGAAAGTTCCATTCTAAATTTTAGTATGATCGTGGCATTATAAAGCTAAATTGATTTGTTGAGACTTGGATTATATAATTGGGAAAAAGATAATTTTTGTTGGTAAATGTCTTAGTAATTGGTTCTGGTGGACGAGAGCATGCTCTATCTTGGAAATTATCTCAAAGCAGTAAAGTAGAAACTGTTTTCACTGCTCCTGGAAATGGCGGAACTCCAAACAATGTACCAATAGATGTTAATGATTTAAACGGATTGGCCAATTTTGCTCAAAAAAATAATTGTTTTACTGTGGTTGGTCCTGAAGACCAGTTAGCTGCCGGAATTGTTGATAAATTTAACAAACTAAATCTCAAAGTTTTTGGGCCTTCTCAGCAAGCCGCTCAACTTGAATCAAGTAAGATTTGGGCAAAAGACTTTATGAAACGAAATGAAATTCCAACTGCTCGTTTTGAAATATTTGATGATGCTCAAAAAGCTCAAGAATATGTAGAATCCCTTGATTACAATGTGGTTGTAAAGGCAGATGGTCTAGCAGCAGGAAAAGGTGTAATTGTTTGTAATAGTAATGATGAGGCAATTTCTGCAATCCAAACAATTTTGGTAAATAAGGCATTTGGTGATGCTGGAAATAGAATTATCGTTGAGGAAAGAATTGATGGAATTGAAGCCTCATGCATTGCCCTTTCAGATGGAGATGTTGCAATACCTATGGCTTCTAGTCAAGATCATAAGAGAATTTTTGATAATGATGAGGGCCCGAATACTGGCGGAATGGGTGCATATTCTCCAACTCCTATAGTTGATGATAATTTAGCAAAAATAATTCAGGAAGATGTCATTGAAAAAACCATTCATGCGATGAAAAAAGAAGGAATTTTGTTCAAGGGATTTTTGTATGCGGGAATTATGATTCGAGATGGCAAGCCCTTTGTTTTAGAATATAATGTTCGAATGGGTGATCCTGAATGTCAACCAATTACAATGAGGATGGATTTTGATTTGTATGATTATTTTGTAGCAAGTGTTGATGGCACACTGTCCTCTTTACCTCCAGCTACTTGGAAACCGCAATATGCTGTATGCGTTGTTTTGGCATCAAAGGGATATCCTGAGGCTTGTTCAAAAGATGATGAAATCACAGGGTTTGATTCTATCCCTGATGGTGCAATTGTTTTCCATGCAGGTACAAAAAAATCTGATGGCAAAATTCTATCAAATGGTGGACGTGTATTGGGAGTAACTGCATTAGGTGATACTTTAGAATCTGCAATTGGAAATGCATATGCTGCTGCTAAAAAAATTACCTGGTCTCAGAAATTTAATCGCAAAGATATTGGTCAAAAAGGTCTCTCTTATCTTTGAGTTTGTATCATTTTATCTTCAGTGACAATCCAGTTAATTAATATATCATGATCTGATTTCGGAATCTTTTTAATGATTTGTTTCTCCAATGTAAGGGAAATTGTTATAGTTTCATTTTCTGCTAAATATTTGTCATAAAATCCATAGCCATATCCTAATCTTACTCCGCCAAGATCTATTCCTACTGTCGGCACTAAAATAACATCTAGATTGTTGCCTGCTGGGCAATCCTCTTTTGGTTCCATAATGTCAAAACTACCTTGCTCTAGGTTTGAAAAATCGACAACTTTTCTAAATTCCATGGTCTCACCAGTAACTTTGGGTAGGAACACCTCTTTTCCTTGACTGATTAATTCTTGGATTATGTCCTGAGTAAAAATCTCACTTCCTATTGGATAATATGCTCCAATTTTCTGAGCATTTTTGAAAGCATAGATTTTCTTTAATTTTTTCTGAATATTTCCACTTGCAATTTTTAATAAATCAAAAGATGTGTTGTCTCTTGTTTCCAAAAGACGATTTCGTAATGATTCTTTTTCTGGATTTTTATCCAATTTGGCTACTCAATGATGCTGCTGTTATTGTATTTTTCAATAGCATCGCAACTGTCATGGGTCCAACTCCTCCGGGAACCGGTGTTGCAAATGATGCTTTTTGAATAATCTGCTCATAATCTGAATCTCCTACTAATTTTTCTTGAAATCTTGATATTGCAACATCAATTACAATTGCTCTTTCTTTGATCATATCTGGAGTTAGTGTGAATTTGTTTCTGTCACCTACTGCTGTAATTACAATATCTGCCAATTGACATATCTCTGTTAGGTTTTTAGTTTTAGAGTGGCATGTTAGCACTGTGGCGTTTTTTTCCAATAGTAAATGATATAGTGGTTTTCCTACAAGATTGCTTCTGTTAATTAACACAACATTTTTTCCTTCCAAATTAATTTCATGATGATCGAACATTTCCATTATTCCTGATGGAGTACATGCAACAAGAGCTGCTTTTTTCATTGCAAGTAATCCTGCATTATGGGGTGTTAAACCATCAACATCTTTTAGTGGCGATATTCTTGATGTGGTTGCAAATTCATCTAGTTGACTCGGTAATGGAAGCTGAATTAGAATGCCGTGAACAGATGCATCTGAGTTTAATTCATCAATGATTTTTGTTAGTTCTGATTGGGTAATGTTTACATCAAGTTTGTGGTCTTTGGTGGCAATTCCAACTTCTTCACATGCCTTGTGTTTGTTTTTGACATATGTTGCAGAAGCTGGGTTGTCTCCAATCAAAACTGTGGCTAAACAGGGTGATATGCCTTGATTTTTCAATTCTTGAACTGCTTTTTTGACCCTGTCTTTGACAGATTGAGCAATTACTATGCCGTCAATCTTGATACCTGCCATGTTTTATTTTTAATTTGTAGATATTTAATTCTTGGAATTCTTTTATGAAAATCTTAGAAAAGAAATTAAATGGCTGTTTTCCTAGCCATATCATGTTTGTAATGATTGCAGATATTCAACTAAAAGAAGGCGCAGAAGATGATTTCAAATCCTGGTTTGCCGAATCAAACAAGGTCCTGTGTAATTTCCCTGGATTCATCTCTAGAAAATTCTTAAAATCCTCTGATGGCAGTTATAGGATCCTTGTAGAGCATGAAAGCAAAGAGACTTTTATCAAAATGCACCAAAGCCCTGAACATGAAAAAATTCATCCTACTGGACATTCATTCATGAGTGCTGATCCTCAGAGAAAAACATACGAAGTAGCTGCTGAATAAAATTGAAACTAGAGTATGATTTAGATACATATCTTGAAAAAATCAAAAATAATGATTCTTACTTTCAGACTTTTATCAATAAGAATAGTTTGGCAGCTGGAGTTCTAGTACTCAAACCTGGTGAAGAAGATACTCAAACACCTCATGATGGTGATGAAGTATATTATGTCATTTCAGGTAATGGTTTTTTAAAAATTAAAGACAAAGATTACAAAGTAATTAAAGATAAATTATTTTTTGTTGCAAAAAATGTGGAACATTGTTTTCATGGAAATACCAAAGAACTCAAAGTTTTGTATTTTTTTGGCAGTCCTGATTCCTAACTGATTATGGTTCTTCTGCCTGAAACTTTGATTTTCTTTCTAGCAAATAGATTGACAGCTTCTGGGTAAATCCGGTGTTCTTCTTTTAGAATTTTTTTTGATAGTGACTCTTCTGTGTCTTTTTCACTCACTTTGACTATTGCTTGGATAATTACTGCACCTGTATCTATTCCTGCATCCACAAAATGAACTGAACATCCTGACACTTTGGCACCGTAATCTAATGCCTGTTTTTGTGAATTCAACCCTGGAAATGCTGGAAGCAAAGCTGGGTGGATGTTAATTATTCTGTTCTTGTATTTTTTCACAAATTCCGGACTGATTATTCTCATAAACCCTGCAAGGCATACAAGACCATTTTTTGGAGTAACTCCATATTTTGTTAAGATGGTGATGATTTTTTTATCATATTCTGCCCTGGTTCCTTTGAATCCTTTACTTTCAACTATTTCAATTTTAATTCCTAATTTTTCAGCAATTTTTAGACCTTTGGAATCTTTTTTGTTGGAAATTACTATTGCTGGATTAATTGGAATCTTTTTTTTCTTAATTGCCTTTAAGATTGATTCCATATTACTTCCGCGACCTGAAATTAGAATTCCTAGATTTAGCAACTAGTCAATACTGGATCAAACCTGCAATTTATATCAAATCCGGCAGATTTCATTTTCATTGCCTAGAAAAGTCAGGATGACAAAAAATGGAATTCTGTGTGAGGTTGGTGAGCATCGAGTTTGCTTGGATCCAAAAAATACTGACTCTGATGGAATCAATTTTGTATCTCATGCCCACTCTGATCATCTCCCGTCAAAAAATGGTGGCACCATTCTTTCTTCTATTGAGACTAGTGAAATAGCAAATCTACGCGGGTTTAAAATGGAAAATCACGTAGAGTCCTTGGATGATTTCTCTCTAGTTGACAGTGGTCATATTTTAGGTGCAAAGGGATTGTTTTTTGATGATATTTTCTATACTGGAGATGTATGTACTCGTGATAGGGGATTTCTAAAAGGTGCAAAAATCCCGAAATGTAAAACACTGATCACTGAATGCACATTTGGTTTGCCTGAATTTGTTTTTCCAAAACTTGAGGATATTTTAAAACAAGCAAATGAATTAATTTCTGAACTTTATGGTAGGGGCGTACCTGTAATTTTGATGGGATATCAATTGGGCAAAGCCCAAACTATTACCCAGTTTTTTGGTCATTGGGGTCCATTGTATCTGCATGATTCTGTTAAAGACATGAACACACTTCACCAAAAGTTTGGAGTATCCTTAAGTGATGGAATTGGTCATACTGAGGCTGAAAAAAATGAATTGCTTGAAAAAAAGCCTTGGGTTATGGTTGCACCCATGTTGTCTAGTAAAAATAAATTTGTTCAAGACATGAAATCAAAATATGGTGCTGTAACAATTGGATTCAGTGGATGGGCGCAATCTACAAAATTTTCTTTTGGACGTAGAACTGATTATTCATTTCCTATGAGTGATCACTGTGATTACAATGAATTAATAGATATGGTGATTCAATCTGGAGCCGAACAAGTTTACACTATTCATGGCTTTGTTGATGAATTTGCTACCGATTTGAGGAAAAGAGGGATTAATGCACAACCATTACTAGAAAATTCATTGGATAATTTTACTTGGTAAATTCTTCACATTCACAATTGTCTGCAAGACATGTTTCTGCATTTCTAATGTGATCATGTAAGAAATGCTTGCATTTTTCATTTTTGCAAATTCGTTTTTGAGCTTCTTTTTGCACCACTGATTGGGCAATTTCATTAGCTTTGTCTTTTGAAAATCCTTTTTTATCGATATAGAAATGCACTACTCTGTTGTATAGCATGTCTGGTTTGAATTGTTTTTCTAGCAATACTGTCTTTTCCTATTTCCTCTTCTAAAACTTGATCCCTCATGACAGTCACATTTACAAGATATGTCATTACAAAATCCATAATTATTAGTCATAATATAATTAGGCAATTATGATATTTGAAGGACTCTGCTTTTTGAGTAATCATTTGTTTAATTAACATCAAAAAAATTGATATTTTTTTTAAATTTGAAAATTTACTTTAAAATCACACCTATGTCCATGAGATTTGTGTGGGTTGGATTTGTTTTGATGTTTCCTTTTTGTTTTTGAAAAAATCTTCCTGAATCGTTATTTTTTAGAAATTCTTTCATTGTATCTAAATCCACTTTTACATTTTCTGTAATTGCTCCTGCAAAAATTGAATTGCCATCAACTCCATCTGTTCCAGCAGCTGAAATTACTATTTTTTTCATTTTCTGAGTGTTCTTTAATAATCTCAAAACTAGTTCTTGATTTCTTCCGCCCATTCCTTTTCCAAGAACTTTGACTGTAGTTTCCCCTCCAAAAATAATACATGATTTTTCACTTGTTGAAATTTTTTCAAGGGTTTTTGTAACTGCTTCCTTGATGTCTCCGAAAAGATGCATTACGTCAACTGTGTACTCCTTTTCTTCAGCTTTTTCTTGCATGGCCTTCAAACAATCATTATTATTTGCAATGACGTAATTTTCAATTCTATTTTTTTTAACCATCTCTGTTTTTCCCTCATTTATCTTATTTTCTAATAATTTTAAAACCTCATCTGGCATTTTCCATCCTATTTTGTATTTCTTAATAATTCCCAGTGCGTCTGCATATGTGGTGTCATCCATGTATGTGGTACCTGATGCAATGGATGAGAGATCATCTCCTTCAACATCTGACATTACCAAACTCACTCCCTGGCATTTCATATTCTCTACAAGCTTACCTCCCTTGATTTTTGATAGATGTTTTCTAATGCAATTAAATTCTTGAATGGTTGCACCTGATTTCAACAAAACATTAGTTACGTGAACTTTGTCTTCTAGGGTGATATCATCAGGCATTGCCAATAATGATGAGCCTCCTCCTGAAACTAGAAAAATTATTAATTCATCGCTGCGCTTATTTTGAACAAATTTTATGACTTTTTTTGCTGCCTTTACGCTTGTTGCATCTGGTTTTGGATGTCTAGAATTAAAAATTTGAAATTTTTTACCTTTGATTACTGATTTTGAGCCCTTTGGAATAACTATGATTCCACTTTTTATTGGAATAACTGCATTTAGTGCCCTAGTCATTGTATCTCCTGCCTTGCCAAAAGCCACTGAATAGATGCTTGAATATTTCTCAAGATTAAATGACTTTCCATTAATCTTGATTTCATTAGGTGTCACAAATTTTGGGATGATATTTTCTGGATTTGCTGCTTGTAATCCTGCCTCTAAAATTTCCAAACAATCTTTTTTCTTATCTGTAATTGCCAAGTCATTGAAATTTTGAATTATCATGCTGTCCATAGATAATGCAAGATATAATAATAATCAATAATGCATCTCATTCATGAATACAGTACGCATTCCAAAAGTTATCAACTTTGGAGAAAATGCACTTGGTGAAACAGAGTATCCTAAAAATGCCCTAATTGTCACAACGGTTCCTCCTGAACTTTCTGACAAATGGATTGCAAGAATGGGAATTACGGATTACATGTTGTATGACCAAGTAAAACCTGAACCATCAATGGATGATGTCAATGCTGTTATTTCACAATTCAAAGACAAAGACCCATCATGTCTAATTGGACTTGGTGGTGGAAGTTCTATGGATGTAGTAAAATATGCTGCACCTGAGATGAAAAAAGAAAAAATCTTAATTCCAACTACATTTGGAACTGGAGCTGAAATGACAACTTATTGTGTTCTGAAATTTGATGGTAAAAAGAAATTGTTACGTGAAGATAGATTTCTAGCTGATATGGCTGTTGTAGACTCTTACTTTTTAGAAGGAACTCCTCAGCAAGTCATAAACAGTTCTGTCTGTGATGCATGTGCTCAAGCTACTGAAGGCTATGATAGCAAACTCGGTAATGACTTGACAAGAACCCTATGTAAACAAGCATTTGAAATTCTATATGATGCAATTATGAATGACAAACCAGAAAACTATCCATATGGATCAATGTTATCTGGAATGGGATTTGGTAACTGCTCTACGACTCTAGGACATGCCTTGTCCTATGTGTTCTCAAATGAAGGGGTACCTCATGGATATTCATTGTCTTCTTGTACTACTGTTGCACACAAGCACAACAATTCAATCTTTTATGATCGATTCAAAGAAGCTATGGCAAAATTAGGCTTTGACAAACTAGAACTCAAAGCTGATGTTTCAGAAGCTGCTGACACCGTAATGACTGATAGAGGACATTTGGATCCAAACCCAATTCCAATATCAAAAGATGATGTCGTAAAGTGTCTTGAAGATATCAAAGCAGGTAATTTGTAAAAATTCAATATTTTTTACTTTTTTTCTATTTTCTTACTAAACTGCGAAATTGGCATCTTGATTAAACTTTTTATTCCCATAATCTGACGTAAAGGTACTTGGCAGATAAAAAATTAAAATTTGGTATTCAAAACGGCCTAAATGTTGCAAGAGCTGGATATACTGAAGATCAAATTTTAACAGCTTGTATACTTGCTGATAAAACTGGTTATGATTCTATTTTCTATATGGACCACACAAATGTCCCACAATGGAAAAATGCAATTGTTCTTGACCCTTGGGTTATGTTATCTGCAATTGCTGCAGTAACAAGTAATGTAGAACTAGGAACCTGTGTAACTGATGCAATTAGAAGACATCCATCAAATATTGCACTAGCTGCCATTTCTCTTGATAGAGTTTCTAAAGGTAGAGCTATACTTGGTATTGGGGCAGGTGAGGCTCAAAATCTAAAAGAATTTTGTATTCCATTTGAAAAACCAGTTTCTAAATGGGCAGAACAAATTGAAACTATTCATAAATTATATGAATCAACTCCAGATAATACAGTAGATTATGATGGAAAGTATTATCAGCTTAAAGGCGCATGTTTACAAGCATCACCAATTAGAAAGCCACGTCCACCCACTTACATGGCAGCTGGTGGTAAACGTACATTAGCATTAACTGGAAAACTCGGTGATGGTTGGTTACCAATCGGTTACACTCCTGAACTCTTTGAAGATCATGTTGCACAAATCAAAGTATCCATGGATGAAAATAATCGAACTCCAGAAGAAAAAGATAATTTTGAATATGCCTTAGACATTGATGTTTATTTTTCTGAAGATGCTGAAGAATCATGGGCCAAAATGAAAGAAGCTGTAAAAGTTAGTTTATTCAAGCCTGAAATTTTGCGAGTTCACGGAATAAAGGAAATTCAAGGATTTGATTTCGTAAAATACTTTACAGAATATTCAATGTCTGATCAGAGTTGGATTGTAAAGATGAGAGAAGCTGCAACAAAACTACCTGATAATGTTGCACGTTCATCAACTGCAATTGGTACCCCTGATGATATTATTCCAACATTTGAAAGATTCATGAAAGCTGGTGTAAATCACTTTGTGATTAGATTCTGGGGTAAGAATTACTTTGGGTCTATTGACAAATTTGCAAGTCATGTAATGCCTGCATTGCGTGAAAAAGCCAAACAATAAGACGTTCTATACTGTAACATACAGCAAATCATTTAGTTTACCTTGTTCTAGATGTTATGATGGATGAAGACATTCCTGAGTCGGTAAAAAAATGCCTTGATATTTTAGAGGAAAATGTGGAAATTTTAGCTAATCTAGAACATGATTTAGATGATGAAAGGGAAGACGAATTAACTCCTGATCTTGAATTACATAATCTATTTGATATGGCTGAAGATGTTGCAGAATCTACAAAATTAAAACGTGCAGAATCTAATTTTGCAAGACGCCAATCAGAAGATTCATTATGATTTATGCGGTCTTTTCTTTTTTGTAAATGATTTAGCTCGTCGTTTGTTTTTTTGTTTTTCTAATCTTTTTCTAGTTCTTTCTGTTGCATTTGTTGCTCCCTGAATGATTTTTGTTTTACTTCCATCTTTTAGCATTATTTGTTTACCTTTAAATCTAAATTCCACATCTCTACATTTGATGTAGTATTTTTTTAGACAGAAAAATATTCTATTGTTTGTACCGTGCATCTCTTGCACTTCTTTTGATTTTTTCAATTCATTGAGAATATTTCGTAGTAATCCTTTGTCAATGTCTGTAATCCTATGTAATTCTCTAAACCAGATAAATTTAGATGCAGAACCCCATTCTTCTAAGAGATTTAATGTTATTTTGACAGCTTCTTCTCGCTCTTCGTCTATTTCAGACATTCATTATGTTGAATTGCCCCTAAATTTAGCAATTTACATTAATGAAAAATTTGTATGAATAAAGTCAAGTTTTAGAATGTTGTTTGTTTTTGATTATTTTTGTAAGTATGTCCTATGGGCACAGAATTTAAAACTGAATGTACTGAATTAGAATGTAGAATTTTAGAAATAAGGGCAATGGCAAAAGAATTAGATGAAGAAGAATAATTCTATCTTTTTGTCTTTGATTTCATTTCCTTAATTCTTGATTTTGCTACCTTTGCTGCTTGTCTTTGATTATTCTCCATTTTGTTTCCAATTGAATCAATTTGCTTGATGATTTTTGTTTGAATTTCAGGGGAATTTGCCTTTAGTAATTTTGTTTTTAATTTTTTTAATTGATTGGAATATCCTTCAAAATCATCTCTTAATTCGTTAAGATATGGATCATCCATGACGATTTTTTTTTATTTTTCTTCTATTTTAGGGGTTTCCATACTCTAAATTTATAATATTATTTCACTACATTATTTTGATGCAGTTAACAGGAATTCTTCAAATTAAATCACTTGATAAAATAAGAGAATTTCTCAATGATGAACATGTCGGACGTGTGGCAAGTATTGATGAGAGCGGTTTTCCTCAAATAATCCCGATGAATTTTGTATTTCTTAATGATGCAGTTTACATGCATTCTCATGTAAAAGGTGAAAAACTAAACAATATTTCTAGAGATGGTAAAGTTGGATTTGAAGCTGACAGGGAGCTTGAGTTTTTACCATCTTATTTTGAAGACCCCCATAATGCATCTTTAGCTGATACACTATACATCAGTGTAGTGATTAAAGGAATAGCTTCGTTTGTATCTGATAGAGAAGAAAAAACACTTGCCCTAAATGGATTAATGGAAAAATATCAACCTGAGGGACAATATGATCCAATACAATCCGAAATGCGAGTTTTAGATGCTGTAAGTGTGATTAAAGTTATTCCACAAACACTTTATGGTAAATACAAAATTGGTCAACACATGAGACCTGATGATAGATTGAATTTAGCCGAAAAAATTTTTCAGAAAAATTCGCCATCTGCTCTTAAAACTTTGAAAATAATGGGCTTTGAGGTAACTAAAACTGGTTTAAAGATGGTCGATGAGCCTGTATGGTAATCTAATTTGGATATTTTTGATTAGCTGTGCATTTTATAATTTATATCTGAATCCGTTTTTTTAGATTCTGCTTTGAATTTTTCAAGAAATTCATTTTTAAAATTACGTATAATTTCATAAATTTGATACTTTGTTGATTTGTTGTTCTTATTTCGTAAACGTTAGCTATAAGTTCAGTTTTTTAGGATTGTATCTGTTGGAACAAATATCGCAATTTGAATTGGCATCAGATTATGAACCTACGGGGGATCAACCTCAAGCTATAGATTCATTGGTTAAGGGTGTGAATAAAGGAACTGTCCAAACCCTACTTGGTGTAACTGGAAGTGGTAAGACATTTTCTGTAGCAAACGTTATTGCAAGAACTGGAAAAAACACTCTGGTAATCTCCCACAACAAAACACTAGCAGCACAACTTTATTCTGAATTGAAACAATTCTTTCCAAAAAACAATGTTGGATATTTTGTATCATACTATGATTATTATCAACCTGAAAGTTATCTTCCACAAACAGATACCTATATTGAAAAAGATACACAAATCAATGAAAAAATTGAAAAGATGAGATTAGAAGCAACTGCGATGTTGCTTTCAGGAGAACCTACAATTATTGTATCTACGGTATCTTGTATCTATTCTCTTGGAAATCCTAAAGATTGGGATGATTTAGCTATTACAATAACTGCTGGTATTGAAATTAAAAGAAATGATATTATTAGAAGATTTGTAGATGCAAGATATGAACGAAATGATACTGAAGTAGCGCCTGGAAATTTCAGAGTGAAAGGTGATACTATTGATGTTACTCCTGCATATTCTGAAGATTTAGTTAGAATTTCTATGTTTGGTGATGAAGTTGAAAAAATTGCTATCTTAGATCACGTGTCATTGAAAGAAAAAAAGAAAGTATCACAAATGAAAATTTATCCTGCAAAACATTACCTAATTGCAAAAGATGTTCGTAAAAAAGCCGTTAAATCAATTAGAGAAGAATTACAAAAACGATTACCTGAATTAAATGAATTGGAAAAACAAAGACTTGAAATGAGGACAAAATATGATTTGGAAATGATTGAAGAGTTAGGATATTGTTCTGGAATTGAGAATTATTCAAGACATTTTGATGGGCGAAATGCTGGAGAAAAAGCATTTTGTCTAATGGATTTTTTTGGTGATGATTATCTTTTAGTTATTGATGAATCCCATGTAACATTACCTCAACTTCATGGAATGTACAAAGGTGACCGTTCAAGAAAAAATGAATTAATTACATATGGGTTTAGATTGCCAAGTGCATTTGATAATCGTCCATTAAAGTTTGAAGAATTTGAAAAATATGTCCAAAACACAATTTTTGTTTCAGCCACTCCTTCAGAGTATGAGAAAAAAACCTCCTCTCACATTGCTGAGCAGCTTGTTAGGCCTACTGGTCTGCTAGATCCTCTAGTTGAGGTAAGACCTACAAAAGACCAAATGGATGATTTAATCCGAGAAATAAAGAAGAGATCAGATAATTCTGAACGTGTTTTAGTCACAACTTTGACTAAACGAATGGCTGAGGATTTGGCCGAATATCTCTCTAAAAAACAAGTCCGAGTGAGATACATGCATTCAGAAATAGAGGGATTGCAGAGAACTGAGATTATTAGGCAACTGCGCTTAGGAGAATTTGATGTCCTTGTTGGAATTAATCTTTTGAGGGAGGGACTTGATATTCCTGAAGTGTCTCTTGTTGCAATTTTGGATGCTGATAAGGAAGGGTTTTTGAGAAACTTTACTAGTTTAATTCAAACATGTGGTCGTGCTGCTCGAAATGTAAATGGATCTGTCATAATGTATGCTGATAAAACAACACAATCCATGAAAAATACTGTGAGTGAAACCAACCGTCGTAGAGAAAAGCAAATACAATACAATAAAATTCATAATATTACACCTCGGACAATTATAAAATCTGTTCCAGAACAAAAAGTTGCATTAGATGATTCTAAACTAAAATCTACACATGACCTTACTGTTGAAATAATAGATTTAGATGTGCAGATGAAAAAATATTCTGAAGAATTAGATTTTGAACGTGCAATTGAATGTAGGGATAGGATAAAAAGAATAGAAAAGGAGATTGAATTTAAAAATGGCAGAAAATAAATTAAAAATTCGTGGAGCACGACATCACAATCTAAAGAATTTAGATATTGATATTCCAAAAAACAAATTAGTTGTAATTAGTGGATTATCTGGTTCTGGAAAATCCACGTTGGCCTTTGATACTATTTATGCTGAAGGTCAGCGACGCTATGTTGAATCGCTTTCAGCATATGCTAGACAATTTTTAGAGATGATGGATAAACCTGATGTTGATTCCATTGAAGGTCTATCTCCTGCTATTGCAATACAACAAAAAACTACTAGTAAAAATCCACGTTCTACTGTTGGAACTACTACTGAAATTTATGATTACATGCGATTATTGTTTGCAAGAATTGGAATTCCATATTGTACAAATTGCGGACGTAAAGTTTCAACACAATCTATTGAACGAATCTGTGATTCAGTACTCAAAGATTTTTCAGGGAAAAAAATTTTAATTTTAGCTCCAATTATTCAGAGAAAAAAAGGTACATATGAAAAATTATTTGAACAAATCAAAAAAGACGGTTATTCTAGAATACGCCTAAATGGGGATATTTTGAGCCTAGATGATGAAATTCCTCCCCTTGACAGGCAAAAATGGCATAATATTGAGATTATAGTTGATAGAATTACTACTGAAAAATCTGAAAGATCTAGACTTTTTGAGGCAATACAGACTGCAATCAAGGCATCTAAAGGAGATGTGATGATTACAACTGGCAAATCAGAAAAAATTTTCTCTCAAAATAATGCATGTCCCTATTGTGGATTAACTATAGGTGATTTAGAACCTCGTTCTTTTTCGTTTAATTCTCCTTTTGGAATGTGTAAAACATGTAATGGATTGGGGGTGAAAATGGAGTTTGATGCTGATTTAGTGGTACCTGACAAAACAAAATCTATTCTTGACGGTGCAATTGTTCCTTGGAGTGGTAGATTTTCTGCATTTAGACGTCAAGCATTAAGAATAGTTGGAAAAAAATTTGGCTTTGATTTGATGACCCCTTTTGATAAAATTAAACCAAAACATCTACAAATAATTTTACATGGAACCGATGCGTTAATTGATTTCACATATCGTTCAAAATCTGGAGATTCATCTTGGCAATCAACTAATACGTTTGAAGGAGTTTTGGTTAATTTACAACGTACATTTATGGAAACTGATTCAGAATCAAAAAGAGAATGGTTGAAACAGTTCATGAGGGACACCCCCTGTAATACGTGTAATGGTAAAAAACTAAAACCTGAATCCCTTGCAGTTAAAATTAACGAAAAGGGAATAATGGATGTATGTGATATGCCAATTGATCATTGCTATGATTTCTTTTCTTCTTTAAAATTAACTGAAAATGAACAATATATTGCAAGAGATGTTTTAAAAGAAATTAAAGAACGTCTTGAGTTTTTAATGAATGTTGGACTAACCTATCTTACATTGAATCGATTAAGTTCTACATTATCTGGTGGTGAATCTCAAAGAATTCGATTGGCAACTCAAATTGGTTCTAATTTGACTGGCGTTTTGTATGTTCTTGATGAACCTACCATTGGATTACATCAAAGAGATAATGTCCGTCTCATTAAAACGCTAAATAAGCTACGAAATCTGGGAAATACTGTCATAGTTGTGGAGCATGATGAAGAAGTTATACGAAATTCAGACTGGATGATAGATTTAGGTCCTGGTGCTGGTATACATGGGGGAAATGTAGTTTTTGAAGGAACAGTAAATCAAATTCTTAAAGATAATAAATCTGTCACTGGCGAATATTTAAAAAATAACTCATTAATCAATCTAGATAATAAAATTCGTAATAGATCTGGTTCTTTAATGATGACAAAAGCTGCTGAAAATAATCTTAAAGATATTGATGTTGAAATTCCTCTCGGTCTTTTTGTTTCTGTCACTGGCGTTTCTGGTTCTGGAAAATCTACTTTGATTAATGATATTTTGTTAAAAACATTGGAAAACCATTTTTACAAATCTAATGTTAGACCTGGGATGCACAAGAATATTACAGGTTTAGAAAATATCGACAAAGTAATTGCCATAGATCAATCCCCTATAGGACGAACTCCTCGTTCAAATCCTGCAACTTACATAGGTGCATTTACTCCTATTCGAGAACTTTATGCAAATACTGCGTTATCAAAAGAACGTGGATATGCATCTGGACAATTTTCATTTAATGTAGCTGATGGTAGGTGTTTTGCATGTGATGGAGATGGTGTAAAGCAAATTGAAATGCAATTTTTATCTGATGTCTATGTAAAGTGTGATGAATGTAAGGGGAAAAGATACAACACTGAAACCTTGTCTGTGTTGTATAAAGGAAAAAATATTTCAGATATTTTAGATATGACTGTTTATGAGGCACTAAATTTCTTTGAAAATATTCCTGCAATTCAACGCAAATTACAAACTGTGTATGATGTCGGTCTAGGTTATATCAAACTTGGACAATCATCGATTACGCTTTCTGGTGGTGAAGCTCAACGTGTAAAACTTTCATCTGAATTATCAAAGCGTGGTACTGGAAAAACATTTTACATATTAGATGAGCCTACTACTGGTTTGCATTTTGCAGACGTTCAAAAGTTATTGGATGTTCTAAATCGTCTAGTAAATCTGGGAAATACTGTAGTTGTAATTGAACATAACATGGATGTTATCAAAAATTCTGATTGGTTAATTGATCTTGGACCTGAAGGTGGGGATGAGGGCGGAAAAGTTGTAGCTGTTGGTACTCCGAAAGATATTACAAAATCTCCTGGAAGTTATACTGGAAAATATTTGAAGAAATTATTGAAAAATGACTTTTGATATTTCTAAAATTACTATTCCTACTGATCCTGGAATTTATTTGATGAGAGATTCTGATGGAACAATTATCTATATTGGTAAGGCAAAAAATTTGAAAAACAGGGTAAGGGCATATTTTAATAAAAATCAAAACTACAAAACACAAAAACTAGTGGAAAATATTTTTGACATTGAATTTATTTTAACTGATAATGAAAGTGAAGCGTTTCTTTTGGAATCTAACATGATCAAAAAATATAGGCCTCGATTCAATATTGAATTAAAAGATCAACAAAGATACACGTATCTTAGAATATCTGATGAAAAATTTCCTCGATTATTAGTTTCAAGACGAACTCGTGATGGAAAGTTTTTGGGTAAAGGAAAAACTTTCGGACCCTTCACTCAAGGTAGTTCTAAATTACTTACTATTGGTACTTTGAGAAAAGCATTTCAAATTAGAATTTGTAAAACTCTTCCAAAAAAAGTCTGCTTAGAATACCATTTAGGGAACTGTGAGGGTCCGTGTGAATTTAAAGATGCTCAAGAAAGATATCCTAAACATGTCGCAGCATTACAAGATGTCCTTAAAGGTAAAAATCAGACTAAAATTTTTACAAAAAAATTAGAAGAAGAAATGCAACAGGCTGCAGAGTTGCAGCAATTTGAACGTGCAAAGGATATTCGTGATACTTTGATTAGGCTTGGCAGTCTTCAGACTAGGCAAAAAATGGAATATGTGGAAAATTCTGATGAGGAATATTTTGGTATCGGTATACAAGAGCAATCTGCAACTGTGATGAATTTTAGAATGATTAATGGTGTGATTAGAGATAGTGACAAGTTCTTTTTTGATCTAGTCGGTGATAATTCCTTTTCAAATTTTTTATATCAATATTATTCTACACATAAAATTCCAAAATTCATTCTAGTTAGTGAGTTACCTGAAAATCAAAAATTACTAGAATCTCTACTTTCTGAACAATCTGGATTTAATGTTCAAATTTTATCTCCCACCAAAGGTAAGAGAAAAGACATCATTAATCTAATATTAAAAAATATCAAATTAATTTATTCCAAAGGGGGTGATCCTGGGTTAGTTGAATTAAAAGAAATTTTGAATTTACCTGTTATCCCACATATCATTGAATGCTTTGATATCTCTAATCATGGTGAAGATTTTGCTGTGGGTTCCATGTCTAGATTTGTTGGTGGTATTCCAAACAAATCAGGATATAGAAAATTTAAAATAAAAACAATATCTGGACGAGATGATTTTGCTATGATTGGTGAAATTATCAAGAGGCGATATTATAGATTACTAGAAGAAAATTCTGAATTTCCAGATTTAATTTTAATTGATGGGGGTAGAGGACAACTTAGTTCTGCAATGAAATCTTTAGAGTCTCTTGGTTTGAATTTATCTTGTATATCTTTAGCAAAAGAAAATGAAGAAATCTATTTGCCTAAAAATAAAAATCCAGTTATTATTCCAAAATACAAATCGTCTTTGAAAATATTGCAATATGCTCGAGATGAAACCCATAGATTTGGTGTGGCATATAATCGAACTATTCGGAAAAACCAAATAAAATAAGAAAAAAGGAATTTTTTTACTCAGTTCACTGTAACGCTACCGATCATCCAAGGATGAACCATGCAAAAGTAATCATAACTGCCTGCGTCATTAAAGGTGAATGCAAAAGATGCATTTCCCATAACTAGACTGCTATCAAATACGCCAGATGGACCATCAGCTGGACTACCGCCGGTTACTGTGTGTGCTGCTGTGTCGACATTCAACCATTCTACTGTGTCTCCAGCATTAATTGTAATGTCTGTTGGTAAGTAGCATGAATTCTTTTCTTCACATCCTGGAACTGAAGTTCCTGCTGGCATATCAACATTATATGTTGTTGGTCCTGCTTCTTCATCCATCATGGTTTCTTCTTCATGAGCTTCATCCATCATGGTTTCTTCTTCATGAGCTTCATCCATCATGGTTTCTTCTTCATGAGCTTCATCCATCATGGTTTCTTCTTCATGAGCTTCATCCATCATGGTTTCTTCTTCATGAGCTTCATCCATTTGGATTTTCTTTTCCAGTTTTACAGCTTCTTCATCCATCATATTTTCTCCAGATTTTATTTTATCAGCAATATCTGCACCAAATTGTTCTGCTTTTGGTTCTGGTTCAACAATTTTTGTTGAAACTGTTGGAGCTGTATGTGATGGAGCATTGTCTGCAGCGCTTCCTGCAACTGCAATCCCTACACCTACTAGTGCGATTGCAATTGAGAATACTATAGCTGCTTTGTCTATACTTGCCATAATTGATCCATGGCCTGATGTATGGTAAATAAATCTAATCCCTCTCTATTCTGCATATTCTTAGAATTTCATAATTTTTTGAATTGTTTTACCTTGTATTTTAAAAAATATGATGATATTTTATTTTGAAATACACTTATCTTACAATTCTTGAAATATTTTCAAACTTCTGTACAATCTTTTGAAAATTCCATAAGATCGCTCTATTTGAACATAAGGTATTGTCAATGAAATTGAACAATTCTTTCTTTTATCATCCAAGTGATTAGTCTGATTACAAACTGCAAATGAGATCTCACCAAGTAACTGTCCGTTTTTGGTCTTAATCTCTCTTGCATCTTATATTTTGCTTGCTAAATTATTTGTCTGTTGAATTAATTCAAATGTTATTTTTAGTTTTCTTTGTATCCTTAATTGATTAATAAATTTAATTCTATTTTCAATGAATTCGTCTTTAATTTTTATATTCATGGTTAACTGCTTAAACATAATTTTATCATCTAGTTTTATTTTAACTGAATCTTTGTTTTTAATTTTGAAAACTCCGATTCCCCAAAACAATCCAATGTATAGTGCAACATATTTTGATTGTAGATTTGAAATTTTATTTTTGTAAATTCCTACATGTTCTCTGCTTTGATTAATAATTGTATTATCTGTTTGAATTATCCATGAAATTTTCTTTGTGTTTCCATCAGAATAAAAAACAACGTCCAATTGTCAACCAAAAAGGGGTCTTTTGTTAATATATTTTAAATCCCCTACTTATGATCATGGATTGAAAGGTGTACATATGCTTGAATCTCACGCTTTCTTTTCAAAAATGGTGGATGAATTAGTTGAATTCTCAGAATATGATCCAGAATTAGCAGACGGAATCAGGTGGCTTGATGATCAGGCTCAAAAAAAAGGTATTACATTTTACGATATGGTTTTTGAAGTGTTATACAAACACGATGTGAATTCTAAAGCTAAAGATTGGCTAAGTACAAGAAATTAAATCATTTTCTTAAATTCAGTGTTTTGTATTCACAACCTTCTGGCCCGCAATACTTTCCAACATAAACTGCTTTGGGTCTGTATAGTGCAGGTTTTGGTGCAGCTTCTGCAAATTTTTCCTCAATGATATGAGCTGCCCATCCTACAACTCGTGAAATTGCAAAGATTGGCGTGTTGAGATCTAATGGAATTTTTAACATATAGTATAGCGAGGCACTGTACAAATCCACGTTTGGATAAATCTCTTTATTTTTCTGTAATTTCATTTCTGAAATGGTTACTGTTTCCACTTTTTCTGTTATATCAAACCACGGATCTTTAGTTTTTTCAGCAAGTTTTCTTGATAGCTCTTTTAGTACTTGTGCCCTAGGATCATATGTTTTGTACACGGCATGCCCCATCCCCATAATTTTTTCACCTTTGCCAAGTTCTTTTTTAATCCATTTCTCTGTTTTTTCCATTTTGCCAATATCTAACAGCATTTTCATGACTTCTGTATTTGCTCCTCCGTGTAGTTCTCCGCTAAGTGCTCCTATTGCAGCACTTGCTGCAGAATACATGTGTGCTCTAGTTGATGCTACTTGTCTTGCTGTGAATGTTGAAGCATTAAACGTATGATCTGCATGAAGAATTAAACATACATCAAAGATTTTTTCTACTTCTGGGTCTGGTTTTTCTCCTAACATCATGTATAGGAAATTTGCAGCATGACTTAGTGATGAGTCAGGATCCACAATTTTTAACCCATTTCTAATTCTTTGCCAACTTGCAACAATTGTGGGAACTTTTGCAATGAGATTTATTGCTTTATCATAACTTGCTTCTTTACTTGAAAATTCCTCATCATAATATCCTGCTAGTGCCGATACAAAAGCTTGAAGCATATCCATTGGATCTGCATCCTTTCTCCAGTTTGCCATGTTCTTTTGCATTTGTTTGGGGATGAATCTTGCATCAATGAGTTTTGCATTGAATTCATCTAACTGCTGTTTATTTGGTAAACTGTCATAAAGTAACAGGTATGCTGTTTCTTCAAATGTTGAATTTTTAGTAAGATCTAATATGTCAAATCCGCGATAAATGAGCTTGCCTTTTTCTCCATCTATGTTTGAAATTTTAGTATCTGCAACTTCAATTCCTCGTAGACCTATGTTTTTTGTCTCCACATTGAGCCTGTCATAGATCTTTTATTATATTTTCGCTAAAATTATGTCTATGAAATTTAGTACTTGGTCTAATATGGCAACTTTTGGTCATAAATGAGAATTTTTAATCAAAAGTTAATGACTCCTAAAGAGCGAGAACATTTGAAAAAATTAGATGACTTGGTACTAAATGCAACATCTGATGAACTTAAAAAAATTCAGGCAATAGATAACCAAACCCAAATGGACGGACTATCACTATATGATGTATATCTTGATTCAAGTTCATTGGTAAATCAAAGTATCAAAAAACCTTTTAGAAAATCTTGATTTCACATTCTTCATTTAAATGAGGGTTTGTGATTTTTCAATCTATATTGGTATCCTCTAAAACCAAGAAAACAGCAGCTAAAAAAACAACCAAGAAAACAGCAGCTAAAAAAACAACCAAGAAAACAGCAGCTAAAAAAACAACCAAGAAAACAGCAGCTAAAAAAACAACCAAGAAAACAGCAGCTAAAAAAACAACCAAGAAAACAGCAGCTAAAAAATCAACTACATCAAAACGAACCAAAATTATCTGTATTTCTCATAAAGAAGACTGTGATGGTATTAGTTCTGCTGCTCTTATCCGTCAGGCATTTGGTGGAGATGCAATGCTAGTTGACTATCCTGGTCAAATGGAGGCATTGAACCAGGTTGTTTTAGATAAAAAATTAAAATCATTATTTATTTGTGATTTGGGATTAAGCAAAAAAACCCAAGATGAATTTATTGACATTTTGACAAAATTAAGAGAAAATAAAGTTTTAGTTACTTACATTGATCATCATGATATAGATCCTACTGTTGTAACTGCTTTGAAGAAAATCAAAGTCAATGTTATTCATGATATTAACGAATGTACTACTGTACAAGTTTACAATGCATACAAATCTAAATTAAATGATCATGCTTCATTTGTTGCTACATGTGCTGCTATTACTGATTATATGGAAGATAGGCCAATTGGATCTAAATTACTTCAAATTTATGACAGACAATTTGCTTTGATTAGTGCAACTGTAATGACGTACAATATTGTTGGACATCAAAGAGAGCCTGATTATTTACAATATTTGGTTGAAGAATTAGCAGAATCCAAGTTTCCACATGATATTCCAAATACTTTTGAATTTGCCCAAATTCAAGTAGAAAAACTCTCCCAAATGATTGCCAAAGTAAAGATAGGAATGAAAACAATGAGTAATCTTGGACATATGGAAATTTTAGATGCTGGTGCTAGTGGTGCAGTTAATTTTGTTATGGGTTTGTCTGGAAAAAATGTTGGCGTTGCATACAAAGAACGTGTAGATCATGGAATTTATGCAGTTTCAGTTAGAGGCTCAAAGGACTGTAAGGTTCACTTGGGAAAAATTGTAAATCTTTTAGCAACTAGTCTTGGTGGTTCTGGAGGCGGACATGATAAAGCGTGTGGTGCAGTTGTTCCAAAACCAAAAATAAAACAATTCATTACCGAATTAAATAAAAAAATAAAATAATCACTGTAAGAATCTAGGGATTCTTTTTACTAGGTGTGAGATTGATACTCTTCTTGGACCTGCTACGATAATTGCAAGTTCTGCCATTACATCTTTTTTCTCTGTAGTCCCGGCTTGGTTGCTGTGGATGGTGGCTTTACGCACTATCTTTACTTCCAAGCGTTGTGAGAACTAGAGTATCTGCTGGTTTGATAGAGTATAGCCAAGTTTTAGCATATGTTGGCTTGATCATTGTTTTTGGATTTGCCGAACTATCTGCTTACAAATTAAAACAAGAACAAAGATTACAAAAAATAGTCTAGTTTGTTTTCTGTATACAAATTTCATAGATTTACATTCTAAGATTGTGATATTGTAAATGCAAAAAATTCTCCCTTGTTTTTACTAGCAAATTTTGCAATCTTTGCCATAAATCCATATTTTTTATCCCTCATTTTAACTGCTTCTTTGATTTCTTGCCCTGATAATATTTTTACAGTTCCTGAAATCCATTCTCCAGTTACTTTGCCTTTCATTGTACATAATGCAAATTTCACTTGTACATTATTTTTAAGACGTTTTACTTTACCTGTTTGCTCTCTGGTTACAACATAAACCAAATTATTCTTAATTACAAACCAAACTGGAGTTTTCACTGGTTGATTATTTTTTCGATAAGTTTCAAGTGAAATATATTTTTGGGATTTTATATCTTCTAAACTAAACATGTTTATTTTGTTATATTTCTAGAATTAATATTTAAATGGTATGACAAGTCTTGATTTTGCTGATACAATAATGATGGAAATAATTGATATTGCTAAAACAAGTGATGCTATGACTCCAAATTCAGGTACAACTGCCCCGTCTTTAATTTCAACTTGAATTGATTTTTTATGTTCTGATACTGCCTCCTTGATTTGCAGTAATTGTATACATTCCATCTTCTTTCCACATTGTACCTCCTGTCTTGATTTGCATTTCAAAATTTCCATAAATTCCTGGAGTTATCTGAGCTATGGTTATCAAGTTTCCAACTGGAGAATTTATAATTAATGTGATGTCTGAATCTCTAAAACTTGTATTTCCAATAACTGTGATTACATCTGATCCATTTACTGCATCAGCTGTCATAGAAATTCCGCTTAAAGTTGCTGGTGGCTTCTCAGCTGTATTCTCTTGTGTTAATTCTGGAATTGCATTTCTTGGAATTGCTTGGGCTATGACTGAAAACTGAGTAGATGCTATTATTTCTGAATCTTCATGACTTGCTGTTACCAAATATGTGCCTGCTTTGAAACTTGGCACCGGTGGGTTTAGTAATTTTTTGAATTTACCGTTATCTTCAATTGCTAGTTGTGGGGCAAATACTAGTGCCCATCTGGAGCAATAATTCGAAGTTTTACTGGTTTGAATTGAGATACATCGGTAATTTTACCTGAAATCCATATTGAATCCAATGCATTAATTTCTTCAAATGAAACTTGAATTTCTAAAGTTGGTTCTGCAAATGCTGATGTGGATGCCATTGAAACTATGATTAGCATGAACAATGAAATCTTTAGCATTTTTATTTCTCAATCATATTACTGTATATGAATTGTTTCTACCAATGTATGGTAATATTCTTAACTCTGATTTTTATCTGCATTTTTCTTTTTTTAAGATTTTTTTGATCTGTCTATATCCTAATGCTGGCAGATGCAATAAATACGACCTATCTTTGAAATTGAACAACAGCATAGGCAATCGCATTTTCTTTTTTCGTGATTACATTCTGGCCACTTTGTATTTTTTACTCCTAGCTTTAGTTCTGAGTCTTGTTTTACAACATGGACATGAGTTTTCTTCAGTAAAGAAAAACAATGCACACAGCGAACACCATTTTTGCCCAATTTTATATCGTAAATTATTTGTAAATGATGTTGATTTTAGGCGTTCGCATAATCCCCGACACATTTGTACCATGAATTTATTATCTCAAATATATATTTAAGATGATTTCCAAATTGCTTATTCTGAAAACTCTACAATTGCATCAATTTCAGTCATTGAATCTAATGGTAGGCAAGATACTCCAACTGCAACTCTGGAATGTTTTCCTTTTTCACCAAATATCTCAAAGAGTAAATCTGATGCTGGATTGATGACTTTGGGATGCTGTGTAAAATTTGGCATGGAATTTACAAATCCTGAAAGTTTTACGATTTTTGTAACCTTGTCCAAACTTCCCAGTTCTCCCTTTATCTGAGCAATGATGTTAATTGCACACATTCTTGCAGATTTTTGTGCAATCTCTAAATTGTCATCTGAAACTTTTCCTGTAAAGATTACCTTTCCATCTTCCATTGGTATTTGGCCTGAAATAAATAGCAAATTCCCTGTTCGTATTACTGGAACATATGATCCTGCTGGTGTGGGTGGATTTGGAAGTTTGACTCCTATTGACTCAAGTTTTTCTTCAATCATGACTATGATGCTTAATTTTAGTCTGATTTTAGTATTTAGAAATATGATTCACTAATAGTTTTTTTAGATTCAAAATAATTCGAAGATATTGTATATGTGAAATTTTTGATATTAATTGTCACTAGAGGCGTTTTATGATGAGGATCTAGTAAATGTCGCTAGTGACACTTGATAATTAATTTTAAATTTTTAGATGTCCTGCTTTTGGAATTTTACTAGTAAAGTCTCTTTGTAATAATATTCTCTCCTGTGTTTTTCTACCTTCTAGTAGTTTCCGATTTACTTCTTCCATGAATTCATTGATTTGTTTAAAACACTTTGTTAACTCTTTTTTTAATCCACCATCTTCACTATTCTCTTTGGTCCATAAAATTGATGATGCCAATTCAAACATACTTGTCATGTTTGTTAGTAGTGATTCATATTCTAATTTTGTATATTTGCTAAATTTGTATGCCTTGAGATCTTTTGTTATGTCTAGAAATATTTTTTTATTTTCTAATTTCTTTATTGCTGACTTTGTTTTAGATTCATATGTAAAAATAACATTATTGACAAAACCAATGTTTTCTTCAAGTGAGTAATGATAATGTTTTTCATAATATGCTGTGTCTTTGTAACCATGTTTTTCTATATGGCCTAACACTTCCATTTTTTTTAAAATCTCTTTCAGTTTACTTCTGTTGAATCTTTTATTATTATTCAAGCAAGTTTTCCATAAATCCCCAAAATAGTTTTTTTCATCATTCATACATTCTAAAATATAACTAATGGAAATCATTTGCATGGTCTATCTCTTAATTAGAATTATTTATTGGTGATGACTGTGGTATTTTGTATTTCGCGGAGCCTGTTGATGATTTCAGAGTGTGAAAACTGAGTATTTTGTACATGTTTTTTTTCTGCTATTGTAATGAACGTTATTACAAATTCAAAATCATATTGTTATTTCATGATGAAGAGTTAGATGAGGAAGAATTGAACAAATGTTTTGCTAAATTAGACCCTAAAACTATAGAATTAATCCAACAGGAATATCATGATGATTGATGATGCAAAATTAGCAAAAAAAGTCTCTATGTTTATAGAAAAAAACCTTAGGGGCCAAACTCCTTTTCAAAGTGCATCTGACTTTATTTCATATATTGCCTATAAGGAATCTCAGAAAAAGATTGACATTTCTTCAAATTCTTTAGTGTGATTTATGTTTCTTCTAATTTTCACTTATTTTGATATGGACTTTTTCGCCTTTGTTTGAATTGTTTTGGTATACTGTTCTTGTTTTGTATCCTTGTTTTTGAAGACACCCATCTAAAATTGATACCCATGGCAATGAATGGCCGCTGTTTAATTTTGACTCTATTGTAATGTTTTTGGCGTTTGCCTCAAAATTAACGTGACCTGAACATGTGATTTGCATTACTGCATCCATCATTTCAATTATATCGTCCAATGTTTTTGATTTTAATGAAATTCCATTTTTTTCTAAAAGTTTGAGCATGTCTGTTTCTGGCTTTTTAGTTATCATTGCTGAGTTTAGTAAGTACATCAAACCTGTTTCGTTAACAATTTTAATAATTTTGTAAATTTCCTGTGCTTCAGTTTTTGTCATATCTGCTAGGGCTTTAGTTTTTGTTGCGTTTTTCCAAATATTTGAAAATACTTTTTCTTGATTTATTCCTAAAATTTCTGTGGATGAAAAAATAGCCCCTTTACCATTGTCATTGTTTATTATTAGTAATTCTGTTTCATCAAAAATAAAACAATTTTGTGTAATATCTGATGCTCTAATTTCCACTTCATCTGGAATTACTCTAAATGATTCAGAACAAATTTGGGATGGTGACACTAGAATTTTGACATCTAGATTACGACGTAATACTGATAATAATTGCTCTTTACATTCTGCTAATAATCCCAATCCCCACTGATCAGTCATAATTTTAATTGATGATTTTGAACCATCAATCATTGTTTGTAGTTGTGACAAAACATTGTTTGCACTCATATGGAAATATCTTTTTTCTTCTGAACCTCGTGATTTTCTACTCTCTTCACTTGTTTTCTTTAAATTTGAAATCAACGTGTTCATTGCATTTACTTTATTGATCTGTTCATGAATTATATCATCAAAAGCATCTTCTGGTGCAATTGCTGTACACATGATTGGTTTACTTTTTGAAATAATTACCAGTTTTTTATTTTCTAATTTCAATAATGTTGGGTAAATTTTTGGTCGTGGAATCTCTGAATAATATGCTAGTTCTCCTGCTAAAATCGTACCTTTTGCAATTAATGCCACATATGCCTGTGCTTCATACTTGCTTAATCCAAATTCTTCAAGACTGACTGTTAAAACATGCTCATTTACCATGATTAACCTTGATTTATTATTAGGTAAAATTGAGAGCTAAATTCCTTTACACAAATACTCAAAAAAAATCAAAATTGTATCTGCTGATGGGTGTAACTGTAGTTACTAAATTATTTGATACACTGCCCTCATATACAAAATCTGAAAGTGTTAGTTGGTATGTTGGTAAAATGCAGTGTCAATTCAATAGAACTTGAAAATATCTCACACTCTGTAACACTTGTTCCTAGATTGAAATATTCTGTAAACCTACTAGATGACATTATTGATGTTCTTTTTGAAAAACGAATTCAATTAAACAAATCAAACATTGGGTTGATTCATGATTTTGATGAATCAGATAAGCTTCATGTTGATGCCTTGAAACTAGAGTATCTTGTAGTGTTTTCTTTAGAAACTCTACTTTATGTCAAAAAGAATATGGGTAAAATTTTTAACATAAGTAGCATACCTAAAGTTTTACCTTCTGTAATCCCTATGATTCGAACCGTCAGTGCACAACTCTTTGATGTTATTCCAAACTGTAGCCAAAAATTATCTGAGATATCTGTTCATTTGGGCAGTATTGCAATAGATTCTGCTGCACTTACAACGTCTAAATTTGATTTTAGTCATTCAAATTCTGAATCATCGATTAAACTTAATGAAGTAAAATTGATTGCGGGCTCTAAATTAAGTAAGCAGTATACTAATCTTGATTTTTTAAAATTATGCAATACTTGAGATGCTAAACCAAAAACGAGATTTTTCAAAAGACATTGAACGCATCAAGTCTATTTCTTCAAAAATTGATAAAAAATTATCTAAAGTAAAATCTTCTGATGATTCTACTATTGACAAACTTTCTCTAGAAGAATTACAAGATTTGGATAAAATTGTTGGAATTGCTAATTTTATGATGTGTAAATATTCAGATAAAAAAGAAATGCGCTCAATTTTAAAGCATTTTACTTTAATAATTGACGAAACTGCAAGCTCACTTGAAAATTTGGATGATGAAGTGGCTGAATTGATAATTTCAGCTGAAGATTCAATTAACAAGGTCAAAGACATGCATACTCACATCTCAGATAAATCTGATTTTAAAAAAAAATATCATGACGGACCTGACTATAATGCATATGAAACAAGTGCAATTAATTTAACCAATTCTGTGACAGACATTAACACAGTAGAATACCAACAAAATTCTTGAGAGGAGACTGCATAGGTAATTGAGATGAGTTTAGCCCCACAAGAATTAGAAAACACAGCAAGTCGATATGCTTCTGAAGCCATCAAATTTGATTCTCAAGGTGCTCGTGGAATGGCAATCACTCAGTACCAGCAAGCCATAGATACTTTGGTAAAATTATTACAACTTTATCCTGCCAGTAAACTAAATCAAATTTACAAAGACCGATGCAACTCTTATCATAATAGAATTGGCGCATTACAACAGACTCATGGTGTTGAACCTGCAGTTGATCCAAAGGCATCATCAGATGACCAAAAGAAATCTGTTCAGAGACAAGAAAATGAAAATGATTTTGAAGAATTAATTATGAAAGAAAAACCTGATGTTACTTGGGATCAAGTAATTGGTTTAGATGATGCTAAAAGCGCATTACGTGAATCTATTGTATATCCTACTAAAAGACCAGATTTGTTTCCTCTTGGATGGCCAAAAGGCATGTTACTTTACGGTCCACCCGGTACAGGTAAGACCATGCTTGCAGCAGCTACTGCAAATGAAATGGATGGTTATTTCATTAATGTGGATGCATCATCTATGATGAGTAAATGGCTTGGAGAGGCAGAAAAGAATGTTTCAAAATTATTTGCTATGGCAAGACAGTATGCTGAAAAAGAAGGTAAACCTGTTATTTTGTTTGTAGATGAAGTAGATTCTTTGTTGGGTTCTAGAAATAGTGAAGTTGGGGGCGAAGTTAGAACTAAAAATCAATTCTTAACTGAAATGGACGGAGTTAATGGAAAAGGAAAACAGTTGATGTTGTATGTGATTGGTGCAACAAACAAGCCTTGGAGTCTTGATTGGCCTTTCCTTAGAAGATTCCAAAAGAGAATTTATGTATCACTGCCTACTCAAGAAGCAAGACAAAATCTATTTGAACAATACACTGCTCCTCTGAGTAAAAATTACAAAGTGAACAATACTGAATTGGCAAAATTATTTGATGGATATAGTGCAAGTGATATCCGAGATGTTTGCCAAGCAGCTCAGATTAAGACTGTACATGAAATTTTTAATGCTCCTGATTATCATGAACCAGTTGAAGGTGAGGAACCAACTCAACCAAGAGAACTCACAACAGCTGATTTTAAAAATATCATGGAAAGACGAAAACCTAGTGTGTCCCTTGAAATGATTCGCGCTTATCACAAATGGAGCGAAGAATTCCAAGCCCTCTGATTGTTTAACCTTATCCTGCGATCAATTATTTGAATTTCCTTTACGCATAAAACTTAAATTCACTATGACTGGGACTTTACGAGGGTCACAATTACTACAAAGAAATCAAACCACGCAAACAAGTTTGGAAAACTGATTTTTGATGATGGTACTGTTCTTGATGGTCGGGGCTTTGGTTATTCTACATCTGTTTTTGGAGAAATTGTTTTCAATACTGGGATGGTTGGCTACACTGAGGCATTAACTGACCCTTCGTATAATGGCCAAATTCTCACTTTAACTTATCCTCTTGTTGGAAATTACGGAATTCCAGATCCCTCTGTTGTTGATGGAGATGGTATTTCAAAGTTCTTTGAATCTGATAAAATACAAATTCGTGGTCTGGTAGTTCACGAGTTATCATTAACTGCAAGTCATTGGAATCTTTCTATGACTTTGGATGAGTGGATGAATAATGAAAAGGTACCTGGTATTTCAGGAATTGATACTCGTGAATTAACAAAAAAACTTCGAACTAGTGGGGTGATGATGGCAGCTTTAGTCGTTTCTGATACTGAGGTAGACATTGAATCTATTAAAAAACAATTAGAGTCTGCAAAACACTATGATTCAGAACAATTCATGGATGTGGTTTCTACAAAAGAAGAACAAATCTATGGCAAAGAAGAAAAATCTGTGGTTGTAGTTGACACTGGTGCAAAAAATGCTATTCTGAGAAATGTTCGTGAATTAGGTTACAAAGCAATTTTAGTTCCTTGGAATACTCCTTATGAAAAAATAATGTCTTACAATCCTCATGGTGTTATTCTCAGTAGTGGTCCCGGAGATCCACAAAAATGTCATGACACCATTGATACTGCGAAAAGATTAATTGAAAATAATATTCCTACTTTGGGTATTTGTTTAGGTGCTCAAATAATTGGCATAGCTGGAAATACTGAAACTTACAAACTAAAGTATGGTCATCGTGGTCAAAACAAACCTTGTATTAATTTGGAAAATAATCAAGTATATGTAACAAGTCAGAATCATGGATATGGCATAACTCCTGAATCTATAGAAAAATCTGATTTTAAATTATGGTTTACAAACGTAGATGATAAAACAGTTGAAGGAATAAAACACAAACAACAAAATTGCATTGCAGTACAGTTTCATCCAGAAGCTGCACCTGGACCTTTTGATTGTAAATTCGTCTTTGAAGAGCTTAAACACCTAATGGAGAAATAAATAATTGCCAAAAAATGAATCACTAAAGAAAATTCTTGTACTTGGAAGTGGTGCAATTAAAATTGGTGAAGCTGGAGAGTTTGATTACTCTGGAAGTCAATGTCTAAAAGCAATACATGAAGATGGAATTAACAGTGTTCTAATCAATCCAAATATTGCCACTATTCAGACTGATACTAGATTTGCAGATCAGGTGTATTTGCTTCCCGTAAATGCAGAATATGTGGAATCCATCATTGAAAAAGAACGACCAGATGGGATAATGTTGGCATATGGTGGGCAAACTGCTCTAAATTGTGGAGTTAATCTTGATAAATTTGACATACTAAAAAAATACGGTGTAAATGTACTTGGAACTCAAATTGCAGGTATAAAGAAAACCGAAGATAGGCAACTTTTCAAAGATTCTATGATGGAATCAAACGTACCTGTTCTAAAAAGTACGACTGTGACTAATTTTGAAGATGCCAAAAAGGCTGCAGAAGAACTTTGTTATCCTGTGATTATTCGTGTTGCATATACACTTGGAGGACGAGGTGGTGGTGTTGCATATAATGAAATTGAATTACATGAGATTGTTGAGCGTGGTTTCAAAGCAAGCATTGTTGGCCAAGTATTAGTTGAAGAATACATTGGTCATTGGAAACAAATCGAATATGAAGTAATGCAAGATTATGATGGAAATAATGTAATTGTTTGTAACATGGAAAATGTACTATCGATGAAAGCACATACTGGTGATAATATCGTAGTTGCACCATCGCAGACAATTGACAACCATGAATATCATATGTTACGTTCTGCAGCACTTCGTGCAACAAAACATGTGGGAATAGTTGGTGAATGTAACATCCAATATGCTCTAGCCCCTGATTCTGATAAATATGCTGCAATTGAAATTAACCCTAGACTTTCTCGTTCATCTGCATTGGCAAGTAAAGCTACTGGATATCCTTTAGCATACATGTCTGCAAAAATTGGATTAGGTTACAATTTATCTGAACTTGTCAATAGAATTACAAAAAATACTACTGCATGCTTTGAACCTTCTCTAGATTATATTGTATGCAAACACCCTAGATGGGATTTTGATAAATTTGAACTTGTAAATAGAAGACTTGGACCTACTATGAAATCTGTAGGGGAAGTAATGGCAGTTGGTAGAACCTTTGAGGAATCATTTCAAAAAGCAATTCGAATGTTGGATATTGGAAATGATGGATTAGTTTTGAATCGTTCAAATGGAAAAACATACAATGAAGAAGAAATTGAATACAAACTATCTCACCATGATGATCAAATTCTATATCATGTTGCAATAGCTCTGAAGATGGGTATCTCCGTTGAGCGAATTTACGAATTATCTACAATTGATCCTTGGTTTGTAGAAAAAATCCAAAATATTGTTAAAGTTGAAGAAAAACTCAAGAATTCTAATCTTGATAAATCCCTTATGTGGGAGGCTAAAAAAACAGGCTTTTCAGATAAGCAAATTGCACGTGCCAAAGATAAAACTCCTGATGAAATACGTGATTTGAGGAAGAAATTAGGCGTAATTCCAGCTGTAAAACAAATTGATACGCTTGCAGCTGAATGGCCTGCAGTTACCAATTACCTGTATATGACATATGGTGGGTATTCTAATGATATTGTGGTTCCTCCAGATGAAAAAGGAATTGTTGTACTTGGTGCGGGACCTTATAGAATTGGAAGTAGTGTTGAATTTGATTGGGGTACGGTTAACATGGTTTGGGGTCTTCAAGAAAATGGAGAAAAAAGTGTTTCAGTAGTCAACTGTAATCCTGAAACAGTTTCAACTGATTATGATATTTGTACGAGATTATATTTTGAAGAATTAACCCAAGAAAGAATATTGGATATTACTGAATTTGAACAACCAAAAGGAATCATTACATGTGTTGGAGGTCAAACTGCCAATAACTTGACTCTTGGACTTGCGCAGCACGGTGTAAATATTTTGGGTACTAGTGCAGATGATGTTGATAGGGCTGAAGATCGTTCCAAGTTTAGTGCAGAGCTTGACAAACTTCACATACAACAACCTCTCTGGCAAGCATTTTCAAATCTAAATGAGGCAAAATCTTTTGCTCAGGATGTTGAATTTCCAGTAATTGTGAGACCTTCATATGTTTTATCCGGAGCTGCAATGAAAGTAGTTTGGTCTCAAGAAGAACTAAAAACTTATGTTAAAGAAGCAGCTGATGTGTCCCCTGATCATCCTGTAGTTATTTCCAAATTCATGCTAAACTCTCTTGAAGTTGATGTAGACGGAATAAGCAATGGTAAGGAAGTTGTCATTGGTGCAATTGTAGAGCATATTGATAGTGCAGGTGTTCATTCTGGTGATGCTATGATGGTCATTCCACCATGGCGTCTAAGTAACAAAACCATTGAAACAATTAATGAGTATTCAAAAAAGATTGCATTGACATTTAATGTCAAAGGACCATTTAATTTACAATTCCTAATTCATGATGATCATGTTTATGTGATAGAACTCAACATTCGAGCATCGCGTTCAATGCCTTTTGTATCAAAGTTGGTTAAGTTAAATCTGATTTCTCTTGCTTCTAAAGTCATATTGGATAAACCTCTGCCTAAAATACCTGAAAATAAATGGCAAAAAATCCCCAACTATGGAATTAAGGTGCCTCAATTTTCATTTATGCAATTAGAAGGGGCCGATATTGCATTGGGTGTTGAAATGCAATCTACTGGGGAGGCTGCATGTTTTGGAAACAGCTTTTATGATGCATTATCAAAAGGGTTGACTTCTGTTGGCTATACTCTTCCAGACAAAGGCTCTGCACTTGTAACTGTAGGTGGTGCACAAAATAAAGAAAAATTAGTTTCAACAATTGCAAAATTGAAACAATTGGGATTCAAAATATTGGCAACTGAACATACTGCAGAATTCTTTGAAGAAAAAATTGGTCAAGTTGAAATTGTCCATAAAATTTCAGAGCCTGAAAGAAAACCAAACATCTCTGATTTATTATATGGACGAAAAATTGATTTTATTATTAATATTCCAAGTACGTCTACTTTGGAAAAATATGTTGGAATGCTTGATGATGAATATCAGATAAGACGAAAATCTCTTGAATTGGGAATTCCTGTCTTGACTACTATTGAATTGGCTGATTCTTTTGTGAAGACATTAGAATGGTTAAGAAATAATAAAACCACAAAAGATCCAATTGAACCTTATGACAAATATGATTAATTTTAGAAAACATAGATCCAAGTATTCTATTTATTAACATGGTCAAAAAATCCCTTGATGATGAAGGTGTCTGATAGTTCTTGAATTGATTCATTAATTGTTGAATTTTTACCTATGAAAATTTCATTTGATGCCCTATTGTTTTCAAATCCTATGTGGATATCTGTAATTATCAAACTCTTTTTTGTACCCTCTAAAATTAGTGCAGGTTTTAATGGAATGATCCTTGCTAGTAACATTAAAGTTATACTGTAGATATTTGATTAAACCCTTATGAACAAAGAATTGGATCGAATTCAATCAATCGTTTCAGAAAAACGAGTTAAATTGCATATCTTTGAACCAACACGACGTAAAATTTGGACTGTGGTTGGTAAAGGTGAAGAACATTGGATTGATCCTGACGGTCTTTTCTGTTCTTGTCCTGGTTTTTATTTTGGTAAATTAAATGGAAAAATGATTTGTTATCATCTTGAATCTGCACAACTTGCTATAGCTGAAAACAAAATCGAAGAAATTATTTTCTCTGATGATGAATTCTCTGATTTTCTTAGATCTTTGATTTCTGATTTATAATTATACATTCGGGTTCTGTAAGGTTATCGGGTGCTGACTACTATGCCCGAGTTTTTTTCTGCAAAGACAATCATTCAGAATGCCTCATTACATAAGGAAAATTCAATCTAGGTTTCTATGCCCATGATTAATGTTACATCTAGTTTGGTATTGGATGCCATTGTTGGCACCGGGTTGGTCTTTAATAGTGGTATACAGGCGATGTACATCTTCAGGTTCTAGCTGAGCTGATAGATAAAGCATATCGGATCATTCCTCACCGTCTTGCGGGGATTTGCCGGGTTTGCGCATCGTAAACGGAAGTGCACCGAACCATGGCTCCTCATTTATGAACAGTTCGGTAACGCGTATGACCAATTCGATGTCAGTATAGCATCCCCAGACAAAGCCGCTCCATTTCGGGCCGGTCGGTGGAATCGGCACGTCCGCGTGCCAGTCATCCTGTCCGTAGTGGGCGAACTGGACCATTTCCCTGGTATTGTTATTTTCGAATCCTATGAAATGGTTGCCTTCACCATGCTCCAGTGTCTCGATCTCCGACTTTGCCTTGGGAAAGTCAATCGGCTCGTCCCTTACGCTTACGTCTCCGTTCTGCTTGAAGTATGTGATGGCATGTTCTGCTATTCTCTGTTCCTTTCCTTGGGTACTCACCTGCTTGGACGCTTCAAACCAATCGTATCGGGCGGAGATCTTGCCTTGGGATTCCTGCAGGACATGTTTCATATGACAAAACGTGGTGTGTCTGTTATAAATTTTTTATCGAACAGAATCTGTAACAGGTCAGGTAAAGTCAAACTTTCTCAAGTTAATTCTATTGCATCCAAATCGTCTTATTGTCAGATTCAGAGGTCAAGATATCGTGGGACGAACCGACCAGAATGATGGCAGACATCAAGGCAGAAACGACCGTCTCCCACGCGTTGATCGTGGCCAGCTGTTTTGTACTTCCATTCCTGTAAACCATTGCGGTAACTATGTTACTGCAATTCGTAGAAGATTCTGAAAACATTCCAAGTTCACAATCACATGAAAACACCCGCCAATTACCACGTGTATGAAATTTGAATAAGATCCTGAAAACACCCCCAGTTTATAGTCACATGAAAACACTCACTAACCAGTGCATGCATTCGAACTTGTTAATAACTAGAAATTCTTTCTAAAATTATGGATGATGATCAACAAAATTCTGAAATAGAAAAAATTGCAAATATTATGGTTCATGATGATATGTCTCCAGATGAACAAGATGTTGCTAAATTAGAAAAATATAAAAATCAGATTAAAGAAGACTGTAATCTTGATGATGAAAGTGCCTTGAAGATGGTTTATGAGACATTGCTTTATAGAAAATTAAAAAGTTCTGATTCAAGTGATGTTTTAGAAAAAGGTAATGAGTTTGGTGCTGGATTTAGCTAAGCCTACACTAATGGTATAGTATCGATATCGTCTTTCGAAACTCCTTTCCAAAGACCAACCATTCCTTCTGGTTCTACTTCTTCTACCTTGGTAATTTGTTGAATCTTTATGTGATCTGGATTTTGGGGCATCCACAACATTGCCATATATTCTCCGATTTCTCCAACTTTGGTTGGTGAGGCCATTGTGATTTTATCTTCTGCAAATCCTTTTGCAGTTAATACATTTGTGGCTTTTTCTTTAAGATCCATTCTTCCATGTAGAAACAAGTAGACATCTTTTTGAGTGTCAATTTCTGCCATGAATTTACTTGTTTTTTAAACTAAATCAATCTTTCTTGATCTGATTCCTCCAAAAAGGGTTAAATTAGAACACGCAAAATTCACAACTGTGAAAATCTTCACTGTTGGCAGTAAATCATTTGTAACTAGTTTTCAATTAGCTGGAATTCCTGGAAAAATTTCTGAGAATCCGCAAAATGCACTTGAAGAAATTAAGACTTTGACTGATGATTCTGATGTTGGTCTTATTTTGGTAAGTGATGATATTACAGAGTCTATTGATGATGAATTAACTACACTAAGGGCTGAAAAATCAACACTTGTATTTGCACTCCCAGCTACTGGAAGTGAAAAAACTGAAGTTGATTACAGAGTAATGTTAAAGAAGATTTTAGGCGTATAATCTACTTATAATCAAATTGCTAATGCCTTACCATGAAAACTGCATCTGTTAAAGGACCATCTATTATTTCTATTATTGAAACAGAAAAACCTCAGTTGACATCTGGAGATGTCTTAGTGCAAATGCAAGCTTGTGGAATTTGTGGTTCTGATTTGGAAAAAGTTTTTGGAGAATATGGTCGGCCCTCAATGCGATTGGGACATGAGCCTTCAGGTGTGGTGCTAGATGTTGGTTCTGGTGTAACAGAATTCAAAAAAGGTGATAGAGTGTTCACTCATCATCATGTTCCTTGTTATGATTGTCATTTTTGTCATCATGGAAATGAAACAATGTGTCAAAAGTACTATGAAACTAATCTTTCCCCTTGTGGATTATCTGAAGAGTATGTTGTTCCTGCATGGAATGTTTCTCACGGTGGTGTTTTAAAAATTTCTGATTCTCTTAGTTTTGAAGAGGCTGCAATGATTGAACCATTGGCATGCTGTGTTAGAGCATGGTCTAAACTTTCTTATCGTGAAGGTGACTCTACTGCAATTTTTGGTGTTGGTCCTACTGGAATGATGCATGTTATGCTTGCTCATACAAAAAAATTCTCCAAAATATTTTGTTTTGATGTAAATGATTTTAGATTAGATTTTGCAAAAAAATTTAACATTACTGAATCTATTTCTTCTATGGATAAAAATAGGCAACAAAAGATTTTGAATAACACTGATGGGTTAGGTGTAGACGTGGCAATTGTTGCTACAAGCAGTCTAAAAGCATTAGATGATGCAATAGACATGACTAGAAAGGGGGGCACAGTAATGATGTTTGGTGTTCCGTCAAAAGGTGCAAAATTAGATTTAGATATGAGTAAAATTTACTCCAAGGAAATTACACTTGTAACTAGTTATGCTGCATCTGATTCAGATACTAAAGAAGCACTGACTCTAATTGAATCTTCTCAAATTAATGTTAAACAATTAATTACTCATACGTATTCTATATCTGATTCGCAAAAAGCATTTGATCATGCGCGTTCTGGTGAAAATGCAATGAAAATAATTATAACAAAATAAGAAAGGCTTAAGAAGGGATTTTCATTCCTTCAGAATCGAAGAAATATGGATTGGGGATTAAAAAATAGAATTTCTAGTATTATTAAACCGCAAGATAATCGTGCATTAATGTTGGCCGTAGACCACGGATATTTTCTTGGTCCTACTGAAAAACTTGAAAACCCAAAAAAGGTAATTGCACCATTGCTGAAATACTGTGATTCTTTAATGGTTACAAGAGGTGTTCAAAGAACATGTGTTCCTGCAATTACTAGTACTCCGATGGTTTTGAGAGTTTCTGGCGGTTCAAGTATTATTGGTGATGATTTATCCCAAGAAGACATCACTGTATCAATTGAAGATGCAATCAGGCTAAATGCCAGTGCACTTGCAATGTCTATTTTTGTTGGTTCAAAATATGAATATCAAACTGTTGTAAATCTTGGAAAATTAGTTAGTGAAGCAGAAAAATATGGATTGCCTGTTTTGGCAGTAACTGCTGTAGGCAAAGAACTTGGCAAAGATGCTAGATATCTTTCATTAGCATGTCGTGTGGCAGCTGAACAAGGTGCACATATTGTAAAAACTTACTATTGTGATAATTTTGAAAAAGTTGTCCAATCATGCCCTGTCCCAATTATTGTTGCAGGCGGAAAGAAAATCCCTGAACGTGATGCTATGCAGTTAACTTACAATGCTATCAAAGCTGGTGCTGTAGGTGTGGATATGGGTCGAAATATCTGGCAATCCGAGCATCCTGTTTCTATGATCAAAGCTGTTCATGCAATTGTACATCAAAACAGAAATGTTGATCAAGCTTTCAAATTATATCAAAAATTAGTTAGTGAGGAGCCAAAAATCCCCCAAAAATCATTCAAAAACAACCCCAATCAAAACAAACCAAGCAACCCCAATCAAAACAAACCAAGCAACCCCAATCAAAACAAACCAAGCAACCCCAATCAAAACAAACCAAGCAACCCCAATCAAAACAAACCAAGCAACCCCAATCAAAACAAACCTAATCCCCCAAATCAAACAAAGTAAAATTATATTTTCTTAATTTTGAATTATCCATCAATTTTTGATAAATGAATATGTGCAATTTTCCACGTTGGTTGCTTTACTAGAACAAATGTTGCGCGCCCAGTGATTATCATATGTTCTCCAGTGTATGCTTTGTTATCTACTAGCATTCCTTTTTGAATTAATTCTAAAGCCACAACTGCTGTTTCCCCAAATAAGCTAATTTTTGGATTCTTAATTTCGTATGTATAATCTGATATGCTGATGAATCTTAACTCTTCAAGTTCTATGGTTGTCTGATAATCTTTAAGATCATATGGTGGCAAATCGCTAAAACTAGAAAATTTTGAATCATTAAGATGAATGTCTCTAAGTTTTGAAAGATCTTTAGTAATCCCTGATTCAAATAACGTTTCTATCACTTGTATGATTTCTTCATTATCACTCAAAACAGTTCATTTCAAATGTAAAAAATATCGGTTTAAGTCTTCTGCACCAAATAAAGCCAAATTTTGATTATTTTTCAGATAATCTTTATTAGTTATCAATTGATTATTTGTTTGATTTCAATGAGTATGCAATTAACAGCAAAATTTGGTAAAAATTTACCTTTTGTTGTTCTATTATAGTGCGCTCAAAAATTTAGTATCTTAAAATTATGGTGAAAAATTTAATGAATAAAATGGAAAGTATGACTGGTGCAAAGGCCTTGATGGTGGCTATGGAAAAAGAAGGCGTCAAACAAGTGTTTGGATTGCCTGGAGGTGCCAATCTTCCGATGTACGATGAATTTGCTAGATGTGACATTAGACATATTTTGGTGAGACATGAACAATCAGGGGCTCACATGGCTGATGGATTTGGAAGAGTTAGTAGAAAACCTGGAGTATGTTTTGCTACATCTGGTCCTGGCGCAACTAATATTTTAACTGGTATTGCAACTGCACAAGCAGATTCTGCTCCCATGATTGCAGTAACTGGACAAGTATCTGTTAACATGATTGGTAAAGATGCATTTCAAGAAAGTGATATTATTGGAATGGCAAACCCCGTTGTAAAATATGCATTTCAACCAAGAAATGCCGGGGACATTCCAGAGGTAGTCAAAAAAGGATTTTTCATTGCAGAAACTGGAAGACCTGGACCTGTATTAATTGACATTCCAAAAGATGTTCAAACTAATGAAGCTCCAATGGATTTTCCCGATGAATTTAAAATTCAGGGATATCATCCATGGGCTGATCCTGATCTTGTTAATGTTGAAAGAGCAATTGATATGTTACTTCATGCTGAAAAACCAATCATCTTAGCAGGTGGTGGAGCTATTATCTCATCTGCATTTGCTGAATTACAATCTGTTGCAGAAACTCTTATGCTTCCTGTAGTTACTACTTTCAAAGGCAAAGGGGCATTTCCTGAAACTCATCCTTTATCATTAGGCCCAATTGGAATGCATGGACATGCAGAAGCCAACAAAATGATGGCAGAAGCTGATTGTGTTTTAGCCATTGGTACTAGATTTTCAGATAGATCTGTTGGGACTTTTGAAGCTTTTGAAAAACGATTAAAAATTATTCACATGGATGTTGATCCTGCTGAAATTGGTAAGAATCAAAATGCTCAGATTGCAGTTGTTGGTGATGTAACAGTAAACCTTAGAGTTATGGTAAAGTTACTTTTACAAAAGGCAATCAAAAAAACTGATGAATCCCCTTGGGTAAAACATGTCAAAGAAACTAAATCTTATTGGAAAGAAAATTTAAAAATTCATCCTGGTGAAATGGGTGCTGCTAAAATTTTACGTAAACTCCGTGAATTATTGCCAAAAGAGTCTATTGTAACTACTGAAGTTGGGCAACACCAAATGTGGGCATCATTGTTTTATGATGTAATACAACCTGGCACTTTCTTTAGTTCTACTGGACTTGGTACTATGGGTTGGGGGTTTCCAGCAGCAATTGGTGCTAAAGTTGCAAAGCCTGATGTTCCTGTTGTAGATATTGCAGGTGATGGAAGCTTTAGTATGACTGAAAATTCTCTTGCAACAGCAGTTTTGGAAGACATTCCAGTAATTGTATTTATTTTAAACAATTCAACATTGGGGATGGTAGCTCAATGGCAAAGAACTTTCTATGATAGAAGAATGATTGGTGTAGAACAACACAGCTGTCCTGATTATGTTAAACTAGCAGAGTCTTATGGTGCGCAAGGAATTCGTGCACAATCAATGGATGAACTTGGTAAGGCAATCAAAACTGCATTGAGTAGTGATGTTGCAACTGTAATTGACATTCCAATTGATCCTGAAGAAGATGTATTGCCATTTGTAGCTCCTGGAACTTCGTTATCTGATATGATTTTACCATCTTAGGTGATTTATGATGTGGGCAATTCTTTCTATTTTAGTTGAAAACAAACCTGGAATTTTATTCAAAGTAACTCATCTTTTTAGAGCAAGAAATTTCAATATTGACAGTATTTCAGTAGGAACTACTGATAATCCTGATTATTCTAAAATGACTATTACCACATATGGTGATGAAAAACAAATTGATCAGGTGGTAAAACAACTCGATAAAATGATTGACACTGTCAAAGTTGAGCTTTTAGATGAGCACAAGACTGTATTTCGAGAACTTAGTCTTTTTAAGATAAAACTTCGTAATGCTAATGATAGTATGGAAATTAACAAATTAGCAAATGCTTATGGCGGTAAAGTACATGATGTGAAAAAAGATTCCATTATAGTGGAATTAACTGCTACTCCTGATCAAATCAAGGCATTTGAAGAATTAGCAAAACCATTTGGAATCCTTGATGTTGCACGAACTGGTGTTGCTGCATTACAAAGAAGTGGGGCATAATGGTAAACGTTAGAATTTTTGATACAACATTAAGAGATGGAGAGCAAACCCTTGGAGTTTCTTTATCCCCTGATCAAAAATTAGCAATTGCTAAAAAACTTGATGAATTAGGTGTTGATGCAATCGAAGCTGGGTTTCCAGTAATTTCTGAAGGTGAATTCAAAGCGGTAAAGATGATTACTTCTGAAGGATTATCTTGTGAGATTGCAGGATTAACTAGAACTATCAAAAAAGATATTGATGTTGCAGTTGATGCTGGATTGAATTACATTCACACCTTTATTGCAACTTCTGATATTCACTTGGAACACAAACTTCAGATGACTAGAGATCAAGCACTTGAAAAAGCTATTGAAGCAGTAGAGTATGGCAAGTCTCGTGGATTACAAGTAGAGTTTTCAGCTGAAGATGCATCAAGAACAGGCAGAGAATTTTTGAAAAAAGTTTTCGGTGATGTTGCAAAGGCAGGAGCTGATAGAGTTAACATTCCTGATACTGTGGGGTATGCTACTCCAGAATACATGGCTATGCTAACTAAAGATACTGTTGAAGCTACAAAACTCCCAGTAAGTGTTCATTGTCACAATGACTTTGGATTGGCAGTTGCAAATGCATTATCTGGAATTCATGCAGGTGCTGCATGTGCTCATGTTACAATAAATGGAATTGGAGAAAGGGCCGGAAATGCTTCATTGGAAGAATTTTCTATGGCCCTCAAATGTTTGCCTTATGAACAAAATTATGAAACTAACATCAAATCTGAATTAATCTATGATACATCTCGATTTATCTCAAAGACTGTGGGAATTATTGTACAGCCAAACAAAGCTATAGTTGGAGCCAATGCGTTTGGCCACGAGTCTGGAATTCACACTCATGGTGTGCTGAATAATCCTCTTACTTACGAACCAATTAGTCCTGAATTAGTTGGAAGAAAAAGATGGCTTAAGGTTGGAAAGCATGCAGGAGTTCATGGAATGAATGCAATGTTGGAAGAATATGGTGTAAAGCCAACTGAAGAACAAGCAAAACAAATCTTAGAGAAAGTCAAAGTGCTCGGTGATCAAGGACAACAAGTTACTGATGTAGAATTGTTATCTATGGCAAGTGAGGTTATGGGTGAAAAAGAACTCAAAAGAATTGTTCAATTAACTGGTTTTTCAGTTTCTACTGGAATTGGAACCATGCCTTATGCATTTGTAAAACTAAACATTGACGGTCAGGATCACATTGGAACTGATTATGGGGTGGGGCCCGTAGATGCTGCATTAAATGCAATTCAGAAAATCACTGGTAAAATTTCAGAGATTAGAATCAAAGATTATGGTTTGGCATCTATTTCTGGTGGCTCTGGAGCGCTGTGTGAAGTTACAGTAAAAGTTGAGGATCCATTAGGAAACAAGGTTTCAGCAAAATCAGTTGGCGAGGATATCGTAACCACTTCTGTAAAGGCAGTTATTGACGCAATTAATAGAATCATGCTCAAAAAGATGGTTAATGAAAAACAGGTTAACAAATCCTAAAATCTCCCAATGTTTGATGAGTAACAATGTATAAAATTTCATTAATCACTGGTGATGGAATTGGTCCTGAATTATCAGACTCTGCAATCTCTGTTTTAAACACAATTCATGATAAACTTGATTTGAAATTTGATGTTACAAAATTATCTGCAGGTGACAAGGCATTGTCTGAAACTGGCAAAGCACTTCCTGATGAAACAGTTGAATCCATAAAACAATCTGATGTTTGTTTGAAAGCCCCTGTTGGTGAAAGTGCAGCTGATGTTATAGTGGTATTGAGAAGAATGCTTGATTTGTATGCCAACATAAGGCCTGCAAAATCATATCCGCACCTGCCTGCATTACGTGATGATATTGATATGGTAATAGTTAGAGAGAACACTGAAGATCTTTACACTGGTAAGGAATTCAGTTTGGGTGATTCATCTGTTGCATTGAGAATAATCTCTGAAAAGGCTTCAAAAAGAATTGCAAAATATGCTTTTGAAACTGCCAAACAACGTGACTCTATGAGAAAAGTAACTTGTGTTCATAAATCAAATGTTATGCGAATTACAGATGGCATGTTTGCAAAAGCATGCATTGATGTTTCCAAAGATTATCCTGATATTGCGTTTGAGCAAATGTATGTAGATGCATGTGCTATGAATTTAATTCGCCAACCAGAGCAGTTTGATGTTATAGTTACTACTAATTTGTTTGGTGATATTTTATCTGATGAATCATCACAGGTTGTTGGCGGTTTAGGTATGGCACCGGCTGCTAACATTGGAGACAAATTTGCATTGTTTGAGCCGGTTCATGGTGCAGCATTTGATATTGCGGGAAAAAATATTGCAAATCCTTCATCATTTTTGTTATCAATTAAGATGATGTTTGATTGGTTGGGAAACAAACACAATGATTCCAAATGTATTGAGGTTGGAGAAAAATTAGAGTCTATTATTTTTAATTTGGTAAAATCAGGTGTCAAAACAAAAGATATTGGTGGAACTCACAGTACTGTAGACTTTACAAAAGAGATTACAGATAATCTCTAAAATATTTCAATTTTCATTTTATGATGATGAATCTAATTTATGAAATTCTCTGAATGAATTCTTCGTGAATTTTCTTTTGGTTTTGTATAATCCATAAAAATACTTCATAGTTTGTATTCACAAACATATCTTAATTATTCCTGATAAAGATCAAAAAGTGAAAAAATCTTGATCCTTTAGTTATTTGATATCTTGAGCCTATTTTTTTCAAATTTACCTTGTTTCAGAAAATTACCAATTTTTATTAATCACATTTTTAATTAAAACATATGGTAGATTGCTGTATTTGTAAAGTCGTTCCTGGAACTCTAAAAATTACTGATGGAAATCCAAAATACAAAGGAAAGCCGATTTGTAAAGAATGTGCTGGATATCGTAAACTACTCAAAGAAACTAGGTAGATTCTTCTGATTTTGTTTTGTTTTTTGCAGCCCAATCTTCATACATTTTGATTAACTCATCCACGTCTTTGCCTTCCTCAGAGTATGTCACAATGACTCCAAATGTCCCTTTTTTATCGTGACCTCTTGCAAAGTATCCCCAAAATGAGTCAGGCAATTTAACAAAGCTACTAGAATCATGTGACACTCCGATCAAATTATTTCCAATTACTTCTACGACTTTTTTAGCATCGATTTGTTCAATCATGATCAATTAACTCCCTTTCGTCTACTCAACTTCTCTCCGTTTAGTGCTGTATTATTTTCAAAATCATCTAATTTTTTGTCCATTGCATTTTTTTCTTCTTTGGTTATTTCTCGAAGAATGACATCTTCACCGTCTGCAAAATTCCCACATTTTCCACATAACCATAACGGAGGTTTGTCCTTTGCAAATACAATTGGTAATCTCCTTTCATTGCATTGTTTACAGAATAATGTCATGATTTACAATACTTCCTTTATGGACTAAGCCTATCTGGATCTCGTGGATACAGTACAACTTCGCGAACATTGTCAATTCCAATTAGTACGGTCATCAGTCTATCTAATCCCATACCCCATCCTGAGTGTGGTGGCATTCCCCAATCAAATGTCTTGAGATGATCTGTAAATTGGGCAGGATCTAATCCTTGCTCTTTTAATCGATTTTTTAGCATTTCTGGATTGTGAAGTCTTGTTCCTCCTGAGGATAATTCTAAAAATCCATACTGTAAATCAAATGAGCGTGATAATGTTGCGTCCTCATCTTTTTCTCTAATGTAAAATGGCTTTAGTTTCATCGGCCAGTCAGTTAAGAAGAAAAATCCTGGATGATTTTTACCAATAATTCTTAGATGTGAATCAAGCAAATCCTCCCCAACTTGTATTTTTTCTCCTGCTTTTTTCAATTCTTCGACACATTGAGTGTACGTTACTCTCTCAAATGGGGTTGATGGAACTTTTATAGTATGTTCAATTGTTTCTTGTTCTGTTTTACAATTCTCTGAAATATATTTGTAAACTGATACAACAAGTGACTCTAAAACATTCATGACATCCTCATAGTCCATAAATGCTGCTTCAATGTCTATGCTGGTAAATTCTGTCAAGTGTCTTCCAGTGTGGGAATTTTCTGCTCTGTAAAAGTTTGAAATCTCAAATACTCGCTCTAATCCTATTGTCATTTGTTCTTTGTATAGTTGTGGGCTTTGTGCAAGATAAGCTGTTCTTCCAAAATAATCCAGTGAAAACAAGTCTGCTCCTCCCTCACTTGCACTACCAATTATCTTTGGTGTTGTAATCTCTAAGAATTTTTTATCTGTAAGAGTTTTTCTTAATGATTGTAAAACATGATGACGTAATTTGAATATGGATGCTGTTTTTTGATTTCTCATATCGAGTGCTCGGTGATTTAATCTTGTATCGATATTACTCTCTAGTCTGCCAATTGGATCCACTGGTAATGGATGAATTGCTTTTCCTAAAACTTCCATTTCTTCTGCTTTAATCTCAAATGCAAAGTCACGAGCTTTGGTTTCTTGGACTATCCCTTTGACACTCACCACACTTTGACGATTAATCTCGCCAAGGTTATCATTTAATTCTCCTTTGACTATAACTTGAGATATTCCTGAAACATCTCGAAGAGTGATAAATGACATCTTTCCTAATTTTCTAAGATCTTCAATCCATCCTCCCAATACTACCTGCTTTCCAATTAATTCTTGATTTAATTCAGAAATATCGTGAGTTTTTACAAAAACCATGGCTATCTTTTATCCTCAAATTCTATCTCAATGTCAATGTTTCGGGCATTTCTTACTATATGTACAACTTTTTCAGTATCAATTGGAAATTTAGGAGTCCATTTGCCTGAAACAACTGCTTTTGTTTTTTGAACCCTTCCAGGTGCCCATACCTCATTAATCGATAAAATTTTTGTTGGAAAAAACAAATCTTCTATGAATCGCTTGTCTGTTTCGTCTGCCTCCACAAGCCAAATTTTTCCTTTAAATTGATCTTGTAATGTTCTGTATAGTGTTCTGCTTTGTCTAATTAGCATAATGTCATTTTTTGCCAAAGATAACACAAAATTTCCGTCAAATTCTTTACACGAATATAATGCAAAATTTTCAATTTCTTTATTTGATTTTGCAATTTTTGCAAGATTCATTGATGCCTCTACATCAGCTTTTGTTAGTTTCCCTGATTCTACCTTACTCTCACATTGAGGACAGAGAATTGCATTTTTTGCATCAAAGCCACAAATAGGTAATTTCATTTAAATCGACTTTTTCATTCTGATAATGTTGTTTATATCCCTTAGTGCAAAAGAAATCCTAGTTTGGATCTAAGAGAATTATGACATTTCTAAAAGTTGATGGACTATCTTCAAGATACTCTTCGTCTCAAGGACCAGTTTATGCTGTAGATGATGTTGATTTTGAATTGAATGATGAAGAATCAATAGGAATTGCAGGTGAGAGCGCATGTGGAAAAAGTACGTTGGGATTATCCTTAATTCGAATGCTTTCAGGTGGTACTGCAACTGGAAAAATCACTTTTGATGAAATTTCTCTTTTAGATATGGATGAATCAAAATTTGATGATGAATACCGGTGGAAAAAAATCTCCATGGTATTTCAAGGTGCAATGAATTCTTTGGATCCTGTTTTTACAATTAATGAGCAATTTATTGAAATTCTAAAAGCACATTCATTTGATGGTGATTCAAAGAAAATAATTTCAGATGCGATGAATTCTGTTAGTCTTGATGAAAATATTTTGAAAAAATATCCCCATGAACTTAGTGGGGGAATGAAGCAAAGGGTGGTAATTGCAATGGCGTTGCTACTTAAACCTAAATTTGTAATTGCAGATGAGCCTACAACTGCATTGGATGTTTTAATTCAAGCACAAATCATCAATCTTTTAAAATCTCTGAAAAAAGATGGCATGTCATTTATGCTGATCACTCACGATTTGGCAGTTCTATCTGAAATTGCCGATAAAATTGGTATCATGTATGGGGGGCAAATGGTAGAATTTGGTTCTTCAGAACAAATTTACAAAAATCCAAAGCACCCTTACACTCGGGGACTTTTAGAATCCATTCCAACTTTGAAAGGCAACACTCCAAAATATATCAAAGGCATCCCTCCTAGCTTACTTGATGCTCCGGTTCAATGCCGATTCATTGAGCGATGTCCTTTGGCTATAGAAAAATGCAAAGAACTTCCACCTAAATTTAAAACTGAAACTGGATACGTTAGATGTTGGTTGTATGAGGATGAAAAATAGATTTATTATTTATTATTGAGGAATTCTTCGTCAATTTTTTTTAAATATGTCTCTTGTAATCGTGCAATTTCACGTCCAGTGGTATTTCTACTGATCATTTTTGCATATTGAACTAGATCTTGATTTTTTTGAGTTTTTTCAAACCCTTCGATTTTTTTAAATGATTCTTGCTCAAACTTCATTATCTCTCTTAATTCTTTACTGATTTCTTCAGCTTTCATCTCTTCATAATTTTTAGCATTTGATTTTCTAAAATTAATCTCATCAATTAGTTTTTGAATTTTATCCGGTTCTTGCATATTTTTTCTAAAAATTGTTCGAATATTTTAATTTTGTATTTTCTTTTTATGTTCTAGTACGTGTTTTAATCCATCTGTCATACAAAGTGAGTCTAAATCTATTTCACAATATGGGTATTTCATGTGTTAAGAATATTTTTTCACAATTGGCAAACATGAATCAATAATCCTTAACATTTCTGATCTGATGACTTTTTTATCAATTGATATCCATACTCTTGATTTTTTAATTGCAAAGGAGATCGTTTGAACTTTCTTTCTCTCTTCCCAGACAAATTCTATTTCGCCTAAATTTTTATCAAAAAATCCTTCCAAATCTGTTTTTATCGCAATATGTGAGAATTGGTACTGGGTATTTTTTTCATTTAATAGGGGAATTAGTTCTGGTCTTCGTTTGTATGCGTGTAAATTTCCACTTTCTCCAATCACACCTATAAATCTGATAAATGGACTAATTGTTGCAATAGTATCACAAATCGTTTCAAAATCTTTTTTTGACATTTGATAGAGTTCTGAAAAGATGATATTTTAATGCATAGTCTTGCATTTTCTAATAAGAATAATTTTTATTTTTTCCATCTAATTCTGATTATTTTTAATAATATGGCCTGTTATTTCCAAAATCGATAAATAAGATTCATAGAAATTCATGTTGTGGCTCCAAACATAGGTGCAAAAGAAGCCATAAAAAATGCTCAAGAGTTTCTAGAAGAATTCCATGGTTCATTTAATTTGATATCCACCACATTGGAAGGGAAAACATGGTTAGTCATCTGTGATGTTGGATTTCTTAATGAAGAAATCAAAGAAGTGAAAGTAGATGCAGATTCTGGAAAGATTTTGGGATATGTAAATGTCAGCGAAGATTGATGAAGCAAAAAATGATGCAGATAAATTTGCATCAATGGTATTACATTATAGTCATAATGCAGAAAAATATTTCAAAATAAAAGATTACCATAAAGGTAGTGAAATGATGTGGGGTGCAATGTCTTGTGTAATTAAAGCAGTTGCTGCAAAAGAGAATAAATCCATCAAAAGTCATAGACTTTTGGGAGAGTATGTGAGAAAATTATCTAAACAACAAAAAGATAAGGATATTTTTAATTCATTTTCAAAGGCAAGTATGTTACATGCAAATTTTTATGAATCAAATCTTGATCCAAACACGATATTAGCCATTGTACAAGATGTTTCTAGAACCGTTGGCAGACTTGTGAAGAAAATGGGATATAGGGCACCCTAAACGATAGTCAAAAAATTGACTAAAACAGTACGTCAGACATCACTTTTAGAATCAGAACAATTAATTTCAAAATATTTGGATGCTGTAAATGCATTTGGATGTGGTGTTCAATCTAATGGTGTTGAAGGCAAAAGAATATTTGATAATTTTATAAAAATTACCACATTATTTGAAAATAAAAAACTCACAAAAAATCTGTTGATGGATATCTTCTCTAACTTACTTAAAGATATGCGGTCTCTTGATCCGACTTTTAGTGAAAAAGTTAATCGTTACTCAATAATTTTAATTGAATTAATTTCAAATGATTTAGATTTTTTTAAACATGCTGCACCAAATAAAAATATCATTCAAAATGTTCTTCAATCCAGTAAACTTCTAGATGATCCTACAATTCAATTAGAATATGCTAATGCATTATTGAATTTTCATATTAGAGAAACAGAAAAAGTAGAATATTATTTGATGAAAGATTTGGAACAATCACCAAATATTCAAAATTATGATATAGAAGAAATGTTTTCCATTGATGGGAAAATTAAAAAAGGAAAAAAATTTGTGACACAATCTAGAGCAATTAGAGAATGCTCTAGAACATTCAAATTATTCAATTATTGAAAAAACTATGGATATAGAAATAATTTTTGAAAATAAAGGACATGGGTATGATTTTTTCTAAACATATCATTTGGAAGAATTTGTTAAATTTATGCGGAAAAAAAATCGATTGCATGTGTTGTTTGTAAATATTTCATACATGTTTTACTTGAGAAATCTATTTCTGGTTTATTGGGAAAAACAGGCTAAAAGTATCAATTAGTTAGCAAAATAGTCTGATTTAAGAAAATATGGATTATTTTCATGAGAAAATGCAATGCATCCTTGATGAATTACAAGTTCTTTATTCTAGATTTAATTAAATACGGCCTGAAAACAGTCTGATTTGTGGATTTCATCGACATCTTTCCATTTGCACCTGATGTTGGTTATTCTCTTTTAGCTTTAGTCAATTTCTTTGGTTCTCTAGTGCCTTTTGTCCCATTGCCTGGATTCTTACTTCTTGCTACAATGTCTGTAGGAGATCAATATGATCTGCATATTTTGGCATTAGTCTCTGCAGTCACTGCAACTGTTGCAAAACAAATTATTTTCTATATTAGTTCTAGAGGAAGAAGAATGATTAATGAAAAAACTCGAAAGAGAATGCGTCCATTTGAAAGACTAATTAAAAAATATGGTGCAGCAGCTGCCTTTTTTGCTGCAGCAACCCCAATTCCTGATGATTTAGTGTATGTCCCATTGGGATTGGCAAAATACAATCCAAAGCGATTCTTTATTGCAACTCTAACTGGAAAAATCGTGCTAAGTTATTCTATTGTACTTATTTCTCATAATTTAGGATTGTCTTTGGTGGAGCCATACCTTGAAAATGTCAATGATGCCTCTCCAATTTACATTGGAATTCTTATTTTTGGTGTGGTGATGACTGTAGTTATTGTGTTATTGTTGAGATTAGATTGGGCAAGAATTCTTGGAAAGTTTGCACCATGGACTCTGGATGAAAATAACAAAGATGATTAAATATTTATTTTAAAATTCCACAGCTTGTCTGCCGCTTTAGTGATTCCTATTCTTGGCGATGCAATGATTTTTTGTGATTTTATCCCTTTGGTAATGTATAATTCTGATTTTTTTGTAACATCCAATCCATAATGTTTTTTTGTAATGTTTAGAGCCTGAGCTAATTTTGCAGGTCCGTTGACAAGATTTTTCAAATCTTGCATTTCTCTATTCTTTTGCATTATTTTGACTCCTTTTACGGGCTCAATTGCACGAATGAGAACTGCCCCTGCCGCCGCTTTTCTTGGCTCTCTGGCAACTATGTTAAAACAAAAATGCATTCCATAAGTAAAGTAGACGTATGCTGAACCTACTTCTCCAAACATTATCTTGTTTCTGTCTGTGATTTTTCTAAATGCGTGACTTGCTGGATCATCTTTGTGTCTGTATGCTTCAGTCTCTGTGATTATGCCTGAAATTTCATTTCTGCCTATTTTTCTAATAATTTTTTTCCCTAAAAGATTTTTTGCTACTGCAACCGTATCTTTTGAATAAAATTCCCTAGGAAGTATAGTCAATGTCTATCTGTACTTTTCTTTTCTTTTTTAATTCTGCGATTAAATCAAATAATTTTACAATATCTTTTTTTAAAACTTTGATTAATTCTTGATTGTAAATTGTAGCTGCTGGATGTATCGTTAAAAAATACAATTGATCCTCTTTTCTAACCAGTTTGCCTCTGAATTTTATTATCTCTGAACCTCCTAAAAGTGAATTAAATGCTGTATTTCCTAGTATGCAAATTATTTTTGGTTTGATAATTGATATTTCTTGTTTTAGATACTCTTGACATGTTTCTCTTTCAATTGTAGTTGGAACTCTGTTTTTTGGAGGTCTGCATTTTACAATATTTGTAATGTATACATCCTCTCTTGAAATGCCTGCTTCTTTAAGAGCTGCTGATAATTTTTTCCCTGCAATTCCGATAAATGGTTCCCCTTGCTTGTCTTCGTTTCCCCCCGGTGCCTCTCCTACAAAAATTACATTTGAATGAAAATTCCCTTTACCTGGAACTGAATTGGTTCTTGTCTTACAAAGATCACATTTTATACATTCAATTACATTTTGCTTGATGATTTTTAATTTTTGACTCATTTTCTAGTTTACACTTTTCACCGTCGCTGTTCCTCTAATTGTAGGTCCGCCATTTCCCATTATCATTGATTGCATTGGATCTCCTTTGCCACAATTAGTTATTGGTCTTATTGTAAAATCATTACCGCACGCATCAATTGATTCAAAGAATTTTGGTGCTGTTCCCATCACTATCACATCTCTTAGCAAATCTGTAATTTCCCCATTTTCAATTTTCTGTGCATATTGACAAGATATGCTCCAGTTGTATCGTTTCATGTCAATTGAAGGAATTTTCATATTTGAAATTAGATAGCCGTGCTTGACTTCTTTTATCATCTCAGTTGCATCTCTGTCTCCATTACCGATGCATGTGCAGGCCATACGTATCAGGGGCATAAATCGATAATTTGTGGCTCTCATGTTTCCTGTAGGCGCTGAATTGAATATTTGTGCAGTCTCTCTATTTTGCATGTGATTTTTCAAAACCCCTTTTTCAACTAGAGTTGTTTTTTTAGTTTCAATTCCTTCATCATCAAATTGATACCATCCCAAGCTTTCTTTTATTGTGGGGTCATCAAACACGCTTAGATTCTCAGAACCTATTTTCTCTCCTAGTTTATCTTTCCACCATGCACCACCTGCCCATGCCATTTCTTTTCCTAATACTCTGTCAGCTTCTGATGGGTGTCCAAGTATTTCATGTGTAAGTAATGAAACAAAGTCTGGATTCATTACCACTGTTGCATTTTCTTCTTTAGCTGGTTTTGCTAAAGTTAATTGTGATGCTTTTGATGCAATTTCTTTTGCACTTTGATAAATTTTATTTTTATTTGTTATTTGTTCCAATCCTCCTCTTCCTCCCTCTGTAATGTTTACTGCCTGAGTTACTCCTGAATCATGTGCTGTTGCTATCATTTCTACTACGGTGTCTGTAAAATTTTGTTGTATTTCTGAGCCTTCAGAATTTACAAAGTACTTTGAATTTAATGTATACCATGGATTGATAATTGATTTAACTACTTTTGGAACTTGCAAAATAATTTTGCTACATTCCAATCCTATTTTTATTATCTCCTCTAGTTCTGGTTTTTTTATTGATTGATAATTTATTCTAATTTTTTTTGAAATATTTGGATATAATTCTATTTTATTTTTATTACTGTTTTTAGTATTTTTTATGGAATTATCAATTAAATCTTTGATTTGTTCAAATGATTCTGGATTTGTTATGGAACAAAAATTCCATACGCTGTCTTTGATTATTCTAATTCCGATTCCCCTGTCATCGTTTGTTTTGACATATTCTGTCTCATTATTTTCTAAAAGCACTGACTTTCGTTCTTGCTGCTCTGCTCTGGCATCGCAATATTGGATTCCTGCATCTTGTGCATATCTAATTGCTCTATCTGCAAAATCATGTAATTTTAAATCCATAACTTATGCCGTTAAGTGGAGTTCGTAAGTCTTCTGCTATCTAATGACTGGATATGGCAGGCATGGTGAAGTAGTACTCGTCTTCAAAATCATAGTCTGTCATGCCTTTTTTGCGTAAAAATTCAAAATATTCGGTACAATTTTTGTAAAATTCCTTGTTTTTAACTGGGGATTGTTCCATACACTAGTTTCCAAAATCTCCATTTTGTTGAGAGTGTGAGGAATTTTAGTTCTGAAAGTTTGTTTTCTTTAAGCGGATTTTAATGGCGTTTTGGAATCAATTGAGACTTTAATTTAAGAAAGTAATTTAGGGTATAGAATAATTGAAACATTGATCAAAGAATTGTCAAAAATTGTAGCTGATACCAGTGTTATAATTAACGGTAAGCTCGTTTCTCAAATCGAATCTGGAAGTATTAGAAATTTTGAAATTATTATCCCTCAAGCTGTTTTTGATGAATTACAATCCCAAGCATCAAAGAAAAAAGAACAGGGATTCATTGGTCTTGAAAAAATTCGAAAGCTTAAATCATTATCTGGAAGTTATGGATTGACTGTTGTTGTAAGTGGAACCCATCCTTCTTCTGATGATGTAAAACTGGCAAGTAGTGGAAGAATTGACTCTCTGATAGTTGATATGGCTAAGCAAAATGATGCTATTCTATACACTTCTGATAATGTACAATATTTGGTAGCGCAGGCTGAAGGAATTGATACAGTTTTTCTCAAATCTGAATTCAAAAATGAATCACTGGAATTTTTAAAATTCTTTGATTCTGAAACTATGAGTGTACATCTTAAGGAAAATCAATACCCGTTAGCAAAAAAAGGTAAACCTGGGGCATTTGAGTTGACAAAATTAAATGATGATCTTTTATCCAAAAATTATTTGGAAATGATTTCATCTCAAATTCTAGATGTCGCAGACATGTCTGATTCTGGCACGCTAGAGATATCAAAAACAGGTGCATCTGTAGTTCAACATGGGGATTATAGAATTGCAATCACTTATCCTCCTTTTTCCGGATCTTTTGAAATTACAATCGTTCATCCTATTGTGAAACTGTCCCTTGATGATTATGATGTTTCTGAAAAATTAATGGGGCGTTTTTCTAATTTTGCTGAAGGAATTGTCATTTCTGGCGCTCCTGGTTCTGGAAAAAGTACTTTGGCATCCGGCCTTGCAAATTTCTATCACAAAAAAGGAAAGATAGTAAAAACATTTGAATCCCCACGTGACTTGCAGGTTGATTCTGGAGTAACTCAATACAGTAAACTTGATGGCAGTTTTGATAATTCTGCTGATATTCTATTACTTGTAAGGCCTGACTATACAATTTTTGATGAAGTACGAAGACGTGAAGATTTTGTAACTTTTGCTGATTTGAGATTAACTGGTGTTGGAATGGTTGGAGTTGTTCATGCAAATTCGCCTCTGGATGCAATTCAACGTTTTATTGGAAAAATTGAACTTGGAATGATTCCAAATGTATTGGATACAGTTGTTTTTGTTAAAGATGGTGCAATTCAAAAAGTCTATGATTTGGAATTGACGGTAAAAGTCCCTACCGGAATGACTGAATCTGATTTAGCTAGACCTGTAATTGAAATTAGGAATTTTGAGGATGATGTTTTAGAACATGAAATTTACACTTTTGGTGAAGAAAATGTCATTGTTCCAGTGGGAAAAAAAGTAGCTAAAGTTGGAATTGAAAAATTAGCTGAAGATAAAATTAAAGAAACTTTTAGACGCTATGATCCTCGTGTTGAAGTTGAAGTCCTCTCTGATAATAGAGTCAAAGTTATGGTTGATGAACAATATATTGCATCAATAATTGGACGAGGGGGCTCAAACATCAATGAAATTGAAAAATCCCTCAAAGTCCATATTGATGTAGTTGAAAAAGCATCTGATGATGTGTCATTAACATCAAATGATCTACCGTTTAGCTTTTCAGAATCAAAAACATCTTTACTTTTTACAGTGAATAGGGATTTTACTTTGATGCATGCTGATATCTATGCTAATGAAAAATTTATTGCGTCAGTTAGAATTGGCAAAAAAGGACAAATTAAAATTCCTAAACGCTCTGATGTTGCAGGAACTTTGATGGATTTGACATCATCGCAAAATGATATCAAACTTTATCTTAAAGATTTTTAAAATTATCAATAATTTTTGGGTTTGCTTTAAGAAAAGTAATGAATTTTCTTAATTGTTTGATTGTTTTTGGATTTAGGTGATGTTCTATTCCTTCTGTATCTTGGTTGGCAGTATCGTACCCTACACCTAAAATCTCAAAAAATTCTAATAGTATTCCGTGTTTTTGTCTAATTCCTTCTGCTACTTTTATTCCTTTATCTGTGAGATTTATTCCGTGATATTTTTCATATTCTAAAAATCCACTCTCATCTAATCTTTGAAGCATTTTGGTAACACTTGGTGCACTTACGTTCATGTATCTTGAAATATCCAAAGTTGTTGCGTATCCTTTTAGTTCCACCAACTCTGCAATGATTTCTAAATAATCCTCCATTCTTGTACTTGAACGCGTTCTTTCTGATTGATGTGCAGCTTTGATTGATTCTAGTCTTTTCGAATTTTTCAATTTCATGTGTCTTTGTATCTACATAAAATCTAGTATAATTGAGTGTCTTTTCCTTTGATTTTAGCTACTCTTTGTTGACTTGAATGTGACCGTAGTTGATCTCTATTTCTTAACTAATTTTTTCTAAATCAAGGTTGGAATGGTTGATCCCCTAAAGGAACGTCTAGATAAACTACGAAAATTCTCTGATTCTGCTAAACGTAGAGCAAATTTGTATGCTGAAGTATCAAAAATTGATGATAGGCATACTGCTCGTTCATTGGGTGCTCTTCAAAAAGCTCCTGCTCCTGGCAAAAAACTTCAAAAAATTGGATTTTTGATGTTGTGGGTACCTGAGCCAACTGGTGTGACTTGTGCAATTGGTGGGCCTATGATAGTTGCAGGACGTTATCTTGACAAAAAGTATAATGGTTCGACTCTTCATGATGTTGGACATCAGACAAAAGACAACATGTCTGCAATGAGGGATTTTAAGGATTCTGTGTTTTAACCTCCCTTAGTTTTTAAAATATCTATTACGGCGATTTTTGTTCCTACTAAAACACAAAAACCGTGGTTAGGGTGCGTATTGGTGATTTTGTGCATTACAGATTGAGCTTCTTTTTGTTTTCTATGGCTAGCAAGAGATCTTCAATAGAGATTAATCATAATTTTTACGCAAGAGACAAATCTCTCAAGAGATCTTCATACTGGACACAGCAATTTCTATCATGTTGGATTTACTGAAACTTTACTCACAGCCAGTTTAGTATGCTGGAAAATGCTGGGCGACAAGTTTGCATATTTTTGCTCTTGCTACAAGTTACGGAAAATTATTTTTACTAAAATAAACTTGAAATTGCTGGAAAAACTACAAATCCAAATCACAGTTCATGCAGTAGAGATTTCCTTTGACATCTTCAAGCCTGGAATTGAAACATATAGAAAAAATTTTCCAAAAGTAAAAAAAGAAAATGTAGTATGCGAGGATGCAAGCGTACCTAATGTCGTAGAAAAATTCCAAAATACAACTTCCCTCAAAAAAGGGGATGTTGATATAATAATTGGAGGCCCTCCGTGCCAAGGATTTAGTACAATGGGAAGAATCAAGATGGCATCACTAGTAAAAAATGGACAAAGAAAAGGAAATTCTGATGCGAGATTCATCAATGACAAGAGAAATCATCTTTACAAGTCATTTGTTAGATTTGTAGACAAATTCAAGCCAAAGGCAATTGTAATGGAAAATGTACTTGGCATGGTCAGCTACAAGAATGGTGCTGTTGTAAAACAAATCATAGAAGATTTTAAAGAAATAGGCTATCCAAACGTGGATTCAAAAGTTCTAAACGCATTAATTATGGTGTTCCCCAATCAAGAAAAAGAATTTTTTTTATTGCAACTAGAACAAACAAGCCGATTACTTGGCCCGAGAAAACGCATTTTCCAAAAAATGGCATGGATAGAATATTAATTTCTCCAAGTTTGAAGCATCAAACTACAGTATGGTGTGCCATAGGTGATCTTCCGTTGTTGAAATTACCAAAAAAAATGTCAAAGGATACGCACTCTGAAAAAAAAAAAAAAAATACAGGACATCTCCTTCATGTGAGTATCAAAAATGGATAAGAGGAAATGCAAAAAAAGTTGAAAACAACATAACAAGGTGGCATCGTGAAAAAGACATAGCAGTGTTCAAGAACATGAAACCGGGGGGAAAGTGGAGTGAATTGTCAAAGGCAGACAGAAAAAAAATTGGATACAGTGATGAATCATTTGTAGATAAGTGGAAACGTCTGCCAATGGATAGCCATTCTTGGACTGTTACATCACATCTTCACAAAGACGGCTACATGTACATACATCCAAAACAGAACAGGACGATTTCTGTTAGAGAAGCTGCACGTCTGCAGAGTTTCCCTGACTCGTTTGTTTTCTGTGGTTCACGTTCAGCACAATTCATTCAGATAGGGAACGCAGTTCCGCCTTTGCTTTCCATGGCAATTGCCAAGAACATCAAAAAATTGATTTCTTAGAATCCATGACAGACATCTTATTCCGGAAAAAAGATCTTGGGTGATGTTCAGAATCAGGGGATCCAACACCAAGATAGACATCAAGATGAAAAAGATGTTCTCTGACACTGGATACAAGTAGGAAATGTATCTCAAAATGTACGGCAATCCTGATTTTGTCTACAAAAGAAAAAAGATTGTCATCTACTGTGACGGGGATTTCTGGCACGGATACAAGCATCATGAAAAGAAAAAGCCTGCAAAAAAATTCTGGCGAGACAAGATTGAAAACAACATGCGACGAGACAAAAAATACACTCGAAAGTTACGCCGTGAAGGATGGTTCGTGTTACGATTCTGGGAGCGTGATATTGAAAGGAATCCTGAAAAATGCATGAAAAGAATCTTGAAAAAATTCAATGAAAGATAAATTTGCACATTCTTAATTTTCAGACTAAATTCATTCTACAATCCTCTGATTTTCTCTAAACTTTCTCTTAATTCCGATAAGATGATTTCTAAATCTATTTCACCATTAGTCATTTTTGTAATGCTTGGTAGAAATTTTGGCAATGATTCTATTTGTTCATTGGGAAAAAATTGATCTATTCCTGCATATTTTATTTTTTCTGTTTCACATTTTTTCAAAAATAGTTCCACATTGGGTTTTTCACCTTTGTTAAGTAATCTCCACACATCGTAATAGTCTCTTATTTTTCCTCTCTGGATTATAGATCTTAATTTTTCAGCAAAAATATTCTCTAAAGTGTATGCATTAATCTGGAAATCTGGATAATCATACTCTTCGGGTATTTTTGGTATTGAAATCATGTGTGTAGGTCCTACTTCCTCCTCCTCACTAGTTATTTCGATTTTAATTCGTCCCCCATCTATTGGACCCCTATATTGCAGTCTACTTTGCAAATATCCTTCATTAGTAAAAGGACCTTTTGATCCTTTTATCGGAATATCACTTTTGGAAGATACTATTTTTGGAAGATTTTCTTTAATTTCAAGTATGAATTCTTCCCAATTTTGATTCTTTTTTATTACTGAAAAATCTAAATCTTCTGATAATCTCCAATTCATTGGAAAATATATTTTTGATAACGCTGTTCCTCCTTTGAATATTATTTTATTTGCTATGGAACTTTGTGAAATTCCATACAACATCCATCCTAACACGTAATCTTTTTCTATCATATCTAATGGGAGATTTGCATCTGTTGCTATTTTTTTCATTACTTGTGATGTGATCATTTTATGTCCATCTCTTGGGATCAATTTCTGCATTAACTCTTAGTTGCCATCTCTCGATAATCTTTCCTTCCTTTTTTGAAAAAGGTTCTAATGGCAAATATTTTTCTGAAATATGAACATTTGAAAGGATTTGTAAACATTCTTCTAATCCGAAAATTTCTGAAATGTATCCTAATCTTTTTATCACCGCTGTATTTTTTATTTGAATTGCAAGTTTAGCTAACTTTTTCAAATCTAATTCATCGTGAGAAAAATATAGAGCTTTTGCAACTTCTTCGATACCTCCCGCATGTTTTGGATGATCTAGGCAATCAACGAATGTTTTTTCTGGAGATGAGATGGCTATCTCTCTATTTTCAATTTTAATTTTACTGACGTCAAATATTTTGTATGGCTGAATTGTAACAAACTTAAATTCTGAATTTAAAATCCTTGTCTTTATTTTTGTTTTAGTAGTCGCTATGTATACTCTTGGTGGCGTTTGTTCTGTAAATCCATGATAGTTCAATGCACTCCAATACCCGATATAGTATGGCTCTGTAAGCAACGAACCTATGATAAAACTATGGATTGTATAATTATCTGCCCCTTCTTTTCCTGCATTAAATGGAACAATAACATACACTCCTCTTTTAATATTCAAAATCCATTTTTTCTTAGCTAAATTTTCTAAAATGTTTTTTGGATTTTTTATTAGTGATTTTATATCATCTAAAGTAAAGATGGATTTGTTTTGATAGCTTAATTCTGTTAATACTTTTGTTTCTCTATCTGATAACGTCCGCCTGACATTTTTTATTGTTATTCTGTCCATTATACGCTTATCCAAGAAAAAAACCAGGTACATTATATTTAAAAGATTAGTAGTATAAAAGTATTCTAAAATCTTTAATTTCTTTTAGACAATTCAAAATTTACTATTTTATTATTTCTAAGATTTTTTCCGGCGGAATCTGCCCATAACTCTTCTTTGACTTGTCAATTATATTCCATCCTCTAATTTCAGCAATAATCCCATAATTGCAGTTGGTTTTTGAGAGCCAATAATGGGGCACCAATGCGCCTAAGAACATACGTGTGTGATGGCGCATAAAATAATGTGTATTTTCCTCAAGTGCTTGTAAATCTGAATTGGTTTTTCTTTGATCTCCACCTGAAATCTGTCTTGCAACGATTTAGATTCATATATTTTGTTGCAGCCTCTGCACGAAGCAAGTCAATACTTTGCTGTGTTTCTTTTTTTGTGATGTATTTTGTCCATTTCCCCCTTCCTGGTGTGAGAGATGTTTTTGTTTCAATTGCAGACATAATGTAGGTTATTTTTCCATTGCTGTTGAATGTCGTGTAATCCACACTCATCGTATATGGTGTACCAAATATTGCACAAGACTCTATTCCAATCTGGAACCATCTGTAAATATCTGAATTAATTCCCCAACGTTCTTGGTTGAATGTATCTGCTTGCGCCAATTCTTGTTCAGTCAATCTAATGTCTGCATAGAGTCCATATGAGTGGACTTTTTGTGACGTTATTTCTCCCACTCCTTTTCGCCAAGTGATGTTGTAAAACCCAAGTCTCCCACTCCTTGCACTCTGGTGTATGCAACCCCCCCTCTATTCCATCATGTATGTGTCCTCGTGGATCACTGGTATTTTTTCTTTGCGAACACAATTGTGCAAAACTTTTCATAATTTTCCCTGTATTTCTTTGAGATACTGGCAAGTCTGATGGATGAATATTACATGTGCTACACACTGATTCCAGTGAACGTAGACGAACTTTTCAATTTTTTAGTTGCTCTTCTCCTTTTCTTGTAATTAGATCCTAGATCCATTCTGCAACAAGTGGCTCTGATGTAATTGCATGATCTTTGTTGAACCGGCGGAACTTTTTCTCTGCTGGAACTTTTGGTAGAATGAAACGACCTGTGCTGGCCTTCTTCATGTTTTCTATTCTTTTGATATAGTTGCAGGCTGTTTTTCTATATACTCTGGCATCTTTGCTATTTCTGTGATTGGTAGTGGGTATGGTCTAGCACTGGTAACCCTGAACCATCTGTGATATCTCTTGGATAATTTGGGATTCTGATGCTTGCCTTCCGTGCAGGCGCATTCTGGGCGTAAATTTCATCCATATTCTCCAAATCCAAGCCTCGATTTTTTTCCAGAAAGCATTCCTGGTCTACTATTTCTTGAAATCATCAAAAGCCAATACACAATCTAACACATTTTAAAAGGATTCAAACTAATTTAACCATGACAACTCGTGCACAGGCATTAATTCCAATTACGATTGCAGCTGTGATAATTGGAGTAATTGGCATGTTGACTCTTCCAAGTGATAGTAAACTAGAATCCGTTGAATTTCCACGAGGTACTATTTTGATAGATGATGTTGCTTTAGAAGTACAGATTGCAGATTCTGAACCTAGGCGTGTTAGAGGATTAATGTTTCAGGAATCACTTCCATATGATCAGGGAATGATTTTTGTATTTGCAGAACCTGGATTGTATTCTTTGTGGATGCTTAACATGCAATTCTCATTAGATATGATTTGGTTTGATCATGACGGCAATGCTGTACATATTGAAAAAAATATCCCTCCATGTAAGACAGTAGTAGAAATTGCTGGTTGCCAAAGTATTGTTCCTGATGGTGAGGCATCATATGTTCTTGAAGTTACTGCTGGGTTTGTTGAACAAAATAATATTACCATTGATTCCAAATTAACCATAATCTCAATTTAACATTGCAAAGCCTTATTTTTGAATAAAATTTTTGTAATTCATGAATAAATTTCTTATAATATCTGTAATTGCAGGTATTGTGATTTCAATTTCTACGTCTTTTTTATTATTAGATGAAAATTCTGATGAATCTGAACCTCCGCCCATTTATGGTGCAGGTTTTACTTATTATGATATTGAAAATATTCAAAATACTTTGGCTGAACAAAATATTGTTGTATCTGCACCAACTGCAATAACTGATCATACAATAAGTCAATACTGTACATATTTTGAAAATGGACTTTTAAGAACTGTGGAATATTGCACTACAACTGCAGTGCTGGATTCTAAAGGAAATGCTTTTGGAAATATCAACATTGGAGGCGATATCAATTCCCCTGTTATGGCAGTAGCTAATCTTGAAACTGCAACTTTGGAATCAAATTCAGATGAAGTTTTTGCAGTGTTTGAAGCCATGATTGAGACACTTGTTTGTGACTGTTGGGAGGATGAGAAATCTGAAGACTATGAATCCATTTCTTCATGGCTAGAGGCTGTTCACACATTTTCTAATGATTCTGATAATAGGAATATCAGATCTAAAATTGATAATTTAGGCGATTCTGAAATATTTTTCGAGATTGCCTCAAAGGATGATTCTATTTTGCAGACACTAATCATTTTAAAGTAGTTTAATTATATAACAGAAAATTCTTTGATTGACATTATAATGATTGATCAACTATGGCTAGTTCCATTAGGATTTGCAGCAGGAATTTTAGGTTCTATGATTGGACTTGGTGGTGGAGTAATTGTTGTTCCAGTATTGACATTTTTGGGATTTCCCCCAACCGTTGCTGCAAGTAATAGTTTGTTTGCCGCATTAAGTAATGCTGCAGCATCTACACTTTCATACTCCAAACAAAAACGAATAGAGTATTCTTTAGGAATTAAACTTGGATTGCTTTCAATCCCTGGAACTGTTTTGGGTGCTGTTATGTCCACTGATGTTGCACCTGATATTTTTAAAATATTGTTTGGATTGGTGTTAATTGCATCTGCTGCATACATATTTTTACGAAAAAAATTAGAGGCCAAAGAGAAAACTATCTCAAAACAGATGATTGTTTTTGTAATTGGTGCAAGCTTTTTTGCAGGAATGATCTCATCCTTTTTTGGAATTGGTGGAGGCGTTATTTTTGTGCCCTTGATGGTAGTTGGAATGGGAATGGCAATGAAAAAAGCTGCACCGACATCCCAAATGATTCTGTTGTTTGCATCATTGTCTGGCACTGTTGTACATAGTCTCTTGGGTCATCCTGATTTTCTTCAAGCTGGTTTGTTGTCAATTGGTTCTTTTATTGGAGGATTAGTTGGAGCAAGATTATCCATTGACATCAGGGAGCGTTATTTACAGATTCTTGTATCCCTAGTTATTCTGACTGTAGCTGCAAAATTATTCTTTGATTCATTATATGGGAATACATCATTAGGATTTTAGCCTCAATATTTTATCTTGTATTTTTATACTAATTTTGTAATGTATGTTGTTCATTAGGTCTTGTGACCTAAGGGCGGGAGAGACTAGTCGGCTCTCCTGTATTTTACTTATTAAATGGCCCCTTGCCAAGTCTAGTTGGCAAAACACCGAGCTACTGATTGGTTTCTCTTGTGATGTGGGATGAGTTTTGTGAAATTATCAGTAAAAAAATTAGAAAAATATCTGGAATAAAATCTACAATAACAATTAGCATGATAAATGATCAAGGATTTAGCAGATGATTGTTTTTTAGGTAAAGTCCATTACTTCGCCTTTTGCAATTCTTTCTCTGAATTTCTCTTTGAATTCTTCTCTATGTTTTTCCTGAATTTTCTTTCTCTCTCCATTTTCCATCTTTTTTTCCATGTGTAATAATGGGGATTATGTGATTTATTGTAGCTAACAGAAATCCTAAAAACCTGTTTAAAATATCTAAAATTTTTAAACAATTTAAAAGAAAATCAAGCATTAAGATTATGTTGCTTTATTGTTAATGTAAAAATAATGCAAAAGGATCTTCATCGAGATATCATAAATTTGGAAAATGATATTTTACACATAGAAGACAACATAGTGGAATTTCTGAGGCTGAAATATGAGGAGGGAATTAAAAAATCACTACACCAACTAGAATCCAATTTAAAATATCTCAGTATCCTTGCAAACGGCGCTCCAATTGAAAAAAATGAAGACAAAAAGATTATGGATTTTTTGAGAACTCATTACAATTATTTGCAAAAATTATCTGTTCCTGCATAATTTCATGTTACACATGGCTCAGGCCCTCTGAAAATACTTTAAGTGAAAAATTTAACAACTATTATGGTTAAAAAAAGTGCAAAAAGCCTTGTTCCTATATTTTTTAATGATACTTTTAATTCGTATGATAAAATAGTACATTACACTACTTTTGGAAAAGACAGCTTTTGGAAACATAGAATTCTAGAACAATTATCTGCTGAAAAGACGGTGTTAGATCTTGCGTGTGGTACTGGTATCCTTACAAAAAAAATTGCAGAAAAGCTTCCCAATGCAGAAATCACAGGTGTTGATATTACCAAAAACTATCTTGAGCGGGCAAAAGAAAAATTAATTTCATTTCAGAAAATTTCTTTTGTAAATCAAGACGCAGAAAAACTTGATCTGGGAAAAAAGTTTGATTGTATTACTGCGTCATACTTGCCAAAATATTGCATATCTGATGTTCTAGTCAAAAATTGCATTGATCATCTTAATGATGGTGGAAAAATAATTTTCCATGATTTTACATATCCGAAAAACAAATTTATGCAAAAACTCTGGAATTTTTATTTCAAAGTGCTTTTTTTGGTGGGTTTTTTTATCCCTAGCTGGAAACAGGTTTTTGTTGATTTGCCTGATCTAATTAGAACCGCGAATTGGGTAAAAGATTATGAGGAGACTATGAAAAATTATGGACTGAAAATATGCACGCAAGATTTGACATGGGGCTCCTCAACTATCATTGTCGGAACCAAGATTATCTAATCTTATTTCTTCTATTATTGTAAACCAAATAATCCCATTATGAATAATTTCATATTCTCTTGTCACTTTATTTTCATCATAATTGTGATTCAAGGAGATGATGTTTCTAGTTGCATTGATATTATTCGCATTAAGAATATCACCTATGCCCTGTTTTTTCTTTAAAAGTTCAGCCATAATTACTTTGGGCAACACTGTAGAGTCAAATTTTACGTTAGCTTTTATCACTGGCAGCCCTTGTGCAGTAATTGACACTTTTCTCACAAACTGATTAGTTGTTATCGTATTCTGTTCAATTACTTCAAGTGTGATATTGCAATCAAGTGTATCTCTAAGGACTGTAATTACCTTGCCTACTTGGGCCTCTAATATCTTATTTAGCAAATCTTCAGAAAATGCACTCATACTATATTCCTCTATCTTAATGAATTAAAGGTAACCTTAAAGCAATAAAGATGATTGTGCTAGATATTACAACCAAACTTACAATCTTGAGAATTATTTCTTTTTTGTAATATGTTTCATAATTGGCGTTTTGTCGTTTTAGTTCTTTATACTTTCTAGATGTTATGATCAAAATATAACTTGCAAGACCTGCAATTGCAGAAAATATTATAGTCTCAATAGTTATGGAATTGGATTGAATTACAGCTCCTGCAAAAACAGGTAAAATTCCCCAAGAAATTACAAATGATAAATTGTTGTGAAATTTACCACGAAATAACTCGAGATTATATGCAAAAAGAAAAAACCCTTCCATTATTCCTATTGGAAATAACAACCAGGAATCTAAAAAAATGTAATACGCTCCAACACTAAAAGATATGATTAAAGAAATTATTGCTGCTGACCAAAGCTTTGAGTGTGATATGTCCCCCCATGGCTTTTTCTTACTGCCTAACGCATCAAGACAATGTGCTGATATGCCTATTGCAAAAAAATAGAGCAAACTAATGGATATCATTCTATCGAGACTAGATTCCACTGAAAGAGAGCCCCATATGGCAAAGGATACTGTCATTCCAGTGTATGGCAGAAATAAAATTCCTACTGACAATCTAAAATTTTGAGACCCGAATTTTGGGACAAACCATTCGGATAATCTATCTTCTTGCATTATTTTTAATAATAATTTTGTATTAAATGATTTAAACAAAATTTTATTTTCATGCCTAAATGGGCTGAACTAGTGTGCAAAAACGTTGATTACTAGTCCGGCTCTCCTGTTATTTTCTAAAACAAAAGTATGATTTCTACATCTACATTGAATACAAAATTCACAAATGTACCATGTGACAATAATGTATGTCCCAATAATGCCATCAAGAAGAAATGATGAAGAGTTGGAGGACCAATTCTAAAATTTATCTAGTCTGCTCTTTTTTTGATTCTGTAGATGTTCTTCTTTGATATTGCTATAATTTTATCTTTTTGTGATGATCCTTGATAATCGATAAAAATTTTCCCAAATTCATCATCACTATTTTCTATCTGTGAAACTGTAAATTTTAGTTTCAACACTTGGTCTGTATGCAGTGGTTTGAGAAACCTCGTGTTTCTATCTTCCCATTCTGAATCCCCATCAGTTCCGAGAAAAATTATGTCATTTCCATAAATTTGGTCTAGCCTGATACATTCTCCCCTCCTTCATTCTTGATGGAATGACTCTTTCCTGAAACTGGTTTTTGTTCTCCTTTTCTTTTATCTTCTAAAAATGCATTTCTGACTCTGGAAAACTTTGGGTATTCTTCTAACTCTTCATCTGAAATACTATGTGTGGAATGAAACGTATCTCCTACTCTAAACTCTGAAAATATTTTCATTCCTATCTTGATTCATCAACACAAAAGACAATCTCTGCTGATGCTGCCGCATTCTCTGATACTAGAAAATTGAATGCATCTGCGATTTTTTGATTGCTTGGTTCTGAACCTGTAACTGTTCCTGGGAAGATTGTAAATATTCTAATTTTTGATTTTAACACATCACTTAGTTCTTGATTTACAGTAGTTGTAAAAGGTCTTAGTGCTCCCCTGAAAACTTCCACTTGTGCCCTTTGAGTACCTGTGACTTTTCTACCTATTGGCAAATCCGGACCAATAATCATGATTGCACCTTTTGCACCATTGTATAATCGAGGATCTTTGCTTCCGCCTGGAACAAAATGTTCCAAAGCTCTTTGTGCAACAGCTGCCGGAGTTGAGATAAATTTTTCAGTTAATGATTCCCATTCTGCTCTTGATACTTCTGTTAATTTTGGCATGTCTGGAAGTTTTCCGGTGACATGAATCACGCCTAAAATATCCCCGATATTGGTTTTTGCTGTGTTTAGCCACCTTTCAATTTCTTCTGGATTTCTTATGTCTATTACATGTGAATGGAATTTACTGCTGATGTATTCTTGTAATTCAGATGATGTTGATTGTGATATGAAACAAGCTACTTTTCCTCCATTCTTCTCAACATGTTGTGCCAAAAACTCTACTCTTTGTGCATCCACCTTGTCAGTCGCATCGATTGTAAAAACAACTGCTTTTCCTGTAAAATCTGGCTGATGAACTCCTGGCGTTAAAGTTCCAATATGTGGTTTGACTGGATAGAATACTCTGTCTCCGGGAATCACCCTGCCGTTAATTATTTTTGCAATTTCATCATCACATAAATTGAGAACAGTCTCTGCAACCTGCCCTTGTGATAGAAATTCCTTGTTTGCAATCATGTGTGATGTGTTGTTTTGAACCTTCTCTGCAATAGTTTGAATTTTGTTTAATAGATTGGTAAATGTGTCTGTAAGTTTTGAAACATCTTTTCCATTTGCAAGTTTTGCAGCAGCAGCTGCAATTCCTTCCTTGATTACACTTTCATCTTCGCCTAACAATGAAAGTAATTCTTTATTTGCCTCATCCACTTTAGTTGGAACCAGATCTTCAAATCCACCCACTCGCATAAACTCTGCGGCAGCTTTTGGATACACTGTTTTGTAAATTCTATCTGAATGAACCGGACCTGGATTTGTTGCAATGGATATGATTCCTCTGTCTGTTAATTCCCATGACATTAATTCTGCCAATCTGTTTTTTGCCCCCTGTGCTGCAGTATATGGACTTCTAAATCTGTAAGGTCTTTGCTCTAATGGTTTTTCTTCTGTGAAGAATGTTGAAATGGTGATAATTTTTCCTCCCTCTTTCATTACTTTTAGTGCCTGAACAGAGCCCCAGAATGTTCCGGTAAGGTGAATCCCAATCGTACTTTTGAATTCATCAAGTGGGGCATTTGCAAAGCAGGTGACTGGTCCTGAGACTCCTGCGTTATTAATCATGTAATCTATTGTCAAGTTTTCATTTTTTATTGTGTTAAACATGTTGTTCATTGCTGCCTCATCTGCAACATCTATCCCTGCAAAGATTCTAACTGAGGCATTTGTGCCTTGGGGCCTTTTCCCTTCAAGTTCTTTTGCTGCTTCTTTTAATGGTTCTTTTCTTCTTCCAAGAATTATGACACTGGCTCCCTCTTCAATGAATTTTGTTGCAATGGCTTTGCCTATTCCGGTACCACTTCCTGTAATTAGGGCGATTTTATTTTGGAATTTTAGCATGGATGAACTGACAAAACTTTTGTAATATTTATTTTGATTGTTCCCTATTCTTGATTTTTTTTTGATATCTTTATTTGTGGGTATGATTCATGATTTTTAATGCATGATACAGAGTCAGACACATTTGTCTACCAATCATGGCCTGAAAAATTTTCTGGGATGTTAAAAGAGATCGGCATAGATTCTGAACCTAAAGAGATTGGAACTGATGAAATTGAAAAAGACGATTACTATAGTAGATATTTTGCTCAAACACCGAGAATGGTGACTAATAGGGGGTGTATTGACGTCAAGAATTCAAATATTGATGCAATACAAATTATTCAAAAGGGATAATAGTCATGCAAGATCCAAATCCGCTTCCATGGGGTGCTTTAGACCGCCTTCAAGCACAATTCATAGTTAGAAAGTCTACTGGTTCTGGGTTTGCTAATTATGTTGCAAAAACCAAACTAACTACTAAAGGTCATTTTGGAACAAAAACTATAGTTAAAGTGGAATGGATTGGGTCTGGAAGTTTGGCCTCAAAACTGAATGCTGATGCTGAACTTGATGAGATGATAGCAAAACAATCAATCAAAGATGCTACTATCTATGTCGAACCTACTGAAGTTGCAGTTAGAATTAGAAGCAAATGGGATAACCACATTGCTTTTGGAATTACAAAAGAACTTTTTGAAATTTATGACAAAATAGCCGGTCACATAAAATCCGTCTAGGCTTTCCACCAGTCTAACGCTAAGAAATCTACTTTGTCCTTGCCTTTTGGGATTGCCAAAATGAATTGTTTTCTAACTGTTGTTGCCAGTCTTCCTGCTAGAACTATGGCCGTAGATGATATTGATTCGCTTCTTGTATACACTTGAATTAAAAATGGTGCATGATCAATGCCTGGTCCTTTTTCATAAACTGCAAAGTCACATCCAAATTTTATTCCGGGATTGATGATGTATCCTTTATCTCTAAAGTTTTTGTACACTAGATATTTTTTATCAAATTCGAAAACTTCTTTCTTACAAATTTCAATTAATTGCTCTAGAGTAATCTTTTGTCTGGATTCTGTAATCGTAATTTTTTTATTTTCCAAAAGATACAGCCCTTCTATTAGATCTAAAATTAATGGCGCATCTATTTCTTCAATTTTTGGTTTCGGAATGCCTATTGGCTTTCCATAATATCCTTGACTAAAAAGTTTCTTTGAATCCTCAATGCTCCATACTATGATCCTGTTTTCAATTAGCTCACTTTTCATATGCTTGCAATCCTCCCTATCTGTATATGAATTCTCCAATAAGATGAGATGCTCTTTAAAATTAAAAATAAAAATAAAGTAAAAGTGTAAGGATTTGTTTGGTTACAGGCTCAGTGCTAACAATATGAAAGAATCTGAAACTCTTTGGCATTTATCTGACATTTCTTCAATTCCTTCAATAACATCCTTGATCAACAACAGTTCTTTTGTGTCTGTAATTGATGCTGTTAGAAGTTTTATTGTTGCTTGTCTGTATTTTATGTCTATTTCTCTTTCAATTGTTTGTGTTTCTTGTGCCAATTCGATGGCATTTGCAGTGTTTGTGTTAAGACTACGAATGATTTCATTTAGTTTGTAAACTTCGTCTACTACCAGTTCAATCAACTTTGTAATGTCTGTATCCAGTTTTGTACTTTTCAATGTTGCAATTTTTACATTTGATAGTTTGAATGAAATGCCTGTGATGTAACCTGCAATTTCATCCATTGTATATGCTGTATTCAAGAGATTTTCTCTATTCATGATTAATCCTCCGACATCAGCCACTTCGCGTGTAATTTTTCTTCTCAAGTTTTCAACTTCTTCTTCAATTGTTGAAATTTGTTCTAATGTGTTTTTGATTCCAGTTTTGTCTTTCTTCATCATTAGCTCAGGAAGTGTTGCAAGTTCTCTGGATGCATTTAGAATTCTATTGATTTCGTCTTGTAAAACTGCTATGGCCTTTCTTTTTGCTTGAACTTCAAGCTCTCCACTATACATAACATAAATGAAAATACCTCGTGGTAATTTAAATCCTCTATGATTTTAGATATTTTTTGAGCACAGATCACATTAAATTTTTGCCATGTGCTACTTTTTTCTGTCCTTTGTATAATGTAATTACCTCCTCATTGGTGGATGCATCCTCCACTGCCTTCTCCACCCTGATTTTTCCCGTAAATTTTGGAAATCTCAAAGCCAGTCCTGCGTCTTTTCGTATTACACCCATTGCTGCCTTGTGAATTGGACTAAGTGTAATTTCTGATGCAACTATCTCAATTACTAATTCTGGCTCAAACCACACATCTGCTTCCATTTCGCTTATGATGCGTGGATTTTTTTTGATTGAAACCTTTGGATGTAAAATTTGATATAGTTGATCCAGGGAATCATCAGAAAAACCAGTTCCTACTTTACAAATACTTGGAAACGTATCCTCATCTTCGTCATACGTTGCTAACAGCAATGTTCCGTAGCTTCCAGTTCTTCTACCCTTGCCAAAATATCCCCCTATCACTACAAGATCCAAGCTGTCTCCCAATTCGTTTCGGTATTCTCGTTTTAGTTTTAGCCAATGGCTTCCTCTGGACCCTGCTTGATATGGTTTGTCTAGCCTTTTCAGCATTAGTCCTTCACTGCCTGCATTGATGCTATTTTCCATAAAGTCTCCAATCTCATTTTCATTTTTTACTATGCTCATGGGAATGTATCTTGCAAACTCGTCTTCTTTGACATGTTTTTCCAGTTTTTCTCTTCTTTCTTTGTAACTTTGTTCAACACAACTCTTTCCATTACAGTATAGGACATCGAAAAAATTTACCGTGATCGGATATTCTGCAACTGCCTTCTCTATTTTGTATTTTCTCCTTCTATGCATTAATTCTTGAAAAGGTAGGAAATCCCCAGTGTTTTCATTTATTGCTACAGCTTCTGCCTCTAAAATCATGTTATCTGCTTGTATGTTTTTAGGGATTTTTTCTACAATGTCTGGATAATAGCTTTCAATATTTTCCAAACTTCTGGAAAACAATACGATTTTTTCCCCTTCTATGTGGAGTTGTACTCTTTCTCCGTCTAGTTTGTATTCTGCAGCAAATTCATTGCCCATTTTTTCAATCGCTTCTGATTCACTTTTTACCCTGTCTGCCAGCATTGGTCTGATGGGATTGAACAAAACCATTTCAAATTTTTCAATTCCTTCCAGTCCTTTTGTCGCAATTGTTTCGGCAACTTTCCCCAAGTCACTAGATACATTGTATGCATATTGTAATTTTTTCCTATTGTCTTTTTCACCTGTAAATGCTACAGCTAAAGCATCCATTACAGTATTTTCAGCAACTCCCAGTCGTAGGGTTCCAAGCAGTAGCTTTGTAACAAATTTTACTTCTGTTGGTTTGGACTTGTTCCACAGACTGGAAATAAAATTGATTTTCTTATCTTGAATGTTTTTGCCTGCACCTTCTAGTTGAGAAATTGACCATAGTACCTCATAAATTCTTTCAACGGTATTGGCCTTTGTATTGAAAATTGCTTCATCATACGTGTCTGCATCAATTCCAAAATCAAACAACCCTGTCTGTGTTTTTTTCTCTAGTGTTTTTGAAATTGCAGTTCCAAGATCCCCTATTCTGTTTAAAGTTGCAATGATGTCATTTTCATTTATTCCCAGTGATTTCTTTGCAGCTCTTAGCACTAGTTTCTCTGAAACTCCCAGCTCGATTCCTTCAAAGTCTGGTCTTAATTTTCCTTGAATGAGATACACTATTTTTGAAATGACATCATGGGGAGTTTTTTCAAATAATTCTACCAATAACTGTGTCAATTCTAATCTTTTCCTAGTTGATTCCATTTTGTTAAAAGATTCAGCTAATATTGAAAACTCCATTTCACTTCTCTATGCAATCTTGAATAAAAGTCTGAATTAGATGTATCTGAAGATTGTTGGTTTGTCGGATTTTGGAAGATTTGAAACCAATGCAAAGTTGTAAAATGGGTATGATTCTTTGTATTGTTTCATAAAACTCCATGCTACATCATGTGTTTTGAAATTTGTTCTAATGCCGTCTATCCTGCTTTTCTTACCGTATACGTCAAAGGGAACAACCTCGTATTCTTTGGGACGATTATGTGGTCTTGCTTTGAAAAACCATGCAAGTGCAAAGATAAACACTGTTCCTAAAATTACGTATTCTCCAGCAATTTTAAAAAATGTCAAAATGATCCCTGGAATTGTTTGTCCAAATAATACCGCGACAAAACTTGAAAAAGATATGACTGCTAATGCTGTGAAAATATACGTTTTCCAATCAAACACCTTTTGAAAAGCATTCATGACCTACTTAGAATACTGTGTTTTTTGATTTAACTATTTCCCACAGTGGTAGGATCTGAGTTCACTAGTCTGGATCTTCATAGTTCTCTTTCTTTTCACCAGACGATGCTTCCTCCATTGGTTTCATCTTGGTTTGAAGAATATCCATTCTTGCTCTGTATCCTTCGGCATATTCTAGTTCTGATGGTACGAGTGTAGCCGGATGAATAAATCCTTGACCTCTGATTGCCATGGCTTTCTTTGTTGCAATCTCTCTGATGTAATCCCAGTCTGGAGTTGAGAACCCGTCAAATGGTCCTACCAATCTACCATTATGCATACTAAACACCAGTGACTCTACAATTGGAATGCAAAAGTTGATTGATGCTGCCGAGTTTAATTTCACTGGCATTAATGGCATGTTGTGACTGCCTCTTGTGTTGCCTGCAACAAAGTGTGGATTGTTAAACATGCTTCCTACTTCTTCTGTTGCTGGAAAGTTCTTTTGTGTTCTTACTAGCATGATTGGATCATCTTTTCCAACATATGTTCCTGCAATGTTGTGTAGTCTATCTGTAGATGCATCGAGAATTGGTTCTCCTTCTTTGGTGTATACTGAATCTACAACATATCTTCCTGGATACATTAATGCAGCTTCAATAGTTGGCTTGTCTTCCCATAGATACAATTCTGCAATCTGTGCTTTTTCCACATCCATGATGTTCATTACAACGCCTGATGCAAGACTTTTGTTTACAATCAATGCCGTGTTACTTAGCGCATCTACAAACATTCTGTAGACTGGATAATTGAATGCACCAGGTTCTGTCTTGTCTGCTGCAAATATTGTAAACGCTTCATTTGGTCTTTCTTCAAATTCCAGTTCTGCAACTCCTGGACCCATTCCTTTTACATTTCCTGAAAAAGAATCCTTTAACAAATCTTGACCTGCACCATACAGCCCTTCTTCTTTTGCCACTTTGGTTCCTGCCATGAATGCATCCCATGCTAGTTTGTGGACTTTGTCATTCCCAACACCATGTGTGTGAGTCATGACGATGTGAGTGTCATCTCCACAATATCCTATGTAGTGATCAATGAGCAAATCTCTTGAATTTTCAACGGTGTCTCTAATTGCTTTGATCAGGCCGTCACTGGGTCTTGTATGTCCGCCGATTCCGCCGACATCTGCCTTGATAACCGAAACTGTAATTTTCATAATTTTGGTTTTTATCTCTTTGATTTATGTGCTTTTAGCAAAGTCTTCTGATCTGTAATTAGTTGAAGATTTTTTATTTTTTCTTCAAAAATTCATAACAGTAATAAATGCCCTCAGTGAGGCTTTTCATATGGCAGATAAACCCCACTTGAACCTGATTGTTACAGGACATATTGATAATGGAAAATCAACTACTATGGGTCATTTTTTGATGGATCTTGGAGTTGTAGATGAAAGAACTATTGCAGCCCACGGAGCAGAATCCGAAAAGACCGGAAAAGGTGATACTTTCAAGTACGCTTGGGTTATGGATAACATTAAAGATGAAAGAGAGAGAGGCATTACAATCGATTTAGCTTTCCAAAAGTTTGAGTCACCAAAGTTCTTCTTTACTTTGATTGACGCTCCTGGTCACAGGGACTTTATTAAAAACATGATTACCGGTGCTTCTGAAGCAGATGCTGCCATCCTGGTACTTTCAGCAAAAGAAGGTGAAACCGATACTGCTATTGCTGCAGGTGGACAAGCAAGAGAACACGCATTCTTGCTCAAAACACTCGGTGTATCCCAACTAATCATCGCAATCAATAAAATGGATGCAGTGGAATACAAAGAAGATGCATTCAATGCAGCCAAAGCAAAAGGTGAGGCATTGGCAAAATCTGTTGGTTATAAATTAGATAGCGTACCTGTCATTCCAGTTTCTGGATGGAAAGGTGACAATCTAGTTAAAAAATCCGAGAATATGGCTTGGTACACAGGCAAAACCTTGCTTGAATCATTTGATGACTTTAAGGTAATTGAAAAACCAGTTGGTAAACCGCTACGTGTACCAATTCAAGACGTTTACACTATTACGGGTGTAGGTACTGTACCTGTAGGTAGAGTTGAGACAGGTGTCATGAAAGCCGGTCAAAAAATCATTGTCATGCCTTCAGGTGCACTAGGTGAAATCAAATCTATTGAAACACACCACACCGAAATGCCAACTGCAGAAGCAGGTGACAACATTGGTTTCAACCTTAGAGGTATTGAAAAGAAAGATATCAAGAGAGGCGATGTTCTTGGTACTCCTGATGCACCACCAAACGCTGCAAAGGAATTCAAAGCCCAAATTATTGTTATTCATCACCCGACAGCAATTGCTCCTGGTTACACGCCAGTAATGCACGCACACACTACACAAGTTGCAGCAACTGTTACAGAGTTCCTCCAAAAGATCAACCCGGCATCTGGTGCAGTTGAAGAAGAAAATCCAAAGTTCCTTAAAGTTGGAGATTCTGCAATTGTAAAAATCAGACCGGTGAGACCAACATGTATAGAAACTTTTGCAGATTTCCCTGAAATGGGCAGATTCGCCCTTAGAGATATGGGTGCAACTATTGCAGCAGGAATTGTGAAAGAAATTACCGAAGAGTACAAACCATAGGCGTATTTTATGACACAAACCGCCCGTGTTAAACTCACCTCTACTAGTCTTCCAAAATTGGATGGTGTATGTGGCGAGATTATGGGTATCGGCAAAAAAACCGGCGTCAAAGTCAAAGGTCCGACCCCACTTCCTGTAAAAAAACTGCACGTTGCAACCAGAAAGTCACCATGTGGCAGTGGCACAGAGACCTATGAAAAATGGGAAATGAAGATGCATAGACGAATTATAAATATCAACGCTGATGACAAGGCCATTAGACAGTTAATGAGACTAAAAATCCCTGATGATGTCTACATCGAGTTATCTCTGACATAATCTGGTATCCTTAAATTATAGAAATTTTGATGATAAATATGGTTGAAGAAGAAATAGATACAGCAGAAGAAACCACCCTTGTTGAAACATTTGATGTACGTTATTCATGTTTAAGATGCGGCACTAGTGTTTTGAATTCTGAATTATCAAGATTGCCTGAAATCAAATGTATTTGTGGATTCAGAGTATTTACCAAAGACAGGCCACCTGTAGTCAAAACAGTAAAAGCAATCTAGCTATCTGTCTTTTTTGTAACTGTGTTCTCTTTGCAAATGAGTTCTCATATCTTCCATGTTTGAAAAATATTTGTTGCATTCTTTGCAATCATACTGTAGGTCTTTACCGTGAACAATTTGTTTATGATTCATGACCTCTTCTTCTTTTGAAAATTTCTTATCACACACACTACATTTAATTTTTTTAAAGAATCCCACTTTATCCAAACTCTGCCTTTTTTTCATCCCAGCATTTTCTACAAAGCTGTCCTTCTATCTTCCAATTTCCCTTTGCATTGTATCTGATTAATCCCATTTTTCCTCCGCATAATGAACAGAAATTCTTTTTCTTACTGTGATCTTTTTCTTTTTGATCAAAGCATTTTTTGCATAACAGGCCTCCTTCCATGTCCCATTGCCATCTGGGTTCCCACAAATCTGTAATTTTTTGTGTCATTTTACATACGACACACGGCTGCCTGACCTTGCCCTCGTAGTATTCTTTTGATTTATCAAAATGGCAATCTCCACACAGTGAGCCTTTGATGTCCCATTCTTTCTTTGGTTTGTGTTTATGTGTGAGTTCCTTGTTGCATACGCTACAAAATGATGGCTTTTTACTAAATAATCCCATTTTCGATAATCCTCATGGTATGATATATTCTATAAATGTAAACAAAATAAAAATAACAAAAAATGTTTATTCGCTTAAGATTTTTTCAAGAGCCTGGCTTGCGTTAAGCATCCCGTTTCTTTTGGCAAATTCTTTGATCATTGTGTATTGTTTTTCAGTAAAACATACTGGCATTGAGCGATTTTCCATAATTATAGCCGATATTTTTACCTAATATCTTTTTCTCTTGGAACGCAAAGAACTATGGAATTTGTTTCATCAGTATTTTGGTCTGGCTTTCAATGTTTCATGCGACAATTCTTTTTGACAAAACCTGAGGAGAACAAAATGGAACCATCACCCTGAATTACATCGGCGATAGGATTTCAGTGGTGGGGACTAATTCTTGGAAAAAGTCTACTATCAGGCCAGTCAATCATAAAGCGCTAGAGAATCAGTCCATGCACATTTGACAAACTTGGATTTGTGTTGTAAAGACAAGTATCGTTTGGTCTTTGCTGTGTCTGTGGATTATCCACTATTAGATCAGTTGCGCAACTGATTTAATTTGATCATCATCATCATCATCATCATCATCTCAATGTTTTCTTACAACAAGATCCAAAGATAGGAAACAACAATCATTCTCAATTCATGTTCAACCACACAAAACTGGCAAAAAGATCAAAATCAGTTCCTCCTCCTATCCGTAACGGGACTGACGACTGTTCCACAGTTTGATTCCCTGTCAAAAGAAATCAAAAAACAGTACAAGTCACAAAAGAGACACACCACGTCTATCAAAAAAGAAAAGGCTGCAAGAGTTGATGCAGGACGACACAAGTTTGATCTATTATCCCAAAGACCGAATTCTAAATTTATGACGTATTATCGAATGTACACAACACATGACATGCCGGGAATGATTTTTGATCCGGATAAATCAAACGTATGAGGGACATTAGATATTTAGCCTGCAACAAAACAACCAGTTCTGATTCCTGCAAAAAATATGCAGATGTCACAAAGCTCAAAACCATGCAAGAGTTACAACAACAGTTCTTTCCAGAATTAATTGTAATTACAGATGGAACAGAACAACCAGCCAAGACCGAAAGATCGTACCAAAAAAAAATCGTACTATTCAGGCAAAAAGAAAGAAAAAACACACACAATACAAAATCAGATTGCAATAAATCTTGATGGAGTCATAATCTACAAATCTGCATTCTCCAGGCAGTCATCATGATTACAAAATATGCAAAGCAAAACATCCGGCACTGTCTGAGGAGCTGTACAATTTTATGATCTTGGATTTGGTAATTCAAAGGCTTTTCAGATCAAATCAGCATTCTTCTACCATACAAGAAAAAAAGGACAGAGAGTTGAGCGCATCATCTCAAAAGGAATGGAATGAATCTCAATCTAAAACCAGAATCAAAGTTGAGCATGTCATTTGCCCAAATCAAGAAATTTGGAATTAGCAGTAGTGTGGTAATGTGTTTAAGAACAAACTATGTAGATACATGATGGAGCAATGAGGTTGCAGTATGTGGAATTGTTAATTTCAAGATAAAATAAAAAGACGAGCTTGTTGTGATTCCATGACATACAGAAGAATTGGAAATCAAACGGAATGAAAGGTTGGATTTTTTGTTTGTAATTGCACAACTCATCTATTGTAAGAAGAAGAAGAAAGAGATTCCATTGTCTAATCTAGATAAGATCAAAAAGGTAAACGAGATTGAGAAAGCCACAACTCGAGTCAGCTGAAATTTTTTACAGAACCATCATGAGATTACTTTAAATATTCCATTATAATCCGTACATATATGAAATATGTTGCATCTGCAATATTGGCAATTTTTGTTGTTTTAGGGATAACCTTGGCTGGTATGGCAGAAATTAACACTGCATTGGCACAAACTGCTACTCAGGATAACCGTGATCCAATATTTGATGTTCAACAACCTTATCTTGAAGTATGGTCAAAACCCTTTACTTTTGAATCACAAGAATCAGATTATGTATCATGTTATGATTATCCTGATCGAGATACAGGAATAGGTGATGGTTCTGATATTACTCTAACATCTGATTCAACTTTTGTAACTGCAGAATCTAGCTACCCTACTGGAACATTTACAATAAATTATACCTGTACTGACGATAATGGTAATTCTGCAACATTTACACAAACTATCAAATCTATCTCTGGTGTACCTAGTAACTCAGTTCGAAACGATACTGCACCACCTCGTGTTCTTGCTCCATACGAATACAAAGTTATAGCCATTCAAGATATTCCCTATGTTCCTCTTGACTGTGGAGATCAAACAGACTCCTATTCTAACATTTTTACTGAGGATAATTTTGCTTCTACGTTTGATTCTTCAGATTTAGATATATCGACTGTAGGTGAATATGAAGTTGAATTCACTTGTAGTGATGAAGGACTAAGTGATATTTCAAGTCATATTGGAACTAATATAAACACGTCTACATTTCTACAACTAGTATCAGTAGTTGCTAATGTTGATGATTTTCCACCTGTGGGTACAGCGGTTTTTGGTTTTGATGGTACTATTATTGTTGATGAAATTGAAGTAGTTGGAATTGAAGTAGACCTTAAAGTAGATGATGATGAGGACACGTATCCTACTCAACTTCTGGTTTCTCATTGTGTTGACCAACCAGATCCAGAAACTGGATTGCATAACAATAGCAGTACTGATAGATATGATGCTACTTTTAGTCCAGCTATAGATGGATCTATTCCAGGAATTTATCAAGTGGAATGGTATTGTGAAGATGATGCTGAAAACAGGTCTCCAGTATTTGCTTCTCACACTGTCCGTGTTTTGAATTCTGATGTACCTATACTGACTTTAGTATCCATAGAATCTGATAATGCAAATGATACAACTTTGGCTATATCTGGCAATACTGTCACACTAAGCTTTACCTCTTCTGAAGCTATAGAAATACCAGATGTAACCATTAATACGGCTACTGCAACTGTTGTACCTGCAGTTGCTGGAAGCAATACTTCTTGGAGTGCCACAAAAACAATCACATCTGCTGATTCTGATGGTGCCGTAGCATTTACCATTGATTTTTCTGATTTAGCTGATACTCCAAATGATGGCACTACGGTTACCAGTATTACTACTGGCTCTAGTGTTACCGTTGATCAAACGGCACCTACACTAGCTCTCGTATCCATAACATCTGACAATTCAAATCCATCCTTGGCTACAACTGATGATACTGTCACGCTAAGCTTTACCTCTTCTGAACCTATACTGCCACCAACTGTAACCATTAATGGAGTTGCTGTATCTACAGTTATTGGAGGTGATAATACCTCTTGGAGTGCTGAAACAACAATCACAGATGCTGATGCTGATGGCATCCCTGTAACGTTTACCATAGACTATTCTGACTTGGCAACAAATGAGGGTGCTTCGGTTACTAGTGTTACCGATGGTACCGGTGTTACCGTTGATCAACCAGCACCAGATACAACAGCACCTACACTGACTGCAGTATCCATAGTATCTAGTAATACAAATACATCTTTGGCTACAACTGGTAATATCATCACACTAAGCTTTACCTCTTCTGTGGGTATAGAAACACCAACTGTAACCATTAATGGAGGTACTACAGTTATAGTTCCTGGAAATGATAATACTGATTGGAGCGCTACAAGAACAATCACAACTGCAGATACTGATGATACTGTAGCATTTGAGATATCTTTCACTGATTTGACTAACAATGTCGGTGATCCAGTTAGTGACACTACCGATAGCTCTGCTGTCACTGTTGATCAAACAGCACCAACACTGGATACAGTAAAAATAATATCTGATAATTCAGATGATACATCTCAGGCCATACCTGGCGATATCATCAGACTGAGTTTTACCTCCTCTGAACCTATACAGGAACCTGTTGTAACCATTAATGGAGATACAATTGCTGCTACAGTTCTTGGAAGTGATGATGATTTTTGGTTTGTTGAAAGAACAATCACATCTGCAGATACTGATGGTACTGTAGAATTTGAGATATCTTTCACTGACTTGGCTTCAAATGGCGGTACTCCAGTTATTGGCACTACTGATGACACTAGTGTTATTGTTGATACAACAGCACCAACACTGCCTCCAACTAATCAGGAACTAGACCAAGATGATCTTGGTGTAACCAATACCGGAGGAATCAAATTTAGAATTGTCGGACTAGCTGCTAACACATACTATGAATATTCCACATCAAAGTGTGATGTAAAGGAGGTAGCAGGTACCAGTGTTCCTGACCTTGATAACTGCTCAGATTCCACATCTCGAGGGTATTCTGATGGTGATGGCCAATATCGCATAAAAATTGACGGTCCGTTTACCAATCAGCAATATGTATCAGCTAGTGCCAAAATACCAAACTCTGATGATATAATATATTATACAGATTTCATAGTGCAGGTACAAGATGGTGATACAATATCATACTTTGACTCATACGTATCTAATGTTACTCCAGAACCACCAACTACAAATCCAACACTGAGTGCAGTATCCATAGCATCTAGTAATACAAATACATCTTTGGCTACAATTAATGATATCATCACACTAAGCTTTACCTCTTCAGAACCTATAAGAATACCAATTGTAACCATTAATACGGCTACTGCAACTGCTGCACCTGCAGTTGCTGGAAGCACTACCTCTTGGAGTGCCACAAAAACAATCACATCCGGAGATGCTGATGGCCCTGTAGCATTTAGCATATCTTATTCTAACTTGGCAACAAATGACGGCACTCCAGTTACCAGTACTATCGGTGGCTCTAGTGTTACCATTGATCAAACGGCACCTACACTAGCTCTCGTATCCATAACATCTGACAATTCAAATCCATCCTTGGCTACAACTGATGATACTGTCACGCTAAGCTTTACCTCTTCTGAACCTATACTGCCACCAACTGTAACCATTAATGGAGTTGCTGTATCTACAGTTATTGGAGGTGATAATACCTCTTGGAGTGCTGAAACAACAATCACAGATGCTGATGCTGATGGCATCCCTGTAACGTTTGTCATAGACTATTCTGACTTGGCAACAAATGAGGGTGCTTCGGTTACTGGTGTTACCGATGGTACCGGTGTTACCGTTGATCAACCAGCACCAGATACAACTAGTCAAGAACTAAACCAAGATGATCTTAGTGTAATCAATGTAGACGTAACAAGGGATGCAGCTTCTGACTTTATTTTGTATACAGGCAGCATATCTTCAACTGGAATCACAGCAACACATGACGGCAAGCGATGGGTAGTTGATGCTAGTGACACCAAAGTCTATGTTTACGACGCAGACGGAACACGAGATGCAGATTCTGACTTTGATTTGGATTCAGAGAACGATGATCCAACTGGAATCACAACACTAGACGACAAATTCTGGGTAGTTGATGCTAGTGGCATCAAAGTCTACGTATACAACGCAGACGGAACAAGTGATTCTGACTTTGATTTGGATGAAGACAACGATAATGCACTAGGAATCACAGTACATGACGGCAAGCTATGGGTAGCTAATGCTGCTAATGCACCATATAACAAAGTCTATGCATACAACGCCGCAGACGGCACACGAGCTGCAGATTCTGACTTTATTTTGGATAAATACAACACAACTCCAAACGGAATCACATCATTAAATAATCAATTCTGGGTAGCTAATGCAGCAGATAACGTAATCTACGTATACAACGCAGACGGCACATCAGATATAGATTCTGAGTTTCATTCCAATTTGGCCAACAACACAGATCCACATGGAATCACAGCAACACCTAACGGCAAGTTATTGGTAGTTGATAATACAGATGGCAGAGTTTACGTATTCAACGCAGAAGCAGGAGAACTAGAATCACACTTTAATTTACATCCAGTAGGTTCAACTGGAATCACAGCATATGACGACAAGCTATGGATAGCTGATTTTATAGATAACATAGTCTACGCATACAACGCAGCAGACGGCACACGAGATGCAGCTTCTGACTTTGATTTGGATTCAGACAATAAACTTCCATTTGGAATTACATCTCTAGGCGGTAAGCTATGGGTAGGAGATGCCTCTGATGGTCAAGTATACGCATACAACGCAGCAGACGGCACACGAGATGCAGCTTCTGACTTTGATTTGGATTCAAAGAACGATGATCCAACTGGAATCACAGCATATGACGGCAAGATATGGGTAGTTGATGCTACTGTCACCAAAGTCTATGCATACAACGCAGTAGACGGCACATATGTTTCAGCTTCTGACTTTGAGTTACATTCAGATAACGGTGGTCCATATGCAATTACAGCACTAAACGACAAGCTATGGGTAGCTGATGTGGATAATGACAAAGTCTACGTATACAACGCAGCAGACGGCACCCGGGATGCAGCTTCTGACTTTATTTTGGATGCAGCCAACGGTGATCCAGAGGGAATTACAGCACTAAACGGCAAGCTATGGGTGGCTGATATTGCAAATGACATAGTTTACGCCTACGACACAAAAGGAATTGAATTTAGCATTGATGGATTAGATGTATCAGCATCCTATGAATATTACACATCAAAGTGTGATGTAAAGGAGGTAGCAGGTACCAATGTTCCTGACTTTGATAACTGTTCAGATTCCACATCTCAAACGGATTCTGATAGTAACGGCGAACTTGTTGTAAAAATTGATGGTCCATTTACCAATCAACAATATGTATCAGTTAGTGTAGATGAAGTAGGCGGAGATACTAGGATATATCATACCGATTTCATAGTACAAACACAAAATAACATCGTATCATACTTTGAACCAAATGTATCTAATGTTATCATACCGGGACCACCACCTACAGATATGATAGCACCAACACTGAGAGCAGTATCCATAGCATCTAGTAATACAAATACATCTTTGGCTACAACTGATGATATCATCACGCTAAGCTTTACCTCTTCTGAACCTATAGGAACACCAATTGTAACCATTAATACGGCTACTGCAACTGTTGTACCTGCAGTTGCTGGAAGCACTACCTCTTGGAGTGCCACAAAAGCAATCACAGCTGCAGATGATACTGATGGTACTGTACTATTTGAGATATCTTTCACTGATTTGACTGACAATGTCGGTGATCCAGTTATTGTCACTACCGATAGCTCTGCTGTCACTGTTGATCAAACAGCACCAACACTGACTGCAGTATCCATAGCATCTAGTAATACAAATACATCTTTGGCTACAGATGGTGATACTGTCACACTAAGTTTTACCTCCTCTGAACCTATACAGACACCAACTGTAACCTTTGGTGTAGTTGCTGCATCTACAGTTACTGCAAGTGGTAATACTTTGAGTGCTACAAAAATAATTACATCTACAGATACTAATGGCAGCTTTGTAACGTTTACCATAGATTATACTGATTTGGCTTCTTTAATCTCGCCAACCAGCTTAATACGCCTATGGGAAGTAACGTTTACCATAGATTATACTGATTTGGCTTCAAATGCCGGTGATCGGGTTACTACTACTGATAACACCAGTGTCACCATTGATCAAGCAGGATCATCATCAATTCCAATCTCAGAAATACAACGAGAGAATCTTGGTGTAATCAACACTGGAGGAATCAAGTTTAGCATTGGCGGATTGGATGCATCAACATACTATCAATACACCACATCAAAATGTGATGTTGCTGACCCTAATAACTGCTCATATTTTGCATTTGCAAAGCGCACTAATAGTAACGGCGAACTTGTTGTAATAATGGCCGGTCCGTTTACCAATCTACAATCTGTATATGCTGAGGTAAAAGAAATAGGTAAAGCTGATCCAATATATCGTACAAGTTTCACAGTACAGGTACAAGGTAACGATATAACCAACTTTGAATCAGTTGTTATGACAACTGAACCACCAACTCCAGAACCACCAACTCTAGATACAACAGCACCAACACTGACTGCAGTATCCATAGCATCTAGTAATACAAATACATCTTTGGCTACAACTGGTGATACTGTCACACTAAGTTTTACTGCTTCTGAACCTATACAGACACCAACTGTAACCATTAATGGAGTTGATGCATCTGCTACAGTTACTGGAAGTGGTAATACTTGGAGTGCTACAAAAATAATTATATCTACAGATACTAATGACATTGTAACGTTTACCATAGATTATACTGATTTATCTTTAAATAACGGTGATCGGGTTATTACTACTGATGGCACCAGTGTCACCATTGATCAAACAGTGACACCAACACCACCTTCAACTAGTCAAGAACTACAAGAAGAGAATCTTGGTGTAACCAACACTGGAGGAATCAAGTTTAGCATTGGCGGATTGGATGCATCAACATACTATGAATATTCCACATCAAAATGTGATGTTGCTGACTCTAATAACTGCTCATATTTTGCATTTGCAAAGCGCACTAATAGTAACGGCGAACTTGTTGTAATAATGGCCGGTCCGTTTACCAATCTACAATCTGTATATGCTGAGGTAAAAGAAATAGGTAAAGCTGATCCAATATATCATACAAGTTTCACAGTACAGGTACAAGATGACACCATAATCAACTTTACATCAAATGTATCTTAATGTTGTTACAACTTAATCATCGATTCCAACTGAACCAACAACTTTAAACCAGCAAACATGAAATGACCAAAAACATCTGAGTGGAACCGGTTCTCTACTCAGTCAAACGGTGGTCCCGGTCCAATGTATAATCTAAAGAATCTAGAAAATGTAGTCAGCCTGTTAGTAAGATCATCAAAAGAAGACTGGTTCGTCTAGAAGAGTTGGGGCTGGCAGATTACAACCGTGGAAAATTTACAATAAAAAGAGAAGTGATTTCCCAACCGTACATGGTTTTGCAGAACATAATTTCCTCATTAATAGCACTCAAAAAAGCCAGAAGGTTTGGGAGACATTACAAATCAACTGATGTCAACTTTATGAAAAAACATCTGCCAAAAGGCTCCATCATAACACTTGATCACAAAGCCCATGAGATAACAAGGTTTCAGACTCCGCCTAACTTGTACGTATATGTTGATGATGTGGAAAAAGTCTCTGCACTTTTGAAAAGCCGGGGGATACCATACTAAAAGTTCAGGAGGACTTGCCAGATGAAGCCACTCATTAGAGAAGCAGTGTACATTTTACGGGACTTTGGAACTGCCACGTTTGTCGGCATGGAATACTGGTAAGATTCAATGGCTTGAAGACAGTTATCCTGCAACAGGAAACAGGTGCTGTAAGAATTATTGATCCGGACATGAACCTGGATCCAAAAGCAGTAGACAACTTTGATGTTGATGTTTGGTCTGGCTCTGATGTTGCAGGCATTGGCCTGACTGTAACTGAGACTGACAAGGCAACTGGAATCTTTGAGGGTACTATTTTTTACAGCTATTGATGAATCATCAGGCCACAGACTCCGAGTCGCAGAATGCGGGACAATCACTGCCAAATACGAAGACCATACTTTGCCTGACTCACATGCAACAACAAAAAACGAACTTGACATAATCAGCACTGCATCTATTCAGGGAGTATGCAATCCTGATGACACAGATGACAGGATAACTCTTGACAAGAATGCCTACACGTGGACTGACAAGGTGCACATTACAATAAACGCACCAGAACACAACCTTGACAGCAGCAGCAGCAGCAGCAGCAGCAGCAAAGTCGAAGAGATTGACAACGCTGATCAATATCTGACAAAGGTCGCAACCCGTCAAGTTAATACGTGACTGTTTCTAAAACCCTTAAAATCTTCCAATGTTGTACTTTGTAAATTTTCTAAAATTCTAGTAATTTTGATTTTAAATTTGCTTGTTGTACTGTTTGGCAAAATATCTAACTGTAAAAATTGATATGACTATGCTGATTGGTATTGTAACAATGCCTCCGTGATGTTCTGGCAAAATCATTCCTGCTGGAATGCCTAATGCAAAACCTACTGCAAAATTAATTCCAAACAACATCCAAAATTTCTCTATTCGCCATCCTGCATAAATTGACAGGATTGGTATGAAAGAATAGATTATCATTCGTGTGACGTCAACTTTTATTCTTGGAGGTTTTGGAATCATGATTTTTCTAATTTTTTATTACTTATGTAGTTATTTGAATTGACGCTATTCATGCATCTGCTGATCACTGCATGGAAATTAGTAATGGGTCCGGCCTGTAAAATTCCCCGTGCTCATCTGCAAGTCTGTCTAATTCATCGACAATTTTTTTAATTCCAATTTCTTTTGCGGTTTCAAATAATGGTTTTTTGAGACCCAGTCCTAGCTGAGCTGCCTTTTCAATCTCTTTGATATCGCTTGCTCCATTTGTAACAAGCCATGCTGCATTGTTTAAAATATTTGCAACCAGCTGAATGGGGTCATATTTTTCTGCCAGTTGTTCTGATAGTGCAACACGCTCGTATTTGTCATCAGAATATCTGTAATACCCCTCACCTGATTTTTGCCCCAGTTTTTTCTCATCAAACATTTTCTCGACAAGTGGATGTGGGTTGATTACTTTTTTGTCACGCAAATGCATCTCAACTGTTGCCTTGTGGATGACATCCATTCCTGTAAAGTCTGCCAATTCAAATATGCCCATTGGAAATCCTAGCTTGAATTTTACTGCCGAATCAATCTCTTCAAGTGTTGCACCTGTTCTGTCCCTGCCAAAACATGCTTCGTGAACCATTGGTATGAACAGTCTGTTGATTATGAATCCTGGAACATCTTTTCTACATAACACAGCTTGCTTGTTGACTGATTTTACATATTCTTGAGTCAAGTCTGTAATTTCTTGTGCAGTTTTCTCTCCTGGAATTATCTCTACTAGTTTCATCAGTTGTGGGGGATTGAAAAAATGAATTCCAATAAATCTTTCAGGCCTGGATGTTGTATTTGCTATTTCTGTAATCGGTAGTGTGCTTGTATTTGATGCAAAAACCACTTTAGGTCCTGCAACCTTGTCTAGTTCTGCATAAACTGATTTTTTTAACTCCATGATTTCTGGAACCACTTCAATTACAAGTTCTGCATTTTTTACTGCATCTGCCAAATCTATAACGGGTGTAATTCTTGAAAATATTGCATCCCCTTCTTCTTTAGATATTTTTTCTTTTGAGACCAGCTTGCCCAAACTCCATTTTATTTTCTCCATTGCTTTATCTAGAAATTCTTGCTTGATATCTCGTAAAACCACATTATATCCTGCAGTTGCTGAAACCTGGGCAATTCCATGTCCCATGACTCCGGAACCCAAAACTGTGATATTTTTTACTGTCACAATTACCCAAAACCGAGTATCCTTTATAATGCATTTCAAATTTTTATCATTTAATGGGCTTGTTCAAACGTAAAAAAGAAGACGAGAATAAAACCAAATGTGATGTTTGTGGAACTGAGTTGCATGATCCTGAACGATTAAAAAAACACATGAAAAAAGCACATGGAAATGTCCCTGCCAAAAAACTAGATCCTAGTGGTGGCGATGGTGGAACTTGGTAAATGGAACTCAGCTCAAGTCAAAAAACTAGTCTTGTATTTGTTGGTACCTTTCTTACTGCTGGAATTGTGTTATCTACTCTGGTATTTCCATTTTGGAATCTGATTCGTGAAGATGTGTTTGAAGAAGTGACTATTTTGAATAATGATGATGGGGTTTGTTATGTCGAAACCCTTGACACTATTCCTAAAATTATTGAAAATTGTATGTTGAAACCAGGCGATGTTGCTACTATCAAATTTGGAGAAGGCCTTGCATGGGCAACTATTGTTGAACCGTAATAATAGGTAATTTAATATTTTAAAACATTTGGCAAAATACTATGGATTGTATTTTTTGTAAAATTATTTCTGGTGAAATAAAATCAAAAATTCTTAAAGAAACTGCACAATCTGTTTCATTTTTAGATGCGTTTCCCCTTGCAACCGGACATGTTTTGGTCATACCAAAAAATCATCATGAAAAAATTCAAGATATGAGTGTTGAGGAAAACACCGATTTATTTTCCCTTGTTCATGAAATGGTTCCAAATATAGATAAAATCACCGGCTCTACTCTAGTTGCAATACACAATGGCAAGGAAGCAGGTCAGGAGATTCCTCATGTTCATGTACATTTAGTTCCGAGAAGCAAAGATGATTCTGCAGGTCCAATTCATAGCATGTTTAGTGGCATGGTAAATCTGTCTGAATCTGAAATGGATACGTTATACCATCAATTGAAAATTTAATACGGAAATAATTTTTCTTTTGTTTCCAAGTCTTCAACTTTGATTGCTTTGGTTGGACAAGTTTCAGCTGCATTCATTATTTTGTTAACTCCTTCACCTTTTTGATTAATTACTGATGATTTGGGATTTGTTTGACTTTTTTTATCTATTTCAAAAACCCCTGGTGCAATGATTTCACAGCTGCAACAACCTATGCACAAACTTTTGTCTACTTTTACAAAAAGATCTGGCTGTTTTTTGGGCTCTTGTGCTTTTTCATATTCTCCATTTCTTCCATCTGATCGAATTCGTGCATTGTAATCTTCCCAAAACTTTCTTTCATATTCTTTCCAAAATTCTGGATCTCCTTCTTCAAATTGACGTGTATACTTGCCCCAATCCTGCTCTGGAATGCTGCCATCATCTGGTGCTGCTCCCCACTGGGGTTTTCTTTTAAAATCACTTTTAGGTTTGTTTTGAATTGTTTCCTGGTAAGATGAACCCGTTCTTTGGTTGTGATTTTTCTTTAGATGGTTGTATGCCTCAGTGATTTTTTTAAATTCCTCGCCTTTAGTTTTATTCTGATTTTTGTCTGGATGCAACTCCAATGCCATTTTTCTATATGCTGCTTTGATCTCAGTCTGTGATGAACTAGAATCCACATTCAATACTCTGAGTGCTTGATACGTATTCACTAGAAATATAAATTTGTTATATGTTAAAAATAATTGTGTATTATTTGCTCTTTATTCTAGTAAAACCTCGTCTTCTGCCTTCCATGCAGGCTCAACTATGCACAAAAATCTCAAATCCTCTTTTCCAGAGTTTTCTATAAGCTGTTTGGCATTTGGTGGAACATATGCCGAATCGTCTTTCTCTACATGGTATGTTTCATCATTAATGTGCAGAATGCCTGAACCCTCTAAAATATAGAATATTTCTGATGAACTTATTTTATGCAGTTTTGATTTTTTTCCTGATTCTAGCGTGAACTGGGCCAAACTATAGTTGATTCCATTTAGTGTATTATGTGGGTGAAAATATTGTTTAATTTTAGTTCCCTCGTTTCCTTGAATTGTATCTATTTCAGAATTTTTGCGTAATGACATTTTATTTAGATGATTTTTGAAACCTTGGTTTTAAAATCTGATTCATACCATTCTGTTTTGTATATTGAATTTTTCTTTGGGGGTATGTTGATTGCAATGTGAGAAAATTCTTTTTTCTTGTCAATTGAGCCATGTGTGTGAAGTGTCTTTGCTGGAATGTGGATAATGTCTCCTTCATTGAGGTTGATTCTTTCCATTTTTTTTATCTTAAAGTTGGCTTTGCTGGTGCCATATTTTTTGAAAATTTCAAGACTGCCTTTTCCCTTTACTCCAATTAACACCTGATTGCCATTATGTTGATGAAGTTTAGTTCTTGAGCCATTTTCAAAATGAACATGATAGATGTCTTGATCTTTTGATTTGATTTTTTCTGAAAGCACTTTCATCCATGTTTTATTTGTAAACCAATCTGGGTTTACTTTTCGTTGATCTCCAGTACCTGCAATATTTGATTTTTTCATATTATATCCTACTCAAAATCTTTTTCTTTTTATCTTGAAATTCTTTCTCTGTAATTATTTCTGCCTTTCTTAACCTGCCTAATTTTTTCAATGTTTCCAAATCCTCATGAGTATTCGTTGTAATTTTTTTTGCACTTGATAGTCCTTCGTTAATCTTCTTGATTCCTTTTTTCTGCAATGATTCTTTTTCTTTGCTTGCTTGCTTGTGTAATTCCTTGCTTGTTTTGGCTGCTTGTTTTGCAGTCATTGTCCCAAATTCTACTGCTTCTTCTAGTGCCTCGTCGGCTTTTCTGATCCCTTCTTGGATTGCATTGTCTGCTTTTTTGAGAAATTTATCAATATATCCTCCTCCCTCTTTTTTATCTGACATGCCTTGATGATGATTTCAAATGTATTATTTCTTTCTTATCTGGGGTGCTGCTGCGTTATGGGGATATGGATTTTAGTTTAATTTTAACAGTAGGCATTAATCCCAACACCCGCCTGATTATACAGACCTTCATGTCTATATCCCCAAGATTACACAGAACCTTCGAATAGAACCATTTTATACTGATTATGCCGCTGTGTTAATTATGGCTTTGAGAGAAATAGAACCATTAACAGAAGAAGATTTTACTGTATTGGCTGCTGATATTGATAAAGGTCAAACAGCAGAACAAGAAGCAGCAGTAACTAAAGCACTACGCGCAAAAGAAGTTCCAACAATCGAATTATAAATTGAAACTTGATTTTTCACTAGCAAGTAAACATTTCATTACCAACATTACTCCTGTTGATACATTTCGTTGTGTTGAACCAGAAATGGAGCACTACATCCAACATGAAGCTTTGAATGATCAAAACGACATGATAGGTAAAACCATGTGTTGGGTTTTAGACAAGAAAATTCTCTTGGGATTCATTTCTCTTGCAACATATTCTATAGACAAAAAAGAAATGCCAGAGGATGGTCAGGGACCATACAGATATCAAACAATTCCTTCATTACTCGTTGGACAATTTGCAGCTCACAAAGATTATTCTCATAATGGTTTGGGGGAAATTATGTTAAACTATGCTATCAAAACAGCTTACAATACTAGTATGGATGTAGGTTGTAGATTGATTGCGTTACAGCCACTAAATGAAAAATCACAACAATGGTATGAAGAAAACACTGCTTTCAAACCCTTGACTAGAAAATCTGGCAAAAAATCAATTTTACATTTTAACTTGTTAAAAAAATCCCAAAACCTGTAAACAATAAAATCACAATTAATTGTTGTATGGGATTATATGGATCATGATGGTCTTGAATAAATTTTGCACCGTGTTGTAACCAAAAATATGAAAAAATTATAAATGTAATTAATATGATTATTTTTAGAATTTTTTTATTTGTTATTGACATTGTTTATTTCGATGTCTTAACATTTATTTTTTCTTCTAAATCTACAAATGCATTTAGATTTTGTTTCAAATATCCGACTGCAAAACTAACTCCAAGTTTATCCAAATACAAAACTTTCATACTTTTTCCATCATCTGATAACAATTTTTTAGTTACTAATCTTCGTGTAACTGTCTCAAATTTTTTTTTCACGTTATATGCTGCTGCTATTCCTTTCCAATTGATCTTACCTCGTACATTTTCTATTGCTTTGTAACCTGCATTTCCAATGATTTGTTCATCATACATTTTCAACAATATGGCGATCTCATAATTCTCTAGAGCCATAACTACTGTATAATTATACAGTAATTATTATATAAGTATGCAATCAAGTTATTATATGAATACTAGAACTGATTTCCCTACTGCAGTTCAGAAAACTCTTGAAATTCTAAAAACAGGCGAATCTTTTACACAAAATAAACTAGCCGAGAAAACTGATTTGAATTTTAGAACTATACAGAAAATTCTTCTTCACATACAAGGTATTCAAAAATATCTAAAAGATAATGAAATAGATGTATCTGAATCAAGTAATTTTAAATTAATTAGAATGAAAGAAAAAAGTGGTTTAGCTTCTTTTCCAGAAAATATACAAAAAATGATTATCAAAACAGTGTATTATCCAACTATTTCTAATGAAGAAGAAATACTTGTCAATTTATTATTAAATAATGCAACTAATTATGATTATTCTGTTGAAATGAATTTAGATCATGTTTTAAAACAATTAATTGATGCTGAATTTGTTGCTCTTATCAAAAATAACAGATATTATTTAACTGAAGATGGGAAAACAATAGCAATTGGTGCATTGGAATTATATCCTGAAATAAAAAAAATTCATGCTTTACAAGAACCCAAGATGAAGATGTCAAAGATAAGATGACATTGCATAATTTCTTTGCAGGGGCCTGCTGCTTGGTCTCCAGAATCAAGGAGGACTACTTTGAAGGATATTGTGAATCGTATGAGAAAAGATCAGTTTGAAGAAATTAAAAAAGAATTTGAAAAATAAAGAAAACCAAACTTTATGCTCAAAGTTCCATTAAAAGTATTTTTCAAGTAATCTGTTGCCTGCCACAGGTTTATTAAAAAAATACCTCAACCCCATTTTATCACAATCCTTTCATTTGTGACTGAAATCGGTTAATGGATTTTTGTTGTTTTACAATACCATGATGACAATTAACTACTACTGCCAAACATCATAATTTGTCATGCCAATGAGAAAAAAATAAACATCTGATATATGCTGCTGATCAAAGGGCTGAAACACGTAAAAAAAAGAAAGCCGGCAAACCACGTTCTTGATATAATCAACCTTTTTACATTCAAAATTATCGAGGGGTAGCATTGGATCCGCTGGTACGTTTTAAAGATGCACATTCTAAAGGAATCATTTCTGATGATGATGTATTTGATTTAACTATGAAACGATTCCCGCTTGTTATTGCTGGAATTAGTAGAATTGAAAAAGCATCTGGAATTCGGTATCCTATGCAGGTTCTGTGTAATCTTGGGGATGTGGATTTATTCCGAATTTTTGCTGAGTGATGCGTTTTGAATGATAGTTTTCCATCTGTTTTACCGTCAACCTCATCATTGAGGCCTTGGGCCCCTGAGGCTTGTCTTTCAAGGCACCGTCGTGTTTCTTTGTGAAATTATAGTAAACTCTCATGCCGTCTAAAATACCAGTATTATGAAACCTGTTAGATTTTCAGATACGTATGATGAAGCCAAAGTAAAGGAACTAGTTGAAGATGGAATAACTGTATTCTTGGATAAAAATCCCCGATTTTTTTGACAGTTTCAAAGAACTAGAGAGGTAAAATGACAGTGTGGAATGAACATCGTAATGGTGTTACTGCTGCTGCTCCTCTAAGAAATGACTTTTATCGTGCTAGAAAATCCATTATAGTTTTTGAGAAAATTGGTTTTACAATTTCAGGTACAGCATGGTGGTTAATCCAATGGCTTTCTCAGATGAAACAAAAGAGTTTGATGATTTTATGATTGATAATAGGGATGATGATGATGATGCTTTTGACTAATTCCAAAAACAATTTATGACATGCTAGATAAAATTGGCTTGCAAGTTGCTTTTTTTGGTTTTATGTATGAAAATCCATGACACAATCAATCAATCAATTAAAAAAACACCCGACACGCAACAGGAATAAGATCCGTATTTCAAGTCCCGAAGATGTTGCAGAGCCAACATGAAAGATTTCTTCAAGATCTAAGCCATTTAAAATCCAATATACATGATCTGTCTTTTTATGCTCTTTTAACTTTTTGATAGACGGTTCTGTATAGTCTTGGGGATATATGTCTCAAAAGAACATATTGTGAGATTGCTAAAAACCTTGTATCTATATCCCCATAACTTGGCAGAACCTTATCTGAATTGATTTAATAGATAGAATTGCATACTATGAATAGCTTTGGTAAAGACTAGTAATGTAAAGACTGTGGTTTTAAGAAAAAATCTTGATAAAACAGAAGCTATGGATTTAGTCAATTCAAAGAAAACCATTCCTTTCAAGTCATTACTTTCTAGGCCAAAAATAGATGATATACATGTTCATTCTTTGAAATTATACCATGAATGCATTTTAATGGTTTCAGGAAAATACATTGCTGATTATCTTAGAAATGCAAGTCATTCCATTTCTGTGGATTCCAATGTCCGTGAGATCTCTCTAGGTGATGGTCTTTTTCCAATTCGTTCAAAATCTGGAATCAAAAAGGCCTTTGTTGGCAAACGTGGTAAAAATAAAATTGATTTAAAATTAGAAGAGCATGTTTTTGTCGAAGAAGAAGATGAATTAACGTTTGATCATCACGGTCAAGAAATTAAATTCCCATTTAAAATTAATTCAAAAACCATTGAAAACTATCCTCAAAGGTTACTGGAGCAAAATCCTGCCAATGTCAAAAAACCTGAAATTACACATGATGCGGCAATTAAAAAACTTCAATTGGAATTAAAAAAGCCTCTGGAGGATGATGTTAGAAATCTTAATGAAGAATTTGTATTGCGTGAAATTACTGAGGTTTACATTCCTGTTTTCGAGGCTAGATTGATTGGTCCAAAGAAGAAAGTTGGGTTGATTCGAATCGATGCAGTTAGAAAAAAGATTCTATAATTTTACTAATTTTCTAAACTGATCATTGCTGTGTAATTTTTGAAAAATCGGCTCCTCTTTTGCCCACATGCGAATGACTTTGGGATTTCTGGAGACTGCCTGCTTTAGCAATTCTAGTGATTCTGGATACATTTCTAGTGCTGCCTTGCTTCGTGATTTTGCATAAATGACGTTTACATTGTCCTTGAATTTTTTTAGAATGTCATCAAACACGGCAAGTGCTTTTACATGCTGTCCTAATTCTGCTAGTTGGACACCTTTTTGAAAAAATGCATCTTGATTGTTTGGATAATTTTTACAAACATTTTGAAAACAGTTCAAAGCCTCCTCATGTCTTTTCATTTTACCTAGTATGATTCCTTTGTAAATTACAACATTTGGTTTTCTTGAATCAATTGCAATGGCTTTCTCAAGGACTGCCAAAGCCTCCTCATGTTCTTGTAGTTTGTCTAGCAGTACGCCTTTGTTAAAATATGCTGATGCGTTTTTTGGATCTACCTCAATTGCTTTATCATAGCATTCGGCAGATGACTGAATGTTTCCGTTTTCAGCCATTGCGATGCCTCTGTTATTCCATGCTTGGGAATCTTTAGAATTAATCTCAATTAGAATGTCAAAGCATGTTATTGCATCACTGTATTTTTTTATCTGGTTTAATGCCAGACCTTTGTTCAATAACGCTGGTGCATTTTTTGATTCTTGCTTTAGTATTTTATTGAATAGTGAAATGGCTCCTTTTGGCTGGTTCTTCTCAATTAGTGACATTGCATCATACAGCAGATCTTCCACGTCTCCTTTTGAACCAAACAGTCCCATAATTTCTCAAAAATGATATTGCTAATGAAAGTTTGGCTTAGCTTGATGATTTGAATTTCTTTATTGCCTCTTTAGCCATGTTTTCCTGCTCTTTTGCAGATGTATTTGTGGGGTCATCTGAGGCATATGCTTCTTCTTTTTCATCTTTTTTCTTTTCCATAATATCTGAACTGGATCATTTGATAAAAATTTGTCATGCCTATGGCGGTTTCATATTGCGATAACGCTTAATTTTCATCAAAAATGATCTGAAATATTGTCTGATTTTGAATTAAATTATCTTGCAGACAAAGTGCATGTTCATAGATGGCCTCAAGATTCACCTATTTGGGATGATTCTACAAAAAAGCAGTTTGATGAATCAATCAATAACAATTCCAGTAAAAAGCAGATTAGAGTCAGAAACAATTATTTGAAAATTGAAAATTTTGAATTCACCTCATTGAAAAAAATCGGTGTTTCCGTACCTTTTTTCAAAGAAGAGTGTACGATGATCCTGGAGGTACAGTATGGCGAATTATTGGCCCATGTTCACATTACAACAAAATCTGATGACTATCTTGAAATTTTTAACAAATTAATCTCATGGAGCAACAAGTCTTTTTCAAAAATTTAACAATGACTATCTTATCATTTTTTTGATATCTGCTTTTGTATGTGCATTTGATATTGCGCCTAGTTTGCCTGGCAGAAAGAAGATTCCATCATGTGCTATCATTTTAAAATGATAGTCATGCAGTGCTTTGACATCACACATTGATGCTTGAGTGGCATTTGTGATTTCTGAAATCCCGTCTTTTACAAAATGGGTCATAAACAAAGACCCTTTGCCTGTAACTATGGCTTTCCCATCAAATGACTTGGTTAGTTCTTTTCTGGCATATTCCCCCAAGTCATTAATTTTAGAATACACTGAGCTGTTATTTTTCAATACTGACAGGGCTGCATGCCCTGATGTCATCGAGGCTGGATTTGCAGAAAATGTGCCTCCTCCAACATAGCTTCGCTCTGATTTTTTCTTACCTGTGGTATCTGCATGCTCCATGATTTCTTTTTTACCGCACATCACGCCAATTGCCATTCCGCCCCCTACAATCTTACCCAATGTTACAATGTCTGGATCTAATTTCATTGTAGGATATAGACATCCGTATCTAAATCTAAACCCTGTGACAATTTCATCTAGGATGAACAATGATTTATTTTTATGAACAAATTCCTGAATCCCCCTTAGATATTCCTGAGTAGCTGGAATGCATCCTGCACCACCCAATACCGGTTCTATAATTACACCTGCCAAATCTTTTGCATGTCTTTTTAATATTTTCAAAGAGCCTTCTAAATCATTGTACGGGATTGAAACAATTTTTTCTTCATTTACAACTCCGCTGCTTTCTGATTCTGTAAATGGCCAGTTTACACTTTTTAATAAATCTGAAGTATATCCGTGCCATCCTCCATCAATCTTTGCAATAATTTTTTTTCCAGTTGCTGAGCGAGCTAATCTGACTGCGTACATTGTAGCTTCAGTTCCTGATGTAACGTAGCGAATTTTTTCAGCTACTGGAACTGCTTTTGAAATCAATTCTGATAATTTTATTGTCTGCTCATTTACTGTTCCATACATCCAACTTTTTTCAATTTGTTTTCTCAAAGAATCTTTAACATCTTTTGGGCCATGTCCTAAAATTAAACTCCAATGACCCATCCAATAATCTGTATACTTGTTGTTATCTACATCCACTAGGTTTTTTCCAGAAGCTGACTTTACTACAAATGGATATGGTTCATAATATCGTATGTTATGAGAAACACCATTCACATGAAGTCTTAGAGACTTTGCAAATATCTTTGCAGAATTTTTTGTCTTTTTTTTATATTCTGTAATGTAACTCAAAAGCAATTTTCAAAATGAGATCTGCCATTTTAACTATCCATGATCTCTGAATTGGCCCTATTTTATCCCGATAATCTCCCCCTGGAGGATGATCTGAAAAATAAAATGTGTGATTTTTACAATTTTTTGGCTCGATCAGGCATAATTTCACGTATGGTTTATATGGATTCTGACTTTGTTAGCTTCTGCATACGTAACGCAATAGGCGGCGCTCGTGATGAAGTATGGCAAGATGCCACTTTGTGATTCATGGGCCTCCAGTTACGCATACAAGAATGAGGATTTGATTGCAAGATCAATATCTGAAATGTGAAGATTATGTGCATCCGTCAATTCCAATTAAAGTACAAGATGTGTACTTCAATAATCAAAATACAAAACATAATTCAGAATCCGGTTGATCCTGCCGGACCTGACTGCTATCGGATTGATACTAAGCCATGCGAGTCATTGTAGCAATACAAGGCATACGGCTCAGTAACGCGTAGTCAACCTAACCTATGGACGGGAATAACCTCGGGAAACTGAGAATAATGCCCGATAGAACACTATGCTTGGAATGGTTTGTGTTCCAAATGATTTATCGCCGTAGGATGGGACTGCGGCCTATCAGTTTGTTGGTGAGGTAATGGCCCACCAAGACTATTACAGGTACGGGCTCTGAGAGGAGTAGCCCGGAGATGGGTACTGAGACACGGACCCAGGCCCTATGGGGCGCAGCAGGCGAGAAAACTTTGCAATGTGCGAAAGCACGACAAGGTTAATCCGAGTGATTTGTGCTAAACGAATCTTTTATCAGTCCTAGAAACACTGACGAATAAGGGGTGGGCAAGTTCTGGTGTCAGCCGCCGCGGTAAAACCAGCACCTCAAGTGGTCAGGATGATTATTGGGCCTAAAGCATCCGTAGCCGGCTCTGTAAGTTTTCGGTTAAATCTGTACGCTCAACGTACAGGCTGCCGGGAATACTGCAGAGCTAGGGAGTGGGAGAGGTAGACGGTACTCGGTAGGAAGGGGTAAAATCCTTTGATCTATTGATGACCACCTGTGGCGAAGGCGGTCTACCAGAACACGTCCGACGGTGAGGGATGAAAGCTGGGGGAGCAAACCGGATTAGATACCCGGGTAGTCCCAGCTGTAAACTATGCAAACTCAGTGATGCATTGACTTGTGGTCAATGCAGTGCTGCAGGGAAGCCGTTAAGTTTGCCGCCTGGGAAGTACGTACGCAAGTATGAAACTTAAAGGAATTGGCGGGGGAGCACCACAAGGGGTGAAGCCTGCGGTTCAATTGGAGTCAACGCCAGAAATCTTACCCGGAGAGACAGCAGAATGAAGGTCAAGCTGAAGACTTTACCAGACAAGCTGAGAGGTGGTGCATGGCCGTCGCCAGCTCGTGCCGTGAGATGTCCTGTTAAGTCAGGTAACGAGCGAGATCCCTGCCTCTAGTTGCCACCATTACTCTCAGGAGTAGTGGGGCGAATTAGCGGGACCGCCGCAGTTAATGCGGAGGAAGGAAGGGGCCACGGCAGGTCAGTATGCCCCGAAACTCTGGGGCCACACGCGGGCTGCAATGGTAACGACAATTGGTTTCAAATCCGAAAGGATGAGGTAATCCTCAAACGTTACCACAGTTATGACTGAGGGCTGCAACTCGCCCTCACGAATATGGAATCCCTAGTAACTGCGTGTCATTATCGCGCGGTGAATACGTCCCTGCTCCTTGCACACACCGCCCGTCGTTTCATTGAAGTGAGCTCTTAGCGAGGTGACGTCTAATTGGCGTTATCGAACTTGGGGTTCGTGACAAGGGAAAAGTCGTAACAAGGTGACCGTAGGGGAACCTGCGGTCGGATCACCTCCTTAGACATGGAAAGTGTACGGGTGTACATAATCTTCATATTGAAATCATCGATGCAATGCATCACGAAAGTGGTGTATGAAGGATGTAGTGGATCACTTACCGGTGGTTTGCAATGATCGTCGTGCATAGTCGTGTAATATGTGGCTGAATATACCGGTGTAAAGACGGTAATAGGTGGATTGCTAGGCTTGAGGAGAGATGAAGGACGTGGCAAGCTGCGATAAGCTCGGGGTAGGCGCACGCATCCTATGATCCCGAGATGTCCGAATGAGAATCTTGTGCTTATGCACATTCCAGTACACTAGTATTGGAAGTCGAACCGTGGGAATTGAAGCATCTTAGTACCACGTGGAAAAGAAATCAATTGAGATTTCCCAAGTAGTGGCGAACGAAAAGGAAAGAGCCCAAACTGAATCCTTCGGGAGATGTGGTGTTTTGGTATGATAATATGGAATCTTGGAACACAGCTGAAATGATCTGAAAAGTTCTGGCAAAGAGGGTGATACCCCCTTAGGCGAAGTGGGAAGAGTCCTATTCATACCCGAGTAGTTGTCCTTGGTAGTGGGCAATGAATATGGGTGAAAGTAGCATCCGAGGCTAAATATTTCTCAAGACCGATAGTGGACTAGTACCGTGAGGGAAAGCTGAAAAGTACCCCGGAAGGGGGGTGAAAAGTGCATGAAACCTATTACTTACAGACGTGCGTGGCATGAAAGGTGATTTTTTCAGATTAGAGATTCTAGCAATAGAGTTGAAGATTTGATGTCCAAATCATCAGTGTCACGCGTTCCGTCTCGAAACACGGACCAAGGAGCTAACTGTCATGGCAAGCTTAAACCTGTAAAGGTGTAGGCGAAGGGAAACCAAGTTCTCGCAGCTTCGCAAGAAGTCAGGAGAAGCGTGTGAAAGTGCGTTGAGTCATGGCGGCTAGGCTAGAAGCCAGTCGATCTATTCCTGAGCTAGATGAAGGCGGGCGAAAGCCCGCTGGAGGTCTTAAGACGTTCTGACGTGCAAATCGTTGTTGTGACTTGGGAATAGGGGTCAAAAACCAATCTAGACTGGCGCTCGCTAGTTCCAACCGAAGCGTCTCGCAGGGCGTGGTTTGTGGAGATAGCGTTTCCGGTAGAGCACTGATAGAGGGGCGCGGGGGAGAAATCCCTCACCCCTCATTCAAACTCCGAACGGATACGCATCGTAGAAGCAAGCACACGGGCTCGTGTGGCGTAAGGCTCACGGCCGAAAGGGGTTTAACCCAGACTAAAGTTAAGGTCCCCAAATTTTTGCTAAGTGTCAAGCTAAAGAGCGTGTTCTCGCCAAGACAGCAGGGAGGTAAGCTCAGAAGCAGCTATCCTTTAAAAAGTGTGTAACAACTTACCTGCCGAGGGGGGATGCCTCAAAAACGGACGGGGCTAAAGCAAAATACCGATACTTTAGATAATCATCAGAGGATGATTCGTGGTAGGTTGGCGTAGTGATTGGGTCGAAGCAGGGCGATGACGTCCTGTGGACCGATTTCTATTGCAGATCTTGGTGGTAGTAACAGCATAGTATTGTGAGAAACAATACCACCGTAAGCGCAAGGGTTTCCAGGCAATGCGTTATCAGCCTGGAGGTAGTCGATCCTAAGATGTACCTCAACAGAGTACACCGAATGGGAAACTAGTTAATATTCTAGTACCTTGCATCAAGCGTTTGATCTATATGGTTCGCTTCCGGATAGGGGTTGTACAACCGTCGTTGTATCTAACTATTCGAGGGTGGAGGAGTGTCGTAATGACGAGAACTCATCCGAGGTAGGAATGGCTTCGCGTTAGCGAAGTTTTCTTGAATCCAGGAGACCATGAAAGACTGTGTAGTTAGTGAGATGCAAGTTCGTACCCAGAACCGACACAGGTGCGCTGGCTTAGAAAGCTAAGGTGCTACGGGTATACCGTATGGCGAGGGAATTCGGCAAATTAGTCCTGTAGCTTAGGTATAAGGGATGCCTGCGGTCTTCATGAGGAATGGGGATCGCAGGTTGCAATGACAAGGGGGTTCCGACTGTTTAATAAAAACACAGGCGACTGCTAGTCCGAAAGGATTTGTATAGTCGCTGAATCCTGGCCGGTGCCGGTACCTAAAACTTGGGTTCAACCGAGCTAAGGGCCGGTTAACGCCGGGAGTAACTCTGACTCTCTTAAGGTAGCCAAATGCCTTGTCGGGTAAGTTCCGACGCGCATGAATGGAACAACGAGAGCCCCACTGTCCCCGCCTACAACCCGGTGAAGCCACATAAGGTGGACGAACAGTCCATCAACTTCCATCGGGGAGAGAAGACCCCGTGGAGTTTTACTGCAGCTTGTGCTTGTGGTATAGTAAGAATTGCACAGGGTATCTGGGAGCTATGCCTAACATTCCCCGGGATGTTAGTGAAGCAACGATGTAACACCAGACTCTTTTTGCAGTACCACTTATCCAGTGAAGACCGGAGACACGTGCAGGTGGGCAGTTCGGCTGGGGCGGCACCCCTTTGAAAAGATATCAAAGGGGCCCAAAGTTGAGTTCAAACGGGGCAGAAATCCGTTGAAGAGGGCAAAGCCAAAAACTCGACTGAATGGATTTCCAAACGCACGGAATTCATAGACGAAAGTCTGGCTTAGCGATCCTTCGTGTGCCCACTATTGGGGCCCGGAGGTGACAGAAAAATTACCCCAGGGATAACAGGCTCGTCGCGGGCGAGAGCTCCTATCGACCCCGCGGTTTGGTACCTCGATGTCGGCTTTTCCTATCCTGGTCCTGCAGCAGGGGCCAAGGGTGTGGCTGCTCGCCAATTAAAAGGGAACATGAGCTGGGTTTAGACCGTCGTGAGACAGGTCGGTCTCTGCCTGATGGAAGCGCGAATAACTGAGGGGAAGTTGCTCCGAGTACGAGAGGAACAGAGCAGCGTGGCCACTGGTTTACCGGTTGTCTGATAAGGCAGGCCGGGCAGCTAAGCCGTTTAGGCTAAGTGCTGAAAGCATCTAAGCACGAATCCTATCCCGAGACAAGTTATTCTTTCGTAAGATGAAGGTCGGCAGCAAAATACTGCGTTGATAGGAAGGTGGTGTAGATCACAAGCTTCGGCGAGTGGTGAGCCAGCCTTTACTAATAGACCAACACATCGGTTCAGCCACTTACATAGAGACTATGCGCGATGAATCATTTTCAATTCATCAAGTGGATAACATATACACGACTTGTACGATGATTTCATTTTTAATCATTCATAGCGTAAGCTATGCATTTTTAATTTGATAATTAATTATCTATGGCGTAAGATATCATTTTTAATTATCTGAAATTCTACCTAGTGAAAACTATGCACGACTATTTACAATATTATTGAAAATTACATACACCCGCTTGTATTATACCAAATGAATAATTTGTATGTCAACTGGACTTTTTGCCTCATTTAAAAAATTAAATCTTAACCTGTCTTCATTTGAAGATATTTTATTTGAAAATGCAATTGTTGCCATAACTGATGTTGAAGGCATTATTATTTATGCAAACAACAAATTCTGTGAACTTTTAAAATATTCTGAAGATGAATTACTTGGACAAAATCATGGCATTTTAAAATCTGATGAACATCCTGATGAACATCCTGATGAATTTTTCACTGATATGTGGAATACCATATCTTCTGGAAAAATTTGGTATGGTGAAATAAAGAATCGTGCTAAGGATGACTCATTTTATTGGTTAAAAACTTCTATTGTTCCATTATGAATTCTGAAAAAAATATTACAAACTATGTTGCTATTGGAACTGACATCCCAAAAGAAGAAAAAAATTCAATCAAAACTATTAGAAATGGAACAAAAGTTGTTAAGACAAAATGAAACTTTACTTTCTAAAGTTGAAGATAAATCACAAGGCATGGTTAAATCTGAACGATTGGCAACTATTGGAATTATGGCAAGTAGAGTTGCACATGATTTAAAAAATCCATTAACTATTATGCATGGTGGAACTAAATCTGTAAGCAGCAAAGCCTGCAACCTTTGCTCTTTCCCTGCCTTTCTAGAAAGTTATTCTTCTGATTCGATGTCTTTTTGTAGTTCTCTTGGCAATCCTACCCACCATTCATTTTGGTTTTTAGACATTATTGTGACAGATCAAAAGTTGCTAATAGATCTGTTGGTTAACTCTTCAAAGTAATTATGCAAGAAAATCTGACAAAATCTAATCTTTCAAAAATACTGTGCCTGAATTATCTTTTGACTCTTTAATTTTTATTATTACTGTATCTCCAATTTTGTTGAAAATTCTTTGACGTTTTTCATTTGTCAAAATCAAACCAATGATCACATCTATGGGCAACAAGAATGATTTTCCAAAACTACTCAATAGAATTCCAATTAATCTTGGATTTTCTCCGTTCAGATGTATTACTTTTAAATTTAAAACTTTTTTCCCTACACTTTGACCTGTTTTGAATTCCAATATTGTCCAATACGTGAAAAACAAAATACTAACTGGAATGTATTGAAAATTTTCAGCCCAAAGACTTTCTTCATCAAGATCATAGTAAATGGTTCCAAATGTTAAGAAAATCACTATTGTTGAAATCGTTGAAACAATGATGAAATCAATTAGCCATGCAAGAAACCTATCTGTCCATTTTGCCAAAATTATTTTTGAATTGATTTCAGAATTTAGATTATCCATTAGGTTGATTCGTTATTACGAATTTATAAAATGTGTTAATCTTTAGCTAGCATCTGTTCCAACACCGTAGATTTATCCTATATTGTTTGCTATGTTACATGAAAGCAAAATTTGCTGCCTCATGTTCATCTTGTGGGGATAAAATCCAACCTGGAAAGGAAATTTTAAAAAATAACGATGAGAATTGGGTTCACAAACACTGTGTTGAAGACTCTGAAGGATTACCTTAGAAATTAATAGTCTGATCTTTAAATCATATTAGAATTATTTTTGGTAATGATAAACCCCCTTGATCTATTTTTATGGACTTTTCGAAGAAATGAAAAAGATGTTGTTAATCTTTACACTTCTTTATCGCCTGTAATGCAATTTGCAACAGGTGGGTCTATGCTAAATTTTGGTCTGTGGTCAAAAAATCATGATGATCCTATATCTGCTCAAAATAATTTATGCATGGTTTTTGCAGAGATGGCTGAATTGTCATCTGAACTGAAAGTTGTAGATGTGGGCAGCGGTTTGAGTGCTCCATCAAAGCTTTGGAGGGATGCATATCCTGGAATTAATTTGTATGATGTGAATATTAATTTCAAACAATTAGTTGAATCTGGGTTTGAAAAAAATATTGAATTTCTTAATTCAACTTCTACAAAATTGCCTTTTACAAATAATTCTGTAGACCGTGTTTTAGCATTAGAATCTGCTCAGCATTTCAAACCCTTGTCTGATTTTATTTCTGAATCAAAAAGAATTTTGAAAAAATCAGGTCTACTTGTTATGGCCATACCTATAACTGTAGAAAATCCATCATTAAGAAATCTTGGGCTTTTGAAATTCACTTGGTCTTCTGAACATTATAACATTGAATATCTTAAAAATTTGATTGCTTCTTCTGGTTTTTTTATATCTGAAGAAAAATTTATTGGCTCAAATGTATATGATCCTCTTGCTAACTATTATTCAAAAAACCGAGACGAATTAAAAATACCCATTTTAAAAAATTATGCCCCATATGTTGAAAAAATATTATTCAAATCTATTCAAAAAATGAAAAAAGCATCTGAAGAAAAAATCATTGACTATGTTTTATTAAAATGTCATTTGTAACTAGACTCTGATTGTATTTCGAGCAATCAAATTCTCAATTGCTCGTTAATATTCTGATTTTGAAATTTTTTCATCTAACAACCAACTTGTTGTGGTTTTTCACCATTTTGGAATTATAATTCCATGTGATTCCATATTGTATTTTACATCAAAGAAATTTGTATCTGCAATTTTTGTTTCCTCGCCTACTGGCAATACTTTTTGTTCCATGAAATTCATATGAAAAAACCAATCCTGATTTTTTGTCCATAATTTTGACATTCTGGCCTGTTAAATCACTTGCAAGCCATGCTTCTCTTACTTGGCCTTTTAGAATGTATGTGGTTGCAGATACAATTTTTACATTTTTTGAAATATTGTCTCCTAACTTAATTGGTAGTGGAATCATAAATTCATAATATTCGCAACACACATCTAATTCAATTAGCCCTTTACTGTTTAGAATTATTTCTTCTTTTGTTATGCCATTATGAGAAATTTTTTCAATTTCTATGATGATTTCACTATCATTTGCCACTGTTTTGCTATTTTCAATAGATTTTATCGTATGTTTGATTGAGATATGCTATTCCCATATTTGTCAAAATGTGGCACTTGATGAAATCGTTTTCTTTAAAATAAATTTTATCTGCAATACATATCCTCTTTTCGTGAAATCCAATATGATGACTATATCTTCTAACAACGTATGAATACCATATACAAAACCAACATCTTAGTTTTCATTATTAATCCACAATTGCGCTTCTCTTTTAATCCAATCTGGGATGATATCTGAATATCCTATGTGTCTTTTTTTAATGTAACTTGAATCTCCAAGGTATTTTTCAATTTCTGCAATCAATGCTAAATTTTTTGCTTGGTTGGCACTATTCCACGCTAGTGATTGTAGAGTATCACACATGCTCTAAGATTAGGATGGTCTAGATGCTGTTGAGATAAATCATATGTTCCTAAAAATTCGTATTCTTTATAGAAAAATTCATAAAATTTTAAAATATCTTCTGAATTTTCAATTTCAAAATCTGGATTATGTCCATAAATATTTTGAAAACTAAACCCCATGATTAACAATGGTATTGAAATTCTAAAAATCACTCGTTTCAATATAATTTCATTTAAAGTTTTTACTTGTTAATTTCCTGTAAAAATCACCTATATTTGATGGCCAATATGGAATTATATTTGTGAATCCAGGTCAGTTTTATCCTAGATTGTATTGACTAGGTTTTTATTTTTGGTCTCATAAATGAATATGATGTCAAATAGTGGCGGTTTTGAATTATATGATAAAAAATGTGATCAATTACTTGTTGAACCTGAGATTCGATTTGCAGGAATTGTAGATAAGGCTGGTCAATTAATTGCAGGTGGATTTAAGCAAGATCTAGTACCTCATGAAGGTGATGAGACCCGTTTACAGTCTTTTTTTGAGTTTGTCTCTAAAGCATCAATTCGAAAAGAATATGATGAAAGCCTTGGACCGATAAATTATCTTGCTGCAAGGCGTGACAAGGCAGTTTTAGTGAGTTTTCCATTTCCTATAACTCAAATTTTACTGTTAATTTCTGCTGAACCTTCTGCCAATATTGAAAATTTGGCTAAAAAAGTTGTAGAGATCTTTACTGATGTTAATTAATTCAATTGGGCAATCTATTGAATTCTTTAATTATACTATGAATTAATTTTTAGAAAATGACTAGCACACCTTTTGTAATTATCTTACTTCTCTTAATTCCAAGTATCACTGTATCTGTATTTGCTATAGTGGGTGATTTCATTACTGACAAATCCATTTACTATCAAGGAGATCAAATGATTGTTTCGGGTGATGTTTCATATGATCCTGAAATTCCATTTGTGACTATTCAAATTTTTACTCCTGGCAAAACAAATTTTGCCGATTTTAACACCATTCCTGTAAATTCTGATGGTAGTTTTTCTGTAGCATTTAATGTTGGAGGCCCAACATGGATTACTGATGGATTCTATCCAATAAAAATAACATATGATGGAAATTTGGAGAAATCAATCGAATATCGAAAAATGTCCTCTTCCCAAACTTCAACAGATGAACCAACAGATGAACCAACAGATGAACCAACAGATGAACCAACAGATGAACCAACAACACCTCAATCCGCACCCAAACCCACAACATCTGAATCTATTCCGATTTTTCAAACTTTAAAATTACAAATTCCAAATTTTCCCGCTTTTGATAAATCCCCACAATATTACATTGACAGATACAATGCTGAACAAATTTACAAGTCTTGGTTTGATTCACAATTTCCAAACCGTTCTGTTACTGATGTGGTGGGTTACAAATCAACACAAATTCCAAATTTTCCCGCTTTTGATAAATCCCCACAATATTACATTGACAGATACAATGCTGAACAAATTTACAAGTCTTGGTTTGATTCACAATTTCCAAATGATTCAATTTACAATGTTTTAGGGTACAAAGATCCTGTGCCTATTCCTTCTTGGATAAAGGATGATGCTAAATCTTGGGCTACTGGAAAAATTGATGATTCTACATTTGTATCTGGCATTGAATTTATGCTGGAACATGACATCATCATGACATCAAATGCTCCTCTCTCTGGTGATGTAATTGTTGATGATATTCCTGATTGGTTTCGTAATACTGCTCATTGGTGGTCACAGGACTGGATATCTGATGATGAATTTAAAAATTCCTTAAAATATCTTTTTCAAGAAAAAATTGTAATAGTAAATTAGATTTTCATTTTAACAAATGGTTTTAATTTAGTATTGTCAAATGATATTTGTATGAAAGCTACATTTGGTGCCGGATGTTTTTGGCATGTTGAAGATTTACTTAATAAAACAAAAGGCGTTAAATCTACTGCAGTTGGATACATTGGAGGCCAACTCGTAAATCCTACATATGAAGAAGTTTGTACAGATAAGACTGGGCATGCAGAAGCTGTAGAAGTTGATTACGATCCTGATGAGATTTCTTTTGAAGATCTTTTGAATATATTTTGGTCAAATCACAATCCTACAACATTAAATCGCCAAGGCCCTGATGTTGGAATTCAATACCGTTCAGCAATTTTTTATCACACTGAGCAACAAAAAGAAATTGCTGAGAAATCAAAACATGTATTGGAAAAATCAGGAAAATATGATGGCCCTGTTGTTACTGAAATTGTTCCTGCTCCGACATTTTACAAAGCAGAAGAGTACCATCAAAAATATTTCAAAAAACACGGATTCTCTTAGATTACTTTACAATGACAACTGGTATTTTTGATGTGTGGATGACATAGTTTGAAACACTCCCAAAAAACATTTCTTTAGTGGAACTTCTTCCCCTTGATCCTATCACGATTATATCAAATTTACTCTTTCCATGAGCTAACTTGATAATGTTATATCCAATTTCTCCCCTGGCTATTTTTTCATTAAATACAATGCCGTTTTTAGCTGCTAAAACTTTTGCTTCTGCCATGAATTTTTTTACTTGCACGTTTAGGGCTTTTTCTACAGCCCCCACTCCTCTGAACTCTGAGTGCGGTGGTGCGTAAATAGAGTAAATTCCGGTAATTGTCGCTCCACAACTTCTAGCTAAAGTAATCGCCGTCTCTAACCCTCTTACGGAATTTTTAGATCCATCCAATGGAACTAGTATTTTTGAAATTTTCTTATTTATCACAAATTCTATTTATTATTGATACTAAAAAACATATTTCTTATTTTTATTATTTTGAATTTCTTACGTTACTTAGATCTTCTCTGATCGCATAATTCACTAAAACTTATCTAGTGATGATAATTGTAGCTAAAATGGTGAATGAGAAATTCCTTCAAATTGATGGACATAAAATTCGATATTTGGAATCTGGCAGTTCTAAAAATACACTAGTGCTAATTCATGGATTAGGGGCTTCGGCAGAAAGATGGAGTCACGTAATCCCTCTTTTTGAAGATAACTTTCGTGTCATTGTTCCTGATTTAATTGGATTTGGATATAGTGACAAACCTACAGTAGATTACACTCCTGATTTTTTTTCAGAATTTCTTGAAAAATTCTTTACTGCTTCTAAAATTACGCGGCCTAGTATTATTGGTTCTTCATTGGGCGGACAAATTTCTGCAGAATATGCTGCATCTCACTCTGAAAATATTGAAAAGCTTATTCTAGTATCTCCGGCAGGACTGATGAAAAAATCCACTCCTGCACTTGATGCATATATTATGGCAGCTTTATATCCAAATGAAATAAGTGCAAAAAATGCATTTGAAATGATGGAAGGTTCTGGAAATAATATTGAAGATGAACTTGTTGCCGGGTTTGTAGAGCGTATGCAATTACCAAATGCAAAACTCGCTTTCATGTCTACTGTTTTAGGGTTGAAAAATTCTAAATTCATCACGTCTCAACTCCAATCAATATCTACACCCACTCTGATTATTTGGGGTGCAAATGATCCTGTAATCCCAATTGACTATGCTGATGATTTTGTTTCAGCCATTCAAGATTGCAAATTTTTTAGAATGGATGGGTGCGGCCACACTCCATATGTCCAAAACCCATATCTTTTTACTTCAAAGGTATTGGAATTTTTAATTGGTGTTTAGATCCATTTAAATACTATTTATTCCAATAATTACCTATGAGTGGTAATCAAAACCCATATGATCCTTCTGAGATGTTTAAATCTTGGATTCAAAAAAGTGGACGTGCTCAAGCAGAATTTATGAAAAGTTTTGGCTCCTTGATGCCAAATCAACCTGGCCAAATATTCAATCCTTTGGAAACACTAAAAGGATTTTCTGAAAGTGTGCGACAAACTCAATCCAATCTGATGAATAACATGTCAACTGTACAAAGTGACAGTATGGATACCATGTTTAGCATCGGTCAAATGCTTCCTTCTTTTATGAATTGGGGTGCTTACAAAACCACTATCAGTAGTAATGGAAGAATCTCTATTCCTGAAGCTGAACGTAGTGCACTTGGTTTAGGTGATGGTGATTTGGTCCAAGTCATTATCTTGCCAATAGCAAAAAAATCAAAAAACAAGGAGGTGAAACAATGAGTAAAAACGAAACAACACAAACAAATTCAAAAGATGTATTTTCTGTATATCAAGAAAATATTGACAAACTCTTCAACGGTATTAAACAATCAGTACCGCAATATCATCAATCAATTACTAATGTACAACAAGAATATTTACAAGCATATGAAAATATGGTGGATTCAACTATCACATTACAAAAAGAATATGTGATGAAATCTGGTATTGCAGCAAATGTTCCTGAAGCAACATTAAAAGTGATTAGTGATACTACTGAAGAATTAGTAAAGGCAGCTTCTATACAAAACCAAGTAACCCTTGCAACAATAGATGCAACCCAACAGAATATCAAAACATTCAATGATAATGCAAAATCATTTGCAGATCTAAACAAAAATATTCTACAATCTTGGATTTCTGCATTTACTAGCAAAACAAACTAGTGGAAATTATTTTTCCTTTTTTCCTTTTTTATGATCTTTTTGCCAACCATTTTCCTAGCTCAGGTAGCACCTTTTTTTGTGATAATGAACTAGCTATCATACCCACATGGCCTGTTGGATACATTCTCAATGTTTTATCTTCACTTCCTATTGCATAATGTAGTGGCATGCTGCACTCTGGTGAAACCAGATGATCTCCCACTGCTATCTGAGTAAATGTGGGCATGTTTATTTTTTTTAAATCTATATGCTCTCCGCCTACATACATTTTGTTTTGAATTAATAGGTTATCTTGATAGATGTCTTTAATCCATTGTTTGAATAATTCCCCTGGAATTGGTGGGGTATCCCCTAGCCATTTTTCAACTCTGAGAAAATTATCTACAAATTTTTTGTTATCTATGTTTTTGAAAAATTTTACATATTTTTCAATTCCTTGCTCAAATGGCTTGAGCACCGAAAAACAATAGTACATGAATTCTGGTGGCATATTGCCTATTGTGTCGACCATTTTGTCTACATCCATGTGTTTTGCAAGATTACTAATCACTGTGGTATCTCGCCATCCATCAATTACGGGAGCTGTGGCAATGTAGTTTTTTACGCTTTCTGGATGCAAAGCTGCATATGCTGTAGCAATTGTTCCACCTGTACAATATCCTTGCAGTGATATTTTTTCATTAGATGATTCATTTTTGATATGCTCTACTGCTGAATCTAGATAGGTATTTACATAATCATCAAAATCAAGATATTTGTCCATACTTGTTGGTGTTCCCCAATCTAACATGTATACGTCAAATCCCTGCTGAAGTAAATTCCTAACCCAACTTTTTTCTGGTTGAATATCTAAGATATGATGTCTATTGATTAGAGCATATGAAATTAACAAAGGTGTTTTATGTTGTTTCTCTGTAAGTGATCTGTATCGTAACAACCTGGTTTTATCTAATTCGTGAACTGTATCATGTGGAGTTACTTCTAAACTAATTTCATCAGGAGCTGATACTAGTTTTGGCGCATCCATGACATTTTTACTAAATTTTAGCATCTCTTCGATGATTTTTGGATCTATGTGTGATTCGCTATTCATTTTTTAGTCGCTCTTTTTTCTTTAATTCTAATTCCAATTTGCCTACTCTTTTCTTTAGTGAGTGAAGTTCTTTGTACACTTCATCAATCTCTTCTTTACTTGGGAGATTGACTGATTGTAAAACTACATTTGTAATGTTGTTCCAATGTTTGGTCAATTCAAGTTCTTTTGAAACGAGTTTTCCATAATTTTCTCCGAATTTTTTTGAATCAAACAATTCTGTAAAATCATTATCAAAAATATCAATCCATATTCTTTTGAAAGATTCAATCTGTTCTACATCTTGTGGTATTTCAGGAGCTTTTTGATTCACCTTTTTTTGAGCAACTTCCCATGCGCTTGCCAATTGTTTGTAATATTCTGTTAGATATTGATTAAACCCCATTAAATCCTCATTAATTTCGATTAATTCTGTAGTCACTTTTTTTGAATTAGCTGCAAATGCCCTCATTGGTCCTGTTGATGTTAGTGCCTGCGGTTTACTTGACATCAAATGTATGATGTCTGTCCAAAATAATGACAAATGCTTGTAGTAATCTGTGATGTTTTTAGACGAGTCTTGTTGCACAGATTCTATTATCGCAGATCGCAATAAATAGTTCGATTGCCATATTATATCATGGATGGTGTCGATGAGCTTGAAAAAATATGCCAAAATATCATTGCACTGGACCCCAAGATGCGTTCAGCTAGGCTCATCAACAGCAGAGGTCATCTTACTGCCGGTGGTATGAAGGAGGGGTTATTTTCACTTGAATCTCAAAAACAGGATGAAATGATGTTCATGGAACTTGCATTGCGTGTTAGAATGAGACATGAATTTGATGGTGAATTTGGAGAAGTGCATTTTTCAATGTCTTATAGGGATAAAGTCATTGTGATGAGTTTTCCTTTAAACAATGATGATGTATTATTGCTATCTTGTGAAAAAGATATTGATTTTGGAAAATTACCTTTCAAAGTTCTTAAAATTATTGAACCTCTCAAAGATTCTCCTATGAAAACTTTCTAAACATAACAACTTAATTTAGCTTTTAAAATTTCTAAATGTGGTTATGGGACAATATGTTGATTGGCCTGAAATTGATTTGTTGATTGATATTCTTTCTGGCCTTATTTTAAAATCTCCTAATAAATTTTCTAGTATATCTACACTGAGTAGAGGTGGGCTGATTCCATCCCGCTTACTAGCAGATCATTTAGGAATAGAAAAAATACTTGTCGATGAAAATAGTATTTCTTCTGATTCTTTATTCGTTGATGATATTTTTGATTCTGGCAAGACTTTTGAGAAAATCCTTTTAAAAGTTGACGATCCTTCAAAATTATTTTACGTTACTTTATTTGCAAGACGCGGAAAAAATTATCCTACACAATTAGTTTATGGAAGAGAGACTGATGGTGATGCATACGTTGTTTTTCCTTGGGATAAAATTGAATTTGAAATGCCTAAATAAAAATATCTATTGTTCATCTTTTAACATCTGTCTTAATCCTGCACATCTATTTCTAATAGTTACTTCTGTAACTCCTGATGCAGTTGAAATGTCTTTTTGAGATTTTATTTCTCCTGTACTAATGCATGCAAGATAGAGTGCGGCCGCAGCCATCCCCATGGGATCTTTCCCTGCAACAATGCCTATTTCTTTAGCTTGATTTAAAATTGCTATTGCTTTTCTTTTACTTTTCTCACTTAGTTCTGCAATACTTGCAATTCTTGAAACTCCTTTTACGGGATCTGCCACTGGCATTTTTAATTCTAATTCTCTAAAAATTAGTCTGTAACATCTTGCAACGTCCTTTCTTCTAATGTTGATTCCCTTTGCAATATCATCCAAAGTTCTAGGTGTTTCTGTATTTCTACATGATGCGTAAAGACATGCTGCTACCAATCCTTGAATTGAGCGGCCACGTACTAATTTTCTCTCCATAGCTTTTCTGTAAATGTAAGCTGCTTTTTCAATTACTGCATCAGTTAATGCGAGTTTGTCTTTTAATTTATCCATTTCATTAAGTGCTTGTCGTAAGTTTCTATCTGCAGAAGAATGTGCTTGACTTCTGCTGTCCCAAGTTCTTAATCTTTCAATTGAACTTTTAACACTTGCAGATAATGGCTTTCCTGTCGCGTCTTTATTTGCAGCACCGATAACTGTTGACAATCCCATATCGTGCATTGTCAGGGATGTTCCTGCTCCTGTTCTAGCTTTGCTTCCTTCGTCATTTGAAAAGGAACGCCATTCAGCACCTGTATCTGCAATTTTATCTGTAACAACTAATCCGCATTTACTGCAAAATAATTCCCCCGTGCTCTGATCTGTTACCATTTTTCTCTCTCCGCAAGATGGACATTTTGGACCGTTCATCATTGTATTTTTAAGCATAATGTTTGTAATTACGAAAATACCTTATTATTTATTTTACCAACTATTTACAGGTTAATTGTGTGTAGGTTGAGCTAACACCCATTCCAGTTTTTTAGAATATGGCCTAGTTTTTAAAATTTAATTTAACAGACAATATGCATATGATGGAGTAAATGATGGATACATGATGTTGTTTTTCTCATCAACATGAACCAATCCAATTGAATGGCCTAATTCATGTGTCATGATCGTTTTAACACTATTTACATCGTATAATTGAAAACTACCGTCACAGTTGTAATCTCCCAATGTTACCTCTACAACTCCTTTTCCAATATGTGCATGTCCTAACACCCCATCTCCTATGTTGCGAACTACCCATGTCACCCAAACATTTGCCTCGTATTTCAAATTAGTAAGTTGAAATTTTATTTTTACACTTTGCCCATCTGCTGTCAAGTCTTGGTCTTCCCAAAAAACAAATGAATCCCTCAATGTGCTTACATGATCTAAAGGAAGTCCTGTTGGTTGGTCATTGATGAACACTTTGTAATTGACAATGTGTGTGCCGTTCTCCATTTGATACGTTGGGTCTGGAAACTTTCCAGATGCTTTTTTTACCTCTTCCTCAAAATTCCATTTGACATAGTCTCTTAGGAATTTTTTTATGACATCCTGACTTGGATTTGGGTATTCTATGTATCTCTTTTCTTTGGAAATATTGTTTGAAATATCTCTGAGATATTTTTTAAACAAATAAAACTCATGATCTAATTCTTCTTGAGATTTTTGTTGCTGTGATTCAATATTGACTGTGATTAATCCATTCTCAATTAAATGCTGAATGTCTAACACAAATGCTTGATCATCTATTTGTTTATCTGCCCATAACCCTGCATTGTTTTTTACTTTTTCTAGAACTTCTTTATTTGGCTCATTTATTATGTCTGTGGGTGAAATTTGAATAATTTTATTTTCTATCAAATATGTTAAAGCAGAACTGAATTCAAAGTCATTCAGATTTCCATCTGACCACCACTTTGCAATTGGTTTTACCCATTCGGGAATTGATGTTATCTGTGTTTGTATTGTATCTTTTGGCTTTTCAGTCGGCGTGTAAGGATATTTTAAGATTACATTGTTGATGAAATTTTTATAATTATTTATCACTGTGCTGTTTGGTTTTTCATTTGATGCTTTTTCAAAATATGCTATTGATTCTTGATATTCTCCCAAATTTCCAAAACCCACTCCCATACCTGTTAAAGATATGACATCATTTGGCTTGTATTGTAATACCTTGAAGAATTGTTCAAGTGAACTAGTGTGCTTGTCGATATTGCCTTGAGCAATTCCTTTCATTTTTAAAGTTGAAATATTATTTGGATGTGCCTCTAGTATGTTATCATAAATTGTAATTGCTTCTTTGTATTCGCCATTAACAAAGTGAACTCTGGCCATATTGAACATTGCATCTGGAGATTCATCTGTTTGTGCAAATACTGTTTGACTAAACATGGTTGTGCTAAGCAAAATTACAAATAAAAAATAAAGTATTTTCATCTGGTATTTCCATACTTTTATTTTGTTTATAGTTTGTTTCCAAATTCTACTTTATTTAGGCTCATTTTTATCACAATTAATAGACTGATTTACATTATTTGGAAAATCTTTATTTTATTAAAAATCTCGACATTTTGTATTGACCAATATTGGTGCTGGTGAAATTATCTGTGATTTACGCAAAAAAATTCAAGAAATTCAAGCAGATTTAAAACAATTGGGGGCGGAGAAGGGGGAAATCTATTGCTAATTTACCTGAGATGATTGAATCTGCAAATTTACTACGCTCAAATGAATATCTATCAAAAACAAATGAAAAAAAACTGAATTATTAGTTGCTTATGAACAATATTCTAAATCACTTGAAGAATTACTTTCTACAGTTTTTGACATACAAAAAGATCTCAAAGAAATTTTAAAAGAGCAATCTTTGATGATTTCAAACTCTTCAAAAAAGAAACAATCAAAATCTAAACCAAAACCAAAGAGAAAATGATTTTATTTGGATAGATAAATGATATCTCCGGCAATAATTTTATGATTTTTACCCTTGTCTGAAATTATCAAAGCGCCCTCATCGTCAATTTTAATGGCTTTTCCTTTAATTTTGGTATCTGTTGTGTTTGATTCCACCTCTTTACCTATTGTTGATGATCTTGCAGTCCACTCTGAAATTATTTTCTTTGTTTGTTTTGCATCAAGTAATTTGTAAATTTTTTCTAATTCTATTAAAAATGTTTGAACAAGTTGAACTGGTCTGATGTTTTGTTTTTGCTCATTAAGCGACGCGACTCCATAAAAATTTGGGGTTCCTCTGAGTAATTTTTCAATCTGTTTCACATTAACATCAAAATTTATGCCTACTCCTAAAACCAAATTTTTAATTTTATTTGATTCTAGTGATACGTCTACTAGCATTCCTGCTACTTTTTTACCTTTAATTGTTAAATCATTGGGCCATTTTAATTCTGGCTGAATTGAAAATATTTTTTCTATTGCAATTGATAAGGCAAGTGCTGATGCAATGGGAAAGAGGGTTGCCATTGAAATATCGAACTTTGGATGTAATATGATGGAAATCCATATTCCTCCTTTTGGAGAAATCCACCTCCTTCCGGATCTTCCACGACCGCCTGTCTGTTTTGCTGCAACTACAACTGACCCATCATTTGCAATATCTTCTGACATTTTCAATGCCTGAGTTTGAGTAGAATCAATTGTATCAAAATAATATGCTTGTTTTCCTATGATTTTTGTTTTTAGATTTGAAGTTATTTCCCAAGGCAACAATAATTCTGAATTTGCTGTTAGCTTGTATCCTAGTTTTTGTTTTGATTCCACAGTATATCCAAGCTCTTGAATTCTTTTGATGTGCTTCCATACTGCCACTCTGCTTATTCGAAGCACATCGCTTAGATCCTGACCTGATAGATATTCTGTATTGTGAGTTTGTAAAAATGCCAATACTTTGACTAATCCTGGGTTATCAAATGAATTGTAAATCAATTGTACTTTGTTTTCATATCAACTATAAAATACACACTAGAATCCCACATCAAAGTCAAATCCTTCCCCATCCGTATCACTCATACTGCCATCTTCTTCTGTGTCTGGCATATTTTCTGGTGCTACATAGTCTGACATTGCCATTCCCATCATGCTAAACATCATTGAAAACATTATCATATCCATAATTCCGAAGAACATCATTGAAGGAATGATTGATTTGTTGTTTTCCATTTCCTGTTTTAATTTCTCCTTGTCTCCTGTTTTGTATAGTAACGACATTTGATTCCACTTTGCTTGTAATTCATGGACTCTTTCGTCTACTTCATAATCTCCTTTCTCTGTTGTAGTGATTTCCACTTTAATCCCGAACAATCCTTTTTTTTCTTTGGCTTGAATAAGTCCTTTATTTTCCAATTGTTCTAAAATCTGATTTAATTCCTGAGGTTCAATTTTTGTCATTTTTTGAATTTTGTCAAATTTCTGTATTCCGTGCTTTATGGCTCCTAGTACGATTAGATCTTTTGGTTCTGACTCCATATTTTCTCTCATACATTACATCTAAAAAATTCTTTGCTAGAGTATATATTCAAAAATTATATTCTTCATGATGCAATAATTAATGTGGAACAAGACTCTTTTTCAGATCAACAAATTCGTGAGATTCTTTTATTAAACAAAGTAGCTGTGGTGGGAATGTCTAAACATTCTTCAAAAGCTGCTCATTACGTGCCCAAATATCTTGCTGAAAACGGATATGATATTACTCCTGTAAATCCTACAACTGATAAAATTTTAGGCAAAAAATGCTATGATTCAATTTCTGAAATTCCTGAGGATATTGACATCGTTGATGTCTTTAGGCCCTCTGATCAAGTTTTATCTGTAATTCAAGAAGCAATAAAGAAAAAACCAAAAGTGATTTGGCTTCAAGAAGGAATTCATAATGTTAAAGCAGAAAAATTGGCACGACAAGTTGGAATTAAGGTCATTTTTAATCGATGTATGCTTGCAGAACATCGGAGATTATCACAATGACTAACTTTCAAAATTTTTATAATGATTTGTTAGAGTTTGCTAAAAAATATGAAAAACAAAATATTCCAATTAAAATAGAAAAAGATCTTGATAATAATATTATCAAAATATTTGGAGAAAAAATTACGTCTTTAGCCAGAGCTCAAAATGGTCTTAATGATGTCACAGAACTTGCTTATACTACTGCAGAACATCATCCATATTGGAATTTGATATACAATTGCTCTGAAATTTCAAACACTGTTTTAGAAAAATGGAAAGAATCTCTTTCAGAAGAAGATTTTTCTGATATTAAATGGGCTATTAAGGAACTTGATGACACATTAGAAAAAATAAAAAATAAAAAATCTTCTAATCCTTAGACAGAGATAAATATTCTGAAATGATCCTGATCACATGCCGATAAAAATAGGATTAATTGGTAAAACCAATACTGGAAAAACAACTTTTTTCAATTCTGCCACTTTATCTTCCGAAGAGATTTCATCTTATCCTTTCACTACAAAAGCACCTGTATCTGGGGTGGCACACGCAATCACTCTTTGCGTGCATCCTGAATTTAAAATTCAGGATAACCCAAACAATTCAAAATGTCTTGATGGTTGGAGGTATATTCCAATTGAGTTAATTGATTTACCTGGACTTATCAAGGATGCTTGGAAAGGCAAAGGCCTTGGAAATCAATTTTTGTCTATTGCCGCACAATCTGATGTACTACTGCACGTAGTGGATGCCTCTGGAGGTATAGACTCTACTGGAAAAATAACTAAAGTTGGAACTGGGGATCCTATATCTGATTTTGCTGATATTGAAGAAGAATTAATCATGTGGTATCATAAAATTCTTGAAGGAAATCGAGATAAGGTTTCAAAATTAATTAAAACTGGTACTGATGTTGTTGGTGCAATAACTGATCTTTATCGTGGAATTGGCGTGACAAAAATTCATGTCAAAGAAACATTTTATGCAACTAATCTTGAAAAAAAAGATTTTGATGATTTTGATATGGTTGATAGTAAAAAGTTTGCATCACATCTTAGAAAAATTTCAAAACCTACGTTGATTGTTGCAAATAAAGTTGATGTTGAAGGTGCTGATAAGAATTTTGCACGTTTAAGAGAACGATACAATGATTCTATTATAATTCCTGTCAGTGGTGATAGTGAATTTGTTCTTAGACGTGCAGAACAGAAAGGTTTGATAAAATATTCTCCAGGCTCTGAAACATTTGAAATTTTAAAATCTAATGAATTAAATGAGAAACAAAACAATGCATTAAATTTCATTAAACAAGGGATTATGGGTGAATATATGAGAACAGGTGTGCAATTTGCAATTAATGTTGCTGTTTTCAAGCTGTTAAAAATGAATTCCATTTATCCAGTAGCCGATGAAAAAAACCTTTCTGATAAAAAAGGTAGAATTTTACCTGATTTAATTTTATTAAAAGACGGAGCTACAATAAATGATCTCGCAAAAGAGATTCACACTGATTTGACTAAAGGATTACTTTATGGGAAAGACTTGAGATATAACTTGAGATTGCCAACTGATTACCAATTAAGAGATAGAGATGTTGTTTCTTTAGTTTCAGCTTCTAAAAAATAACACCGATTATTGGACTTGATTCTTTAGTTTCATCATAACTTTGTTTGTCATTTTTAACAAACTATCCCTTTTTTGGTTTCCTGCAAAGGTTGTTACCATCATGTTATCTAATTTCCAAAAATGGGCATAACAAGTAGTGTGTTATGTTATGTGACGGCCACTTTTTTGAGCCTGAACTTAGTTATTGCCAATATGTGAAAATGAGCCTTCTGAAACTTTTAAATGGAAAAATTTCTCTGGCTTGATGATTTTTGCTAGAATTTCTATCCCTTCAATTGTTCTGATGCTGGGTTTACTGAAAAATGAATTTGCGTCAACTGCAAATACTTTATCATTTTTAACTGCAGTCAAAGAATTCCATATTTTATTATTTTTTAAAATTTTATTATATTCTGATATGGTTCGTTGTGTATCAAAACCACACGGCATTAAAATTATGATGTCTGGAGATGCATTAACTATTTCATCTATGTCTAATCGTCTTGAGTGCTCTCCTGTCTTACTTATCATGTTGATTCCACCTACAATTTCTATCATTTCTGGAACCCAATGCCCTGCAGTAAAAAATGGCTCAATCCATTCTATAGCTAATACTTTTAGATTTTCAATTGATTTTGATTCTCTAATTTTTTCAATTCTTTTTTCAAGTGTGCTTGTAATCTCTTTAGCTTTTTTTTTACATTTTAATATCTCACCTATTTTTGTTACAGAGTCTATGATCTCACTCATGTTGTGTGGATCCATGGAATGAATAATGGGTTTCTTTTTCAAGATTTTTACTGCCTTGTTAACTTGATTAGTATATGCGGCACACACTTCACAAGTTTCTTGAGAAATAATTAAATCTGGATCTGCTTTTTTTAAATTATTTTCATTTAAAATAAAAATATCTTTGCCTTCTTTTAATAATTTACAAGTCATTGTGTCTATCTCTTTACTGGTTAATTCATCTGAATTTATCACGGTGTTGATGACTCTTGGTTTTAAAGTTGCATCGTGAGGATATTTACATTCATGAGTTACTCCAAATAGTTTATTCTGAATACCTAGTTCATAAAGTAGTTCAGTTGCACTTGGTAAAAATGAAACAATTCTTTCTATTGTCATAATTTTTAGTTGAAATTATCCTTTAAACATTATACGTTAGCAAACAACTAATTTTTATAATTAGGAAATATCTCAAGAAAATACTACTTCTTGACCGCAGAATTAGGCACAAAATGAATTTAAAATCTAAATATCATCTTTTATGAATTGTTTTAGATTAGATGAATATTCTAAATGTTATTTTTTTCTGGGTTTAAAATTCGGTTTGTTTATTTTTCCTTCTTAACCATTCATCCATTATTGCAACAACATTTGAATCAAATTCATTTAGTAAATTTACAAATTCATTCTGTGCTATGGATACACCGTTTCCTTTATCATCAATCCAATTCAAATTGTTATTTTTAAAATACCATGATGATTGATCTAAGACATCACGAAGACGGGTTGAAAATAATTCTTCAAATTCCACCATTCCTAATTCTTGAGCAAGGCTTATCACCAATTGATTTAATGTTGTATTTTCTGTTGTTTTCTTTTTTTGCTTACCTATTTTTTTAGTTGGATTGATATACTCTTTCAGTATGATTTTAACATTTTCAAGATAATTCAAACCATGAAAAATAAAATAATTTGATACTAGTCTACTAGTGGATGTATCTTCAATGTTGAATTTTTTTGAAATAAAACCTGAAAGTGTAATCATTTTTTTAGGCTCTTGAAAAATATTATTAAAATCTTGAAATATTTTAGTATCTGCATTAAGATTACTGATGATCTGTTTGGTAATTTCAGGAAATTTTGAAACGTCTTTGTAAACTATCAGATTTTTAGCGTCAGCTTTGTCAAAAAAATCTTTTATGATTTTTGTTCTTCTATGGGATGCAATCACAAATTTTTTGTATGGCTTTTGAACTTAAGCGTATTGAAATGAAAACAAGGTGATCTATAGGCAGGTTAATAGGCATTTTAAGCACCTAAATTATCATGTCTTCTGACTCTCAAAATATTCGCCGTGCTATTTTATCCAAATGGCATGAATCTCTTTCTAAACATGGGAATTTGTTTTCATCAGATTCTATAAGTGGGACTAGCCCTCCTTCTGTTTTCGTCGGCTCATATGATTATCCTAAAGTTTTCGTCGGCCCTATGGTTCCTCCAGTACACGGTGATACTAGTTTACTTGATAGTCCTGAACATTGGAAAGGGAAATCTTTAGAAGAAATTATTAATTTTAGATTAAATTTAGTTAGGGGAATACAGAAAATCCAAATTGAACAAACTGATGGGCGCTATATTGAAAATCTTCAAGAAGTTGCAATGTCTTCAAAACCTACTGACTCTGATTTGATTTTTCATAAACCTGCTTCTCCTAATGTTACACTGGATGGTGAAAGTGCACCTTTCGGTCCAATTGGCGAGATTAAATCTGCAAAATTTTCTGGAACTACGTCCGTCAAATCTATAGAGAAAACATACTATGACAAAGATTTGAAAGCTAAAGATGCTGTATTGAATTTGTATAATTCTGGTATTGAAATTTCAAAAATTCAAAAATGTTTCAGCATTGGAATGTTTGGGCAAAAAAGAAAACTAGTTCCTACTAAATGGAGTATAACTGCAACTGATGATATTATTTGCAAATCACTAACCGATGAAATTTTAGATTATGGTCTAATTGATTCTTGCAGAGTTTTCTCGCATGAACATTTGGGAAATATTTTCACAGTAGTTTTGTTTCCTCATAGGTGGGTTTATGAAATGATTGAAGCCTGGTATTCTGATGGTGTGTTAGGATTTGGTTCTGACTATGAAGATGCTCGTGGCATTGATCATCCTCCTGCCATATCTGGTGCATATTTTGCAGCAAAATTAGGCGTTTTGGAATATTTGAATAAAATGAAAATTCAAGCAGGTGTTGTAATTTTACGTGAAATTAGACCAGAATATGCTATTCCGGTGGGTGTATGGCAAGTTCGAGAAGGAATACGTGAGGCAATGAATCAAAAACCGATAATTGCTGATGATTTTAATCATGCATTGTCATTGGCTTCTCAAAAAATGAGTATTAGTAAATCTGAATGGCTTTCTCACGGTAATATCCTTGGGTTAATTAGACAAAAGGTTCTTTCTGATTTTTTCTAATTTCGTTGATTTTTTCAAATGAGAGAGCATAAATTCTGCATTTTAGATTAAAAATTGAAAAGATGAATGATGATATTGAATAATCTAATTTTTCAAAATATGGATTCTATACAGTTAATGATTCCCTTGAACTGACTTTGCCTAATACAATCATTAAATTTGAAAGAATTGGAGAAAAGGCATTCTCATATTTTAGGCAAGACTCTGAAGGCAAAATTATTGAAAAAATGATTCCTGCAAAATCCAATGAACTTAAAATTGAATTGGCTCCAATTCGACCTTTAAATCATCCCGCAAGACGAACTGGGTATGTTTTTTTAAAATTTGATAAAGAAATCTACCTTAGTCAAAATTCTGCAGCATGTATTTTTGTTCATTGCCCTATAGAGATTGGAGTCTTTCTGGTTCATAATTCTAAGCCTGAATCCTTGGACTGGATTACATGCAATCCATTAAATTCACGATTTGGGTTGTATGGTTCTCCTGACTCTGGAACTTTGTGTAAATATGCCAAAGTCTCCTTGGCAACTGATTTTTCTGATTCTATTCCATATGTGGAAGGAGTAATGAAAATTATTATAGAAAATAATCTACAATCTGGGCAAACTGTAAGTAAAGTTATTTTCCCTATTACTGATAATTCCCTTTATTATGAAGATTCCAAATCCATTCTTGATGGAATTAAAGTTACTCTGAAAAAACATGCAGTTGTAAGTGTTGCAGACGTTCAAACTGATACAATTAGTACTGATTGGACAAAATCCCCTACATGGGAAGATAGCACATCTAATACTTTTATGGAGATGGACTTGGAATGACTCCTATGGACTTTTTGCAAGGATTATCTGAAATGGAGATTGTTGGAGGGCTGACTGTTCTATCTTTGTTAATCGGCGGAATAATTATGGTTGCAGGAATTATTATTGCAAAAATTGCTAAAATAATTTTCTTCAAATACTATGCTCCAACTCTTCCACAAGATACTGCAAAGAATTTTGGAAAAATTATTTATTTTGGAATTATAGCAATTGCATTTCTTGCATTCACTTCTAGTCAGGGTCTTGATTTTTCAGGTTTGCTTGTAGCTGGTGGAATTTTTGCAGTGGTGATTGGATTTGCAACACAATCTGTTGTTTCTAATTTAATTTCAGGTATTTTCTTAATGATTGAAAAACCTGCAAAACTCGGTGACACGATACAGATTCCTGACATGGGAATTTCTGGAACTTTATTGGATGTTGCTACTTTTTCTAGTAGAATTCGAAAGTTTGATGGAACCGTAATTCGAATTCCAAATGAAAAATTCTTCACATCTAATATTTGCTCCCTTACTGTCTCAACTGTGCGACGTGCTGAAGCAATGGTGGGCATTGCTTACAAAGATGATATTGAAAATGCCATTTCTGTAATCAAAAATGAAATTAAAACTACAATGCCTTTTGTATTGAGAACCCCTGAACCTGAATTCCGAGTTGAGGAATTAGGTGATTCTAGCGTCAGCATTCAGATATTGGTCTGGCATCCTAGGGATGACTGGAGTCAAGCCCAACCTATTTTGCTGACTACGATAAAGCATGCACTAGACAAATCTGGAATTGAAATCCCCTTCCCTCAAAGAGTTGTCTGGGAAGGCAAAGATTAGTGTGTGTTGTTTTCTTGAATTTGTTTTTTTACTTGTCTTTTCTTTTTGATCAAACTAAACATTATCATTCCAACATTAATTATTGAAACAATTTCAATTAGATCAACCCCGTACAAGAACCAATCAATTACTGGATGAACTCTGGATACAATTCCTGCCTCCAACATGATGTCTGCATTCCATATCATATGTGGAACTTGAATGAACTGTATAATTGCAATTACAATAACACTTCCCAGTATTTTATTTTCATACCATTGCCAAAATTTATTCCATACATTCATGTTTTGTATTGTTTTTTTATTTTATTAAACACAATTAAAATTAGACCATCCTAATTAGACACACCTAATTTTTTTAGGCATTAAATTGATTAGTGTGTCCTAATTAACATTTAGTAATTTTCAGCTTTAATGTTTTCTTTAATCCTCCAAATTGTTTTTCCTTTATGATCAATTAACTCAATATTCATTTCGTTTAGTTTGTCTCTGATCTTATCAGCTTCTTCGTATTTCTTTTCTTTTCTTGATATTTCTCTATTTTCAATTAATTTGTCAATCTTTTGTTTTTCATTATCTGTTATTTCTGGAATGGATAGTCCTAAAATTTCTAACATTCTTTTTAATTCCGTCTTGATGGTCCTTGAATTTTCTTCACTGAGTTTTTCTTCTGCAGCTAATCGATTAGCCTCTTTCACTAATTGGAAAAATGATGATAATGCAAGATGAGTGTTGAAATCTGAATCTAATGCATTGTCAAATCCTATGCCTGTTTTATGTACAAATTCATCTACATTTTCAGTATTTTCATTATTTGCATGGATTAACTCGTAATGACAAGTTTCAACTTGTCTCCATTTTATGAGATTTTCTTTTAACATCTCTTCTGAATAATCAATTGGTTTGGAATAGTGTCCAGACAAACAAAACAATCTGATGATGTTTGGACCCCAATTTTCTAAAACATGTTTAATTGATTTAATATTCCCGATAGATTTTGACATTTTTTCGCCTTCAATAGTTACCATTCCTACATGCATCCAAATTTTTGCAAATTGATTTCCTGTGCAAGATTCTGATTGGGCAATTTCATTTTCATGGTGTGGGAAAATAAGATCACGTCCACCTCCATGAATATCGAAATTCTCTCCAAGATACTTTATGCTCATGGCAGAGCATTCTATGTGCCAGCCTGGGCGTCCTTTGCCCCATGGACTGTTCCACGTTGGTTCATTATTTGATAATTTCCACATTGCAAAATCTAATGGATCTTTTTTCTCCTCGTCTATTTCGATTCTTGTCCCTGACTGTAATTCGTCAATTTTCTTTTTAGATAATTTTCCATACTTTGAAAATTTTGAAACTGAAAAATAAACTCCGTTTTTTGTCACATATGCAATTTCTTTTTGAATTAGTTTTTCTATAAATTTAACAATATCTTCAATATGCTCTGTTGCTTTTGGATAGTTTGTCGCACGTTTAACATTCAGTCCGTCAAAATCAGTAAAATAATCATCAATGTATTTACTGCTAATTTCTTGTGCTGTCTTATTTTCTGCATTAGCACGATTGATTATTTTATCATCAACATCTGTAAAGTTTTGAACAAGTTCAATTTCTATTCCTTTATCTTCTAGATATTTTCTTAAAACGTCAAAAACTATGATTGTTCTGGCATGGCCTATGTGAGATTCATCATACACTGTTACTCCGCAAAGGTAAATTTTGACTTTTTTTGATGTGTCTACTTTTTGTTCTGATTTTGTTAGTGTATCTTGAAGTTTCATTTATTCTCTCTCTGGTTTTTGTGGTGGCAATCTTTTATGTTCACTGTTCGTATGTAATTGATGAATTTTTTCTATGATTTTCCTATCAATTTGAGTATTTTTTTCAGTTTCGTCAATTGATTGTTTTTTCTCAAATAAATAATACAAAATAGTGTCTATCTCCTCATATGATATGCCTAATTCTTCTTCAGCTTTGTGATCTTTCCATAAATGTGGGCTGCTTTTCTTTGTAATGATGCTATCTGGAACTTTCAAGTATTTTGCAATTTCTCTTACTTGTAATTTGTATAATGAAATAATCGGCGTAATGTCTGAAGCACCATCGCCAAATTTTGTGAAATATCCAATCATATGTTCACTTTTGTCACTGGATCCTAATACAAGATAATTTTTGGTGTTTGCATAATAATATAGAATATTTGTTCTAATCCTTGCTCTGAGGTTTCCTTTTGCTTTTTCATTTGATTCTAGATGCGTCGAATATTCGTTAATAATTGGATTAATGTTAATTAGTTTGTATTCTATTCCTGTGTGTGTGATGATTTTGAGTGCATCTTCTGTTTCCGATTTTGGAGTGATTGATGTATCTGGCATGATCAGTGCAAGTGTTTTATTTTTTAATTTTCTCTTACAAATATATGCCAATACTGCTGAATCTATCCCGCCACTTAATCCTAAAATTACTCCTTTGGCATGATTTTTTTCAATCTGATCCACTAGAAAGTTTTCAATTGTTTTAGTTATTTCTGAGTAATCTTGATTTTTAATCTCATTTATGATATCATGGGTCAACAATTATTTTTCAGATTGTATGAGAATAAAACTTATGCATAATATTGAATCGAAAAAAGTTCATTTTGAACACACATTATCCAATATGCTGATTTTGCATAGTAATATTACAGAACAATCCGTGCCCAACATAACCCATACCTAGCACAAGGGAGAAATTTGTCCTTTCTCTTAGCATTTTATTATTCTAAATTTTACCTACGGCTAAATTGCTTGGAAAAACTATTTTCTCAACAGATTCCTCATTATATTTCCCTTCTGCCAAATTGATTCTAATTCTAAAATCCTCTTTTGTACATTCTGAAAAAAGTAAATCATTTTTAATTTCACTTTCTTCTCCGTAATAGTCATAATATGCAACAACACAGTTGGAAATCAAATCCAAGTTTCCGATGATTTTTTCAGTTTTTGCATTTGTCTGCGCAAATATGTTCTCTATAGCTTCTTTTGGTATCCAATTTGAAACTAATTTTCCTTTCCAAATTAAAATTTGATATGTCTCATCATCTTTATGAGAATAGGTGTATGATGTGGATAATATCTCATTTTCTACAACTGTTTTTTTGATTATGATGGGATTTTCTCCTTGAATAAATTTTTCACTAGAATTAGACCCCATCAATATCCGCTCTCCATCTCTTGGGAGAATTTTTGCAGCTTCCTCATCCCATTTAGAATCGTATATTTTTTCTTTGTATACCTGGAATTCTTTTTCAGTTTGAATTTATTGATATGATGTTACTATTGCCTCTGAAACATGTTCTCCCATTTGAGAATCCTGTGTAATGTAAAGTAACGTGTAAATTTCTCCTTTCTTTGATGCATATGTGTTAATTCCTTCTTGAGATTCATCAGGATATGTGATGTTGATTGTTATCTCTGCTCCTCTGTTATAATTTTCAACAAATCCAATTACTGCTAATTCTTGATAATTGTATTTTGATTTTGGTTGTTGGAATTTCTCCTCATCTGTTGCAATGTATGGCATCTTTTCAATTTCTTCTGCAAATGCAACTTGTGAAATCCTTATTGCTATGATTCCTAGTAATATTGAGAGTATTACCTTATTATGCATGAATTATTTTCAATTTTTTATCTTAAAAGAGATATGCGAATATTCCAAATTTGGTAGATTATTTGATTTGTAATTTTATAAGATTACAAAATTAATGACTGAAATCATGTGTATTTTTTTAAATTTACTGTGATATTTTGGTCTCAAATGTCTATGTAAATGCCGTCATCTCTGGCTTGTATAGGATATGTTTCTAATTTTACATCTTTAAGATAATCTGCTAATTCCCCTGTTTTGATATTGTAATGCCAAAAATGTAAAGGACATTCTACAATGTCTCCTTCTAATTTCCCAGGTGCAATTGATCCATCTTGATGAACACAAAGATCATCTATTGCATGATATCCATCTTGATTAAAAACTGCTATTTGCTTTCCGTCCACTTTGAAAGCTTTGCCCTTTCCTGCGGCTACAGCCCCTTTGTCTGCTATTTTCTTCCAAGCCAATAATTTTGTGATATCTTTGTCATTTATTTACATTCGCATGATAGAATTTTATAGCACAAATAATTGGTCATACTATTGAGCAAAGTAAAGTCTAGTCCAAAATTGATCAAAGAGGGTAAGCTATCTTATGAATGGGCTAGATCTCACATGCAAATTCTTGACAATACTATCAATCGATATAAAAAATCAAAACCGCTAAAAGGAATTACACTGGGATTTTGTCTTCACATTACCAAAGAAACATCTGTTTTGTTGATGGGGGCAAAAGAGTTGGGTGCTACTGTTGCCTGCTGTGGTGGTAATCCGTTAACGACTCAGGATAACATTGCAGCATTTTTGGCATCTCAAGGAATTAACGTTTATTCTTGGCATGGACAATCTGTAAAAGATTATGATTGGTGTATTGATCAAGTGTTAAAACACAAACCGACAATCCTCACTGATGATGGAGCTGATATGAACATTAAAGCTCATTTTGATAAGCGATTTAAAGACATGGAAGTTCTTGGTGCAACTGAAGAAACCACTGCAGGAGTTACTAGAATTAGAGCTGTAGAAAATCAAGGCAAATTACGTTATCCTGTAATCTTAGTTAATGAAGCATATACAAAACACATGTTTGATAATAGATATGGCACTGGACAAAGCACAATTGATGGTTATCTTCGTGCAATGAATTTACTTATGGCATCAAAACGTGTTGTAGTAGTTGGTTATGGCTGGGTAGGACGCGGTGTCGCATCTAGATGTAATGGAATGGGTTCCAAAGTAATTGTAACTGAAGTGGATCCTATCAAAGCTCTTGAAGCTCATATGGATGGATTTGAAGTAATGCCGATGACTCAGGCAGCAAAGATTGGTGATATGTTTATCACGTGTACTGGAATGACTAGCGTAATTCGTAAAGAACACATTCTAACAATGAAAGATGGTGCAATAATGGGTAATGTAGGTCATTTTGATGTTGAAATTGACAGTAAATTTTTGCTAAAATCTTCCAAATCTGTTAAAGAAGTTCGACCAAATCTCGATGAATGTATATTGAAGAATGGCAAAAAGGTTTATCTTATTGGACAAGGTCGACTTGCAAATTTGGTTGCAGCCGAAGGTCATCCTCCTGAAGTAATGGCCCAATCATTTTCAAATCAAATTCTATCTGTTTTGTATATTCTTAAAAATCACAAAAAGATGGAAAACAAAATCATCAATGTCCCTGAAGAAATTGATCAACAAATTGCAGTTGATGCTCTAAAGGCAATGGATGTCAAAATTGATAAATTAACTCCTGAACAAATAAAATACGTAAACAACTGGTAAACTTCTTAACCTGAATCTCATTTCTTACTGTTATCGATGAACAAAAAGGCTATCATTACAAGTGCTTTACCTTATGCAAACGGTGAAATTCATTTAGGACACGTTGCATCCACTTACCTTCCGGCAGATGTTACTACACGATTTTTGAAACTGAATGGTGTGGAGGCTTACTATGTTTGCGCATCTGATGATTTTGGCACTCCTATTTTGATTCAATCTGAGAAAGAAGGGAAAACTCCTGCAGAATATGTTGCACATTGGAATAAACGAGATTATGATGATTTTTCAGCATTTAACATAGATTTTGATTTTTTTTATAAAACAAGTTCTTCTGAAAATATTACATTTGTTCAAGATGTATTCAAAAAATTAAATGATTCTGGCCATATTTATGAAAAAGAAATCATTCAATTTTATTGTAATAATGACAAAAAATTCTTACCTGATAGATATGTGAAAGGCATTTGTCCTTATTGTAAGGCCGAAGACCAGTATTCTGATCTTTGTGAAAGTTGTGGTCGTGTGCCTGAGGAAATAACTGATCCAAAATGTGCTTTGTGTGGACAACCTCCGACAAAAGAAAAAACTAAACATTATTTTTTCAAACTCAAAAACTTTGCAGATTCTTTATCCAAATGGTTGGAAGAAAGCCCCCATCTGCAAAAAGATGTTAAAAAATATGTTCAAAATTGGATTAAATCTGGATTAATTGATTGGGATATCACACGAGACATTCCTTGGGGAGTCCCAGTTCCTCTTGATGGTGCTCAAGGCAAAGTCTTCTATGGTTGGTTTGATAATCACTTGGCATACATTTCAACTGCTTTAAAATTTCTAAACGATAAAGGAATTGATGGAAAAGAATTTTGGAATTCTGCTGATATTTATCATTTCATTGGAAAAGACATTGTATACCACCATTACCTTTTCTTACCTGCAATGAGATTGGGGATTGATTCAGAATACAAACTTCCAGACTATATTCCGACTCGTGGACATTTAACTTTACAATCAAAGAAAATTTCTAAAAGCAGAAATTGGTATATTGGATTAAAACAATTCTTAGAATATTATCCTGCAGATTATCTTAGATTTTATCTTATTTCTATAAATCCATACTCTCAAGATGATTTGAATTTTGATTGGGATGATTTTACAACGAGAATTAATTCTGAATTAATTGGAAATCTTGGAAATTTTGTAAATCGGGCACTTGGATTTACAAAAAAAGCATTTGATGGCAAAGTTCCAGAACCTAGTTCTTTTGATGAAAAAGATTCTGAGGCTGAACAAAAAATCAAAAATCTTGCAACAGATGTGGGTGCTCTCATGGAACAAAATCATCTTGATAGGGCTTTGAAAAAAATTATGGAATTCTCATCATTTTTCAACCAATATTTTCAGCACAAAGAACCTTGGAAAAATGGTCCTGGAACTGCAAATTGTGTGTATCTTTCAGTAAATGCTGCAAGGGCTTTGTCAATTGCATTGTTTTCCTTCTTACCTGAATCTTCTCAAAAGATTTGGGATCAATTGGGATTAGATGGATTGGTTAGCAAATCTTCATGGAGTGATATGTCTTTGTTGGGAATTTCAGATAATCACGTTTTAGGTGAGGCATCTCCAATATTTGCCAAAGTCGAAGAATCTGATGTTGAAAAACACAAAAGTCAATTAGGACCATCTGAATAACTATGAAACCGATTTCACGAATTTCTACAAGAGGTTACTATGATCTTTCTAGTGGGGTTACGCTGAAAAATAACTCATACTATACATATCCTAAAAATGATTTTAAAAAACTAATTAATTCACAGGAAATTACAATCATGATTCATGGATTACGAAATGATAATGCCGGAGCTATTGCCAAAGTTGTTTTGGCAAAAAAACAATTAAGTAAATTAGGATATCTTCACCCTGTGGTTGGATACAGTTATGATTCAAACACTATTGGTGCACATTTGATTAATCATGCAAAACATGCACTTGCTGTTGGACAAAAAATTGCAATTAAAAATGGAAAAAACCTTGGCAAGTTTATTGAAGATTTTAAAATCCTCAGCCCTAAAACAAAGATTAGATTAATGGGTCACTCTTTGGGTTCACAAGTAATTCTGAGTACTTTGGAATATCTTGCTAAAAAGAAACAGAATGCTGGGGTTGTAGAGAGTGTGTATTTCTTTGGTGCCTCAATTACAGAAGATGTTCCATCTTCAAAAAAATATGGAAAAATTCTTGAAACTATGATTAAATCAAAAATTGTAAACTACTACGCTCCAAAAGATGAGGTTCTATATTGGGCAAATAAGCAAAAGTTTGTTCAAGGTCCATTAGGTCTGAACGGTGCAACTGGCAAACCACTCGGAAAATATCATCAAAAATTAGTCAAGCCTAAAAATCATAGGTTTGCTAGCTATGCCCAGGTTTTGAATTCATATCCTTAGTTTTCTTGAACTCTGAGGTTTAGTATGATTCGTACGTTAGTCTTTTATATAAAAAATAAAATTCATACTTTATTATGAAAACAAGTGTTGATTACACCTCTAATAATAAATCCATTTTATACCATCTTCATATTTTAGATGAAAAACATGATGTCTCTACAGACCTTTCTGAATACCCTTGTTAGGCTAGAACAGTTTTTAGATTGGGTTTTTTAAAATATTCCATGAATGGAACTAGTTGTGATGAGTGTTTTACTGGATATCGTCCAGAACAATTAATTTCATGTGACCATTGTGGTTCCGAATTTTGTGGTAGCCGTATTAAAAATCATAAACACTGATGTGTAGTTTGAAATTCAAAACTTCATAAGATCCATTTCTAATCCCAATTCATGGTTAGATCTGTAAACTTTGTAGTTTTAGGAAAACAAGACATTGCATCTGACTTTGGAAAGAAAGGCACTGAAACTGATCTTACTCTTTATGATAGAAAAGAATTTGATGTTATCAAAACTTGGGTTGTTCCTACTGGATTTCCTGATAAAATCCAACCTTTGTTTCAAGCAATTAATTTGGCAGAGTATGTAATATTACATGTTGATAAATTAGATAAATTTACAGGAGAACAAATTATTGCACTTGACTCATTAAAAAAAGAAAAAGGAATCTTATCTCATACCTTTGATGTTGATGAATCGAAATTAAACATGATGATCAAAGGAACAGTTGTTGAAAATTACATAAAAGTTGATCAAGATAAAATTAAGGAAGAGACGGATAAATTAGAACCTCTAACAAACAATGATCCTTCTGAGATGGTAATTGATCATTGTTTTGATGTAAAGGGTGTGGGAACTGTAATTTTAGGCAAAGTGACAAATGGTACAATAAAACAATATGATAATTTGAAATTATATCCTGCAGGAATTGATGTTTTAATAAAATCAATCCAAATGCATGATGATCCTGTAAGTGAATCCGTTTGTCCTGCAAGGGTTGGATTGGCAGTAAAGGGCGCCAAACCTGATGAAGTGAGTCGTGGAGATGTAATTTCTGCTGAAGCTGCAGTTGATGTTAAAACTGAGATTGAACTTGATTTTCAAAAGAGTCCTTTTTACAAAAATGACATCGCTGAAAATCAAGGATGTTTAGTTAGTGTGGGATTACAAATTAAGGCTGCAAAATTTTCTTCAATCTCTCCACTAAAACTAACGTTTGAAAAACCAATCGTGTGTAAGAAAGGACAAGTTGCTGTCATTTTAAAACCTGAATCCCTCACTATTAGAATACTTGGAAGCGGTTCAATTAGATAGACTGATTTAATTAAATCAAAAATTACTATTGAATTATTATGGAACCTGCACGCTCTTGTCCTATTTGTCCAAAATGTGGCTCAAAACGATTCATTAGACTTTCTGGTGAAAAAGTCACAGTGAAATGTCGTTCATGTGATAAAATAATTGAAATTTAATTCATAGTTAATATTTGCAATATCATTGCCAGAATCATGGCAAAAACATGGAAAGATGCTGATATCAGTCTTGATCCAATTAAAGATCAAATCATTGCTGTAATTGGTTATGGAATTCAAGGTGATGCACAAGCAAATAACATGAAAGACTCTGGTCTTAATGTAATAATTGGTCTTAAAGAAGGCGGTAACAGCTGGAAAAAGGCAGAAGCTGATGGTCACAAGGTGATGTCTGTTGCAGATGCAACAAAACAAGCAGACATTGTTCACATATTGATTCCAGATATGATTCAAGGTCAAGTGTATAAGGATGAAATCGGACCAAATCTTTCAGACGGAAAAGCATTGTCATTTTCTCATGCAGCTGCAATCTATTGGAAATGGATTGAAGCACCAAGCAACGTTGATTTAATTATGGTTGCCCCAAAGGGACCTGGTTCTAAAGTCCGAGAAACATATCTTGATAATTTTGGAACTCCTGCAATTGTTGCAGTTGAACAAGATTTTACAGGAAAATCTTGGGATAGGACATTGGGAATTGCAAAAGCAATTGGAAGTGCAAGAGCCGGATTAATCAAAACTACTTTCAAAGAGGAAGTAGAGACTGATTGGTTTGGTGAACAAGCAGACCTTTGTGGTGGAGCAGCTTCTATGGTAACAAATGCATTTGAAACTCTTGTTGAAGCAGGATACCAACCAGAAATTGCATACTTTGAAGTTTTACATGAACTTAAACTCATTGTAGATATGATTCAAAGATATGGGATCAATGGAATGTGGAGACGTGTAAGTGAAACTGCAAGATATGGTGGACTAACACGTGGACCAATGGTTATGGATTCTGCAAATAAAGCAAACATGAAAAAAGTTCTCACCATGATTCAAGATGGCACATTCAACAACGAGTGGATTTCTGAATATCAGAAAAATGGTAAAGATGCATTTGACAAACACATGAAAGTATATGCCGAACACCAAATTGAAAAGGTTGGTAAAGAAATGCGTAAAATGATGTGGCCTGATTCCACAGAATAATCTTTTTTCTTATATTTTTCTTAATTTAGAAACCCCAGTTGTAATGTGATCAATAATTGTCGATAATGGTGTACCTGGACCAAATACATGATCAACTCCTGATTTAATTAAATCTGCATGATCAATATCTGGGATTACTCCACCGCCTACTATCAAAACATCTTTGATTCCTTTCTTTTGTAATGTTTTGACTACTCTTGGGAATAATGTCCCATGTGCTCCATTTAACAAACTCATTGCAACTGCATCCACGTCTTCATCTTCTGCAATTTGCGCAATTCTGTCTGGAGTGGCAAAAAGTCCTGAATAGATTACTTCCATTCCTGCATCTCTAAATGCCCTACATAATACTAGGGCGCCTCTATCATGACCATCTAATCCTAATTTGGCAACCAAAATTTTGATGCTACGTGATGCTGCTTTTTGCTTCATGATTTAGTTGTATTTTGGGATATTTTAAAAGCTTTATTTGATTTACGAGAGTTCATCTCTTCAAATATATTGATTCACACCCTAATAGTGACGTTAAGGTTTGACTGAAGATGTTTGTGATTTTTGTAAAGGTGTGGGCTCTTCTACACATGTCTGTGTTTATTGTAATGGAACTGGAGAATGGAATCAAGCCGCTCAAGCCTATGTGAAAAATCATATCTGTCAATGTATTGTGCTTGATAGAAAATTTTGTCCTGTATGCAACAAAGCATGTCATCATGATACTTCTCTAAATCCAAAACAAACCATTGACCCTGGATATGGTGGTATGTCTGCACCTGAAATCACTGTCACCGTGTAACTTGAAAAATATTTTACATTCATTCTATGAAAATACTCATCCTTCTTATAGATGAGAAATGCTTCTAAATCATGTCTAGACATTCTACCATTGTTTCAATTACGAATAATCATAAACATCAGGTGGGTTACTAATATGGATAATAATCCCTCTTGTGCTCGTTGTGGAAAAAATTCACTTCTAACTGATGAGGTTACAGGTGAAAATTTTTGTGGAAAATGTGGATATGTAATTACTGAAAAATCTCAAGAATCTGGTCCTGAATGGAGATCATTTCAAAAAGATGGCGGTGCAGATCCTGCAAGAACAGGTGCTCCTTCATCACTTATGATACATGACATGGGATTATCCACTGTAATTAATCCACTAAACAAAGATGCATCCGGAAAACCTCTTTCTACATCTATGAAAAGTACTATTGAGAGATTACGAACTTGGGATAGTAGAAGTCAAGTTCATGCGCCTGTTGATAGAAATTTGAGACAAGCTCTGAGTGATTTAAATAAATTAAAAGATAAAGTTTCAGTTCCTGCAAATGTCTTAGAAAAAGCTGCATACATTTATAGAAAAGCACTAGAGAAAAAACTAGTTCGTGGAAGATCCATATCTGCCATGATTGCAGCATCTCTTTATGCAGCATGTAGGGATACTGAAACACCTCGAACTCTAAAAGATGTTTCAGATGCTGCAAATGTTAAACGAAAAGACATTGCAAGATGTTATAGATTACTACACCATGAGTTAGAACTAAAAATGCCTGTTGTTGACTCTATCCAGTGTATTGCAAGAATCTCAAGTAAACTTGAGATATCAGAAAAAACAAAACGATATGCTGTCAAAGTACTAAAAGAGGCACAAGAACGTAAAGAATCTGCTGGAAAAGATCCTATGGGACTTGCAGCAACTGCACTTTACTTGTCATGTGTAAAGAACGGTGTGTCAATCACCCAACGAGATCTTGCAGAAGCTGCAGGTGTTACTGAAGTAACAATACGAAATCGTTACAAAGGACTCAAAGCAGATCAATCTACAAAAGAATAATCTTCTTAAAGTGTATCCACAGTATTAAAAATATGGATGTAAATCCAATTAATTACAAGTTAATTTTTGAACCAGATCTAAAAAAATTTACATTTACTGGAATAGAGTCTATTGTTGCTGATTGTAAAAAACCAACAAATCTTATTTCAATACATTGTGCTGAACTAAAAATTATTTCATGCCAAGTGAAATCTAAAGGTAACATTATCAAATCTTCGCCTAAAACTAATGAGAAAAAAGAAGAATTAGAAATCAAATTGTCTGAAAAAGTTAAAGGAAAAATTACTATTGATTTAGAATTTCAAGGAATTTTAAATGATAGATTACTTGGATTTTATCGTAGTCAATATACTCAAAACGGGAAAAGCAAATACCTTGCAACTACTCAGTTTGAAGCAGCAGATGCTAGACGTGCATTTCCATGTTGGGATGAGCCTGATGTTAAAGCCACGTTTGATATTTCAATAATTGCAGATAACAAATTCACTGCAATTTCAAACATGCCAATTAAATCAAAGAAAAAAATTGGAAGTAAAACCATTTACAATTTTTTGCAAACCCCAACAGTTTCTACATATTTGATTTATCTCGGAGTTGGAGAATTTGAATACCTTACAGGAAAGGTTGGAAAAATTCAGATTAGGGTAATTGCTACAAAGGGTAACAAGTCTAAAGGAAAATTCTCACTAGATTTGGGAAAAAAATTATTGACGTCTTATGAAAAATATTTTGGAATAAAATATCCGTTACCTAAATTAGATTTGATTGCCGTCCCTGACTTTGCAGCAGGAGCAATGGAGAACTGGGGCGCAATCACCTTCAGAGAGACCATATTGCTGTATGATCCTAAAACGTCATCTACTAGAACCAAACAGTTCATTGCAGAAGTAATCTCACATGAGATTGCACATCAATGGTTTGGAAACCTTGTTACTATGAAATGGTGGAATGATTTGTGGCTCAATGAAAGTTTTGCAACTTTTATGGCAACAAAGTTTGTTGATAAATTCTATCCTGAATGGGATTTGTGGAATCAATTCGTAGAAGATGCAATGAACGTTGCAATGGGTCTCGATTCTCTTAAAACAACTCATCCAATTGATGTACAAGTAAATTCACCTGCTGAAATTCGTGAAATCTTTGATGCTATTTCTTATGATAAAGGTGGCTGTGTTCTTCGAATGCTTGAGCATTATGTTGGAGAACCAAATTTCCAAAAAGGTTTGAAAAAATATCTCTCTGATTTTAAATATCAAAATGCCAAGGGGCAAGATTTGTGGGATGCAATTGGAAAAGCATCTAAAATGCCTGTTTCATCAATGGTCAATACTTGGTTAAAGCAGCCTGGATTCCCGCTAGTTGAAATTAATCAAGATGGAAATACTCTAAAATTAAAACAAAAAAGATATCTTTTAGAGTCTGATAAAAAATTCAGTAAAGGGTTATGGTCCATTCCAATGTCTTTGGGATTGGAATCTGAGATTTCTCAAAAATTATTTAACACAAAATCAATGTCAATCAAACTGCCAAAGAATACTTTGGGCTTTGTTGCAAACTATGGACGTAAAGGATTCTATCGTATAAAATATGATGAAGGTATTTTACTTGATTTGAAAATGCTAGTAGATGAAAAACGTATTCCTGCAATTGACAGGTGGGCAATTCAAAATGATTTGTTTTCTCTGTGTGTTTCCGGTGATGAACAAGTTAGGAATTATCTTGACTTTACAGATGCATATTTTGATGAAAATAGTTACTTGGCATTAGTCAATGTCGCACATAATTTGGCATCCTTGTATTTTCGTGCATTTGATGAACCCTTTGCAGAAGAAATTCGCGATTATGCAATAAATTATTTCAGAAAAATCCTGCACACTCTAGGATGGGTGCCACAAAAAACTGATAAACATACTGATGCATTACTACGTGGATTTGTAATTTCTGTCTTGGGCAAAATGGATGATGATAAAGTCACTGATGAAGCAATAAGACGATATAAAAAATTCTTAAAATTTCCTAGTTCTATTTCCCCTGATTTGGTAGAGCCAATCTGTTCTATTGCTGCATGGAATGGAAATTCAAAAACTCATGCTGAGCTAACAAAACTATACAAGAATGCAAAAACCATGGAGGAAAAACTTCGATTCTTAGGTGCCTTGTGTGGATTTAAAGATAAAAAGTTACTTTTAAAATCACTTGATTTTTCTCAAACATCTCAAGTTCGTTCACAAAACATGCAATTGCCCATCATGAAAGTTGCTGCAAACCCATATGGTGATAAAGTGTTGTGGTCATGGCTAAAGAAAAATTGGAAAAATATCAACAAAAAAGTAGGCCATGGAAATCCCCTCTTTAATAGAATTGTAGCTAGCATCACATCTGTCGCAGATGACTCTATGGAAAAAGAAATTAAAACATTTTTCAAAAAGAATCCTACTCCTGGAACCGAACGTACTCAGTCTCAAACTCTAGAAAGAATTAGAATAAATTCAAAATTCCTCAGACGTATGAGACAAGAATTTAAAGATGGCTAAAAAACTCGGGCCTCCTATCTTTCTTGGAGTTTTCACTGTGTTGGCAATTGTATTTTTGACTGGTGGTGCAACTGATGACAAGGACATCTTTCGTCAAACATTTCAAGTAGATGCAATTTATTACGATTCTGGGCATGTTGAGGTCTCATATCTTGATAATTCAGATAAAACTGATACTGTTGTAATGGAGATTCTGGGCATGGATGAGTCTTTTCAAAAAACATTTTCTAATTCAGAATTTATTGAAATAGTGCCATTTCCTAATGAGCCAAAATATGGTTGGGCAACACATCCGATAGTCTTGGAAATTGATCATGAAGAATTGGGCCACATTCAATTGAAAACTGAAATTCGTCCTTTGGGTGAATCCATTCCACCTGTAATATATTCAACTCCTTAAGATCGAACACAAGATTTTATTGCACCCTGAAATCATTTAGTATATCTTGGATTTACTCGTTGATCTAAAAAAAGGGAAACGTGGAGCAATTGCAAAGGCAATATCTGTTGTAGAAAATGATCAAACTGAGGCCAAAAAACTATTAAAGAAAATTTTCAAATCTAGTGGCAATTCTATAATTATTGGAATCACTGGCCCATCTGGTGCTGGAAAAAGCTCATTGATAAACAAAACTGCAATGGTTATGAAAAAATTAGGTACAAAACCTGCAGTACTTGCAGTTGATCCTACTAGCCACGTTACTGGCGGTGCTATCTTAGGTGATAGAGTAAGGATGAGTGAATCTACTGATTCTGGAACATATATTCGCAGTATTGCATCAAGGGGTGCAACAGGTGCAGTATCTCGTTCATTACGAAACAGTATACGCGTATTAGAATATGCTGGATTTAATCCGATTATAATTGAAAGTGTAGGTGCTGGACAAACTGAAGTTGAAATTTCAAATATTGCAGACATTACAGTTGTTGTGTTTAATCCAAACACTGGGGATAGCATTCAAACTATCAAAGCAGGTTTAACTGAAATTGGAGATATCTATCTTGTAAACAAAAGCGACCTTAGTGGAACAAATCAGTTATTTGATGCTGTTCGTGATTTTATTGGAGACTCTGAGCGAAACCCTGTCATCTTGAAAACATCTGTAAAAAAGAATTCCGGAATTACCGTATTTGCTAAAACTCTAAAAGACATGATGGTATCTAAAAAGAAATTCAAGGATGTTAAAGATAGGAAACGACTTGAAGCAGAACTCAGAGATATTGTTTTAAATAACATTAAAGAAAAGATTGATGATATGTTGGTTTCAGATAAAACATTTTCAAAATATCTTGAGAAATTACAGTCAAAAGACATTGATCCATTCTTAGCTGGTGATAAAATTACAAAATCTTTGATAAAGTGATATTATGGCTGCAAAAAAATCAACAAAATTAAAAACACCTGAAAAGAAAATTTTCACAGACTCTACATATCCTGTAAAACGAATTTATCAAAAATCATCAAAAAAGAGACCTACTGAAGATGCAGGAACATATCCTTTCACTCGAGGAATCCATCCTGGAATGTTTAGAGAAAGATTTTGGACCATGAGGCAATACTCTGGATTTGGAGATGCAAAATTAACTAATGATCGATTTAAATTCATGCTTGAAAAAGGTCAGACTGGCCTTAGCATGGCATTTGATTTACCAACACAGATTGGATATGATTCAGATTCTCCGCAAGCTGAAGGTGAAGTAGGCAAAGTTGGTGTTTCAATCACATCTATCAAAGACATGATGATTGCCTTTGATGGCATTCCTTTAGGTAATGTTAGTTCTTCAATGACGATTAATTCCACTGCATCCACATTATTGGCATATTACATTGCAGTTGGCGAAGCTCAAGGTTTCAAAAGTCATGAACTTCGTGGAACAACTCAGAATGATATTCTAAAGGAATACATTGCAAGAAACACCTACATTTATCCTCCACAGCCATCCATGAGATTAATTGGTGATATGATAGAGTACTGTGCAGAAAAAGTCCCTTCATGGTATCCTGTATCTATATCTGGATATCACATGAGAGAAGCTGGTTGTACTGCAACCCAAGAAGTTGCATTTACTTTGGCCAATGCAATTGCATACATTCAAACTTGCATTGATAAGGGATTGAAAATCGATGACTTTGCACCACGTTTATCATTTTTCTTTTGTTGTACCATAGAGTTCTTTGAAGAAGTTGCAAAGTTTAGAGTCGCAAGAAAAGTCTATGCTAAAATATTAAAAGAAATGTTTCATGCAAAGAATCCTCGCTCATTACAATTAAAATTCCATACTCAGACCAGTGGTGAATCACTAACTGCACAACAACCAAACAACAACATCATTCGTGTTGCTATACAGACTATGGCTGCAGTTGCCGGTGGCACCCAATCACTGCATACTAATTCTAGAGATGAGGCATTGGCACTTCCTACTCAAGAGTCTGCAAAAATTGCATTGCGAACTCAACAGATTGTGGCCCATGAGAGTGGAATTACAAAAACTGCAGATCCACTTGCAGGATCATACTATCTGGAGGAACTATGCGACCAAATTGAGGCTGATGTATGGAAATATATTAAAAAAATTCAGAAAATGGGTGGCTCTGTTAAAGCAATTGAGAAAGGATTCTTCCAATCTGAGATTCGTGCAAATGCATACCGACTCAAAAAAGAGACTGATAATGCTGAAAGAATAATTGTTGGGGTAAACAAGTATGCTGAAGATGAGGAGCAGCCAGAATTATTACGAATTGATGGTAGAATTGAGATTCAACAAAAGAAAGCCTTGAAAAAATTACGTGCAGACAGAGACTCTAAAAAATTAGAAAAAGCATTATCTGCAATGCAAAGTGCAGCTGACACTGAGGAAAATCTTATGCCCTACATCGTAACAGCTTCAAAAGCATTTGCGACAACTGGTGAGATTAGTAATACTTTCCGAGAGGTATTTGGTGAATATCGTCCAAAGGAAGTATTTTAGATATTTTTGGATTTTGCGATATAAAAGTCGGCGTAGAAATTACCATTATCTTCATATTTTTTAGTGTCAATTCCCATACTTTGTAGTAGGGAAATAGTCTGTGTTTTTTCTTTAGAATCCGAAAAATTTCTTTGACGTATTGGTTTTATGTCGCTTTTTATAATAGAGTAATCATGCATCTTGAAAACTTCTTCAATATCATTCATATCAAACATTCTAAGAACAGAGAATGCAAAGATTGGAGATGTATACTCTGTTTCAGATTTATTTGAATTAGATTCTCTATTTTTAATTACTCTTAGTAGATTTGAAAATGCCTTGTATCCGATATAGCCGATACAACCTGTTGCAATCACCACATCCATTTTTGGTAATGATCCTAGTAAATTCAATTTTTCATCTTCAAGATCAACATTCATGCCTCTTTCACACAAATTCATCTCTTCGGAGAATTTTAGAGCCTCTTCTGAAATATCTATTTGATAGAAATTTATGTTATCATTACTTGTGCATTTCTCATAGAACTGTTTAATTTCTTTTTTTGTAGGTTCAGGTTCGTTTAAAAAGAAATTATTCAATTCTGACATTGTTAAATTATATTTCATTAATGATGAGTTGATACCGTACGAACTTCCCAAATCTAAAACATTAATGGGTCTAGATAATGTATTTTCAAGTTGTTCTATGATGGAGTTGTACAACAGTTTTGTAGAATCTGATATGTCATATTCTAATCTGTCCATTTCTTTTAGATATTCATATGGAGAATCTTGTGTGTAAATATCTGTAAAATCTTTTTTTACTTTTAATTCATTCATCTTGGTGTGATGTTATAATTGCACCCTTAATAAAACCCGTCTAATAATCTAGCCTCAAAATAAAATTTTAATTATTTTTTATAATCTCAAATAAAATAAATCCATTAATACTGTAAATTGAGAATATCTTTTAGATGAAAATTGATCATATTGCTATTGCAGTAAATGATGTTGAAGAATCAGCCAAAATATACCGACAAGCTTTGGGCGTTGATAATGTAGAATTTGAAACAGTTGAATCTGAAGGTGTTAAAGTTGCAATTATTCATTTAGAAAATGGTAGAATAGAACTAATGCAGCCAACCAATGATTCTAGCCCGATAAAGAAATTCTTGGACAAAAAAGGTCAAGGACTACACCATTTAGCACTAGAAACTAACAATATCGAATGTGAAGTAGGGCGAATGGAGGGATGTGGAATACGGTTTCTGGGTCAAATACGACCTGGTTCTGCTGGAACCAAAGTTATTTTCATTCATCCAAAGTCATTACATGGAGTATTGGCTGAACTTTGCTCTCATCCTAAGGAGTAATCTGATTAAACCGTGCTTATTCCAATACGTTTGTTCTTATGGGTAAGAAATTCATGTACATTATGTCACAAGACAGAAAAATGTACCCATGTACATGTGCTGACTGCGGAAAAGCTTCTGAAGTTCCTTTTGAACCAAAAGCAGACAGACCAGTATATTGTAAAGAATGTTTACCAAAACACCAAAAATAGATGTAATTAATTTTGTTTGATTAATTTTAAACTTAATTCTTTTCAAATATTCTTTTTTTATTTTAATTGAGTTGTTCATATTTTGTACATGTCCTTTTCAAAGAAATTATGATCTGATTTTAAATTAATTTTGTTATTCTAAAAATATTCATTCCATCATTTTCAAAGTGTCAGAAGCTGTAATGATTCCTATGATTTTTGATTTTTTTGAAACAAGTATGCACTTGGAATATCTAATTAGTGGAACTAGAACATTTGCAGGGGTATCAAAATCTACTATGGGTGGAACTGATTCCATGGTGTCTGATAGTTTAGCTTTTTTTAATTCTGATTCTCCTAAATCTGCTAAATGTTTTACAATCCCATCCTCAGATATTACTCCGACCACATCTGAGTTATCAAATATTGGTATCTGACTGATTGATGATTGATGCATTTTTTTAATTGCATCGTGAAGTGTGTTTGTCGGTTTTAGTTTTACAATATCTTTACTACAAAAATCTCCTGCCGTATGTGATGATGATTCTCCTTCTAATTTTGAAAGATTCTCAAAGATTTTTTTAGCCGTTTCATAACTTGGCTGGCTTCTACCTGATTCTATCTGGTTAATCATTGAAGTACTTACTCCCGTCATTGTAGCAAGTTTTTTCTGAGTAATTCCAATTTTTAGTCTTATTTGCTTTATGGAATCAATTCTAGGTAGCAATTCATTTAGAGATGATTCTAGTTGATTTAAAAATTTATTTTCTCTTTGATTTGGCTTTTTTTGGCTGCTTAATTGCTGCTTGTGCTGCTGCAACTATTGCAATGGGAATTCTATGTGGTGATGCACTTACATAACTTAGGCCTATTCCATGACAGAATTTGATAGAACTAGGATCTCCTCCATGTTCTCCACAAATTCCAATCTCCATGTTTGGTCGTAATCCACGTCCTGCGGCAACACCAATTTTTATCAAACTACCTACTCCGTTTACATCAATTGATTGGAATGGGTTTCTCTCCAAGAGTTCTTTTTCCATATATTCTGGAAGGAATTTACCTTCAACATCTTCTCGACTAAAACTAAATGTTCCTTGTGTTAAATCATTAGTACCAAAACTGAAAAACTCTGCAGTAGTTGCAAGTTCATTTGCAGTTAGTGCTGCTCTTACTACTTCTATCATGGTTCCAAAATTGATTTTTAATTTCATCTTATGTTTGGTTTCGATTTCTTTCTTTATGGGATCATAAATTTCCTTGATGTGGTTTAGTTCTGCAATGCTGCTAATTTGTGGAATCATAATTTGAGGATGAGCCCTGACTTTTTTCTTTGTCAATTCTACTAGTGCTTCAAAGACTGCACGAATTTGCATTTCATAAATTTCAGGATATGTAATTCCAACTCTAACTCCTCTATGTCCCATCATTGGATTTATTTCTGCTAATTCTCTTGCTCTTTTTAGAACGACCTCTGCTTTACTAGCACCCTTTGTATCTCCACTCGCTTTTAATTTTTGAATTTTTTCTACTAGTTCTTCAGGATTAGGTAGGAATTCATGTAATGGTGGATCAAGTAATCTAATTGTAACTTCATATCCTTCCATTGCCTTTAGAATTTCAATAAAGTCACTTTTTTGTAATTGGCCTAATTTACTTAGAATTTTACTTCGTTCTTCAATATTTTCAGCCATGATCATTTCTACAAATAAGTTAATTCTGTCACTTCCATTGAACATTCTTTCTGTTCTACACAAACCAATCCCTTGACCTCCAAACTTTCTTGCAAGTATTGCACCTTCTGGAGTATCTGCATTTGCTCTAATTCCTAATGTTTTTGTTTTTTGTGCCCAGTCTAAAATTTGCTCAAAATCTTTTGTTACTTTAGGTTCTACAGTTGGAATATCGCCGATGAATACCGTTCCTGCACTTCCATCTATAGTAATTATATCTCTTTCTTTGATGGTTATTCCATTTGCAGTACATGTGTTGTTTTCATAATTGATTTTTAATTCTGGGCATCCTACTATGCATGGTTTTCCCATTCCTCTTGAAACAATTGCTGCATGGGATGATTTTCCTCCCAAGCTAGTCAAAATACCTTCTGATGAAAAGAATGCTGGAACATCTTCTGGTTTTGTTTCTTTTCTTACTAGAATTACTTTATTTCCTGCATCTCCTAACTCTATTGCTTTTTTTACATCAAATATTACAATTCCACTTGCAGCTCCCGGCGATGCTGGAATTCCCTTTGCTAATTGTTTATAATTTTCAATTTTTGACTCATCTATGGTTCTATGGAGTAATGCTTCTAACTGTTGAGCAGGGATTCTTGTTAGTGCTCTATTCTTATCAATTAATTTTTCTTTTACCATATCTACTGATGTTTTTACTAGTGCACTTGCACTCATCTTTGCAGTTCTTGTTTGTAACAAGTAGAATTTTCCTTGTTCGATAGTAAATTCAATGTCTTGTGGTTCTCTGAAATGTTTTTCTAATTTTGCACATGCATTGCTTAATTCTGTATATGATTTTGACATGTCTTTTTTTAATAATTCAATGTTTAGTCCTGTTCTTACTCCTGCAACAACATCCTCACCTTGTGCATTGATTAGATATTCCCCCTCCATCTCTTTTTTACCGTTATGTCCATTCCTTGTAAATACAACTCCTGTTGCACTATCATCTCCCATATTTCCAAATACCATTGTAACTACATTAACTGCAGTTCCATTTGCAATGTCTTTTGTAATGTTATTTTTTTCACGATAAACTATTGCTCTTTTCCCCATCCAACTTTTAAAAACTGCCTCTATTGATAACACTAATTGCTCATTTGGAGTGTCTGGGAATTTTCTTTTTGTATGTTCTTCACATATTTTTTTGTATTCTGATACAATTGTCTTTAATGATTCTACGTTTAGTTTGCTATCATCTGTAACGCCTTGTTTGGTTTTTGCAGAATCTAAGACCCGTTCAAATTTTTCATCATTAACTCCAAATACAACTTTTCCAAATAATTGAATAAACCTCCTATACGAATCCCATGAAAAACGTGGATTTTTTGTCTGTTCTGCAAATCCTTCCACTGTTTTCTCGTTTAATCCTAAATTCAAAATTGTATCCATCATTCCTGGCATTGAGATGGCTGCACCGGAACGAACTGAAACTAGTAATGGATTCTTTGTTGAATTCCATTTTTTACCTGTCTTTTTTTCCATTTTTGCAATATTTTTCATTATTGCAGGCATCACGTCTTTTGGAAGTTTTCCTTTGTTATCGTAATACTTGTTACAAATTTCAGTTGTAATGATAAATCCTGGCGGTACTGGTAGCTTTAATCGAGTCATCTCGCTTAATCCTGCCCCTTTTCCACCCAGCAGCATTCTATTCTTACTATCTGCTTCTTCAAATGCATAAACTGGCTTGGTTTTGACCATACGAAATTTTATAATTTTTTTGGCTTTTTAAACTAATGCCTTGGCAAATTCAGAAATTATTTTATTCCAATCTTTTGCTTTAATAATTCCACTAGCAACTAGGATGCCTTTTGATCCTAACTCTATTGCTTTTGCTACGTCCTCCCCTGATACAATTCCTGCACCGCAAAGTAATTTTGTTTTATTTTTTGCATTTTTTACAGCTTCTGCAGCTTTTGTAATTAATTCTGGTTTTTCTTTTGATACTGATTTACCAGAACCGATTAACTCTGGTGGTTCAATTGCAATGTAATCCGGATTTAGTTTTACATATTTTTTTACTTCTGCAACATCTTTTACACATAAAATGGATGTCATCCTTAGTTCTCTTAGTTTTAAAATCAATTTTTCAATTTCTTTACTTGAAATTCTATGCTCACTATGGTTGATTAATGATCCTTTGACCTTGGATTTTTTTAATAATTCTGGAACTATAAAACCCGTTGTACTTCCTACTTTGGAATCATCAATATGCTGAGCTAAAATTGGAATTGTACTATTTGATACTACTCCTATTAGATGCTGTGGCGGTGATATGGCAATTTTAATTTTATATTTTTTTGAAATCTTTTCTGCTGTTTTTACAAATTTGATAATGTTGTCACCGGCAATTTCTTCATAGTTTTTACAATTAATTACAAACATCTTTCATTGAAATTTCCTATATTGTATTTAATCCTTGATTAAGATTGTTTTAATTTTGATAAATTATCATACCGTTTTTTCATGGTTGATACTATTATCATTAAAATTAGTCCTGCCATATTTGTGCCTATGATAAATACATCTGATATGATTATTCCATAAATTAGCCATAGAATTGATCCTGCAGCTATGAAGATCATCAAAAACTTTGAAACATCGTTTAGCCTTTTTGTTTTATATCCTTTGTAAATTTGCTCTACCCATCCAGTGAGAATTAGTACTCCAGCTGTACTGCCCAATATTGTTAATAGTGTTCCATCAACTTCCATGATTTAACTCCAAAAGAATTCATCTAATCCTGTTTGTTTTGGTTTTCCTAACATTGTATCAAAATCTAAATTCATTGATGATGTAATTTGCTCTAATGTTGATTCCATAAACTCCATGTATTTTTTAGAATCGATTTCTTCTTTTTTTGCCAACTCTACTGGTTTTACGCCTGGTTTGTTTAGAGTTTTAATAAATGAAATTTTATCCCCTTTCTTTATTTCTCTAATTGACTCTAGTTGTTTTGCTGCCCTTATGTGTTGGGGAATTGTTTTTACATATTCAGAAAGGGCTTTACTGAGCATTACGTTGAATGTTAAATCTTCTAATGGGATTTCTTTAGCTTCTAGTTTTTTTCCACAGATTGAAATTTTTTCTGTAATGTCTTGTTTTGCTTTGACAAAGTCATCCATTGTCTGAACTTTGGATAATATGTCTACTAGCTCATAAAATAAATTTTTGATAAATGCTGGCGTATGTGATTTTTTTCCTGTTAATCCTTTAACATCTACTTTGCCTGACTTTGTTACGCCAAGGTAGTTTTTCTTTCTGTTACTTAGCACACAATATCGATATGTTTTGTCAATTTCTAAATCTACACCATGATCTTTTTTTGCCTGCTCTATTACAATTTTGATCTGTTCTGGAGTTGGTTTTTTAAAAAATAATGAATCTGTATCTCCATACAGTACTTCAATTCCTGTTGCCTCACATTTTTTGATTGTCTCTAAAATTGTATGTCTTCCTATTGCAGTTGTTGCCTCTGCTACTGGCAAAAAATACAGTGGAAATATTTCTGCACCCATTACCCCATAGCTGGCATTTAGAATTACTTTGAGTGCTTGACTGACCACCGTATACTGTTGTCTTTGATCATCCGTTAGTGTTTCTTTTTTTGACAGACTCTTGTAGTAGTTTACTCTCAAATCTCGCAATGATCCTATGATTAGTGATGTTAGGCCATTTTTCTTTGAACATGCCCAATGATTGGTACCTGGTATTGTATTTTTTTTACATTCTTCGTGAGGGCATCTTACCGTCTCATATGATAGATTTCTCACTTTAATGATGCTGGGATATAGACTTGCAAAATCCATAACAACTACATCAAAATGAATCCCTTCTTTTGGTTCGACAACTAGACCTCCTCGATATTTTTTGTCTTTGATTACTGCATCAGACATTACTCCCTCTGATCTTCTTTGCAATTCTTCACGTTTTGGAATTAGACAATTTCTTCGTCGATGTTCATAATACAACAAGCTTCTGATCCACTGTGACACTCCCAATCTTGCAACATCATCAATTGGCAATCTCCCAATCCTTGCAATGATTACAAGCAAATCCATCAACAAATCTTTGTTGAAACTGGTAAGTTCGTACGTTAGCAGTGCATCATTATAACAATAATTTGCAGTTTGGTAGAGTGTTAATTTGTCAAACTCTAATCCATAGTCTATCTTTTCTTTTCCTAAAAGTGCTTTTGAGACACTATTTAGAGAAAAATCTGTGTATGATTGACTGAACGCATAAATTTGAAATGATCTATTTGAAAGAACTTTGTACAAGTCTAAATGGACCCCTTCTTTGAGAGTTGCAGAATCCCTCATCATGTAAAATGGATTTTCTGAATTTTTTACTCCTAATCTTTCTGCTCTGTTGTAAAGATATGGCAAATCAAATTCGTCTCCGTTATATGTTAGAACAAATGGAAATGTCTTGATTATTTTAAATGCATCTTCTATCATTTTTCTCTCGTCTTCTAAATTATAGAATTTTATCTGGATGTTTGGTTCTAATTCGTTTGTTCCTTCTTCTGTTCCCTCTGTTTTGAGCACAAAAATCTGATCAAATCCATCAGATCCTTTTAGACCTATGGCCGTAACTTTTTTTTCTGCCAGTTTTGGGTCTGGGATTCTTCCAATTACTGCTTCAACTTCGATATCTACACCGAGTCGTTTTATTCTTGGAATTGGCTGATTTAGTAAATCTGCCCATTCTGAAATAAATATTTTAAATTCTTCTGCATCTACCATGCTTTCACTATCTACTTTGTCCCACAACAAACTTTTTAGTGCAAGTTTGACTTCATCAGAAATTTCTACATCATACGGTTCTATTTTTCCATTTTTTACTTTATAATATCTTCCAACTATTAATTCTCTATCATAGAGATAATTTTCATAATATTTGAGATCCGATTCCCATGTTTCAATTTGATTTTTTATGCTTTCTCCAAAATTCCCTCCTATGGATAGTGGATTATCTACGATTATTTGTGATATTTTAATTTCTTCATCCTTTAGTAAATCATTTTTTTTAATTTCTTTGATTTCAAGTACGTCACTTCTTTCTTGAAGAAAATCTAATTCATCTGGTGATAATCTTGAATAGCAATATGGTCTGTGTTTTGTTTCATCATGCCATAAAATTAATTCTTTAGATTCTGGCTCATAAAATTTCAAAACGACTAATTTTAAAATATTGTCATATGTAGCTGACACTAGCATTGATGGTAACATTGATTCAATTTTCTTAATCTTAGGCAGATTGACTTGCATTTTCTCACTCTGAATTTTCGTGTTTGCTAACTAGTGCTTTTGCCCATTTTGTAATTTTACTTTTGTCTAAACTAACAACTTTTACTTCTGCTTCTTTTAGCAAGTTATAATCTGTTTCTGGATATGCATCAAGACAAACAAATTTTCTAATGCCGATGGTTATTGCCATTTTTGTACATTCTAGGCATGGTGCAAACGTGGTGTACAATATTGCCCCTTTTGTCCCCGCTTCAATTCCTAAGATTGCGCAATGCATGATTGCATTAGCTTCTGCATGATTGCATAGGCATCTATCAAGTGATGCACCTGATTCAATTTTCCCCTCCATTCGAAGTTGACATCTCTTGCATCCCCCTTCAAAACAATTTTTGATTCCAGGCGGCGTTCCATTATATCCTGTAGCTAATTGTCTGTGGTCTCTGACAATTACTGCTCCAACTTGTCTGGTTATGCAGTTTGAACGAAGTTTGGCAAGTTCTGCTTGAAGCATAAAATATTCATCCCAATCTGGTCTATTAAAAGAACTACTCACATGAATCCTGTCTGCCTGTTCAATATATGGATCACGCTAAGCCAAATTATCTATGCGATCATTATTCCAAATGATGAAATAACCTTGAAATGAAAAGTGACCATGACATAGTATTTCACTATGCGAAAGCATAAAATCAATAAATTACGATCTCTTTATGTGTGATGACTGATTTTGTTGACAAAAAATATGTGAAAAAAAATTCTATAGAGAAACGTGATTATCAAATAAATCTTGCAAACCAAGCTATTGAAGAGAACTGCATTGTAGTTTTACCTACTGGTCTTGGAAAAACTGCAGTGGCACTACATGTGATTTCAGAATATCTGTCAAAGGGCACCGGTGGGATATTATTTTTAGCCCCTACTAGAGTATTGGTAAACCAACATTATGATTTTATGAAAAATAATCTTATCCTGGATGATATTTCTCTAATTACTGGCGAGGATCCGATTCCCAAGAGAACTAAACTTTGGAATAATAGTATTGTTTGTGCAACTCCCGAAATTGCTCGAAATGATTTAATTCGAGGTATTGTGACTTCTGAACAATTCAATCTTGTAATATTTGATGAGGTACATAGAACCGTAGGTGATTATGCATATTCTGGAATTGCCGAACGCTTTGAGGATTCTTCTGCACGATTAATTGGAATGACTGCCACTCTTCCTAGTGAAAAAGAAAAAGCAACTGAGATTTTAACAAAACTTCGAATTTCAAGTATTGCCGAACGCACTGAAGATAGTCCTGATGTAAAACCGTACACTCAGAAAACTAATACTGAATGGATTCATGTTGAACTTCCGCCTGAATTAAAAGCAATTCAGACATTATTGAAATTAGCATTAGATGAGCGATATGACATTTTGAGAAAAAATGGTATTCGTTTGGCTGAACAACAGTCTCTTTCTGCTTTATTGAGAATTAGACAATTTGTGTTAAATCAGAATCGACGCTCTGCAAAGCCTCTTTTTTCAGCAATTAGAATTCATTATGCATTGAATATACTTGAGGCCCATGGGATTACGCCTTTTCTAAAATTCTGTGAACGTGCAAAAGCAAAAAAAGGTGTAGGTGTTAAAGACTTGTTTGAAATTGATCCAAATTTTACAAGAGCAATTCATTTGGCCAACGAAGCTCAATCTCATGGTATTGAACATTCAAAGATTCCTAAACTTGGAGAAATTATAGAATCTGTTCCTGGAAAAGTTCTCATCTTTACAAGCTATAGGGATTCAGTTGATCTCATTTACAACAAACTTACAGAACTGGGAATTTCTGCAGGCATTTTGATTGGAAAAGCAGGTGATGCTGGACTAAAACAGAAAAAACAGATTGAAACGGTACAAAATTTTAGAGATGGGCTTTTTCGAGTACTTGTTGCTACTCGTGTTGGAGAAGAAGGGTTGGATATTGCAGAAGTTAATCAGGTCATTTTTTATGACAATGTTCCAAGCTCTGTAAGATTCATTCAACGAAGGGGGAGAACTGGTAGAAAAGACACTGGTAAACTTGTAGTGTTAATTGCAAAAAATACTATTGATGAGACATACTATTGGATAGGAAAAAGAAAAATGACTTCTGCTAAATCAATGGGTGACAAAATGACTAAATTGTTGGAGAAAAACCAAGAAACTGAATCTAAAAAATCTGGATTGGATGTATTTTTCTAGTTTTTGTACTGGTCAGATATTTTGTTTAACATGGATTGTTTTCTTTGAATTATTTTATTTTTCATACTTGATTGTAAATGATGTATACTGCTGTTTTTTCCAACAAGCAAGTTTTCTAATCTAATGTCATATTGATTTTCAAGAAAATTTGCCATTCCTTGAATCCCTCCCTCTAGCTCCAAATTCTCAAATGCATCCTTTGCTAGATTATTGATTGATTTTTCTAAATATTCTAAAATTTCATCTAGGCTTTTCTCGTCTAGTACCATAATGTCTCCTAATTTGTAACTGAAAAAAATGTTGTGTATTTTATTTTGGTTTTTAAGGTGTTGAAATTGATAATTACCTTCTAAACCATTCTATAGCATTCTAAATTATCGCCAACTGACAAAGCTAAAGAGATGAAAAATCTGATTCAAAAAGGGAAAGAATTTTACAAGGAAATTAAAGCTGATTTTAAGAAAATTAATGATGATTTTGAAAAAGTAAAACAAGCAAAATCTTTACAATGAATTACCCTGATCTTTTGATGATATGATATCCAAATTCTGATTTAATTGGTTCAGAAATTTCTCCAATTTGAAGTTTGAATGCTGCATCTTCAAATGGTTTTACCATCATTCCTTTAGTAAAATAACCTAAATTACCTTCTTTTTTCCCACTGCCTGTATCTGTTGAAAATTCTTTTGCCAAGTTTGCAAACTTTTCACCTGCTTTGATTTTTTCTAAAATGACTAGTGCTTCACTTTGTTTTGTAACCAGAATATGTGAACATTTTATTTTATTTCCCATTATGAGTGTGAAACAATTCATGTCTTTATTTGTTAGTGTTTGTATGAAGAATTAGTACATTGGATAAAGAACGGTTAAGAGTAAAAAGTGGTCGAAGCAAAGGCTGTAAAGACTGTTTAACTCACAGATGTGTTCCTAACAGCTGTCAATGTGATTGTCATAAATAAAAATATCCTTAAACCTAGATGATACATAATATCAACAAGAGTAAACTTATTTTTTCATGTTTGTTCAAATGAGCAAAAAACTTGTTTTATCAGTTCGATTTCATTTTATATAGTAGATGAGTTGCGCAATTACAAACAAAACCCAACCTTTCATTCCGTCTGATTTCCAATTCTTCTGTAATGTCATGAAACCACAGAAGCTCGTCTTTCCATCTTATCTTGAAATTAACAATTCCACATACTGCAATCTCATTGTTCCATCATATCTGCATAGTTTGTTCCTAAACACATCACTACTAATTCTAAATTTCTTGATTTGAGCAAGGCATGCTCAACTTTGATTCTGGTTTTAGATTGAGACTTTTCCATTCCTTTTGAGATGATGCGCTCAGCTCTCTGTCCTTCTTTTTCTTGTATGGTGAATGCTGATTTGGTCTGGAAAGCCTTTGAATTCCCAAACCCAAGATCATAAAATTGTAACAGCTCCTCAGACAGTACCGGGTGTTTTGCTTTGTATATTTTGTAATTGCGATGACTGTCTGGAGAATGCAGATTTGTGTATTATGACTCCATCAAGATTTATTGTAATCTGATTTTGTATTGTGTGTGTGTTTTTTCTTTTTGCCTGAATAGTGCGATTTTTTTGGCACGATCTTTTAGTCTTGGCTAGTTGTTCTGTTCCATCTGTAATTATAATTAATTCGGGAAAGAACTGTTGTAACTCTTGTATGGTTTTGAGCTTTTTGGCATCTGCATATTTTTTGGCAGGAATCGGAATTGATTGTTTTATTGCAGGCTCAATATCTAATGTCCCTCATTACGTTTGATTTATCCAGATCAAAAATTATTCCCAACATGTCATGTGTTGTGTACATTTGATATACGCCATAAATTTAGAATTCTGTCTTTGAGGGATAATAGATCAAATTTGTGTCGTTCTGCACCAACTCTTGCAGTCTTTTCTTTTTTGATAGACGTGGTGTGTCTCTTCTGTGACTCGTACTGTTTTTTGATTTCTTTTAACAGGGAATCAAACTGTGGAACAGTCGCCAATCCTGTTACGGATAGGGAACTGGTTTGATCTTTTTGTCAGTTTTGTATGGTTGAACATGAATTGAGAATAATTGTGTTTTCTAGCTTTGGATCTTGTTGTAAGAAAACATTGAGATGATGATGATCAAATTGAATCAATTGCGCAACTGATCTAGTGTGTCTGATGGAAGGGCTGGATTGGAATTGGCAGTTTACAATGATTATGATTTGATTTTATTTGATATGTGCATGCCAAAGTATGGTGGAGTTGATTTTCTTTTGGATCTAAAACATCGACGATCTACAGAGATGTCAAAAGTTGTAATTGTTAGTGCACTTTAGATGAGTCCAACACCGGGGCAGGAATTATTGAATCTAGGAATTCGCTCAGTATTGAGAAAACCAATATCTGTTCAAGGACTGTTATCACAAATAGAACAAAAAAATTATATTTTAGACAATCCCCAACTGGCTTTGTTATTTGGTATTATTTTTTAAAATGAGGCTTCTTTTTCTTCCCAGGGATCTTTTCTCATCCATGCAAATTTTTCATGAAAAATATCATACAATTTTTTAAATTCTTCTTCTTTTTCTTCAATAATTTTTGTTTCCCCTTGAATACATATTGCCTTGTGCTCTCCAGATTTGTAAATGTCAATATATATTCCTACTTTGGAATTTAGTTTGATGTTGTTAAATGTTCGTGTATCATAATCTGTTGCTATGATAATTGAATTATCTTCAAACATGAAAGACACTGGTTTCACATGTGGGATATTGCCATGAGATGTAGCAATTCTTGCTTTTTTTAGTTTGTTTAGAAATTTTTTTTTTCTAACTCATTAAATTTTATCCATTAAAAATTCGTTCTCTGATTTCTGGAATGTGTTTGTATACTATGTCTCTGATTTTCATTTGATCTTCTTCAGTTGGCATTTCTTTTTGAGCACTGAGAATTGCTCCGCCCATTCCAAGTGCCATCCCCATTACTATTCCATATACAAACTCTTGAGGATTTTCAACTTTTAACATTTCTTTGTTTTCTTTAATTTCATCTAGATATGCTGGAATTGTAGTTACAGCTCCGTTGATTACTTGGATAATTAATGCCTCTAATTGATCCTCACTCATGAATCCTTTTGATATTATTTCTTAATAAATCTGCACCTAAGATTTTTAATCTCTGTTTCATGGGAATCTACATGTTCTCATTTTTTACAACAAATGAAGCCAATGCTGCTTTACCCAATGTAATAAAAAAATTTGAATATTCGCTAGCAAAAAACACCGAAGTTAAGAAAATAGAACAAGAGTTACAAATCAACATGTCTGCTACCAATTCGTTTGAATCTTATGTGAATTTGAAACAAAAATTAAATTCTGCAATTACTAAATTTTATGAATCTGTAGAAATATTAGAAAATACGGGAGTAGTCGTCAAAAGTATTGAGCAAGGACTACTTGACTTTCCTTCAAAACGATTTGATGAAGAAGTTTGTCTATGTTGGAAATATGGTGAAATTGAAATTAAATTTTGGCATGAAAAAGACTCTGGGTTTATGGGTCGTAAACCAATTGAAGTCAGTGATGATACTTTGATTTGATTATTTTAAATCGTGAACTGTTCTAAAATCATCTCATGTATTTGCAAGATGTGCACAAAACGGTTCTGCTAACTTGTAGTGATATGGATTCATTCTGAATCCTTGTTTAGGCTGGCATTCTGAAATTATGGTTTTCCATCTGTTCTTGCCGTCAACTTTTATCATTAAAGATTGAGCCCTTGTGTTCTGCCCATGAGGGATACGTTCCATGTGATCATCTTGAAAAAAGCAAAGGACGCTTGTTGTTTGTTCTGCTGCTATGCAGAGTTGAGGTTTTAATCAGACCTGATAAAGAATCAGGCAAAGTTGTTTTTTATGGATTGCAATGATATGGTGATTAATTTTTGTCAAGCGTCTTCCTCCTCCTTTTTCTCCTCTTTTGTTTGTCATGTTTCTTTCTGCCTGCTACTGGCAATTGCTACGATGGATGTCCTGACAAATTAATAATAATAATAATATTATTAATAACAGATGAGTTGCGCAATTACAAACAAAATCCAACCTTTCATTCCGTTTGATTTCTGATTCTTCTGTAATGTCATGGAATCACAACAAGCTCGTCTTTCCATCTTATCTTGAAATTAACAATTCCACATACAATCTCATTGTTCCATCATATCTGCATAGTTTGTTCCTAAACACATCACTACTAATTCCAAATTTCTTGATTTGAGCAAATGACATGCTCAACTTTGATTCTGATTTTAGATTGGGATCTGTTCCATTCCTTTTGAGATGCGTTCAGCTCTCTGTTCTTCTTTTTTTGTATGGTAAATGCTGATTTGGTCTGGAAAGTCTTTTTGAATTCCCAAATACCCAAGATCATAAAATTGTAACAGCTCCTCAGACAGTACCGGATGTTTTGTCTTGTATATTTTGTAATCATGATGACTGCCTGGAGAATGTGTAGATTTGTGGATTATGACTCCATCAAGATTTACTGTAATTTGATTTTGTACTGTGTGTTTTTTCTTTTTGCCTGAATAGTGCGATTTTCTTTTGGCACGATCTTTCGGTCTTGGGATTGGCTGTTCTGTTCCATCTGTAATTACAATTAATTCAGGAAAGAACTGTTGTAACTCTTGCACGGTTTTGAGCTTTTTGGCATCTGCATATTTTTTGGCAGGAATCGGAATTGATTGTTTTATTGCAGGCTCTAAATATTTAATGTCCCTCATTACATTTGATTTATCCAGATCAAAAATCATCCCCAGCATGTCATTGTTGTGTGCATTCGATAGTACATCATAAATTTAGAATTCTGTCTTTGAGGGATAATAGATCAAATTTGTGTCCTGCACCAATCTCTCGCAGTCTTTTCTTTTTTGATAGACGTGTGTCTCTTCTGTGACTTGTACTGTTTTTTGATTTCTTTTAACAGGGAATCAAACTGTGGAACAGTTATTCCCGTTACGGATAGGAACTATTTTTGATCTTTTTGTCAGTTTTGTATGGTTGAACATGAATTGAGAATGATTTTTCCTAGCTTTGGATCTTGTTGTAAGAAAACATTGAGATGATGATGATCAAATTGAATCAATTGCGCAACTGATCTATTCTGTAACTAAATACATAACAACCATATTAGTATTATGAAACTAATTACATAATATTAAGGAACCAAGTAAATAATAAATACATGGGATTGCCACCAATCACATGATCTCTAAAACAGCATCTGAAATAATCGCCGAGTCTGATGGAAAAGTTCTGGAACTTGGACCATTAGAAGATACATTCCCATGTTCTAGATCAAAGATTCTGGATTTTCTAATTGTGTTTGATGATTATGATTATTCCATTTCAGATATTGCAAGATATTCTGGAATGTCATTTAAGACTGCTCTAAATGAAATACGAACTCTTGAATCCGAATCCTTCATAACAAGAACCAGACGATCAGGCAAAGCAATAATGTATAAACTTAATCTGGATTCAAAACAGGTCCAACTAATCAGTCAGCTTGCAAAAGAGACTGCAGTTAGACGAATCAAAAATCAGTCAAAAAGTTTAGAGGGTGAGACTGGTGAATAATGATGAAAAGAGATGGCAATTAAAAAAAGATACACTGGTACATCTTTGGTCGTTTTGAGTAAAATTTCTCCAATTTCAAACCAGTGTTACATTTGGGGGATAAATCGTTACATTAGGGCGGTGTGACAGATTTACAATAATTCAAAAATAAAGAAAGCCACAAGCTGATTTCTACGTAATTATATAATCATGATTCGGGTAAGGAACAAACCTCGGTTATTTTTTTCCAGCTAAAAGAGACCTACATAATTTGTTCCTAAACACATCATGGGGTATTTTGAATTAAATATCCCTTTAGTAGCTACTTTTCTTTGTATTAGTTTAATCAAATGATATTTTTATGCTCAGATTCTCACTTTCTTTTCAAATAAATTGACAAAATTTCATCTGCCATCTCTGAAACTTCAACATCTTTTTTCATAGCCAAACTATGTAATTTCTTTGCATTTCCTTTGTTTAATAGTATAGTAACTCGTTGTTGAAGTAATCCTGCCTTTGCTTTCTTAAGTAACTTGATATGAGATGATTTAGGAGATCGACTCAAAGCCTTGAGATATTCTCTTCTTAATTTCTGATCCAATAAAATAATTTTCTCTGCAATCTTTATTGCTTTTGACACATTTGGAACTGTTTTGTACAGTTTTACACAATCATCACGTGACAATTCTTTTGGAACAAACTGCTTTAGCTTGTCTGGAACTGCTACAAACCCAAGATATTTTTTCAATGTTTGAGAAGAAATCCCTAATGACTTTGCAGCCTTTGATTTACCTACAGATTCACTCAAAAACACGCAAGCTGCAGTCATATCCTTTGTGTTCATTTTATTACGGTGTAAATTCTCGACAACAGATGCTGCCTTTGCGTTATCCAAATCATATTTGGTAGTATTTGTAAGTAATAGCACAGGTATCTTTTTTGCACCCAATCTCTTTAATGCTACTAGTCTTCTCTGGCCTGACATTAACAAGTAAGAGTTCTTGCCGTTACTTTGGACCATCGGAGGATTCTGCAATCCGTCATTTTTTATCGACTTTGCTAGTTCTGCAATTCCATCTCTGTCTAGTTTTCTTGCCTGGGCATCACGCCACACTGTAATGTATTTTACTGGAATTTCTCGTAACCTGTATGATATTGGAGAATTATATTTTCGGGCCGTAGTATCATAGGATATTTTATTTTGTTAAAAAGACAAGGTGATAATTTGTTGACAAACAAGGAAATTTTAGGACAATATTGTATGCCTACATTCTAAAAAAAGTTCACATTTTGCCTCAAACTCTTACATCTGTTTCGCACAGTAACTTTAGTCACTCCTGATGTATCTGAGATGTTTTTCTGGGTTATGTTTTCTCCAGTTTTGATGCATGCCAGGCATAGTGAAGCTGCAGTTATTCCCATCGGGTCGGTCCTTGCCTGTTTGCATGTCTAATTCTGCAATACACCAGACAAAATTGACTTTTGGATGATACCATACCTGTCGGATTGGTTTCTCATCAAATGGTATCCAGTCTGTATAGTAGAGATCTGGGATTTTATTGTCTTTGGACATTAGATGAGTTGTGCAATTGATTCAATTTGATCAATCATCATCATCTCAATGTTTTCTTACAGCAAGATCTAAAGCTAGGAAACACAATTATTCTCAATTCATGTTCAACCACACAAAACTGGCAAAAAGATCAAATCAGCATTTTTCTACCATACAAGAAAAAGAGGGACCAAAGTTGAACGCATATCAAAAGGAATGGAATGAATCCCAATCTAAAACCAGAATCAAAGTTGGGCATGTCATTTGCTCAAATCAAGGAATTTGGAATTAGTAGTAGTGTGGTAATGTGTTTAGGAACAAATTATGTAGATATATGATGGAACAATGAGATTGCAGTATGTGGAATTGTTAATTTCAAGATAAGATAAAAAGACGAGCTTGTTGTGATTCCATGACATCACAGAAGAATTGGAAATCAAATGGAATGAAAGGTTGGATTTTTTTGTTTGTAATTGCGCAACTCATCTGTTCTATTAGATCAGATCCGACAAATGGTCTATCGCAAGTATCTGCCAAAGACACTCGTGCAATATTTGAGCTTCTTACAAAACAAAAGAAAGGTTGGACATTCGTTAGAAAAGAACACAAGGAATTGCTTGTATTGGCAATTACTGAATTTATGAGTAAAGAAAACTATCCGTTTATTGGTAGATTAATTGATGCATAATATTACAAAATAATTTCATTTGGGATCATCATCATCATCATCATCTTTGCAAATCTTGGCTTTGTTCCTTTATGGTTGATGCCCCTGAAAGAGTATTTGATGCAATAGATTTGGAATTGCCTGAATGAATTATCTATATTGCAATTGGTGGCATTTTGATGGTTGGAATTATAGTGCTTTTGTTTTTAAGAAAACCAAAAACAACTTTTAAAGAAGAATGGGAAGGTGAGGAAGAACCTTAATTGCTCTCTAGTCTTTTTTTATCTCTACAAATCCCACAAAGATAATTTTTCTTTAATTCTTTTAATTCTTTTTCAAATTCTTTACTCTGATAATATTTTTCTTCTGCTTTTAATCCTCCAGGAACTTGCTTCTTACAATCATTGCAATGTATTTGGGCACTAAATTTTATTATTTTCTCATTTTTTGATATTTTTCCTATAATCACAAGACTGTTTTTTTTAATTTTGATATAAACACACTGTCTATTTTTAAAACTCATGAATATTATACTGACAAATTAATACTATTTTCGATGCTTGCTGTTTGGTTTAGGGTAATTAGGGTGAGATTCCTTCTTGCATCTGTCATTGCTGTTTCTGTAGGGTTGGCACTCAGCTGGTGGCAAAATTCATCTTTAGAAATATTTGAAATAATCTTGACATTTGCAGGTGTAATGGCACTTCATGCCAGTGTGGATCTGTTAAATGATTTTTGGGATTTTAAACGCGGTATTGACACTACAACAACAAGAACCAAAATGAGTGGAGGTACTGGTGTATTGCCTGAAGGCTTGCTCAAACCATCTTCAGTGTATCGTGTTGGTGTCATATTTTTAATTCTTGGAACTGCCATTGGGGGATACTTTGTAATTACTGATGGAATTATCATTGCAATTATTTTGGGATTTGCAATTTTATCTATTTATTTTTATTCTACAAAAATTGTTGATTCTGGTTTGGGGGAATTTTTCGTTGCAGTAAAAGGCTCTATGGTTGTAATTGGAACGTATTTTATACAATCTGGGCAAATCTCTGCTGAATCCATTCTTGCAGGAATTGCAGTCGGTTCTTTATCCTCGTTGGTACTTTTTATTGCGTCTTTTCCTGATCACGACGCAGACAAATCTAAAGGAAGAAAAACTTTGGTTATTATATCTGGAAAAGAAAAAGCTGCCAAACTATTCTGGGTTTTTCCAACGGTCTCTTATCTGGCTATTCTCATTGGCGTTTACAGTACCATACTTCCAACATCCTCACTGATTGTTTTTTTTAGTTTTCCTTTGATGATAAAATCTGGTTTAGGATTACGAAAAAATTATAATTCCATGGATAATCTTGTCCCATATATGTCCTTGACGCTAATGTTTAGCAGAATTACTGGCGCATTGTTTGTTGTTGGATTTTTAATTGGACTGTAATGCCTTGACATAAATTTGGCAAATAATTACAGCTAATATGATTTCTGGGCATGCCACATCTGAGGGAACCAAAAAATTTGCCACTGATTCAGGCGTAAATGTTGGGAATTTTAAAATTTTTGAAAATCTATCACTTTCAAATGTTGGCATTGGTACATATCTTGGCGATGCTGATGCTAAAACTGATGAATTAGTCACGAATGCGGTTAAACAAACTATTGAATCTGGAGTAAATGTTGTCGATACTGCAATAAATTATCGTTCTCAAAAAGCTGAGCGTTCTGTAGGAAAGGCAATTTCTGAATTGATTCAAAAAGGCAAAATTTCTAGAGATCAAATGTTCATAAGCTCAAAAAATGGCTATGTTACAAATGATGCTGACGTTCAATTGGGTTTTTGGGAGTATGTGAAAGAAGAATATTCTCAAAAGGGTGTGGTAAAAGAAGGTGATATTACATCAGGTTACCATTGTATGACTCCGGCATATATGTCAGATCAGTTAGATAGAAGCTTGAAAAATTTAGATCTTGAATGCCTTGATTTAATGTATCTTCACAATGCAGTTGAAGGACAAATAAAGGATGTTTCTAAAGAAAAATTTCTAGAGAATTTAAAATCTGTTTTTGAATTATACGAGCAAAAACGTGATGAAGGAAAAATAAAATTTTATGGTATGGCTACCTGGGAATGTTTCAGGGTTGCATCTGACAATCCTCAATATCTCTCCCTTGAAGATACTGTTGCCATGGCAAAAAAAATTGGCGGAGATGATCATGGGTTTCGTTTCATTCAATTGCCCTATAACATGAATTATGATCAGGCACTACTTGCAAAAAATCAACAATTCGGAGCTGAAAATATCTCTGTTTTGGAATCTGCATTAAGATTGGGTGTTGGTGTGTTTACCAGTGTGCCCTTTATGCAAGGTCGACTACTGACTCCTGGAACAATGCCTGAATTTAATAATTTAAAACCTTCATTACGTGCTTTACAATTCATACGTTCTTCTCCTGGCGTGTTGGCCCCGTTGATTGGACAAAAATCTGCAGAGCACGTGTCTGAAAATCTTGAAATAATGAATATTCCTCAAATGTCTGAGGATGAATTTCTTGCACTAGTCAAAAAATTGACTTTATGATTTTTTTGATTACCAGCCACAGCAATCATGGAAAGATAATAAATGAGTGACATTTAGGGTCATAGTAATTTGTCTGCTAAAATATATGATTATACAAAAATTTGCAATTCTATTTTTGGCATTGATCCTAAAATTAGATTTGCAGGGGTAATCAATGAGCGAGGACATTTAGTTGCAGGTGGAATGAAAGAAAATGTGGAACCATTAGAAAGTGAAAAAGATGATGAGATGATTTTCATGGAACTAGCTTTGCGTGTTAAAATGAGAAAAGAGTTTGATAAACAATTAGGTCAGGTGAATTTTGCAATGGCTTCCCGTGAGCATGCCTTGGCAATCAGTGTAATAATCAATGATGACATTTTGTATGTCGTATCTGAGCCTGATACTGATTATGGTATATTGCCTGAGAAAATTATTGATATAGTCCACTCGTAAATTTAATCTGCTTCCATTTTTGGGACTTGTGATCTTTTTAATTGACAATACTTTATTTTTATTTTAATTCATGATTACAGATGAAAAGTCTGTTTCTGGTTTTTTAGCAATCTCTGAATTGACAAAAGAAATTGAAATCCTTGTACAAGATTCGATGTACCAAGACAGTGAAAATTTGACTGCTTTTGATATTGAATATGTTCTAAAAATTATATCTGATGTAATTGAAAGGATTAAATCACAAATTCCAGAAATAGCATCTAAATTATTCTCATAATCTACCTTATGTTTACTTTGAATGAATGAAACTATAAATTGAATTTAACGGTGGAAAATCTGTGCCAGTAGATCCTGTATGTGGAATAGAATTGTCTGAGGAATTAGCATTAATTCATGATCATAATGGAAAAAAAGTCTATTTTTGCTGTTCAGGATGTAGACGAATTTTTCTCAAAAAACCTAGAAAATATAAAAATAATATCTAAATGGGGAATGCCCCGCACATTCTACAAAATTTTGATTTCCCCACATGATGCTTGCAATGGGGGCAGTAGCACACTTTATCGGATTTAGAATCAGCCGGTGTCCCATACAATTTTTTAAAAATTTCATAATAATGCATTGATTCCCTGGATCTAATCACCATGTTGTCATTTTTTTCCACAGTCAATTTTTTCTCAATGAATTTTTCTTCATCTATTATGGATTCAAATAGGCCAGTCAATCCTGCAGTGCCAGAACCTTGCTGCATTGGTGATTTTCCTCTCCATGCAATTTGTCGTGGTATTTTTTTTTCAAATGTTTTACGCAATATCCACTTGCCTTGCCTTTTTCCATTCTCTTCTCTGACTTTGAGATTAATTGGAATTTTTTTAGCCAGTTGTATTACTTTGTCATTTAGAAAAGGCGATTCTATGTTGATTCCCAATGCCTTGCCTATTTCCTGTGTTGGAAAGTGCATTATTGAACATATTCTTTTAATTTCTCTTTCTAGTTCTTCTTCTGATTTGCTTATGAGAAAATTATATCCTGCAAATAATTCATCTGCCCCATCTCCGGTAATGATTGATTTCTCTCCTTTGTCTTTTGCCCATTTTACTGCTAAATACATTACAACATTATTACGAATTTCAATATCGTTGAAATTTTTTAAAATTTTTATTGTCTCTTCCACTGCTTCTAGAATTTGTTCTGTTTTGACATTGTAAATTGTTAATGGTAATTCCATCTCTTTTGATATCATTTGACAATATGTGAGATCAGTTGAAACAAAATCTTCTGCAATTATTGCCACTGTTTTAGGTTTTTTTGATTTCAAAAAATATGCTATAATGGAACTGTCTAATCCCCCTGATAATGAAATCAAATCTGATTTGCATTCATTGCATGAATCCTCTAAAACACTGTAAAGATTTTGAGAAAACTCTTCCAACACTTTGGATGCTATTTTGAAATTAAAATAGATATGCCTGATGAGACTGGATGGATGGACAAATTCTGTTTCATTGTAAGCTTTAAATCCTTAATTTGATTCTTGAGGGTTAATGCTACTTCCTGCTGAAATAGAATCTAAAACCCTCATTCCTGCATTACGGGCAATTCTTGCAAAAAAACTTGCAGAAGATCATAACATTAGAGAAGATGAAATTTCAAAAATGTTGGGCGTTACTCAAGCTGCAATCAGCAATTACATTCGAGGCACAAGAGGTGATCCCTCTTTGATTGCAAAACTTTTGGCAGAAAAACAAGTTTCAATAATGATTGAAGAACTAAGCGACAGTCTTTCTTCAGACATGGCATATACTCCATCAAACCTTTCAAAGTTTATTGGATTATGCAATTATATCAAATCAAGTCTGTTAATCTGTGAGATACATCACAATTTAGAATCAAACATTGATGAGCAAGTTTGCAAAGAATGTGAAAATATGCTTCTTAAGGGCCCTGGAAGCGTTTACTAGGTTTTAATCAAAATAATTTCAATTGTTGATGTCATATTCCCAATCCCTGCAGCAGATACTGTGTCAAGATTAATTTTTTGAACTTGGGAATTTCCCTTTAGCATTTTTTCTGTAATGATATTAGCTATTGCTACTGCGTTAGGAATTGAATTTCCCTTGGATTTGAGAATTGCTTTTCTTCTTCTACCTAGAATTTTTAATACTTCTACAGCTGATTCCATCACGGGATAATTTCCAATTTGTATTGTAGCGCCTTCAGACTTTTCGGTCTGCTCTTGACTGTGTAGTTCAGTTGTCTCTTCCATGAGCATTATTCAATATTTGGAAATTTTATGTTCTTTTAAGTTTTATCGACCATTGATTCATTTTTCAAAGTAATCAATTGGAATGTTTTGATAATCTCCATTAGGGAGTACTCTTCTGATTGTAATTGGAATTACTCTTTGTTCTAATTCTTCCATTGAGATATCCAATGATATTCTAGCTGATTTTGGAATTGGAATGAATGGTGGTGCTCCCAATGATAATTGCAATGCTCTTGCTCCCATAATTCTTGCTTTTTCAAATCTTGTTAATGTTGGTGGGCCAATTGTAATTTTATTTTTCTCACAAGGAATTTCAACTGGTTCATGCTCTTCAATTTTCTCAACAACTTCTCTTTCTTCAATCTCTTTGATTCTTTTTTCAAGACTGTTTTGTTCTTTTTCAGTTAATGGCTCTACTAGATCTTTTCTATCCACTAATTTTCGATAAGTGTCTAATGCTTTGTTTAGTCCTGCATTTTCTTCGACTTCTGCATCTAGTTCTTCTTCAGGTTGTGGAGCTTGAATTGACTCATGAGCATCAGCTTCTTTGGGATTAAATTCAACTTCAGACAAGTAAGAAAATTTCTTTAAAACGTTATATAATCTTACCATCATAAAGGCCGAAATCAGTCACACTTGATTTCACATAGCATTTCACTTTTGAAGTGGTTATGGCATTTTGATTCATCTTGACTTGAGATCTCTTAAATTTCACTTTAAGATCTTGATTGTTTAATGCTGACATGAATGCTAGTTGATCGTTGATTGATGAATCTCAGATTTCAGTATACTGCAATGAATGACATTAACTAGTGTATCTTATTTCTAAAATTAAAAATTAACAGTTTCTAATTATCACTTTTTTCATGTTCTGACTAATTATTTCTCAATAATTGGTGTTCATGGATTTTTTATCTTGTTTTACTATGATGTGAAAATATCACTAGTACCTAATTTGGAATATCTGTAATGCGTATTGCGTTTATAGAAGTTCAAAATTTCCGTTCACTTGCACAAACACAGCAGTTGGAAATTAAAAATCCAAGTATCTTGATAGGGCCCAATAATGAAGGAAAATCTAATCTTTTGAAAGCATTAGTTTATGCTATGAATATGATCACCGAAAAAAGTTATTATGAGTAGTGAAAAAAAATTATGTTATACCGTTAGTAACACTTTATCTTCTACTGCATTTAACAAATCAATAAAACCTAGAAGTTTTGTACTGGCACTGTCAACTAAAACACCATCAATTAGGGGTTCATTAAGATATCCACATACATTATCTGCAGTTACACTACCGCCATAAAGTAATCTTATGCTATTGGCAGCATCTTTACTAAATTGTTTTTTTAATAACAGCACGAATTTTTTCATTTATTACATTAACTTCTCGTGAAGATGGTGGTTGAACGGGATTTTGAGAGCTAATGGCCCATACTGGTTCATATGCAATATCGAGATTATTTTTTATATATTTCTCATCAATTCCAATTAAGGCAGATTCTATTTGTCCTTGTAATTGCTCATTTGTATGACCACCGCTATCTTTGTGGTTTCTTTTTTCTCCTATACAAAGAATAACTTTCAATCCCGATTCTAATGCAGCCTTGACTTTTAGATTAATACTGTTATGATCAATCCCCAAAGTCGAAATGATAAGTGAAACTAATTATTTTAATTATGAAATATAATTTCGAAAAACAAGTGAATTTTGAAGATTTCTTAAAGACTGTATTTAAGATTATACCATAAACAGCTTCAAACCCGAAATGATAAATAATCTAATCATTTTAAAGTGCGAATTGAGTACATTGTCAGTCTCTAGAAAACAATTAATTTTAGAAATTCGTGGAAAAGCAAAAATCACATGTGATCTAAAACGTCATTTGTCTCCGAGAACTGTTGGGAATATAATGAGATCTTTACCATTGGAAGGACACGCTCACTTGCTTGGAAAAAGCATTTTGTATTTTGAATCTAATATTAATTCTGGAATTGAAAGATCTAGGACCGAATTCAAAAAAGGTGATGTGGCATTTTTGCCTTCTACTGGAAGTCTGTGTTTTTTCTTAAGTGATACAATATTTACAAAAACTATGACGCCGATAGGAAAACTTGATGGAAATATTAAAGTGTTAAATGATGTCAAGTCTGGAGATGTTCTTTGTATCTATGAAGAAACTGCTTGATATAAATAGTGTCCTGAATAACCGCCAACTTTTTTTACAATTCCCTTATTTGTAAATTCTTTTAGAAATGCATTTGCTGCTGAAATTTTAACACCTGTTTGTCTTGCAAGGTCTTGGACCGTAACTACTTTGGAGTTTTGAATAATTTTTAATGCCTGCTGTTCATTTACAATAACTGTGATTTCTGCTTTCTTTGGACCACCTTCACCTTTGTCCTTCTTTTTCTTTGTATCTTTGATACCTGAGGCTTTAGGTTTGGTGTTTGATGATTTATCGTTACTTTTACCTTTCTTTGCTCCAGCCATATTTTTAGAAAAAAATATTCCTCTTATAAACGATGAACCATTTTGACAGAGATTGCTTATTGATAGTTTCAAACCCTGAAATTATTTTCAAGTATAAATAACATCCTGAATATTATTCTACATGGGAATAGTATCAAAAGGCGCAAAATGTAACTTTGAAGGCTGTGATCAAGCTGGCGCTCGTTCTCTGAATACTAGTAAAGTTGAAGCTGCTGGACTTCGTGTAAATTCAACTGGAAAAAAAACAGTCCTTTGTAAGGAACATTACAAAGAATACAAGAAAGAATCTAAAGATGATCGTGACCTTGAACGTGCTCGATTTGACAAGTTTTAGTTTTTCTTTTTAGATTTTTTTATTTTATTATCTGGTTTTTTGAAATAATCGTCACTTAGATTTTTGTATAATTTATCTAGTTTTTTGTATAGTCTTTTTGGTTTTCTGGTTTTTTGATTGCTGAGAACATATAGTGCAAGAATTGGAAACGCTATTGTTGCATCTGCATAAACTGTGACCATTCCATTATGTGCGTCTTGGACTTTGCCCCAGCTCTTTCCTTCTTGTAGTGTTGCACCTGACAGACCTCCTGTATCTGGACGTGCATCAGTAATTTGAATAATGTAATCTTGCCCTCCATCTTTTCTTTTTAGAATCTGATCTAATAGTGGACCTGTCTGCTGGGCTGTGTTTTTTGGAACCCCTCCGCCCAATTCTAAAATTCCTGATTTTTCAGAATCATATAGGATGGCTGCTTGTTCGATAATCTCTCTTACAAAATCCAAATTGTACGTCTTACCTCGTAATCTGTGAACTGCCAAGTTTAATGCCAGTGATGAGTCTTTCATTGCTGAAATATACACTGGAACATCATAATCATATGCCGCTGTAATGAAACTTTTTTCAGGGTGTTTTGCTTTTTCTTTACTTAATTTTCCCATTAAATTACAAAATTCTGCAGTTGTAAATGGTTTATCTGGAAAATCATCCCCAAACATTTTTTGCACTAATTCATCTTGAGCTTCTAGTGTTTCATGAAATTTGATATACACATCTCTGATTCTGACAATTTCATTTTTATACAATTTTGTGTCATCTGCATCAAAACTTCCTTGTTTCACCGGTAGGCCCCAAGCAAAATGATCTTCATGATACACATTAGCCCCTGTTGTGACAATCCAGTCCACAAACCCTCTTTCGATTAGAGTTTTGATTATTCCTCCAAACCCTACTGGCGTCATTGCACCTGAAACTGTCAGACAAATTGTTACATCCTCTTTAATCATTTTTGCATACAGTTTGGCTGCGTCTCCTAATTGTCGTCCATTGTATCCTGAACTTGCAAAAATATCTACAAGATCCTCTATTGTCATTTTTGGATCTAATTTTATGTGGGGAATATCTTTGCCATGAAATTTGTGAGGATCCACGTTTGAAAGCTAATTTTTTAGTAAATAATACTATCGAATCCTTTTTGATTGATGCTGAAAATCTAAGAAGCATATCAAATGACGTTTAAAAATTATATTTTAAAAAATTTATGGCTTCAGGTTGTAATCTCTTTAATCATAGGACTATTCGTAGGATTGATTTTAGGAGATGATGTGGGTGCTGGGTTGGAAGATGACAGTCTTGATTTTGTTACATCCTATCTTAAAATTCCCGCCGACATATTTTTGAGTCTAATTTACATGATCATAGTTCCGTTAATTTTTACCTCAATTGTTGTAGCAGTTAATTCTTTAGGGACTACAGACAAACTAAAAACTTTAGGGTTGGGGGTTGCGACTTATTTTGTAATTACTACAACAATTGCAATTCTTGTAGCAGTATTTCTTGCATCAATTATAGCTCCGGGAAGTCTGATTGATGTTGCTGCAATGCAGGAATCCTATGATCTTTCTGATAACGAAATGGACATCAATGAAGGTTTTTCTTTAGAGGATATTCCAAATGCCGCATCAAGCATAATTCCAAGAAATCCTATAACCTCGTACCTTGAAGGACAAATGTTTAGCATTTTGATATTTGCTTTGATTATAGGACTGTCCATGGCTGCTCTTCCAAAAGAATCAACTAAACCACTTTTAGACATGCTTGAATCAGTTCAAAAAATTACATTACATATTCTGTTGTTTTCAATGAAAATTGTACCGTTTGCAGTTTTTGGCTTGATTGTTGGAATGGTCTCCAAAGTCGGCATAGAATCAATGGCAGGTTTGGGAGTTTACATGGTAACGGTGGTACTCGGACTTGGAGTTATGCTGTTAGTTTACGCTTTAATCTTAAAGATAGTGGCAAAGAGACCGATATCTTTGACGTTTTCAAAATTCCGCAATCCCCAGACTCTGTCTTTCTCAACGGCCAGTTCAATGGCAACAATGCCGGTGACATTAAAGACTGCCGAGGAGAATCTAAAGATAGATCCCAAAGTCTCAAAATTTGTAATTCCGTTTGGAACTACTGTGAACATGGATGGAACTGCATTGTATCAGGTAATTGCTGTCTTTTTTTTGGCACAGCTCTTTTCAATCGAATTAAGCATATTATCCATTTTTGTTATCATAGTGACCTCTCTTTTGGCCTCCATTGGAACTCCTGCTGTACCTGGAGCGGGAACAATTGTATTATCCACAATACTCATAACGGTTGGCATTCCTCCAGTTGGAATTTTATTATTACTTTCTGTAGATAGAATTTTGGACATGATTAGAACTATGGTTAATGTTACAGGTGATCTTACAGCATGTTGTGTGTTTGATAAAATAACGCGAGATTAGAAAAACCTGTATTGATATTATTACTTATTTAGGAATAATTTCAAATAATACCTAATGAATATTGTCGATTTACATGATCCTACACGAGTAGATGGATCTCCTGATTCTGTTGAAATTTTATTTTCCTCTGGGAATTTCATCCAAGATGGTTTTAAAATTTCAAAAGTAGAATTACGCCTTTATTCAGAACAAACTGATGAAAAATTAGGTGTTTTTTCTTTAATCACTTCTTTTGTTGAGACTGATAGGGGATCTATAGAAATGATTTATGATGAAGGATTTCGTGGAGAAAAATCTCTCTTGAGGGCTAGTGAATTTCTTATATCTAATTTGGGCCTCTCTGGATTAATTCTTCGTTCAATCATTGCTTTGAGAGACAAATCAAAATAATTTTCTATTTTTTATTGATTTTTTTACCATTGATTGCCTTGTTTTTTTAATTCATTTTTTGCATTATCTGAAATTGTATCTAATGTATGTGAATCATAGTGGGCACCTTCAAAGTCTGTTGATTTTAGTACTGCTCCTTCAAAATTGGCATGTCTAAGGTTAGCTCCTCCAAGATTGGCACCACTCAAATCTGCACTACGTAAATCTGCATAAAATAAATCTGCACCTCTAATGTCTGCTCCTCGCATGTCAGCTCCATACAATTCAGCATCCCATAGTTTTGCATTTGATAAATCTGTCTGCCGTAAATCTGCTCCTCGCATTTTCACATAAAACAATATTGCGCCACTCAAGTCAGATTCACTAAGATCTGTACAACTCAAATCTGAATTATGGATATCTCTATTTTTAAGATTGACTCCCTTCATGTTTGAATCTGACAAATCTCGTCCAATCAATTCTTCATATTTAAAATTAATTTTAGAGAGATTTCTTTTCCTAAAAATGTCTGATGGTTTCATTTTATGTTTAATTTATTCTTCTGGTACATTTGAATTTAGATCTAAAATGTGGCTGAAAAATTCACTTGTTGTACAGTTCTAATTCTTGCAAAATTTTACCCATTGAATGCTTCCATCTTCTCATTTCATCAATATCGTGAGGTCTATTTTTTTCAAGCTCTTTCTTTTCTTTGAGTAATTCCTGATGTCTGTGCTCATCTTTTTTGCCTTGCATGAGTAATTTGTATTAATTCTGAATAAATTTTAATAGCAATCATTTTAAATTATTTCCTGAAAATTCTTCAAAATATTGCCTTTTTTGAGGATTATCCCATTTTTGAGAATCGTATATTTATGCCCGTTTTAACATCTCTAAACATGCGTATATTGCAACTCCACTGTGATCACATTGAATATACTCCGACAAAAAAAGAGATTTCATCTGCTGAAGATATTGAAAATCCTCAGACTCAAAGACTAGAAGAACTAGTCGTAGTGTTTGTAGCAATTGAGGATGGTGATGATTCTTCGGTGGCCCAAAATGCAATATCTCAGATAAAGTTATCTATGGAAAAAATTGGATGCAGAAAATTATTGTTATATCCTTATGCTCATCTTAGCTCCAATCTTGCAAAGCCTTCAGTTGCAATGACTTTACTTGAAGAGATGGAAAGTGGTGCATCCGAACTTAAAGTCTCTCACTCTCCATTTGGTTGGACCAAATCTTACAAAATCCAAGTAAAGGGACATCCTTTAGCAGAAAGCTTTAAAGTTGTAACAAAAGATTCTGCAACTTTAAAACCTGATGAAGAATTAACTTCTGATGCCATCAAGGGTGAATCTAAAATTCGGTCTTTCTGGAAGATACTTTCTCCGGATGGAACAATGACCAATATTGGCGACTTTGATTTTTCAAAATATCCTAAATTAGAAATTTTAGCAAAATACGAATCTGCAAAAATTCGTAAAGTAGATCAACCCTCTCCACATGTTGCATTGATGAAAAAAATGGGCATTGCAGATTATGAACCTGCATCTGATTCTGGAAATATGAGATTTTATCCTAATGGCCGTTTAATCAAATCATTAATTGAGCGATATGTAACTGACAGAGTTAAAGAATATGGCGGATATGAAGTTGAAACTCCAATCATGTATGATTCAGAACATCCGAGCATGGTCAGCTACTTTAATCGATTTCCTGCAAGGCAATACAGTATTGATTCTGAAGGCAAAAAACTCTTTTTGAGATTTGCTGCATGTTTTGGCCAATTCCTAATGGCCAATCAGTATCAATTATCATACAAAAATCTGCCATACAAACTCTATGAACTGACACGCTATAGCTTTAGACGAGAACAATCCGGTGAACTAGTTGGTTTGAGGCGATTAAGAGCATTCACCATGCCTGACTGTCATGCATTTTGCAAAGATATGCCACAGGCAATTGATGAAATTAAAATTAGATTTGATCTTTCACAAAGCGTTCTTCAGGAACTTGGAATCGATGAAACTGATTATGATATGGCAATCCGATTCACTGAGGATTTTTACAATGAGAATAAATCCTCAATTGAAGAATTAGTAAAGAAACATAGACGACCTGTTTTAGTTGAAATGTGGAAAGAAAAATTCTTTTACTTTGTGTTAAAATGGGAGTTTAACTTTATAGATGGACTTGGAAAAGCATCTGCTTTATCAACTGATCAGATTGATGTGGAAAATGGAGATAGATATGGAATTGACTTTGTTGATGAAAACAATATAAAACAAAATCCTATCATCTTGCACAATTCTCCTAGTGGCGCAATCGAGAGAATAATTTATGCTCTGTTGGAAAAAGCTGCTAAAGATTCCCATGAGGGACGAAAACCTCAATTCCCTCTTTGGTTGACCCCCACCCAGGTTAGGATCATTCCACTCAAAGAAGAATTTAATGAATTTACTAACACTCTAGCTGACAAAATTTTATCAAATGATGTTCGTGTTGATATTGATGATAGAAATGAAAGTATTGGGAAAAGAATTCGTGAGGCTGAAAAAGAATGGATTAGATATATTCTGGTTATTGGTGAGAAAGAAGCAAGCTCACAAAATCTTAGTATTCGTGATAGACAAACAGGTGATGTACGTGAATTGCCTTTTGATAATTTTATTAATGAAATTAAAGCACAAACCAAAGGCAAACCATTCACTGGTTTGAATCAACCTAGATATCTCTCAATAAGACCAAATTTGATGGTGTAAAAAATGAGTTATCTAGATCTTTACATGAATAATAATCCATTAATCACTGTCTCTGATGACGATTCTGAGCCTGTAGCAACAATATTTGGAATCCCTTTTGATGCTACTCACTCTTACAAGTCTGGGTGTAGATTTGGACCTGATACTATTCGTGATTCATTTAACAATATTGAGATATTTCATCCAGAACTTGGAATTGATTTAGAAACTGTCAACATCGAGGATTTGGGAAATACTCGCCACACTGTGGTTGCATCTGAAATGATTGACATGGTCAAAAAAATTACTACTGAACTTGTAGCAAAACAAAGACAATTGTTCATTTTGGGCGGAGAGCATTCAATCACATATGGTACATACACTAGTTTTCCAAAAGAAACTGGGTATGTTGTTTTTGATGCTCATTATGATTTACGTGATGAATTTGCAGACATTAAATTAAGCCATGCATCTTACTTGAGACGAATTGTAGAACAGAGAGGATCTGAAAATATTTTACATGTTGGTGCAAGAGCATTTGTCAAAGAAGAATTGGAATTTCTCACCGAAAACAAAATTAAAACAATAACTGACAAACAAATTAGAGATGGTAAAGGACCTAGTCTTCTAAAAGACTATGTATCTACATTTGATACTCTTTATTCTAGTTTTGATCTTGATGTTTTAGACCCTGCATATGCTCCTGGTGTAGGTAATCCAGAAGCTGTAGGACTAACTTCTAGAGAATTGTTTGATATGATTCACACATTTCAAGAAACCAAAGTTACAGGCGCTGATATTGTTGAATTAAACCCATATCATGATAATGGTGCAACTGCATCTTTAGCTGCAAAGATTATTTCAACTCTAATTGCAATTAATCTCTCTTGAAACAATTAATATTTTCTAATCTATGTATTTAATTTTATAAAAATTATAAACAAAAACCCAAAACAGATTATTCCTGTTATTGCAAGTTTAATGGAAGTGTCCAATGACATCCTCATATTTGCATCTGATATTATTATTATTATTTCTCCCAATTCGCTAAATTCCCATAGTTGGTGATTTTTTAGCCTGTTTTACCTCTCTTTTACTTCTGTTCACTTTATTAGATGGTATTTTGGGTGTATTTCGTGTTAAATAATCTTCGAGATAGACTTGGGCCACCTTTGGAAAAAATTGGTAAAGGGTTTGCATCCACTGGACTGTCTGCTAATTTCTGGACTTTTATGGGATTGGGATTTGCACTAGTATCTGCAGTTGTATATGGATTGGGATTTGAATTTGGATTAATTATTGGTGGTGTATTGTTACTTGTTTCAGGATTTTTTGATATGGTTGATGGTCAAGTTGCTAGAGTGACTGGAAAGACTTCCAAAAAAGGAGAATATCTTGATTCAATGTTTGACAAGATTGCAGAAGTTGCTATCTTTTTAGGAATTCTTATTGGTGGATATGCAGAACCATATCTTGTATTACTTGCAATCACTTTGTCGTTATTGGTAAGCTATGCAAGATCAAAATCCGATATTATTAACATAAAACTTCAAGGTATTGGAATTGGTGAACGGGCTGAAAGGCTTTTGGTGATTGCAATAATTGGTATAATTGGTTTTATGGAATATGCTGTGATTATAGTGGTGATAATTGCAGGAATTACTCTAATACAAAGAATTGTTTTCACTACAAAAAATATTAAAGAATAATACTAGCGAAGTTTTCCACGTTTTCTTCTACTATCTGCTGATCTAATTTTAAGAATTTTGAAATGAATTGCACATGAAATACAATAATGTTTCAAAACTGTTGGTGATGCAATGTATGCACCTTGTGCACGTAATTCCTTTGCCAATGTATGTTCAACTAAATTTAATTTGGATGTAACTTTTTTTGCCTTATCTTTTGGTACTGTTTGTCCACAGTTTGTACATTGTACTGTTCCAGAAGATCCTTTTCCTCCTTTTGTACGGCCTCTACTTGCACGTTTAAGTGGCATGAACATGAGCAAATTTGCCTACTTATATTCTTGTAGAATTTTCATGAAATTTGCCTATTTTATACCTAGAATTTGTCTAAACTTTCTACATGTTTTAATTGTAGATCGAATAAATTCTAATGATATATTGTGCGTGGTTTATGCCATATTTGTTTTAGGTCTGGAGTTGAAGTTGTGATAATTCGTGGTGATATAATTTGCCAGGATTGTATGGATAAAAAAAATGCAAAAAACTAAATCAACATTGATTAAAAACAAGAGACATGAAACTAGCTATTTTTTCTCATTGTACAATAGATACAATTACAATTGGCGGAAATAACTATGAGCAAATTGGCGGTGCCGCTTGTTATTCTGGTATTACTGCAAAGCAATTCAAATTTGATGTAGATTTGTTTACAAAGTTTGGTCCTGATTTTCCTAAACAATATTTGACTGAACACAAAATCAATCTTATGAATTCAGAATCTGAAAAAAATACCACAAAGTTTGGAATTTCAATTACGGGTTCTTCTGATAGAACATTGAAACTTGAAAATGAATGTGAACCAATAGGTATCTTTGATAGTAGTGCCGATGGTCATCTAGCTAGTCCAATCTATCATGAAATATCTGATGATGCATTTAAAAAAATAAAAAATGATTCAAATTTTCTTTTTGTTGATCCTCAAGGATTTCTGAGACGTAAAGATTCACAAAATAATATTTTTTTGGAAAAAACTGATCTTGATTTGTCACGTGTTAATGCCATCAAAGTAAATCCAGAGGAATCACAACAAATTGTCAATGGGACTCGTGATGAAATGATGCTGGCATTGCAGAAAAAAGGCGTCGAGTATGTGTTGTTAACTGATAAATCTGATGTCTCGCTGTTGGTAAAAGATAAAATTTATTCAATAACGCTGCCTAATATACAAATTCATGATACTACCGGCATTGGTGATATTTTTTGTTCTGCATTTATTTGCACAATGCTCAAAGAGAAAGATTTTTTGTGGGCACTTTGTTTTGCAGGTGGTGCGGCACAAGCTGCATTAGAATCAAATAATGTAGGCTTGCAAAAAATTCCTAAAAAAGGAACAATTCAAACAAATGCATCATATTTTTACAATTTGGTAAAATTTCGAGATTTGTGATGTGTTATTCTTTTATTGAAGGGAATTGACTAATTCTTTTATGCAAATAGGCATTTACGGTTCAGGTAGTACGGATTCTGCTGCAAAGATTCTTAAAAAAATTCTAGACGAATCTGGAATTGTGTCTTTTCCAATCCTAAAATCAAAGAGCAAACAATCTGATTGCATTATTGTCCTTGGTGGGGATAAGGGGGTACGAAATTATTTTCATCATACTTTTGATTCAACTTTGCCTGTGTTGGGGATTAGTGAAGGCGAGGCAAGTGGATTTTTGGCTCAAATTGAACTTCGAGAATTCTCATCATATGTCAATGTCTTAAAAAAACAAAATTTTACTGTAGAGGAAGTTCCAAGACTTGGTGTTAAAATTGATGGAAAGAATGTATATCCAGTGTTAAATGATGTTGCTGTTTTTTCATCAAAGAGTGCAATGTTGATGGAGCACTCCTTACGCGTTAACGGTGATGAGGTATGGCACGATAACAGTGATGGAATTATTGTATCTACTCCAATTGGTTCTTCTGCATATTCAATGTCTGCTGGCGGCCCTGTATTGTTCCAAGACTCTGCAGTGTTTGAAATAATCTCTGTGAACTCTCTTGATGTGACTCGTAGACCGATAATTGTTTCAAATAATAGCTCTATTGAGATTGATGATATATCTGCCCGAGTACACTGTGAGGCAATTCTTGATGGTCTTGATAGACACAAAGTAACAAAAACTGTCGAATGTTCTCAATTTTTCCCTCCTGCTAAAATTATTAGATTGAAAAAAGGTAGAACCGCAATATCTGCACTTGCAAAAAAGGTTCATCTTGCAGAAGAACTCCTTAGCATGCCTCCTAGCTCCAAGTTACTTTTGAAAACCTTGGAATATGAAGGGGTATTAACCCAAAAAGATTTGGCAAACAAAACATTGCTTCCTGACAGAACTGTCAGACTAGCATTAAGTCATTTACTCAAAAAAGGCTATGTAAAAAAGAAAGTTTCAATCCGAGATGCAAGGCAAAAAATTTATGAAATTTCTAAAATTGAATAATTACCAATCCTTATCTTTTGATAAATTCTTGATATGTGTGATGACTCTTTTTCTGTTGCGTCACTGATATGTTTTTGAATATTTTCTTTCATATATTTTTCAGAACAAAATTCTCTAACTTTAACCTCGTATCCACTGCCACATTCCTTACATTGTTCTTGGTTTTTCATATTGGGTGCACCATTTACATAATATCATAAATTTCCATTCATGGAACTATGTTTTGAATATTATTTTTCAGATGCTGCTTTGATAAATGCAGAAAATGATTCTTCTGGAAATCCAGGTCTGCTGTTAAATTCTGGATGAAATTGTACCCCTAGATAGAATTTATGTGATGGAATTTCAAGCATTTCCATTCTTTTTCCTCCGTCACTGTCTGCTGAAAATACGAGACCGTTCTTTTCAAATTGATGAATGTATTCTTGATTGATTTCATATCTGTGTCTATGACGTTTACTAATAGTTGAAGTATTGTAAATTTTCTTGGCATTTGTATCTTCTTTGATGATTACGTCATTTGCTCCTAGTCTGAGTGATCCGCCCATGTCTGAGACATTTTTTTGTTCTGGAAGTAAATCTACAATTGGATTCTTTGCATCTGCTTTAATTTCTGTAGAGTTTGCATCTTCTAGATTCAACACATTTCGTCCAAATGCAATTGCAGCTAGTTGGAATCCGAAACATATTCCAAGATATGGGATATTTTTTTCCCTTGTATAATTTGCAGTTTGAATTATTCCTTCTGATCCTCTGGTGCCAAATCCTCCGGGTACTAGAATTCCATCGTAATTTGATAGAATACTGTAATCTGTAATTGACTCTGAATCTATCCAGTCGATCTCTATTGATTTTCCAATTTGTGCACTTGCGTGCTTTAGTGCGTGATTTACACTCACATAACTATCAGTTAATGCGACATATTTTCCAACCATTGCTATTTTGATTTTGTCGTTTTCATGATTAACCATATTTTGAGCAATCTCATTCCATTTGTCCCAGTTTGCTGATGCATTCACCATTCCAACTTTACCAAACTTTGTAAATATTGAATCCATGATTCCTTGATCGTATAACATTTGAGGAACTTTAAAAATTGATTTTGCATCATGACATGATAAAACATCTTTAGTTGTAACATTTGTAAACATTGCAATTTTCTTTTTTGTTTTCTCTTCTAATGGCAAAGTACATCTGACTGCTAAAAAGTCAGGTTGAATACCAATCCTTCTTAGTTCTTGAACGCTATGTTGTGTGGGTTTTGTCTTTTGTTCACCTACGACATCTAAGGATGGAGCTAATGTTACATGAACAAAAATTACATTTTGTGGTCCTTCTTCTACTCTCATCTGTCTTAGTGCCTCTAGGAATGGAAGTGACTCGATATCTCCAACAGTTCCACCACATTCTACAATCAAAAAGTCAAGTTTTTCATCTTTAGCAATTTTGATAATTCTATTTTTAATCTCATCAGTAACATGTGGGATAATCTGAACACATGCTCCGAGATATTCTCCTTTTCTTTCTGCTTCAATTACTGATGAATAGACTTGTGCAGTTGTAATATTGTGATTTTTGGGAATATTTTGATTTAGAAATCTTTCATAGTTTCCAATATCCATATCACATTCGCCTCCATCGTCAGTGACAAAGACCTCGCCATGTGCCACAGGATTCATCGTTCCTGCATCATAGTTAAGATATGGATCTATTTTGATACATGATACTTTTTGATCTGCTAATTGTAATAATTTTGCAATCGAGGAAGTAGTTACGCCTTTTCCTAGACCTGACATCACACCACCTGTGACAAAAATAAACTTCGTCTGCACATTAAACAAACGAGCATCTAGTTTTTGTATGTTTTGCCGATCATGATTGGTTGAAATAGTGAATGTGGGATTGTCATAGTATGCGAATGCTATTTTTTGTTTTACTTTTGATAATTCTATTTACTGTATCTTCTGAAAATTTTACTTTTGCAGAATCTACTTTTGAAATCACAATGCCTTCTGGAGCATCAGATCCTGATGCTGCATATTTTTGGTCTGAAAAATCAACTGGTGTAACTGCTGGTGAAATTACTGTATTTCCTAATGACTCTGTAAAGTGAAAAAATACTGATGCTACATTTCACACTATTACCTCAGTCACTCAATCAGGTGAAATGGATGGTATTTTTGATAGTGGTTTTGTCAATGCAGGTAATTCATCTCAAAGACAATTTACCGAATTAGGTGATTTTTACTATTTTTGCAGTCTTCATGATTGGATGAATGGTGTGGTTCATGTGGTAAATAATCCTGGAACTGCACCGATCTATTGGCACTGTTGGTTCTGTATATGTGACAATGGTTTGGGCTTTGAGGTAAAATACATTCTTGATACAAATTTACAAAAAGCCGTTCATGTTAACCCTGATGATGAAAGTTTGATTTTTATAGTTTCAGGAAATACTGGCAATGAACAAATTTAATTGATACTACCAACTGAATTAATTGAAAATCCTAATGGCGTTTGGATTGATGGTGCAAAAACTCCTTTTGAAATGATTTCTACATCTTTTGGATCACAATTGATAATTCCACTCCCTGATGATCCACAAGAAATTAAAATCATGGGGACCAGAGTAATGCCTGAGTTTGAATTTTTAGTATTTTGAGCATTGGTATTATGTCAACTTTATTTTTGACTCGCTTGAAATTTTTAATATTTAGATAATCCCGATCTTTACACTTGTGAACAATTTGCCTTCTTTTCAAATGAATTTTAGGAATTTACACCGTCGTTGTTTTATTTTTCCCAATGTATTATATTGTGAGAACTTCTAGTTTGGCGGCCATAACTGAAATCGAGTTCCCCTCCATGAAAGTTTGTATACTTGACCGCCAACTTTGACGTTTTGTTTTTAGAGTATCGTTTGTTTTTTGAGGCTTTTTGTAAATGATACAATCTTTGACTCTAGTTGGTTTTGCGGTGTCTTTTCAATCAATTTCAAATAAGCACTTCCGACAATTACTGCATCAGCTCCTGCCTTGATGTATGTTTTGACATCCTCTGGCGTTGAGACTCCGAATCCTATTCCTATTGGAATTTTCCCTTTGGTTTGTTTCTTGACTTGTTTTATTGCATCTAATGTGTATTTTTTTATTCCCGTTTTTACTCCGGTGGTTCCAAACACTGCAACAAGATACAAAAATCCTGATGATGCCTTTGATATTTTCTGAATCCTTGCATTGCTCGTGTTTGGTGAGATTAGAAATATTGCATCTGCCTTGTTTTTAGCTGCCTGTAGATAATCTTTTGATTCCTCAACAGACATGTCTGGAAGAATAAAACCATCTATGCCTGCTTTTTTAGCATCTGCTATGAATTTTGCATACCCTTGATGGTATAAGATATTGGTGTAAGTCATGAGGATTAATGGAATGTCTGTTTCTTTTCTGATCTTTTTTACGAGACTGAAAAATTTTGCAATCTTTGTTCCTTTTTCCAGGGATATGGTACTTGCATTTTGAATTACCGGTCCATCCGCTAATGGGTCTGAAAATGGAAATCCTAGTTCAATAATGTCTACTCCGCCTTTTATCAATCCCCTTACTGTGGCAATGGTGGCTTTCTCATTTGAAAATCCTACCATAATATATGATATTAGGGCTTTTTGGTTTTTTGCCTCCAACTCTGCAAACTTTTCTTTAATTCTTGGCATGCTTACTCAAATAATTTTGCACTTCTTCGATGTCTTTATCCCCACGTCCTGAAAGAGTCACTACAATTGATTCTGATTTCTTACTTTTTCTTGCAACTTTGATTGCTTCTGCAATTGCATGAGCTGATTCCAAAGCTGGAATAATCCCTTCTGTTCTAGTTAACAATTCAAATGCATCAATAACTTTAGCATCTGTAGCTGAGTGATATTTTATTCGTTTAGTGTCTTTATAGTATGAATGCTCAGGACCGACTCCTGGATAATCCAATCCCGCTGAAATACTGTGGGTCTCTGTAACTTGACCTTCTTTGTCTTGGAGTAGATATGTCATCATTCCATGCAATACTCCTTTACTTCCTGCAGATAATGTTGCTGAATGCATTTTGGATTTTAATCCCTGACCTGCAGCTTCTACCCCAATAATCTCTGAATTGGAATCTACTAGCGGATAGAATGTTCCAATTGCGTTGGAACCTCCACCAACACATGCAATTACCACATCTGGTGTTTTATTGTTAATTTTTTTCATCTGTAATTTTATTTCATTTCCAATCACACTTTGAAAGTCTCTTACCATTACTGGATATGGGTGAGGTCCAACTGCTGATCCTAGTAAATAATATGTATTCTCTACATTTGTAATCCAGTCACGGATTGCTTCACTAATTGCATCTTTGAGTGTTTTAGAGCCTGATTTTACTGGGTGAACTTTACAACCCAGCATGTTCATTCGAAGAACATTTTGTTTTTGCCTAATTGTGTCTTTATACCCCATGTACACTTCGGCTTTCATTCCCAATGCTGCACATGCCATTGCAGTTGCAACTCCGTGCTGACCTGCTCCTGTCTCTGCAATGATTCTTTTCTTGTTCATTTTTTTTGCAAGTAAAGCTTGGCCCAGTGTATTGTTAATTTTATGAGCTCCGCCGTGTAGCAAGTCTTCTCGTTTAAGATAAATTTTAGCACCTCCTATCTTTTCAGATAAATTTTTTGCATAGTATAGTGGTGTTGGTCTTCCTGCATAGATTTTAAGATAATAATCTAATTCTTTTTTGAATTTTTTATCATTTTTGAATTTAAGATAATTTTCTTCTAGCTCTTCAATTGCTGGTACCAGTGTTTCTGGAATATATTTTCCACCAAATTCTCCAAATCGCCCATTTTTAGGATATTTCAATATGTATTCACCAATTTTTTTACCTGTTCTTCAATGTTGTCACTTTGCATTATACTTGAGCCTATCAAAAACGCATCTGCTCCACACTTTTTTAAATATCGAATATCTTCAGGTGCATTAATTCCGCTCTCCGATAGTATTGTTCTTGATTTTTCCATTCCTGAAAGAATGGACTCTGTAGTTTTTAGATTAATTTCCAATGTGTCTAGATTTCTATTATTAATCCCAATCAAATCAGCTTTTGTTTTTAGTGCATTTCCTAGTTCTTCTTTAGTATGTACTTCAAGTAAAATTTGCAATCCTTGCTTGTGGCCATAATCGATGAACTCATCAATGTCTGATAGGAACTTCTGGTCATACAGTGATTGAATTACCAGCATGTAATCGGCTCCAATCTTCTTTGCAGTATTAATCTGGATTTTATCAATCATGATGTCTTTCATCAGCATTGGTACATCGACTGCCTCTCTTACCTTCATGAAATATTCTGGTGAGCCATGAAATAGGTGTGGTTGAGTCAATACTGAGAGTGCTTTTGAGCCTCCTGCAATCATTTGGTTTGCAATGCTGACAGGATCTGTCAGAGTTCTGATTTTGCCTAAAGATGGGGATGCGAATTTTATCTCTGTAATTAATGTCGCATGTGGATTTGTCTTAATTGTGTGAAGAAAATCTTTGGTTGATTTTTGTAAATTTACATCCACATCATAGACCCCATCATCTATGGCCATCTGGGAATTATTCACTAGTTTTCGTAGAATATTTTCAGCCATCATTAATCTCCTTTAGTTTTGAAATGTCCCCTGTGTCTTGTACAAACTTTTCTAACAGTGTAAATGCTTTACCACTTTTTATTGTGTCCAATGCAAGTTCCACTGCTTCCTCAAAGTTTTTGGAAATGTTTGCAACAATTAATCCTCCTGCTGCATTTAGCGCAGTGGTTTCAATCATTGCTTGGTTTGCCGTATTGTTTAGTACTTTAACAAATGATTCAATTGCATCTTTTTTAGTGCTAATTTGAATATCTTGCAATGTTGATTTATGCAATCCTAACACTTTAGGATCAATTGCATTCATCAATACTTTGTCATTTTTTAACACACATACACGATTAACTGCACTGGTAGAAAATTCATCCATTCCATCATCAGAGCGAACTGTCATGATGTTTTTAGATCCCTTTCTTTTTAGCAATAATGGCAATCTGTCCAAGTATTCAATTGAGAATACTCCGACTAGCTGGTTTTTTACATTTGCCGGATTTGATAGTGGCCCCAGAAGATTAAATGCAGTTCTTTTTCCTAATTGTTTTCTTGCAGTTGACACATGTCTCATTGCAGGATGAAACTTTTGTGCAAACATAAAGCAAATGTCGTGTTTTTCTAAGATATCTGCGATTCTTGCAGGCTCTAAATTCAGGTCATATCCAAAATATTCAAAAATATCTGCACTCCCTGACACTCCTGAACTTGAGCGATTTCCATGCTTGGCTACCATTCCACCGGCTGCTGCTACCACAAATGACGCGGTAGTTGATATGTTGAATGTCTGGAGTCTATCGCCCCCGGTTCCGCACATATCTATGAGTGTTCCTTGATTTTTAGCCTCAACTTTGAGTGAGAACTCTTGCATTTTATCGAGCATTCCTAATAGTTCATCATCTGTTTCTCCCTTCCCTGCAAGATGTGATAGAAAATCTGTATTTTCTAAATCATTTGTTTTACCCGATAGGATATCTGTCATGACTTTGTTCATTTCATCGTATGTGAGGTCTGTTTTTTCTTGTAATTTTAAAATAATATCTGATATCATTTTATTTTCTCCTTTACTTGATTGATGAAATTGCCTAGAATTTTCCCCCCATCTTCAGTCATTATTGATTCTGGATGAAATTGCACACCTTGAATTAGATATTCTTTATGTTCAATTGCCATAATTTCTCCGTCATCTGATGCCGTGGCAATAACTCTGAGTACATCTGGAATCATTGTCTTGTCTCCGACCAAACTGTGATATCTTGTTGCTCTAAATGGATTCTTTACATCTAAAAATAATTTTGATTCTAAATGATTAACTGGACTAGTCTTTCCATGTCGCACACATCCTGCATTAGTTACCTTGCCTCCAAATGCATCAATAATCCCTTGATGCCCTAGACACACTCCTAGAATTGGAGTATGTGGCCCCATATCTTTAATGACTTCTGAGCAAATTCCAAAGTATTTTTTGTCTTCAGGTGTGCCAGGACCTGGAGATATTATTATTGCATCATAGTTTTTTTCTTTGATTTGTTGTAATGTAATTTTGTCATTTCTGATCACATCGCATTCTACTCCCAGTTCTCCCAAATACTGTGCAATGTTGTATACGAATGAATCATAATTATCAATAATTAAAAATTTCAATTTGTTGCCTCCTTTAATGCTTGAAGCATTGCTCCTGCTTTGTGTTCGGTTTCCTTGAATTCATTTTCAGCAACAGAATCTGATACAATTCCTGCCCCTGATTGGACAAAACCTTTGTCATTTTCTATGAAAATGCTTCTAATTGCAATGGCAAAGTCACAGCATCCGTTATATGAAAAATATCCTACTGCCCCTGCATATGGTCCTCTTGCTTCAGTCTCCAACTCATCAATAACCTCCATTGCTCTGACTTTGGGTGCTCCTGACACCGTTCCTGCTGGAAATACTGCCTGAAATGCATCAAACATATCGTTTTCAGGCGCTAAATTACCCATAATATGACTGACTATATGTTGAACATGACTGAATCGTTTTATCTCCATTAATGATTCTGGATGAACTGTTCCGTATTTACAAACTCTACCAATGTCATTTCTGCCCAAATCTACAAGCATTGTGTGCTCTGCCAGCTCCTTTTCATCGTGGATTAATTCTTCAGATAGTGCCTTGTTTTTTTCCTCATCATCTGTAATTTTTCTTGTTCCTGCAATGGGGAATGTCTCTACTTTGTCATCTGTAATTCTAACTAGCATCTCAGGTGATGCTCCGATAATTGTCTTGTTTCCTTGTTTTAAATGGTACATGTATGGTGATGGATTTAATTTTCTCAGCGTTTTGTAAAGTGTAAGGTTGTCTCCATTTGTATCAAAAGTAAATTTCCTCGATAATACAACTTGGAAAATATCCCCATCATGTATGTATTTTTTTGCCTTGTTTACAATGTCTGAATATTTTGACTCATCCATGTTTGGTGTGACATCACTTGCATGAAATTCCCCAAATATGTCATCTCCCATTACAAATTTGTCAAATCTGTTTTCACCATGATAAAAATAAAATAGTTTCTCATGTATTTTGTCATATAAAATTCCATCATCATAAATTCCAAATTCAATTAATGGTTGTGGCGAATTATGTGAATCCTTTATGTTTTCAATCAATCTGATTGCATCATAGTTTACTACTCCTACTGCCCCTCCCAAATATCGATAACTTTGATCATCTGATTTGCCTAATAGTTTTTTTAATTCTTCAAATGGGTTTTTAGTTTGCATGGTTATTGTTTTCTCATTTTCAATAATCTCTACTTTATCTGAGTACCCCTTGAGGATTATTTTTGGGTCAAATCCCATTACTGATGTTTCAGCTAGAATTTCAGGACCTGTTAGTGATTCAAATAGAAATGAATGTGAATAGTTTCTTGAAATTTTATTGTAAATTTGAAATTGATTCTCAGATAAATCTAGAGGTATTACTTTTGCTTGTGTTTTTCCAAAGGTATCCACCCATAAACAAAATTTTGGTGGTTTGTTATTTAAATTGATGAGATGGTTCTGGCTATCCTGTTTTAGTTAAAATGATTGATTTCTCAGGCATGTGCTGATTACGGTATAATACGGTACCTTTATAGTGTAGTTGATCGTAGTATAATCACCATGCAGAGGGCAAATCAAACAATCATGCAGAAAACACATGTTCTCAAATCACAAATTATCTCATCTTCAGTAAGTAAGGTAGAGTGTTACATTTGTGGAAAGGGATTGGAAGATGGTCACAGTATTACTGCAGAAACATTGCCTAATGGAATAGTTTTATTTTGTGATGTTCATTACCCATTACAGTAATTGCGAATCTAGTATTCAGTTTTGGAATGTGATTTTTGTTCAAAATTCCATCATCATTATGTGTATTTTGAGTATTGCACAATTATGATGCAATGCCCTCATTGCGAAATCCAGTTGATCAGCCATGGGTTTCCTAAATCGTCATGTCAGAATATTACATGTTCCTGAAAAACTAATCTCAAATTTACAATAACTGAAACGCAGAAAAGAACTCTTTTGCACCGTTTTTAGATAGTTCTTTATTTTTTGTCTGGCAATAGTTGGTGGTGAATGTACATTTTGGACACCCTCCCCAATTCTTTTCTTCTTTTTGATTTCTGTCAGTTGGACAATTACAGTCATTTACAAGTAAATGGCCAGTACTGAGTACTTTTTCAAATTCATCATAGATGATTTTACTACATCCGTTAAACCCGTCTGATGAATTATCGTAAATGTAGATTACTCCATTTTCATAATACACATCAATGTCACTTGATTCTGCTTTTGTCAGAATCTTGCTTGCATTAACTAGAACATGTGATATGGTATGAATTTTAGGGTCATTAACTATGGGGCTTTTTGAATCAGAAATATGTTTTGAAACAAATTCTGGAGGTAGTGTTATGCTAACTGTTGAATGTTTTGACTTCCAATGAAAATTTTTCCACGATGAAGTGTTGCCCACATTATACATTTCATATTTGTCTGCAGTCTCATTGTAGTTTCCCTTTAGATATCCTGTAATTGTTCTATCTAGTGAAATTACTCCATAACGTAGAGCTATTTTTTTGTCATTGACTATAATTTCCCGATGTATGGCTTTACCTTCTGATGCCTGAATGATTGATGTTCTGACAATTGGAATGGTTCTTTTTTGTTTATCATGTGATTTTATAAGGTATGCTCTTGCACCGTTTTGAGATTTTATCAGCGAATTTACCTCATAGTTTTGCTTGTTGAAGTGATAAATTGCCTTTTGATGTAATTGATAGTATCCTACAGGAACTCCTCTGGTTCCAATTTTTCTTGAATTATAATAAATTGCAATCTCCCCTGATGCTCCTCTCAAATTGACACTGTTTGCAAAGTCAAAGAACGGGGATTTGTCTGATTCGTTTGCAGCTTGGTCTTCAATCTCTATTGACTCTTCATGTTTTTCTGAGATGATTGGATTTTTCTTGTTAATTGGGATTATGTGATCTTGTGAGAGATATTCATCAATATGACGTGCAAAATAGTGGCATGCTGCATCGTCTGGGTCAAACACACAGATTGCGTAAGATTTTTGACCTTTTCTTCCCGCTCTGCCTATTCTTTGAATAAAAGAATCAAACTCATTTTTAAATGCAGAAATTACCACATCTACATGTCCTATGTCTATTCCTAATTCTAATGTTGGTGTACATGATAGAACGTCTAGTTCCCCTGCTTTCATTTGAGATTCGTATAGTTTTCTATCTTTTTGGTCTAGGCCTCCCCTGTGAACTTGAATTCTAATTCCGCTGTTTGCTTCTTCTACATTTGATGCGAGAAACTCTGCATCGTTATGTGAGTTGTTGAAAACTAACTGTGTTGAATTGTTCTTGTAGCAAATTGATGAGATCATCTCCATTGTAGTTCTTTGCTTAAATTTTCTAGGCATTACAAAAAACATGTGCATATTTTGTTTTCGTCTGAATTCACTTTTGATATATGTAAATGAGTTTTCAGGTAAATCAAACATATTTGAAAAAAATTCTTTTGAATTATCTAGTGTGGCTGATGAGCCTACAAACTGAACTTTGCCCATGTATCTCCTCATTCTTTTTAATACATGATACACGTTTGAACCATGAAAACTGGTGTAGGAATGTGCCTCATCCATTACTATGATTTTTGCATTCTTGAATAGTTCATTCCATTTTTTATCTTGTAAAATTAAATGATAATTGATAAAATCAAAGTTTGTTGCAATGATTAGGGATTTCTGACTGGCATCAGAAATTATCATGTCTTTGTATTCTGTACTTTGACCTCCGTGAATTGAGTAGACTGCAATTTTATCTACAATCTTGCATTTTTGAATTAAATCTGAAATCTTTGACACTTGGTCGTCAATGAGTGCATTAAGAGGATACACAAGTAATGTAAAGACTCCTGGAGTTGGATTTTCTAAAATTTTTTGTAAAACTGGAATTACAAAAGCTTCTGTTTTTCCAGATCCTGTAGGTGCTGAAATAATTGAATTTTCTCCTTTTAGAATTGCCCTGACTGATTCATTTTGAAATGGCAACAACCCTGTAAATCCGTACTTTTGCAATCCCTTGATGATCTTTTCTGATAACACATCACTTAGAGTTTCAATTGGAATTTTCTCAGCTTCTGGTATGATTAATCTTTCATAGTGAATTAATGCCAGCGATTCTTCTTTATGCCCTTGAATTATCTCTCTAATTATTTGGTCATTATCAATTAATGATTTTGGAATTTTGGAAATATCATACAGCATGCTTTCTGGCAATGCTATTTTGCTTTCAGGTTCTTTTAGTTTTGGTTTTGCATATTTTTTAATTTCATCTGGATGGTATGAAATTCCTGATTCAGTTGGACCCTCACATCTATGTGGTTCATCTGTCCTTGAATCTATTGGGATGAATTTTCCACTGTCTGACTTGAATCCTTCATCCCAGTAAATCTCTGCCCCGCAACCTTTGTAGCACTGTTTTGTTTTTCCAGAATAGTTTGCGCCACAAGTTGGAGTTTTTACCAAAATTTTTTCAGGATTGCACTTGGGGCAAACCCATGGGCCTCCGACATCCTCATAGCTTTGCACAAGCCTAGAATCACAGTTGAAACAAAATTGCATGAATAAATTTTTAGGCTAAATTACCATTAATGAACCGATAAGAATCAAAAATTTCACATTAATTTTGAATTTCTAACTCGAAAATTGACTTGACTCAAAAAAGTTCAAATCGAATGGGAGATTATCTAGTAATATTGGTAAAGTCGGATCAAGACCATGATAGATATGAAACAATATCGATTGAATCAAAAATTAGAGAGGGAGTTTTTCATAAAGTTGTTAAAGACTTGGAAACTGGAAAGGCTGTTTCTTGCTCTTGTAAATGTTGGAGCAAAGGAAACAAGCCTTGTTTTGGCATGAAAACTATTGGTTTTTCTGAAACCTGTTAGATAGTATACAATAGTGTGATGTTGTGATTAATTATTTACTGTTCAATACGAGTTCAAATCTTCTGCAATTTGGAACTATGTTTGTATTTTTCCTTGATTTATCGTACAATACACAGTTTATAGTACGGATGAGATATTATTAGGCAGAATGATTTTTTGGAATTCCGTTCAATTCAGAGTATCTGATACTCAAATCCCTCTAGGCTTGCTATCTTGATGAATATCGTGCAAGATCTTTTAGTTTCTGAAAATAATACAAATGATCATTTTTCCAAAATCGCTTCAAATTATAAAGAATTACGAACAACCGATGTGGATCATATAGAATACATCAAACAGATTTTTGATAAAAAATCAAAAATCACTATTGCCGATGTTGGTTGCGGTGACGGGCGTTATTCTTTGGAAATTTTAAAGTCATTTGAAAATTGTTATCTTCATTGTATTGATTTTAATGAAAACATGATTCAATACTTGAAAAACTATTTGATAGAAAAAAAATTTACCAATTTTTGTGCCAGAGCTGGAGATGCTAGTAAGTTGTCTTTGGAAAACAATTCTATGGATGGTATTGTGACATTTAATGCAATACATCATTTTGATCTTGATAAATTTCTTTCAGAATCATATGAAATTCTAAAAGATGATGGCAGATTGATAATTTACACTAGATTGCGAAATCAAAATTATAAAAGCATATGGGGCGAACATTTTCCATTATTTGGAGATATGGAAAATAGGCTGTATGAGTTAAACGAATTAGAAGAATATGTCAATAATGCGGACATGACTATCAAATCAACTAAACTGTTCGTGCATGCAAGAACATCTACTCTTGAAAGATTAGTTCACCAAGCTAAAAATAATCATTATTCTACTTTTGCCCTGTATGACGGTGATACCTTTGAAGAATCCCTCGATATATTTCAGAAAAATATACAAAAAAATTTTTCTGATTTGGAGCAAATTACATGGCATGATGAGAATATTCTACTAGAGATTGTCAAATAATATGGTTAGATTTGATAATGAAATTAAAAAATTATAAAAAACCTAAACCTATAAGGCCAAGTTTTGTGTATTACGATCGTGGGATGGAAAAAAATCTTGGGCAAATTTTGTATCATGAAAAATGTTAGAGATAAGGCAAATGAGCCTGATGACAAATAATTTTTAAATTTATTAAAAAATTATTAATCCATTCTTTGAATTCTAATTATGCCTCTAGATAAAATGCCAAATTCTGATGAATTTGTTCTAACTCATAATTTCAAGGTTTTACACACAAAAGGTAATCCTGTTGCATGCATCCTTGATAATCAAAGAGATTCAAGATATGAATCTCTGTCTAATGATCCGTCCTTAAAGGCAAGCTTGACTGGGTTTTTGAATAAACATGATGATCTGGGATTGCTTATGGGGTTTAAATTAAAAATTCAAACAAATACTGAATTCTTTGAGTATACTGTATATCCTGATGAGGAGTTTATTGATACTGTGATTTTTGATGAATCAATTCACATCATTAATGGCTCATTGGATAATCTTTTTTCTCTAAGGAAAATTGTGACGGATCAGTTTGTAAAAACAAGATCAGAGTTTGAGAAATTCAAAAAAATGATGTGATATCCCAATCATTCAATAACTACCATTCTTAGAAATTCCTAGTGGCAAGTTTTACACAGATGTTAAAGGCCAGAGAACCAACGCTGTTGGATAGGGAAGATGGACATTGGTATCAAACTAAATTTGATAAAGTATATCCCTCAATTAGCACCATTCTTTCTGCAACTGCACCAGAAGATAAAAAAAATGGTTTGCAATCATGGAAAGACAATGAACCCGCTCACGAATACATTACAAAACAAGCCCAAGATATTGGAACCCAATCTCATAAAATTATCGAGGATTATCTGAGCAATATTTTGTCTTTAGATGAGTTTGATTTGCTGCCTATTGCACATTTTAATAATTTGAAACCTTTTCTTGAGAACATATCTGATGTTACAAGCATTGAGCAGAGAATGTATTCAGATAAACTTCAAGTGGCAGGAGCTAGTGACTTGATTGCAGAGTATGGCGGGGAATTGTCTATAATTGATTACAAGACAAAAAGAAGGCCTCAGATTGATGAGTACATGTACGAGTATTATTTACAAACCACCTGTTATGCTCACATGTTTGAAGAAGTAACTGGCCAAAAAATAAACCAGGTTGTAATTCTAGTTAGTAGTGAAAAAAATTCTCGACAGGAATTTATCAAACCTTGTGATGATTATGTAGAACCAATGATGGAGCGAATTGAGAAATACTATTTGAATAATTTAAAATAAACTTTAAGATAAACTATCTAATTTTTTATCCAACTCTTGAACTTGTTTTGTCAAATCATTAACCATGTCATCTAATGCATGTGTTTTTTTATCTCCTGTTTTTGAATTTCCGTCTGCCCAATCAAGCATTGCGTCTAGAATTTCGGTAGTCTGAATGACATTACCGGCTAAATCTTTGATGTTTAACTGTTTTTTCATTTTTTCATCTTTCGGATAAATTGCAATCTCCACTGATTTGTGAATTCTGTAATGTTGTTGTGTTATGGCATTTGTAAAATCTAGCAAAAATAAACCATTGATTGATTTTTGCAGTTTTTCAGAGTAGCTCATTTTTTTTACAAATTCTATTAATAATTTGCTCCAATGTGGTATCTTTACCAAAACCCTCTTCAATCTTTATTGGATTGATTATGATTTTTAGAAATTTCTTTATTAAATCTAAATGGAAATTGATGTATGACAATTCTGTATATGTCATAAAAATACTAATTTCTCCTTGACTTGTTTGAAATGTATCTGGTTTACTTGTCAATTCACTCATTGAATGAGAAAATGCTTTTTTGAATTGAATAAAATTCCTGAAAACCCTTCATCTAGGTATTCTTTGTTGAACTGAACTAATCCTTGTGATTCAATATCCTTCAAAATCATCAATGTGGCTTTGTAATTAGGTTCCAGACTCACTAATTTTTTGAATTTTCTGTGAACTTGAGCGTATTGGAGTTTAGATGCTTTCTTCTACTTTGTCATATTTTTTGTTTTGTATGTGGAATTCTTGAAGTTCTAGTTGATGTGATTCTTTTCTGGTTTTTTTGTGATCTTTATTTTTTAATTCTTTTTCAGAATTATTGGACACACGATTAATTTTTGTTTATTGTATGATAGGACGTCTTGATATTCGGACTTTATTATAATTTTATTTCCAGCCTTTTCATTTATTTTTAAATTTTAATTCTTCTTTCTTTTTTATTATTTTTTGACGATTCATTTCTTGGGTTTTCGTCTTTTTTTTGAAGATCATCCCATTTTGTTTTAACTTCTGATCAAAGTGTGAGATCTTTAGTATTTTGGTATTCGTGTTTTAAAACTGCCAATTGCTTTATAATTTCATCGATCTCATAATTTGCTGCTATCAATTGTTTTGATATGCCTACTATTGGTTCATCCATTGCCTGCTTTTCTGAATGATTTCTAAACTTAAGCCTATTGACTGCTTTTCACTGTTAGAATTTAAAAAATGAGCATACTGTTAGCTATTAGTTTACAATATTTGAAAAGAGGGGATTATCTCATAGTGTATTCTGTATAATGTCATGATGACTGAAAAAGAAATTCTAATGTTAAAAAAAGAATTACTCGGGAAAATTAATGTTACAGATAATTCCTATTATGGATTATCTTTAGAAAATCTGGTTCTCAAAAATTAATTTCTTTTAGACTAATTGGTTTCAACTAAATAGTTAATCTTAATACATTTTTCTAGCTTTAAGAATACCCAAGTTTCTCAATTTAGATTGCATTACTGCACGATCAGCCCTATTTTTTTATTATGGTTTTGATTCTAAACTCCAATATGCTCAAGTCAAAAATTAACTTTTTAATTCTTTAGAAAATTTTAACATGGCATCTAAATTTTCATTAGAAATATTGGATTGTATCTGCCACAATTTTACTTAAATTTTTGAGATAATTAAAATTTGATAATGTGCTATTTAAAAAATTAATTAATCACCAAAAATCAATATTCTGATCTATGCTTAATAATTATTAATTTTCTATAAAATACAATGACTGGAAAAACAATGTTAGGATTAGTAGTTCTGGCAATCGGATTAAGTACAATTCCTGCATTTGCAGAATCGGAGACTATTATCTTATCACCGTATCAACAATTCAAAAACGGTACACCAATAAATGAAATTCAATGTAAGGATTCAAAAATACTAATGGAGTCTCCACGAAATACACCAGCTTGTGTAAATGAGAATTCAGTTGAAAAATTAGAAGATAAAGGATATATAATTTTGTATCCTTTACAAACTGATTTTAAAGATAATAGTGAATCATCAGAAACAGCCTTACTTGATAATAAAATAGATATGATGATTTCTGAAAATGCAAACTCTTCTAATGATATACAAACAAAATACATCTACACCAATGACAAATCTACAGGAGGACATGGTTATCAAGGATTTACACGGACACCACTTTATTCTCTAGAAATACCAAACTCTATTAATGTTGGTGAAACTGTATCGATAAACTACACATTGTCTTGGTTTAATCCAGATGGTACATCTATTTTAGATGGGATTATTGATGAAGAAGAAAGATATGATATTGTAAATAGTAATGTTGGAATTGTCATCCCTGATGAGTTCACAGTTCTAAACGAAGATAAAACGTTTTTTAAGACATATGCAGATCAATATACTCCTCACACAGCCACATGGTATGAATTTAATGAAGGTTATTCTACAGAACTAATTTCTGGTAGTATTGATGTGAGACTTGATAAAGAAATGATGTATGAACTTGATAGGTTTTCAGTTCCGCTAGGAGGTAAACCTCACTTTTTGGTAGTTCAGAAAACAGAAGATGGTATAGTATTACGAGAACTAAGTTCATTTACAGATAAATCTGACATTTACACTATCAGTACTATGACTAGTATGTTTGGTGGTGAAGAAAATGGACGGTATGATGTTCTTTATCTTCAAGATGTACCTCATATACCTGAGTTTAGAACTGCACAACAAACATTTAATGAACCTCAAGAAAATTTATACATACCAAGAGAAGGATGGGATACTTTTTCTGAATTCCTCAATTTACAGATACAAAACTATAACATAACAAATGTTAGGTCTTGGTTGTTGGCTCAAAATCTCACAGAAAATTTTGTAGATGACTTTTTTGCTGAATATCCTGAATTTACAAAAACTCAAACCAGCAATGGTTTTTCTAATAGGGTTGATCCCACCCCTCAACTTTTTATTTTTGGTAATTATAATATAGTCAGTAGTAGTAATAACATTCCTGCTGAAAATGTAGAGATTTGTGCGTTTGACAGAAATCTCACGTCTAATGATTCTCAGATTTTATTTTATGGTGGTGATGAAGCTTGTACTGTAACGTCTTCTGATGGTTTTTTTAGAATCTATGTAGATAATGATGATCCTGATGATTCTACATTTGTTGATCTAGTTCTCGTTATGAGTTTACAAAATGAAAATGTAAAAAGTATTGATTTTAATACTAATATGATTATCTCTGATACTCCACCAAATACAATAAATAATATTTCTCAAACTATTCTTAATGTTAATACACTCTCTGCACCACAAACTTATTCTCTTTATTATAATGATTTTACAGCACTTAATACTGCTCATACATTTTTTGATGATGAGTTAAATTATGACATTCCTTTTGTTACTTTGGAAGAAAATTCTGATAGGACTGTATACTGTAGATCAGTTGCGCAATTGATTTAATTTGATCATCATCTCAATGTTTTCTTACAACAAGATCCAAAGCTAGGAAATAATCATTCTCAATTCATGTTCAACCACACAAAACTAACAAAAAGACCAAAACAGTTCCTATCCGTAACGGGAATAACTGTTCCACAGTTTGATTCCCTGTTAAAAGAAATCAAAAAACAGTACAAAGCCACAGAAGAGACACGTCTATCAAAAAAGAAAAGACTGCGAGAGATTGGTGCAGGACACAAATTTGATCTATTATCCCTCAAAGACAGAATTCTAATGTTTATGATGTACTATCGAATGTACACAACATATGACATGTTGGGAATGATTTTTGATCTGGATAAATCAAATGTAATGAGGGACATTAGATATTAGAGCCTGCAATAAAACAATCAATTCTGATTCCTGCCAAAAAAATATGCAGATGCCAAAAAGCTCAAAACCATACAAGAGTTACAACAGTTCTTTCCTGAATTAATTGTAATTACAGATGGAACAGAACAGCCAATCCCAAGACCGAAAGATCGTGCCAAAAGAAAATCGCACTATTCAGGCAAAAAGAAAAAACACACAGTACAAAATCAAATTACAGTAAATCTTGATGGAGTCATAATCCACAAATCTGCACATTCTCCAGGCAGTCATCATGATTACAAAATATACAAGACAAAACATCCGGTACTGTCTGAGGAGCTGTTACAATTTTATGATCTTGGGTATTTGGGAATTCAAAAAGACTTTCCAGACCAAATCAGCATTATACCATACAAGAAAAAGAAGGACAGAGAGCTAAGCGCATCATCTCAAAAGGAATGGAACAGATCCCAATTTAAAATCAGAATCAAAGTTGAGCATGTCATTGCTCAAATCAAGAAATTTAGAATTAGTAGTGATGTGTTTAGGAACAAACTATGCAGATATGATGTAACAAGTGAGATTGTATGTGGAATTGTTAATTTCAAGATAAGATGGAAAGACGAGCTTCTGTGGTTCCATGACATCGCAGAACCATTGGAAATCAAACGGAATGAAAGGTTGGATTTTGTTTGTAATTGCGCAACTCATCTATCGTACAAGTTTCACAGTACAGGTACAAGGTAACGCCATAACCAGCTTTGAATCAGTTGTTATATAACATCTTAATCCCCAACTCCGGCTGAACCGGCAACTTTGAACCAACAATCCTGGAACTCTGGAGGCAGTGGTGATGACTCTAAACCCCCCCAAAGCTAGAGTATCGCCATTCAATCCCATGTGAGGCTTGATAAAGCTATGATGTATAGCTTGATTCCAGTTGTTGCTGATTGATTGAATGGTATTGTTGCAAGAACCGTTTTGGTCATATGCAATCCTGGGCCTTGAGCTATGGTTTGATACTGGAATGATGATGCCTGATACTTTGATGATGTTGATACTGGAACCCATGTTGATACTGGAATGGCAGTGATGTGATCAGATTAACCCCCATTTACAAACCATTAGAAGACTGGAAAGTTATTAAAAAAATCTGGATCATAATTGGGGTTCTGTCGTGTTATAGACACCTGTTCAAAATGCCTCATTACACAAAGAAAATTCAGAATGACATCTCCCGACAACCACACAGAACCTAATTTTACTAGTGTTTAAATTCATTAATGTGTACACTATACCATGAAACAAGATTCATGCAGATGATGCGGTAACGAATTGGAAATTAACAAAAAGTGTGACATTTGTAACAAAGAAAACCAATTCTATTGTCATGAGTGTGGTTATGTAGCTGTAGATTAAATTTACTTTGAATGTATGATGACTAGACTAGAGAAAACTTTTATTGCAAACTAGATGATACCGAAATAAATTATATTATGAATGTGGCAATTTATGACAGATACAATTATTGCAAAAGAACTAATGCTACAAAAAATGATTTTGTAATTATTGATGTTAGAGAAGATGATGAATTGGAAGGGGGTTATCTTTCATGGACTCTATCTTAATTTTTTATTCATTCCAAATTGCTTGAGTTTTTAGCCATGCAATCAAGTCTTGATAGAGTTTACTTTTTTGCATGTTTAATACGCCAATTTCAAGATTAGTGGATGATTTTACTGTCTTTGTATATTTTTCATAAACTGCAAAAATTATTTTGTCTAGAAACATTTCATTTTGCATCTCTTTTTTTGCCAACTCTTCAGATTCAGTCATTGCAAAACTTGCAAACAATACTCCATCTGCCCAATACGCATTGGCAGCTTCCAATGATGACATCATGCCGATAAGATCGTCTAAACTTAGCTTTATCATGTCTCGGACATAGATTTTGTCATATGGTTTGTGGATGAATTCTGTCATGATGAATTCTTTTTATTTGGTTTAAAGAACATTTGGAAATTTTATAACTGGTTTTTCCTAAATGGTATCGTGAGTGATACCCCTGATGCTTTTTCAGAGCATGATGTATTTGTAACAGAATTTCCAAAAAAAGGATTTGGAATTGTGGATTATCTTCAAGGCCGAGTTCATTTTTCCATAATGGATCAAATGAAATTAATGCACAAATCTGGAATGACTCAGACACAAATCAAAGAAACTGTTCTTGCAAGTGTGACTGACATTATTGATAATTTTGAGCCTGAATCAAAAAGTCCCTGATTCTAGCTTGGATGATTCGGTCATGATTATTTTGTGACATTGACAATAACAGTTGGTATGTGGCATGTCGTTGTCCATCCTATATTTGCACTCTTTGGTGTGTTCAATCATTGACAATATTTGAAATCTTACTTGGTACGTTATAGTGTTAACGAATTTCCTGATATGACAAAAAATAACCTCTGATTTAGTTTTGTTAGATCAATTTGGCATATTTACTAATTTTAAAATAGTAAAAAAGTGGTCTATTGTGCTGTTATTTGATGGTGAAATTACAATGACTACATGTAGTATGTTCTGATGTCGAATAAGACAAGCCGCAATTTACACAAATAATAAATTCTGTCATACTATCCGTTATTCTCATTGTATTTGATACCTTCTATTCTAGCATTTTTCTATTGAACTGATTGTTTTAATTCAAAATACTGTGTTAACGCATTGTTGAACTCTTTTAATTTTATTTCATCAAAATTAGATTCTTTTAGATCTTGCCAACTTTTTTCAATCTCTTCTTTTAGTACAAACAAAGTTCTCTTATCATCACAATGCATGATGTTATAATTTGTAATCAGAATTTATCCATTTCTTGAATTTGAACTGTATTTTATATGGGAATGGAAATTTTCTTTTTTACAATTTTTACTGCAACGATGCCCAGTTTTTATAGGGTATGACATTGCATACGGTATGCTTAACTGCAAGAAGAAAGGTGGCGGCGGTGGATATCCTAGCAAAAATCCTGGAAAACCATCCGGCGGCAGTAGAGACAACGACTAATCAGCCTGCAAAAACTATGTTTTTTACCATGTCTTGTTCTATTTCAAAACCACAATTTGGGCTGCAAACTGTAACTGGAATTTTTATTCCTCTGACACAAGCCAGGAGAGACCTATTACTTCTTCCCAATTTTGTTGATTATTGTTATCTTGCATATTGTACAATTGTGGAAATTTCTATTTAACGAGGATGAACGATTTGTCAGTGTCATTGATTCGTACAAAAGAGTAGTGATGCTTTATATCTAATTTGTATTAACTATGTTACCCGACCATACCTGGCGATGATTCAATCCTAGAATTTTTGAATCTCGCTTTTTTTTAATTCTGAGTGTTTGCAGTTTTTTCATAATAGTACTCTTGTTTTTTCAAATCCTTTTCAGATATGATTCTGCATTTTCGCATTGGAACTAGTCGTGAAATCTGCTCATATGTGTTCATGTCTCTGACGTCTGCAGCATATGCTATCTGCAACAGTGGTGGTTTCTCTACAATCATTGGTTTTGCCTGTTCATACCCTCCACTTTGCCTCATTCCTGTTCGAAATAATCCTAAACGATTATCATTTTTTGAAATCTGAGGATCTTGATAACAACAAATTGCAAACTCGTCATTTTCTTTCTCAATTATGGTTAATCTGGTAAATTTGTCACTCCAATCTTCTATCTCTTTAGCAATGGCAATGGCCTCTTTTTTATCCTCAAACACTGTTGATACTACTAGTCTGTCTTTTTCATAAGCCCATGATATCCCGTAGAAATTATTTTTCCAATTAATATCCAAAGACATGATTTAATTTCAAATGTAATCAAAATAATGCTTTCTAATTGCTAGATTCTTGGCATTTTGTATCGTGATCCCAGTCATGACACATATCTCTAATTCACATCCACACCTGTCTTTTCTAAAGTAACATCGTGCAGGCATTGGAAAAAACATGCTAATTTCATTTTTCCATGTGGAATTAAACTAACCTGCCAAATTACATCTAAATTGAGCCTGAATAAAAAAATTAAACTAGCATTGTTTTTCACATTCACATTGTCTACTGATAAACAAATTCCTGAATGCTTCAAATTTTGACTGGCCAATTACCGGTTTTTGTCTTTCGACAATTTTGAATAGATTAATTCCAGTCTCTGAGCTAGTTCCTTTTAGTGCCCATGACCCATTTTTCCTAAGATATGGTTTTGGATTGTTCATTGACACTTTCTTTTTTGCTTTGATATCATGTGCCTCTATTGTTGACATGGGTCAACCTGTCAAAATCACTTACAGATTCAAAGTAAATTTTTTTCTCATCGATTAGCTGAAAAAATTATTTGTTTTAGCCTTGGATTGTTTTATCATGAAATTATCCAAGTTCAATAAAATATGTAGCATTGAAAATTATTATTATTTTTTCATTATAACTAAACATATGTTTGAAAAATGATCAAATCATCTTTTATATCTCGCGCCTGAATGATTAATGACGTCTTCGTTTAGTGGTTTAGGCATGCTATAAACGACCACTATTCCAAGATGTCAGTTATCGTTTTTTTAATAATGCCTCTTCAGGGGTTTTGTCTTTGTTTGATTCCCAATGCCAATTATGGTGTTTCTTCCAATGAGTTTCTAACTCTTCGGTGGTTGGTTCTTTCCCTAATGGGGTACCGCATAATTTACACTGTATCATTTATTGTCTTTTCCAGCTTTTTCTTTTTTGATTTTATTATTGGATGACATTGTGCAGGTAAATTTTCATCATCCATGTTTAGTTTAAAATCAATTTGGAATTAAGAGTTTGCATTACTTTGTTTTGGCTTTCCTTTGGGTCTATTCTTATTTGTTGATTTGAATTTTTCTCTTTTTCGCTTTCGTTCTAAACCTATTATGGAATATGTTTTTCCATATTCACAAAGTTTCATTTCTCCAGTATATTCATCATGAATTGACTCAAATAGCCCATTTGATAATAATTCGCCAACAATACTCCATGCCATATCTTCAGATACGCTAAACTTGAATGATATGGTGGAGACTTTGGTAAAATAACCACTTTGTGAATTTCTAATTATAAATTTTTCAACTTTTTCCTCTGTCGTTAGATTGGGCTCTCGTTTCTTGAAATTTCTATATGGTTTTCTCTCTGACATTATTTTTTGATATCCTTGTCTTGTATTTTAGCTCAATCCTTTGCATTTAGTGTATCGGGATCATTATTCCCTGGTAGATATTTATCACCTAGCATATTTTGCATTCGTTCATCAAATTCTTGTTGTAATCTTGTAAGATATAGTTCAGCTTCTGTTTCATCATCTGGAATTCCTGTATCTGTATCAAAATTAAATCCCGTTGCCAAATGATAAAACTCTTCAAAGAATTCCTTACAATCAATTACATCAGCTTTTTCATCAATTACTATTACTAGACAACCATTATCTATTCTAAAATTGAGGCAAACCTCTTCTTCTATCATTATATCTACCATGACTGACATGAGATAGGCCACATATTTTGAGTCTAATTTCCCTTGATCTTTGTTTGAAATCCATAATTCATACCCCTCCAAAAAATTATTAAATGTTCTGACTATGACATCACGAATGAATGCATCTGGATTTGCCATCTTTGCATTCCATGATTCAAAACTACCACGTTCTGTGTAAACTGTATCAAAAGTTAATTCCTCATTAATTTGTTCAAATTCCCATATCTGTTTGTTAGTCCACATTGGAGAATGCTCTTGAATTAGTTTTTTTGTTACTTGATCCAACAATTTCTGCATTTCTTTCTTCTGTTTAACCTTATCTTGAACTAGTTGTTAATCCCTGATTTGAGAAATTCCAGAGTACATTCAGCAAGTTCTTTACTGGAGTGTTTTTTGATGTCGTGTTTACAATTGGGACAAATACCTGATTCTTCATCAGAAAACCCATCGCCTACTTGCTTCATACAACATTCCATCAATTCTTCTGTAGAATGTGACTCCATTGCAAGTTTACATGTGGGACATTCAGTCATACTGATACGAATCTATCAAAACTTTATTGTTAATAAATTATATTTGATTTTTCAATGAATGATATATGTCATTTGCTGAAAAATTTCAAAATAAATTAATTGTCTTTGTAATGAGAATGTTCTTTTTGAAATTATTGATGATATTGAATGTGGTTGGAGGTCTCACCCTGCCATTCAATGTCCAAAATGCGAAGAGATTTTCTCAATAGATTGTAAATGTCCTGCCTTTCAAAATATTCTAAAAATATTCCGTTTAATATCGAATTGTTTTCTAATAAACACAAATCTAATTACCTGAAAAACTCTCATCCAAATTAAAATTTTAGGCCACAGATAAAATTGGTAATTAATGTCGAAATGCGTTAGGCGATTACCAACATCCAGCTATTCTATGGCAATGTGTTTTTTTGGATTATTCTTTTAAAATAAAAAAAGTATGAAAAAGTTGATTCAATTTATTAAAAAATTCCATTGAGCCTAATTCGATTGAATTGATGGAAAGTTTTACGTAGTTCTCATTATTTGATTAACTATTGAAAGCAATTGTTATCCTGATTGTCCTTGTAGTGGTGGTTGGGTATGCTTGGTATGCTGATTTATTTCCTTTCAATACTGAAACTAGTGATGAACTATACCCTTCAATTGGAAATCTTCAACAAATCTCTAATCTAGTTACATCTGATGGCCATCAAATTATTTACTATTCTTTTGAGGGTGTTCCAAATGTTCCAGACAGACAAATTCCAATTGATGCGTTAAAAAAAGCAATTAAAACTTGGGAACAAAACAATTCTAATTTAGAATTTATTGAATCTGATAATTCTAACATTGAAATAAAATGGCAAAAATATGCATCATCTACTCATACTGGTCTTACAACATGCAATACCGTTCTATTTGGAATTCTAAGTCACTGTGTTTTGGATATATCTATTGGTGCAGAGGACTGTAACTCTGACTTTGTTCAAAATGATGAAAATATGGTTGTAAATATTCTGATGCATGAGATAGGCCATGCGTTGGGATTGGGACATACTAGTGAAAAGAATCACCTGATGTATTCTACTGAATCTCCTGAAATTAATTTTAATACGAATGGATATTCAATTCCTGAAAGATTTGATGAGCTCTATGTGGGGCAAAAATTATTGATTGCACAACAAAAAGAACTTAAATCTCAAATTGAATCACTAGATAGCAAGATTACTCGTGAGCAATCACAATATGATGAATATTACAAACAGTATGGGTATTATGAAGGCAAAACACTTCCTCCAAAAGAATATGAAAAATCCCAACGAGCTTATGATCAAATTACCTCACAAGCAGAAAAAGTAAATGGTTTGATTGATCAACAAAATAAATTAATTACACAAATCAACAACATTCTAAATCAACTTGGATGCAATCCTAATTTTGAAATCATATCATGATTATCCAAATAATAAAACTAATCCTACGACTAATGCTGATACTGAAATTCCCATCCAAATATAAAATTTCTTCAACATGAATAATCTTGAAAACTGCCAAGATTAATAGTTTAGAATTGAGAAAGCAAGCAAATTTGATATCCGTTTCATCGGCCCTTTGGGGGTTACAGTAGATACCAAATCCGCAATCATCTTGCTTTCAATATTTGTAATGATTAGTATTTTCAAAAATTCTTAAAATTAACCATGTCTTGAATTTTAATCAAAAAGGGTTGAAAAAGTGATCCATTCTAATTCTATGAAATTGAGCCTAACATTTAGAAAGTTATTTTCATGAATAATCTCGTTCATTATGAACACACGTTTTCTTTAGTCTATTTGACACACTCAAAATAGAGTCATCTGTTTGACGGCATTCACACATTTGCCTTAATCGACCAATGCCTAGAATTCATTTACCGTCAAACTCTCTTTTTGAAGAATAATTTTCAATATCTCCTCACAAAACATAAAGAATAATTTTATTCTCGTCAAAACCCATCTTGTTATGGGAGAAACAACTACTTTGGAATGGTCTCGAGATCTTACTCTTTCCTGGTCTGATTTTAAAGCAGAATCCAACCCTGCTACATTTGAAGATAGTTACAACGTTACAAAATTCAGGTTTACCTGGATTGTAGATTCAGATAAGGTTGATGGACAGATTGTATTTTTGATTAAAGATATTTCCCTTTATGTGGACTTTCATCCATTACTTTCTTGGGTACGTTCATCTGAAGCCCATGACTCATTGCTTAATCATGAACAAGGAACATTTGATCTAGCCGAACAAGTCAAACGTGACAATATTGCAAATTTACAAGAGAAATTTTACAAGAAATATTTCTCTACACGTGGGCAAAATGCAGAACAGCAAAAACAGTTTGCAAAAGAAGATTCTGGCAAAATGATCAATGATGAAGTAGAAAAACTACAAAAAATATTTGATGAAAAGTCTTTGAAATATCACCATGAAACAAATTACGGACAGAATGAGGGGTTGCAAGCAAATTATGATTTAATTTTCAAGAAATTACGTTTGTGATTTGTTTTGCAGTGTACACTGATTTGTTATGTGTAAATAATAAAATCTTCATTTATGGAAACTGCAAAACTACCTAAATTCAAATGGATGGGGATTGCAAAAGAAGAAACATGCCCCTACAACTTTTGTAGATTATAGTGTATCTTGGGATGACTAGGGCCTATTCTCTATAATTTTATTTTCAGGAATTGAATTAATATAATTCACTAGACTTCTATAATATTTTAAATGAAAATCTAAATCCCTGATTTCTGTCTGCTTCAATTCTTCTAATTCTGGACCAAAGTCGGTCTTGTTTGTTTCAATATGGTTTAACGTATTTTCATTCACTTCAATCATGTGGAAAAGACTGTGCAATACTTCAACTTTTGTAAGCGTTCTTTCACATGATTTTTGCAATAACGTTTCAACCCAATCCATATTGTATCTGAAAATAATTCTTATATTCACTCCCGAATTTGAAAAATTCTGACCTTTGCTCTATTTTTTTTAATCTAGGCTGAAATCATTATTTTTTTAGTTCCTGCTTTTTCCTATCCATGATTTCTTTGTTCCTTTCCATATCTGAATGAACTTCAACATGATCATATAGCTGTTCTTTTGATTCAAACAATTGCTCACAATAATAGCACTGATGCATTACATTAGTACGTCAATCTATGTTAAATTGCTTTCTTGAAGAAATCAGGAATTTCTTATAAATATTGAGAGAATATTTTGTGTTGTTAAAATATGGCATATTTTTCTAATGTGTCTCTATCTTAATCTCTACATTACAAACTGGAATATTGCCTGTTTCATTTTTGAAATCTTCAATTAATCGTTGTTGTGTTTCTTTTGGATTTTCTGAAAATTCTCTTTGATAGAATGACGTTTTTTGTTTACACTCATTTCCTTCAAATTCTGTATCCGTATATTTTGCAAATCTTTCTGTAATACTATCTGTTTCACCGATGTATATTGGATCTTTCTTTCGGTTGTATAGAATGTATACTCCTGCACCTCGTTTTACGTATTGGGCACTATCTGTCCAAACTCTCATCTTGTCTTCTAACAATTCCATGATCTAACGTAATGATACTAGATATTAAACTAGGTTGCAAAACACCTAATACTCCAATAACCCTTATACTTTTAATATTGAACAAAAAAAGATGTAATCCTGTCTTTATTAGAAAAATTTCCAGATCATTTTACTCCTAGAGAAATTCAAAAAGAGATCATTTCTCAAATAGATGAGAAAATAAAATCTGGATTTAAGAAAATTATTCTATGTGCACCAACTGGGGCTGGAAAATCTCTTGTTGGAGCTACGATTTCAAATTACTTTGATAGTTCTTTCACCGTTACTGCATCAAAATATCTTCAGGATCAATACATCAAAGATATTCCGTTTTTAAAACCAGTAAAAGGCAAGCAAAATTTCCCATGTCTCAAACTAATGGAATCTGAAAAAGTTGACAATGATCGAAGGGCCATGAGATGGGGTTTGACATGTGACAAAGGCGTATGTCAAGAAAGAGTCTCAAAAAATGGCAAAGAAGTTTTTGAAGTCTGCAAATTCAAACCAACCTTAAAACAGGTTGAAGAAAATACTACTGATTCCCAATCTTGCCATTATTACATGCAAAAGTATGATGCTTTAGTTTCAAAGCATTCTCTTTGGAATTACCATGCATTTTTTACAATTATGAAATTTAACAAAAAACTCTTTGAAGATTATCTTGATAGAAAAGTAACTGTCTTTGATGAGGCTCATAAAATTGAAGACCAAATCATACAATTTGTTGGATTTGATATTTTTGCAGGGCAGGTAGATGAATGCAATCTCAATTCAGAAAAATATGATTTTACCGATTTAGACTCTATGCTGAAGTTGACTGATGATATGGCATATTCTTACGCTAAAAAAATTAAAGACATCAAAGAAAGTGCGGCATTTCAAAACAACCCTGACTATGAATTAATCTCTGGATTGGAGCGACGTCATGACAAGTCTGCCCAAGCAAAAATAGACCTCATGTCAGACAAAGATAATTTTGTTGTGAATGATCCTGTTAAAGATTTGAATGGAAATTTTAGAACGATTTCTGTAAAACCAATTGATGTTTCAAAATTTGCAAGTTCTTTTTTTGAAACTGAATATCAACTATTCATGTCTGCAACTATTGACAAATTAAGTTTCTGTGAAAATATGGGATTGCAACAAGATGATGTTGCATTTGTTGATACAATAAAATCTCCATTTCCAATTGAAAATAGGAGTATTGAACTTCTCAATATTCGACGACTTAGCTATGGTTCTACTGAGGAAGATGAACTCGAAGTGATTAAAACAATTGATAGAATAATGGATGAGCATTCAAGCGAACGTGGGTTGATTTTAACTTCATCCATTCCTAGATGTCAAAAAATTATTCGTTATCTTTCTCCAAAAAATACTCAAAGAATCCGACTTTGTCATAGTAAAAATAAAGATGGAAAAACCCAAGATGAGGTAATTTCTGAACATGCAACTGATCCTACTGGTGTTTTACTTTCTTCATCTCTTTGGGAAGGAGTTGATTTGAAAGATGATTTATCTCGATTTCAAATTATTGCAAAAGTTCCCTATCCAAATTATACAGAAAAAAGAACAAAAGCAAAAATGAACAAATTTCCATCATGGTATACATCACAAACACTTACCAAAATTTTACAGGGATTTGGTCGTTCGATTAGGAGTGATGATGATTGGGCAAAAACTTACGTTTTAGACACTGCTATAAACAATGTTTTTTTCAAAGGTCAGTCGATGATTCCAAAGGCATACTATGATGTTTTAGGTATGGATGGAATTTAATTTTAAATTATTTTCTTTCTGCACAGCCACATTTGACATAAACCATTTTGAATTCTCCATTTGTTTTTACATTATGTGACATTGGTTTTCTGCATTGCTGGCATTCGTTAAATCCAAAATACTCTTCAACTTTGATCATTTCATAATCCCATGATTTTTTACCTTCATTCCAAAATACTGAATTCAATTCTGATGGGCTTTTCATGTATTCTGATGGGATTTGTTTTATTAATTAATTTTCTATTTGTTTAGATTTTTAAAATCGACACATTTTGAATCAAATTCATTTAGGTATTTTTTGGCATTGATGTTTTTGTCCATTATGTACAATTCGCATGTCTCTGAATCAATTAGCAGATTGATACTATTGCTATTCACCATTACCTGTAATGATAGAATACTTATCAGTATAATTATGACCATTATTGCAAATTTACTAGAGTAAATATCCACGAGTTCTCATTAAGAATTTTGAATTTAAATTTAATCATTGGGTCTGATGTTGAGATACTAACCCGTAGTAGATTTCAGCTACTGTTTCATTAATATTGAATATTACTTATTTTATAGGCAGCAATCTGATTCTAAAAGGCAATGTCAATTTTCCCATCATATTGTTTTGATTCAATTTTATCTGAACCAATACAAGACTTGGTTCCACGTTGATGTTTCTCTATTCTGTATTGTAAGGTAAAGGTATCGATTCTTGTACCATTCAAACCATGACTTCTTTTTACATGGCCTTTTTTTGCATGAATTAGTATGGCATTTTTCATTCTCTTACAATCGGGACATCTGATATTTTTTACATCCCCTTCTTTGATAATCATATCTTTGATACTCTTGCTTTTTTCTAATATTTCTTGGGCTTTTTCCCTTTTTTCTTTGTTTGCTGTTCACTCTTGTATTTTTTAACACGTTGATTTTGCTCAGATGCTTTTTGCCCTTTCTGTTTTCTTTCTGATTTTTTCTTTTTCTCAGCCATGTATTCTTCCTTTAGAATTTTGATCATTTATCTTTAGTAAAATCTATCGATTCTGAGATCTTTTGATGATAGACAACACGCTTAAGTTCGTAATTTTTATAGAAAATTCATGAGATTATTTGAATCGAGGGTTGTTCGGGAATTCAATCATAGACAAAAAAAGATTACTGAACAACTAACTCTATCTGAAAAGTTTAGGAATGAACGTAAAATTGCCGAATCTAGGGAGTTGGCAGATTATGTTTTGTTGTTACAACAAGAATTAGGCCTATTTTTTGAGCATTATCGTACTCTTCTTGTTAGACATGGAATAACACCTCTCTATCGTGTTGGTATTCGACCTCTTACTAAAGATGAAATGAGAACTATTGAGAGGTTTAGTTCAACTCCTGGACATACTTGGAAAAACAATCATCATTAGATTTTAAATCTTAACAGATTATGTTTACAATCCATACAGAATATCCATATCCGAAATATCTGTTATGGAAATCTTCCTTCATTGATTAATTCTTTGTATATTGCCGATTCAATACGATTTTGTGCTACACCACATTTACTACACATGCCTGTTTCATCAGGATTCTCTTTCATTTTTTTCTCACATTCTACACATTTGTTAATGCCTTTTTTGAATCCCATATCCAAATTTTTTCCTAATCTCGATAATAACTATAGCTAAACTCTTGATTTTTAGAGAATTTTAAAAAATTAGATTCTAAACTTCCATACACTTAAGTTCAATTATCAAATGTGGCAACAATCTTGATTTCATTTAACCTGTAGTAGACAACAGTAATTTGATAAGCATAATGTTATTTTTTTCTGTTATCTCTAATGATTAATTTAGATCGCGATCTATAAAGCTTGTGGATAAATTGTTCATTCTATGGATTTGCAGTGGTAATTGCACCTTGTGCTGCTGAACCTACAAGGGTTGCATACTTTGCCAATGCTCCTGATGTATAATTTGGTGCTGGTTTTTTCCAAGATTCTTTTCTTTTTGCCATTTCTTCTTCTGAAACATGAATATCGATAATTGTAGTTTCCGTGTCAATTGTAATCCCATCACCGTTTTTGACTAGTGCAATTGGACCACCAACATATGCTTCTGGTGCAACGTGGCCTACCATGAATCCTCTAGTACCCCCTGAAAATCGTCCATCTGTAACCATTGCTACTTTTTTACCTAAACCTTGTCCTACAAGTGCTGCAGTTGTTGCAAGCATCTCTCTCATACCTGGTCCTCCTTTTGGACCTTCATATCTGATAACTACAACGTCGCCTTCTTTTACTTCTCCTTTGGCGACTGCATCAAAGGCATATTCTTCTCTATCATACACTTTGGCTTTACCAGTAAACTTTGTCATTTCTACTCCTGCTGTTTTAATCACAGCTCCTTCTGGAGCAAGACTTCCTTTGAGTACCACTGCAGTTCCAATTGAATGAAGTGGGTTCTCAATTGGTCTGATGATTGTTTGTTCAGGTTCTGGAATGTTCATCGAATTAAGATTTTGTTGCATTGTTTTTCCAGTTACTGTGATGCAATCCCCATTTAGCAATCCTTTTGCTGCTAATTTTTTGAGAACAAAAGGAATTCCTCCAATTCTATCAAGACTATTCATGACATAATTTCCACCGGGTTTCATGTCTGCAATATGTGGGGTTTTTTTACGAATCTTTTCAAAATCATCATATGTTAATTTTATTCTGGCCTCATTAGCCATTGCCAACAAATGTAAAATTCCATTTGTTGAACCTCCAACTGCATTAAGCATTATAATTGAATTTTCAAATGCTTCATACGTCATAATGTCTCTTGGTTTAATATTTAATTCTAATAATTTTGCACATGCGGCACCTGTGTCATGAACCATTTTATTTCGACGGTCATCCTCTGCAGGAGGACTTGCACTTCCTGGCAATGCCAATCCAATAGCTTCTGAGATTGACGCCATTGTATTTGCAGTAAACATCCCTCCACATGATCCTGAACTTGGACATGCTGTATTTTCAATATTCTTTAACATCTCTAAAGAAATTTTCCCTGAATCATATGCTCCAACTGCCTCGTAAACATCTACAACTGTTAGTTCTTTACCGTCTAGAATTCCTGGCATGATTGTTCCACCATAAACAAAGACTGATGGTAAGTTTAATCTGGCCATTGCCATCATTGTTCCTGGAAGACTCTTGTCACATCCTGCAATTCCTACAATTCCGTCATACTGATGTGCTCTTACCATCAATTCAATGGAATCTGTTATCACTTCACGTGAAATTAATGAAGATTTCATTCCTTCATGACCCATTGCAATTCCATCACTTACTGCAATAGTTGAGAATATTCTCGGGGTTGCACCGTTTTCTGCAACTCCCTTTTTTGCCTCTTCAGCTAATGTTGGCAATAAAATGTTACATGGAGTTGCCTCATTTCCTGTATGACACACTCCGATGAATGGTTTACTGAGATCGTTATCATCTAGTCCCATAGCTTTGTACATCGCTCTGTGTGGGGCACGTGCTGTTCCCTCTACCACGTTTTTACTAGATATTTCCATAACACGTCAAATTTAGATTGCTATAATTTAGACTTTGTTGATATTTTCTAATTGTAAACTTTCATTGAGTTTAAATTGTAAATATTTTGAACATTTTCATGGAACAAAAAGCACTAGAATGCCCAGTTTGTAAGAGCAACAAAGCTGAGATTGCCGGAGAAAATGTCAAATTAAGTGGACGTTTTGAAGATAAAGAATTCCTTACAACAGAGTTAACTGTTCTACGATGTACTTTGTGTGGATATTATATGATGTTTGATAAAAATGCATCATCATTTACTACCAAAGAATAATTTTAAAAATCCTATTTGACTAATTCTTGGCCATCTAGTTGTAATAAGTATGCCTCAATTTCTTCAGGAGTTTCACCGCCAAACACAACTAACACTCTATCACCTTCCATAATTTCATAATCTCTAATGTCTGATACTTGTTCTCTGTTGATGAAGAATTTTAATTCATATGATTCATCTGAACAAAATGATTTTCCATCTGGGAATACATAGCATTGATCATCAAGACCAATAGATAGTGTCTCAAAGAGATATCCTAAAGTTACACCTGTTGCATGTTTGTGAATTGTAGTTCCGTCTCTTCCTTCAAAATGAATCCAGCTTGATTTTATTTGAAATGCTGGACTTGCAAATTCAAATGTGTCTCCAAAAACCTTTACCAAGAGTGCTGCATGGGAGTGTTCGCTTCCTAATGCTCCTGCGTTCTCTGGGCCTCCTGGTGCAGTTTCAGTCATGTTTAGAAATAGGTATGCTGAATATCCGACAATCACTGCAATTACTGCTAGCACGCCGACTGCAATTAGCGTCTCTTTTCTTTTTGCTGCAGAATGCTTTGTAGCGTAATTTTCACGTTTTACTTCACGCTTTTGTCTTTCTTTTCGGCCCATGAGATAATTCAACACTGAAATTTACCCTAATTAATCATTCGTCACTGTGGGCTCTGATTTCTAAATTATATTTTGGGTCTATTTTTTATTCTGAAAACCTGTCTCACAAAAATTAATGTTGATCGATACAGTTTTTGACTAGACCCTTTGTAATTGTACCATTACTATAATTCATGTGAATTGTAAAGAAGGTTTTATTCATGATTTTGTGTGGTTTAAGATATTATCCTCAAAAAGATGCATGCATTGTGGTCAAGAAGAAATCTAGGTCTTTAGGATATACATTTTACAGTTAATCGATACATGACTGGATTTCATTTTAAATTGAATAAAAACAATAAATAAAATCATAAAATCTGTTTTACATGGGATGTATTTTTTGTGATATTTTAGATGGAAAAAGAGATGGGCATTTTTTGTATGAAGATGAATCCCATGTTGCATTTTTAGACAAGTATCCCATTGATGTAGGTCATAGTTTAGTAATTCCAAGAAAACATCATGAAAGAATTACTGATATGACTTCAGAAAATGTTGGAAACGTGTTTTCTTTAGTTCCAAAAATTGCAAAGGCAATTTTAACTGCTACTGGAGCTGATGCATTTAGTTTGGGACAAAATAATGGCAGGGCAGCAAAACAAATCATTCCACATGTTCATATCCACATTATCCCTAGATACAATAGTAAAGGAACTATCTGGACTAAGCGTCAGATTTCAAGTGATGAAGAACTTTTAGAATTATCTAAAAAAATTCGTAGTTTTATTTAGAATGCCCTGGATTATATCTCAAAACAGCTCCGACTTTTCCTAAACTTGAAAGCATGTTTCCATGTTCTGCGCTTCCAGAAACAACTTCTAATTGAGAGCCTGCTTTTGATGCTAATATTTCTAAATAATCTACAATGTCTTGTTCATTGACTTCTACTTCCATGGCATTGCATTCTGGACATGGTTTGGATCTGTATTCTGTTTTTTTTGGAATGACTATTGGTCTTTCTACAATTTCTTCCTGAAGATGTTGACAGCGTTTGCATTTTCCTTCAACTCTGTGTAGATTTGTATTGTCTGTAATTAGCAAAGTTTGTACCACATTATTTTTGAGATATTCTATTACTTCTTGCAAGCCGTATGATCCTTTACCTGTGTTTGTGTTTATCTCTCTGAACAAATCTTCCACCATTTTTTTCTCTTCTACCAATCTAAAATTACCCAAAATATCTGAGGATTTTGCAAATGCTTCTCTAATTCCTTCAGCTCCTGAATATGATGCATCAATCGTATTGATGATATTATTTTGTAATCTATATTCAAGATAATTTCCGTTGATAAAATCTTCTTTTGTGGGTCCTGGACCTGAAATGATTAGTCCCTTTACTGGGTAAATGTCAATAAAGTATTCTCTAGTGGTTTGTGCAACTCTGTTGTAAAAATAACTTAGTTCCATTTCTCTTAATTTCTGAAATCTTTTTGCTGATTGTCCCCCTTGTCTGTGCTTTCCAGCTACTCCCGAACCTGTCTGAGATAATACTTCTATTTTGTCTCCGTACAGTAATCCCCAACCTGCATCTTTTGCATCAATTGCAAGAAATCCTATTAGGTTGTCATCTTTTAGCATATCTTTTAGAATATCTACATGGAAATGATCATCACATCTGTAAAGATATTGATTCAAATCTTTTGGAGGATCTATTTCCCAAACTGTAACTACTTCACTTCCTAAAGGTCCGCCTTCTTCTGGTGGTAATGCTCCACAAAACATTACTAATCCTTTTTCTGGAGTTTTTTTGTACATTTTTAATCTCTGAACAACTTTGCCCAAAGAATCTACAACGTGTGATCTTGTTAAATCTGATTTTATGTTATCTGCAGTCCCTTGTTCTTGTTGGAGTGAATTGATAATTTCATGTAATTGTTTTCCTTTTGGAATGTATACTGTAATTAGTTCTGTACCTCTGCCTGATTTTTGTGATAACTCTTCTAGTGTTTTTCTGATTTTGTAGATTTTAACAGAATCTTGTTTTTCAATGTCAATTTTAGGCATTATGTTCTATCCATAATTTGCGAATATATCTTTTTGATTAATTTTCTTAAAATCATAGTTCACCAAATGTTTTAAGAAATACTTCTAATGGTTGATTTCCTCTAATCTTGATAATTTTTTCACCATTAAACACCAAAAATGATGGTGTTGCATCAATTCCTATCTCTTTTCCAAATTCGTGGATTACATTTACTTTGTTTTGATATTTATGATCATCTAGGCATTTGTTAAATTCCTCTAAATCCAAATTTACAGTATTTGCAAAATTTGACAATGATTCTCTAGTAATCCACCCTGTTCTTTCTCCTCCCCAATTTTTGTATAGTTCATCATGATATTGCCAATACTTTTTTTGATCTTCTGCACAATATGATGCTTCTGCAGCCAGTAATGAATCAGGACCATTTAATGGAAAGTCTTTGAAAACTAGTTTTACTTTGCCTGTTTTAATAAAATCCCCTTGTATTGTATCTAGAGTATTTTGATGAAATTTATAGCAAAATGTGCATTGATAGTCTCCCCACTCTAAGATGGTAATTGGTGCATTTGAATTGCCCATGATTGGTGAGCCTCCATTAATCAAATTTGATGTGGTAAGTGTACCTAGTTCTGTTTCTGATTCTGGATAAAGTGCTAAAAACCCACCGGTGATTATTCCAACTACGATTGGTATTACTAATAAATACAACTGAGTCATGTAAATTCTAGTTTTGGTTCAAGTAAATATCTTGTCTAATTCTTATGTCAAATTTAATTTTCTAGGACTGTCATTATCTCTGATACTTTTGCACTAATTTCTTTTTCTTCTTGATTGATGGTGATTTTATCTAATTTTTCAAAAACATCCTTACTATGTATCATATGATCTAAAACTTTAAGTGAAAATGATTTTTCAATCACTGTAATCGCTTTATTTAATTTTGACAGTACTTCAAGTATGGTCTTTTCAACATATCCTGACACAAACATTATTTTTTGTTGAGGATTAATATTTAACATTTCTACAGATACATCTAATCTTGTCATTATTGGCATTTTTTGATCAAGTATGATTACGTCGAAATAGTTTTCTGATTGATGTAATCTGGTTTCTCTTTTGTACATTTCAATACATTTTTTACCATCCGTTACCGTAGTGATTTCTTTCCCTTTATATTCTAAAAATGTTTTGTATAGTGCTAGAATTTTTGATTCTACCAATCTTCCAAAAATTCCTTCAGACAACTCTGCAAATAATTCATAGTTTGTGATAATTTCTTCTTCTTTTCTACCTGAAATTTTTATCATTGTTTGTATGATTGATTTGTATCCGTTGCCTTCATACAGACTAACTAATTCTCTTTGAATTATCTCTGATAGTTCTTTTTCATATTTTCCTTCTTTTAATTTTATGTTTGAACTGCTCATTTTCTCAACTTAATATCCAAAAAATCTCTCAAAAAGACCCGTTGTTAGATCTAATACTAGCAGATTTCATAAAGATAAACTGATTTCTTTATAAACAATGTAGTCATCCAAGAGCTTAAATATATTCATAGATTCATGATTTTCATGTTTGAATCACAACAAGTTAGTGTATCAAAATCCGGTGTTCCAAAACTAGCTATTCTAGCATTAGCCATAGTGTTTGCAGCAGGATTATTTGTTGTCGGATTTGATAATGGACATATTGTAAATTTTGTATTTGCTGAAGATGGGGTTGCAGGAGGTATTGACCCTCTAGTAATTCATGAATTTACACATGATATGAGACATGCAGCAGGTTTTCCTTGTCACTAGATAATTGAATTGAAAACTGTTCTTTTCATAACGACTGTATTAATTTCAGGTGCATTTGCAGGATTAATTCATGGAACTGTAAATTTTGCATTAGTAGACCCCTATCTTGATCAAGCAATTAGAATTGAAAATCAAAATTTGTTTAAATCTGACAAAGAAGAAGATACTCCTGAATTTTGGGTAGAATATGAAGGATACAGGATATGGCAGAAAAGTGGACAGATTCTAGCTGGTGTAATTTTGGGGACTTCAGTAGGTGCTCTGTTTGGAATTATATTTGCATTATCCAGAAATTCACTTCCCGGAAACCATGATGTAAAAAAATCATTATTCTTAGCTGGAATTATGTGGTTTACTTTGTATTTCATACCCTTTCTCAAATATCCTGCAAATCCTCCAACTGTTGGAGATAGTGAAACCATTGTTCTCAGAACAATTTTGTATCTTTCTTTTATTGCAATATCAGGCATAGGTGCACTTGCATTTTACAAGTTATCGCAGAAATTTAAAAACAAGAAAAAATTTGTATCAATAATTGGATATGCCATTTTCATAAGTATCTTAGTTATTGTAATGCCTGAAAATCCTGATAAAATATCTGCCCCGATGACTTTGGTAAATGAATTCAGATTAATGTCTGTACTTGGAGTTTCATCATTTTGGATTTCTGTTGGCGTAATTTTGGGATTGTTTTGGAATCGTTTTGAATTTCATAAAGATACGACTCAATATTCTTAATTGTTCTGACTCTATAGAATGAGAATTATTACATCTCGTTTAAATATGCGTACAATTTTTTATATTTGCATGTCACGAAAATTAACTTTACCTCAATTAAAAAAATATGATATTACACAAAAAGTAATTGAAGCTCTAGCTGATTCTGAATCCAGGGCCATTTTATTTTCAATTATTAAAAAAGGAAATACAGCAGCTGAGTTATCATACAAATTAAAAATTCCACTTAGTTCTGTGTATAAAAAATTAAATGATCTTGAAGAATTAACATTAATTGAAGTCGAAAAATGGATGTTATCTGATAAAGGACGAAAATACAAAGTTTATCGAAGTCGAATTAGCAAAGCTGATATTTCTATAAGAAAACCTGAACCTGTTTTAACTTTAATTCCTAACTAGGTGATATTGTGCAAAAACCTACAATCATCCAATTATCTGAATTTGACATCACTCAAAAAATTATAGAATCTCTTACTAACGTATGTTCAAGATCGGTACTATTTTCAGTAAAAAATGAATCAAAGGATGCAACTCAAATTGCAGATGAATTAAAAATTTCTCTTTCAACAGTATACAAAACATTGTCAACTTTAGAGGATCTTGCTCTTGCTGAAGTGGACCGATATGTAATATCTTCTGAGGGTAAAAAAATTAAGCTTTATCGAAGTAGAATTGGCAAAGTAGAAATCACTTTAGATAATATGGAGCCTAGCTTGAATTTGTATTCAAACACTACAAATCCGAAATCAAATTCTTAGATGTTTAGTATTAAATAATAACTACAACATCTAGTAATTTCCATTTGTGAAATATTCCCTAATGAATTATATAGAAAAATTTGACATTTTCATATGGTAGTAAGATGAATATTTGTAGCGAAGTACATACTCCGACATTCAAAATAGTTTACAAGGGTGCCAAAGGTAGTAACTATCAACCTGAATGGTTAGTTTGTGAAAATTGTCATGAGAAAAGATATTTTGGAACTCCTGAAGATATCTTATTCATTGAATCTCTAACCTAGTTTGTTCTCATTCTATAGACTTGGAATGAAATTCTGGAATGAAATCCTGATTTAAATAATTTAGCTTATCCTAACTTTTTGTATATCATGAAACAACAGATTACATTAACACTGATTGTTGTGTTTACAGTAATTGGCGTGTTGTCTGTACCGTTAACTCAGACAGCTCAAGCAGAAAGTTCAATCCCTGAATGGATTAAAACAAATGCTGGCTGGTGGGCTGATGGTGCACTAGATGATGACACTTTTCTATATGGAATTAAATTTCTATTAGAAACTGGAATCATTAATATTTCATCTGAATCAAATACTGCAATTGCAGACACTCTGACCATTGGATTTATTCCAGTTGAAAAAGCTGATGAATTAACTCCTAAAGCTCAAGCACTAGAAACATTTCTAGAATCTGAACTTGGTGTAGATGTTGAAATTGTTGTCCCGACAAACTATGAGACCATAATTGAAGGGATGAGATTTGGTCACATTGATGCTGCCTTTATGGATACTGGCCCTGCATGGATTACTCATCAAAGAACAGGTGCCGAAGCTGTGATGGCTGAACTTGTTGCAGGTAAAGTAAATTATCAGGCAACTGTTTGGACGCTTGCTGACAATGACTCTATTCAAACATTGGAAGATACAGTAGGCAAAAAAGTAGCATTTACCAGTATAACTGGTTCTTCAGGTTTTGTTAGACCTATGGGAACTTTAGTTGCTGATGGACACATTACAATTGAAGGTGATGATATTGTTGCTTTGGAATCTGCTTTGGCAAATAACTTTGAAAGTTATACCTTTGCAGGAGGTTACAAAGCTGCATTACAATTACTTTTAAATGAAAATGTAGATGTTGCATTTGGTTCAGATATTGCTCCACAAAAATACCTTGAATTAGAAGATCAAATAAAGTTACGTCCAGTTACAACAATTGGACCTGTACCATCACATGTGTTTATGGTAAGTTCAGACATGTCTGATTCTACTAAAGAAGCACTAGTTGATGCATTAATCCAACTCAATTATGATGAAAATAATCATATTTTGAAGGACTTGTATGGTGCAGAAGCTCTAGTCCCAACTACTACTTCTATGCATATTGGTGAATTTGGAGACTTTATTGATGCTTTAACGGGACTTGATCAGTTGATTCTTGACAAATATGACAAGAGCAAATAAAACCCGGGATTCTGGAAATGAAACAAATTCAGATGATGACCCAAAACCCTTCTTTTTCATTAATTTCGACAACTAAGATTATTCAGATGAGTGATGTTTGGACATCATATGATTCAAAAAATTTTGCATTAGAAGGAATTAACATCTCAATTGATAGGGGAACCAATTATGCTATTGTTGGTCAATCCGGCTCTGGAAAATCCACTTTATTGAAATTAATGAATGGTATGATGACTCCAAGTAAAGGCATAATCAAAATTGATTATGTAACTCCCAATATGAATAATAAAAAATTTAAAAAAATGATGCATACAATAGGTTACATTCCTCAAAGTCTTGGGTTGATAAAAAATACTACTGTAATTGAAAATATTTTGATCGGTGCTTTGCCACGATTAAACAAAATTCAATCTTTTTTTAAAAAATTTCCTGAACATGAAATACAAGAAGCAAAAAGAATAATGTCTCTAGTTGGATTGTCTGGAAAAGAAGATAGAAAAGCCTACATGTTAAGTGGGGGTGAAAAACGTAGAGTTGCTATTGCTAGGGCATTAATGCAAAAACCCGTGATATTGTTAGCTGATGAAATTGTTTCTGAATTAGATTCTGTAACTGCACATGAAATCATGAATTTAGTTGCTGATGCTCAAAAAAGGATGAATTTAACTGCTATTATGGTGCACCATGATATGCAATTGGCATTAGAGTATGCAAATAGAGTGGCCGTAATTAAAGAGGGTCATAAAATTTTAGAGATTGGTGTTGAGGGTGATACCATAGTTGATTTTCAAACCGGAGATATGACTACTGAAGAAATTATGGAGATGTATGATGACTCCAAAAAATAATATTGTAATTGGAATTATTATTGCACTTGTAGTAGTTGCATCATATAATGTGGATGCCAATCCTTTAGAATTTGCTGAAGGGTTGCCAAATCTTACAATTGTAGTAGAAGAGATGTTGTTAGTTGAACCAAAGTATATTCCAACAGCACTTTGGGCAATGTTTGAAACAATTCAAATGGCATTCGTTGGAACTGTGGTGGGAACTGCAATTGCATTACCTCTTAGCATGTTTGCTGCAAGAAATTTAAACAGCAAGTATGTTTATGCTCCAGTTCGTGCATTGCTTGCTGCAATTCGTACTTTTCCATCCATTTTATGGGCTATTTTGTTTGTAATTATGGTGGGTTTGGGAACATTTGCAGGTGTTTTAGCAATTGTGATGTATACCGTCGGGTTTGTTGCAAAATTACAATATGAGGCAATTGAAACAATTGATTCTGATCCAATGGATGCAGTAAGTTCTATTGGTGTTTCAAAATGGCAATTAATTAGATATGTGGTAATACCAGAATCTGCATCTCATTTGTTGAGTCAGATACTTTACATGTTTGATTACAATGTACGTCAAACTAGTATTTTGGGATTGGTTGGTGCTGGAGGAATTGGATTTTATATTATTAATTATATCAAATTCTTTGAGTATGGAAAAGCTGCTATATTCATGCTAATAGTATTGGTAACTGTATTGTTTATTGACTGGATTAGTGTCAAAATACGTGACAAGTATATTGTCAAATCTCAACATGGTATGGCAGTTACAGCTAAATAGATTATTTTCAAGTAGTAATTTTGTCTAATTGATTAGATTCTGTGGCTGTTTTTATTTCTCTTGCAATTCTTTTACCCATACTCATTGTCTCATTGAATAGCAGTGAGTAGTATGGTGAGCCATCCATATAGATGTTGGAGCCTGCAACAATTCTTGCAGAAAATTCAAAAGATGTGAATTTTGCATTTTCGTCATAAACTCCTTCTATGCAAAAAGGACCATTCATTCCTGGTGCCACTACTTTTTTTGCAGCTTCTACAAAATTTTCACCCATCGTATACACTTCATCTAATAATGATTCTCGTAAAACTAGAGGGCTATTACCAATTACATTGAATGATGAAACTTTGGTTGATTTTAGTTGTTGTTCTGCAGGAATTCTTCCCAACCCTTCAATGTCTGACTCGTGTCTTTGATCAACTCCAAAGAACTCCAACTCTTCTTTTAATGGAGAATAGAAAAATGTCAAATAAGCTAAGACACCTGCGGCATATTCTTGAATGTATAGAGTCTCATCTTGAGAGAGAATTCCATCTGAAATTAATTGATTTCTTTTTTTATTATAGTCATCTTCATTTGCTGCCATAAAGTATCCTTTACCTCCAGCAGCTCCTTGTCTTTTCACAATAACTAATTTTTCAATATCTTTTGGTTCTGTAACTGGTTTTGGCATTGGTAAATTTGCTTCTCTCATGAGTTTTTCTTTCATTTCTCTATCTGATTCCCATCTTAGAATCCATTTGTTACCAAACACTGGTGTTTTGATTGATTCGATTTCTTCAGAATTCATTTGAGCAATTAATGTCCCATGTGGAATTAAAACTGCTTTATTTTCTTCTAGAATTGATTGGCATTTTTGATCAAGAACTTCTCTGAATGAATCCACAATTATTAATTCATCGATAAATGGAAACCTCTTGTATAATCTTTCACGTTTTTTTTCACATACTAGAATGGTTTTTAGACCTTCGTCTTTTGCTCCTTTTAGAACTTGCAATGAACAGTGTGAGCCTAACGTTGCTATGGATGTCATTATGATGCTATGTTTACCACTTTGTACTTTATGAACTATGTGCGGATGTTACATACTGGAACACTTCATCTATCAATTCTACACTTAGTTCTGCCTTGATATTTTCAGGAATCACCTTTAATACAAAATCATACATTGTTGCATTTTTTGGCAATTCATCTCTTTCTTGAAGTAATGAAAATACTGCAATTCCATTTGAAATTATCGCTATGATTTTTTCTTTATCTGAAAGAGTCATTACTTTATCAATAATTATTACAATTTAATATAAATCCGGCTTTAGTGCTATAGGATTGTTTTTTTTGAGTTCAGGATTTAGGTAAATTTGTACTAATTTTGTATTTTCATTCAAAATTTCTAATTCTATAGAAATACTATGCCCTTCAATTTTATCTTCTGTTTGTTGAGATGCATGATACCCTACATATGCTCCAACAATGATAAACATTGCAATTACTAGAAGCATCAGCATGTTCAACTTGTTTTTTTGTGGAATTTTAACTGGCTATAAGCATTATGAAAATTAAGGAAATGGTTCACTATTTTACATAAAAATTAATTACATCATGATATTTGGAATAAAGTAAATTATGATAGAAACAGAATTAGGAACTTTACGTAGATCTCATTATTCTAATGAAATAAACTCTGCCATGGATGGAACTTTAGTTACTGTAATGGGTTGGGTTTTGACAATTCGCGGACATGGAAACATCAGTTTTTGTACAATCCGTGACAAAAATGGTGATCTTTCAATTGTGGCAAAAAAAGGAGACTGTCCTGATGATATTCGTGAAAAAATTTCTTCATTAAAAGCACATTCATCAATTGCAATTATTGGTAATGTCAAAGCATCTGAAAAAGCACCCAGGGGTTATGAAATAATCCCAACTGAATTAAGGGTATTTTCAAATGTTGAAAAAATCCCTCCTTTTGAGCCCACCGTAAAAACTGTAAAAAATATTGATACTAGATTAGAGGTTAGACCTATTGATCTTAGACGTGATGTGTTACAGCATATTTTCAAAACTAGAAGTTTGGTTTTAAAATCAATTCGAGAATATTTTGGAAACCAAAATTTTGTTGAAATCAACACTCCTAAAATGATTGCAACAGCTACGGAAGGTGGCGCTGCATTATTTCCAATTTTCTATTACAACAAAGAAGCATTCTTAGCTCAGAGTCCCCAATTATACAAAGAACAATTGACAATGAGTTTTGAAAAAGTTTTTGAGATTGCACCTATCTTTAGAGCAGAACCTTCAAGAACAAATCGTCATTTAGCTGAAGCAATTTCAATTGATTTGGAAGAAGCATTTGTTGATTACAATGATGTTATGAATAGAATAGAGGAAATCATTAAAGTCTCTGTTCAAACTGTAAATGATTATGTAAAAGATAACCCTGAATCTGAATTTCCTACTATCATAATGCCTGATTCTATTCCTAGATACTCATATGATGATCTCGTTGATAAAATGCAAAAAGCAGGTGTAAAAACGGAATGGGGTGATGACTTGTATCCGTCAAATCTTAAAAAAATTGGTTTAGATGGATTTTATTTTATTACTGATTGGCCACTCGCACCAAAACCGTTTTACGTAAAAGATAGTAAAACAAACCCCAAAGTTTCTGAATCCTTTGATTTAATGTATGGTGATTTGGAATTATCTTCAGGCAGTACAAGAATTGAAAAACGTAATGAATTAGCTGAGAGAATGAAAAACAAAGGAATGAAAACTGATGCATTTGAGTATCATCTGACAGCATTTGAGTATGGTGTCCCTCCTCACGCAGGCTGTGGAATAGGGTTGGAGAGATTAATTATGGTTTTAACTGGAACTGAAAATATTCGAGACACAACATTCTATCCTCGAGACGTAGATAGGTTAACTCCATAGGTGTATGAAATGGTGACTGAAGAAGAGATTGAACATGTTTCAAAATTAATGCGCATAGATATTGATGATCATAAAGAATATGTTGAAAAAGTGCAAATGATGCTGAATTATTTTGATATTTTGGATTCTGCAGGTGTTGAATCTGAGGAAATCTCAATGCCTGAAATTTCAATTTCAAATTTACGTGATGATGAACACATTCCATTTGATTATAAACTAATAGAAAAATTGAATCACTACAAAGGAACATTCGTTCGCGCACCAAAGATGTCTTCATGAATCTAAAAATATCTGCCCTTGAATATATTCAAGAAGTAAAAACTGGAAATATTTCTGCTGAAGATTTTGTTGCAAAGACTATTGAAAGAATTCAAAGTGTAGATGATAAACTACATGCATTCTTGTCTGTAAATGATAAAGCAATTGATCAAGCTAGAGAGATTGATAAAAAAATAAAATCTGGGAAAAAAGTTGGTGATTGTTTTGGAATGCCTATATCAATTAAAGATAATTTATGCATAAAAGATTCAAAAACCACCTGTGCGTCAAAAATGCTTGAAAATTTTATTGCGCCATATGATGCAACAGTAATTTCAAAACTAAAACAACAAGATGCCATATTTGTTGGCAAAGTAAACATGGATGAGTTTGCCATGGGTCTTACAACTGAATTTAGTGCACATGGTCCGAGCAAAAATCCTTGGAATACTGAATATGTTCCAGGAGGTTCATCCGGAGGTAGTGCTGTTTCTGTTAGTGCATTTGAATGTGTGGCCTCACTTGGTTCTGATACTGGTGGTTCTGTAAGAAACCCTGCAAGTTTTTGTTCTACTGTGGGTTACAAACCAACATATGGTTTGATTAGTAGATATGGACTAATTTCATATGCTAATAGTATTGAACAAATTGGTCCTCTTACACGAACTGTACAAGATTCTGCATTCATGCTAAATCAAATTGCAGGGATTGATACTAATGACAATACCACAATTAATAATAAAAATGAAGACTATCTTTCAGGCATAGGGTCTGGAATTGAAGGCAAAAAAATTGGCATAATTAAAGAAATGATTAGTGATGGAATAGATCCTGCAGTATTATTTGCAACAAAAGATGCTGTTGCAAAATTAGAAGGACTGGGAGCGACATGTGAAGAGATTTCACTTGAGATGGTAAAATATTCTGTTGCAGCATACTATACTATTACTGCAACTGAAGCTGGAAGCAATCTTGCAAGATATGATAATTTAAGATATGGTTATGACTTTCCACTAGAAGGATACGAGTTTAATTCATATATTTCAAAGGCCAGAAGAAATTTTGGACCTGAAGTAACTCGAAGAATGATTATCGGTGGATTTGTTCCATCAGCAGGCCATGCAGGAAAATATTTTCTCAAGGCATTAAAAATAAAAAGTAAACTTACTAAAGAAGTCAATGAAGCATTTAAGAAATTTGATTTTCTAATTTCTCCAACGGTTCCTATTTTACCTTTCAAACTGGGAGAAAAGATTGATGATCCTGTCTCTTTGTTTTTAGTTGATATTAACACAGTAACTGCAAATCTTACTGGCAAACCTGCAATTTCCATCCCATTTACAAATTCAAATGGATTGCCAATTGGAATTCAACTAATGGCTGATTCATCAAATGATAAATCATTATTACAAGCAGCATATGCATTGGAGCAAACGGTTAGTTTACCTGAGGTACCAATATGACAATGGTTGGATTAGAAATTCATTGTCAATTAACTAATTTGAATAGTAAATTGTTTTGTTCATGTAAAGCAAACTATAGGGAATTTGAGATTAATGAAAATATTTGTCCTGTGTGTATAGGGTTACCTGGAAGCTTACCACGATTAAATCAAGAAGCAGTAAAAAAAGCAACAATAATTGCAATGGCTTTAAACTGCACTACTCCTGAAAAAATTGCATTCTTTAGAAAAAATTATTTTTATCCAGACTCTCCAAAAAATTTTCAAATCACTCAGTTGAATATCTATGGTGATACTAGTGTTGGCGGTACTGGTTCTGTTATGATTGGGAATAAAAAAATTAGAATTACCCGAATTCAGCTTGAAGAAGATCCAGGTCGACTAATTTACGAAGGAAGTTCATCAAAAAATCAGATTACTTTGGTAGATTACAATCGTGCAGGTACTCCGTTAGTTGAAATTGTTACCGAGCCTGATTTTGAAACCCCTAAGGAAGTTAGAGATTTTCTAAATATTTTATCTGATATTCTTGCAAATCTCGAGGTTGCTGATCCTAGTTTAGAGGGTGCGATGAGGGCCGATGCCAATGTATCAATTGAAGGAGGTAAAAAAGTAGAAATTAAAAACATTGGTTCGTTTCATGATTTAGAAAAGGCAGTTCATTTTGAAATTACAAGACAAGAAAGTCTTCATTCTAGAGATATTGAAATTATTCAAGAGACTCGCCATTGGGATGGCAAGCGAAAAATTACTGTTTCATCTCGTTCAAAAGAAGAAGATCTTGACTATAGATATTTCTTAGAAGGTGATATTCCTTGGATTAGGATTGATCCTGAAACTTTAAAGAAATTACAAACTGAAATGCCTGAAAGTATTAGTTCTAAAAAAGAACGATATGTTTCAAAATATAATATTCCTGCACAAGTAGCTGAAGTGTTATCTTCTGATAAATATTATTCTGATTTATTTGAAGATGCTCACACTGAATCAAATGCTAAAGAAGTTGCAAACATTATCACTACTGAATTGATGGGATTAGTTGACACACGAGAAAAACGAGAAACATCAAAATTCACTTCAACGCATCTAAAAGATCTTGCAGATGCAATTCAATCTGGAAAAGTTTCTAGAAATTCATCTAAAAATGCATTACATGAAATTTTAAAATCAGGTAAAGATTTGTCTACAGTAATTTCAGAACTTGATCTTGGAAATGTTTCAGATGAATCTGAATTATCTGGAATTATTACGCAGATAATTTCCGAAGAGTCACAGGCAGTCGAGCAAGCTAAATCCAATCCTCAAATCATCAATTATTTGGCAGGTAAAGTAATGCAGAAAACTAAAGGAAAAGCAGATCCTGTACTAACTCTCGATATACTGAAAAAACAGATTGGTATTTGATGACTGAACTATCCTTGGAAAATATTGAATTTATCAAAATTTTAGCTACTTCGGATGCCACTATCCTTCAGACTGGAATGAATGAGGCTACTAGGCATAAATTGGATGATGAAATAGGCATAATTTTGAGGGCATATTATCGTGAAAATACAATGGGAACTCAAACTGAATGGACTCAAAAATTACTCCATGTGGGAATTGATGAAGATGATGGAAAAGCAGCCATTGCATGTGCAAGACGTTTAGGAATTGATATCTCATAAGAAAAAATCTTTTTACTCTATCGCAGTTAAAAAAAATTAAACATTGTCTGATTTTGAATTTATCCCAAGTGAAAAACAGATTCAAGAATCAAACATTTACAAATTTATGAAAAAATATGATCTTTCCTCATTGGATGATTTATCTGTCAAAGCTAAAAATGATTTAGAGTGGTATTGGAAATCTGTATCTGATGATGTTGGAATTATTTGGGATAAGCCTTATGAAAAAGTTTTAGATATATCTAATGGAATTGCATGGTCCAAATGGTTTCTTAATGGTAAGACAAATATTTACAAATCATCTGTTGAAAAATTTATAAAAACATCTCCTGAAAAGACTGCATATTATTTTGAATCTGAAGATGGACACACTTCTACAATTTCATATTCTGAGTTAGATTCTAAAGTTTCAAAGCTTGCAAATGGGTTAAAATCTCTAGGTGTAAAAAAAGGAGATGTAATTGCAATATATTTACCAATGACTGAAGAGGCAATTTTATCAATACTTGCTGCAGCAAAAATAGGTGCTATTCAAACTGTAATTTTTTCAGGTTATAGTTTTGAATCATTACATATACGATTACAAGATTGCAATGCTAAAATTCTAATAATATCTGATGGGTTTCATAGAAAAGGAAAAACTGTTTCTCAAAAACAAGTCGTAGAATCTGCATTAAAAGATTCGATGGTTGAAAAAACTATTGTAATTCCATACAAAGGTGTAGATAAATATTCGGATTCTGATGATGTTATTTTTTATGATACCCTTGTATCTTCACAAGAAAATGTTTGTACGACTGAAATTTTAGATTCAGAAGATCCGTTGTTTATTTTGTATACGTCTGGTACTACTGGAAAACCGAAAGGGGTTGTTCATACTCATGGTGGCTTTTCAGTATTTGCAGGTCATCAATCTGCATATCTTATTGATACTCAGGCACAGGATATCTTGTTTTGGCCTGCCGATATTGGTTGGATTACGGGTCTAGTCTGGAATGTATATGGTTTATTGCTTATGGGTGCTAGTGCTGTAATTTATGACGGCGCATTAGATTTTCCTTCATATGATAGAGTTTGGAGAATGTTATCTGAGTATAATGCCACAATTTTTGGAATATCTCCAACTGCTGTAAGATTATTTAAAAAAAATAATGTAGAACCATTAAAACTATTTCCATTAGATAAAATAAAAAATATTCCAACTACTGGAGAGCCTCTTGATGAAGATTCATGGTGGTGGCTTTATGAAAAAGTTGGAAACAAAAAAATTCCAATCATGAATTTATCTGGAGGGACTGAAATTGGTGGCGCAATGTTATCGGTATTTCCTGGAATGAAATTAAAACCATCTACTGTAGGTATGCCTGTACCTGGAATGGATTTAGATGTATTTGATGATGACCAAAATTCCATTAAAGAACAAAATGGATATCTTGTTATAAAATCACCTTGGCCTGCAATGACACGTGGATTACTTAATGATGATAAAAGGTATCTTGAAACTTATTGGTCTCAATTCAAAAATATTTGGTTTCATGGTGATTATGTATTTGTTGATAAAGATAATCTTTGGTATATGCGTGGAAGAACTGATGATATAATTAATGTCTCAGGTCACAGAATGAGTACGGCTGAAATTGAACATGCTGTTATATCACACAATAAAATATCTGATGCTGCTTCAATTGCAATTCTTGATGATATTACTGGTGAGGCAATAGTTGTATTTTTTGTGGCTGATAAAAAATCTGAACAAATAGAAATTTCTGAAATTTCTGATCATATATCTAAAAAAATTGGCAAAGTTGCAAAACCAAAATTTATTTTTCAAATTTCTGATCTTCCAAAAACTAGAACTGGAAAAATTATGCGTAGATTATTAAAATCAAAATTACTTGGAGATGAATTAGGAGATTTATCTTCACTTGAAAATCCTGATGTGTTGGATGAGATTCCAAGATTTAGTTGAATTAATCTCACTCTTTGATATTTTCTATTTCACGTTTTATCTATAATTTCATTAATCACAATGTATATCATTGAAATTCATAGTTGATCAACAAGTTGAAGACATTGAGATGCCTGAGAATCTCAAATTAAACACATTTTTACAAGAATTCCACTCTGATTGTCCTCATTCTGAGTGTGATTTTGGATTTTATGGATTTGCCTTTGGACAGTCGCCATTTCCAGTTCCTAAATTAATTCAAGAAGCGTTAATTAAAAATGCTGACAAGGGAGCATATGCTGCTGTTCCTGGAATTCCTGAATTGCGTAATGCTATTTCAAAATATAACAAGCATTATTTTGGAATGGATGTAGATCCTAAAAGAATCTACGTTGGTCCTGGAACTAAAGAGTTGATCTTTAATCTTTTAGAAATATTACATGGAACTGTCATTTTACCAACTCCTGCATGGTTAGGGTATCTTCCACAAATCAGATTTTTGAAAAAAAATTATCACATGTTACCTACCCGTGCTAATAAAAAAATCTCTCCTAATGATTTGAGAAAATTAGCATTACGATTACAAGATAGACAAAAAATTTTGATATTAAATAACCCTCATAATCCCACTGGATTATTATATGATAAATTAGACTTGGAAGAAATTGCTGATGTCTGCAGAGAGCAAAATATCACTGTTATTTCTGATGAAATTTATGCATTAACCACATATGATTTTTCTAAATTTGTGAGTATGGGTAAAATTTATCCTGAAGGAACTTTTGTAACAAACGGGTTGTCAAAATCCCATGCAGCTGGTGGGTATAGATTGGGATATGTAATTTTCCCACAGCATGTCATAGATCTTAGATTACAATTTAAAAAAATCCTAGCTACGGAATACACTGCAGTATCAACACCAATTCAATATGCCGCAGTTGCAGGATTTGAAATAAGTAAAGAAATTGATGAATATTTTGATGTTACTCGTAATATTCATCAATTAATGGGTGAATACACATATCACACGTTAACTGCGATAGATGGTGTTAAAGCAACAAAACCTGATGCAACTTTTTATCTTTTAGCTGATTTTAATGCGTTTGCAACTGATTTACAAAATTCACAAATTACCACATCTCAAAAATTATCTGAATCATTAATTATTCACCCATATCATACTGCAATTATAGGTGGTGATAGTCTTGTTTTGGAACGAACTGATTTTAGTGCAAGAATTGCATATGTTGACTATAATGGGGCTCAAGTTTATCAAAAATATATGGAAAACAAGCCTAAATCAAATTCTGAAAAAACGGAATTTGTAAAAAACTATGCCCCCAAAGTAGTGGCAGGATTGGATATGCTTGCTACTTTCTTTACTAATCTTAGGCAAAATTCTTTATATGAATTACACTCCAAAAGAAATTCTATGGTTGCTCCTACTTAGATTAGTTTTGATTTTAACAAATCATATTCTTCTAAAGTAATTTCTCCTTTGGCTAACCTTGTTTGAAGAATTTCTTTTGGGCTGGAACCACTTATTGGATTGATAATTTTTCTCCTTATTGTATCTCTATTAAGTGAAATCTGTTTTGAATTGCTATCTACCTGTTTTTTACTCCACACACTGCACCAAATAATATGCCCAATCCTGCAACTGCTAAAGATATTTGAGCAATATCTGCATTCAGGTGCTAACGATTTTAAAATTCTACTTGTAAATAACATATTATCTGAAATGTATCCCTTATTAGAAACAAAAAATATGAAAATTAATCGATTTAGAAAAATTTGAATGAAATAAACTGCTTGATTTTTTGTAACTCCCTCCTTTTTTTGAAATGCAGTAATTAGCATTAATCTAGTTTCATAAAATAGTTTGTAGAATTCCTTTGTGAAGTCTTTTTCTTCAGTTATAGATTCAGTATAAATTGTCTCAGCAAATTTTTTATCAACAAGGTTTTTTCTTGAGAAAATCCAAATGAACTCTTAATTTATCCTTATTTTTTGCTATTTCTTCAAAATCAAAAAAATAACCTTTCTTTGTACTTTCATTTCGTTTTAGTAATGCAAAATATTTGTAACTAGTACATATTTCCCAATCAAGATCACATGTTCTCATATGATCCCAAGTTTGATCAATAGCAGTTCTATGAGATTTGTTTGTTCTGTTGTAAATCAAATAATGATTTTGTTCCTTTTCCTTCAACTGCAGCATCACGAGTTTCTGGGATTTATCAGTCTCCCAAAGTGGAATTGAGCATGATAGATATCCTTTGTAAATTGAATCAACAAGTACACGTACTTTTTCTCGTTTCCATACGTACTTTCTCTGCATTTCAGGCAACTTAATCCCCCTATTTAGAAATTTTTGAACTAATTTGGATATTGGCCAGTTTGCAGGTTCAACAATATTCCTGTTTTTTATCATAATAAAATATGATCTCTAATTTTTTGGTTTGACGAAGATCATTTTTTATTATGATGTACTCTCAAAACTGCATGCATAATATTATTGCGATAATTTGTGATTGTGATGCAACATTAGTTTCTGATACTACCGAATTTTTACTTAAAGAAAATGGAATTGATTTAAAGGAATTTTGGGAAGATATAGATGAAAATTTTGTCCAAAAAGGCTGGGATCCACCTCAAGCATATCTTCATGAAATTTTGAGATTAATGAAAAGTAGAAAAATTAAACAAAATACACCTCAAGAAATGCAAAAACTTGCAAAGAAAATCAACCCGTACAATGGTGTAAATTTTTTCATTAAAGAATTACAAGAATATGTTTCAAATGATCCTGATTGTATTAAATCTGGAATCAATATTGAAGGGTATATAATTTCAGCAGGCATAGAAGATCTTGTAAAGAGTTGTTCATTTGCAGAACAATTCAAAGATATTTTTGCAGCAAATTATAGTATAGATTCTACAACTGGAAAATATAATGCAATAAGTTCAACAGTTACTTTTACAGAAAAAACAAAATTTCTTTATGCAATTAACAAAGGAATTGATAAAGAGAATCTACGTAAATATCCATATTTAGTAAATGATTCAATAAAAAATGAACAACGCAGAATACCATTTGGAAATATGATCTACATTGGAGATGGGCCTAGTGATATTCCATGCTTTTCTGCAGTACGAAGTAATGGCGGACATTGTATTGGAATAATGGATATGCAAAAACCAAAGAGAACATATGAACTTGCAAGAGGAAGACGAACAAATTATGGGATATATTCAAATAATTATTCAGATGGAAGTGATCTTCGATTAATGTTAAAAACAATCATTGATGAAATAGCAAGAAGGAGTTCTTGTTAAAGTAAATTTCAACAATTTTCCACGAGCAATCAAATTTGTACAAGTGCGATCGGATCTATACATGAAATTTTAAAAATTTCTGAAAAAATTAGATAGATAATTCATTTTTCAGGAATTCCATCATGTATTTAAAAAATTATAGTTATTCAGATTTTCTTATGATCTAAGAAGATACATCATATGCATATGAGAGGCATTTCATAATCAGATCATAATTTTCTGGAATTATTTCGATTCTGCCTTCTTTTCCTTCAGAAAAAAACCATCTTTTTCCTAAGATAATCCTACTATCATCAATATCAAAAGAACTAGATTCCATTCTAAAACAAAGTAATGAATTATTTTTATGACATATTATTCCTGAAAATTGTTTATTGTTATCTTTTCTTTTGTGATAATACCAAGATTTGGATGCAAGAGGATTACAATCAAGCATAGATTCAATTTTTAATATCAGAGATTCAATGCTTTTCCTATTTTGAATTGATGTCCAACCAAGTTTGTACTTCCAACTTTGAAGTTCATCTTTACAGAGAATTTCTTTAAGAATGACATTATCTTTAGATATTAAATTAACAAGATTCTTTGAGGAGAGATTTGTTTTTGATCTTTTGTTTTTAACAATATGTTGTATTGATCTATTGTGATCCAAATTTTTTGTCCAAGAATCATATTCACGATGACATGTTTTACATAAAAAATAAAAATATTCTCCATTGGAAGATGAGCATCACGAATTTCACCTACTACTTTTTGTACATCCTCAATTTCATATATTTCATCTTTTATTTTATAATTTTCTAGAACGCGTTCTATAATCTCTGGTCTGGAATTTCCATGTTTATGAGCCGCGTCTAATTCTTTTATCTCATTACATTTTTGACATTTTGAACCCAAAAGTTGTTTTGACGGTCTTGTCATATTTGCAATGTTATTTCGGATTCTTGGATCAATAAAGGCTGTAAATTCTTTTAAAGTTCCAACAAACTTGGCCATTTTTTGTTTTATTCTCATGATCTATTTAAAATAATTTCATTTTTATTCAAAAATCATCTTTGTCGAAGTATGTTTAACAAACTTATCTGAATACTTTGGGTATCATTCAACTAAGACACACCCGAATTGAAGATACTATGGAGAAAGCAATCCATGTTACAAAAATGAGGGGGGATAAAACACGGCGAGCAAATTCATACCATTGATCTTAATTCTGATGGATTGCAGTTACTATATCCACGATTGATACCCTGATTATTTCTTTTTTCTAATTTGTTGCGCAACCATTGGCAAAAAGGCCCCAACATCAGATACAATCCCTAATGCCTGCCATGTGCCTCTATCCATTAGTTTGGTTACTGTTGGTTGACTGATATCCACTACGATAACTTTGACATTTGCTGGAAGCATATTTCCAGTTGCAATTGAATGTAACATAGTTGAAATCATTATGACCATGCTTGCGTCTTTTAGTACTTTTTTGTATTCCTTTTGTGCTTGAGCCACATCCGTTATAACATCAGGTAATGGGCCATCATCTCTGATAGATCCTGCCAATACAAATGGAATTTTATTTTTCACACATTCGTACATTATTCCTTTAGTCAGTTTTTTACTTTTTACCATATTGGCAATTGAACCTGCTTTGAATACTGCATTGATTGTATCCATGTGGTTTCTATGCCCATGATATGCCAATGTTGCATCATGTACATTCATTCCAAGTGATGTTCCTAATGTGGCATATTCTATATCATGCACAGCTAACGCATTTCCTGCTAAAACTCCATCAACATACCCTAATCTTATCAATTCTGATACGGAATCATCAGCTCCCGTATGAACAATTGCAGGACCTCCAACAATTACAATTTTTCCGCCATTCTTTTTTGTTTTGTAAATATCATCTGCCACCTGTTTGGCAATATGTTGAGTTGGTCTTTCACTAGAACTTGAACTTCCCATAAATTCAAACACATTAACTCCTTCTCTTGGACGTTCTGGAGGAGTAATCTTGATTCCTTTTTCCCCGACAATTATCTGATCATCTTTTTTAACATCTCTTACTGGAACACAAAATGCTCTATTACCTTTAACCACGATACATTTATCCATCATCATATTTTCTACAGAAATCCATTTACCCTTGTGAAAAACATGGGTGTGATTGTTAGTTGTACTGTAAAAATTATCAGGCATTACAAAATTTTTTGAAGATTTTTTTAATGTAATTTGTTGTTGTATTTTTGATACTGCTCCTAATCGATAAACTGTCTCTAAAATTTCATCTAATTGTTTTTGATTTTTTCCTGTAACTTGTAATCTGGCAAATGATTGATCCTTTTTCTTTTTGCCAATTTGTATTTCTTGCACCTGAAATTCACCCTGTAAATCCATTATTTTATCAAAAATCTTAGTTAAAATTGAAGAATCAATTAGATGACCTCCAACTTCAATTTCTTGAGAAAATTTGCTCATTTATTACTTGTAAATTATATCATAACTAAAGCTTATGTTTTTTTTGTGAGACTAAACAGGCAAGATTACTTTACCTTCAAATTTTGGAATATTGTCAGTATGAAATGCTTTTTCTAAAATTTCTTTTTGTTGTTTTGTTACGCCTTGAACTATGGTTTTTGATGATCCTGTTTTATCCACTAATGCAAGAATATACCCACTATTATCAGTCAAGATAAACCCTGCTGATTCATCCACAAATGCATATAGATTTTCTTCCCCTACTGGTGTCCATACATTAGATTTAGTATCTGTCAGAGCTAATGCCGGCATTGCTTTGCCATTTGTTAAAGTATTGAGGTACTCTCTGGCCTCTGCCACTCTTTTTTGACCTAATTTTAGAGCCTGAAAATATTGCATAATTCACAATGATGTAATTGCTATAACAATTTTGCTTCTAAAGATTTGTATAGAATCTTCAAATTAGAAAAATATGCCTCTTACAAACAATGTCATAATCAAACTAAATGAAATTACCACCATGGTGGAGGACAAATCTAAACTTTCAGAAACTGAAATTAATGAAATCAAGATAATTTTCAAAAAACTTGTTGAAAAAAATGAGCGGTATGATCTTGATGAAATAGAATTTTGGTTTGAGAATGAGGGGAATTGGACCACTAGAGAACCTAGAATTAGAATAGTGAATCTTGCAAATTATGTTCAAGATAAATACCAACAAACAGCTCATCTAAGAATTATTTCTGACGATGATTGTGGTTGTGGAAATTAAATTTCTAATTGTTCTAACAATCTACCTACGATTTTAGCATTTTCTGTTCTTTCATCCATTATTGCTTTAACACGGACATTGTTTTGAATGTCATTAGATATGATTTGAAAATATTCTTCATCTAGATCATTATTGGCTTGCAGTCTTTTAATTACTTCAAATAAAATCCCTATTACTTGTTTTTGAGCATCAATTAATTCATCTTTTTCAGTTTTTGATGTCATTATTTATCATCAATAATATTTCTAAATATTTCTTTTAATTTTGGATTAGCAATGTCATTTTTTGCAGATTCAAAAAAAGATTCTAATTTTTCTTTAGAATACCCTTCAGTTTGATAAGTTTTAGCTTGAAGAGCCATTTCTAATTTGTCTAGTTCATGCACCATTATGGATTCTGATGAATTATTATTTTGGTATTCTTGCCAAATTTTATCATATTGAGACTTTATTGAATCGGGTAAACTTTTTAGAATTTCAAAAAAAGCGCTATTTTCCAATTCTTTCTTTTTTTCTAATGTGATTTCACCTGGGGTATAATCGCCTATTTTTGACTCTGCTAAATCATGTAACAGGATCATTTTGAGTATTTTTTCAGAATTATAATTTCTCAAGTCAGATATGACCATCCCCATTATGGCCATGGAGTAAGAATGGTCTGCAACAGATTCTGGATTATTCGTAGATAGTTTATCTACCCATCCTTGTCTTTGAATTTTTTTCAGATTGATTGCAGTTTTAAAAAAATCTATTATCATTATGTATCTGTATACATAATTATCTCCTAATGAATTTTCATATGGTTTGATTTCGAATAACATAATAGCAATCTCGGAGGTAATAAAATTGTGAAAATATACACCAAAACGGGAGATGATGGAAATACAGGGTTACAAGGAAATTATAGGATTGGGAAATCTCACCCTCGAATTGTTTCATATGGTACAGTCGATGAGGCAAATGCTGCTCTTGGCATAGTTTTGACAAATTCATTAGATGCAGATGTAAGTGAGATTTTAACTGAAATTCAAAATGATTTATTTTTAGTTGGAGCAGATCTTTCAAATCCCAATCTAAATAATATGAAAAATAGAGTTTCTTTAGAAATGATAGAAAAATTGGAACAATGTATTGACAAATTTGAGTCAGAGTTGCCTACATTAACTAATTTTATTTTACCTGGCGGTGATCCTTCTGCTGCACAATTACATTATGTAAGAACTGTTGTGAGAAGAGCCGAATCTCAAACAGTCAAATTAAGTGAAAAAGATGAAATTAACTCTAATTGTATCAAATATCTCAATAGACTATCTGATTTGTTTTTTGTAATGGGTCGTTTAATCAATAAACGAAAAAATAGAGAAGATATACATTGGAAGATCTGAAAAGACAAACTTTAATTCCTCAACATAATTCATTTTTTCTAAGTGCCGCGGTAGCTCAGCCTGGGAGAGCACTCGGCTGAAGACCGGGCTGTCGCTTGTTCAAATCATGCCCGCGGCACTCTTTGACCTTTAGAAGAAATTTTAATTGGTTTTATTGATCCTGATAGGAGTACTTTACAATCTAAAAATTATGGAATGCTGGAATCATACGTTTTGTTACAATGTAGTAAATTTAAAAAATATTTTAAAATTATTTTGTAATTTTTAAAAATCACAAAAAGATTGAGTAGATAATTTGTATATTGTATTTGGTTTTCATTTTACCCTTTTTTTAGAAATAAAGAGAAGGAAAAAACTTCTTTCATAACCTATCTTTAAATTATGCATCTACTAAATTATAAAAACTCTTACCTGATGCTGATTTTTCAGAGATACATTTGACTGGACCTAGTGGTATCTGTTTGTTGTTAATATCTTCTCGAAGTTTCTCATTTCTGAATTTATTAACTACAGCTACGCGAGTAGTATGAAATTTGTTAACTTTGTTTCCGTTTACTTCAAACATCTCTTTGGTTGTGATTTTAACACCTTGTGTAACATCTTCTCCTTGAGTATAATTGGAATCCTCTACAAATGTAATTGTAAATGATTGCTCTCCAAGTTTAGATAATGATGTACTATTTCCTATCGTCTGGTAATCTGCCAATGTTGCTATTTTTCTTCACCTCCCAATAGAAATTATTTAGATTAATTGATGATAAAGTGAATTATGCGTTAATTGTTGACTCAGATAGCCTCTTTGATCGATTAAAATAATTTATCTGATCCAACATTTATTCTGCATAATCTTTAAAAGCCACCCCACCTCATGATTTTCGATATTCATGGCTAGGAAAAAAAATGCAAAGAAAATTGTGAAAAAAAAACCCGTAAAGAAAACTACTAAAGTAAAACCAACAATTACTGCAAAATCCAAAACAAAGAGTAAAAAACTCAACGAGAATTTCTCCGGAGATGCAGGGATTGTCATAGTTGATGATGATATTGTAATTGATCAAGAAAAAATTAATGAAGAGCGTAGAGCCTATCTTGAAGAAGCTCGCTCACAAGAAGCATCAGACTAGGGAAATCTTTATCCGATCCGGTGACATATACAAAGCATGCGTGCCCTTTGTTTGATTACTGTTAAACCGGGTAAAGTGGATTTTGTTGTTGAAATTTTAAAGAAAAAACGCAAAATTGTGAAACAAATCATGGTTGTAACCGGAAGGGCTGACGTTAGTGTATTGTTGCAAGGCAATATTGATGAAATAAACAACATGGTGATTGATTTTAAAAAAATCAAAGATATTGCCACAACTGAGACCTTAATTGAAGTGGAGGTAAATATGGGATGGTAAGGGCAATCATTTTAGTAAAGTCTCCTAAAAAGCTAATCGCTGCAAGATTAAAGAAAATTGTTTTTGTGGTGGATTCATTTCCAACAAGTGGACAATTTGACGCTGTTGCCATAATTGACGTAAAAGAACTAGTTCTACTCAAAGATGTGGCAAATCAAATTCAGAAAATTAGTGGGGTTGATAGAACTGAAACCATGGTTGAAGTGCAATGACGCAATTGATTTAAAGAACTTTAACCTATTGTTATTGTGAATATCAAAAAAGTAGGCAATGTAATTTTAGCTGTAAGTGACATTGATAAATCCCTACAATTCTATCATGAAATCATTGGACTTCCGATAAAGAATCAGAGAAGATCATGGGTAGATTTGGGTACTTCGGGTGCTTTATTGAGTTTACATCCGGCATCATTAACGGCACAACATATTGGTAGTTCTATTGAAAATGGAATCACCATAGGTTTTCTTGTTGGCGATGTAAAGTCTGCCGTTGAAGAATTAAGATCAAAAGGAGTTACAATTCATCGCGACATTGTTGAAAAAGATGCAGGAAAAAATGCCGTAATTTTAGATCCTGATGACTATCTTATTTCACTATTTGAGCCAATCTTTGATGATAAAGCTCAACAGACAGGCGGATATCAAGGATTTACACCAGCCTAGATTGTCTTTTTAATTGAAGAGACGATCTTCTCTAAGCCTTTTTCTTTTCTATTGATTGAAACATAGTATGTGGCATTATTTTTTTGTAAAATAATAATTGATACTTTTTGATGTTGTAAAACCACGTGTTCCAATTTACCCATAGTTGTGCTAGATTCTTTTCTTAATGACATTAACGTTGAAATTATAAAAAATTCATTTTTAACCTGTTCTGATTTTAAGAGAGGTTTTAGATTTGGTCTTATAATTCCAGTTAATGTTCTACCATACATATTGACAACTCCCGCATATCTAATACTGTTTGAAATTTTTAAAATATTTTGACAGTGTTTTCTATATTTGAGTATGGCCTCTTTCCATTTATCTGCAGGAGTTTTTACCATAATCAAACTATTTTTTGAAATTAATAAGGATGTTGTCTAATCTAATTTTTAGAATTATGACAGTTATTTTGAATTTGTCTCTTTATCTAATTTTTTCGTTAATTCCAAGTTTTCTTTAATCAATTTGTCATTTTCTGTTTGTAATGTTTCTATGGAATTTTGCCTAGTATATGCAGGATGTCCTGGCGGAATGACCGTAGAATTCATAGTCAGTAATCCTGCAGCATGTTGCTGATACATGTGTTGAAACCCTTGAAGTTTTTGAGCCATGTTATCGACATTTTGTAAAAATTGTGCTTTCATAGGATTCTCATGGTCTTTGAACATTGGATTTGATAATCCTGGAGGTAATCTTGGAAATTGGAATGCTACATGTGGAATATTTGGATTTAACCCATAAAGGTCACGTAAGTGGTTTGTCACCATATTCTCCATGAATGTCATCCATATTTGCCATATTTGTGGCTTGCTTTACGCATTTGATATACCATTAACTCAATTCTCAGTAGTTTTAGCTCAACATGAGCTGATCGCAGATCCTTATAGATTTGCAGATTTGATCGCTGATACGATGGAGCAATCAAAAAAAGCATGTCTAAAATGCAAAAAAGATATCGAAGAAAAGGATCTACATAAAATTGTAATTTATGTAGTTCAAGAAAAATTTACAGAGCATCATTATGAACACGTAGAGTGTCCTGACAAATTTACAATTTAATTAAAAATAGATTTATCCTTTAAACTCAAAAACATTGTAAATTTCACCTGTAGTTCTAGAACGATATTTCCACTCGTCTGCTTTCCAAATTATTTGAACAAAATCTTTTTGTGAATTAGGGTGTAGTCTTTGAAATACATCATTACCAATTAAAATTTGATTAGGTTTTGCCATATTTTGAATTTTAGATGCAATGTTCATGGCAGGCCCCATTAAATCCACATGTGAGTTTTCTACATCTGCCCCATATCTTACAATGATGTTTTGGCCCAAATCAACTCCAATTTTTACCATTAAATCAGGATAATCATATTGATTTAAAATTGGATTAATTCCTTTTTGTATAATTGAAATCATAGATTTTGCACAATTTACAGCATTGTCTGCTGCGAGTAATCCGTTTCCTTCTGCGATAAAATAACCTATTACGGCATCACCTACAAATTTTAACACATATCCGTGATTTTGACGAATCACTGATGCCATCTCTTGTGAAAATGAACTAATAATTATTGCAATTTTCTCTTCAGGCATTTCCAATGTCATTGTGGTTGAACCAACTAAATCCACATAGAGTACAACCATGTCTAATTTTGAAAAAACATTTTTTCTCAAAAATTGATCAGATTCATTAATTAATCCTGAATACTCATAACCTTTTTTCAAAGATCCCCAAACACGTTTTTGAATTTCCAAAATCATGGTTTCAGAGTCCAATGTTTGTTGTTGATTTTTGCTTAGTAGCATATCTACAACATTGTTAGATTGTTCAGTGTTTTCTGAATCTTGTTTTATTTCATTTTCTTCTTTAGTCATTCAAATTACCTCATTCCAAGGGAAAATCCACTTTACATTGTGGGCATTTGCCTCGTTTACCCTTGTACCCATCATGATAATATTCGGTAATATCAGTATTGCAGTGCTCACATGTAATTTTAGATGTATTCATGCCCATAATTGGCATCAATCTGTTTGGATTTAAGGATGAAGGTTTAAGGAGAGCAATTATTGGATGTTTCCTGTGAGATTAGGTTCAAGATCATCTAATGAATTCATTCAGTTATTAAACGAAAAAAATGAATCAATCCAAAAATCATATCTTCCTAAAATGATTAATTTGACAAAAATGATCGATACTAAAGTAATGATGGGGGATTCAACAATTACAGGACAAAAAACATTTGATCCAAAACAAGTGTCAGATTATTTTCAAAAAATTAATGATTTATTAAAAGAATGGTCAGTACAAGATGTATCAATTACTAATAACCAAGATGTGAGAAGAATTTTTACAAAATTTGAGATTAAAGAAGGAAGTTATTTGATATCGGGTCATGTATCATTGCAATTTCATGTGTTATTATATTATAAACCAATTCAACGAGTGATTGACTGTCAAAAAGAATTGGCAGAAATTATTGATTTGACAAAAAATGAACAAGAACAATTATCTGATAACAGTGATCAAATTGTTTTAAATAAATTAAAAGAAATGGGATACAAGGACTTTGATCATCAAAAATTATTTGAAGTGTTTTATGAAAACGATGAATTTAGAGAGAAGGTATTTTTAGAAATTCAAAAAGATGCAGGAGTAGATTTCCAAGAGTTATCAGAGAAAAAATCTAAATTATTTTCTGAACTGGATTCACTTTTGATTGAAACATATCAAACATCACCAGTGTTAATTGATGATCCCAGATTAGTTGCAGGTGAAGAAGGATGTTTGTTAGCAATAGATTTAGAATTTATTAAAAATGGTAATCGAGAAGGAGTATTTGATCCTAGAAAAATGTCCGATACTGTAAAAGAAAATATTCTAAACAAATTAACTACACTTGAAACAATAATTTCATCATAACAAGACCCAAGAAACCGGAAAAATGAGAATACTATCTCAAAGGGGAGATCCGGCTCTTGGATATACTTTCAACGAGAATTTTTAACTATTTAGGCATTCCTCAAATTTTACGCATAAAAATTTGTTAAAAGATATGATTTTTCTGTAGAAGAAGTAAAATACCCTCAACAGATAGCATCATTTCCCATGAACCCTACATATGATGAAATACAAAAAGCAAATTCATTACGAGGAAATGAAATAAAGAAAACACCACTTATTCATTCACCTACATTTAGTGCTTTGACTGGGTCTGAAATCTACCTAAAGGCAGAATTTCGACAAAAGACAGGTTCCTTTAAAATTCGTGGAGCTTATTTTAAAATTAAATCATTATCAGATGAAGAAAAACAGCACGGGGTTGTTGCAGCGTCTGCAGGTAATCATGCTCAAGGTGTGGCATTTGCTTCATCATTGGAAAAAATTTCATGTACCATTGTCATGCCAAAAAATGCATCTCCTGCCAAGGTTGCAGCCACAAGAGGTTATGGTGCAAAGGTGATCTTGGAAGGTATCAATTATGATGAATCATCAGCTAAAGCTAAACAAATTTCACTAGAGACTGGTGCAATAATGATTCATGCATTTGATGATCCTCAAATAATTGCAGCACAAGGTGTTATTGGACTTGAAATATTAAATGACTTGCCAGACGTTGATGAAATTTATCTCCCCATAGGTGGTGGCGGATTGGCAGCTGGAATACTAATTGCAATTAAAGAAAAAAACCCAAATGTCAAAGTCATAGGAGTCCAATCAAAATCATTTCCATCCATGTATGATTCAATAAAACAAGGATCAATCACGTCAAGTGGTGGTGATAGAACAATAGCTGATGGTATATCTGTTAAGAGTCCTGGAGAACTAACCTTTGCAATAATCAAGGAGTTAATAGACGATATAGTTCTAGTTGATGATTTAGAAATCACAAAAGCAATGTTCCTACTCATGGAGAGAATGAAGTTTGTAGTAGAACCTGCAGGAGCTTCAAGTTTGGCCTATCTCATATCAAAAAAACCATCTATTGGAAAAAAAGTGGTAGCTGTTTTAGCCGGTGGAAATGTTGACATGTATCTATTAGGGCAAATAGTAGACAAAGGTCTTGCAGCTATGGGGCGATTACTGAAAATATCTATTTTGTTGCCTGATAGACCGGGGGCATTTAAAGAAATTGTTGATGAAATTACATTAGCAAATGCAAATATCGTAGAAGTGGTTCACGATAGATTAAGTTCTTCAATTAATGCAGGATCTGCTGGAGTTACTCTGAGTTTAGAAACACAAGGTAAAGAACAAACAGAATTACTTATAGATGCATTAAAGAAGAAAAATATTCAATTTAATTTACTAACATAATTTACTTGAATTTTTTTTTGGCAAATTTTGAAAGCCCGTCTTTTTTTAATTGATCAGATTCTTTCATAACTGAATTATGCTGATTTGATTTATGTTCTTTTAATTTCTTTTTCAAATCTGGAAATTCATTTGCAAGCATTTTCATTGCATAAATTCCAGCATTACCCGCTTTGTTTATTCCTACTGCAACAACAGGTGATCCTGAAGGCATTTCAGTAATTGATAGCAATGAATCTAATCCACCAAATGCAGAAAATTTTGTTGTATCTGATTTTTTTGGATGTTTGTCATTGTATACTAAAATTGGCACTCCAATTACTGGAATTGTTGTATGTGATGCAATCATTCCCGGCAAATGTGCTGCACCCCCTGCACCCGCAATAATAATTTTAAAGTCCATCTGTTCCGCATGTTTTGCATATTCTGCTAGTCTTGCAGGTGTTCTATGAGCAGATACAATTTGATCTTCATGTTTAATTTTATACTCATCTAAAATCTCTGCGGCCCCTTGCATAATTCTACTATCTGAACTTGATCCCATGATTATTCCGATAAGAGGTTTTTTAGAATACGCCATAATATTAGGAAAAACTAGAGAGTAATTAACAATTCTATTACAAAACAGACGAAAAATATTCTAATCAACACTAGATATTTTTAATCCAAAAACATCTATTTTGTAATGGGAAAGATTCTTGGAATTATTGGAGGAGGTCAATTAGGAATGATGATTGCAGAGGCTGCAAAAAAAATGCCTGATGAGATAACTGAAATTATCGTATTAGATCCTACAGAAAATTGCCCTGCTTCACAAGTGGGGGCAGCCCAAATTGTTGCAGATTTTAAAGATAAAAATGCCATTATTGAATTGGCAAACAAATCAGATATCATCACTTATGAAATAGAGTCCGGCGATAGTGATGTTTTAAAATCTGTTGAAAATAAATCTGAGATTAATCCCTCTCCAGAAACTCTGAAAATTATTCAAGACAAATTATTACAAAAATCATTTTTGTCTGAAAATAACATACCAGTCCCAGAATTTATTGAAATCAAAAATATAGATGATGTCAAAAAAGGTTTGAAAAAATTTGGGATTCCTGCCATGTTAAAAGCTAGACGAGACGCATATGATGGAAGGGGAAATTTTAAAATTAATTCAGATGACGAGGTACAAAAAGCATATAATTATTTCAAAGGACAGCCACTTTTCTTAGAAAAATTTGTACCATTTCATATGGAAGTATCTGTTATTGCAGCAAGAAACACCAAAGGTCAAATCAAAACATATCCTTTAGTAGAAAACATACATAAAAAAAATATTTTACGAGAAACGATTGCACCTGCCAGAGTCTCCGATGTTGTTGCAAGAAAAGCAGAAAAAATAGCAGAAAAAACAATGAAAGTGTTGAAAGGAGCAGGCATCTTTGGAATAGAGATGTTTGTTACAAACGATGAGAACATAGTAATTAATGAAATAGCACCCCGAGTTCACAATTCAGGACATCATACTTTACAATCTAGTGAAACGTCACAATTTGAACAACATTTACGAGCAATTCTTGGATTAGAGTTAGGAGATACAAAACTAAAATGTAATTCTATAATGTACAATATTTTAGGAAGTGATGGATTCATAGGAGAGTATGCCCCATTAGAGATATCAGACACAGGAGTGTTTTTGAAAATGTACGGTAAAAAAATATCAAAACCATTACGAAAACTAGGACACATTAACATTATTGGATCTAATGGGGAATCAATTGATGGTTTGTTGGGAATATTATCTACAATAAAACAGAAAGCAGTTGTCAAATCATCTAATTAGATTTATTAATTGATAAAATCAAAATCATCTATGGCATTAACTCCTGCATTAATTATCACAGGCATCGCAATTGTATTGTTGGTAGTTTACGGATTAGATGTTATTGTAGGTTTTAGTGCAAATGATGGTGAAGGATTTATTCCGTTTGATCATAAAATTAGAGGCATGGGATTAGGACTCCCAGCTTTGATATTGCCCATTATTGCTTATTTCATTTCAAGAAAAGAATCATCAAAAGTTCTAGGAATTATGATAATAATTGCAGGTATTTTGATCATATTGGGGGGTGCAGTAGTAATTGGTAATGCAGACCCTGCCGAAGTAGAGACATCTGGAAGAAATGTTCTTTCTGAAACAATTCCATTAATAATTGCAGGACTAATTCAGATTGGATTAGGCATACTTAAAATTAAAAAATCTTAAACAAATAGTAATGCCCACCTGTGTTAAATGTGAAAATGATGTAAAGAAGGCATATGATTGTGATCATACAAAATTTGAAGATTACTGTGTTGAATGTTATACTGAACTTCATTATTACTTGACAGAAAGTGATGAGTCTTGCTAACTGACAAAGATATTGCAATTTACGCCTTGGGAAAAACAGAGGGCGTTCACTCTGTTGCTGAAACCTTAGGAAAAGGTCTAGATGATGAAAAATATATTGAATCTTGGAATAAAACCATGAAATTGTTAGGTGTAGAGATACCATTAAAAGAACTAGAGAAGATCTATGATGAATTTGCAAAAAAGATGGAAGATTTTGTAGATTCTCAAAACATAAAACCTGAAAATATTATAAAAAAATAATGAAAGCAATAATTTTAGCAGGGGGTAGGGGAAAACGATTAAAACCGATAACTGATTATGTTCCAAAACCTCTAATTCCAATTAAAAATATACCAATAATTGAATGGCAGATAAAATATCTTAAAAAATTTGGAATTAATGAAATAATAATTTGTACAGGATACAAACAAGAAATGATTGAAAATTATTTAGATGTTAAAAAAATAGGAATGAAAACGAAATATTCCATTGAAAAAACACCGTTAGGTACCGGTGGTGCAATTAAAAAAGCAGGAAAAATGATCAAAGAAAAATCCTTTTTTGTTATAAATGGAGATATAATTACAAATATTGATTTAAACAAATTATCTAAAAAACAAAATTCAATTGCATCTATTGAACTGCAAACAAAATTTGGAATACTAGAAACAAGTGATAATAAAATTATAAAGTTTAAGGAAAAAAAAGAGATTTCTAATGTATGGATGAATGCAGGCATCTATCATTTAGAAAAAAATATTCTTCAAGATTTGCCCAATGTGGGGGATATTGAAAAGACAGTTTTTCCAGATTACGCAAAAAAAGGGAAACTAAACATTGTAAAATTTCAAAATGTGAAATGGTATTCAGTAGATTCATTCAAAGATATAGAAGAATCTTCTTTGGAAATAGAGAAAATAATAAAATAAAATGTAAAATTTTATGCACCGGTTCTGTGTAGAGTTACCATACAGTATGCTATTTCTTCTACAAAGGGCCCATCTTTGCTAACTGAGGCATATTTTGTTGCATTATCCCAAAAAGATGGTTTTTCTACAGTTTTTTCTGAAAATATTTGTTGGCTCAATAGTTTTAATTCTGATCTGATCTGATAATACTCAGCCTCAATCAAAATTCACCTATTGCTAAAAGAGATACACTAGAATATCCAAAAGTCATACCATGTTCATGCGTATTGCATGCAGTTTAGGGTCTTTATTGTCAATAGAGGAGGTGCTACAATGCTCAGAAATCATATCAAATACAAAAACAGACACAGTGTGGGTACCTGAAACATGGGGTATGGAGAATTTCTCTATGATGGGGGCAATAGCCTCAAAAACAAAAACTCAGAAAATAGGCCCATCAATAATTAACATTTATTCTAGAAGTCCCTCAATTATTGCAATGGGGGCTGCAACTGTTGATTCATTATCAAATGGTAGACTAGTACTAGGAATTGGTACAAGTAGTTTACCAATAGTTGAATCATTTCATGGCAGCAAATTTAAAAAGCCACTACAAAGAATGAGGGAATATGTAGAGATAATTAGATTGACATTATCAGGTAAACCAATAAACTATGATGGAAAAATATTCAAATTAAATAATTTTACATTATTAATAAAACCGCAAAGAAATAAAATTCCAATTTACATTGCAGCAATAAACCAAAAAATGGTAAATTTAGCATGGGAAATTGGAGATGGAGTGATATTTTATCTTAGACCTTTAAATGAAATGAAACAAACTATAGCAAAGATGCAATCAAAGAAAAAAATTGATGTCACGTGCCAATTAATTACGTGTGTTTCTGAAAATTCCGAGGATGCAATTATGCGTGCTAAAAAAACAATAGCATTTTACATTTCTGTGGGTGAAATATATAGAAAATTTTTAGCTGAAAACGGATACCAAAAAGAAACTAGGGATATTTTTGAGGAATTTAAAAAAACAGGATTTAAAACAAATCATGAATTAGTTACAGATACAATGTTGGAATCTCTTGCAATATCTGGAACATCAAATGAATGTAAAAAACAATTAAATAAATTTACTAATGTTGGAATTGATCAACCTATTTTACAATTTAATCCAATTGGAAATACATTGGATTCATTCAAATTATTCAAAAAAACATTTTTGGAGTGATGGTATGAACAAAGTAGGAATACTGGGATATGGAATCACGCCTTTTACAAAAGATGATAAAAAAATAGAATCAATTTTATTAGATTCTACAAAAGAATTGTTCAAAAATAATCCGAGCATAGGTCAAAATGATGTGGATGCGGTTTTAATTTCAACGAACAATAATTCAAAATATTTGTCCCCCATCCTATCTGAAATGGCTGGAATTCAACCTAAAATAGCTCATACGATAGAAAGTCTGTGCAATTCAGGCACAAATTCTATAGTTTCTGCTTATTCTTACATTGCGTCTGGTTTAGCAGATGTGGTGCTAATTTCTGGGGCTGAAAGATATGATAGCCCAGGGCAAATTCTAGAATGGGATAATTCTAGAGGAGAGTACAAGCATCCCATATTTTGGGCATCAATTTTTGCAAAATCATACAAACGAGAATATTCAATTTCCGATGAAGAACTGGCAGTTGTTTCTGTAAAAAATCACAAACAAGCAAAAGAAAACCCCCATGCATTATCAGATAAAACATGTACCGTTGATGATGTGATGAACTCCAAACAAATTACAAAAGATCTAAAGTTACTTGACTGCTCAAGACCATGTACTGGAAGTGCATCAATTATTTTAGGTTCTGAAGAAAAAGTAAAACAACTATCAGATAATCCCGTATGGATAACTGGCATTGGTCAAAAAACAACTTCTGCAGGATTTACAAAAAATATTTCGTTTTCATCAATGGAATCAACAAAACAAGCAGGAGATGTAGCATTGAAAATGTCCAAGAAAAATATCAAAAATATTGATGTAGCAGAAATCCATGATGCATTCTCAGTTTGTGAACCAATTGCATTGGAATCCCTGGGATTTTCAAACCCTGGAAAAGGTATGGATATGATTAAAGAATTACATCATACGGATAATTTCAAAATAAATCCAAGAGGCGGATTAATTGGATGTGGTCATCCATTAGGGGCAACAGGTATTGCTCAAACTATAGAAATCACACAGCAACTTCAATCAAATGCAGCCACTAGACAAGTAGAAGGCGTCAAAGTAGGATTAGTTCACAACATGTCTGCAGCAGCCACATCCTCGACTGTATTGGTATTAGAGACATGAATTTTGAATCCCGATTGAGTGAAGGGGTTTTTTGTATTCCAGAATGTACAGAATGTAAAAAAATCGTCTGGCCACCTGCGGAGTTTTGTAGTTTTTGTTTTGGAATTGTTTCTCTAAAAGAAGGTGATTTTGAGGGTAAAATTATTGAATTTTCAAGTCAAAATGATCAGTATTTCTGCTTGGTGGAATTTGAAAATAATATACGAGTAATGGCCAATATTTTAAAAATTCCAGACAGGGGACAATCAGTTAAAATATCAAAATGTGGAATTGTTAAAGATAATTATTTTTTCCAAGTTATTTGAATTTGATATAGATGTATGGGGTTTCTACTATTTGATCAAAGGTCCAAATCGTTGGTAAAGAAACCGTGTTAATTACTTTCAAGTTATGTTTTTCAATTAAAGAACTCCATCCCCCGTTTTTTAAATTTCCAGATAATTGTCGCTTTGTATGAGTACCTGCAAATACAATACAAGTATTATTTTTGAGTGTTCCAATCGAATTAATTTTTTCAATTATACTTGTTGCCAAAATATCTCCACCCATTTGAGGTAAACCTCCAATGAAAAAAACAGGTTTGTTTAATTTTAATTTGGAATAATCAAATTCCAACGCATCACTGCATTGGGGATTAAAATTTTCATTTGTTTGTTTACAAATAGTTTTTTGTAATTCTACTAACACGTCATCTATTTCGATACTATGAGATATCAAACCCAAAATATTTCCACAAAATGCAATTCGTCCATCACCTGAACCAATATCTACTAATTCAGAATATCCTAATTCTTTTGCAATACTAGCCATTACATATGCAGACATTATCCATGTGGGATAAAATGGCTGACAACTAGAACCATGTTTGATGCTGTTTAACCAGTATTCGTTAATGTCTCCTTCATAGACTGTGCATAATGTACCTTCAACATCTTCTTCATAATGGTTAAGATAGATGGGATTTTTCAGTGCAAAATCATGTAATAGTTGTAAATGTGGTGGGGATAACGGAAATTTTTCTGAAACTGATGATGGAATTACCTCTTGAATATGGGCATTACCTGAGTAATTTTGTGCAAAACTCTGTTTCATCTGAACCAGATTTTTTGCAGATTCACCTAGCATGATTTTTTACAATTGCAGGGTTTGATAAACTCATGGTATTTTTCAGGACTTTTAGATGTCAAAAAAGCAATTTCTTGTTCAATCTTTTTTATTTGATCAATTGTGAGAATTTGTAATTTTTTAATATTTTTAATTTCATCTTTAGTTGGTTCTAATATTAATTCAAAATCCAAATGCCTTAGGGTGTTTAAATGAAAATCTCGTTGCTCTAAAAGTTTTTCTATAATTATTTCAACTTCGGACAAATCCATAAACTTGTTTTCATTGGTTTTTAAAAAAGTTAAGTTAAAAATAACTTTTACATAATATTTTATTAGGTTATCACATAATTACCTGCTTTACTATACATAATAGAAGAATAAGATGGCATTGAGACGTAAATTTACCTCATTAACGGTAACAAAACAAAAGAATGACGATAAATCAATGACAAATAACCAAAAAGCTGCAAGAACACGTAGACAGCGAGGATATCAATGGGAAGATGCCATTGTAAAACGATTTAACGGTACAGAAAATTGGAGGGCGTTCCGATTAGGTTCACCAAGTATTGCATTACCTGACGTTCTAGCTGTAAATACGGATAACAGCACCATATTCACAATTGAAGCAAAATCAGGCACAAGTACTTCATTACCAGTACCGGCTGATCAAATTGAACGATGTTTAGATTGGATTAAAACATTTGATATTTACAAAAAAAGAAATGTATTATTGGCATTCAAATTTTTATCAAAAAAGAGAATAGATATTGGAAAATACGAAAAACGTGAATTAAGAGAATATTTCAAGATTTGGGATGAATCTCTAAAAATTACTGACTGCGTATGCACATATGAGGGTAAATTTTTTGCAAAAATTGATGGGTCCAAAAAAGAGGTGTTTCTCAAAGAATGCCAAATGCCATTTAAAACAAAACAAAGAACCAGTTCCCAAGTAAAGTGATTCTTCAAATCGTTTTTAAGGATAAGATGTCAACAAGTAGTATGTCTGAAGAAAACATCAATACAGAATCAACTGAAAAAAATATAGAATCTTTACTAGAAACTATTTCAGATGCCAAAGTAAATTCAAGAATTAGTTTTGAAGAATTTACGGATGAAAGAATACTGATCAGCCATGATGCATTTGGTAAAAAACAGATGAAAATCAAAGTATTAGAAGTCTCAGATGAAAACCCCGTGCTAAAATGGAAATTTGGAGATCGTGTAAAAGTTACAAAAATTTTAGTTACAATTAAGCACCTTACAACTCAACAAGTTGAAGAAGCTGAATTTGACATAGAATCCATCGAAAGAGAATTAGCTGAGAAGAGGCATTATTCTTCTACAAATAGATGGATTCCTGCAGAAGATATCAAAAATGGGTATGTCGTAGGTTCAAAGCATACTAGATTAATTAGTGATGCTTCAGCACTAGACTACATAATATTTTGATCATAAAGTACATTTAACATGATTAATTTTTAACTGAAAACATTATAAACAAAAGATATTGAAAAAACAATATGAGTTCTAAAGAATTTGTAGTTAATGGAACAGATTACAAAATTATGATAACCGAACAAGTAATCAGCCATGTAAATAGCCTAAAAGATCTCTACAATACAGCATATGAGGATCCTGAAAGCTTTGAAGATGTAAGTTCTGAGATTTCAAACACCATTACAGAAATTGCCAGCACCATAGAACCAGAAGCAGATGACAGTGACTTGGATGGAATTATTCAGGAAATTATCAAAGCAGTAGACCATAAAGCAGATGAAATTAAAAAGGAATTAGAAGACAAACATGCAAAAAAGACAAAATCAAAAAAATAATCCCATTTTGACCTTAAACTCATAAAAAATCGATGAATAAATTATATTCTAAACCAAGTAATGTACATCATGTCAAGTAGCTGTGAATGCGGTATTTGTGGTCACCATAGTGAATCTGAATGTCGTGAAAAAGAATGCAAATGTTGTTTAAATTTTCATGAAAGATCTGGCCCTAAACGAAAGTAGTAATTTAGAAATTATTTATCAGCATTAAAACAACTACATTTTTTTGATATGTGGCGATTACATCCAAGAATTTTATGATCAAGACATCCACAAATAATACATTTTTTCACATTAATCACAGTTTACTTATCAAATCATCAATACTTTCAATCATTTTTTTATCTTCTAATGCTTCAATTATTTTAAATCTCATATTTTTGACTCGGTGAGTATCATTAGAATATAATGGAGCCATAGTTTCAATCTCTTTTTCAAAAAAATAATTTTCTAAATAATGACTAAATTTTAATTTTAATTTTTTAAAATCAGACAATGTTATTTTATACTCGTCAATGTTGTTTGTGGCAACTTTAAGAAATCCATTGATTTTTAGCATTTCTTTCTTAATCTTGTCAAGATCTCCCGGCTTGTCTTGAATTTCTCTAAGAACATTATAGGAATCAATGGTTTGAGAAAGGATTTTTTTCAAATAATCATTATAAGTTACCACAAATAGATTTGACATGCATCTAATCTAAAGTTTAGCAAAAATAGATTAGCTCAAACAATTTTCACAGGATTTCCTTTAAATTATCATAGATTATCTGTAATTACGATGCAAGGCGACGCCTATCTCAAATGTATTGATCCTAAATGTAGTTTAGAGTATCCAATTGAGAATACAAACGTACAATGTGAAAAAGGTCACCTATTAGATGTAAAATACAAAAACAAACCTTCAACAGACCTAAAAGAGGTTTTTTACAAAAGACGCAATTCAGAAGGAAGTATATTCAACGAGAGTGGGGTTTGGAGATTTAGAGAATTGCTCAATTTTTGTCTAATTGACACTGAAAATATAGAAGAGTGTTCAAAATATTTAGTCTCATTAGATGGGGCAGAGGGAAGACAATCTAAACCATATCATATGTCAAAAGCTGCAGAATTTATTAAAATTTTAAATGATAATTTATGGCTACAACCTGAAGGGTACAACCCCAGCGGATCATTCAAAGATAATGGGATGGCAACTGCTGTGACTCATGCAAAAATGGTGGGAGCAAAAAAAATTGTTTGTGCATCCACAGGAAATACATCTGCATCAGCAGGAATGTTTGCAGCAAATGAAGGAATCGATTGTGACGTATACATCCCAGCAGGACAAATAGCTCCAGGTAAACTTAGTCAAGCATATCAATTCGGAGCACAAATTGTAGAAGTGGATGGTAATTTTGATGATGCATTAAAACAATCATTAGATGATGCACTAAATCATGATGGGTATACAGTAAATTCTATTAATCCGTTTAGAATTGAAGGGCAAAAAACAATTTTGTTTAGAGCTTTAGAATATTTGAATTGGGAAATGCCTGATTGGGTAGTGTATCCGGGAGGAGCTTTAGGAAATACATCTAGTTGTGGTAAAGCTTTAATGGAATTGTATGAATGGGGATGGATTAAAAAAATTCCAAGAATTGCAGTAATTAATTCAGAAGGTGCAAGTACACTATCTGATTTGTATAACGGTAAATTTGAAGATGAAGAATTAAGATGGGATAAAGGAAATCCAAATACGAAGTTAATTTCCAAATATTATGATCATTTAGATAAAGAAGGATTAAGACCAAAAACAAAAGCTACTGCAATTCAAATTGGTAGGCCGGCAAATATTTTGAAAGGTTTACGTGCTTTAGAATTTACAAATGGTATTGCAACAACAGTGTCAGATTCTGAAATGTTAGACGGTATGTCAGTGGTAGGCCTAAATGGGTTTGACTGTGAAATGGCATCGGGAGCATCGGTTGTAGGTATCAAGAAATTGATTAACGAGGAAATAATCAAAAAAGACGATGTTGTTGTGGGAATTCTCACAGGTAGACAAAAGGATGCCATGATACCCGTAGACTATCACAGAAATTCTGAGAATAAATTTGCAATCCCACCTAAAAATTAGGCTTGATTAAGACGATTGGGTGCAATTATCTTTAACTTTAAATCCATGCTTTACAAAAAAGTTACAACCAAAAGATGGTGCAAAAAAACTAAATGAATAATTGTTATAAGTATTCTGAGAAATTTTCTAGGAGAACATCATGGTAGATTTATGGATTGAAATTTCAACGTTAGCACTTCTTATCGGATTGTCTGGATTTTTTAGCGGTTTGGAAGTAGCTCTTGTAGGGGTTAGAAAATCCAAAGTTGTCCAATTATTCAATGAAGGTAAAAAAGGTTCAAAAGCACTTTACAAATTAAAAATGAATCCAAGTTGGATGATGTCAAGTGTAAATCTTGGCAATAACTTGGTAAATGTTGGAGGATCTGCCATTGCAACAAGTGTTGCAATTAGGTTATTTGGAGACGATGGTTTAGGAATTGCAGTTGGGATTATGACATTTTTGATTCTAGTGTTTGGAGAAATCACTCCTAAAACATATTGTAATGCAAATTCAACTAAAATTGCATTAAGATATGCACCCGTACTATTAGCATTCAGCTATGTATTTTATCCAATAGTAAAATTTTTTGAAATTATTACTAAAGGTGTTGTAAAAATTACTGGAAGCAGCTCCACACCACCGCCAATTACTGAAGAAGAAATCAAAGGAGTGATTGATCAAGGATTAGCAGAAAAGGCATTAGAAAAAGATGAAATGGAATTAGTGCATGGCGCCTTAAAATTTGATGACACAGTAATTCGCTCAGTAATGACTCCAAGAACTAAAATGTTTTCATTAAATTCTAAAATGCTATTGTTTGAAGCATTACCTCAAATTAACAAAAGTGGACATTCAAGAATTCCAATTTACGGAGATACAAGTGATGACATTATCGGGTTTATTCATGTAAGGGATGTCCTCAAAGAATTAGAAATAGATAACAAAATGACTAGTTTAGAAAAAATAGCAAGAAAACCTGTCTTTGCTTCTCAAGAAAAAATGGTTAGTGCATTGTTAAAGGAAATGAAAGGACGAAAAACACACATGGCAATTGTTGTTGATGAACATGGAGGAGTAGAAGGACTAGTCACTCTAGAAGATCTTTTAGAAGAAATAGTTGGAGAGATTGAAGATGAGACGGATTTGACAAGACAAGCGGGATATGAAAGAATTGATCAAGATACAATCATCACAAACGGGGATATGGAGATAGATAAAATTAATGAAATTTTTAAAACAAAAATTCCAGAGGGAGATGATTATGCATCACTTAATGGCTTACTTCATGAAAGACTACAAGACATCCCGCAAGAAGGAGATAAAGTAGAAATAGATGAATTAAGAATTATTGTAGAAAAAGTTTCAAAAAACATACCTAAAAAAATTAGAATTGAAAGAATACACAGTTAATTATTTTTAGCAAAGTGTTCTTGTAACTTTTGTTTCTTCTCTAACATGTGAAATATGGATTCAGTGTGAGCAAACGCATCTTTGTAAGATTTTTCAAACAACATTGCTTGCATAAGCATGTGATTTTCAGGTATCACTATTCCAGTTTGATCATCAGAATACATCATTTGTACCGTGTCACCAATAGAGACAGTCATGTTTGCATGAATGTGAATCATACTAGTATCAGTAAAATTAAATCCCATACTTTGAGCATAATCTCTAACATCTTTTGTTCCCTTTGCAGTCCACAATGTTGCGACTCCAAATTCATTTGTAAATACATCATGAATTTCAGAAGGTTTTGGAGCCGTATCTTTGAATCGAATATCCATTATGTGTAAGTGCATTTGTCTTGTAGGAACTTTAATTGCACGCACATACAATGGGGCATCCTCACCAAAATAGAGTTTAACATCATCACCATGGTGTGGTTTTTCAGTCATTTCTATAGTATCGGAGAGTTTTTTTTCAATTTGCTCAATGTCTGCCCATCGCCTAACAAGAGTAGCATCAAATCTAACTAATTGTTGGCCAAATCTATCACGTAATGGTTCTAAAATTCTACCCATTCCAGTTACATTACAACTACCTTGCATTACATGATTTTTCCCCAAAGCTTGATCATAGTTTACTCTAGAATTAAATAATAAATCAGAAACTACTTCAGAGCCAGTTGTTGATTCCCCGCCTTGATAAATTGCAGGAATATTTTTTGGTTCATAAAGACTTTTTTTATTTTTGTAACCATTACCTTCGGGAGAAGCATCAATGACAAGATCAGATTCATCTAATGCAGATTCTATTGAACCTGAAATTTTATAATTTGAAAAAGAATCTAATTTTGATTCTGGGACATATACGTCAAGCCCTTTAGATATGGCTTGATTTACTTTATCATCAGGGGAATACTTTCCAATCCCAACTACAGTAATTTCAGGATCGTCTTTTAGAAATGAAACGATTCTACTTCCAATGGAACCGTATCCGTTCACAAAGACTTTCTTCATAAATTAGATGTGTTTGACCCTTTTATTTAGATTCTCGATTAACTTGCCTCATTAAATTTAGTCAAGCAGAGTTGTCATTGATATGTCGAAAATTGTAATGGCATCGCTTATTACAAAACCAATTCAATCTACCCAAATATTCTACGTGGTTAGACTTGCCACAAAATGTGCATTTAATAAAATGCTTCATACTCTTTTCTTTATTCATACTGTTTTTACCCTCATCTTATTTCATCGGCATCCCCCTATTTGACATAATATGTAAAATAACTGAAAAACCAAGGATTTGTCATGTGTGTATGTAATCTATAATCAATCAAGTAAATCAAAATAAAAAATAAATCTAAAGACAAATCAATACTCTTATGCCCAAACAATTTTCTAATGAGTCATGGTGAAATCATTAGGAGATTATAATAAAGAAAAATCATCTACTACAGATTTTAAAAATATCAAATGGACTGCAAAGAATCCAACAGATACTGAAAAACCAAGAAATCAGAATAAAAGAAAAATTTCTCCATCAAATATCATTCCATCAAATAATAACAAAAAACTAAAAAAACCACAAGTCAAAGTTTACAAAATTGAAGAAATCTCAAAAGAGGGCAAACAAAAAAGTGAGATCATTGATAAAAAATTTCAAAAATCTTCAGCATCAAACGGAATAATAAAACCAGGATTTAAAAGGCCTGCCAGATAAATCAAAATCAGTTTCACTATATAGAATTATTTGAACAATACTCTTAAGTTCATTAAATCATCAATAGGAACTATGAATGATGAAGAATTCTTTATTTGTAAAAATTGTGGAACTGAATTTCTTTCAAAAGAAATAAGACTTTATTGTAAGGTTTGTAAATCTAATTTAGGTAAAACAGGTAATTTACCTAAAATATAATATTTAAAATCATGATGGTGGGATAATTGAATTAGAGTCATGTCATCATTTATGAAAATATCAATGGCGATAGTGGCAATTGTATTCATCATAGTGTTTGTAACCCTTTAATCCAAGAATTAACAAATTTTTACATGGGATTTTTGTCAAATTTTAAAAAAAATATTCAATCTGCAAAAAGAGAAAAAGCAGCACAGATGAACGGAAATCAACTCAAGGAATTGTTAAAGAAATTCAAAGAAGAGAGAGACAGAATTGAAAAAGAGACTGGAGTTAGACCTCAAATAGATTCCAGCACCCAAATGTTTATGCAAAAAATTCTAAATGTTTGGATTGATGAAGGTAAAAACATCGACGAAGAGAAGTTTTGGAACGAGGTAGATCATTACAGGCAATTCACCCATCCAGTAGAATTTTATGAAATTAATCAGTAATCCAATGAAATTTTAGATAAAAGTACATTTTCATAATTTTGCATAAAAAAATAGACTGAGAGGAAAGTTTTCATGACGCACTAACATATGATCATAAATCAGACTTTAGCAATTATTAAAATTGGACAAAAATTCCATCGTCTCAAAACTAACTCATGCAATAGATCAATCAATTGAAGATGAAGGGAAAACCAATACTTGTTGGAAAGACTAGGGCAAGATAGAGATATTGTAAATTCAGATAGGCTATATTTAGAGAAAATTTTAGGTTTAAAAATTTCAAATATTTATGATGGATCAATTAAGGAAAAAAACAATAATTCAGAATAAGCATAACACCATTTTTCTAAATCCAAAAATATCAAAAGAGTAAAATATCTTTTTCAACAAATTGTTTGAATAATGAGACACCTGTTTGTCCAGTTTCAGCAGTTTTAATGTCAGTGTATCCTAACTTTCTCACAAATTCAGCTAAAAGCATGCCAACTGCGGGAACTATCTTCAATGATTAGTACTGATCCTTTTGAACTCAGTATTATTCACTAAATTAAATTAAAATAAAAATTCATCATTAAAAATATAGCACATGTTTGTTGTGAATACTACTCAATTAACGTATATCATAATAAACGACTAAATGTATTAAAAAAAGACGCATGTTAATGATACACGCACCATCTCTTGTAATTGGAGCTGCAATATCATCAATAGTCATAATCATTGCATTTCTAGGATTTGACATCATTTCAAATCAAACAGCATTGGAAATTCAACCCACCCCAACCATACAACAAGCAGATCCTTCAAAAATCACCATGAATACATTTTTAGCTAATGGATCTCCAATACTTGGAAATCATAATGCACCTGTCACTTTAATTGAATTTGGCGACTACCAATGTCATTTTTGTAATGTTTTCTTTCATTCAACTGAAGACAGTATTTTAGAAAATTATGTAAAAACAGGAAAAGTGAAGATGATTTTCAAAGATTACAACATCATAGGTCCAGATTCTGTCAACGCATCCCACGGAGCACATTGTGCAAATGATCAAGGATTGTTTTGGGAATACCATGATATTTTGTATTTAAACTGGACGGGTGAAAATAATGGATGGGCATCATCAGAAAATCTAGGAAAATTTGCTCAAGAAATAGGATTGGATACGGATGTATGGTCTGAATGTATGTTAAATGGAATTCATTCACAAACAATACTTGCCAGCAATGAAGATGCAAAAAGTTTAGAGTTAACTGGAACCCCTGCATTTTTTGTGATTGGCCCAGATGAAAAAACAACTAAACTGTTTGGAGCACAACCATTTGAAACATTTGAAAAAATTTTCCAAAATGAATTGGAAAAATAATAAATTGCGATCAATTTACGAATGAATTGTCAAAAAATTATTAAAATTCCCTTCCTAGTTACCTAGAATTTACCCAATATCCTTAAATGTATAAACTTGGAGGCAAGCTTATGGCGGCAGGAATAGATGATATTGCAATTTATATTCCAAGATTGTATATTGATGCGGCTGATTTTGCAGATAATAGAGGACTAGACCCAGTAAAATTACAAAAAGGTCTAGGAGTATCTCAAATGGCAATTGTTGATGCCAATCAAGACCCAGCATGTCTTGCAGCAAATGCATGTTTACGAATAATGCAAAAAAATAAACTTTCACCAGATGATATTGGAAGATTATACGTTTCAACAGAATCTGCATTTGATGAATCAAAAGCAATGAACTCTTACGTTATTGGAATGTTAGAGCAAGTGTACGGTCAAGGAGCTTTTGAGCATTGTGGCGGAGTTGAAACAAAATTTGCATGTGTAAGTGGTTCTTATGCGCTTTATGACAACACAAACTGGATTAGAGCTGGTGAAGCCGAAGGAAAACATGCACTTGTAGTGGTATCAGATATTGCAAAATATGATATGGGCTCCAGTGGTGAAATGACACAGGGTGCAGGAGCTGTAGTTATGCTTCTCAATGACGACCCAAGACTATTAGCATTTGATCCTAAAGTTACATCCACATCAATTAAAGATGAATATGATTTTTACAGACCTTTTGGAAAAGAAACGCCTATTGTTCATGGCCAGTATTCTAATTTACTATACATGATTCAAGTTAGAAAAGCACTAGAGGCATACAAGAAAAAAGTAGTATCGTCAGGTTTAATCAAAATAGAGTCAGATGAGACAATTTTAGATCATATGGATTACATCAACATGCATTTGCCTTACAGTAACATGGGAAAGAAAGCATTGGCATACTTGGTTAGACACGAATGGAGGCAACTTCCAAGATGGAAGAAAATTCTACAAGAGATAGGAATTGAAGAACCAATGCCAAAAGATCCTCGTGGAACAATTGAATCAGTGTTAGGGGACGAAGAATTCATGGCAAAAGATCATGAATTTACTAAACTGTTTACAAAAACTCAAGCTTATCAAGAAGTTTATGAATCAAAACTTTCTAGTTCATTAATTGCATCAACTATGATTGGTAATTTGTATACTGCATCATTGTATTTGGGATTCAGAAGTAGTTTAGAATTTGAATATCAAAAAGGAATCGAATTAGAAGGAAAAAGAATAGGATTTGGTTCCTATGGAAGTGGAAGTAGTGCAATGGTGTTTAGCGGTGTAATTCAACCAGATTACAAAGAAATGGTAAAAAAGATGAATTTAGAAACTGAGGTTGGTCAGAGAAGGAGATTGACATGGAACGAATATGAAGAATTGCATGAAAACAAACTAACCCCAGAAGAATCCATGGTTCATTCAAAGAAAGAATTTGTCTTAGTACATGTAGATACTGAAAAAGAATCTAGAGGCGAAAGACGTTACATCTATAACGAATAATGCAAAAAGAATCAAATCCAATTAAGGAATATTTGTTTGAATATATCAAAAAATCAGAAATAATTCCCAATCTCATAGTTGACAAAAAATTTGATCAGATAATTGATGATGTAATACAGAGTTGTTATGATCAAATTCTAACTATGGATAAAAAAGAAGAAGCTGTAGGCATGATGGCTACAGGATTATTACACTATTTACTTACAAATGCACTCATTACCAGTCAAAGAAAAATAGAGTATAACGGAAATGAAATAGACATAGTAATTCCAGACATTAAAACATTAGAGAAAGATCCAAAAAAGACATTATTGATTTGTATTACAAAATCATCAGACATTAAAATAATAAACGAAAAAATATTGGCACTAGAAAAAATTCAACCTGAAAAAGAAAATATTTGGTTAGTGTTATCAGAAGACATCAAGGTAGAGAAAAAATCATTTGTGCTCAGCAAAGAAAACAATACATTTTCAAAAATAATCTTCGATATTGTAAAATTTAGTAATGTTGGAGGAACAAATAAATTTAAAATTTTACGAATATAATATTTATTTTAACATTAATTTAAAATTCAGATTTTTCTTAAAAATTTTAAACATAGATGAATCACTTAAATCATCAATGAATGGAATTGACCCCAAAATTGGAATGCCTAACAAATTTTTCAAATCACGAGTTAGTTCTTTAGTCTTGTAGCCATCAGAATCAAAATCATTTATTATGATTCCTTTAATCGGAATCTTGTATTTTTCACACATCTTAACTGTCATTATTGTATGATTGACTGTTCCAACTTTAGTTCTTGTAACAATTACTGTGGGAATTTTCAAGTCTTTGATCAAATTAGTGACGTAATAGTCATCGGTTATAGGAGTCATCACGCCGCCCATTCCTTCAACAAGAATCATTTCATGTAATTTTAATAATTTTTTAAAACTAGTGAGGACGTTTGTAATTTTTGGTTTTGTTTTCAAAGTTTTCCATGCAGTGTACGGCGATGCAGGAATTGGAAAGAATTGTGGATTTACTAGATTTTCAGAATCATTAACTTGTGCGGCATTAGAAAGAATTTCTACATCTTCGGATTTGTAACCCTTTTTTTGAGCAGTTCCAGCAGCAAAGGGCTTCATAATCCCTACATCTACACCCATTTTTCTAAGCACAATAGCTAGTCCTGCTGTGATGTGGGTTTTGCCAACATCAGTATCAGTTCCTGCGATAAAGAGAGAATTCAACAAAGGATATTCAAATAATTCATTGATTAATTCATTGATTAATTCATCGGTTAATTATTAAGATCTGAGGCAAAATAAAATCCGTTGAAAAGCTCTGTCTGGCACCCTAACACACAGATGAAAGAGTGGAATGAATTTACAAAAATTACCAGTGCAAAGGGAGTATGGCTGACAGACTCTAAAGGCAATAAAATGATAGACGGTGTAGCCTCTATGTGGTGTAATGTATGGGGTCATTCAAACCCACAACTGGTCAAAACTATACAAAATCAAAGCAAAAAATTACAACATTCATCAATGTTTAACTTGACAAATGAACCTGCTGAAAAATTGGCAAAATCTCTAGTAAAAATATCTCCTGGAATGTACAAGGTATTTTATTCAGATAATGGTTCATCTGCAATGGAAATTTCATTAAAACTTGCTTTACAATACTGGAAAAATATTGGAAACAAAAAGAAAACAAAAATTGCAACTGTAGAAAACGGTTATCATGGAGACACATTTGGAGCAATGTCTGTAGGGTATGTTCCTGAATTTTTTGGCAAGTTTAAACAACAATTATTTTCAACCATTCAATTCCCAGTACCAAACAAATACAGAATGCCAAAAGGTTACACAGTATCAGATTATCAAAATTATTGTTTAGATAAAATTGAAAAAAGATTTGCTAAAAATGATGATATTGCAGCATTTGTAATGGAGAGTGGAGCACAGGTAGCAGGCGGTGTAATAATTTATCCAAAAGGATTTCAGAAAAAAATTAGCAAGTTATGCAAAAAATATGATATTTTGTTTGTTTTAGATGAAATAGCTACAGGATTTGGAAGATTAGGATCAATGTTACAATATGAAGAACAGCAAAATAAGCCAGATGTTGTCGCATATGGAAAAATGTTAACTGGAGGATACTTGGCTATGGCAGCTACACTTGCAAATAAAAAAATCCATGATTCTTTCTTGGGAGAGTTTAATGAATGGAAGCATCTTTTCCATGGGCATACATACACAGGAAATCCAATTGCAGCATCAGTTGCTTATGAAAACCTCAAAATGTACAAGAAAAATAATTTGATAAAGAAAATTCAAAAAACATCTAAAATTTTTGAAAAGTTCTATGATGAGATATACGAGATAGATATCGTAGGAGACATCAGACACAAAGGAATGCTCATGGGGATAGAACTAGTCAAAAACAGACAAAAAAAGATTCCAATATCTCCTAAAAAATCCATAAACAAGGTATTTTTTGAAGAAGGGAAGAAAAATGGAATTTATCTTAGAACCCTTGGAAATATAGTCATGATTGTGCCACCACTTGCAATATCTGAAAAAGAATTGGAACTGCTTCTCAATAGAACCATCACCACAATTAAAAATGCTAAATCTCAGGTAGTCTGACTGTTAACCCCCCATACAAGGGAAGGTTAACCTTTCCATTATTGTTATAAATGGAATATTAACAAAGAAAATGATGGATACTTTGAAATTCATTAAAAAGTGTCAAGAAAAAGTTTTTTCAAGGATTGGTATTTCATCTGAAGAAGTAAAGACATTATTCAATATTCCAGATGAACATTTGATAGATTTAGCTAGATGTGCTAATGAAATAACACAGGATTTTAACGGGAAAAAAGTAGATGTTGAGCAATTAAACAATATTAAAAAAAATGCATGTAGTGAAGACTGTACATTTTGCAGTCAATCAGCATTTTTTGATACAGGGATAGAGACATATCAATTACCATCTCCAGAAGATGTTGTCACCAAAGCACAGAAAGCAAAAGAAGACGGTGCAGAGTCATATTGTCTTGTAGCTGCATGGAGAGAACCATCATCAAAAGACTTTGAAAAAGTTTGTAAAATTATTTCAGAAATTAATGATAAGGTGGGAATTGGTGTTGAGTGTAGTTTAGGATTTTTAACAACAGAGCAGGCTAAGAAATTAAAAGATCTCAAAGTAAAGAGATACAATCATAATTTGGAAACTGCAAAATCAAAATTCTCAGAGATATGCACCACTCATACTTATGAAGATCGATTAAAAACATTAGGAATTGCCAGAGATGCAGGTCTAGAGTTGTGTACCGGAGGAATTATAGGGTTAGGAGAAACAAGAGACCAAAGATTAGAGCTAGCACTTGAATTAGGTAGATTGTTTCCAGAAGAAGTTACAATAAACATTCTCGTTCCAATGCCAGGAACACCATTAGAATTACAAACAGACCTGCCAAATTCAGAAATTGTTAGAATATTTTCTGTAATTAGATTCCTATTACCAGAATCAGTGATCAAAATTTCTGGCGGACGAGAATCAAGATTATCAGATTCAGGTGAAGAATTACTACAAAGTGGAGCAAATGGCATAATTACAGAGGGATATCTCACCATGGGAGGTAATGAGGCTAAAAAAGACCGTGAACTAATAGAGAGAATTGGCCTCAAAACATAAACTAAATTTTGTAGATTCAGAATTAACAAATCTAAAGCAAAACAATCTTTACAGAAAATTACGATATGGTGTAGCAAAAGGCTCAACGATTACAATCAAGAGTAAAAAACTGGTAAATCTATGCTCAAATGATTATTTAGGAATTCCAGCTACAAAAATCCAAATCAAACAATTAGAATCAAGTTCAAGATTAGTCTCTGGAAATGATGAATCTTACAAAAAATTAGAAGAATCATTGGCAAAACACAAATCACAACAAAATTGTCTAATCTACCCAACAGGATATATGGCAAATCTTGGAGCAATTTCAGCCATTGCCAAAAAAGGAGATTTAATCCTCAGTGATGAATTAAACCATGCAAGCATAATTGAAGCATGTAAATTAACAGATGCCAAAATTTTAATTTATAAACATAATGATATGCAAGATTTAAATAAAAAAATTAAACAATCTGGAAAAAATAAATTTGTAATTACTGAAGGTATTTTTAGTATGGATGGAGATTTATCATCATTAAAACAAATTTCTGAAATCTCAAATAAATTAAATGCAACTACAATAGTAGATGATGCACATGGGGATTTTGTAATAGGCAAAGATGGAAAAGGAACTCCAAATCACTGTAAAGTTGCAAAAAAAATTGATTTGTACATTAGTAGTTTGAGTAAAGGATTAGGATCATTTGGAGGATATGTTTCATCTCATAGCAACGTAATTGATTTGTGTGTCAATAAATCAAAATCTTTTATCTATACTTCAGCATTGCCATCTTTTTTGATAGAATATTCATTTAAAAGATTTCAATCAAATAGAGAAAAACAAAAAATAAAACTTGCAAAAAATACAAAACAACTTACAAAAGGCCTGAAACAATTGGGTTATGAAATTAATTCCACATCTCAAATCATCCCAATAATTATCGGAGATGAAAAAACGGCTATGGAATTTGGGGAATTTTTATTTAAAAATGGGATATTTGCACAACCAATTAGATACCCAACAGTTCCAAAAAACCAAGCTAGATTAAGAATTTCAGTCACGGCCTGGTTATCAAGTTCAGACATAGAAAAAACATTGGAAGTCTTTGAAAAGGCACACACAAAATTTCAAATTAGCGCATAGCATCAAAGCCACCAATTGCAGGTGAACCAATAATTACTGCAAGCACAACTATGATTCCCAAAGATATTCCGACAATAATAAATCGTTTATTCATAACAAAATTAGCAATTCCCCAGTTAAAAAGGGATAGCAATCAGAATGGGGCAAGAATTGGAAGAAGGCTTTAAAGGAAAAATCATAAATTCAGTATATGGCAGACCCGACTATTCTTGTAGCATTACTTGCAGGGTTGGGTTCATTTGTTGCGCCATGTATTTTACCAATGATCCCAGCATTCCTAGCATACATATCAGGAACAACTGTAACGGAGTTAGGCTCTAAAAATGGAACAGTTCTTTCTGTTAACAGGGTAAACATTGTATTAAATACAATATTTTTTGTTTTGGGATTCTCAATTGTATTTTCCACATTGGGGGTTTTAATCAACAGTGTTCTTTCAGGGGCAGCAAGTGATTTCACAGAAAGTCTAAACATGGTAGGAGGTATAATCATAGTTGCTTTTGGAATATTTTTATTATTGTCTACAAAAATTCGTGCATTAAATGTAGAAAAAAAATTCTTTCCTAAAAATTCAAAGTCAAGTTATCCAATGTCATTTGTCTTTGGTTTAGCATTTGCTGCAGGATGGACTCCTTGTGTGGGCCCAATACTTGGAACAATTCTTACTTTAGCTGCCACAACACCATCAATTTCATTTAGTTTACTACTTGCATATTCATTTGGTTTAGGAATTCCATTTATTATAATGGGGGTATTTTTTTCAAGGGCTACAAAGATAATTCGTTCAATGACAAAACATCTAAAATATTACAATATAATATTGGGAGCATTCATAATCATTTTAGGGATTTTGGTGTTTACTAACCAACTTGCATATATTGCAAATTTTCCACTTCTTAACGAGCTGGTATTGTTAGGGTGATATGATGAATTCAGATATCAAAACAGGTATAATTTTAGGAGCAATAATTGCCATAGGCATAGGAATAATGGGAATAGTATTCTCCACATTAGACCAAGAAGTGCAATCAACAACTACATTTACAGAAAATAACTTAATTTCAAAAATAGATAAATCTGGATTTAAAAAAGCACCAACTCTTGTAGGAATTGCAAATTATCTAAACACCACACCTGAAGAATTAAGTGAAGAGATTGAAGGCAAAGTAGTTCTTTACGATATTTGGACGTATAGTTGCATCAACTGTGTCAGAACATTGCCATACATCACTGCATGGGATGACAAATATTCAGATCAAGGTTTATTGATTGTTGGAATTCATTCGCCGGAATTTGAGTTTGAAAAAGATCCAGAAAATGTAAAGATGGCAATTGAAAAACACGGGATTAATTATCCAGTAGTTATGGATAATGACATGGAAACTTGGAAAGCATTTGAAAATAGATATTGGCCAAGAAAATACATTGCAGACCATGAGGGTTATCTCAGATATGATCATATTGGAGAAGGAGGATATCAAGAAACTGAAAAAGTGATTCAAAAATTATTAGAAGAAAGATCAACGGATTTAGGAATACAAGTAGATTCAGCATCAACACTTGTAGATATTGAAGAATTCCAACACTCCATGTTTAGAACTCCTGAATTATATTTTGGTTACAAATTTGCGCAGAATAGAAATCAATTAGGAAGTGAAGAAGGATTTCAACCAGGAAAAATTATCGCTTATTCTGAACCAGAAAAGATAGATTTGCACAAATTCTACCTAATAAGAGATTGGAAAAATTATGAAGACAGTATGGAATTAGTTTCTGAAACTGGTACTATCAAATTACTATACAATGCTAAAGAAGTGAACATCGTAACTGAAAATTCGGCAGAACTAGAAATACTCTTGGATGGAGAACCGTTACCATCTGAATATTATGGTACGGACATCACAGAGGATAATATTCTACAAGCAACAGAGGCGGGATTGTATAATATTATTAACAGCGATATGAGTTCCACCCATTTAGTTGAAATTCACGTTAAGGGGAAAGGGTTTCAAATATTCACATTCACCTTTGGATAGTGTAACTGCTTCCATGTGTAACTCCAGTGACACTACCCATAGGGACATCTCTGTTTAAAACAAAAAAAACAAGCATTATCTAGATTATATCATGATCAGTAACTCTTGGAACAAAACAGAAGGGGAAAGTATATCTCAAAAGGTAATCGGAAGAGTAAAGCCAGATGAACCATTAAAAAATAAAATTGATTTCGCACAAAAAAAAATACATCTCCAAATTTCAAAATTAGATGGAATTAATGAGAAATTACAGAAAAAACACGATGTGATATTTGAAAAAATAGTTAACGCTCAAAGAAATAACAAACCCAGTTATGCTCAAGCATACGCTGGAGAATTAACTCAAGTTAGAAAAATGAAAAACATGGTTGGAGGAGCAAAATTATCCATGGAGCAAGTTAAACTTAGACTAGACACGGTCTCAGAATTAGGAGATGTAGTAGTAACACTAAGTCCATGCATGGCAATCATTAAAGGACTAAGTCCATCACTAAGCGGAATTATGCCAGAAGCAAATGCTTCAATGCAAGACTTGTCAGAAATACTAGGAGATGTAATGTCAGGATCATCAATGGGTGTTGGAGACAGTATGAGCATGGTACCTGAAACAAATGCAGACACATTAGCAATACTAGAAGAGGCTCACAGTGTGATTGCAGGGCAAACAAAATCCACAATTCCAGACGTTCCAGATGCACTCAAAAAACAAATTGTTGAGAAAAGATCAGACATCTTCATTTAGAATTATTAAAAATAAAACCATTCTAAAATTATAGAATAAAAAGATGGAAAATGAATTAATTAAAGAAACATTTTAATCATATTAAAAAATATTCTATTCAATGAACAAAATCACATTAGGAATTGTATACATAATTATTTTAGGAAGCTCACCATTAGTTTTTGCATATTCTGACACAGATACAAAATTAGAATTTGCAGGAACGCTTGAAGAGACTCTTGGGCATTTTTGGGCATTAGAAATGAATCTTGATGAAAATAATTCGGAACTGGCATTAATTCATGCAACTCATCCAATTTCAGAATTGTATGAAACTATGAGTAAACATTTAGAAACCAATTCTGAATTTAATGAAAAACTAAAGCAAACATTGCTAGAATTAAAGGATAATACAAGTACCAACATTACCAGAAATGATGCACAATCTGCAATAGAAGATGCAAAAGAAATCATTCAAGAAGCAAGAGACATAGTGATTGGAGATGAATCCAGCGATGATTCAGCATTCAAGGCACAATTAATCAACGGTTTACTTGAAACATCCAAAGTTGAATACAAAGAAGCAATTGAAGATGGAGAAATTGTAGAGATGGCAGAATTTCAAGATGGTTCTGCATTCATTTGGAGATCACAACAAATCTTTGAAGAAATAAGATCGGATGTGGAAAATTCAGGCAAAGTTAATGACACTTATGTAAAAATTTGGGAAGCATATGATCAGAGAGAAGCACCTGTACAAGTTACATTACTTGTTGATGAATTAATTGTAGAATTTGAAATAGTAAGTGGAGTTGAATCAGAAGAATCATCAAATAAAATTGATGTTTCAAAATTAGCACCCCTAAAACAAATTAAAGAAGGGGTCAAGCCAGAAAACATTCAATGTAAAGAAACATTGGAATTAATTTTCAAGTCATCAGGTGAACCAGCTTGTGTAAAAACATCCAGTGTTCAAAAATTAGTTAGTTGGGGCTGGGCCCAATGAGACATTTTTATTTTTAAAAGTTTGTAGTGGCATTAAACAGAAATCAAAATTTTACTTGATCACTTTGATTTTTTTTTACTTTTTTGAACTAAAATTTTCTTTATTCTGGAGATAGTAGGATAGCTGTACCCACGTCTACGATAATTTGCAATCATCATTTTCCAATTTTTTAATCTCCATTGGGCTTGTTCGGTAGTTACTGAATGAACTTCCTTTTGAACAATACTTTTTCGTCCAACTTTTAAAGTACCGGCATCTTTTGCAGACCATCTATTTTTTGCAAATTTTAATCCACTAAGAATTTCAGTCACAGGCATTTCTTTGAAATATTCTTTTAGTTTCTTTAATTCCTCATTAGTGGGAATTTTAGAAATCGATAATTCTATTGTGGGTTTTACCATGACAAGAAATCTAATTCATAGTTTAATAGAATCTTGCTAAAGCAGAATTAACTAAAACATATCACATGTATGCCTTTTTTAATTAAAATTAATCAATACCCATTACAACCTGTCTCAAGAAATATCAATTAATTGTTCATTTATGCGTAAAATCCATATTTTTACTGATGAATCATCAGTGTTCGCCAAATACAAAAATTTAGTTTTTGAGATATGGCAGTCATAGGTTTTGTAGTTTTAACAGTAATTGTTTTGATGGTTTCCATCAATATTGCACATGCCCAAACAAACAATGGACAAACTACATTGTGGGGGGATTTGCAAAATAATCCAGTAGCTCAAGATATTTTGAAGAAAATTGAAAAATTAGAAGAGAGAAAATTTGAAGAATCAGAAAAACAAAGAAAATTAGAAGAGAGAAAATCCATAGTGTTAGAACATTTGAATGATGATCTAAAAAAATGGGAGGGAGCATGGGCATTACACATTTGATAAAAAATTAGAACGAGTATTGGAAAACAGCCCTGCAAAATCCACAGATGGCATTTATGACCACCCTCTAAAATTTACAGCATCTGAAATTAATGTAGGTCGGGACGCAATGCAAAAAGTAATTCAAAGTGGTGGAGGCCCTGTAGAAGCAAGAGATACTTTTGTTAATGCAGCAAAAATCACTCGAGTTGAAATGGTATCAGCTAATTCCATATACAATATTTTGAATAACAATGCATGCTATAATCAACAAATATTATTTGATCCAGATGGAAAATTTAATTTGGATTTATCTGGAAAACAATTACGTCAATATTATTTAGATTACAGAGCAAATCCAGGGTATCTATTGGCAAATCCAAACGATACATCATCATGGGTTGATTTGAGTAAAACTAATCCTAATACTGAATGCAGGAAAGAATATGTTTTAATTTATAGAAACCATGCAGATGATTATGTTTGTGTAACAGAGTATACTGCAGAAATGTGGCAAAGACACGTAATGGGAAATACAACATACAAAGAGACACAAATCATGCCAGATGAATTATCTGCAATGCAAATGAATCAAGATAGAATTGCAGAAAAAATATCAGGAATCAATCTAAAAATCAAAAAGGTTCACGATAACTACAACATCCAAAGAGACAACATGAAGAAGAAACATGATTTCTTGTTCATAAAAATGGAAGAAAAACAAAAAAATGAAGAAAAAGTTATTTTAAATGAATTTAACAATGATAGAATATCTAAAGAAAATTTTAGTTCACAGATTACAGATATTCGTGAAAAATACTCGGCTGCAGATAAAACTATGATTAAAGAAAAATTTCAAACATTATGAATTATGGGAAAGAAATTAAAAGAAAATTTGAGTGTGCTGGTATCAAAACATGAGCAAGATTCTGAAATTCAAATTACATGGAACGATGAGATGAATACATACGGTGCAACAATGAAAATATAATAAATATCAAATAATTTTTTATTAATTTAGCAATTAATTGGGATGTTTGAGTTTTTACAGATTGTATTGTAAAGACCAAATCCAATTATGATGACAGCAAAAGTTGCTAGAGGAACAAGAAGAAAGAAATTTGTTTTTCTACCCATGAATGAAATCAAAATATTGCCTATAAAATTGTCACAGTTCATTCAACAATAATAGTGAAGATGCCAATAGTTTTTGGATTTTGTAACAAATTCACCATATTTCGAGGTAACAAATCAGATGCCTTGTCACATTCTACTGCCAATGTTCGTGGACAAACAAAATTGCTTTTTCTAACAACAATATCCTCAGCATGATTTAGAATAAGATCCGGATGGCCCCTCCCTTCCATGACAAACTCTTCGTTCCCAACTTTAATTGAAAGAATTACTTTAGAATCAGAGTTTTTTAGTTTATTTTTTAGTTCATCTGGCAAATCAGCACAACTTGATTTTGCATTGACGCCGACAATGCAATCCCCCCTAGGCGTTAAATGTGATTCTTTAGTGATTTCTAGAGTCTTCTTATGATTTGAACGAATGTTTTCATGTCCTGAAAATTCAATCTCAAACTTCACAAATCAATTACAATTTGAGTTTCAAATTAACGTTTGATTTACAATATTCTTTATTGGATAGGCTCCGATCAACGTAGCATTCACTCTCAATTATGGGCATGGTTTAAATTGTATAATCAAAGCATTGCAATCAAATGCTTCCCGCACAACAAGGTTACGATAGAGCAATTACAGTATTCTCTCCAGATGGTAGACTATACCAAGTAGAATATGCTATTGAAACTGTAAGAAGGGGAACAATTGCAGTCGGTATAAAATGCAAAGATGGTATAGTTATTGCAGTTGAGGAAAAACCAAGAAAACTACAAATTTCAGATATTGCTCAAAAGATTTTCCAAATAGATGATCATGTAGGAGTAGCAGCTGCAGGATACATTCCAGATGCAAGAAGTCAAGTAGACAATGCACGATTCTTTTCTCAAAGTAACAAGATGGTTTATGATGAACCAGTTGAAGTTGAAACCATTGCCAAACATTTAGCTGATCAATGTCAACAGTACACGCAATATGCAGGTGTAAGACCATACGGTGTTGCACTAATTCTAGGTGGAGTTGTAAACAACACACCACAATTGTACCTAACAGATCCTAGTGGAACATACATTTCTTATGATGCAATAGCAATTGGTTCAGGTTCTGATCAAGTAACAGACTTTTTGGAGAAAACATACAAAGAAGATCTTTCACTTGATGATGCTGCAATATTAGCTTCTGCAGGAATTTATCTTTCAAGTGAAGATAAAGAAGGAACAAGTCACATCAGAATGGCATGCATTAAAAAAGAAACAGGATTGTATGAATTGGTATCAGAGGAGCAAATTACAAAATATGCAAACGATGCTAAAACAAAATACCCACACGAGCAAAAATAATTATTTTGAGTACTTGCGAGATTAAATTACATTGAAATTATCTGTTGCAATTCCCGAGTCTGCTTTATCAGACGAATCACTGAAAATTGATAAGACAAGAAAAATTTCAATTCTAGCCAGAGCATGCGCCATTTTTAAAATCGATACAATCTATGTCTATCAAGAAGGAAACAAAAAAACAGACCCAGGACTAATGATAATGATTCTGAAATATTTAGAAACGCCACAATTTTTGAGAAGGAGGTTATTTCCTAAAATGAATGACTTGAAGTTTGCAGGAGTTTTACAACCATTAAAAATTCCAAGTCACAACACGCCAGTAAATCCAAAAAAAATCATCACCGGAGACATTAGAGAAGGAATCGTAGTAAGTTCAAAAGGGAAAAAATTTGTAGATGTTGGAATTAATCAATTAATTCAGTATTACGGTAATGTGTCAACTGGAAAAAGAGTCACAGTGAGATTCAAAGAAGGTTATCCAAAATTATCAATTAAAGACATAGATAAAAGTGAAATTCCAACATACTGGGGATACTCAGTTAAAGAAAGAGCAAACTTGTTTTCAGTGTTATCAGAATGGAAAGGAAACATCATCATCACAACAAGGAAAGGAAAACCAGTGTCAAATGAACAACTATCAAAATATACAAAATCAGACGAATCAACCCTAGTAGTTTTTGGATCACCCGAAAGAGGAGTTCATGAAATCATCGGAGGAAGAATGAACAAGGTTCAAAATGCAAAATCACTAAACTTTTTCCCAAACCAAGCAACTGAAACTGTACGTCTAGAGGAAGCATTGTTAGGGACATTGGCAATAATTAACGCCAATAATTAATCCAGATATGCCTGAAAGAAAAAATTTCTTGTTATTGGCAATCGGTTTAGGGATTGCGGGGATCATTATTGGCGGATTTACAATTTGGAATTCAATCTCAGAATTAATTTCACCATGATAATTAGGCACAGTTGGTTAACCTAGATTTTTTTTATGGTTAACGATACCGCACATGGTTTAATAAAGGGAAATCGATGATGCGATTTAGTCATGGGAGCTCGAAAACGACATCAGCCACGTAGAGGAAGTCTTGCATACTCGCGTAGAGTTCGTGCAAAAACAATGGAAGCAAGAATTAGAGCTTGGCCAAGCAGATCATCTTCTGAAGAACCAAAAATTTTAGCACATTGTGGATTCAAAGCAGGGTGTGTTCAAATTGTCAGTATTGATGATCGTGACAAAGTACCAAATGCAGGAAAACAACTAGTTAGTTTGGGAACAGTGTTAGTTACTCCACCAGTATTGATTTTAGGAATAAGAGGATATTCAAAAGATCACGATGGAAAACATGCAGAGTTTGATGTTTATGCTGAAGATATTCCAAAAAGCATTGCAAAGGAGATTACTATTAAAAATATTGCAGGCTCGATGGAAAATGCAGAATCACGATTAAAAAAGATTAAAGAAATTTTTGCAATTGTTGCAGTTTCTCCAAGAGCAGCAGGATTAGAAATGAAAAAACCATATATTTTTGAAGCAATGGTCAGTGGCGGAGATATTGCAAAACAATTTGCACACGTTAAAGAATCGCTTGGAAAAGAAATTAAAATTGATCAGATCTTTGAAACAGGTGCAACTGTAGATGTTGCAGCAATTACAAAAGGTCATGGATGGCAGGGAGTAATGAGAAGGTGGGGTGTTAAAAAGAAACAACACAAATCAAGAAAAACAGTTAGAGAAGTTGGTTCATTAGGACCTATTTCACCACAAAGTGTCATGTACACAGTTCCAAGAGCAGGACAAACCGGATTCCATCAAAGGGTAGAATACGATAAAAGAATCATGATTATTGGAAATACAGAGTCAGACAAAATTAAAATTAATCCAGATGGCGGATACAAACACTTTGGTCTAGTCAAAGGGGACTTTATCATTCTAAAAGGTTCAGTCCCAGGAACTTACAAAAGATTAATCAAACTAAGAAGTCAAATTAGAAATGCACCTGACAAAGTTATCAAACCAAACATTTTGGAGGTAGTAATCTAATGAAGACGGCAGCATACACAACTGCAGGAACAAAAGATGCCGAAATTGAATTGCCAATAATTTTCTCAACGCCATATAGAAGAGATTTAATTCACAAAGCTGTTACCAATTTGACATCTCATAAATTCCAGAGACAAGGAAGAAAGCCAATGGCAGGTATGGATGTAGTTGCAGATTCAAACGATCCTCCAACCGGTCAAGGTGTTTCTCGTGTAGCAAGAATGCAAGGCGGCGGAGGCGGAAGACAAGGACAAGGGGCAGAAGTGGCATCCACAAGAGGGGGTAGACAAGCGCATCCACCAATTGTCGAAAAAGTAATTTACAAAAAATTAAACAAAAGAGAAAACAAACTAGCATTATGTTCTGCAATTGCAGCAACTGCATCAAAAGATCTTGTAGAATTAAGAGGTCATAAAGTTAAAGGCATAGAATCATTCCCAATCATAGTATCAGACAATATTGAATCAATTGCTAAAACAAGTGAAATTACTAAAGTTTTAGACGCATTGAAACTAACACAGGATGTAGAAAGACTAAACGCAAGAAAACCACGGTCCGGGCAATCAAGACTCAGAGGTAGAAGTAAAAAGATAGGAAAGAGCGTCTTGTTTGTAACGGCTGATTCATCAAATCTTTTACAAGCGACAGGGGCAATACCGGGAGTAGAAGTAAGAAATGTTAAAGACTTGAGTGTCTTAGATTTGGCTCCAGGTTCTGATCCAATCAGATTGACTGTATATTCCAAGTCAGCAATAAAAGAAATTGGAAAAATAAAATCAACACATCTTAAAGTAATGGTGAAAATGCAATGAATGTAGATCAGGCGATGAGAATCATCATCAAGCCATACATTACAGAGAAAACATTTGCAATGATCGAGAATGAAAGTAAAATTTGTTTCATAGTAGAGATATCTGCAAACAAATCAGAAATTTCACAAGCTGTAGCTACACTTTACAATCAAAAAGTCAAAAAAGTAAACACTGCAAGAACAATTTACGGCAAAAAAGCATTTGTTCAATTTGAAAATACTGAAAAAGCCAGGGATTTGGCAACAAAGATAGGAATGCTCTAATATGGACCATGGAACTCGAATGATACTAACAGAGGAGAATAGAGATGGTTAAAGAATTTTTATACAGAGGCATTCCAAAAGAGGAACTTGATAGTCTATCGCTAGAAAAGTTATTCTTATTATTTAATTCAAGACAAAGGCGATCACTTACAAGAGGCATCACAGACGGTAAAAGAAAATTGATTGAAGAGATCAAATCTGCAAAAGCAGGTAAACTGAAAAATCCTATCAAAACTCACGTTAGAGATTTGATAGTTCTGCCATACATGGTAGGAGTTACAGTAAACACATTCTCCGGAAAAGAATTCCAACCAGTTGCAATAACAACTGAAATGATTGGGCATTATTTGGGAGAATATGTAATAACGAACAAGAAGGTTTCGCATGGTGCACCAGGTGTTGGCGCATCAAGATCCAGCCTTTACGTACCATTAAAGTGATCATTATGGGTAGATTCGATTATGCTTTCCAAAATTATGACCCAACAAGACACGTACGTGCTTCATTAAGAGAGAAAGATATTTCGCATAAACATGCACGTGAAGTTGCAGTGTCACTAAAAGGACTATCGATTGAAAAAGCAAGAGACTATCTAATTGCAGTAATTTCCAAAAAAAGAGCAGTTCCATTTAGAAGATATAAAAATCAAGTGGCACACAGACCAGACCCAGGTGTAATGTCAGGACGTTATCCTCAAAAAACTGCAAAAGAGTTTATCAAAGTTTTAGATAACTTGGAATCAAACGCAGAATACAAAGGAATGGATTTAGATAGATTAAGAATTGTAAACGCAACTGTTCACAAAGGAGTCGTGATAAAAAGATTCACTCCAAGAGCAATGGGAAGAGCAACTGCAAAGAACAATGTATTAACTCACGTAGAATTGGTGGCAAAGGAGATTTAGGAATGTCAGCTGTAAAGAATGTAATTAAAGACAACTACAACATGATGCTACTCAAAGATTATCTTAGAGAAGCAATTAAAGACGCAGGTTTCTCTCATGCAGAAATTTCAAAAACTCCAGTAGGAACTAGAGTTGCATTGCATGTAACAAGACCAGGGATAGTAATCGGTAGAAAAGGTTCCGGAATCAGAGCACTAACAGACAAACTTGCACTAGACTTTGGATTAAAAAATCCACAAATTTCAGTAGTAGAAATTGAAAAACCAGAACTCGCACCAGGTGTAATGTGTAATAGAATGGCATCACATTTGGAAAGAGGAACAGCATTTAGAAGAGCAACAATGTGGACACTGAAACAAATAATGGAAGGTGGCGCAATGGGTGTTCAAATTACAATTTCAGGAAAACTCAGAGGGGATCGTTCAGCATTTGAAAAGCATACTCAGGGGATTTTGCCAAGAGCAGGGCATCATGCAGAAGTTATAGTTGATGAAGATATTGCACATGTAAAAACAGCAATGGGGTTAATTGGAGTTAGAATTAGAATCGCAAGAAAAGAAAAACTTGTTCCAGAATTTGAAATGAGGGTGGATAAAACAAAAAAAGCAAAATCAAATGAAAAGCCAGTAATCAAAGTAGAAGAGATAGAAGTTGAAGGTGCAAAAGTAGAAGTCATTAAAGTGGAAGGCAAAAATGATGATGCAAAATCAGAATCAGAAAAAATTGCACTGGAATCAAAGAAAATTGAAACGATAGAGACGCTAGAAGAAGAAGAGGCCAAATTGAAATGACCAGACTTGGCATGAAGACAATTAAACAGTTAAACGAAAAAGATCTCAAAAGTAAAGTTCAAGAAACCCGTAGTGAACTAGCTAAACTTAGAATTGATGGATCTAAAGGAACATTACGAAAAGAGAGTGGAAAACTAAAACCATTACGACATGACATTGCAAGAATGCTAACCAGACTAGCTGAAATGAGGAATGAAAAATGATCACTGCAAATAACATCACATCACATGAATTCATAGGCTTGGATACAGAAATTATTCAATCTACCAACCCACAAGTAATAGGATTAAATGGAAGGATTGTCAATGAAACAAAATCAATGTTTACAATTAATACGGAAAATGGCGCAAAATCAATTGCAAAATCAACCAACAGTTGGAAATTTTCAATTGAAGGGAAAGATGTTGTTGTGGAAGGAAGTAAAATTTCAAAAAGACCATTTGACAGAATCGGAGGAAAATCATGACTAAAAACATCGGATTAAAAGTTAAAGAACCGTCAAGGGAATGTACAGACAAACACTGTCCTTTCCACGGCGGTTTATCAATCAGAGGGAAATTATTCGATGGTAAAGTGACAGGAAGCAAAGCAAAACAAACCATCACATTGCAAAAAGATGCACCAATTTACTTTAGCAAATTTAAGAGATACGCAAGAGGAACAAGTACTATTCATGCACATGTTCCTGGTTGCATTGATGTTGAAACAGGAAATCATGTCTTAACTGCAGAGTGCAGACCCGTATCCAAATCAGTATCATATGTTGTTGTGGAGGTTAAAGCATAATGGCAAAGCAAGCAGGCAAAGGAGTGGAAGAATTCAGACCATACGTAACTAAAGTAATTCCAATTGGCGCAAATATTGTATGTGCAGATAATTCAGGGGCTAAAATTTTAGAAGTAATCAATGTTCCAAGACACCACACAAGATCATCCAGACTTGCATCAGCATCTGTTGGAGATTTTTGTAATGTTGTAGTTAAGAAAGGTCCTGCAGAGTTAAGAAAGCAAGTGTACGGCGCAGTAATTATTAGACAAAAATATGCAGTTAGAAGGTTAAACGGTGTAAGAGTTTGTTTTGAAGATAACGCAGCAGTGCTCATCACTCCAGAAGGAGAAACTAAAGGAACAGACATCAAAGGACCAGTTGCAGCAGAAGCTACAGAAAAATGGCCAAGGGTAGCTAACTTGGCATCAATGGTGGTATAATAAAATGAAACCAACCAAAATGCGTAATTTGATGGTTTATCAGGCAACATACAAAACTAAAAGTAAACAGCTTGGAAGTGCACTTTCCAAAGACCTTCATAAAAAATACGGTAAAAAAAGCGTCAGAGTGATTGAAGGAGACAGCGTTACAATACTAAGAGGGGAATTTAAAGGCGTAGACGGCAGAATATCTAAAATATCCATACCAAAAAGTAGTGTTGCAATTGAAGGAATAAAGAAAGAAAAAACTAAAGGGGATAAATTTGACGTTTATATTCACACATCCAACCTTGTGGTTACTTCACTTAGTACAGAAGATAAATGGAGAATTGCAAAACTGGAAGGAAAAGATCCTAGAAAACAACCAAAAACAGAAAAAGTAAAAATTGAAACAAAGCCAGAGGCCATAAAAGAGACCGCCCCTAAAGAAACAAAAGGAGTAGAAAAATCCAAAAAGGAGGAAGATGAAAAGTAATGGTAAGTATAGCAGGTAGTAAAAAACTCAAACGTCAAATGGCCCCACAGTTTTGGGGAATTGCCAGAAAAGACAAACGATTTGTAATTACTGTAAAACCAGGTCCACACAAAAAAAGTGATTCAGTACCAACTGCAGTATTTCTCAGAGATATGCTAAGTATTGTAACAACTCTAAGAGAAGCAAAAGCTTCAATTTATTCTGGAAAAGTAAAGATTGACGGAGTTGTAAGAAAATCACTTCACCATGCAATCGGATTAATGGATGTTATTGAGCTACAAAATATTCCAGAAATTTATCGTCTAGTTCCAACTGAAGATAAACTACTAAAACCAATTAAAATTAACGAATCAGAAAAATCCAAAAAACTTGTCAGAGTCACCACAAAAACTACACTGAACAAAGGAAAATTACAAATTGGATTTCATGATGGCCGTTCAGTAATCTCAGATACCAAAGTGAGTATTGGAGATACATGTTTGATTCAAGTTCCAGAACAAAAAATTATCGAAGTAATCAAATTAGAAACAGGCTGCCAAGGTCTAGTTACACGAGGAAGCAACGCAGGTCAAATTGGAAAAATTGAAACAATAGAAGAAGGGACATTCATCCTTCCAAAAAGAGTGATTGTTTCATTGGAAGATAGAAAAATTGAAATTCCTGCAGATATCATTATGCCAATTGGAAAAAAGGAGCCAATAATTCAGATAAAGTGATCACATGTCTCAAATAACAGAATCCCCAATGAAAAAAATATCTTTAGAGAAAATTGTATTAAACATGGGTTTGGGAAAATCAGGCGATGTAATTACCATTGCAACAAAAGCACTAGAACAAATTTCTGGAAAAAAACCATCTACACGTAATGCAAAAGCAGCATACAGAGATTGGGGAGTTAGAAAAGGCGAGCCGATAGGCGTGGCAGTAACAATTCGTGGTGATGATGCCACAACATTATTGAAAAGATTGCTTGAATCTAAAGGCAACACAGTAAATGGTAAATCATTTGATAATTTTGGAAACTTTTCATTTGGAATTAATGAACACATAGATATTCCAGGTGTAAAATACGATCCGCAAGTAGGAATTTTAGGTCTTGGGATTTCAATTACATTGACTAGACCGGGATATGGGATTAGAACTCGAAGTAAGCATAAAGCCAGAGTTGGAAAATCACATATCATTAAAAGTCAGGAAGCAAAGGACTATCTGACAAAAGAGTTTGGGGTGACCGTAACACAATGAAAGATAGATCCTATGAAGCAACTGGAAGAAAAAAGCACGACTTTGGAAGAGGTTCCAGATGGTGTAAAAGATGTGGAGATTATACAGCAGTTATTCAAAAATATGATCTAATGCTATGCAGACGATGTTTCAGAGAAGTCGCAACATCTTTAGGGTTCAGGAAAAACAAGTGATATAGCAATGCCAGCAACAAACATCTTAGCAAATCTATTTGTCACACTTTACAATAATGAAACAAGAAGGAAATCAGATTGTGTCATCCTGCCAACATCAAAACTAGGCATCGAGGTTCTAAAGACACTTCAAAAAGATGGCTATATTGGAGAGTTTGAACATGTTGATGACAAAAGAGGCGGAAAATTCAAAATTAAGCTATTAGCAAAAATAACAAAATGTGGAGCAATTTCCCCAAGATTCAAAGTCAAAACGGAGGAATACAACAGTTGGGAACAGCAATATTTGCCTGCATATGACAGAGGAATGCTCCTAGTAACGACAAACCAAGGAGTAATGTCACATCATGATGCATCACAGAAAGGAATTGGGGGGTTTTTGATAGGCTATGTCTACTAAACAAATTGAAGAATTCAAAGACGAGGTAGTCATTCCTGAAGGAGTGACTGTTTCACTAAAAAAACACATGCTGCATTTTGTCGGACCATTGGGAAAAACCCACAAAAGCTTTAGAAGTATCCCGGTGAACATCAAAATAACAGACGGCAAGGTTCTCCTAACTTCAATAGAGTCAAAAAAGAGAGATTATGCAATATTGCACACAGCAAGATCAATTATTAGAAATATTTGCGAAGGTCTAGTTACAGGATATACAATTAAAATGAAGGTTGTATTTTCACATTTTCCAATCACAGTTAAAGTAGAAGGAAAGAAAATCTTAATTGAAAATTTCCAAGGAGAGCGTGCACCAAGAATTACAAACATAGTTGGAAATACCAAAGTAGTTCCAAAAGGAGAAGACGTGATTCTCACAGGAGAAGTGTGGACAGATATCACCCAAACTGCAGCAAATATTGAATTAAGATCCAAAGTAAAAAACAAAGACCACAGAGTATTCCTTGACGGCATCTATTCATTTGAAAAGAAAAAAGGCACAGAAAAATAAAATTTAATTTAACAAATGACCCTTGATCCTGAATTTTCAAAACAAACAACAGATTTAATTCAGCAAACATTAGAGCTATACAAATCTGCAGGTGCATCTCCTAGAATAGGGGAGACATGGGACTGTGGAAACATTGGGGATTTTTTGTGTGGGTTTTTTGTAGGAGAAATGGTCGGTTCAGCACTCAGTGCATTTCAAATCGTACATCAAAGAGAGCCAACAGCTGATGAACACCTGGAAATAATTGAACTGGTTGAAAGTCATGCAAAAGAAATCAAAGAATTTTTTGCAAAATTTAACTAAGGATTTTCGGATTTCAGCTGATTAAGCATAGTCGCAAAGATTAAATCACTTTTGCCAAGGTACAATCGTGTGCCTCCCTAGCTCAGCGTGGTAGAGCAACCGGCTGTTAACCGGTTGGTCACCAGTTCAAGTCTGGTGGGAGGCGCTTTTCTTTCTAAACTCGAGTTTTGAAATATTCTATTTCTATTGTTGTAAGGGAATTGCATATGATGAGTTAATATATTGCTAAATTCGAATTTAGAAATATTGATCGGTTGTTAGCAATTGGTTTACACTATTAGACAATATAGATCTAATAGATGATCGCATACTTAGAATGATGCAGGAGGTTTACATTGGTCAGAACTAGAAGGGCCAACAGATACTGTGTTGATTGCGGAGCAAGACTGGTGTATTATCCAAGATTGTCAAACCCAAAAGCACCTAACGAACACAGAGTACTCGTGTATGCATGTCCAGATTGCACAGATGACTTTGAAAAACCAAAAATGTTCTCCATTCGACGTAATCAAGTGGATGATCCTTTAGAAACAGTAGAAATTGAAATTACACAATTACAGAAAAAAGCAATAGTTGCAAAATAAAGATAATCGGTATGACATATCCAGAAAAAACTAGAAGCAATGCATGGTTTTTGTTGCCAATCTTTTTTGGATTGATTGGCGGGATAATTGCATTTTTTATTTTGCGACAAAGTGATCCTCACAAGGCAAAAAATTGTCTATACATTGGAATTATGTTTATGGTAATTGGAATAATTCTAAATATTTTGATAGCAGGAACAGTTCCAGGCTTAGATTCAGGCTTTAATGTGAATGTGTAACAAATAATTCCTTGCTTTTCAGGTAAAGAAAACAATTATTTCTAAACTCGAATTTAGAAATATTTTAAATTTAGCATGTCAATCATTTAGATTTAGAATCATATAGAACTAATTTGAAAGATATTTCATGAGTGCATCTAGAATGAGGGACAATGTGGAGAGATGGGTAATTCATGAAGGGCTTTCATTTGAAAAAGTGAAAAATCCTGAAAATAATTTTCAAATCCTTGTAAAACATGCGGGGCAATACGGGATTCCGGTAGACGTGTTTGAGCCAAAAGGGCAACCGGGAATTCTAGTCATAGGGGCCAAAGTTGTAATGAAAAATAGTCAAATTGCAAGATATTTGGGATTTAACGCCAAAGAGAAAGAAAGATTTGAGAAAAAAGTAGGAGATTTTTGCTATTCGGTACAAGCAATTAACAAGATTATCACAGAGGACGGAAAGCAAAAAGTAGGCATCTATGTAGTAATGGATGATAAGGAAAATATCAATCAACAGTCGATGCTTGAAGCAGTAGATAGTGTTTCTGAAAAATACGATAAAGTTTCCAGATTTTTATTGAAAACATTTTAAAAAAAATAGACGATTTGTCAGTTCTACGCGGACCATATATCAAAATTCACCATCATGCAGTATGATAGCAACAAAAATTACAACAATATGTAAACCAAAAGCAGTTTTCATGGAAAGCCAAATTCCCAAATTCAAAGCTTCAAAAAACAAGGTTTTTGTTTTGACAATGATCGCAACTCTGATGGTGTTTGTAAAATGAATGCCTTCAATAGTTTATTTAGGCATGCGACAAAACTTTGAAATTGATGTCAGCATCAAGGTTAGCAAACTCAAACTTGAAAATGAGACCACAAAATTGGAATTAATTCAAAATTGAACATCATCAAAATGATGGATGAAATTCTCGACACATGTGAGAATAAAGAGGTTCAGACACATGAATAATTTCTTCAAAGTCGTAGGACTGGCTCTAGCAGTGCATTTCATTGTAAAGACAGTTCAGAAGGAATTAAAACAGCAAGAATCACGACAACAGTCTCCAAACCCCTAAAATGCTTCTTTTTAGGGGAAATCTACCACACCACATCATGTCACAGCATATCACATCAAAAATACAGAAACCACGTGTATTTTCAATAAACACACAATTGGTTAATGCAAAAAAATGTTTAGCATAATTATGGATATTGAACTCTTCAATTTGGATCCTAGCATAATTGCAGATTTTATGGACTCGCTTTTGGCCATGATGTTTGATACAGCACAAAAACCAGAACTTTAAGAATATGGGGGAATGGCGTAATTTCAGGACTTGCAGAAAATACAGAAAAACAAGTTACCAATCAATTAGGCCATGATGATCCTACAGATTAACCTAAAAAAATCCCCCAAACCACCACCTCCCCCCCCCCCATTTGGCATAAAATGTGTGTCCAATAATGCACACACAGTAAAAACTAAATTTTTCTAAAACAAAGTGTGGAAAAAAAGACTTTACAGATTAATGAATCTGCCATAAATGAAACATTTGCATCTGCAAACAGCATCTTAGATGAATTTAGAATGTTCACATCTAGTCTATTTTTGCAAATGTTAGATTGGATTACGCCAATTTCAGACAATGTTCTAAAATAAACAATTTTGTAAAACTAAGCCTAGACGTTAAACCCCCCCTGAAAATTAGCATGCTTAGGCATAATGTGAAATTATTAAAATCAGGCGTTTTGATGGGGGGTTAAACACTTGTGACTACACCCAGGATGCAACCATAATTCCACCGAGCTCTCCCAGCTAAACATACCCAAACTATTAGAGTCGTGAGTAAAAACTCAACCCCCTAAATTTTGATCAAAAATACAGATTTTCTTAAAAAAATAGTCCAAAAAACAAATGAATTCATTTCAAAACTTTGTAATGTAATTCAACTAAAGTATCATAATCAGTAGTTTTTAGTAGTTCAAATTTTGTTTCATTCTGAATATTAGTAAATAAAGGAATCCCGTTACCAAGATGGACAGGGATAACAGACAAGATAATTTCATCCACAAATCCCAGATTCATAAAAGTTGAAATTATTTGTGACCCACCAACTAACCAAATATCAAGTCCAGAGACAGAAAGAATTTTGCGTACTAATTTTTCAACGTCACTTACAAACTGAACATTATCATTATTTTGCTCATTATTTCGAGTAAACACATAGGACATCTTATCATGATATGGATATACTCCAAAAGATAGCACTTGATCGTATGTGTTTTTGCCCATAATTACAGTATCAATGGATTTGTAAAATCCATCATATCCTGAAGGAGTGCAGGTAGGAAGCCAATCTATATTTCCATCTGGTTTTGCAATATATCCATCAATACTGGATGCTATGAATAAGATGATTTTTCTCACAAAAATTAACAGTGTTTAGGAGTTAATAATTCCAGGTTTAACTCAATTTTTCAAAATAAGAAGAGTGACTATGAGGCACACTTTTCCTATGATGTTGCACTGGATTCCACAATAGCCCCCCCCCCTCCCGCCCTCACAACTGGTTCAGGTGGAATAGGATAGATGAGTTGCGCAATTGATTCAATTTGATCAATCATCATCATTCATCATCATCTCAATGTTTTCTTACAACAAGATCCAAAGCTAGGAAATAATTATTCTCAATTCATGTTCAACCACACAAAACTGGCAAAAAGACCAAAACAGCATTCTTCTACCATACAAGAAAAAGAAAGACAAGGAGTTAAGCGCATCTCAAAAGGAATGGAATGAATACCAATCTAAAACCAGAACCAAAGTTGAGCATGTCATTTGCTCAAATCAAGAAATTTGGAACTAGCAGTAGTATGGTAATGTGTTTAGGAACAAACTATGTAGATATATGATGGAATAGTGAGATTGCAGTATGTGGAATTGTTAATTTCAAGATAAGATGGAAAGACGAGTTTGTTGTAGTTCCATGACATTACAGAAGAATTGGAAATCAAACGGAATGAAAGGTTGGATTTTTTGTTTGTAATTGCGCAACTCATCTATCGATTATGACGAAATTGTGAATACGCGTAGCAAAGACCGTGATGAGAACTTGCAATTCTTCCTCAACAATCTAGTCAAAGATGATAAAATACTGAAAGGACTGCAAAAAATTATATAATTTTTAATCTGGAGAAAATTCACATTTCATATCCCCAAGATCATACAGAACCCTCATTTAGAATATTTGTAAAGATCGGATCTGTTGTAATATTGCTCATGTATTGACATGAACCTCATACTTTAGATATATTGGTTTTTTCTTTGCATCCAAAATATCCAATATTTTTTTGAATTCATCAAAATCCTTGATATCCTCTCTTCCTTCTTTGATAGTTTGATCTACAAAGGATTCTAGTGATTGTATACAGGGTTCTGTTACGTTATGGGGATATAGATTTATGTTGAATTTTTGTTCAATGAGGTGTTTTGAATGATAGTTTTCCATTTATTTTACCGTCTATCTCAATCATTGAGGCTTGAGCTGCTGCTGTTCTGCCTTTCAAGGTATCATGCTTTTTTGTGAAATTGTAGTAAACCCTCATTCCGTCTAGTATTGCAGTGTCCATCTTCTTTAGACCTCTAAACACTTTCTCACGGTCTTCTTCTTCTTCTTCTTCTTCTTCTTCCCTGATTTCACCGTTCAGCCTTTCCATCTTGTTATTGTTCATGTCCCCTTTGAGGTGAATATGCCTAACTTACATGGTTTGTCTTTTTGCCAGTTTTGTGTGGTTGAACATGAATTGAGAATGATTTTTCCCTAGCTTTGGATCTTGTTGTAAGAAAACATTGAGATGATGATGAATGATGATGAATGATCAAATTAAATCAATTGCGCAACTGATCTAATGCGTTTCAACTATATACCAAAATAATTCAGAAATATCCATGGCAGGATTTGGAATTGTGATTGTAATCGGTGCAATTATAGCTTCAATGGGATTTGCATTATTCACATATACACAATATGAAACAAACTATGTCGAATCAAGTATTGGAAATACAGTAAAAGTAGGACCAGTGGAATATGTCATTACATTTGAGAATACACATAATGGAAACAAGGAAAAAATACCCAAAAACACGTTTGTGATGATTGGAATTAGTGCAAAAAACATCAGCAATGAGAATACAATCATTTCAGGAGGACAATTTTACATTGTGGATGAGAAAGAGCAGAAACATGAAGCAGTGTTTGGAGAATTTTCTGCAAATGATTTGTTTTTAGAAGCACTTGAACCAAACAAACCAGTTTACAGAACAACGCAGTTTGATATTCCATTTGATGAAGAAAAACAATACAAAATAATTATTCGTCCACAAAAAGATCAATCAACTACAGATACAGCTGTAGTTTGTCTTACAAATTGCTGATCGGAAATTTTTAAAAATGAAAAAATGTGTCAAATTTTTCGATATTAAGCGTAGTAATGTGTGACTTTTACCATATAACACATATGATTTTAGGAAAAAGTCATGGCAATATCTAAAGCCAAAAGAGCCGAAGCAGCTAAAAAAGCAGCAAGAACTCGAAAGAGAAATGCATCTTTAGCAGCAGCTGAAGCATTAAAGGCCGCAGCATCACGTAAAAGGAAAGCAGCAGCAACTCGTAGAAAGAACGCAGGTGGAACTGCATCTAAGAGAAAGGCAGCACCAAAACGTAAAGCAGCAGCTAAACGAAAAGCAGCTCCAAAGAGAAAGGCAGCACCAAAACGTAAAGCCGCTCCAAAGAGAAAAACTGCAGCTAAAAAAGCAGCTCCAAAGAGAAAGGCAGCTAAAAGAAAGGCAGCACCAAAACGTAAAGCTGCACCAAAACGCAGAGCCGCTCCAAAGAGAAAGGCAGCTAAACGTCGACGTTAAGCTGTCTATGCTAACTTTTTTAAATTCACCCTACTGAATGTATTATATTTCTAAATTCGAATTTAAAAACATTTTAAATTATTACTCACTCATCTTTAATTCAGGTAAAACAAAAACTTTGTTTGGTTTTATTTTTAGTATGACTCTTTTTTCATCATCGCGTTTGAATGGATAATGTTCACGGTCCATGTATTGTCGTGTTAGTTTGTCTGCATGTTTGTATTCATAGTCTGGAATTAATTCCTCAACAATACCACGAATGGTTGTCATCTCAAGTGGATTGTCTTTTGATACAACAGATACTGCAACTCTATTATCACGCAAAATATTTTTGTGTTTTATTCTGCCTTCTGCAGTATTTATCAAAACATATCCATCGTCATAATTTGCCCAGACTGGGGACACTTGCGGTGAGCCGTCTTTCATCACAGTTGCAATAAAGACCAAATTTTTTCCTGAAAATAGTTTTACTGCTTTCTCATCCATCAATTTCACTAACCATTGTTGTTGATGATGTTTTTACAACATTATGTGGCATGAATACTTTTTCAGGGTATTTTTTGCACATTTTTGGCCCTAGTGCAAAATTTGAATTGATCGGTTTTGTATGATTCATCATATTCCATTCAAAGATTATTTTATACTTGATTTTTCAAGAATACTCGTCATTGCTCTATTCATAATCTCCATTACAATGTACTGAGAATACTCTGCAGATTTTTTTCCTTTTGATTTTGTAGTTTTTGGTGTCAATCCTTTGAGAATTTTTTCAATTTTAGTTGAGGTATTGTCAATGATTTTGGAATATGTAGAATCAAAATCTTCCGGGGTCTGAAAATCTAATAATTTTGTAGATGTACTGTAGAATTTTGTGATGGCTCCACGAGATTCTTCAATTCTTGCAATTTCAATTAATCCAGATGTTTTTAGAATTTCTAAATGATGACGGACAGTGGTTAGTGCTTTTTTGTATCCAATCTTTTTTAATGCTGTAGAAATCTGATCAGCTGATAATGCTTGATGATATAGAATTTCAACAATTTTTGCTCGTGCAGGGTCTTCAATTGCACGTGCGTGTCCAATGCTTGTCGTAACAGTACGATTAACTTTGATTTGCTTTTCTAGTAACGTAGACATATAGAATTACCTATAGAACCGATCTAAAAGATCCGTGTATCATATTTTTTTGTCTAATCGCATTAATTTTTGTTTACTTTAATTAATGTTAGACTGGTACTAGAATTGTACTAACCAGTACAGTAATAGTTGTAGTGTATTTGATATTATTGGTAGCGCTATAATAAATATAATACAGGTAAAGGAATTATTGTAGCGGTTTAAAATTTTTAAAAAATATCAAAAAAGGCAGATCCTAGAAAAGATGTTGTCAAATCACCTATCAGGACGATATTTTGCAAAGGGTCAAAAATAAAATCCAAGTTTAGTGTTAGCTTCCAGCCATCACTGAATTGACAACAGAGTTACAGAGAATGTCCAGTTAATTTCTCATATGCTGTAACATAACGTTCTGTCATTTTTGAAATAATATTTTCAGGAATTTCAGGTGCAATCGGTTCTCGTCCTGCATCGCGTTCATCATCAAATTGTTTTTGATAACCATTGGCAGTTAACCAATCACGTAAGAGTTGTTTGTCATATGCTTCTTGTATTTTTCCAACCTCAAAGGAATCTTTAGGCCATAAGCGATACTCATCAGGGCCAATTGAATCACCTAAAGTAATTTTCCCATCCAGCAACCCAAACTCTAATTTTAAATCAGCCAGGACAAATCCAACATCATCTGCAACTTTGGCCATCTTTTTGTAAATGTTAATGGATGTTTTTTCTAACCAGGCGTACTGTTCCCCTGTAACTAGTTTCATTTCTAATGCCTTTGTTTTGTTAATTGGTATGTCATGTTCAGATTTTGTTGTAGGATCAAATATCGGCTCAGGTAGTTTTGCAGCAAGGGTCGTATCAGTTCCATCTGGAACAGTTACCTCACCTTTTTTCCATCTGCTAACAAGACTGCCATAAAAATAGCCTCGAACTACACATTCTATTGGAAGCATTTTCATCTTTTTTACAACAATCTCAGTATCAGATTCTCGTCGGATAAAGTGGTTTGGTACTGTTAATTCATTGAACCAAAATTCTGCAAATTTGCACAAAACCTCCCCCTTTCGTGGGATATCTTGTTTGAACTTTACATCATATGCTGAAACCCTATCTGAGAATTTGAACAAAATGTTAGATTCATCTACATCGTAAAGATCCTTTACCTTGCCACGTGTAAGAAACTTCAACAAAATATGATTAATTTTGATATAATTTAACTTCTAGGGCATTAATCCAAAAAGACAAATCATCTTGAGAGTTTTGAAAATGAGGTCATTAGACAATACTTGGTGTATCATCATGAGTATCGCCATCTAATCCCATGTGAGGCTTGATGAAATTATGATGTATATCTTGATTCCAGTTATAGCTGATTGATTAAATGGTATTCTTGCAAGAACAGTTTTGGTCATATGCAATCCTAGGCCATGAGCTATGGAATGAGTTCTGTGCAATCTTCAGGTTATGGAAATTTAGAGGTGTGTGTTCATTCTTACAACCAACCAGCTCAAGCCTCAATGATTGAGGTAGACGGTTTGAATCGTTGGAAGACCATAATTCAGAATACCTCACTCAATAAAGATATGGAATAACACCCGCTGATTATACAGAACCTTGATGAATGCAATAAACTTTGATTACTCTGTGTGTATCATACAACTGCCAATAGAAATCCAAAAGATGTATTTGCATGGCAAGACATTTGCATCACTCTAGATGATAAAGGAATTTTTGAGAAAGATATGTATCCCTCAAAAGAAGGTTTGAAAAATAAATTATTAATCACACCAAATCCTAATTATCAATTCTGTCTTTATAGAAAATATGCTGAATATGTTAAAGAAAAAATGAAATCAAGGTTAACTGGATCTGGGCCTGGTGATATCTTGACAACACAAGTCCTCAAACCCTGATACCTGTCATACATTTCAAAATAACTATAAAAGCACAAAATTATTCGGAAGATAGATTAACCTCGATTTTATTTTTCAATTTGTAAATGGCAACTTTCCAAGTTAATGTGACAATTGAAAATAAACCTGGAATTAGTGATCCTGAGGGTCAAACAATTCTAAATGATCTAGTGCTAAAAGGAACCCATAAAGCAGTCTCAAAAATTAAAACTGCAAAGATGTTAAAATTCACAATTGAGGAAACCGATGAAAAAACTGCACAGTCTAAAGTACGAGAAATTTGCGATGATTTGAGAATTTACAATCCTATGGTAAGTATGGTTGCAATCGATATTTCTGAAAGTTAATTTTATTCTAATTCTATATTGTCCATTGTGGCATTAATCAAAAGTTTACTTTTGAGAAATCCTGCCAGGTTAGTCTGAGTGATTACTCTGACTAGTTTTTCATTTTCAAGTACAATTAAACGCCTGATGTTGTTATTTGGCATCTTTTGAACTGCATGCCCTGTTGCTGTATCTGGCTCTCTACCCATTTGAAATTTTTAGACGTGATATTTCCTAGTTTGATTTGCGATCTTTTGCTGCAATCTTTTTAATGATATCCAGTTCTGAAACAATTCCCGATGGTTTTTCTTCTTTCATTATCACAAGAAAACTGATCTCTTTTTCTTTTAGAATAACTGATGTATCCGGTGCAGCTTTGTTATAATCTACTGTGACTGCATTTTTTCCATAATGTCTCTGACTTGAGTCATAGCGATCAGGTAATTTCTTTACATAAGAGTTTACTTTGACTAATTCAAATTAAATATCTCTGAATCTTTGAAGAACTGTGAAAGTTGGGGTTGTAGTTTTTCCAGGCAGTAACTGTGATCGTGACATGTATCATGTGTTAACTGATGTGTTTCATTTGGATGCTGAATATTATTGGCATGAAAAAGGATTGCCTGAAAATATTGATGCTGTAATTCTTCCGGGGGGATTCTCTTATGGGGATAGATTAAGAGCTGGTGTCATTGCAGCTCATAGCCCAATCATCAAGGATGTGAAAGAAATGGCAAAAAAAGGAATTCCAGTTTTAGGTGTATGCAATGGATTTCAAATTCTTGTAGAGGCCGGATTGCTTTCGGGAGCATTGCTCAAAAACGAGTCTCTTAATTTTATGTGTGAATGGACTAATTTGATTGTAGAAAACAACAAAACTCCATTTACAAATCAATTCAAGCTGGATGAAAAAATCCCAATCCCAATAGCTAATGGTGAGGGTCGATATTATGCTGATGATGAAACTATGAAAGAATTAGAGAAGAATAACCAAATTGTATTCCGATATGATAAAGTGGTAAATGGCTCCTCAAATAGGATTGCAGGCATATGTAATGAGGATGGAAATGTTGTTGGAATGATGCCTCATCCTGAGAGGGCAGTTGAATCTGATATTAATCCAGCAGACAACAAGCCATCTTCTCTTATCTTTGAATCTCTAATGAACAAAATGGGTGTTGTTGGCAAATGAGTTTAGAAGAGCATGAACTAGCTGAGCTAAAATCAAAAATTGGTCGAGATCCAACATCTACAGAACTACAGATTGTAGCTGCTGAATGGTCAGAGCACTGTTCTTACAAATCTTCTAAAAGACATCTCAAAATGTTGCCCATGGATGGTCCTCGTATAATTAATGAGAAAGGATATGATTCTGGAGTTTTAGATGTGGGCGATGGTTACGTTGTCACTGCACACATTGAAAGTCACAATCATCCATCTGCTGTAGAACCATACGGTGGAGCTGCTACTGGTGTTGGTGGGGTGATTCGAGATATTCTTTCTGCTGGAACTCGGCCTATTGCCCTCTTTGATGCTTTGAGATTTGGAGATATTGAAAAAGACTTGCATGCAAGATGGCTTTTCAAAAATGCAGTTATTGGAATTGCTGATTATGGAAACTGTTTAGGCATTCCAACTGTTGGTGGGGAAGTTGAGTTTGATGCATGCTATGAAAATTATGCCATGGTAGATGTAGCTGCATTAGGTTTTGGCAAAAAAGAAAATTTGATAAAAAATCATGCAAGAAAAGATGACATTGTTGTATTGATGGGCGGCTCTACTGGCAGAGATGGCATTGGTGGCTCTCAATTCGCCTCTGATTCATTAGAATCTGAAGACCGTTCTGCTGTTCAAATTCCTGATCCCTTTATTGAAAAATTAATCATTGAGGCTGTTTTGCAGGCAAGAAATGATGGTTTGATTCATGCTATGAAGGATTTGGGTGGGGGTGGTTTGTCTTGTGCCATTTCTGAAACTGCAGATGCTTTGGAGATTGGAATAGAGATGGATGTAGACAAAGTTCACACTCGAGAATCTGACATGCGTCCTGATGAAATTATGGTATCTGAATCTCAAGAACGAATGCTAATTGTTACTAGCAAAGAAAAACTAAAGCAACTAGAAGAGATTTGTGAAAAGTTTCGTATCGGTTGCTCTGTCATCGGTTTTGTAAAAGCTGATAACCAAATGCACATTACAAAAGGTGAGAAGACTTTTGCTAATTTGCCAACTGATGTGGTGGCCAATGCAACATTGCTTGATTTGCCATCAAAAGAGCCATCTTACTTGAAAACAATTGAGAATGAAAAAGAATTTGCCCTTATCGCTGATTATTCTGAGACTTTGATGACATTGCTTGCATCTCCAAATATTGCAAGTAAAATTTGGGTTTATGGGCAGTATGATCATGAGGTTGGAATTCGCACTGTTGTCAAGCCTGGTACTGATGCGTCCGTATTGCGATTAGATAATGGAAAATATCTTTCTGCTAAAATTGATGGTAATCCAAAACAATGCTACATTAATCCTCGTGAGGGTGCAATTGGTTGCTTTGAGGAAGCATGCAGAAATGTTGTATGCACTGGAGCTACCCCCATTGGAATGCTTGATCATTTACAATTTGGTAATCCAAAAGATCCTGAAATCTTTTGGACATTTTTAGAATCTTTGAAAGGTTTAACTAATTTTGCAAAATATTTTGAAATCCCATGTGTTGGAGGAAAGGTTAGTCTATACAATGAGACCCCTTCAGGCTCAATCAAGCCGACTCCAGTAATTGGAGTTATTGGATTAATTGATCAAAAACCATCTGTACCTCAAAAAATTTCTCAAGGTGACTCTTTGATCATTATCGGTAATACTAAAAACGAGATGGGTGGTTCTGAATTCTTTGAGTATGTTCACAAATTTGTTGGTGGGAAATGCCCTGTTGTGAATTTTGAGGATTCAAAGAAAAATATGACGTCTGTATTAAATATAATCAAAAACAATCTTGTCAAATCAGTGCATGATTGTTCTAAAGGTGGGTTGGCAATTGCAGTCTCTGAAATTTGTATGACCAATCAAATAGGTTGCAAGGTATCTCTGGATGAAATCCCTGGTGAGAAATTAGATGTTGATAGAGTTTTATTTTCTGAAAGCCATTCTCGTTATCTGCTTGCCTTTGATGAGAAAAATCTCCCAAATATCGAGAGTTTCTTAACTGAGAACAAAATTTCTTTCAAACAAATTGGCCAGTTTGTTGGTGATGCAATTCATTTTACAAATGGAACAAAATCTATAGTTGAACTTGATGTGCAAAATACACGTAAAATTTGGCTAAACTCTCTTCCTGATTTAGTTCTTCACGGCAAAAAATCTATTTGATGTGTAGATTTTGATCGCATAAAGTGATCAGCATTTTTATTGTTCAAAGTTAGATTATCGATCAGGGAATGGAGTCATCATTTGATTATTCAGCCGAGTTTCACACCTTATCTAATCTTTTAGCATTATCTGAAATATTGGAGTTTACCTAGAGTTGCCTAAAGTTAAGGAAAACTGTGGAGTTGTTGGAATTTACAGTCTATCTGGAACCAATGTCGTTCCAATGGTCTTTGATGCCTTACGAGCTTTACAACACAGAGGGCAAGAAGCTTGGGGATTTGCAGTTCCAAACAAACCCCCGTTTAAAAAAGTAGGATTGGTTTCACATTCTTCATCTGATTTTAAAAAAATTGCTCAAGAGTATGCATCCCCCTGTGTTATTGGGCATGTTAGATATTCCACAATGGGTACCAGCACTTTAGAGAATGCACAACCATTGAAAGTAAAAGATTTGTGTATTGCACATAATGGAACAATTGCCAATGCACAAGAGCTATCTAATTTAGTTGGAGGATGTTCGTTTACTCCACAAAACGCAAGTGACACCCTTGTTGCAGCACAAAGACTCGTAGCTTTGATTTCTGAGGGTGGTGGAATGGGAAAGGCACTGTCTATTTTAAAAAACGAGATGGTTGGCTCTTATTGTTTTACATTTATCTCTGATGATAATTCTGTTTATGCTGCACGTGATCCTAAAGGATTTCGCCCAATGGTATTAGGACACAAGGAATCTGATGACACATACATTGTAACTTCTGAATCCTCTGCAATTACTGCAGTTGGTGCAACACTTCAAAGAGATGTGGTTCCTGGCGAATTAATTAAATTAAGTAAAACTGGTTTGGAGACTGAATTGTTCTCAACTGATTCTGCTCGTGCACATTGCTCTTTTGAATTCACTTACTTTGCACATCCTTCAAGTACCATGGAAGGGCGCAACATTTACGTTTCAAGAAAAAAAATTGGGCAATTTATGGCAAAAAAGTTCCCAATCAAAGATGCCGATTTGGTAATTCCAGTACCTGACTCTGCAAGACCTGCAGCATTAGGTTATGCTCAAGAACTCGGGGTATCTTTTGATGAGGGCTTGCTAAAGGATAGATACAGCAAGAAAGGTCCATTGCGAAGTTTCATAGAGCCTCATCAAAGTGACAGAGTTGAAATAAATCGCTGGATAATTCCAATTAGTGAAATAATTAAAGACAAACATGTGGTAGTAATTGATGACAGTTTGGTTAGAGGTACTAGCTCCAAGGCTATCATCAAGGCTCTTCGTCGTGCAGGTGCTAAAAAAATTAGCATGCTGATCACATATCCCCAAATCAATTATCCTTGTTATGCTGGAATTGATTTTCCTTCTCAAGAAGAACTTGCCACATTTACTGATGGAAAAACCATGACTAGTGATGAGATTACAGAAATGGTTAGAAAAAGCATTGGTGTGGACTTTTTAGGGTATAATGATGCTGAGAATTTAGCTGATGCTGTTGGCTTGCCGAAAGATTCAATGTGTTTTACCTGCTCTTCAGGAAATTATGATTCATTGGGAATAAAACCTGATTTCACTAAACGTGAGCAAATAAAGGCTACAAACTAATTTTAATCTAGAGATTTAATTAAATATGGTTTGAAATCTGGTATGTTTATGCAAGCTATGTGGAATGATGTTGTAATTGCAGAAAGCAATGACACCGTTGTGGTGGATGGCAATCACTATTTTCCATTTGATTCCATTAAAGAAGAATATTTTAAAAAAACTGAACTGACTACCGTATGTGGATGGAAAGGAATGGCCAATTATTACTCTGTAGATGTTGATGGAAAAATAAACAAAGACTGTGCTTGGTATTATGCTGAACCCAATGATGCTGCCTTGAAAATTAAAGGTATGGTGGCATTTTGGAATGGCATTAAAATTAATTAATTTTTGATACAATAGTTGCACTGTGTAAATTTTTCAATAATTGCTTGATCTAGTGTATCTGGAGCAAAGTAAATTTTATCTAATTTTTTAATTTCCACAATTTTGCATTCTGATGTCATTGTTGCTAAATGATGAACTGTTCCATCTGGCTTGTTTCCTAGATATCCTGGCATGCTGTATGGCAATTTAACAATAATATCTATTTTTGTTTGAAAATTAATAGAATTGTGGTATAATATATGGAAATCTAGGTGTGAAATTCAAAAATTACGCCGGTATATACCAGAGAAAATCAGGATAAAGTATGTTTAAAAAAATACTGGGAAAATTGAAATTCGGTTCTTGTAAAACCAAAACCTCAGATGATGATGAGGATGTAAACGCATTCAAAGAATCTGAACAGAAACCTGAGGAAAAATAGACTAATGAAATACAATTGTAGAACGTGTACTTTTCATTGGGACGGCTATTCTGACACTTTTGATAAAGTGCTAATTCATGAAAAAACTCACAAAAAACAGGTTACTGCCTAATGGTAATTTGTAACAAATGCTATAATGAGCACCATGACCAATGTATGGAAAAAGCTGGCATGTTTAAGTGCAGTTGTAGTTCATGTAAACCAAACATGTCTTGAGATACTAAAATGCGGGAATTTTTGATTCCACCATCTCTGATGCTTTTTTCTAGTCTTCATCAAAGTCATAATCATCATCATCATAACATTCAATGAAATCAAAATCGTACAATTTCATAATGTCATTAGATTTTATTATAACATAGGTGTTGGGTGCATGAATATTGTTTTCATCTGATGTCTATATAGTTCTCTGTAGTTAGCTTGAGGATTCTTCATCTACTTTTTTGTTATATTCATCTACATCCTGATTGTATTTGTCAATCCCTTTGTTATCCTCATCAATGTTTTCTTCAAATAGATCTGGGTGCTCTTCTTGTGCTTTTTTCATTAATTTTTTGAATGTGTCCGGATCATCTTTTTGAAGTTCTAACAGTATTTTCCCAATTGAATCATCTAGATTGCTCATTTCATTATTCTGTTATGATGGGGTATTTTTGAATATTTCTCCCATCGGTTCTGCCAAGGGTAATCAAATTAAATCAATTGTGCAACTGATCTTATGTTGTTCAAAGTAAATAATCGGATCATAGGAAGTTTTCTTGAATTCCAAGGTGAAGAAAAAATTAAAGAATTTGAAGAAAAACTGGGTGCTACCAATAATTTAGTATCTAAACTACTGCGTGCACTTACAGATGAGACTAAAGAATGAATTGTTCTAAATGTAACATACTATTGCAAGATTATTTTGATATGACAGGTGGTTTTACAGAGTATGTTTGTTGGCGATGTGGTCATTATGAGTCAAATTCTCCAGCATATTTGTTGAATCCAGATGGATTTAAAAATATGATACGTGATAATCCATTAGTCCTAAGGCGTATTGTTAACCGATCAACCTATTCTTTACATCAAAAAAAACAACCGCAGAATGGACAGAACCATCATAAACTATAGTTTAATATAATTATATTCTAGAAATTGCAACGTGAGCCAAACTACTGAATGTGTCCATGAGTTTTCATATCTTTTGAAAAAGCATAATGATAATGATTACACTGGAAGAGTTTTACAGATTCCAGCAGTGATTGCACATGGGAAAACTGAGACTGAAGTTACATCAAAAATCAAAGAAGCAACTTTGGACTATCTAAAGACTTTTGAAAAAGAACATGAAAAAACAAAAAATGACTTGTTGGAATCTGTTTTGGTAACTCCAGCAAAAGGTATTGTTGTAGAGACAAAGGCATTTAAAGTTAAATTTTAACATGACTTTCTATTTGATATAGATTAAACACGTTCACAAACACTTGGATAAACCATTATAAAAAAAGTTTTACAATGAATGGAGCTTGGTGGAATTGGACTTGAAGAAAAAGAAGCTATCTCAGAAATACTGTCATAAATTAGATTATGACTATCATTATTATGATCATTTCTGAAATGTAACTAGCACTAAAAAAATAAAGTTAGAATGTCAAATCCTGCAGGATAAACTAGATAGTATCAAACATAAGAAGCAACTCAAACAGAATCAAAAATCAAAGATGTGTAATACTTTAGAAAGATGGATTGATGTTCAATGACCATATGTTCTGGTTTGTGTGATAGTGGAAAGTGTAGTAGAAAATATTTTTCACTACGTCATATCCACATTTTCATCATCATCTCTACAGTAGTGGACTTCTAGTTGCGAATCCACATCATGGCATTATCATCCAAGAACTAGGTCCGAGATTCACCAGGAGTCATCAGAAACGTGACGACCTCATCCAGGTCATCAAAGGGCTCTGCCACATAGATATCACCATACATGGAATTACGTATGAACTCCATCTTTGAGGATAGAATTGTAGTTGCAGACAATGACAGAATTACTGCAATGGAGGAAAAATTGGAAAAATATGAAATGCTTGACAAATTAATTGGTTCCATAGAGCAACCTAAACTGGAAAAACTGTTGCAGAATTTATCTAAAAAATAGTCAATGTGTTAGAGTTACTCATCTTTCTCTTCTTCAACATCTATCAAATCAAACAAACAAGCATCAGATTCATTGTCAGGTTCTCCACCATCTTTGAGTTTTTCAATATAATCAAATCCATAATTTGTATAAAAATCTCTAACACCTTGGTCATTTCGTGGATTCAACATTACATATCTACACCCTACAATTTTTTTTAATTTTGGAACCAGTTTAGTAATAACTAAATCTAAAAGGGCCCTTCCAACATCATGTCCTTGAAATACAATATCTACGGCTAAACGACTTATCAACAAGGCTGGAACATTACTCTCAATTCGTTTTTCTAGTATTGCAGGAGTTGCATTATTTCTAAGATGAGCTGCTGCTAAATCAACATAGCCTGCAACATGTCCTGCAATTTTAATCAGGTAAACCTGCGTAATACTCTGCTCTATATCAAAAGTCATTTCAGGGCTAATGTAATCATTAAAATCATCAACATCAGAAGTAAACCCATTTAATTCAGTAATTGATTTTACTCTTTGAAATTCAATTAAACTTGTGTCATTGAAATCAATTTGCTCTGACAATTTTTAAAAATCTAAAAATTTACTTTAATATTCTTAACTCGTTCTTTAGCTTCTGAAATTGTTTTAAGCTGTTGTTCAGAAGAACCTCTTTCCATATTTGCCTGTAATTCAGCCCATTGCTGTGGATCAAATGGTTTTACATCTCTCAATGCCATATGGTAAATGTACCGTAATTCGTATTTAAAGTATTGTGTTATGTTGTCTTTGAACGCATAGTATCAAACGCCTTATTTTAACATGACTTTCTATTTGATATAGATTAAACACGTTCACAAACACTTGGATAAACCATTAGTATTTGGTTGAGGATTTGTTCGAATATTATTTACATCATCAAATATTGGAGTTACAAACTCTGGAGTTTGTTGAGCATTAATTTCATCAACTATAAAAGACAAAACAAATAGAAAAAATAAAGAAAATAATATAGTTTTCATTACATTAACACCATACCTTTAGCAAACAAAGGTTCTCCTGAAAGTCCATCAATAATTGTATGGTATGACCGATAATGACCATCAGAAATTGCAGTTTGACAAGTACCAGAATAAATCTGATATGTTGGATATCCATCTAATATTAAAACAGAATCATATCTATCTTCCAGTTCTTTTTTATATTTTACATTACAATCTTTACCAGTAAGTTCATCAATAGATAAAAGATATTTTATAGCATTTTCTCTTGATTTGTTAAAATCATACATCTCAAATTCTGAAATGTCAGCATTCCAGTTACCAATGTGGAAAAATGTATATCCTGCATCAAAAGTTGTTTTAATCTGATTTGATGTTATCATAAAACCATCTTTTTGTTGAGCTATCCAATAGGTGAATGATGATGTTTGTGCTGGTCTATGTTTAAACAGTTCTGTACCATCAAGTACAATCCCTAATTCATCTAACAGATTCATGGTTGTTTCTTCTGCTAAGTCAGGATGTATTCTGTCTTTTCCAAAGAAAGTGTATGTAATTGGAAATTTATAACCAAAATAATTATCATATATCAGAATTGATCCTCGTTGTGTGTCATATCTTATACCGTTAGGCAAAATATTTTTTTTTGTTATTTTATCATCATGTATTGCTGTAATTTTTTGTGCAAAATTATCAACATTATCAGGAGATATTTTAAAAGCATATTCAAGTTTAAAGTCTTGTGGAATTAAACCATCGATATTAGTTGGGTTAATGATTGGGTTTTGTGAATGATTTATTGTTTGAGGTCGTAGTTCAGGATATTCAGCAAAAAAGTCATCTACAAAATTTTCTGTGAGATTTTGAGCCAACAACCAAGACCTAACATTTGTTATGTTATAGTTTTGTATCTGTAAATTGAGGAATTCAGAAAAAGTATCCCATCCTTCTCTTGGTATGTATAAATTTTCTTGAGGTTCATTAAATGTTTGTTGTGCAGTTCTAAACTCAGGTATATGAGGTACATCTTGAAGATAAAGAACATCATACCGTCCATTTTCTTCACCACCAAACATAGCACCCATAGTATTGATAGTGTAAATGTCAGATTTATCTGTAAATGAACTTCGTTCTCGTAATACTATACCGTCATCTGTTTTCTGAGTTATCAAACCTTGATGTTCACCTCCAATAAAAACTGTAAATTGATCAAGATCATACATCATTTCTTTATCAAGTCTCACATCAATACTACCAGAAATTAGTTCTGTAGAATAACCTTCATTAAATTCATACCATGTGGCTGTGTGAGGAGTATATTGATCTGCATATGTCTTAAAAAACGTTTTATCTTCGTTTAGAACTGTGAACTCATCAGGGATGACAATTCCAACATTACTATTTACAATATCATATCTTTCTTCTTCATCAATTATCCCATCTAAAATAGATGAACCATCTGGATTAAACCAAGACAATGTGTAGTTTATCGATACAGTTTCACCAACATTAATAGAGTTTGGTATTTCTAGAGAATAAAGTGGTGTCCGTGTAAATCCTTGATAACCATGTCCTCCTGTAGATTTGTCATTGGTGTAGATGTATTTTGTTTGTATATCATTAGAAGAGTTTGCATTTTCAGAGATTGCTCTATCATCAAATTCTGGATATACTTTGAAGAAATCATCTACAAATTTTTCAGATGTTTTGGCAGTATTGATTAACCATTCACGAACATCTGTGATGTTTTCGACATCAATAGCAAATCGGAGATATTCAGCAAATCCTTCCCAGTCCTTATCAATATAGATATTTTCTTGAGGTTCATTAAATGTTTGTTGTGCAGTTCTAAACTCAGGTATATGAGGTACATCTTGAAGATAAAGAACATCATACCGTCCATTTTCTTCACCACCAAACATAGCACCCATAGTATTGATAGTGTAAATGTCAGATTTATCTGTAAATGAACTTCGTTCTCGTAATACTATACCGTCATCTGTTTTCTGAGTTATCAAACCTTGATGTTCACCTCCAATAAAAACTGTAAATTGATCAAGATCATACATCATTTCTTTATCAAGTCTCACATCAATACTACCAGAAATTAGTTCTGTAGAATAACCTTCATTAAATTCATACCATGTGGCTGTGTGAGGAGTATATTGATCTGCATATGTCTTAAAAAACGTTTTATCTTCGTTTAGAACTGTGAACTCATCAGGGATGACAATTCCAACATTACTATTTACAATATCATATCTTTCTTCTTCATCAATTATCCCATCTAAAATAGATGAACCATCTGGATTAAACCAAGACAATGTGTAGTTTATCGATACAGTTTCACCAACATTAATAGAGTTTGGTATTTCTAGAGAATAAAGTGGTGTCCGTGTAAATCCTTGATAACCATGTCCTCCTGTAGATTTGTCATTGGTGTAGATGTATTTTGTTTGTATATCATTAGAAGAGTTTGCATTTTCAGAGATTGCTCTATCATCAAATTCTGGATATACTTTGAAGAAATCATCTACAAATTTTTCAGATGTTTTGGCAGTATTGATTAACCATTCACGAACATCTGTGATGTTTTCGACATCAATAGCAAATCGGAGATATTCAGCAAATCCTTCCCAGTCCTTATCAATATAGATATTTTCTTGAGGTTCATTAGATGTTTGTTGTGCAGTTCTAAACTCAGGTATATGAGGTACATCTTGAAGATAAAGAACATCATACCGTCCATTTTCTTCACCACCAAACATAGCACCCATAGTATTGATAGTGTAAATGTCAGATTTATCTGTAAATGAACTTCGTTCTCGTAATACTATACCGTCATCTGTTTTCTGAGTTATCAAACCTTGATGTTCACCTCCAATAAAAACTGTAAATTGATCAAGATCATACATCATTTCTTTATCAAGTCTCACATCAATACTACCAGAAATTAGTTCTGTAGAATAACCCTCATTAAATTCATACCATGTGGCTGTGTGAGGAGTATATTGATCTGCATATGTCTTAAAAAACGTTTTATCTTCGTTTAGAACTGTGAACTCATCAGGGATGACAATTCCAACATTACTATTTACAATATCATATCTTTCTTCTTCATCAATTATCCCATCTAAAATAGATGAACCATCTGGATTAAACCAAGACAATGTGTAGTTTATCGATACAGTTTCACCAACATTAATAGAGTTTGGTATTTCTAGAGAATAAAGTGGTGTCCGTGTAAATCCTTGATAACCATGTCCTCCTGTAGATTTGTCATTGGTGTAGATGTATTTTGTTTGTATATCATTAGAAGAGTTTGCATTTTCAGAGATTGCTCTATCATCAAATTCTGGATATACTTTGAAGAAATCATCTACAAATTTTTCAGATGTTTTGGCAGTATTGATTAACCATTCACGAACATCTGTGATGTTTTCGACATCAATAGCAAATCGGAGATATTCAGCAAATCCTTCCCAGTCCTTATCAATATAGATATTTTCTTGAGGTTCATTAGATGTTTGTTGTGCAGTTCTAAACTCAGGTATATGAGGTACATCTTGAAGATAAAGAACATCATACCGTCCATTTTCTTCACCACCAAACATAGCACCCATAGTATTGATAGTGTAAATGTCAGATTTATCTGTAAATGAACTTCGTTCTCGTAATACTATACCGTCATCTGTTTTCTGAACTACCAAAAAGTGAGGTTTACCTCCTAGCGGAACTGAAAACCTATCAAGTTCATACATCATTTCTTTATCAAGTCTCACATCAATACTACCAGAAATTAGTTCTGTAGAATAACCCTCATTAAATTCATACCATGTGGCTGTGTGAGGAGTATATTGATCTGCATATGTCTTAAAAAACGTTTTATCTTCGTTTAGAACTGTGAACTCATCAGGGATGACAATTCCAACATTACTATTTACAATATCATATCTTTCTTCTTCATCAATAATCCCATCTAAAATAGATGTACCATCTGGATTAAACCAAGACAATGTGTAGTTTATCGATACAGTTTCACCAACATTAATAGAGTTTGGTATTTCTAGAGAATAAAGTGGTGTCCGTGTAAATCCTTGATAACTATGTCCTCCTGTAGATTTGTCATTGGTGTAGATGTATTTTGTTTGTATATCATTAGAAGAGTTTGCATTTTCAGAAATCATCATATCTATTTTATTATCAAGTAAGGCTGTTTCTGATGATTCACTATTATCTTTAAAATCAGTTTGTAAAGGATACAAAATTATATATCCTTTATCTTCTAATTTTTCAACTGAATTCTCATTTACACAAGCTGGTGTATTTCGTGGAGACTCCATTAGTATTTTTGAATCCTTACATTGAATTTCATTTATTGGTGTACCGTTTTTGAATTGTTGATACGGTGATAAGATAATAGTCTCCGATTCTGCAAATGCAGGAATTGTACTTAATCCGATTGCCAGAACTACTAATCCTAACATTGTTTTTCCAGTCATTGTATTTTACAGAAAATTAACAATTATTAAGCATAGATCAGAATATTAATTTTTGGCGATCAATTAATTTTTCAATTCATGATTATTATCTTCATCTATATACCTAAATCAGATTCTAATTCAAAAAAATAGTTAGGCGGTGTAAAGATTTGAACGCTGAGATAATAATTGCAATAAATCAATCAAAAAAGTAAAAACCATTCTATCAATAGTTGTTTTTGAACAAGCTAAAGGCGGTCCAAGGAACCCAAGGTAGAAGAATTGCCGGTTCTGTGTGTGTGGTTGTCAGGAGATGTCATTCTGAATTTTCCTTGTGTAATGAGGTATTTTGAAGAGATGTCTATAACACGACAGAACCCTAATTCACTAATTATCCATTTTTTCCATCTTGTTGTTCAAGTCTGCATTGACCCTTTCAACTGTGTTTAGTAGATTCATTAATTGATCCTGTTTTTCAGCATACCAGTCTGTTGAAACTTTACCATCTATAATGATTGGATATCTCCCAATATCTTCATGAACCGTTACTTTCAAAATAATATCTCTTAATGAAATTATTTCTAAAAATATCTCTAGTAGATGAGTTGCGTAATTACAAACAAAACCCAACCTTTCATTCCGTCTGATTTCCAATTCTTCTGTAATGTCATGGAATCACAACAAGCTCGTCTTTTTATCTTATCTTGAAATTAACAATTCCACATACTGCAATCTCACTTGTTCCATCATATCTGCATAGTTTGTTCCTAAACACATCACTACCAATTCTAAATTTCTTGATTTGAGCAATGACATGCTCAACTTTGATTCTGATTTTAGATTGGGATCTGTTCCATTCCTTTTGAGATGTGCTCAGCTCTCTGTTCTTCTTTTTCTTGCATGGTATAATGCTGATTTGGTCTGGAAAGTCTTTTTGAATTCCCAAATACCCAAGATCATAAAATTGTAACAGCTCCTCAGACAGTACCGGATGTTTTGCCTTGTATATTTTGTAATCATGATGACTGCCTGGAGAATGTGTAGATTTGTGGATTATGACTCTATCAAGATTTACTGTAATTTGATTTTGTACTGTGTGTTTTTTCTTTTTGCCTGAATAGTGCGATTTTCTTTTGGCACGATCTTTCGGTCTTGGGATTGGCTGTTCTGTTCCATCTGTAATTACAATTAATTCAGGAAAGAACTGTTGTAACTCTTGCACGGTTTTGAGCTTTTTGGCATCTGCATATTTTTTGGCAGGAATCGGAATTGATTGTTTTATTGCAGGCTCTAAATATCTAATGTCCCTCATTACATTTGATTTATCCAGATCAAAAATCATTCCCAACATGTCATATGTTGTGTACATTCGATAGTACATCATAAATTTAGAATTCGGTCTTTGAGGGATAGATCAAACTTGTGTCGTCCTGCACCAACTCTTGCAGTCTTCTTTTTTGATAGACGTGGTGTGTCTCTTTTGTGGCTTTACTGTTTTTTGATTTCTTTTAACAGGGAATCAAACTGTGGAACAGTCATCAGTCCCGTTACAAATAGGAACTAATTTTGATCTTTTTGTCAGTTTTGTGTGGTTGAACATGAATTGAGAATGATTTTTCCTAGCTTTGGATCTTGTTATAAGAAAACATTGAGATGATGATCAAATTAAATCAATTGCGCAACTGATCTAGTTTATCGTTTTTTAGATTAGAATTTTCTAATTTTGTGTCATAAAGTTCATTCCCAACATCAGTTAATTTATCATAATACTCAGTTAATTTATCATAATACTCGTATGTTTGATCTTCCCAATACAGTTTATCGTTTTTTAGTTTTTGATTTTCTTTTATCAAGTCTTCATTTTGCTTTGTTAATTTTTCAAACTCTGCAAATAGTAAATTGTATTTTTTCTCCCAACCACCAAAATCTAAGAATGCGTAGGCTTCATTTAATATGAATCCTGAACTAGATAAAATTACTAGCAATAACAAACTAATTTTTATTGTCAAATTTATCTAGGCTATTTTCTTATCTCTTTATTATTATAGGTTCTACTAACTGATTCTGTTGGGTTATCGAGGGATCGATTCGGAATAAGAGTAGTTAATCATTCATACTTGCCAATCAAGTAATCAATACAATCAAAAATTAAAAACTACTTCATTCAATTGAGTAAGGCCCTGTATTCTTCCCCTAGGTTGTAGGCCTTGGTAAGGTACTCAGCTTTCAGGGCCTCGGACTCAACGTCCCATTCTGATTGTAGTAGAGTCCTGGCATTGACTTTAAATTCGGTAGCCAGTGCATCATATTCGAATTGCAGGACACCAGCTTTAGCCTCATACTCGACAAGATATACGTCAATCTTTGCCTCATATTCGAAGTTCAAGATACGGATATTGGCATCATACTCGGAATACAAGGCATTTACATTGATCTCATACTCCGCTTCTAGGGCGGCAATTTTCGCATAATACGAGGCTTCCATGCGAGCAGACACGGCATCCAACTTGGATGCATAATCACTGGGTTTGGCCTCGAGGTTAAATGGTATTGCAGCAGTCGCTTCGGGCATCGCATCTAGAAACTCGTAATATAATGCATCTGTTTTGGAGTAGTGTTCATCCTGCATGGCATTCTTCTCTGATTCATAGTCGGAATACAAGACGTAGGTATTAGTGTCATGTTCGGAGTCCAAGGCATTCTTCCCAGATTCATATTCTGTTTTTAGGGAATCCCTCTTATCATTCAAATCTTCCACACTAGGAAGAAACTCGGCTTTCAAGACATCAAGATCTGTTTCATGCTCAGCAACAAACTTGTCCAACAGGGCATCCAGTTTAGCGTTATACTCTGAATTTAGTGCATGGTATTTCTCCCACAAGGAAGTCAGTTCTGTGGTCTGTGCATTGAGTTGCCTCAGGATTAGCTCCGGGGAAGACATCAACTCCCACAAAGAAGTCAGTTCTGCGGTCTGTGCATTGGCATAATTGCCGTTAGAAAAAGCAATAACCATGAAAGCTATGAAAACAAAGCTTAGAACCGTTGCCCTTCTCATGTTAATACGCCAACCGTATATTCTTATTTAAAATCATTGTTACGTCACTTTCAAAGAAATCTGCAGCACCCGACGATGTCCTAGGAGGAATTAGACCCTGCAATATCCCGGTTCGCCCAAAATGCCACCAAACTTGACAAAAAAACACCCAAGTAAACAGTGTATTGAAAAGCGACTGATCTATTAAATTGAATTTTCTTAAAACCATTGATGGGGTTACAAAAAACACATTAATTTTTTATGATTTAACTTTATTGATTTCTTTTTTATAAATTACCAGTTTTTTACTGGTTCAAATACTGTGTCTTCTAATTGATCAATTTGATAAAAGTGTAAAAATCCGGTGATGGAATCTTCCAATGCTTTTTGAATTGATTGACAGTTAGCATAACTAAAATATGGAGTACCTTGACCAGGATTTTGTATTGCATAATTTGCAATTCCTGAATATTCTCCTTGTGTAACTCCTGTTCTGATGACCTTTACTTTAAAATCCACTGGGCATTGATCAATACTTATTTCCCAAATTCCTACCACTTCTCTTATTTCTTCAACATGAGGTAAGGCTGTAATCTTTGTAAAATCTACACCCATACACATATGTGATATTCATAGCATAAATAGATATCTTGATTTTTCATATTTCCATTAATTTAATTTGAATAATGGTTTTGTAAGATACTCATAATTTGTTGTACATTAAGCTAGAAATTACCTTTTTCCTTTGTAATAATTCAAATTTAGAAAATAATTTTTTGAACTTTATAATTTTAGAAATTTTTCTAAAGAAAATCTCTTATTTCAATATATCAATGGTGTTTATGCAAAAGAACTCTCATTTTTTCCAAATTTGCCTCTTAAACAACTAGTTTTAAAATTATTAGAATCTACCACAGACTTTGGCGGTGGTCCCCCAATCTGTACATTATATTCAAATTAATCTTAAAATCATTAATGGTTCATCTCGTTCAGTTTTAATTAGACTTTACAAATCTGATCAAATTGAATGAATTGACAAAGGAATCTATAGAATCTCTGATAATTCTAGAAATTATAATAAAAAGAAACCATTACTTGAGTAGTTATCTTAGGCACCATTATTTTTAATGTGATTGGTCTATGCACTTTTTTTAATTATTCTCAATTCATGTTCAACTACACAAAACTAACAAAAAGACCAAAACAGTTCCTATCCGTAACGGGAATAACTGTTCCACAGTTTGATTCCCTGTTAAAAGAAATCAAAAAACAGTACAAAGCCACAGAAGAGACACGTCTATCAAAAAAGAAAAGACTGCGAGAGATTGGTGCAGGACACAAATTTGATCTATTATCCCTCAAAGACCGAATTCTAAATTTATGATGTACTATCGAATGTACACAACATATGACATGTTGGGAATGATTTTTGATCTGGATAAATCAAATGTAATGAGGGACATTAGATATTTAGAGCCTGCAATAAAACAATCAATTCCGATTCCTGCCAAAAAATATGCAGATGCCAAAAAGCTCAAAACCGTGCAAGAGTTACAACAGTTCTTTCCTGAATTAATTGTAATTACAGATGGAACAGAACAGCCAATCAACCAAGACCGAAAGATCGTGCCAAAAAAATCGCACTATTCAGGCAAAAAGAAAAAACACACACAGTACAAAATCAGATTACAGTAAATCTTGATGGAGTCATAATCCACAAATCTGCACATTCTCCAGGCAGTCATCATGATTACAAAATATACAAGGCAAAACATCCGGTACTGTCTGAGGAGCTGTTACAATTTTATGATCTTGGGTTTGGGAATTCAAAAAGACTTTCCAGACCAAATCAGCATTATGCCATACAAGAAAAAGAAGGACAGAGAGCTGAGCACATCTCAAAAGGAGTGGAACAGATCCCAATCTAAAATCAGAATCAAAGTTGAGCATGTCATTGCTCAAATCAAGAAATTTAGAATTAGTAGTGATGTGTTTAGGAACAAACTATGCAGATATGATAGAACAAGTGAGATTGCAGTATGTGGAATTGTTAATTTCAAGATAAGATGGAAAGACGAGCTTGTTGTGGTTCCATGACATTACAGAAGAATCAGAAATCAAACGGAATGAAAGGTTGGGTTTTGTTTGTAATTGCGCAACTCATCTACTGTAGGAAATCTAACACTTACAGGATACAACCCTGAGCTAGGAAATAGACCATTTAAAGAAAAATGCACTATGGAAGGAGGATTTATACAAAGTCCAATTGTACTTAATCGTGAACTTGGAAGATTGGAGTGCTGGAATGAATCTGAGATTGAAAAACGTGCAAATGTCTTATGTGAAAAAGCGATTAAAATTTGGAAATGCCCAAAACTTTCTCAAGAAATTCTCGATAAATACAAAGTAGAAGAGAATGATTTTGATGATAACGATGATGAATCTACACCACAATGGAGTGATAGATTCAAGAGAGCCTCAAATGAAATACAACAAAATGTAACTTTGTTGATTTCTGCCATATGTGAAAAATTTGGATGTGTGGCAGAGCCAAAATCTAGATGTATATTTTTTTATACAAAAAAACCTATTCAAAGAAAAAATCGGTTTGCAGTAATTGATTGTGGAAAAAATACTGCCACTATTATGTTTAGAATAAATCCTGATACTTTCAAAAAAGACGACAAAATTAGAAAGATTGCAGGATGGTTTTTTCCAAGAGGAACAGAAAGACGAATACGCCTTCCAGAAGATGTGTCATTTATACTGAAACAGATTGATCATTCATATCAGATAACGCTCAATAACAATTAGAAAAATTATCGTGTATTAATGGAAATTATGCGTAGTGGTGACTAAAACATTTTGTTTATTTTTCAAAGAATTGTATCAATAATTTGGAGTGGACCCCATAAGACTTGAAACTACTGTTCAAACGCTGTGGGGCTAAGTAACCGTCGTAGGTATGATCATGTTCGGCACCATAATGACATGCCTGCTCACGTGGGACAAGATGGGGCTGAATTAGTTCAAAAAAACTATCAGAAGTGTTCTGGGCGACATAATTTATTACCAGTTTAGTTATTTTCACTTTCCAAATTAAACATGAATCTGTGATCCTTAAATAACCCTCTTATTTTGTAAAACAATAATACTACATTCATTTAGAAATTATTGTTGGCTTCTAACAATTCAGATAAAAAACTTCGTAAAAAGAGTGATGTTATTGTCATCTATGCATTTGCAATTGGAGTTTTTATTTTAGTGATATTAAGTTCTGCAGGTTTTTACATAAAACTTGGAGGAATAGAATTAATTGGATTAGGAGTTGTTACAATTCTATTACTATCTCCATATTTTGATCTAATTAAATTAGGAGGAATATTGGAATTGTCACGAAAGGTAACAAGCATGCAGACTGAACAAAAACAATTCATGAGTTCTACTGCAGAGGAGGTATTATCATTAAAACGAGAAACTCCTGAAAAAAAATACCTGAAAAGGGACGAAGATGAACCGGAACAACCTAATAAAATACAAATCGCTAAATGTTTAGAATTATTACATCAACCAGGATGGGACTACAGGACTAAAAAATCATTATTAGAAGACTCAGAAATGACTAAAAAGCAATTTGAAAATTTTCTCGCATCTAATCCAGAGGTTATTTTATCTAAGAAAAATGACATTTATGGAAATAAATTATATCGATTGATTCAATAATTTATCTCACGATCACAAAATAATTATTTTTGTTGTAATTAGTATCGACATGAATGCTAAAAATCCATACAGAATAATGAAAACAAAGGGCACTATTTTCTCAACATCTGTTAGCGGTTTATATTTTTCGGGCACTTTGCCTTCACCAAGTATTTTCCATTCAACTTCATAAAGTGATAAAGGCAAATGTCTTTCTATTTCTTGAATTATTGTCCATTTTCCATAACTTAATTGGCTATAGGATTTTACAGTTCTAATCCAAGTATAGCTGAATAATCCGCCTCCAATTGCTCCAAGAACAATCCATAATCCTGACGCAGTTAGACTATCAATTCCAAGATTGGCCATAAGTCCCAACGCGGATAACAAACCTGTATTTACGCTCAAAAAAAAACTGTTAGCTAAAGAACGCCTATGATTTAGATTGTCAGTCATATGTAAAAATAATTTATATTGTTCAAACAGGAAATCCTGATATTTTTCTCCAAAATCCTTTTCCGAAATACGAAATAGTTTTTTTAACTCTTCTTTCTCATTCATTTCAATCTAAAGCATTACTAATTCCTTGCATATTCCATGAAACAACTTTGTCTCCGTGCTCCTTCATTGCAGATGGAATTGTGTAATTTTGATCTTTGTAAATTCTTACTCCGATGACTTTTTTGCCTTGACGATGCGCTTCTCTAATTTCCCAATCTACTGCTTGACGTGAAGCTGTATCTGGTCCAATCATTACGATTGTAGCTGAAGTTCTTGATATAATATTTTTTGTTTGGCTTTTCCACGCTTCATCAAAAGGCTCCTTAATTGAATAGTCTCTAAATTCAAGATCAAATCTATCATCCTTTGCTTGCTGTCTTAACAAATTCACTTGTGCTTCATCTTCTGTATGAAAACTTATGAATACGTTTCGTCTTTTACCTTCTCTATACTCATCAATTCGTTTTGCTTCTTCAGTGGCAGAATTAAATAATTTTTCAGAATCATCATTAGAGATTGTAGGAACATGAAAATCAGTGGCACCTCCCATTCATAATTTTAATTTTTCATGCATATTAAGTATTTTTAAGATTGGGATGATGCTGTGATAACATCTTTACATGCATGACATTTTCCACAGGGTGGTCTAATTCCTAAATAACATGAATATGTAAGATCTAATGGAAAATTGTATTTTTTAGCTAAGTTGAATACCTCTTTTTTATCTAAATTAATCAGAGGAGCTAGTATAATAACACCATAATTCAAACTAAGATTAAGCAAGTCTTCAGTTTTTTTTACAAATTCTTTATTTTGATCTGGAAATTCTGAATTGTCTAAAAATCCAACAGATATAGTTTTTATCGATTTTGAAAATGCATAACCACTTCCAATTACAAGAAACAGCAAATTTCTTCCTGGGAAAAAAGGATTTTCGATAGGAGATAATTTACTAGTTGTCAAACCTGATTCAATTTTTTTCAAACCCTTAACATCGATAACTACGGGATTTAGATTCAAAAATGTGCATACTTTGTTATATGCTTCTAATTCTAATTTTTCTGATTTTTGCCCATAGTTGATGTGTAAAGGAAAAATTTCATGACCTTTTTTTTGTAATAAAAACATCAGTATTGATGAATCTACTCCCCCAGATGCAAGACAAACTATTTTCATTGGGAAAGTCTTCTCATATAATGCCAAATAGCTAAATCAAAAATTGATAAATCCAGACCATGAAAATCTGCCAAGTTTCTTAGAATTCTTTCAAGCTTCAAATAAGAATTTGGAGTAACAGACGTGTCTTGTGAAACAAGATAATTTTTTTTCAAAAATGATAAAACATGAACGTCAATTATAGCCAAAGAATTTGAATAGTGAATATTCCGAAGAAAATGAGAAGCTTCTTTGATTCCTAATCCAGAAATTTGATTAGATAAATAAGATCTAGTTTCTATATCTGACTCAAATTGGGATAAAATATGTTTAATTGATTTGTTTTTAGAATAAATTATTTGAGCAGCTTTTACGATTTGCTGAGATCTTTTGTTTGGATAACGATATTTTCTTAACTCTCCATTATTTTTCAAAGGTAAAAATTGTGATTCTTCCAATGCTTCATTAAGAACTTTTAATGATTTGGGATCTTCAACAATCCAATACTGATCAAGTAATTCCTTTTCATTTAATGTGTCTATCACTGATTTGGCTAGTTCAAATGTGACATTACCCGAAAGAATACAAAAACATAGTTCGTGCCATAAATCTTGCTCTTTTTTTCTTTTCCAATCTGAAGTGTGATTTTCTTGCGATAATTTATTGTAAAATTGTAACATTCGATGCGGTATTATAGTGTCACTAACTTGAATTTGAGGGTTAAATTTCAATTTCTCTCCCAATTACATTCATTTGTAAGAAAAGATCAATTGTTAAAAAACTTAGATACTCTGCTAAGAATTTCTGGTTCAACAAATTCTCTGAGTACTAAAGAGACATCTTCTTTATCAATAATTGATCTTTGAAGTCTATAGATAAAATCGTGATAGAAAAATAGATTATGCAGCATGGCTTTATCTCGAGAGTCTCTATTTTTACTAGTGCATCCTTTACAGCTGCAATCCAAAAGTGAGAGATTTGCAAAGTCTTGAAATTGCATGGTTTTTTTATCTATAATCCACCTATTCCAATCAACACTATCAAAACTGTCAGCTCCTGCAAATGCTAGTAATGCTATAGATGAAGGATTTCCACATCCTAAAACATGTAAAATTGTATCTGGAGAATTTTCATTAAGAATTTCTCTAATTTTTTGAATAGTCTGAATTTTATCTTCAATCATTTTACCACATTCTCTTTCTGCAACAGCTATCATTCCAAAAAATTCTTTATTAGATGATGAAATATTATTAATTAATTCACGGAGTTCTTTTGAAGAATTGCCATGAAAAATTGTTACACAATAATTATTATCAATTAATTCCAAAGATGATTCAGTTTTTTGAACTGTAAGTGTCACAATATCTTCAAATTTGTTTGGTTTCCTTGGAATTTTGTCGTAACTGGCAAAAAGATCAGAGGTGGTTGATTGAATAATTTTTTTGTATTTTTCAAAATCCCAATCAGTATCTTGAAACCAATATCTTTCAAATTCCCCACTATCCAAAAATAATATATTTTCATTTTCTAAATGCTCTTCAAGATAGTGAAAAACTTGTTCATCTTTTTTTAACTTGTGTAAGTCATAACAGGAAACCAATAATTGCGGATAACCGCTTGTTACTAATGCTCTAATAATAGAAGAGTAAGTAATACGAGTTGAAGCTGTAGATATTGAGGGAAAGTATGTTGGAGTGGTAAGTTTTTTGGTACCGATTTTAAGATTAAGATATCTTGAATTTTGTAAACCTGCTATCTGATTAATTATTTGTATCACAGAAGAATCATAATTTATACCGAATAAAAACATGTTCTAAGATTCGTGATCGGTTTTTAAAAAGATGTACCATCAACATATTCATGTGAAAGTTAATAAATTTTCATGTGGTTTCAGCTAAGCGAAATGTGTCTCAAATCTGATGTCAGGTAGGCGGTTTGGACTCGCGCACCAGATGTGATTCCATCTGTATCTTAAATGTCAGCATGGTCATGACCCTCTGCCTTTCAGTACCATCAGAAAGCATTGTCCTGACGATTATCCATTCATTGTACAATGCCAGAGAATAGTAAAAGCACAGCATTCTGGATTCCGTGCCTGTGATTCGTGTCTTGACCCTGCACTCCTCGATTTTGCCGTATCCCGTCTCCATTCCCCATCTTTTGACATAAGCCTTGGTCTTGATTGCAGAATGGTTTGTTGCAAACCCGACGTATCTCTTTTCCGGGACATCAGAGTCTTTGACATTTTTTCTGTCAGTTATCATGATATAGTATGCGGTAGAATTCCAATTGTTTTCAATTACGTTTCCTGAGATCCTCTCCTGTGCAAACTTCCGTAGGACTGCCACCACATTGTATGTGTTTGTGCACGGCATCAGAAACTTGACGTTGTTTTCCTGCAGCCTGCCTATTCTATCAACTGAAAAGAACTCCCAGTCAAGCAGCACTAGATGTATTCTGATGTCCATCTCTGCCATGGTTTTGAGGGCAACATCCACATAATCAGGCACAGGTTCAAGCATTTTCAAGTATGATGCGGTAAGAACCGATCAGTTCTGATTTGACTGTGCGGCATTTTTAGGTTCCACGCGTATGCTCTTTGCCGGGAGCTGTCTACCAGGGCTACATGAAGTTATCCAAAAAAGTGTCTGGCAAAAAGACGAATTATGCCAGACACATCCACCTTGCATGCAAAAGAGATCGTGACAACAACGACAAGATGGAACGACTTAACGGCGAGATAGTGGATCGTGAAAAAGTCTTGAGGCTTGAAGAGACTCGATACTCCACTGATTGCCGGACTAAAGGCCTATTACAATTTCAAAGAAGCACGGCTCTTTAAAGGGCAAGACATCAGTTTGAATTACAATCTGTTATCCGAGTGTTGTATGACGATTACAAGGTTACCTGCAAAAAATCACGGGTTATTTTGATTTTTTGTTCATTTGCACGCTTGTATTATCCGAGAATCATGTCGCTTTTTGTCATGGCCATCAATCATTGGTATCTGCCTCCATCCATGGGATTCTGGTGTCTTATCTCACCGGTGGCCTTTCTTTTGTGGAACGCCATCATCGGCGTTTCATAGCTGCTCATGTCCAGTGAAAAATGCAACCTGTCAGTGTTGTAGTATTCGACATAGTCATCCAATCCGTCATAGTGCCATATTTCTTCTTCAATAGTTCGATGAAATCTCTCTAGTTTTCCGTTGGTCTGTGGATGATACGGTCTTGAATTGATTAGTTCTATTTTGAGATTCAATAACTCATTTTTAAACAGTGTCGGCGTCCATGTGCATGTCTTCTTCTTACGGTTGCCCCTGCCAACAAAACATGAGCCATTGTCAGACAGGATGGTTGCAGGCACGCCGAACATGCTTACAGCCTGATGCAGTGCAATCACGGCGTTCTCAGAGGTAGCTTCTTTGAACAATGCAGATCCTGTAACACACCTAGAGGAGTCATCCAGATATGTGATTAGATTCAAGCCTTTCATGCGTGGATCCTTCATTGCATGCCAGTCTGTATGCCACATGGCATTAGAATGCAGGCGTTCGAATCTGATCCACTTGCGCTTCCTTGACCTTGCAGGAGAGTTGACAACCAGACCATTGGATTTCATTATGTCGTATACACGGTAGCGACTTGTATTATGTCCGTCTCTCTTGAGCAGGTTTGCTGTTCGTATCACTCCGTTTGGTTTTAGCTGGTGTGCGTCAAGAACTGTCTTGATCTCCTCATCAGATGGTCCGTGACTCTTTGGCCGGCCTGCAGGACGCTGGATATGAACTGTTTTCGTCTTGAGGTATTCTGCCTGTAATCGCTGAACATGTCGCTGCGTCACATTGATTTTCTCTGATAACATTTTGGTATTTTTGCCCTTCTTCAACTCTCTGATGATGTACCGAATAGATCTGTCTGTTAGTTTTTGTTTCATTGATTTCTTTGATCTATGAATCTTAAAGTAATCTTCAGACGTATGCTTAGCTTTAGCTAAGCGACATGATTTTCGGATAATAGATAAATGAAAAATATTCCTAATATCAAACTCGGAATTAAAAACAATAATGAAAAAAATACATTTTGGTAGAATAGCATTATTGGAAGATCAAATCTATTTCTTTCAAGTTGGTTGATTAATTCAATATGGGGTAGAGATAATAATGAATTAATCAATACCATACAAAAATACGCTGAGATAATGATAAAAATTATACCGATAATTAATTTTTTAGATAAAAAATGGTGGAGTGAATATATCAATTCAATGATATATTACTAATTGATGTTAGGGTTGAAACAGTGTTAGTAGATTGAACCCACTGTGTTAACTCATTATATGAACACTGGTTTTCACTACTAAAGTTCAAATCATATTGGTTTTCAGAAGTCATAACAGTTCCAAATATGCTTGTGATTTTTCGAACAGTGTCCATTTCAAAATCGACACTAGAATGATGTGTAGATTGATCCAAACATACAGAACTGTAAAAATCAACATGACCTGGGAGCAACATAAATGACCAAGTAGCTGTAGAAGTCCCAACATTCCAACCAGAATCAACAGAAGAGCAATACAAAGGAGCCAGATCAAAAGGGACACAAGGAACACTGGTTAAAGCATTTCTTTTTAGAGCAAGACCTTCAGCTCTCAATCTTTTAACAAAATTACCATCAACAGTAACTACAACACATCTTGTTTTTTGAGCATGTTTGAAAATATTATCATCAGATCTTGCTTCTGCTGAAGCACCTAGTTCCTTTGTTACAGTTTTTGTATTCCATCCTTTATCTATCAAAATTTCAACAAGATCTTCATACATAACATCAACAAGAATTTCAGGTGGCATGATTTTTAGACATGAATAGCGAATTTAAGCATATTGTAATTTTAGAATCATTCTTCAAGCGGATCTGTTGCGTTAGCGGATTGTAAATATATCCCCATAACTTCACAGAACCTTTTAAGTTATTTTCGAACGAATCTGATTCCATAAAACAGGGTAACTACGATCAGAAAAAGTGATACTGTTAAAAATATTGATGAATTGACATCTGTGACTGTTTTGCTATATCTCAATGCGTTAAGACTGAAATTGATAACAACAAATGACGATAATGCAGATATTAGTAGGTATATTAATCCTAGAAATTTTTTCTTGTATTCGTCCATAAGTAAAAAAAGAGGTTACTAACCACCATAATAGAATACAGTATCTACTCTATACGTATCAAAAGTGTTAAGAGTATTAGTAAATGCGTGCGAACTTTTTCTATCAGAGTGATCTGGTTCAGAGTCTAAGTAGTGAGTTTGTCCTTCAAAATTAACATTACCATGTTCCCATTCGTGTGGAGAGAAACAGAAATGAAGATAGAATGGATTTGCTTCCCAAGTTACATCGACTACGTTTGTTTTAACATCTGCTTGCATTACAGCTTCATTGAAAGATTGTCCAAAGACAGTACACGCATTATAGTTATCATATAGATTTAGTGTGTTTACTGAACCATATTCAGAATCACTTAACCATATGGTGGCACCGCTTGATGATGATGAACCAATACCACGATATAGATCATTATTAGTAAAAGTCTCATCGATACCTAAACTTTTACTAATGAGTGTAAATTCCATATCACTATTTTTAATGATTGTGAATTTATCATCAGATTGTTTTTCCCCATCAATAAAAACCTTATTGGTCACATCAGACATATTTTCAGTAATACGGGTTACATTTTTTACAACTTTATAGGCTGTATCATTTAATGTTTTTTCTTCTACCAATATACCATCAGTTTGAATTATCTCTGTTAGATAATCAACCATGTCCGGATCATAAGTGGGTGTTGTCTGTGCTGCTGATGCATTTGATGTTATTGGTATTATCATCGCAGCAATCAAAGATGCAAACAAAATTATTTTAATTTTGTTTTCCATGTTATTGTATTTTCTAGAATTATATTGATTAAAAACATGGCGATTAAAGGTTCTGTCGTGTTAGCGGGTGTTATACGTAAATCGGGTTCTGTGTAATCTTGGGTTCTGCTAACTTATCGAGGGATATAATTTAGAGTCTGTTGCGTATGGGGATATAGATTCATACCTAAATTCTCTTAGATGCTCTTTCAGGGACGAAGCCTTGAAATGTAGACTCTAGCTCAAGCTTCAATGATTGAAGTTGATGGCAAGAACAAGTGGAGGTTCTGTTGCGTTAGCGGATCTTGGATCATAATCTTATTCTGTTGATACTGGAATGGCCTTGATACTGGAATGGCCTTGATACTGGAATGGCCTTGATACTGGAATGGGGTGAGGTGGTCAGATTAACCCTTCCCATCTACAAACCACTAGAATACTGGAAAATGATTAAGAAACCTGGGACCAAGTTTGAGGCTTTGAGCACTCGAAGAGCAGCATGTATTGCTGCTGATTGTCCGGTGTTAGAAAGCAAAGCAGATGTATCAATAACTCAAATGGAAAGGATGGTTGTTGGATGAAATAATTATACTAATTTTAACATTTAGTACATCTATAATTCTTGTATTTTTCCAAAGTTTTTGTATCAGCTGATTTGATATGATAATAATGCTTGTTTGTTGACATCTCCCCGTCGTCTATTTTTACTGGATTTAATGTAGAGCATGTTGATTTGTGAAGCCTATCATCTTTTTGTTCATGAAGATCCGGATTTGTGAGTTTTGTGAGCAATATACAATCACGATCTGGTATATTAGAAAGTTGTTTTGTGTCGGTGATTTCATCCATGACAAACAGCAGCTTTGACAATATATAGTAGGTTCTATCACGGATTCTATATAATCTTCGAGTGGTAAAATCATTCCGAATTTTTCTTGTAGAGTGATATCCATCTTCTTTAATCCTCTGAACACTTTCTCTCTAACATCCCTGATTTCACCATTCAATCTCTCCATCCTGTTATTGTTCATTACCTTTGAGATGAATGTGTCTAACATGGTTTGTTTTCTTGCCAAAGACATTCTTGCTTGATTTCATGTATGCAGATAGTCCGTCAATGATAAAGTTTCTAGGGGTCTTGCCAGCTTGTAGCATCTGTTTCTGCCAACATGTGCTCTACTTCATATCGATGCATGTCTGCCGGTGTAACAATAATACTGTCTACTACTCTATCAACCTGTTGAGGATCAACATTGAACACAGCGGGTTAGTGCGTTTCTAACACAATCTTTATCTCCATTATACATTGGCAGTATGTTCATTGCAATGTACATTATATTTGAATCATCCAAACATCAATTCACCTAATTTATCATACTTTTTTTGATATAATACCTTTTTCTTCTTTGACGGTACATGTCTACCTCTGCTTGTTCCATGGCCCATACCATTCGAACATATGCAATGGCTAAGGGTTCACCTAACTGATACAATAAATTTCCTGGTGGCATGATACTGTCTCAGCATTGGTATAGAGCTGTATCTACTTTGGCATTTGTATCATCTATGATATGTGGTACAAAAAAAAGCTGGTGGACTATTCTAGTTGCGAATCCACATCATGGCATTATCATCAAGGAACCGGGTCCTAGATTCACCAGGAGTCATCAGAAACGTGACGACCTCATCCAGATCATCAAATGGCTCTGCCACATAGATATCACCATACATGGAATCACGTATGGACTCCATCTTACTGGTGTGGTATTTTAATTTCTCTGCAAATGCATCACATACCCTGTGGTCCATACTGTCACATGCGCTGGAATTATCAGGGACCGGTCCATCCACGTAATACCACTCATCAGGCGTGTCTGCACTCCATGTGTATCCAAACTGGTCAGTCCAGATGTTCTTTAGCTTGTCAGTTCTTGTCAATTCCAGTATTACTGCATCAGACTGGGATGTTTTCTTGCTAGAAAATTCACTGGTTGGCGGCTCGTTTACTGACTCTCCTATAATCTGCAGGCCCTCATTCATGTAATGTCTGATTGCCTTTCTCTTGGCATCAACTGCCTCTATCATGAATGGCTCGTCATACATTGCCTCTCTGAATAATACCCCGTCAATTAAAAGCTGGGTGCACTGGGTTTGGTCCTGTATGCCATTATCGCCATTATCGCCATTATCGCCATTATCGCCATTATCGCCATTATCGCCATTATCGCCATTATCGCCATTATCGCCATTATCGCCATTATCGCCATTATCATTACCACCACCACATGAAACACCGGATACTGCAAATGTGGCATTCTCACCTATCACATTGTTGTCATTGTCATACTCTACAGAGTCTATCGTGTATGTAGAGTCCAATGTGTAATTCCTGCCCAGATTTACAGTAATGGAGGCCTCTGACTCTGAGGCTGGTGCTCCCACCTCATTCACACCAAAGCCTATGACAAATGTTTTCATTCCATTTTGCGCATATACCTTTAGTGCAAAGTCATGTGCGGTTCCTGTCTGAATTATTTGTCTGTTGTAATCGACATGGTACTCTGTTACGTCAGTGCACACCCCGTCCATGGAATAGCCACACTCTACAATTTGGGTGAATGTCTGCCTTGATATTCCAAATGTGGGTCTGGTTTTAGAGTCATCATCATTGCCTCCAGAGTTCCGGGTTGGTGCTGTTTTATCAACAGTAACACTGGTGTTATCAGTAGTATCAGTAACCTGAATACCGGCATTTAAAGCCAAGTCAGAAAAATCTATGGTAAACATTACAATGCCATCATTATCTGCATCTGTGATTGTTGTTTCAGCACTCCAAGTAGTAGTATCACCTCTAATAACTGTGGCAATAACTGTATCTCCATTAATGGCTACAGCAGGTTGCTGTATAGGTTCAGAGGACTCAAAACTTAGTGTGATGGTATCACCAGTTGTAGCCTGAGACGTATCTGCATTATCAGATGCTATGGATACTCTAGTCAGTGTTGGTGCTGTTGTATCTGTAGTTGTTTGATCAACAGTAACACCGGTACCATCGGTAACACCAGTAACCTGAATGCCGTCATTTGTAGCCAAGTCAGAATAGTCTATGGCAAATGTTACAGTGCTGCCATCAACATCTGAATCTGTGATTGTTTTTGTGGCACTCCAAGAAGTGTTGCTTCCAACAGCAACTGCAGATGCAGCAACTCCACCAAAGGTTACAGTTGGTGGCAGTATGCCTTCAGAGGAGGTAAAGCTTAGCGTGACAGTATTGCCAGTTGTGGCCAAAGAACTATCATTTGAATTGTTAGATGTTATGGATACGGGAGCTAGTGTAGGTGCCGTTTGATCAATGGTAACACTAGTGTTATCGTCAGTACTGGTAACTGGAGTGCCGGTATTTGTTGCCAAATCAGAATAAGCTATAGTGAATATTACAGGGCCATCAGCATCTCCGGATGTGATTGTTTTTGTGGCACTCCAAGAAGTGTTGCTTCCAACAGCAACTGTAGATGCTGTAACTCCACCAAAGGTTACAGTTGGTGGCAGTATATTCTCAGAGGAGGTAAAGCTTAGCGTGACAGTATTGCCAGTTGTGGCCAAGGATGCAGATTCTGAATTGTCAGATGTTATGGATACGAGAGCTAGTGTAGGTGCTGTTGTATCTGGTGCTGGTTGATCAACTGTAACACCGGTACCATCAGTAACACCAGTAACCGTAATGCCGTCATTTGTTGCCAAGTCAGAATAGTCTATGGCAAATGTTACAGTGCTGCCATCAACATCTGAATCTGTGATTGTTTTTGTGGCACTCCAAGAAGTGTTGCTTCCAGTAACTGTAGATGCTGTAACTCCACCAAAGGTTACAGTTGGTGGCAGTATATTCTCAGAGGAGGTAAAGCTTAGCGTGACAGTATCATCAGTTGTGGCCAAGGATGGATTTGAATTGTTAGATGTTATGGATACGAGAGCTAGTGTAGGTGCCGTTTGATCAATGGTAACACTAGAGCCACCAATAGTACTGGTAACTGGAGTGCCGTCATTTGTTGCCAAGTCAGAATAAGATATGCTAAATGCTACAAGGCCATCAGCATCTCCAGGTACGATTGTTTTTGTGGCACTCCAAGAAGTGTTGCTTCCAACAGCAACTGCAGATGCAGCAACTCCACCAAAGGTTACAGTTGGTGGCAGTATACCTTCAGAGGAGGTAAAGCTTAGCGTGACAGTATTGCCAGTTGTGGCCAAAGAACTATCATTTGAATTGTTAGATGTTATGGATACGGGAGCTAGTGTAGGTGCCGTTTGATCAATGGTAACACTAGTGTTATCGTCAGTACTGGTAACTGGAGTGCCGGTATTTGTTGCCAAGTCAGAATAAGCTATAGTGAATATTACAAGGCCATCAGCATCTCCGGATGTGATTGTTTTTGTGGCACTCCAAGAAGTGTTGCTTCCAACAGCAACTGTAGATGCTGTAACTCCACCAAAGGTTACAGTTGGTGGCAGTATATTCTCAGAGGAGGTAAAGCTTAGCGTGACAGTATTGCCAGTTGTGGCCAAGGATGCAGATTCTGAATTGTCAGATGTTATGGATACGAGAGCTAGTGTAGGTGCTGTTGTATCTGGTGCTGGTTGATCAACTGTAACACCGGTACCATCAGTAACACCAGTAACCGTAATGCCGTCATTTGTTGCCAAGTCAGAATAGTCTATGGCAAATGTTACAGTGCTGCCATCAACATCTGAATCTGTGATTGTTTTTGTGGCACTCCAAGAAGTGTTGCTTCCAGTAACTGTAGATGCTGTAACTCCACCAAAGGTTACAGTTGGTGGCAGTATATTCTCAGAGGAGGTAAAGCTTAGCGTGACAGTATCATCAGTTGTGGCCAAGGATGGATTTGAATTGTTAGATGTTATGGATACGAGAGCTAGTGTAGGTGCCGTTTGATCAATGGTAACACTAGAGCCACCAATAGTACTATAGTGAATATTACAGGGCCATCAGCATCTCCGGATGTGATTGTTTTTGTGGCACTCCAAGAAGTGTTGCTTCCAACAGCAACTGCAGATGCTGTAACTCCACCAAAGGTTACAGTTGGTGGCAGTATATTCTCAGAGGAGGTAAAGCTTAGCGTGACAGTATTGCCAGTTGTGGCCAAGGATGCAGATTTGAATTGTTAGATGTTATGGATACGAGAGCTAGTGTAGGTGCTGTTGTATCTGGTGCTGGTTGATCAACTGTAACACCGGTACCATCAGTAACACCAGTAACCGTAATGCCGTCATTTGTTGCCAAGTCAGAATAGTCTATGGCAAATGTTACAGTGCTGCCATCAACATCTGAATCTGTGATTGTTTTTGTGGCACTCCAAGAAGTGTTGCTTCCAGTAACTGTAGATGCTGTAACTCCACCAAAGGTTACAGTTGGTGGCAGTATATTCTCAGAGGAGGTAAAGCTTAGCGTGACAGTATCATCAGTTGTGGCCAAGGATGGATTTGAATTGTTAGATGTTATGGATACGAGAGCTAGTGTAGGTGCCGTTTGATCAATGGTAACACTAGAGCCACCAATAGTACTGGTAACTGGAGTGCCGTCATTTGTTGCCAAGTCAGAATAAGATATGCTAAATGCTACAGGGCCATCAGCATCTCCAGGTACGATTGTTTTTGTGGCACTCCAAGAAGTGTTGCTTCCAACAGCAACTGCAGATGCAGCAACTCCACCAAAGGTTACAGTTGGTGGCAGTATGCCTTCAGAGGAGGTAAAGCTTAGCGTGACAGTATTGCCAGTTGTGGCCAAAGAACTATCATTTGAATTGTTAGATGTTATGGATACGGGAGCTAGTGTAGGTGCCGTTTGATCAATGGTAACACTAGTGTTATCGTCAGTACTGGTAACTGGAGTGCCGGTATTTGTTGCCAAATCAGAATAAGCTATAGTGAATATTACAGGGCCATCAGCATCTCCGGATGTGATTGTTTTTGTGGCACTCCAAGAAGTGTTGCTTCCAACAGCAACTGCAGATGCTGTAACTCCACCAAAGGTTACAGTTGGTGGCAGTATATTCTCAGAGGAGGTAAAGCTTAGCGTGACAGTATTGCCAGTTGTGGCCAAGGATGCAGATTCTGAATTGTCAGATGTTATGGATACGAGAGCTAGTGTAGGTGCTGTTGTATCTGGTGCTGGTTGATCAACTGTAACACCGGTACCATCAGTAACACCAGTAACCGTAATGCCGTCATTTGTTGCCAAGTCAGAATAGTCTATGGCAAATGTTACAGTGCTGCCATCAACATCTGAATCTGTGATTGTTTTTGTGGCACTCCAAGAAGTGTTGCTTCCAGTAACTGTAGATGCTGTAACTCCACCAAAGGTTACAGTTGGTGGCAGTATATTCTCAGAGGAGGTAAAGCTTAGCGTGACAGTATCATCAGTTGTGGCCAAGGATGGATTTGAATTGTTAGATGTTATGGATACGAGAGCTAGTGTAGGTGCCGTTTGATCAATGGTAACACTAGAGCCAGAACTATCATTTGAATTGTTAGATGTTATGGATACGGGAGCTAGTGTAGGTGCCGTTTGATCAATGGTAACACTAGTGTTATCGTCAGTACTGGTAACTGGAGTGCCGGTATTTGTTGCCAAATCAGAATAAGCTATAGTGAATATTACAGGGCCATCAGCATCTCCGGATGTGATTGTTTTTGTGGCACTCCAAGAAGTGTTGCTTCCAACAGCAACTGTAGATGCTGTAACTCCACCAAAGGTTACAGTTGGTGGCAGTATATTCTCAGAGGAGGTAAAGCTTAGCGTGACAGTATTGCCAGTTGTGGCCAAGGATGCAGATTCTGAATTGTCAGATGTTATGGATACGAGAGCTAGTGTAGGTGCTGTTGTATCTGGTGCTGGTTGATCAACTGTAACACCGGTACCATCAGTAACACCAGTAACCGTAATGCCGTCATTTGTTGCCAAGTCAGAATAGTCTATGGCAAATGTTACAGTGCTGCCATCAACATCTGAATCTGTGATTGTTTTTGTGGCACTCCAAGAAGTGTTGCTTCCAGTAACTGTAGATGCTGTAACTCCACCAAAGGTTACAGTTGGTGGCAGTATATTCTCAGAGGAGGTAAAGCTTAGCGTGACAGTATCATCAGTTGTGGCCAAGGATGGATTTGAATTGTTAGATGTTATGGATACGAGAGCTAGTGTAGGTGCCGTTTGATCAATGGTAACACTAGAGCCACCAATAGTACTGGTAACTGGAGTGCCGTCATTTGTTGCCAAGTCAGATTGTTTTTGTGGCATCCAAGAAGTGTTGCTTCCAGTAACTGTAGATGCTGTAACTCCACCAAAGGTTACAGTTGGTGGCAGTATATTCTCAGAGGAGGTAAAGCTTAGCGTGACAGTATCAGTTGTGGCCAAGGATGGTGAATTGTTAGATGTTATGGATACGAGAGCTAGTGTAGGTGCCGTTTGATCAATGGTAACACTCCACCAGAAGTGGAGTGCCGTCATTTGTTGCCAAGTCAGAATAAGATATGCAAATGCTACAGGGCCATCAACATCTCCAGGTACGATTGTTTTTGTGGCACTCCAAGAAGTGTTGCTTACAGCAACTGCAGATGCAGCAACTCCACCAAAGGTTACAGTTGGTGGAGGTAAATGCCTTCAGAGGAGGTAAAGCTTAGCGTGACAGTATTGCCAGTTGTGGCCAAAGAACTATCATTTGAATTGTTAGATGTTATGGATACGGGAGCTAGTGTAGGTGCCGTTTGATCAATGGTAACACTAGTGTTATCGTCAGTACTGGTAACTGGAGTGCCGGTATTTGTTGCCAAATCAGAATAAGCTATAGTGAATATTACAGGGCCATCAGCATCTCCGGATGTGATTGTTTTTGTGGCACTCCAAGAAGTGTTGCTTCCAACAGCAACTGTAGATGCTGTAACTCCACCAAAGGTTACAGTTGGTGGCAGTATATTCTCAGAGGAGGTAAAGCTTAGCGTGACAGTATTGCCAGTTGTGGCCAAGGATGCAGATTCTGAATTGTCAGATGTTATGGATACGAGAGCTAGTGTAGGTGCTGTTGTATCTGGTGCTGGTTGATCAACTGTAACACCGGTACCATCAGTAACACCAGTAACCGTAATGCCGTCATTTGTTGCCAAGTCAGAATAGTCTATGGCAAATGTTACAGTGCTGCCATCAACATCTGAATCTGTGATTGTTTTTGTGGCACTCCAAGAAGTGTTGCTTCCAGTAACTGTAGATGCTGTAACTCCACCAAAGGTTACAGTTGGTGGCAGTATATTCTCAGAGGAGGTAAAGCTTAGCGTGACAGTATCATCAGTTGTGGCCAAGGATGGATTTGAATTGTTAGATGTTATGGATACGAGAGCTAGTGTAGGTGCCGTTTGATCAATGGTAACACTAGAGCCACCAATAGTACTGGTAACTGGAGTGCCGTCATTTGTTGCCAAGTCAGAATAAGATATGCTAAATGCTACAGGGCCATCAGCATCTCCAGGTACGATTGTTTTTGTGGCACTCCAAGAAGTGTTGCTTCCAACAGCAACTGCAGATGCAGCAACTCCACCAAAGGTTACAGTTGGTGGCAGTATGCCTTCAGAGGAGGTAAAGCTTAGCGTGACAGTATTGCCAGTTGTGGCCAAAGAACTATCATTTGAATTGTTAGATGTTATGGATACGGGAGCTAGTGTAGGTGCCGTTTGATCAATGGTAACACTAGTGTTATCGTCAGTACTGGTAACTGGAGTGCCGGTATTTGTTGCCAAATCAGAATAAGCTATAGTGAATATTACAGGGCCATCAGCATCTCCGGATGTGATTGTTTTTGTGGCACTCCAAGAAGTGTTGCTTCCAACAGCAACTGTAGATGCTGTAACTCCACCAAAGGTTACAGTTGGTGGCAGTATATTCTCAGAGGAGGTAAAGCTTAGCGTGACAGTATTGCCAGTTGTGGCCAAGGATGCAGATTCTGAATTGTCAGATGTTATGGATACGAGAGCTAGTGTAGGTGCTGTTGTATCTGGTGCTGGTTGATCAACTGTAACACCGGTACCATCAGTAACACCAGTAACCGTAATGCCGTCATTTGTTGCCAAGTCAGAATAGTCTATGGCAAATGTTACAGTGCTGCCATCAACATCTGAATCTGTGATTGTTTTTGTGGCACTCCAAGAAGTGTTGCTTCCAGTAACTGTAGATGCTGTAACTCCACCAAAGGTTACAGTTGGTGGCAGTATATTCTCAGAGGAGGTAAAGCTTAGCGTGACAGTATCATCAGTTGTGGCCAAGGATGGATTTGAATTGTTAGATGTTATGGATACGAGAGCTAGTGTAGGTGCCGTTTGATCAATGGTAACACTAGAGCCACCAATAGTACTGGTAACTGGAGTGCCGTCATTTGTTGCCAAGTCAGAATAAGATATGCTAAATGCTACAGGGCCATCAGCATCTCCAGGTACGATTGTTTTTGTGGCACTCCAAGAAGTGTTGCTTCCAACAGCAACTGCAGATGCAGCAACTCCACCAAAGGTTACAGTTGGTGGCAGTATGCCTTCAGAGGAGGTAAAGCTTAGCGTGACAGTATTGCCAGTTGTGGCCAAAGAACTATCATTTGAATTGTTAGATGTTATGGATACGGGAGCTAGTGTAGGTGCCGTTTGATCAATGGTAACACTAGTGTTATCGTCAGTACTGGTAACTGGAGTGCCGGTATTTGTTGCCAAATCAGAATAAGCTATAGTGAATATTACAGGGCCATCAGCATCTCCGGATGTGATTGTTTTTGTGGCACTCCAAGAAGTGTTGCTTCCAACAGCAACTGTAGATGCTGTAACTCCACCAAAGGTTACAGTTGGTGGCAGTATATTCTCAGAGGAGGTAAAGCTTAGCGTGACAGTATTGCCAGTTGTGGCCAAGGATGCAGATTCTGAATTGTCAGATGTTATGGATACGAGAGCTAGTGTAGGTGCTGTTGTATCTGGTGCTGGTTGATCAACTGTAACACCGGTACCATCAGTAACACCAGTAACCGTAATGCCGTCATTTGTTGCCAAGTCAGAATAGTCTATGGCAAATGTTACAGTGCTGCCATCAACATCTGAATCTGTGATTGTTTTTGTGGCACTCCAAGAAGTGTTGCTTCCAGTAACTGTAGATGCTGTAACTCCACCAAAGGTTACAGTTGGTGGCAGTATATTCTCAGAGGAGGTAAAGCTTAGCGTGACAGTATCATCAGTTGTGGCCAAGGATGGATTTGAATTGTTAGATGTTATGGATACGAGAGCTAGTGTAGGTGCCGTTTGATCAATGGTAACACTAGAGCCACCAATAGTACTGGTAACTGGAGTGCCGTCATTTGTTGCCAAGTCAGAATAAGATATGCTAAATGCTACAGGGCCATCAGCATCTCCAGGTACGATTGTTTTTGTGGCACTCCAAGAAGTGTTGCTTCCAACAGCAACTGCAGATGCAGCAACTCCACCAAAGGTTACAGTTGGTGGCAGTATGCCTTCAGAGGAGGTAAAGCTTAGCGTGACAGTATTGCCAGTTGTGGCCAAAGAACTATCATTTGAATTGTTAGATGTTATGGATACGGGAGCTAGTGTAGGTGCCGTTTGATCAATGGTAACACTAGTGTTATCGTCAGTACTGGTAACTGGAGTGCCGGTATTTGTTGCCAAATCAGAATAAGCTATAGTGAATATTACAGGGCCATCAGCATCTCCGGATGTGATTGTTTTTGTGGCACTCCAAGAAGTGTTGCTTCCAACAGCAACTGTAGATGCTGTAACTCCACCAAAGGTTACAGTTGGTGGCAGTATATTCTCAGAGGAGGTAAAGCTTAGCGTGACAGTATTGCCAGTTGTGGCCAAGGATGCAGATTCTGAATTGTCAGATGTTATGGATACGAGAGCTAGTGTAGGTGCTGTTGTATCTGGTGCTGGTTGATCAACTGTAACACCGGTACCATCAGTAACACCAGTAACCGTAATGCCGTCATTTGTTGCCAAGTCAGAATAGTCTATGGCAAATGTTACAGTGCTGCCATCAACATCTGAATCTGTGATTGTTTTTGTGGCACTCCAAGAAGTGTTGCTTCCAGTAACTGTAGATGCTGTAACTCCACCAAAGGTTACAGTTGGTGGCAGTATATTCTCAGAGGAGGTAAAGCTTAGCGTGACAGTATCATCAGTTGTGGCCAAGGATGGATTTGAATTGTTAGATGTTATGGATACGAGAGCTAGTGTAGGTGCCGTTTGATCAATGGTAACACTAGAGCCACCAATAGTACTGGTAACTGGAGTGCCGTCATTTGTTGCCAAGTCAGAATAAGATATGCTAAATGCTACAGGGCCATCAGCATCTCCAGGTACGATTGTTTTTGTGGCACTCCAAGAAGTGTTGCTTCCAACAGCAACTGCAGATGCAGCAACTCCACCAAAGGTTACAGTTGGTGGCAGTATGCCTTCAGAGGAGGTAAAGCTTAGCGTGACAGTATTGCCAGTTGTGGCCAAAGAACTATCATTTGAATTGTTAGATGTTATGGATACGGGAGCTAGTGTAGGTGCCGTTTGATCAATGGTAACACTAGTGTTATCGTCAGTACTGGTAACTGGAGTGCCGGTATTTGTTGCCAAATCAGAATAAGCTATAGTGAATATTACAGGGCCATCAGCATCTCCGGATGTGATTGTTTTTGTGGCACTCCAAGAAGTGTTGCTTCCAACAGCAACTGCAGATGCTGTAACTCCACCAAAGGTTACAGTTGGTGGCAGTATATTCTCAGAGGAGGTAAAGCTTAGCGTGACAGTATTGCCAGTTGTGGCCAAGGATGCAGATTCTGAATTGTCAGATGTTATGGATACGAGAGCTAGTGTAGGTGCTGTTGTATCTGGTGCTGGTTGATCAACTGTAACACCGGTACCATCAGTAACACCAGTAACCGTAATGCCGTCATTTGTTGCCAAGTCAGAATAGTCTATGGCAAATGTTACAGTGCTGCCATCAACATCTGAATCTGTGATTGTTTTTGTGGCACTCCAAGAAGTGTTGCTTCCAGTAACTGTAGATGCTGTAACTCCACCAAAGGTTACAGTTGGTGGCAGTATATTCTCAGAGGAGGTAAAGCTTAGCGTGACAGTATCATCAGTTGTGGCCAAGGATGGATTTGAATTGTTAGATGTTATGGATACGAGAGCTAGTGTAGGTGCCGTTTGATCAATGGTAACACTAGAGCCACCAATAGTACTGGTAACTGGAGTGCCGTCATTTGTTGCCAAGTCAGAATAAGATATGCTAAATGCTACAGGGCCATCAGCATCTCCAGGTACGATTGTTTTTGTGGCACTCCAAGAAGTGTTGCTTCCAACAGCAACTGCAGATGCAGCAACTCCACCAAAGGTTACAGTTGGTGGCAGTATGCCTTCAGAGGAGGTAAAGCTTAGCGTGACAGTATTGCCAGTTGTGGCCAAAGAACTATCATTTGAATTGTTAGATGTTATGGATACGGGAGCTAGTGTAGGTGCCGTTTGATCAATGGTAACACTAGTGTTATCGTCAGTACTGGTAACTGGAGTGCCGGTATTTGTTGCCAAATCAGAATAAGCTATAGTGAATATTACAGGGCCATCAGCATCTCCGGATGTGATTGTTTTTGTGGCACTCCAAGAAGTGTTGCTTCCAACAGCAACTGTAGATGCTGTAACTCCACCAAAGGTTACAGTTGGTGGCAGTATATTCTCAGAGGAGGTAAAGCTTAGCGTGACAGTATTGCCAGTTGTGGCCAAGGATGCAGATTCTGAATTGTCAGATGTTATGGATACGAGAGCTAGTGTAGGTGCTGTTGTATCTGGTGCTGGTTGATCAACTGTAACACCGGTACCATCAGTAACACCAGTAACCGTAATGCCGTCATTTGTTGCCAAGTCAGAATAGTCTATGGCAAATGTTACAGTGCTGCCATCAACATCTGAATCTGTGATTGTTTTTGTGGCACTCCAAGAAGTGTTGCTTCCAGTAACTGTAGATGCTGTAACTCCACCAAAGGTTACAGTTGGTGGCAGTATATTCTCAGAGGAGGTAAAGCTTAGCGTGACAGTATCATCAGTTGTGGCCAAGGATGGATTTGAATTGTTAGATGTTATGGATACGAGAGCTAGTGTAGGTGCCGTTTGATCAATGGTAACACTAGAGCCACCAATAGTACTGGTAACTGGAGTGCCGTCATTTGTTGCCAAGTCAGAATAAGATATGCTAAATGCTACAGGGCCATCAGCATCTCCAGGTACGATTGTTTTTGTGGCACTCCAAGAAGTGTTGCTTCCAACAGCAACTGCAGATGCAGCAACTCCACCAAAGGTTACAGTTGGTGGCAGTATGCCTTCAGAGGAGGTAAAGCTTAGCGTGACAGTATTGCCAGTTGTGGCCAAAGAACTATCATTTGAATTGTTAGATGTTATGGATACGGGAGCTAGTGTAGGTGCCGTTTGATCAATGGTAACACTAGTGTTATCGTCAGTACTGGTAACTGGAGTGCCGGTATTTGTTGCCAAATCAGAATAAGCTATAGTGAATATTACAGGGCCATCAGCATCTCCGGATGTGATTGTTTTTGTGGCACTCCAAGAAGTGTTGCTTCCAACAGCAACTGTAGATGCTGTAACTCCACCAAAGGTTACAGTTGGTGGCAGTATATTCTCAGAGGAGGTAAAGCTTAGCGTGACAGTATTGCCAGTTGTGGCCAAGGATGCAGATTCTGAATTGTCAGATGTTATGGATACGAGAGCTAGTGTAGGTGCTGTTGTATCTGGTGCTGGTTGATCAACTGTAACACCGGTACCATCAGTAACACCAGTAACCGTAATGCCGTCATTTGTTGCCAAGTCAGAATAGTCTATGGCAAATGTTACAGTGCTGCCATCAACATCTGAATCTGTGATTGTTTTTGTGGCACTCCAAGAAGTGTTGCTTCCAGTAACTGTAGATGCTGTAACTCCACCAAAGGTTACAGTTGGTGGCAGTATATTCTCAGAGGAGGTAAAGCTTAGCGTGACAGTATCATCAGTTGTGGCCAAGGATGGATTTGAATTGTTAGATGTTATGGATACGAGAGCTAGTGTAGGTGCCGTTTGATCAATGGTAACACTAGAGCCACCAATAGTACTGGTAACTGGAGTGCCGTCATTTGTTGCCAAGTCAGAATAAGATATGCTAAATGCTACAGGGCCATCAGCATCTCCAGGTACGATTGTTTTTGTGGCACTCCAAGAAGTGTTGCTTCCAACAGCAACTGCAGATGCAGCAACTCCACCAAAGGTTACAGTTGGTGGCAGTATGCCTTCAGAGGAGGTAAAGCTTAGCGTGACAGTATTGCCAGTTGTGGCCAAAGAACTATCATTTGAATTGTTAGATGTTATGGATACGGGAGCTAGTGTAGGTGCCGTTTGATCAATGGTAACACTAGTGTTATCGTCAGTACTGGTAACTGGAGTGCCGGTATTTGTTGCCAAATCAGAATAAGCTATAGTGAATATTACAGGGCCATCAGCATCTCCGGATGTGATTGTTTTTGTGGCACTCCAAGAAGTGTTGCTTCCAACAGCAACTGTAGATGCTGTAACTCCACCAAAGGTTACAGTTGGTGGCAGTATATTCTCAGAGGAGGTAAAGCTTAGCGTGACAGTATTGCCAGTTGTGGCCAAGGATGCAGATTCTGAATTGTCAGATGTTATGGATACGAGAGCTAGTGTAGGTGCTGTTGTATCTGGTGCTGGTTGATCAACTGTAACACCGGTACCATCAGTAACACCAGTAACCGTAATGCCGTCATTTGTTGCCAAGTCAGAATAGTCTATGGCAAATGTTACAGTGCTGCCATCAACATCTGAATCTGTGATTGTTTTTGTGGCACTCCAAGAAGTGTTGCTTCCAGTAACTGTAGATGCTGTAACTCCACCAAAGGTTACAGTTGGTGGCAGTATATTCTCAGAGGAGGTAAAGCTTAGCGTGACAGTATCATCAGTTGTGGCCAAGGATGGATTTGAATTGTTAGATGTTATGGATACGAGAGCTAGTGTAGGTGCCGTTTGATCAATGGTAACACTAGAGCCACCAATAGTACTGGTAACTGGAGTGCCGTCATTTGTTGCCAAGTCAGAATAAGATATGCTAAATGCTACAGGGCCATCAGCATCTCCAGGTACGATTGTTTTTGTGGCACTCCAAGAAGTGTTGCTTCCAACAGCAACTGCAGATGCAGCAACTCCACCAAAGGTTACAGTTGGTGGCAGTATGCCTTCAGAGGAGGTAAAGCTTAGCGTGACAGTATTGCCAGTTGTGGCCAAAGAACTATCATTTGAATTGTTAGATGTTATGGATACGGGAGCTAGTGTAGGTGCCGTTTGATCAATGGTAACACTAGTGTTATCGTCAGTACTGGTAACTGGAGTGCCGGTATTTGTTGCCAAATCAGAATAAGCTATAGTGAATATTACAGGGCCATCAGCATCTCCGGATGTGATTGTTTTTGTGGCACTCCAAGAAGTGTTGCTTCCAACAGCAACTGTAGATGCTGTAACTCCACCAAAGGTTACAGTTGGTGGCAGTATATTCTCAGAGGAGGTAAAGCTTAGCGTGACAGTATTGCCAGTTGTGGCCAAGGATGCAGATTCTGAATTGTCAGATGTTATGGATACGAGAGCTAGTGTAGGTGCTGTTGTATCTGGTGCTGGTTGATCAACTGTAACACCGGTACCATCAGTAACACCAGTAACCGTAATGCCGTCATTTGTTGCCAAGTCAGAATAGTCTATGGCAAATGTTACAGTGCTGCCATCAACATCTGAATCTGTGATTGTTTTTGTGGCACTCCAAGAAGTGTTGCTTCCAGTAACTGTAGATGCTGTAACTCCACCAAAGGTTACAGTTGGTGGCAGTATATTCTCAGAGGAGGTAAAGCTTAGCGTGACAGTATCATCAGTTGTGGCCAAGGATGGATTTGAATTGTTAGATGATCAATGGTAACACTAGTGTTATCGTCAGTACTGGTAACTGGAGTGCCGGTATTTGTTGTCAGAATAAGCTATAGTGAATATTACAGGGCCATCAGCATCTCCGGATGTGATTGTTTTTGTGGCACTCCAAGAAGTGTTGCTTCCAACAGCAACTGTAGATGCTGTAACTCCACCAAAGGTTACAGTTGGTGGCAGTATATTCTCAGAGGAGGTAAAGCTTAGCGTGACAGTATTGCCAGTTGTGGCCAAGGATCAGATTCTGAATTGTCAGATGTTATGGATACGAGAGCTAGTGTATTGTATTTTGTGGTAACACTCCAAGAAGTGTTGCATTTGTTGCCAAGTCAGAAACTAGCAAATGTTACACTGCCATCAACATCATCTGTGATGCAGCAACTATGCTGTAACTCCACCAAAGGTTACAGTTGGTGGCAGTATGCCTTCAGAGGAGGTAAAGCTTAGCGTGACAGTATTGCCAGTTGTGGCCAAAGAACTATCATTTGAATTGTTAGATGTTATGGATACGGGAGCTAGTGTAGGTGCCGTTTGATCAATGGTAACACTAGTGTACCATCGTCAGTACTGGTAACTGGAGTGCCGGTATTTGTTGCCAAATCAGAATAAGCTATAGTGAATATTACAGGGCCATCAGCATCTCCGGATGTGATTGTTTTTGTGGCACTCCAAGAAGTGTTGCTTCCAACAGCAACTGTAGATGCTGTAACTCCACCAAAGGTTACAGTTGGTGGCAGTATATTCTCAGAGGAGGTAAAGCTTAGCGTGACAGTATTGCCAGTTGTGGCCAAGGATGCAGATTCTGAATTGTCAGATGTTATGGATACGAGAGCTAGTGTAGGTGCTGTTGTATCTGGTGCTGGTTGATCAACTGTAACACCGGTACCATCAGTAACACCAGTAACCGTAATGCCGTCATTTGTTGCCAAGTCAGAATAGTCTATGGCAAATGTTACAGTGCTGCCATCAACATCTGAATCTGTGATTGTTTTTGTGGCACTCCAAGAAGTGTTGCTTCCAGTAACTGTAGATGCTGTAACTCCACCAAAGGTTACAGTTGGTGGCAGTATATTCTCAGAGGAGGTAAAGCTTAGCGTGACAGTATCATCAGTTGTGGCCAAGGATGGATTTGAATTGTTAGATGTTATGGATACGAGAGCTAGTGTAGGTGCCGTTTGATCAATGGTAACACTAGAGCCACAAGTAACAATAGTACTGGTAACTGGAGTGCCGTCATTTGTTGCCAAGTCAGAATAAGATATGCTAAATGCTACAGGGCCATCAGCATCTCCTGTGATTGTTTTTGTGGCACTCCAAGAAGTGTTGCTTCCAACAGCAACTGTAGATGCTGTAACTCCACCAAAGGTTACAGTTGGTGAGGTAAAGCTTAGCGTGACAGTACTGCCAGTTGTGGCCAAAGAAGTGGTTGCTAGTGTTCCAACAGCAACTGCAGATGCATTGTTTTTGTGGCACTCCAAGAAGTGTTGCTTCCAACAGCAACTGTAGATGCTGTAACTCCACCAAAGGTTACAGTTGGTGGCAGTATGCCTTCAGAGGAGGTAAAGCTTAGCGTGACAGTATTGCCAGTTGTGGCCAAAGAACTATCATTTGAATTGTTAGATGTTATGGATACGGGAGCTAGTGTAGGTGCCGTTTGATCAATGGTAACACTAGTGTTATCGTCAGTACTGGTAACTGGAGTGCCGGTATTTGTTGCCAAATCAGAATAAGCTATAGTGAATATTACAGGGCCATCAGCATCTCCGGATGTGATTGTTTTTGTGGCACTCCAAGAAGTGTTGCTTCCAACAGCAACTGTAGATGCTGTAACTCCACCAAAGGTTACAGTTGGTGGCAGTATATTCTCAGAGGAGGTAAAGCTTAGCGTGACAGTATTGCCAGTTGTGGCCAAGGATGCAGATTCTGAATTGTCAGATGTTATGGATACGAGAGCTAGTGTAGGTGCTGTTGTATCTGGTGCTGGTTGATCAACTGTAACACCGGTACCATCAGTAACACCAGTAACCGTAATGCCGTCATTTGTTGCCAAGTCAGAATAGTCTATGGCAAATGTTACAGTGCTGCCATCAACATCTGAATCTGTGATTGTTTTTGTGGCACTCCAAGAAGTGTTGCTTCCAGTAACTGTAGATGCTGTAACTCCACCAAAGGTTACAGTTGGTGGCAGTATATTCTCAGAGGAGGTAAAGCTTAGCGTGACAGTATCATCAGTTGTGGCCAAGGATGGATTTGAATTGTTAGATGTTATGGATACGAGAGCTAGTGTAGGTGCCGTTTGATCAATGGTAACACTAGAGCCACCAATAACGTCAGTACTGGTAACTGGAGTGCCGTCATTTGTTGCCAAGTCAGAATAAGAGTACAGTGGCCATCAGCATCTCCATCTGTGATTGTTTTTGTGGCACTCCAAGAAGTGTTGCTTCCAACAGCAACTGTAGATGCTGTAACTCCACCAAAGGTTACAGTTGGTGGCAGTATATTCTCAGAGGAGGTAAAGCTTAGCGTGACAGTATTGCCAGTTGTGGCCAAGGATCAGATTTGAATTGTTAGATGTTATGGATACGGGAGCTAGTGTAGGTGCGATTGTTTGATCAATGGTAACACTAGGCACAGTACTGGTAACTGGAAGTCATTTGTTGCCAAATCAGAATAAGATATAGTGAATGCTACAGGGCCATCAGCATCAACAGGTACGATTGTTTTTGTGGCACTCCAAGAAGTGTTGCTTCCAACAGCAACTGCAGATGCAACTCCACCAAAGGTTACAGTTGGTGGCAGTATGCCTTCAGAGGAGGTAAAGCTTAGCGTGACAGTATTGCCAGTTGTGGCCAAAGAACTATCATTTGAATTGTTAGATGTTATGGATACGGGAGCTAGTGTAGGTGCCGTTTGATCAATGGTAACACTAGTGTTATCGTCAGTACTGGTAACTGGAGTGCCGGTATTTGTTGCCAAATCAGAATAAGCTATAGTGAATATTACAGGGCCATCAGCATCTCCGGATGTGATTGTTTTTGTGGCACTCCAAGAAGTGTTGCTTCCAACAGCAACTGTAGATGCTGTAACTCCACCAAAGGTTACAGTTGGTGGCAGTATATTCTCAGAGGAGGTAAAGCTTAGCGTGACAGTATTGCCAGTTGTGGCCAAGGATGCAGATTCTGAATTGTCAGATGTTATGGATACGAGAGCTAGTGTAGGTGCTGTTGTATCTGGTGCTGGTTGATCAACTGTAACACCGGTACCATCAGTAACACCAGTAACCGTAATGCCGTCATTTGTTGCCAAGTCAGAATAGTCTATGGCAAATGTTACAGTGCTGCCATCAACATCTGAATCTGTGATTGTTTTTGTGGCACTCCAAGAAGTGTTGCTTCCAGTAACTGTAGATGCTGTAACTCCACCAAAGGTTACAGTTGGTGGCAGTATATTCTCAGAGGAGGTAAAGCTTAGCGTGACAGTATCATCAGTTGTGGCCAAGGATGGATTTGAATTGTTAGATGTTATGGATACGAGAGCTAGTGTAGGTGCCGTTTGATCAATGGTAACACTAGAGCCACCAATAGTATACTGGTAACTGGAGTGCCGTCATTTGTTGCCAAGTCAGAATAAGATATGCTAAATGCTACAGGGCCATCAGCATCTCCAGGTACGATTGTTTTTGTGGCACTCCAAGAAGTGTTGCTTCCAACAGCAACTGCAGATGCAGCAACTCCACCAAAGGTTACAGTTGGTGGCAGTATGCCTTCAGAGGAGGTAAAGCTTAGCGTGACAGTATTGCCAGTTGTGGCCAAAGAACTATCATTTGAATTGTTAGATGTTATGGATACGGGAGCTAGTGTAGGTGCCGTTTGATCAATGGTAACACTAGTGTTATCGTCAGTACTGGTAACTGGAGTGCCGGTATTTGTTGCCAAATCAGAATAAGCTATAGTGAATATTACAGGGCCATCAGCATCTCCGGATGTGATTGTTTTTGTGGCACTCCAAGAAGTGTTGCTTCCAACAGCAACTGTAGATGCTGTAACTCCACCAAAGGTTACAGTTGGTGGCAGTATATTCTCAGAGGAGGTAAAGCTTAGCGTGACAGTATTGCCAGTTGTGGCCAAGGATGCAGATTCTGAATTGTCAGATGTTATGGATACGAGAGCTAGTGTAGGTGCTGTTGTATCTGGTGCTGGTTGATCAACTGTAACACCGGTACCATCAGTAACACCAGTAACCGTAATGCCGTCATTTGTTGCCAAGTCAGAATAGTCTATGGCAAATGTTACAGTGCTGCCATCAACATCTGAATCTGTGATTGTTTTTGTGGCACTCCAAGAAGTGTTGCTTCCAGTAACTGTAGATGCTGTAACTCCACCAAAGGTTACAGTTGGTGGCAGTATATTCTCAGAGGAGGTAAAGCTTAGCGTGACAGTATCATCAGTTGTGGCCAAGGATGGATTTGAATTGTTAGATGTTATGGATACGAGAGCTAGTGTAGGTGCCGTTTGATCAATGGTAACACTAGAGCCACCAATAGTACTGGTAACTGGAGTGCCGTCATTTGTTGCCAAGTCAGAATAAGATATGCTAAATGCTACAGGGCCATCAGCATCTCCAGGTACGATTGTTTTTGTGGCACTCCAAGAAGTGTTGCTTCCAACAGCAACTGCAGATGCAGCAACTCCACCAAAGGTTACAGTTGGTGGCAGTATGCCTTCAGAGGAGGTAAAGCTTAGCGTGACAGTATTGCCAGTTGTGGCCAAAGAACTATCATTTGAATTGTTAGATGTTATGGATACGGGAGCTAGTGTAGGTGCCGTTTGATCAATGGTAACACTAGTGTTATCGTCAGTACTGGTAACTGGAGTGCCGGTATTTGTTGCCAAATCAGAATAAGCTATAGTGAATATTACAGGGCCATCAGCATCTCCGGATGTGATTGTTTTTGTGGCACTCCAAGAAGTGTTGCTTCCAACAGCAACTGTAGATGCTGTAACTCCACCAAAGGTTACAGTTGGTGGCAGTATATTCTCAGAGGAGGTAAAGCTTAGCGTGACAGTATTGCCAGTTGTGGCCAAGGATGCAGATTCTGAATTGTCAGATGTTATGGATACGAGAGCTAGTGTAGGTGCTGTTGTATCTGGTGCTGGTTGATCAACTGTAACACCGGTACCATCAGTAACACCAGTAACCGTAATGCCGTCATTTGTTGCCAAGTCAGAATAGTCTATGGCAAATGTTACAGTGCTGCCATCAACATCTGAATCTGTGATTGTTTTTGTGGCACTCCAAGAAGTGTTGCTTCCAGTAACTGTAGATGCTGTAACTCCACCAAAGGTTACAGTTGGTGGCAGTATATTCTCAGAGGAGGTAAAGCTTAGCGTGACAGTATCATCAGTTGTGGCCAAGGATGGATTTGAATTGTTAGCTTAGCGTGACAGTATTGCCAGTTGTGGCCAAAGAACTATCATTTGAATTGTTAGATGTTATGGATACGGGAGCTAGTGTAGGTGCCGTTTGATCAATGGTAACACTAGTGTTATCGTCAGTACTGGTAACTGGAGTGCCGGTATTTGTTGCCAAATCAGAATAAGCTATAGTGAATATTACAGGGCCATCAGCATCTCCGGATGTGATTGTTTTTGTGGCACTCCAAGAAGTGTTGCTTCCAACAGCAACTGTAGATGCTGTAACTCCACCAAAGGTTACAGTTGGTGGCAGTATATTCTCAGAGGAGGTAAAGCTTAGCGTGACAGTATTGCCAGTTGTGGCCAAGGATGCAGATTCTGAATTGTCAGATGTTATGGATACGAGAGCTAGTGTAGGTGCTGTTGTATCTGGTGCTGGTTGATCAACTGTAACACCGGTACCATCAGTAACACCAGTAACCGTAATGCCGTCATTTGTTGCCAAGTCAGAATAGTCTATGGCAAATGTTACAGTGCTGCCATCAACATCTGAATCTGTGATTGTTTTTGTGGCACTCCAAGAAGTGTTGCTTCCAGTAACTGTAGATGCTGTAACTCCACCAAAGGTTACAGTTGGTGGCAGTATATTCTCAGAGGAGGTAAAGCTTAGCGTGACAGTATCATCAGTTGTGGCCAAGGATGGATTTGAATTGTTAGATGTTATGGATACGAGAGCTAATAACATCTGACAATTCAGAATCTGCATCCTTGGCCACAACTGGCAATACTGGGCCAAAGAACTATCATTTGAATTGTTAGATGTTATGGATACGGGAGCTAGTGTAGGTGCCGTTTGATCAATGGTAACACTAGTGTTATCGTCAGTACTGGTAACTGGAGTGCCGGTATTTGTTGCCAAATCAGAATAAGCTATAGTGAATATTACAGGGCCATCAGCATCTCCGGATGTGATTGTTTTTGTGGCACTCCAAGAAGTGTTGCTTCCAACAGCAACTGCAGATGCTGTAACTCCACCAAAGGTTACAGTTGGTGGCAGTATATTCTCAGAGGAGGTAAAGCTTAGCGTGACAGTATTGCCAGTTGTGGCCAAGGATGCAGATTCTGAATTGTCAGATGTTATGGATACGAGAGCTAGTGTAGGTGCTGTTGTATCTGGTGCTGGTTGATCAACTGTAACACCGGTACCATCAGTAACACCAGTAACCGTAATGCCGTCATTTGTTGCCAAGTCAGAATAGTCTATGGCAAATGTTACAGTGCTGCCATCAACATCTGAATCTGTGATTGTTTTTGTGGCACTCCAAGAAGTGTTGCTTCCAGTAACTGTAGATGCTGTAACTCCACCAAAGGTTACAGTTGGTGGCAGTATATTCTCAGAGGAGGTAAAGCTTAGCGTGACAGTATCATCAGTTGTGGCCAAGGATGGATTTGAATTGTTAGATGTTATGGATACGAGAGCTAATAACATCTGACAATTCAGAATCTGCATCCTTGGCCACAACTGGCAATACTGGGCCAAAGAACTATCATTTGAATTGTTAGATGTTATGGATACGGGAGCTAGTGTAGGTGCCGTTTGATCAATGGTAACACTAGTGTTATCGTCAGTACTGGTAACTGGAGTGCCGGTATTTGTTGCCAAATCAGAATAAGCTATAGTGAATATTACAGGGCCATCAGCATCTCCGGATGTGATTGTTTTTGTGGCACTCCAAGAAGTGTTGCTTCCAACAGCAACTGTAGATGCTGTAACTCCACCAAAGGTTACAGTTGGTGGCAGTATATTCTCAGAGGAGGTAAAGCTTAGCGTGACAGTATTGCCAGTTGTGGCCAAGGATGCAGATTCTGAATTGTCAGATGTTATGGATACGAGAGCTAGTGTAGGTGCTGTTGTATCTGGTGCTGGTTGATCAACTGTAACACCGGTACCATCAGTAACACCAGTAACCGTAATGCCGTCATTTGTTGCCAAGTCAGAATAGTCTATGGCAAATGTTACAGTGCTGCCATCAACATCTGAATCTGTGATTGTTTTTGTGGCACTCCAAGAAGTGTTGCTTCCAGTAACTGTAGATGCTGTAACTCCACCAAAGGTTACAGTTGGTGGCAGTATATTCTCAGAGGAGGTAAAGCTTAGCGTGACAGTATCATCAGTTGTGGCCAAGGATGGATTTGAATTGTTAGATGTTATGGATACGAGAGCTAATAACATCTGACAATTCAGAATCTGCATCCTTGGCCACAACTGGCAATACTGGGCCAAAGAACTATCATTTGAATTGTTAGATGTTATGGATACGGGAGCTAGTGTAGGTGCCGTTTGATCAATGGTAACACTAGTGTTATCGTCA